>NZ_LMGG01000007.1:0-337303 GCF_001427925.1 Nocardioides sp. Root151
GTCGGGAAGGTGTCCCAGGCGACGTTGGTGGTGGTGCCGGCCGGGTTGCAGGCATCGAGGGAGGCCGGCTGGGCCGGGACGTCGATGACACAGTCACCGGTCTGCGGGAGCACCGTGACGTCGTCGTACGTCTTGGACGGCAGCTCGACGAACGAGGCCGAGAAGACGTAGCCGTCGTCGGCGGTGTACACCACGTCGTACGAGCCGGGGCCGTAGACGGTCGTGTCCGTGATCTGCTCCCCGTTGACCGTCACCGCGGTGTGGGCGGGGACGGTCACGCTGAGGGAGCCGTCGTCGAAGCAGGTCGGGGCGGTCGGCACGGGTGCGGCCGGAACCTCGAGGCAGGACGTTGCTGCGGCGAACGTGTGCTGGTAGGTCGCCGTGCCGTCCTGGTTCACCGTCCAGCCCGCTGTCGGGCCGAAGCCGTACGTCGCATCGGGTGTGGCGGTGATCGTGACGGTCGTGGCCTCGGTGCCGCTGGAGGCGGGCGAGATCACGTAGCCGACGTGGTCGGTGTCGGCCACCGAGATCGACCAGGGCACGTCACACGAGGTGCTCGGCTGGGCCACCGGGGCGGCCGGGTGGATCACGGTGACGCACGGGACGTCCGTGTTCTCTGTGTAGTGGACCGTGTAGGTCGCGGCGTTGCCGGGGAACACGTTCGGCGCGACGGCTGTGAAGGTCGCGGTGCCGTCTCCGTTGTCGATGCCGGTGTACTTCGGCGACGTCGAGAGCGTCACGGTGTCGTTCGCCGTACCGCAGGGGTCGGCAGGGTCGACGGTCGGAAGGTCGTCGATCACCACGGGACAGTTCTTCGGCGTGGTGAACGTGTGACTGAAGGTCACCGTCGTCTCGGGCGTCGAGCCGGTGACCAGGAAGCGGTACGGCGGGATCACGGTGTAGGTGACGGTGAAGGTGCCGCCCGGGGACAGGCTGCCCGACGTCGAGACGGTGGCCCGCGTCGAGGGGTACGTCGCCAGGACGTAGGTTCCGAGCGGGCTGGCACAGGTCGGCTCACCCCACGTGGGAGCGGCCGGCGGGACGATCAGGATCGGGCAGTCGTTCGTGGTCGGTTTCGAGGCCGCACCGGTGTCGAAGCCGTAGACGTAGCTGGACCCCTGGGCGTCCTCGAAGCCCCAGGTGCCGGGCTCGCGGTTCTCGTTGTAGGCCACCGAGTTGACGGTCTGCGCCTTCTCGTTGTCGCTGGGTGTGCGGGAGTACTTGCACACCCAGACCTTGGAGTCGGTGGTCTCGATCGTCGTGGGCGCCGACACCGTCGTGGTGGTGCGGGCGGTCGGCGCGGACTTCTTGGGAGTGGTGGCGGGCTCGGTCTGCTGTGGCTCGGCCTGGCCGGAGTCTTCTGCGTCGGCCTTGGCGGGCTCCGGCGCGGCCTCTTCCGCAACAGCCTCTTCGGGCGCGGAGGCCTCGGTGGCAGGCGTCTCGGTGGACGTGTCGGCAGCGGTCTCGCCGGCGGCGGCGTCGACAGCGGCGGTGCCGTCTGCGCCGGTGCCCGCACCGCCCTCGTCGTCGGCGGAGGCCGGAGCGGTCAGGCCGGCCACGGCGGCCAGCGTGATCAGGAGGACGACGGCCAGATGGGCCAGGAGTCGTCGAACGATGTGGGCGCGATGGAGCGCCGAAGAGCTTGCCACGGGATCCCCCCAGGATCAGTTCCGTGTGCACGCGTCACTGAAGAACGTATGCGGTGCCGTGTGGTCGTCCGGTCGAGCCCCGAGTGTGCTGGTCGCGAAGAGACCGACACGCAGCGCGGTCCCCCACTGGGTGCGCAACGGTCAAGTGTGTCCGTGGCAGGTGCCCCGGACGTGTCTCGTGCTCAGACTGATCTGCGGTCCCCCCGGCTGCGCCGGCGCGTCACTGTCGTGATGTAAGTCGCCGGACATCACCCGGATTTCCCGATCCCGGCGATGTCACTGGCCGCAACCGTAGGGGACCCCTCAGACAGTTGAAGGTGCAATCTCCGTGATCCGGGTCAAGATGGCTCGAATGGACCATGTACGAACCACCCGGTTGCGCGGGACGAACACCCGTCCGTGGGCGTAACTTTTGGAGTTTTGGGGCGTGAGGCGGCCAGTGGTGCGTGAATCGTCCAGTGGTGCCAGGTCCGTCGCACGGCGCGGGCGGCTACCGTTCGGCTGTGGAACACGCCGATCACAGTGCGCAGCCCGAGGCTGAAGAGGACCCGGCGCGGGCGCCGTACGACCCGATGCCGCACGGGCCCGAGGAAGTGGGGCTCGGGCCGTGGCAGGGGGAGTGGCCCGACGACGACCGTCTCGACCCCGAGCTGCTCGAGCACGGCGACCGGCGCAACGTCGTCGACCGCTATCGCTACTGGACGATGGAGGCGATCGTCGCCGACCTCGACACCCGGCGGCACGGCTTCCACGTCGCGATCGAGAACTGGCAGCACGACTTCAACATCGGCACGATCGTGCGCACCGCCAACGCGTTCCTGGCCGCCGAGGTGCACATCGTCGGCCGGAAGCGGTGGAACCGTCGCGGCGCGATGGTGACCGACCGCTACCAACACGTCAGGCACCACGCGACGCCCGCTGACCTGGCGGCCTACCTGCACGAGAGGTCGGTGCGGCTCCTGGGCATCGACAACCTGCCGGGTTCCGCACACCTCGAGACGATGGAGCTGCCGCGTGAGGTGTGCTTCCTCTTCGGCCAGGAGGGGCCCGGCCTCTCCGAGAGCGCGCGCGAGGTGGTCGACGGCACCTTCTCGATCGCGCAGTTCGGTTCCACCCGGTCGATCAACGCCTCGGCCGCGGCGGCGATCGCCATGCATACCTGGGTCCGGGAGTACGCCGACCTCTCCGGCGACGCCGCCTGGCGCGGCTAGGTCGTCTGCTCCAACAGGGCGCGCAGCGCCTCGAGCCCGCGCGACGTGTGGCTCTTGACCGTGCCCGTCGAGATGCCCAGCTCGTCGGCGGTCTCCTGCACGTCGAGGCCCAGCCAGTGCCGCAGGACGACGACCTTGCGCTGCATCTCCGGCATGCCTTGCAAGGCGTCGAACAGCTCCGAGCGTTCCTCGGGCCCGATGCCCGTCGGGGCCGTGGCGTCCATGCCCTCGTCCAGCTCGACGGTCTGTGGCCGCCTCAGTCGGGTCCGGTGCTCGTCGATGTTGGTGCGCACCAGGATCTGTCGCACGTAGGCGTCCGGGTTCTCGTTCATGCGCACCTGCGGCCACACGACGTACAGCTTGGTGAGCGCGACCTGCAGCAGGTCGTCGGCCTGGTGCCAGTCGCCGCAGATCGCATAGGCGATGCGGCGCAGCTGGCCCTGACGTGCGACGACGTACTCGACGTACTCCGCCTCGCGGCGGGTACGCCGAGCGGTCAGCCCGGTGAGCAGGCTCATCGCACGCCGACCTCGGACTCGTAGCGGGGTCGGGCCCAGTCGAGGAAGGCGTCGAGGGTCGAGGGGTTGCCGGCGTCGGCGGCCGGGACCGCCATGTAGTCGTCGGAACCGTCGACAGTGCGGACCAGAACGAACCACTCCGCGCCGCTGTCGTCGCGGACGTGGGCCACCCAGCTCGGGTCGTCCGCCTTCGCGAAGTTGTCGGGGAGGTCGGGCTGGATCACCTGGTCGAGGATCGTGGTTTCCCCAACCGGGGCAAGGGATTCTCCGGTGATCTTGACGAATCCCGAGCCGTCGACCGTGCCGGGCATGTCGGAGTCGTCGGTGTTCGCGGCGGCGTCGTCGCGCAGCCGCTTGAGCTGGTGTCTCGCCCAGGGTTCGAGGCGGTCGGCCGACCTGGCGGGTGACCAGATGCCGTTGCCGGGCGCGAGCATCAAGATGTTGCTGAGCTCGCCCTGCGGCGACCTCATGGTCGCTGCGACGGACACCTGTCCCTTCGCGAAGCCGTCGAGGCGGCGCACGAAGGTCCAGCCGGGCCTCACCAGCAGGTCCGTGCCTTCCCAGGCGAAGGCCAGGAAGCTGCCCCCGCCGAGGAGTTCCGCGCGTTGCTGGGGCGTCGGTGCCGGGGTCCGGTAGATCACCCGGTCGGGAGTGAGGACCGGCTTGGCGGTGTCGGCGTCGGCGTCGGCCTCCGGGTCACCGGCGAACGCGGGTGCGTCGTCGCGGTTGGTCACCTGGGGGTCACTGCCGGGCAGGGCCAGCCAGGCCGTGCCGCCGAGCACCGCGGCCATGGCCAGGGCGCCCACGCCGACCGCAGCACGCCGGCGTCGCAGCGCCGCGCGCCCCGCGGAGAGTCGTGCGTCGATCGGGCGATGGGCCGGGCCGTCGCCGATGGCGTCCTCGAGCCGGTCCAAGATGTCGTGGTGGTCGTCCATGGTGCTCTCCCCGTCCGTGGTCCTTGTGGTTCATCAAGGAGTACGGCGCGATGTCGGCGACGGTTGTCAACGAGCGTTGGGAAATCTCCGGATCAACCAGGGAAGTTGCGGTCGCCGTCGGGGCCGGCCAGCTTGGACTGGATCATCGGGTAGTCCTCGAGCTCACCGACGCCCGCGTCGTTGGGTGCGTTGATGCCGTTGCGGTTCTGGCTGGCGTCCCAGTAGGCGATCAGCGTGCCGTCCGCGTCGAACAGCTTGATCCGGTTGATCACGTCGTCGATGTTCTGGCCGTTGCGCAGGGGCATGCCGTCCTTGGCCCAGGTGATGTCGTCGGGCAGGGTGCCGACGTGCTCGACGTAGTAGTAGCCCTCGTTGGCGTCGACCTTCTCCCACTTGCCGTCGAAGAACCGCACTTCGACCCGCGCCACGGCCGGGTCGCGTCGACCCTCATGGGTGGCGACGAACTTGCCGCAGCCGGGCACCACGTCACGGTCCGGGTCGCAGGCCTGGCCGACGCCGTATCCGTAGCCGAGGTTCGAGATCTGCGGGTCGGGGGCGATCCGGTAGGCGGGCATCACGAAGGCCTCGGAGCTGCCCCTGTCGATGTAGCACTCGCCCCAGAACTTCTGGTTGCCCGAGCGCAGGTAGGCGCGTGTGTTGCCGTCGTACGTGACGATCGAGGCCATCACCTCGGGGGCCCCTCCGCGCCAGAGGTACTTGGTGCCGCCGTTGCGGCCGTCGGCCTCGTGGCAGGTCTCGACGATCTGCTGGTTCGGGTCGGACGGTGTGGTGTCGGGGGTCTGGCTCGCCACGGTGGTGGTGTCGCGGTCGTTTCCCTTGTCCGGGTCACCCTGGACGGCGTACGCGCCGCCGCCGATCACGGTCATCACGGCCAGGGCGGCCGCGCCCGTCGAGAGGCGCCGCCGGCGCAGCGCCCTGTGGCCGTTGGCGAGGTGTACGTCGAGGGGCCGGTGCTGCGGCTCGTCGTCGAAGAGCGTGTCGAAGCGGTCGTGGAGGTCAGGCATGTCAGTTCCTCGTCATCTCGGGGAGTTCTTCACCCAGGGCGGCGCGCAGGCTGTTCAGGGCATGGTGGGTGTGGGCCTTGACCGTGCCGGGCGCGATCGAGAGCTCGTGGGCGGTCTGCTCGACGGAGAAGTCGAGCCAGTGGCGCAGCACGACCACCTTGCGCTGCATCGGCGGCAGGGTGTCGAGCGCGGCCAGCAGGCTGGACCGGTCGTCGGGGTCACTGCCTGGCGGGGCGGGTGCATCGAGGCCGTCGAGGCCCGGCGACTCGCGTTGTCGCGCGGGTCTTCGGTGGTCGTCGATGTGGGCGTTGAGGATCACCCGACGCGCGTAGGCGTCGTGGGCCCGGTCGTCGCGCAGCCGCGGCCACGCGACGTACATCTTGGTGAGCGCGGTCTGCAGCAGGTCCTCGGCTCGACCCCAGTCACTGGTCAGGGTGTAGGCGAACCTGCGCAGGTAGCCCTGGCGTGCGGCGACGTACTCACTGAACGCCGCGTCGCGTTCGGCCTTGCGCATGAGGTGGTCCTCTCGTTTCTTCGACCCTGTCACTTCCTAGGACGCATGGCACCCCGCTCGGGGTTTAGGTCACCGCACGTTCGTCGCAGGCTAGGCTGGCGGCCGACCGCCGCAGCGCAATCGAGGAGCTCAGAGATGCCCATCGCCACCCCCGAGGTCTACGCCGAGATGATCGACCGGGCCAAGGCCGACGGCTTCGCCTACCCGGCCATCAACGTCTCGTCGTCGCAGACGCTGAACGCTGCACTCCAGGGCTTCGCCGACGCGGGCTCCGACGGCATCATCCAGGTCTCGACCGGTGGCGCGGAATATCTCTCCGGCCCGTCGGTGAAGAACATGGTCACCGGCTCCGTCGCCTTCGCGGTGTACGCCGCCGAGGTGGCCAAGAACTACCCGGTCAACGTCGCGCTGCACACCGACCACTGCCCCAAGGACAAGCTCGACGGCTTCGTCCGGCCGCTGGTCGCGCTCTCCGCGGAGCGGGTGGCGCGCGGCGAGCAGCCGCTGTTCCAGTCGCACATGTGGGACGGCTCGGCGATCGACCTCGACGAGAACCTCGTCATCGCCGAGGAACTGCTCGAGGCCTGTGTCGCCGCGCGCATCATCCTCGAGATCGAGGTCGGCGTGGTCGGCGGCGAGGAGGACGGCGTGGTCGGCGCCATCGACGACAAGCTCTACACGACGCCCTCCGACGCGCTGGCCACCGTGAAGGCGCTCGGCATCGGCGAGAAGGGCCGCTACCTGACCGCGCTGACCTTCGGCAACGTGCACGGCGTCTACAAGCCCGGCAACGTCAAGCTGCGCCCGGAGATCCTCGACATCGCCCAGAAGGCGGTCGTCGACGAGCTCGGCCTCGAGCCCGGTGCCAAGCCGTTCGACCTGGTCTTCCACGGTGGGTCCGGTTCGTCGCCCGAGGAGATCGCGGCCGCGGTCGACTTCGGTGTCATCAAGATGAACGTCGACACCGACACCCAGTACGCCTTCACCCGCCCGGCCGCCGCGCACATGTTCGCGCACTACGACGGCGTGCTGAAGGTCGACGGCGAGGTCGGCAACAAGAAGGCCTACGACCCCCGCGCCTGGGGCAAGGCCGCCGAGGCCGGCATGGCCGCCCGCGTGGTCGAGGCCTGCGAGAACCTGCGCTCCGCCGGCACCTCCCTCTCCTGACCCCCGCTCCCCGCAAGTAACGCGGGGTTACGGTCGCTCCACACGCGTTGTGCCACGGGCGAACCGTCGACAGCACCGCGCAAGTGCCGGTGTACGGCGCATTCCATCGGACGCCGGTCGAATTCAGGCAGACCGCTGAACGGGGTGGCGAGGGATCGGCACGTACCCGGGAGGCAGATCGGTGCCGAACCGGGTCGTCGTGATCGCGAATTCGCGACGCACCCGCGCCGCGGCCGATGCGCGCTGATCTCCCCAGAAATCGGCCCAGATGAGGCGCGACATGCCGTAGCCCTCCGCGCAGACCGATTCCTGGCGCTTCTTCTCGGCCCACACCACCTCACCCGCGGGCAGGTTGGCCACCCCGCCCTCCGCTCGGCCTCGGTACTTGACTCTGCCGTCGAACTCGATCAGGTGACGACCCACTCGCATGTCCACCCAATACACGTGCCCGTTCGTGACCACCGAGAACTGGGTCTGGACGGGGCCGAGACCAAGACTCTGGACGAGTTCGCGAGCCAGCGTTTCGCCGACCGACTCGGCTCCGGAGTCGGAGTCCTGGACGGCGCTGCGGGATCGCACGACGTGGGGCCAGTGCTCCATCGCGTCCACTGCCGTCCAGAGTTCGTTCTTGGTGGCACCCAGCTGCATGGCTGAGTCACAGGCGACCAGGCCGTGGCGATAGCCGTGCTCTCGCCCGATGTCGACGGCCGTGCGCGCGAGATCGAGCACGTGGACGCCGTTGAGGTCGACGACCTGGTCGGGGGCGAAGTGGGCGAGGTGATGCTTGACGCCGTGTTCGGTGCGGGACCCGGTGACACCCGGGCGAGTGACGTGCACCAACGTGTCGTCGACCTCGAGCATCGGCAGCCCGTGGAGCAAGCCGGCCGACCTGTGACTGACGGCGTGCGGTCGGTTCATGGTCAGGTGCGCCGCGAGCACTCGAAGTCGGGGCTTCCCTTCACGATCATCGAGCGACTCCCAGGTGTTCCGGGCGACATAGACACCGCGCCGAACCGTCACCCACGCGCCGCCGTGACCGGTGAGTGTGCGCAGCTCGCGTTCTGTGTAGCCGGCCGCCATTGCCTGGATGCGAGTCACGAGTCCGTGTTGCAGGTTTGCATGGATGGCGAGGTCAGGGCGCATGCAGTGAGCGTCCACGTGTCTCGCCGTGCGTGCTGAGGAGAACGCGCGACCTGTGGATGAACGCTGCACAGTCCTGCGTGTGGACAGAAAGCGGCTGGAACGTACGGCGGGCTGATCCGTCACGCTGGCACTTGGGCGGTGCTCTTGACGGTTCGCCCGTGTCAGAACGCGTGTGGAGCGACGGTAACACCGCGTTACACGGGGAAGGGCGGGGTCAGCGTTCGTGGCTGGGCTTGGCGAAGAACAGGACGGCGGCGAAGCCGACGAGCAGGACGGCCGGGGGCAACAGCATCGCGTCGGCCATCGCCTGGCTGAACGGCGCGTGCACCTGCTCGGGCAGTGACCCCGACAGGGAAGCCTCCGGGCCGGCGTCGACGCCGGGCAGGTGAGAGGCGAGCCGGGCATCCATGAGTACGGCGATCGCCGCCGAGCCCAGCACGGCGCCGACCTGGCGCGTGGCGTTGTAGACGCCGGCACCGGCACCGGCCAGGTTCATCGGCAGGTTGCGCGTGGCGGTGGCGGTCAGCGGGGCCCAGACGCAGGCGCTGCCGGCGCCGAGGAGGGCCATCGGTGCGATGAACTCCCACGTCGAGGAGTCGGGCGTCATCACGCGGGAGAGCCAGAACAGCGAGGCCGAGGCGCCGATGAAGCCGAGGGCGGTGATGGTGCGCGGGTGGATCCGGTCGATGAGCTTGCCGACCCCGGGGGCGAGCACGATGCTGACCAGCGCCATCGGCACCAGCAGGAGCGCGGACCGGGTGGGCGAGAGGTCGCGCACCAGCTGGGCGTAGAGCATGAACGGGAAGCCGATCGAGGTGATCGCGAACGACATCGTCGAGATGGCCAGGTTGGAGACCGAGAAGTTGCGGTCGCGGAAGAGGCGCAGCGGCACCAGCGGCTCGCGCCGGTTGCGCGACTGCCAGAACACGAAGACGGCCAGCACGACGAGGCCGGTGATGATCAGCCGCCACACGGTGATCACGCCGGTGATCCCGGACCAGTCGTACTGGTGGCCCTCCTGGATGCCGAAGACCAGGCAGAACATGCCGACGCCGGAGAGCGCGACGCCCAGCCAGTCGAAGGAGTGCTGGTGGGTGTCGAGATTGGGCACGAGGCGCTGGGCGAGGACGAAGGCGACGATGCCGACCGGGATGTTGACGAAGAACACCCACTCCCAGCCGAGCGAGCCGACCAGGACACCGCCGAGCAGTGGGCCGACCAGGGTGGCGACACCGGCCGTGGCTCCCCACAGCGACATCGCCTGGCCGCGACGGGCGGCCGGGAAGATGCGGGTGATGATCGCCATCGTCTGCGGGGCCATCATCGCGGCGCCGAAGCCCTGGAGGACGCGGGCCCCGATCAGCATCTCGACGGTGCCGGTCAACCCGCACCACAGCGATGCGATCGTGAACACCGTGAGCCCGGCCAGGTAGAGCCGCTTGGGGCCGAACCGGTCGCCGAGCCGGCCGGTGATCAGCACGGGTACGGCGTAGGCCAGCAGGTAGGCACTGGTCACCCAGACCACCGAGTTCACCTCGGCGTCGAGGTCGCTCATGATGTCGGGCGTCGCGACGCTCACGATCGTCATGTCGACCAGGATCATGAAGAAGCCGAGGCAGAGGGCGAAGAGCGCCGGCCACGGGCTGACGTCGTCGGAGACCTGGGCCGGAGTGGTGTTGGTGTCGGTCACGACTCGATTCAACACCCTTGCACCCACAAACCATTCCTTGAATATTGCTCCATTGCTTTCCGTTGCGGAAAGTGATTGGCTTTCCAACATGGAAAACAATGAGCGGATGCAGGCCTCGGAAGCCCTGGACGCCATCGGCGACACTCGCGCCGACCTCGCCGACCGGCTCGTCACGCCGTGGTTCCACCACCCGGTGCTCGCGGTGCTGATGACCGGAATGGTGCTGGTCCACGGCCTCGAGCAGTTCCGCGACTCGTGGTTCCGGGTGCCGTTCGCACTGGTCGTGATCGCCGCCAGCCTCGGCCTGGCCAGGCTCTACGCGCACATGACCGGCATCTCGATCAGCAGTCCGGTCGGTCCGCGCAGCAAGCTGATGCTGACGATTCTCGGCGTCGGCCTCGTCGGCTCTTTGCTGTGGCTGATCATCGCCGAGCCGGCCCAGGGCGTGGTCCTCGGCGTGGCCGGGTTCGTCTTCGTCTTCACCGTCGTCGCCGGCCGGTCGTACGACGCCGCGCTGCGCGCCGACCTGCGCACGGAGAAGGTTGCGCGATGACAGGGGGGCCTGAGTTCAACGAGGTCATCCATGCGCCCAACCGGCTGCAGATCTGCGCGCTGCTGGTCAACGTGGAGAAGGCCGAGTTCGCCACGATTCGCGACAGCCTCGGCGTGGCCGACTCCGTGGTCAGCAAGCACCTCAAGGTGCTCGCCGATGCCGGCTACGTGAAGCTCGACAAGCCCACGGGTGGTGGGCGGGTGCGCACCTGGGCCGGCATCACCAAGGAGGGCCGGCGCGCCTTCGCCGCCCACGTGGCAGAGCTGCGTCGCCTGACCGAGAGCCTCGACCTCCAGTCCTGAGGCAGAGTCCCGGGAGCGGGCGTGACAGGCTGGCCGCATGAGCCACATGGACCTGATGGCGGGACCCCCGCCCACCCACCTCCCCGAAGACCCCGCCGCCGCAGACCTCGTCGGTGGCACGCCGCCCGCGACCGTCGTGCGCGCCCACCCGGAGTCGCCGTTCGCCTGGGCCGCGATGGCCGAGCAGGCCGTCGAGCAGGGCGCCGACGACGTCACCGTCTACGCCTACTCGCGGGTCGGCTACCACCGCAGCCTCGACATGCTGCGCCGCAACGGCTGGAAGGGTCACGGCCCGGTGCCGTGGGAGCACGAGCCGAACCGCGGCTTCCTGCGCTCGCTGGCGCTCCTCGCCAAGAGCGCCCGGGCGATCGGCGAGCAGGCCGAGTGGGACCGCTGCTCGGAGTTCCTGCGCGACTCGAGCCCGACGGCGTACGACGAGCTGCTGGGCTGACCTTCAGCGCCGGCTGCGGGCGATGCGTACGACGTCCGCGGCCACGCCGGTCGGCCGGCTCGACCGCGGCCACACCGCCCGCAAGGGGCGTCCGAGGTCGAGCTCCTCGTCGAGGGGCACCGAGACCAGGGACCCGCTGGACACCTCCGAGGCGACCGCGAGCTCACTGAGCACCGCCGGGGCCGTGCCGGCAGCGACGCTGGCCTTCACCGCGGCGGTGCTGGCCAGCTCCATCTCCAGTTCGCTGACCCGGTGACCTGCCCGGGCCAGTGCCGCCTCGAGGGTGTCGCGGGTGCCGGACCCGGCCTCGCGCAGGATCAGGTGGGTCGCGGACAGCTCGGCCGCGGTGACCGGCCGGCGCCGCCGCGCC
This sequence comes from Nocardioides sp. Root151, assembly GCF_001427925.1. Classification (NCBI taxonomy): domain Bacteria; kingdom Bacillati; phylum Actinomycetota; class Actinomycetes; order Propionibacteriales; family Nocardioidaceae; genus Nocardioides; species Nocardioides sp. Root151. The sequence goes on from NZ_LMGG01000007.1 coordinate 11,529, forward strand.
CACGGGTGGTCGGGCGCCACGATCACCACCAGTCGGTCGTGCCGGATGATCGTCGACCCGACGGTGCGTGGCACGTACGGCGACTCGACGAAACCCAGGGGCACCCGGGCGGCGAGCACCGCGTCGAGCACGTCGTGGGAGTTGCCGACGTCGAGGCTCACCTGGAGCTCGGAGTGGTGCCGGCGCAGCCTGGCCAGCCAGTTGGGAGCGAGGTACTCCGCGATGGTCAGGCTGGCCGCGACGGTCAGGTGCGGCTTGTGGTCGTCGGCGAGCGATCGGGCTCCGACCACGACCCGATCGACCCCGGCCAGGGCCTCGCGGGCCCACTCGGCCACCACACTCCCCTCGGTGGTGAGCCGGGATCCCGTGGCCGAACGGTGCACCAGCACCACGCGCAGCTGGCGCTCCAGTCGGGCGATGGCGCGGCTGGCGTTGGGTTGGGCCATGTCGAGGGCTCGGGCCGCCCCACCGAGTGACCCGAGCTCACCGACGCGCACCAACAGCTCGAGCGCGGTGAGGTCGGGACGGTCCGTGGGCATGCAGGAAGGATATGACCTGCCCCAGAGCCATATCAACAGCGCATGAGTTCATGTCGAAATGACGGCTACCGGGAACGACCGTCCGGCGCGACCCTCGAAGGGTGACCTCCCTCAACGACGCCACCGTGACCAGCCCGCCGTCGACGACCGCGCAGCGGCCCGCGACGACCTGGCCCGGTCTGCTGCTGGCGGCGGCGGGTGGCGCGGCCGGGCTGCTCGGTCACCGACTCGTCCCGCAGCTGAGCCCCGTGCTGGTCGCGATCGTGCTCGGTGTCGTGGTCGGCAACCTCCGTCAGCCCTCGGCGGCCACGGCCCCCGGGCTCGCCGTGGCCTCGCGCCGGGTGCTGCGGATCGGCGTCGCGCTGCTCGGCCTGCAGCTCGTGCTCTCCGACGTGTTCGCCCTCGGGTGGGCGATGGTGCTGGTCATCGTCGCCGTGGTGGTCGGCGGCATCGCCGGCAGCCTGTGCCTGGGGCGGGCGCTCGGCGTACCGCCCGGGCGTCGGCTGCTGATCGCCTGCGGCTTCTCGATCTGCGGTGCGGCCGCGGTCGCCGCCGTGGCCGGCGTGCGCCGCTCGGAGGAGAAGGACGTCGCCTCGGCGGTCGCCCTGGTGGTGGCGTTCGGGAGTGCGGCGATGCTGGTGCTCCCGGCGATCGCCACCGCGCTGGGGATGAACGTCGTGGGAGCCGGAGCCTGGGCCGGTGGCTCGATCCACGAGGTCGGCCAGGTCGTCGTCGCCGGTGGCCTGCTGGGTGGGGCCGCGCTGCAGGTGGCCGTGGTGGTCAAGCTCGGCCGGGTCCTGATGCTCGCACCCGTCCTCACCGCGCTGACGTGGGCCGACCGCCGACGGGGCGCCGAGGTCGAGGGCGCCGTCCGCCCACCGCTGATGCCCGCCTTCGTGGCCGTCTTCATCCTCGGCACCGTGGCCCGCACCTGGCTGCCGCTGCCCGACCAGCTGCTCGACGTCGCCGGCGTGGTGCAGTCCCTCGCCCTGGCCGCCGCGATGTTCGCGCTCGGCCACGCCCTGGACCGCAAGTGCCTCTCGGCGCTCCGCGGCCGCGAGGTCGCCATGGCCACCGGGGCCTCCGTGCTGGTCGCGCTGATCGCGCTGCCGGCCGTGTTCCTGGTGAGCTGACCGTGCCCTCGCGGCGGCTCTTGAGCGGTGGTGTTGACGCTTCGCACGTCGTACGACGCGGGCGGAGCGACCATAACCCCGCGTTACACGTGCAGGTCGGGGTCAGGGGGCGAGGAGCGTGCGCACCTTGTCGAGGCCCAGCGCCACGATCAGCGTGGGCAGCCGCGGGCCGCGGTCCTTGTCGACCAGCAGGTTGTAGAGCAGCTTGAAGAACGCCTTCTGGTCGGCCTTGACCTCGTCGGTCGGGGCGTCGTCGACCGCCAGCCCGTGGGCCAGCTTGGGCACGCCGTAGACCACCGAGGTCACCTCGTCGAGGTCGAGTGAGGCCGGCAGGTTCTCGAGGAGCAACGAGATCCACTGCGCCTCGTCGGCGGTCAGTGCGGCCAGGCGGTCGGTGTCGGGTGCGGTGCGCACCGTGGTGCGGTCCTCGGGGTCGCGTCCGGCGGTCCAGGCCATGGCCCGGTCGAGACGGGGCTGCAGGTCGTCGACCGAGTCGTGCGCGTGGCCGACGTTGCTGATGATGTCGCTGATCAGGTCGGCCGACCCGGCAGTCACGTCGGCCACGGAGGCCAGTGTGCGGAACGGCACGACAACGGGCGGTGTGGGCAGGCGTCCGGCGGTGGTCGTGGCCGAGGCGCGCTCGAAGGCGAGCACCTGGGCGTCCCGCTTGGCCGGGTCGGCAGCCTTGCGTCCCAGCGCGTCCCACTCGTCGTACAGCCGCAGGACCTCGTCGCCGAACTCGACGTTGAAGGCCTGCTTGGGCTGGCGGCGCACGTAGAGCCAACGCAGGATCGGCGCCTCGAGCACCTTGAGCGCGTCGGCCGCGGTGGGCACGCCGCCCCTGGACGACGACATCTTGGCCATGCCGGCCACGCCGACGAACGAGTAGCCGAAGAACGACGGGGCGCGCCCGCCGAAGATGGTCTTCACCAGCTCCTTGCCGACGGTGTGTGAGGAACCGGGGGAGGCATGGTCGACCCCGGCGGGCTCGAAGTTCACGCCTTCGTAGGCCCAGCGCATCGGCCAGTCGACCTTCCAGACCAGCTTGCCCTCGTCCTGGGTGGCCAGGTTGGTGACGCCCGAGAACGAGCACACGCTGCACGTGTACGCGAGGTCGGCGGTGTCGTCGTCGTACGACGTGACGGTGGTGGTGTCGCGGCCACAGTCGCGGCAGTAGGGCTTGAACGGGAAGCGGGCCAGGTCGTCGGCGGTGCCGGTGGCGCCGTCTGCCTCATCGGAGTCGTCGGCGGTCACGGAGTCGGCCAGGGCGGCGGCCTCCTGCTCGGACTCGGCGACCGGTGCGGCCTTGGTGCGGTAGCGCGCGAGCACGGCCTCGATGTCGCCACGACGGCGGGCAGCCAGCTGGATCTGCTCGCGGTAGGTGCCGGCGTTGTACATCTCGGTCTGGCTGACCTCGTCCATCTCGCAGCCCATCGCCGCGAGCGCCTCCCGGAGCGGCTCCTTGAAGTGCTCGGCCCAGCTGGGGTGGCAGTCCCAGGGGTCGGGTACGGCGGACAGGGGGCGGCCGATGTGCTCGTTCCAGGCCTCGTCGACGCCTGCCGGAACCTTGCGGAACCGGTCGTAGTCGTCCCAGCTGTGCAGGTGGCGCACGGCCAGGCCCCGGCCGCGCAGCTCCTCGGCGACGAAGTGGACGGTCAGGAACTCGCGCAGGTTGCCCAGGTGGATGGGCCCCGACGGGCTGATGCCGGAGGCCACCGTGATCAGTTCGGCGTCCGGTCCGGCGTGGCGCACGGCGTCGTCGGCAGCGCGGGTCACCCAGTCGCTCGGGTTCTGTGGTCCGCCTCGTGCCATCTGCGTGTGCTCCTGGTTCCTGCGCTGGACTGAGCCGCCAACGCTACCGGAGCGGGTCCGCAGGCACAGCGGTGCCATCCATGATCACATCCCCCGCGATGTGACCCTGGATGGTGCCGACGTCGGGACCCCACACAGAGATTCCAGAGCAAGGATGACAGTGGCCGGTCCCTGCCACGTGGCTAACGCATGCCGCTGTCACTAAACTGCCACCATGCCGCGACCGCTCGCCACTTCGGTTCCCTCTGCGCTGGGCCTGACCCGTCAGGAGGAGCGTCTGTACCGGCTGGTGCAGCCCTTCTCCCGGCGGCCACTCGACGAGGTGGGTCCGGCACTCGCCCTGTCGGGTGAGGAACTGCGGCGGCGCCTCGAGCCCCTGATCGCCGCGGAGCTGGTCGCCCTCGACGGCGGCGTGGTGCTGGTCCGCCGTCCTGCCGAGGCCGTCGTCAAGGTGCTCGAGCGACAGGCCGCGACCGTGACCGCAGTGGGCGAGAGCCTCGACGGACTCCTGGCGGCCGTCCCCTTCCTGGCCGCGGCCGCCAGCAGGCCCGCCGACGACGAGGTCGCCGACATCGACCGCATCGACGGCGAGGTCAGCTCCGGGGGCAACCCCCTGGCACTGCTCTCGGCGCTGGTCGCGAACAGTCGCGGCGACCTGATGTGGCTACGCCCCGATGCCTGGCAGCTGCCTCGGGAGTCCTCGATGGCGCGGGTGATCGCGTCCGCGGTCGCGGCCGGCAGGCGGTCACGTGCGATCTATCCCGCCCGCGCGCTGCAGGAGGCGCCCGACGCCCTCCTCGCCCGGGCCCGGGCCGGAGAACAGGTGCGGCTGATCTCCGACCTGCCGACCCGGATGATCGTGATCGGCACGACCCACGCGGTGCTGCCCGAGCCCCTCGGGGTGGCCGACGAGCCCCGGCTGCTGGTCAGGCAGTCGGCACTGGTCGCCGCGCTCGGACTGTGGTTCCAGTCGTTGTGGGAGCAGGCCAGTCCGGTGCCGGAGCTCGACCTGGGCCACGCGCGACCGGACCTGCGGCGCTTCCTCCTCGAGCAGCTGGCGCTGGGCGCGAAGGACGAGCAGATCTCCCGGAACCTCGGCATCAGCCTTCGCACCACGCGCCGACGGGTGGCGGACCTGATGACCGAGCTCGGGGTTGACACCCGCTTCCAGGCCGGCGTCGAGGCGGTACGCCGCGGCTGGATCTAGTCCAGCGACTTCGCGGGCCGCAGCAACGAGTAGGCGCCGGGCACCACGCGCCAGGTGCGGCGGCGTTCGGGGCCGTGGATCTCGCCGTCGGCGCTGGCCCAGAACTCGTCGCCGGCCACGGTCACCTGGCTGCCGCGCAGGCTGACCACGTCGTCGCGTCCCTCGTGCTCGCCGCGGCTGAGGTGGGCGACGTACGCGATCCGGTCGAGGCGGCCGACCGCCCGCGAGACCATCACGTCGACCTTGCCGTCGGCCGGGTCGGCGTCGGGGTTGAGTGACGTGCCGCCGCCCACGTCGGACCCGTTGCCCAGCGCGACCATCAGCACCTGCTGGTCGAGGTCGTTGACCACGACGCCGTCCACCTCGACCTTGAGGTGCAGCACGTGGGGTCGTACGGCGGCCATCAGGGCGCCGATCGGATAGCCCAGCTTGCCCAGGCCGATCGGACCGATCCGCACCTTGCCGAGCACGGACTTCACGCCGGCGCCGAGTCGCCCGGCCTGTGCGGACGCCCCGACGTGGACGTTGTTGACGACGATGTCGCCGAACTCGTCGACCAGCAGGTCGGTGGGCGTGGGTGTGCCGGTGAGCACGACGCGTGCGGCCTCGTCCGGCTCGACGGGAAGGCCGTTGCCGCGGGCGAAGTCGTTGCCGGTGCCCAGCGGGATCAGGCCGATCACCGTGCCGGCCAGCTCGTTGCGGCGGTGCAGTGCGGCGACCACGGCGTGCATGCTGCCGTCGCCGCCGGCCACCACGATGCGCCGGGAGCCGGCCCGGTGGAGGACCCCGTCGAGCTCGCCGGGGTTCGAGGTGGCCGCAACTTCGACGCTCGCCCGGGCGCGCAGCACCTCCAGGGCGGTCTCGAGCGCGTCCTGGTCGCCGGATCCGGCGTCGGCGTTGGTGATGACAAGGAGTGGGTCCACGGTCGGCGACACTACCCGTGGTCCCCTCCGGCCTTTGGTAACGTGTGTGCGCAAGAGCCCCGGTGCGCTGTTGCCGGGGCCTTTTGCATTCCCTGGCGATCCGGACCCCGGCGCCGGGGACGCAAGGTCCGAACGACCGAAGGAGAACCAAGTGCCCGCGATCATCGTGCTCGGAGCCCAGTGGGGCGACGAAGGCAAGGGCAAGGCGACCGACCTGTTGGCGCAGGACACGAGCATCGACTTCGTGGTCCGCACCAGCGGCGGACACAACGCCGGCCACACCATCGTGGTCAACGGCGAGAAGTTCGCCACCCACCTGCTGCCCAGCGGCATCCTGACCCCCGGCGCCACCAGCGTGATCGCCAACGGGGTCGTGGTCTCGCCCGAGGCGCTCTTCCGCGAGCTCGACGGCCTGATCGAGCGCGGCGTCGAGGTCGCCGACCTCAAGGTCAGCGCGAACGCCCACGTCATCGCGTCGTACCACTCGACGATCGACAAGGTCTCCGAGCGCTTCCTCGGCAAGAACCTGATCGGTACGACGGGGCGCGGCATCGGGCCGGCCTACTCCGACAAGGTCAACCGCTGCGGCATCCGGGTCGCCGACCTGTTCGACGAAGGCATCCTCGCCCAGAAGGTCGAAGCCGCGCTCGACGTGCGCAACCACCTGCTGACCAAGGTCTACAACCGCCGCGCCATCGAGGCGGAGGCCGTCGTCGAGGAGCTGCTGTCGTACGTCGACCGGCTGCGTCCGATGGTGGCCGACACGACACTGCTCCTCAACGACGCGCTCGACGACGGCAAGACCGTGCTCTTCGAGGGCGCCCAGGCCACGATGCTCGACGTCGACCACGGCACCTACCCGTTCGTCACCAGCAGCAACCCGGTCGCCGGCGGCGTGTGCGTCGGAGCCGGTGTCGGCCCGACCCGCATCGACCGGGTGATCGGTGTGATCAAGGCCTACACGACGCGGGTCGGCTCGGGCCCGTTCCCGACCGAGCTGTTCGACGAGAACGGCGAGCGGCTCCAGCGCCTCGGCGGCGAGATCGGCGTGAGCACCGGCCGCACCCGTCGCTGCGGCTGGTACGACGCGGTGATCGCGCGCTACGCGACCCGGGTCAACGGGCTGACCGAGTTCTTCCTGACCAAGCTCGACATCCTCGGTGACTGGGAGCAGATCCCGGTCTGCGTGGCCTACGAGATCGACGGCCAGCGGGTCGACGAGATGCCGATGACGCAGACCGAGTTCCACCACGCCAAGCCGGTCTTCGAGTACTTCGACGGCTGGAAGAGCGACATCTCCGGCTGCCGCACCTTCGAGGAGCTGCCGAAGAACGCGCAGGCCTACGTGAAGGCGCTCGAGGAGCTCAGCGGCGCACCGTTCTGGGGCGTCGGGGTCGGTCCGGGCCGCGAGCAGACGATCGTCGTCCACGACAGCTGACCACGACCCGGGCTCCGGCGGGCCGGGTCACTGCAGGGCGAACGGCCCGATGATCGAGCCGTTGTACCACTCGCAGGTCTTCGCGCAGTCGAACGCCGTGGCGTGTGACGGCTGCGCGAAGTTGGTGCCCTCGGAGATGAGCACGTCGATCTGCCAGGGCTCGGTGTTCCACCGGTCCAACCGGACCAGGTCGTCGCGACCGTTGCCGTCCACGTCGGAGGCGACGGTGTCGGTGAAGGATCCGTTGACGATCCCGGGCGGCGTGACGACCCATGACTCGCCGGCGTCGAAGCGGTCGCCCGACGCACGGAAGACGCGGACCTCCTGGTCGCCCTGCGTGTCCACCAGGAGGGACAGCTCGTCGGTGCCGTCGCCGTCGAAGTCGCCGGGCGCGACGCTGCCGGTGGTGAAGGTGTTCTCGGGGGTGACCCGCGCCGGACCGGGCTGGCCGAAGGCGGTGCCGCTCGACCGGATCAGCAGCAGGCCGCTCTTGGCGACCTTCGAACCGTAGGACCTCTCCACGGCCAGGTCCGACTTTCCGTCGCCGTCGAAGTCTCCGGGCAGCATCGCGTTGCTGACCGACTTGCCCAGCCCCCGGATCCGGGCCCAGGACACGGGCTCGCCGAAGCCGTCGTCGGTGGCCGGGACGACCCAGAGCTCGATCACTCCCGGGGATCGGTCGGTGGAGAGGCCGATGTCGTCGCGCCCGTCACCGTCGAAGTCGCCGAGCATCTCCCAGACGTACTTCCCGGTGTTCGGCACGGTGACCTTGTGGGTGGTGGTCTCACTGCCCCCATGCCGGACCTTGATCGAGAGCGGCACGTTCGTGCGGTCCTGGACCTTGCCGAGTCGGGTGATGTCGACGAGGTCGAGGCGCTGGTCGCCGTCGACGTCGCCCAGGTAGACCGACCCCTTGGAGGCCTTCCTGCCCCGGGGCCGGGAGAACCCGTCGGCGGTGCTGGTCATGGTGGTCTCGAGCGAGGTCCTGCCCGGCCGGTCCCGGTCGAACATCAGGTCGCCCAGCCGGTCGCCGTCGACGTCGCCCGTGACCAGGGGTCGGCGGTCGGCACCGCCCGCGGAGCTGCGGCCGGGGTCGGCGGTCGGCTCGTCCTCGGCCGCCAGCAGCCTCTGGACGCCGAACCCTGCGCCGCCCAGCACCAGCGCGCCAGCGGTCACGGCGGCGACCAGACGGCCACGCCGTCTCCGCGGTGCGGTCGTGGTGGTCGCGGCGCCGGACTGGTCTGCGGCACGTGCCACCGCCAGCAACTGGTCGCGGAACGCCGCCGCGGTCCGGAACCGGTCCTTCGGGTGCTTGGCCAGTGAGCGGTCCAGGAGGTCGTTGAAGCGCCGGGTGAGCGGGTCGTCGCCGGGCAGCTGCGGGATCGGCTCGGTCAGGTGGGCGGCGGCCACCTCGACGTCGGGCCCGGTGTACGGCGCTGCGCCGGCGTTCAGGCAGGCCCACAACACGCAGCCGAGGGAGTAGATGTCGCTGGCCGGTGTGCCCGGGGAGCCTTGGGCGCGTTCGGGAGCCAGCCATGACCACGTGCCGGCGACCGTCCCGGTCATGGTCAGTCCCCGGCTCCACTGGGTCTGCGCCACCCCGAAGTCGCAGAGGTAGGCCTGCGGTTCGGTGGTGTCGGACGAGTCGGCGGAGCGGAGGAGCACGTTCGCCGGCTTCACGTCCCGGTGCACGACGCCGGCCCGGTGGGCGTCGTGCAGGGCCCCGGCGATCTGGGCGCAGACCCTCGCGGCCAGGGCACGCGGGAGCGAACCGCGTTGCTCGAGCAGGGCGCCGAGGTCGCCGCCCTCGACGTACTGGGTGGTGATGTAGAGGACGTCGTCGTGCACACCGTGGTCGTAGATCGCGACGATGTGGGTCGAGTCGACCTTGGCCAGGGTGGTGGCCTCGTTCAGGAACCGGGTGCGGAAGCCCTCGTCGGTGGCCAGGTGCGGCCACATCACCTTCAGCGCGACGGTGCGGCCGAGCTCGGTGTCGTGGGCCCGGTGCACCACGCCCATGCCGCCGGTTCCGAGCTGGGCGTCGATCCGGTACCGGCCGAAGAGGTCACCGGTGCGAGGCAGGGGCACGGGTCTCCCTTTCGCGCGTCATCGGATGGAGTCGAGGGGTGATGGACTGTAACCGCACTGCGTGCACGCTGCCCAACGGGAGAAGGAGCCGAACGTCGTGCCGTCGGACAGTGCCACGCTGATCTCCTTGCGGCGTCCCATGCCCTTCGGGACGAGGAGCACGTCGGGGTGCCCGTTGCCGTCGACGTCGGAGGTGGCCAGCAGGACGGACTGCGACTGCGTGCCCGCGTCGAGGGTGATGCTGCCGGGTGTGAAGCCTTCGTCCCCGGCCTGCCAGGTGCGCAGTCGATCGGCGTCGAACCCCGAGGTGTAGACGAGCAGCTCGGACGAGCCGTCGCCGTCGACGTCGGCGGCGCCGAGGGTGACGTCGTACGGGTCGGGCGACTCGGGTGCACGTGCGGCCGGCACGAAGCGGGTGCCCTCGGCGCGCAGCAGGGTGAGGCGCGCGTCGTAGTCGGAGGTCGTGCCGAGGAAGCGGACCCCGGACTCGACGGTCGCGGCCAGGTCGTCGTCACCGTCCCCGTCGAAGTCGCCCACTGCGAAGTCCGTGTCGAAGGTCGAGATCGGCACCTCCGCCCACACCGTGCCCTTGGCGAAGCGGTTGTCGCGGTTGAGCAGCACCGTGATGCGGGCAGGGCCGTCGTCGAGGTCGTCGAAGACCAGGGCCAGGTCGTCGGTGCCGTCGCCGTCGTAGTCGCCGGCCACGACAAGGCTCGCGCTGTCGTCGCCCTCACCGGTCGTGAGCCGGAACGCCGCCGTGCGACCGGAGTCGAAGGTGACGGTCAGGGTCTCCGAAGCCTGCTTGCCGATGTCGGGCAGGCCGTTGCCGTCGAAGTCGGCCAGGATCTGCCGGGAGTCGATCGGGCTGACCTTCGCGCTGCGCATCTTCGTGGCGTCTGCGGTGCCGGAGAACCGGAGGCCGAGGATGTCCGCGGAGTCGTCGTTCTCGAGCTCGAGGTCGCCGTAGCCGTCACCGTCGAGGTCGCCCACGACCGGCGCGGGTTCCGGCTCCACCGTCGGTTCCGGTTCGGCCGTCGGCTCGTCGCCGCCCCCGTCGGTTCCGGGGCCGGCCTGCGCCCACCAGATGCCGCCGCCGGCCAGTACGGCGAGCGCGAGCGCGCCGACCACCAGCGGCGTACGACGACGCCGGGTGCGCCGGGGAGCCTCGACCCTGGCGACGTACTCGTCGACGTCGGCAGGATCGAACCCGGTGCGTGCGGAGCCGCCGAGCGCGGTCATTGCCCGACCCATCGCCTCCGCGGTGGGAAACCGCTGGGCCGGGTCCTTGGCCATCGCCCGGTCGAGGAACCGGTTGACCGCTGCCGCGGTCTCGTCGGTGCCGTTGAACCGCGGCACCGGGGCGTTGCGATGCGCGAGGGCGATCTGCACGTCCGTGCCGCCGTACGGCGGGCGCCCCGTCAAGGCTGCCCAGAACAGGCAGCCGAGGGCATAGATGTCACTGGCCGGGGTGGCCGGAGCGCCGAGGGAGCGTTCGGGTGCGAGGTAGGCCCACGTGCCGGCCACCCCACCCGCGACGGTGAGCCCCTCCTGCTCGGTCTGGGCGATGCCGAAGTCGCAGAGGTAGGCCCGGGGCTGGTTCGTGTCGGGGTCGCGGACCAGCACGTTGGCCGGCTTGACGTCGCGGTGCACGACGCCGGCGCGGTGCGCGTCGTGGAGCGCCGCGGCGACCTGGGCGCAGAGGTCGACGGCGATCGCGACCGGCATCGGCCCGCGCTTCCGGACCAGCTCGCCGAGGTCGCCCCCGGGCAGGTACTGGGTGGCGATGAACGGGACGCCGTCGTGCTCCCCGTGGTCGAAGATCTGGGTGATGTGCGGCGAGTTCAGCCGTGCCAGCACGTTGGCCTCGCGATGGAATCGCTGGAGGAACTCCTCCTGGCCGGCGCTGTTGCCCGACATCACCTTCAGGGCGACCTGGCGCTGGAGGAGGGTGTCGGTGGCCAGGAACACCATGCCCATGCCGCCCTGCCCGAGCAGGCGCTCGAGGCGGTAGCGGCCGAAGTTCTGCCCGACGCGGGGCACGGAGGTCATCGCGGTCTTCCAGACGTGTCGTCGAGCACGGGGACACTATGCCCGGCCGACGGCGCCAGAACCATTGTCCTGGTCACAGGACTGAACCATACGGCCGCCGAGCTCGCGGTCCGCAGCGACGCGATCATGTGATGTTGTTCGTCAGCATCGAGAAGGTCTCGTCGCAGCCCTTGTTGAGACAGGCGATCTCGCCCCAGCGGAGGGGTGAGTCGAAGGACTGCCCAGTGGAGAGGGCGACATCGAAGGGGACGCCGGTGTCGGTCATGGCACGTTGGACCACGACGTCTGCCCTGCCGTCCCCGTTCACATCGATCATGGCGATGTCCAAGGGGTCGTCGGGGTCGTCGACGAGGTCGACCACCCAGTCCTCGCCGGCCGAGATGGTGTCGTCCTCGAACTCGTGGACCCGGATCGTGCCGGGGGCGCCGCGCAGGTGGGTGACGATCTCGTCGGCACCGTCACCGTCCACGTCAGCCACGTCGAGAGGGGTCGCGACGACGCCGTTCTTCGGGGTGTTGCGTGGATTCGACGGTGTCTGGAAGCCGGACCCGTCGGAGAGCAACACCTGCAGCTGAGGCGCGGCGTCGGTCCCCGGCCGAACCCCGTCCCGGCGCACCACGAGGTCGTCTCGATCGTCGCCGTCGACATCGCCGGCGACGATCTGCTCGCCGTAGGAGGTCCAGTTCTCCAGGGTGGCCACCGGCTCCGGGTCGGCGAAGTCGTCGCCGCTGCTCAGCGCCACCTCGATCTCCAGCACGGAGTCCCTCGATGAGGAGTCTCGTGCCCAGGTGAGCACGAGGTCGTCCAAGCCATCGCCGTCGATGTCGGCCAGCAGCGGGAAGGCGTCGTCGCGTCTGCCCCGCCTGGGGAACCCGGCGTCGAACCGGTCGTCGGTGCCGGTGATGACCTCGACGTCGAGCCCCTTGGTCTCCAGGTTGTCGTTGATGCCCAGGACGTCGTCGAGGCCGTCCCCGTCGACGTCGCCGCGCACGAGATAGCCCTCCGGCTGCAGCTGCCGCTCGGGGTCGGTGAATCCCGTACCGGTCGAGCGCACCAGGAAGTTGCGACCCTCCTTGTAGGAGTCGCCGTAGTTGTACCAACGGACGAGGAGGTCGCCCTTGCCGTCTCCGTCGACGTCGCCGAGGATCGCGGCGGGGTCATTCTCGTCGTCCTGTGGGGCGTCGTCGCGCCACACGGCGTACGCCGTACCCGTGCCGGCCAGCACGGCCACGGCGACCGCGACCGGGATCCACCGTCGCCGGCCGTGTCGACGCGGGGGAGCCCCTGCGGTGCCGGAGCGTACGGCGGTGCCGGTGTCCTCGCGGTGCGGTGTCGACGGTGTGGGCTCCACGAAGGTGCGGTCGCCGAACCGGGTGAGCGACAGCAGGTCGGTGCGGAAGTCGGCGGCCGACGCGTAGCGGCGGGCCGGGTCCTTGGCCAGCGCCCGCGACAGGACGGCGTTGACCCGCCGGGTCGCCGGATCGTCGCCGACGAACTGCGGCACCGGCTGCTGCACCTGGGCCAGTGCGACCTCGACGTCCGAGCCGCCGTACGGCGCGTGCCCGGTGAGCGTGGCCCACAGGACGCACCCGAGGGAGTAGATGTCGGAGGCCGGCGCGCCAGGGTCGCCCTTCGTCCGCTCCGGAGCCAGCCAGGCCCAGCTGCCGGCCACGCCTCCGGTCTGGGTCAGGCCCGTGGTGCCGGCGTGGGCGATGCCGAAGTCGCAGAGATAGGCGAACGGCTCGGTGCCGCGGTCGCGCAGCAGCACGTTGCTCGGCTTCACGTCACGGTGCACGACACCGACCGAGTGCGCGTCGTCGAGGGCGCCGGCGACCTGCGCGCAGATCTGTGCGGCCCGGTCGAGCGGCAGCCTCCCGGTGGCGCGCAGCAGGTCGCTGAGGTCGCCGCCCCGCACGAACTGGGTGGAGATCCACGGGGTGCCGTCCTCGACGCCGTGGTCGTGGATCGTGATGACGTGCGGCGAGTCGAGGCGGGCCATGATGTCGGCCTCACGCTCGAACCGCCGGGTGAACTCGTCGGCCCCCTGCAGCCGGCCGGCCATCACCTTCAGCGCGACAGTGCGGTTCAGGCGGGTGTCGGTGGCCCGGAAGACCACGCCCATGCCGCCCATGCCGATGCGCTCCTCGATCAAATAGCGCCCGAAGCGAGTGCCGGGTGTGGGTGAGTGCAGCGACATGGTGGCGCCATCCTAGGATCGATCTCCGTGAAGACTCTCGTCATCGGCACCGGCGGCCGCGAACACGCCCTGGTTCTCGCGCTCGACCGGGACCCCGCCGTCACCGAGGTGCACGCGGCTCCCGGCAATCCCGGCATGGCGGCCTCGGCCACCCTGCACGAGGTCGACCCGATGGACGGGCCTGCCGTGGCCGACCTCGCCGAACGCCTCGGCGCCGACCTGGTCGTGGTCGGGCCCGAGGCACCGTTGGTCGCCGGGGTCGCCGACGCGGTGACCGGTCGGGGCATCGCCTGCTTCGGCCCGTCGGCCGCGGCCGCGCAGCTCGAGGGTTCCAAGGCGTTCAGCAAGGAGGTGATGGCGGCCGCCGAGGTACCGACCGCCCGCTCCTTCACCTGCGCCGACGCCGACGAGGTCGCCGCCGCGCTCGACGCCTTCGGTGCGCCGTACGTCGTGAAGGACGACGCGTTGGCCGCCGGCAAGGGCGTGGTCGTCACCAGTGACCGTGACGAGGCCCTGGCCCACGCGGCCACCTGCGGCACCGTGGTGGTCGAGGAGTTCCTCGACGGCCCCGAGGTCTCGCTCTTCGCGGTCTGCGATGGCGCGACGGCCCACCCGCTGCGCCCGGCCCAGGACTTCAAGCGGATCTTCGACGGTGGCCGCGGCGCCAACACCGGCGGCATGGGCTCCTACACACCCCTGACCTGGGCGCCCGCCGACCTGGCCACCACCGTCATCGACACGGTGGTGCAGCCGACGCTCGACGAGATGGCGCGACGCGGCGACCCGTTCCGTGGCTGCCTGTACGTCGGCCTGGCGCTGACCGACTCCGGCCCCCGGGTGATCGAGTTCAACGTGCGCTTCGGCGACCCCGACATCCAGCCCGTGCTGGCCACCCTCGAGTCGCCGCTGGGCACCCTGCTGATGGCCGCCGCCGAGGGCCGACTGTCCGAGGTGGAGGCGCCCCACTTCAGCGACCAGGCGTCGGTGACCGTGGTCCTGGCCTCGGCCGGCTACCCCGAGTCGTCGTCCAAGGGCGACGTGATCACCGGGGTCGGAGCGGCCAACGGGGTCAACGATGTCGACGTGATCCACGCCGGCACCGCGATCGTCGACGACCAGCTGGTCACGGCGGGCGGCCGGGTGCTCGCCGTACGCGCTCTCGGCTACGACGTCGACGACGCCCGCTCCCGCGCCTACGCGGCTGCCGACCTGATCACTTTCGACGGCCAGCAGCGGCGCTCGGACATCGCCGCCGAGCCCCTCGGTGTCGTCGAAGGCGCCTCCGCCCGCGACTGAGGGAACGGCCCCGACGCCCGTCTCTCCCGCAGGCACGTGATTCGGGAGGCCCCGGCTCACGTGGGAGAATGTCGACTCGTGACCGTTCCCAACGTCCTCGCCACCCGCTACGCCGCCGCCGACCTCGCCGCGATCTGGTCGCCCGAGCACAAGATCGTGCTCGAGCGGCAGCTCTGGATCGCCGTGCTCAAGGCCCAGAAGGACCTCGGCATCGACGTCCCCGACGGCGTCGTCGAGGCCTACGAGAAGGTCGTGGACCAGGTCGATCTCGCCTCCATCGCGGAGCGCGAGCGGATCACCCGGCACGACGTGAAGGCCCGCATCGAGGAGTTCTGCGCGCTGGCCGGCCACGAGCACATCCACAAGGGAATGACGTCTCGCGACCTGACCGAAAACGTCGAGCAGCTCCAGGTGCGCCAGTCCCTCGAGACGTTGCGCGACCGCGGTGTCGCCACCGTGGCCCGGCTGGCCCGCCTGGCCACCGAGCACGAGACCACCGTGATGGCCGGCCGCTCCCACAACGTCGCCGCCCAGGCCACCACGCTCGGCAAGCGCTTCGCGACCATCGCCGACGAGATGCTGGTCGCGATCACCCGCATCGACGAGCTGCTGGCCCGCTATCCGCTGCGCGGCATCAAGGGCCCGATGGGCACCGCCCAGGACATGCTCGACCTGCTCGACGGTGACGCCGCCAAGCTGGCCGACCTCGAGTCCCGGGTGGCCTCCCACCTCGGCTTCGACAACGTGCTGACCTCGGTCGGCCAGGTCTACCCGCGCTCCCTCGACTTCGAGGCGGTCTCGGCCCTGGTGCAGCTGGTCGCCGGCCCGTCCAACCTGGCCACGACGATTCGCCTGATGGCCGGCATCGAGCTGGTCACCGAGGGCTTCAAGGAGGGCCAGGTCGGCTCCTCGGCGATGCCCCACAAGATGAACACCCGCTCCTGCGAGCGGGTCAACGGCCTCGCGGTCATCCTCCGCGGCCACCTCTCCATGGTCGGCGAGCTCGCCGGCGACCAGTGGAACGAGGGCGACGTGTCCTGCTCGGTCGTACGCCGGGTGGCGCTGCCCGACGCGTTCTTCGCCGCAGACGGGCTGTTCCAGACCTTCCTCACCGTGCTGGACGAGTTCGGCGCGTTCCCGGCCGTGATCCAGCGCGAGCTCGACCGCTACCTGCCGTTCCTGGCCACCACGAAGGTGCTGATGAGCGCCGTGCGCAACGGCGTCGGGCGTGAAACGGCTCACGAAGCGATCAAGGAGAACGCCGTCTCCGTGGCACTCGAGATGCGCCAGGGACTCGCCGTCAACGACCTCTTCGACCGGCTCGCGGCCGACCCGCGCCTGGGCCTCACGAAGGACCAGATCGCCGCCCTGGTGGCGGAGCCGATCACCTTCACGGGTGCGGCAGTGGCGCAGACCGAGGCCGTCGTACGACGTGTGGCCGAGGTCGTGGAGCGGCACCCCGAAGCGGCGGCGTACACCCCCGGCGACATCCTGTGACGGGGTGACCCGGGGCACATCCCGGCTTGCGACATCGGGTGTGAACTGAAACGGTCGTAGGGCTGTACCCCTGACCGCCGAGGAGGCGCCCCACTCGTGACCACGAAGCAAGATCCACCGGAACAGAAGAAGACAACCGACCGGGCCCGGTCGTTGACCGACACCGGCCCGGCCGGCGGTCAGTCCCACCCGGCGCTCGACTTCCCGCCCGTCCTGGAGGAAGCCCAGGACACCTCGAAGCTCGACAAGGTGGTCTTCGGCGTCACCGCGGCGATCGCGATCGGGTTCCTGGTCTGGGGCTTCGTCAGCACCGCCTCGTTGAGCTCCGCCTCCACGAACGCCCTCAGCTGGACCATGGAGACCCTCGGCTGGTTCTTCGTGCTGACCGCCTCGGGCTTCGTGATCTTCGCGATCTGGCTGGCGCTCGGGAAGTACGGCCACATCCCGCTCGGCCGCGACGACGAGGAGCCCGAGTTCCGCACCTCGTCGTGGATCGCGATGATGTTCTCCGCCGGCATGGGCATCGGCCTGATGTTCTACGGCGTCAGTGAGCCGCTCACCTTCTTCGCGGGCGACGCGACCGACCCGGCGGCACCCGCCGGCATCCCCGGCACCGACGGCGACACCCAGGTCGAGCTGGCCCGTCAGGCGATGGCGCAGACCCTGTTCCACTGGACGCTCCACCCGTGGGCGATCTATGCGGTGGTCGGCCTGGCCATCTCGTACGGCGTGTTCCGCAAGGGCCGCCTCCAGCTGATCAGCTCGGCCTTCGAGCCGCTGCTCGGCAAGCGCGTGCACGGCCCGATCGGCAAGGTCATCGACATGCTGGCGATCTTCGCCACGCTGTTCGGCTCCGCCGCGTCCCTCGGTCTCGGTGCCCTCCAGATCAAGGAGGGCGTCAAGGTCGTCGGCGGCATCAACAACGTCGGCAACGCGGTGCTGGTCGGCATCATCGTCTCCCTGACCATCTGCTTCATCCTGTCTGCCGTCTCCGGTGTCTCCAAGGGCATCCAGTACCTCTCCAACATCAACATGGTGCTGGCCCTGGTACTCGCGGTCTTCGTCTTCGTGGTCGGCCCGACCATGTTCATCCTGAACTTCGTGCCCAGCGCGATGGCCGAGTACGTCGGGCTGATGCCCGAGATGACCGGCCGGGTCAACGGCCAGGGCGCCTACACCGAGTCCTGGCTGACCTACTACACGGTCTTCTACTGGGCCTGGTGGATCTCGTGGACCCCCTTCGTGGGCATGTTCATCGCCCGCATCTCGAAGGGCCGCACCATCCGCCAGTTCGTGACCGGCGTGCTGCTGGTGCCGAGCCTGGTCAGCCTGGTCTGGTTCGCGGTCTTCGGCGGTGCTGCGATCAAGTTCCAGATGGACGGCAAGAAGGTCTTCGAGGGCGGGGCCGAGGCCCAGCTGTTCAACACCCTCGACCAGCTGCCCTTCTCGACGATCGCCACGGTGCTGGTGATCATCCTCGTCGGCATCTTCTTCGTCTCCGGTGCCGATGCGGCGTCGATCGTGATGGGCTCGCTGTCCCAGCACGGCGCCCTCGAGCCGAAGCGGGCCCCGGTCATCTTCTGGGGTGTGGCCACCGGAGCGGTCGCGGCGGTGATGCTGCTGATCGGCGGCGACACGGCCTTGAACGGGTTGAAGAACATCACGATCGTGGCGGCTGTGCCGTTCGTGTTCGTGATGGTCGGCCTGTGCGTCTCGTTGGTCAAGGACCTCTCCCAGGATCCCCTGATCGTGCGGTCGGCGTACGCCCGCCAGGCGGTCCACGACGCGGTCGTCGCGGGTGTCACCGAGCACGGTGACGACTTCGTGATCGCGATCGAGGAGACCGAGCCGGCGGAGGAGTCCGAGGACGAGGAGTCGGCCGACACGACCCCGACCGACAAGACCCAGTAGGGCCTGGTCCAGGCACAGAAGGGGCCGCGACTCACCGGATGATCGGTGTGTCGCGGCCCCTTCTCGTGTGATCCGGGCCGGGCGTGTGGGTCAGGTGGAGGGCTTGACGTCGAGCACGACGTCGAACTCCAGCAGCTCGGCGCCCTGCGCCACGGGCTTGCCGTGCTCGCCGGAGTGCGCGCTGCGCGCGTCGCCGTCACGCCAGGCAGCGAAGGACTCCTCGTCGGTCCACTGCGTCACCACGAAGTAGCGCTCCTCCCCGGCAGTGGGCCGCAGGAGCTGGAACCCCAGGAAGCCGGGGGAGTTCTCGACCGTGCCGGCGCGTGCGGCGAACCGGCGCTCCAGTTCGGCGTGGGCCTGCGGGGGAACGTTGATTGCGTTGATCTTCACGACGGGCATGCTCAAGACACTAGCGGCCCGGAGCGCGTGCAACGATGTGGCCCTGCCCGGACATGAGGGAGTCATGAGCCAGTTCTCGCAGGGCCGCGACGAGACGTTCCGGGCGTTGTACGCCGAGCACTTCGACGCCGTGCTCGGGTTCGCGCTGCGTCGCGCGGACCGAGCCGAGGACGCCGCCGATGTGACCGCCGAGACGTTCCTGGTCGCCTGGCGCCGGCTCTCCCACATGCCGACCGGTGGCGAGTCCCGCCCCTGGTTGTACGGCGTGGCACGCCGGGTGCTGGCCAACCACCGGCGCGGCGAGGGGCGGCGGCACCAGCTCGGCACGCGGCTCCGTCAGCAGGTGGCCACGGTGGTGCCCGACATCGCCGACGGGGTCGTTCAGGGCACCGACGTCAACGCGGCCATCTCCCGGCTCAGCGGCCGCGACCAGGAGGTCCTCCAGCTCCATCTCTGGGAGGGGCTCGAACCGCGCGAGATCGCGGAGGTCCTGGGGCTCACCACGGTGGTGGTCAGACCGAGACTCTCGCGGGCCAGGTCGAGGTTGCGCGAGATCCTCGGCAACGATCCGCTGCCGCCCGGACATTCCCCCAGTAGACACCCACAACCCACCCGGAAGGAGGGGGCATGAACCACAAGCTGAGTGACGAGACGATCGGCGGGCTCCCGCTTCACGAGGGTCGGGCCGAGCTGCTGGAGGAAATCATGGCCACGCCCGTCCTGGACGTCATCGACACACCGAGCCACCTGAAGCGACCCCGTCCGCGCTGGATCACGGTGGCCGCAGCGGCCGCGTCGATCGCGGTGATCGCCGGCGTGCCGGCGTACCTCCTTCACGACGACGGCGCCTCCGGTGACGCCCCGGCGTTCGCTGCCGCCGTGCAGGGCCCGGTCGACCGGGCACTGCTGGGCCTCGAGGGCTGGCGGGTCATCAACATGGTCGACGGCACCGACGGCGAGATCGTCTTCGCGAACGGCGGCCAGCAGCTGGACGTCCAATGGAGCAAGGCCAGCGAGCACGACGACCGGGTCGATGACCGCGGCGACGCCGGTGACCCCGATGAGCTCCGGCTGTGGGGCGAGCCGGCCCTGATGTTCGCGTACGGCACCACCGACCACACCGTGATCCGTGGGGTCGACGGCGACGGCTTCCTCGAGATCCGAGGTTCGGGCATGGACGAGCAGGCGTTCCGCGCCCTCCTCGACGACCTTCAGCCGGTCGACGTGAAGGCGTTCGCGGCCGGCCTGCCGCCGGAGGTGGTGACTCCCGGCGAGCAGGCCGAGGTGGTCACGGAGATGCTCTCCGACGTCAAGACGCCCGTCGGGTTCGACCCCACGACCGTGCGGATCGACGGCGCCACCAACCGCTACCAGCTCGGCGCGAAGCTCACCGGCACGGTGGCCTGCGTGTGGCTCGACAAGTACGCGGCCGGCCAGGCCCGCGGCGACGACACCCTGGTCGACCGGGCCGCGAACGCCATGAAGGCGAGCCACTCATGGGCGATTCTCGACGAGATGGCCACGACGGGCGCGTGGCCGGAGCAGATCTGGGAGCAGGGCGACGCGATGGCCGCGGGTCGCGACGCCACCCGACTCATGCGGCTCTACGGCTGCAACGACGGCACGATGGTCGACGACTGACATTCTGGGGGCCATGACTGCCGTCACCGTCTCCATCACCCGCCACATCGATCCCGAGCACAACGCGGAGATGCTCGCGTGGGTGGAGGCCGGCGCCTCGCTCGCCGAGCGGTTCGACGGATTCCTCGGGGTCGGCTGGGTCCGCCCGGCGATCGACTCCGACGAGTGGCACATGCTCTACCGGTTCGCGGACGCGGCGGCCCTCGCGGTGTGGGAGGCCTCGGCGCAACGCCGTTGGTGGCTCGCCGCCGCGCAGGGCCGGATCGGTGAGTCGCACGTCGAGCGCCGAACCGGTATCGAAGGCTGGTTCGACGAGCCCACGACGTACGACGTCTCCGACGGTGCAGACTCGGAGCCGCCCCCGCCGGCGCCTCCTCGCTGGAAGCAGATGGTGACGATCTTCCTGGTCTTCTTCCCGCTGAGCCTGGCCGCCAACTGGGTGGTCGGCCACTCGATCGCGGACTGGCCGCTGGTGCCGCGGGTACTCGCGTCCGTGGTGGTGATGACGCCGCTGATGACCTACGTCTTCCTGCCGTGGATCACCCGACGGATGTCGTGGTGGCTGCACAGGTGAGCGCGGATAGGCTCGGGTCATGCTGAACATCCCGGACGCACCCGTCATCGCCGGAACGACGCACCTCCACTCCGGCAAGGTCCGCGACCTCTACCGCATCGACGAGGGCCAGTTCGCCGGCAACCTGCTGATGGTGGCCAGCGACCGGATCAGTGCCTACGACTTCGTGCTCAGCTCCACCATCCCCGACAAGGGCGAGATCCTGACCCGCATGTCGCTGTGGTGGTTCGACCAGCTCGGCGCCGACCACCACGTGGTCTCGACCGACGTGCCCGACGAGGTGAAGGGCCGCGCGGTGATCTGCGAGTCCCTCGAGATGTTCCCGGTCGAGTGCGTCGCGCGCGGCTACCTGACCGGCTCCGGCCTGCGGGAGTACGCCGGCTCCGGCGAGGTGTGCGGCATCGCGCTGCCTGCCGGTCTCGAGGACGGCAGCCGTCTGCCCGAGGCGATCTTCACGCCGGCCACCAAGGCCGAGGTCGGCGACCACGACGAGAACGTCTCGTTCGACGCGGTGGTGGCCACGATCGGCGCCGACGACGCGACGGCGCTCCGCGAGAGGACCCTCGACATCTACGGCCGCGCCGAGGCCATCGCCCGCGACCGCGGCATCATCCTGGCCGACACTAAGTTCGAGTTCGGACGTCGTGCCGACGGCGCCATCGTGCTCGCCGACGAGGTGCTCACCCCCGACTCGTCGCGCTTCTGGCCGGCCGACCAGTGGCAGCCCGGGCAGGCGCAGCGCTCGTTCGACAAGGACGTCATCCGCAACTGGCTGACCTCCCCGGCCTCCGGCTGGGACCGTACGTCGGGTGAGGAGCCCCCGGTGCTGCCCGCCGACGTCGTCGAGCTGACCCGCTCGAAGTACGTCGAGGCCTTCGAGCGGCTGACCGGCACGACCTGGTGACGTTCACAGTCTCGGTCGACTTCGCGCAGGCCCCGGACGCCGTCTTCGCCTACCTCGGCGACCCCGCACGACGGGCCGCCTGGCAGGCCAGCCTGCGCACGGTCGAGCTGCTCACCGACAGGCCGACCGGAGTGGGCACGGCCTGGCACGACGTCACCTGGCCGGGAGTGCGCCCGCGCATGGAGATCACCGTGTTCGAGCCGGGCGTGCGCTGGGCCGAGCGTGGCACCTGGCACGGCCTCGTCGTCGACCTCACCCTCGACTTCGTCGCGAACGGCGCCGGTACGACGGTGCGCGCGACCGCCTCGACGTACGCCCCGGGCTGGCGTCGTCCGCTCGGCTGGGGCCTGGGCCTGCTCGGTCCGGTGGCCGCGCGCGACGACCTGCGCCGGGCGGCGCGGCTGCTCGGGTAGACCGCCATGAGCCGCATGCACGAGAACGAGATCGGGATCGGCGACGACCTGGTGCGGAGCCTGGTCGCCGGCCAGTTCCCCGAGTGGGCGGGCCGCCCGCTGCGTCGGCTCCCTCCGGAGGGCACCGACAACCAGCTGTTCCGGCTCGGTGACGACCTGCTCGTGCGGATGCCGCGGATCGACTGGGCGGCCGAGTCGGCCGAGTGGGAGCACAGGTGGCTGCCCCGGCTGGCGCCGCACCTGACGTTGCGGATCCCGGCACCCGTCGGGCTCGGACGGCCTGGGGAGGGGTACCCGTGGCACTGGACCGTCGTGCCGTGGATCGAGGGGGAGACTCCGACCCCCGAGACCTTCGACCCCGACGAATGGGCGGTGAGCCTCGGCAGGTTCGTCCGTGCCACCCGTGAGGTGCCCGCGATGGGCGCGCCGGTGAAGACCGAGGGGCGTGGTGCTCCGTTGTCCGGGCTGGACGAGTGGGTGCGCACCTGGACGGCGCGAGCCGACACCTCCGAGATCGATCCGTCGGCGGTGCTGGCGGTGTGGGCCGACGCGCTGGAGGCCCCGGCGTGGGACGGCGAGCCGACCTGGTTCCACGGCGACCTGCACGAGGGCAACCTGCTGGTCCGTGACGGTCGACTCGCCGCCGTCATCGACTGGGGCGCTGCCGGGCGAGGCGACCCGGCGATCGAGCTGAACGCCATGTGGGGCTACCTCCCCGCGTCGGTGGCGCAGCTGTACCGGGCAGAAGTCGGCCTCGACGAGGCGGCGTACCGCCGGGCCAGGGGCTATGCCCTGGCGCCGTCGATCAGCGGCTGGACGTACTACCGCGACAGCAGCCCACGCATCTCGGAGGAGTCCCTGGCGACGGTGCGGTCGCTGATCGCCTCGCTGTGAGTGCCGGGCTCGAGGTGTGCGGCTAGTCTCGTGCCGCGATGGCCGGCCGGATGCACGACAACGAGATCACGATCAGTGACGAGCTGGTGCGCGGCCTGGTGGCCGACCAGTTCCCGGAATGGTCGGCCCTTCCGCTCCGACGTATGCCCCCGGTGGGCACCAACAACCAGCTGTTCCGCCTCGGTGACGACCTGCTGGTCCGGATGCCCCGGGTCGACTGGGTGGCCGGCTCGGGCGAGTGGGAGCACACCTGGCTGCCCCGGCTCGCGGAGCACCTGCCATTGCCGATCCCGGCACCGGTGGCGCTCGGGGAGCCGGGCGACGGCTTCGCCTGGCACTGGACCGTGGTCCCGTGGATCGAGGGGGAGACCCCGACCGAGGACTCCTTCGACCCCGAGGAGTGGGCCACCAGCCTCGGCGCCTTCGCCCGGGCCACCCGCGCCGTGCCGGCGATGGGTGGCCCGGTGAAGACCCTCGGCCGTGGTGGTCCGCTGTCGGCCCTCGACGAGTGGGTGCGCACATGGACGGCGCGTGCCGACACCTCCGAGATCGACCCGTCGGCGGTGCTGGCGCTGTGGGCCGACGCGCTGGACGCCCCGGCGTGGGACGGCGAGCCGACGTGGTTCCACGGTGACCTGCACGAGGGCAACCTGCTGGTCCGTGACGGTCGACTCGCGTCGGTCATCGACTGGGGTGCGGCCGGGCGGGGCGACCCGGCGATCGAGCTGAACGCCATGTGGGGCTACGTCCCGGTCTCGGTGTCCGAGGTCTACCGGGACGCGGTCGGCCTGGACGAAGCGGCGTACCGCCGGTCCCGCGGCCAGGCCCTGGCGCCGGCGATCAGCGCCTGGACGTACTACCGCGGGTCCAACGCTCGCCTCTCGCTGGGTGCCCTCGGCATCCTCAGGTGCCTGCTCGCCTCACTGTGAGTGGCTGGTCTCGGGTCGGCCGCAGGGCTCGGCTCAGTCGCGGGCGTCGACGAGCGGGATCTGTCGACGGTCGAGCTCGGTCCGGAGCACGTCCAGGAACCCCCGGTACTCGTCATCGGTGACGGCGCCCAGGCCGGTCGTGACGTGGGCCGCCCCGTTCTCCCCGCGGTCGACCAGCCAGCGCACCTTCTCGGGCACGGTCGCCAGGAGTGCGTCGTGGTCACGGACATGGACAGTCAGGGAACGGGGCGTGCGGCCGCGCTTCGACTCACCGTGCACCGTGTCCGTCACCTGCGTGATCTGGGACCACGGCAGTCCGATCAGCTCGGGCCCGACGAGGCCGTCCTGCCCGACCGCCACGGTCAGCAGGCCCTCGCCCGTGCGGCGGCTGAGCATGAAGTTGTTGAGCGCCAGCAGTGCGCACAGTGCTCCGACCAGACCGCCGATCACGACCCAGACCAGGGCTCGCGCCACGGAAGAGCCCTGGACCAGTGAGAAGACACCCAGCGCCGCGATCGCGAACATGACGATCGCCGCGAGCAGGAAGCGGATGCCGAGCCTGCGCTCCCGCGCCGGGTCCGAGTAGAGAGCCGAGAGTCGGCCCGTTGCGTCGTTCATGTGTGGTCCCCCGTCGAGTCCTCGTGCAGTGCGACGGCTGCCTACCCACTCGGGCTCCGGTTCAACCGGGGAGGCCGCTGGATAGGGTTTGCGTCATGACTGACGCCCCTTCGACGCAAGCACGGCCCGTGGTGGAGATGTGGACCGATGGCGCGTGCAAGGGCAACCCCGGCGTCGGCGGCTGGGGCGCGTGGATGCGTTCGGGCCGCCACGAGCGCGAGCTGTTCGGCGGCGAGCCACTGACCACGAACAACCAGATGGAGCTGCAGGCGGTCATCGAGGGCCTCAAGGCGCTGACCCAGCCCTGCGAGGTGACGCTGCACGTCGACTCGTCGTACGTCATGAACGGCATGAAGTCGTGGATCCACGGCTGGAAGCGCAACGGCTGGAAGACGTCGGCGAAGAAGCCGGTCAAGAACGTCGAGCTGTGGCAGGCCCTGGATGCCGAGGTGAACCGCCACACCATCCACTGGGTGTGGGTGAAGGGACACTCCGGCGATCCCGGGAACGAGCGGGCCGACGAGCTCGCCAACAAGGGGGTCGACCTGGTGCGCGCGGGCTGACCCGCACACCATGTGGACGACCCTGTGACGGGGCGCACAACCGGCGGGTAGGTTCTGCGGCATGAACCTCGCCTCGCTCCTCGACGACTCCGCGCGCGACTACCCGGATCGCGACGCGATCATCCTCGGTGACACCCGCCTGACCTACGCGCAGGTCAACGGCGCGGCCAGCCAGGTGGCCAACCTGCTGGTCGAGCGCGGGGTGAAGCCCGGCGACAAGGTCGCGCTCAGCTGCCCGAACCTGCCCTACTTCTCGATCGTCTACTACGGCATCCTCAAGTCCGGCGCGACCGTCGTTCCCCTCAACGTGCTGCTCAAGGGCCGCGAGATCGCCTACCACCTCGACGACTCCGACGCCGTCGCCTACTTCTGTTTCGAGGGCACCCCCGACCTGCCGATGGCGCAGGAAGGATCGGTCGGCTTCGAGCAGACGCCCGGATGCACGCGGTTCTTCGTGATCACCGCCGACCCTGCCGCGGCCTCGCCGATCGAGGGCGCCGAGACCCTGGGCCAGGCACTCGCCGGCAAGTCCCCGGCCTTCGAGACGCATGCCACCGACGCCGACGACACGGCCGTGATCCTCTACACCTCCGGCACCACCGGCCAGCCCAAGGGCGCTGAGCTGATGCACCGCAACATGCACTCCAACGCGATGGCCTCGGCCGACCTCTTCAACGCAGACGCGGGCAACCCCGACACCTACCTGTGCGTGCTGCCGCTCTTCCACTCCTTCGGCCAGACCGTGATCCAGAACGGCGCCTTCGCGTTCGGCGGCACCGTCGTGATGCTGCCGCGCTTCGAGGCACAGGCAGCCCTCGGGCTCATGCTGAAGGAGAAGGTGACCTTCTTCGCCGGCGTCCCGACGATGTACTGGGGCCTGCTCGGTGCACTCCAGGAGGGCGTCGACGTCTCGGCCGTCGCCGCCAACCTGCGCGTCGCCGCGTCGGGTGGCTCCGCGCTCCCGGTCGAGGTGCACAAGGACTTCGCGGCGAAGTTCGGCGTCACGATCCTCGAGGGCTACGGGCTCTCGGAGACCTCGCCGGTGGCGAGCTTCTCGCCGTGGGGTCGTGAGGTGCGCGTCGGCTCGATCGGCGTACCCATCCCCGGTGTCGAGATGAAGCTGATCGACCCCGAGTGGAACGACCTCGGGTCGGGCGACGACGTGATCGGCGAGATCGCGGTCAAGGGGCCCAACATCATGAAGGGCTACTACGCCCGGCCCGAGGCCACCGCCGAGGCGATCCACGACGGCTGGTTCCGCACCGGCGACCTGGGCCGCAAGGATGCCGACGGCTACTACTACATCGTCGACCGCTCGAAGGACATGATCATCCGCGGTGGCTTCAACGTCTACCCGCGCGAGATCGAGGAGGTGCTGATGACCCACGACGCGGTTTCGCTCGCGGCGGTCATCGGCGTGCCCCACGAGAGCCACGGCGAGGAGATCAAGGCGTTCGTGATCCGCAACGAGGGCGCGACGACCAGCGAGGACGAGCTGATCGCATGGGCCAAGGAGCAGATGGCGACCTACAAGTACCCCCGCATCGTGGAGTACGTCGACGCGCTGCCGATGACCGCGACCGGCAAGATCCTCAAGCGCGAGCTCAGCTGACGAACGTCACGTCGTCGGCGAGCCACTCGCCGTCCTCGTTGACCAACGAGATGAGGAGGCGCTGGTCGCGGTCGACACCTTGCGGCGCGTTCGTGTTGGTGACGGTTCCCTCGGTGGCGACCAGCACCGTCGCGGTGTCACCGGGTGCTTCGCCGGTGAACTTGTCGAGAGCGGCAACGGTCACCTCGCTCGTGAACACGGAACGGGCGGTCGAGACCGTCTTCTTCATGCTGGGCAGACTTCCCTTGAACTGGTCGTGAAAGGTGCCCGTGGACAGGTCCAGCACGGCCTGGGTGTCGGCGTCGAGAGTGCGGTGGTCCAGGTTCGTGAACGCGGACGCCAGTTCGATGGCCGCGTCGACGGCGGCCGCCCGCCCGGGTTCGGGGTCCTGGATGCCGGAGGCATCAGAAGCGTTCGTGTCCAGCTCGTCGACCAGCCACGTGTCGCCGTGGTCGTGAACCATGCTGGCCACCACGGTCGCCGACTGGCGGTTCGTGGAGCCTCCGGCGCGGCGCACCGTCTGGTCGATGAACAGGACCACCTTGATGGTGTCGTTCTGCCCGGTGATCGTGCCGCTCTCGACGACCCTGACGTCCTGGCTGGCTCGCTGCTTCCTGACCATCGGCCGCAAGGTCGTCCGAGTCTTCTCGATATCCGTGGCCATCCGCTCGGTCAGCAGGTGCTCGGCTGCCGTGTAGGCGGCATCGAAGTCCTGGTGGTCGTAGGCGAGCACTCCGACCACAGCCTCCTCAGCGGCGGTGGTGGCAAGGAAACGGGCGGTGTCGCCGATCGCAGGGACAGGTGGCGCCGACGCACCCGTCCCGCTGCTGCGGCCGGCAGCCGTCTCGGGGTCCGAACAGGCAGACGAGAAACCGAGGAGTACGGCGACCAGGGCGAGTGCCGTGGCAGAGCGGGTGAGGGTGTTCACGCGCGCAGTCTGCCCGGGCCGGCGACTTTTCATGCGCTCCGCTCACCTGTTGCTCAGGTTCCGCCAAGGAATGCGAGCAACTCTCTCTGGCATGACTGAACCGACCCCCGCTCAGCCGCCGCCCACTGGTCCGCCGCCGCGCAAGCGTCGGCGTACGGTCCTGATGACTGCCGGCCTCACCGCCAGCGCCAGCGTGATCGCAGCAGCGACCGTGTTCGGCGCCCAGGCGGAGACGGCTGGGGCCGACGACGCGGACTCGACGTCCCAGACACCGTGGTACGGCGACCCGTTCCTCGAGGACGACTGACCCGGGCGGCCGGTCAGGTCACTCGAACGGCCGGATCATTCGAATGGATTGGGCAGGGCGCCGGGGAGGCGGGCGAGGATTTCCTGCGCGGTCTGCAGGTGCTTGTGCTCGACGAGGACCTCGTACTTCGTGGCGACGACCGCGCTGACCGAGGAGAAGTCACGGCGGCCGCGGGTGCCTGCGAAGCCCACCAGGCTCCAGACCAGGCCGAACACGGCACCCATCAGGGCGGTCGACACGATCATGGCGAGGATGTTGCCGTCGCCGAACAACGAGAAGATCAGCCCCACGAAGAGGCCCAGCCACGCCCCTGACAGGGCGCCGGCCAGCGCGACCTTGCCGGTGGTGAGCCGGCCGGTGATGCGCTCCATCTGCTTGAGGTCAGTGCCCACGATCATGCAGTTCTGGACCGGGAACTCCTCGTCGGAGAGGAAGTCGACGGCCCGCTGGGCGTCGGCGTACTTGTCGTAGACGGCGAGTGACTGCGGGAACTCGAGAGCCATGGCGTTCGCGTGGTCCGGGGTGGGTGCTGGCATGCCTCCATCGTGCCGCATCCGGGCAACCGCCGGACTCCGGGCGATGCGTGGATGTCGAGAAGGAGGCCTCGACCGGGTCGCGCTCGTACCATGGGGGCACCCGTGAGCAAAGGGACGTGGCGCCGTGACCAAGGAAGTCGTACTCGAGCGGTTCTCTGTGCTCCACGCCTCTGACATCGACGCCTTCCGTGCCTCGGTCTCGCAGTTCCTCACGCCGCACCGGCTCACCCCGCGTGGGGCGGCCGCGACAGCGCTGCGCACCGACGTCGCCGTGGCGCCGCTCGGTCCGCTGTCCCTGGTCTACGGCCACCATCGTGGCTGCGAGCTCGACGTGCAGCTGACCGAGCAGATCGACTACTACGACGTCAACCTGTCGTGGGGTGGACGCAACCGAATCACCTGTGGCACCGACGAAGTCGTCGTCGACCAGCAGACGGCGGGCATCATCTCCCCACGCATGCAGGCCCGGATGCAGCTCAGTAACGACTACCGGCAGCTGCACGTGCGCTTCGAGCGCCACGCCCTGGAACGCCATCTCGAGGGCATGCTCGACGAGCTCGTCGTCGCACCCATCCTCTTCGGGACGGCCATGGACCTCCGCACCCCGGCGGCCGCCTCATGGACCCGGGCGGTGCGGCTCCTGGTCGGCGACCTCGACAGCGGTGGACTCGTCACCCAGGCCGGTGGGGACAGCTCCTGGGCCTCCTTCCTGATGACGGGCCTGCTCCTGGCCCAGCCCCACAACTACTCCTCCCGGCTCGAGTCGCGCCGGCAGGGAGCACACCGCCCGGCACCGGTGAAGGCGGCCGTCGATCTCATCGAGTCGCAGCCCGAATCAGACCTCTCCGTCGAACGCCTGGCGTTCGAGGCGGGGGTCAGCGCGCGCTCCCTGCAACGACACTTCCGCGACCACGTCGGCGTGCCGCCGCGTGTGTACGTCCAGCAGGTGCGCCTGGCGCGTGTCCACGACGACCTGCTCGCCACCCGCCCGGGCAGTGGCACGACCGTGGCCGACGTCGCCCTGCGATGGGGTTTCAGTCACGTTCCCCGATTCGCGGGCGCCTACCAGGAGCGGTACGGCGTGCCGCCGTCGGTGACCCTTCGCCAGGTCCCGCCTGCGCCTTCCCTGTGACGGTTGGCACAAGTCCCGTCGCTCCGTGGATCGGGTTGTCGTGAAGCGGATCGGCACGGCGCCGTCTGGTGCCTAGCGTCCTCTCATCACCAGGAGCACGACCGCTCCGCACGCGATGGGAGAAGAGATGGACCACGACTACGACGTAGCGATCGTCGGCTACGGCCCCGCCGGGCTGGTCCTGGCGTCGACGCTCGGCAAGGCCGGCCACAAGGTGGTCGTCTTCGAGCGTTGGCAGGGGCTCTACGGGCTGCCCCGGCTCACCCACATCGACGGCGAGACGGCGCGCAACATCGCCGCCGTCGGAGACATCGACCTCGCCCTGCGTGATGCCTGGCCGATCCCGAACTACCGCTACCTCAACGGTGCCGGCGACCTGCTCATCGAGCTGGACTGGCGGGGCACCTCGGCCGGCCACCCCGCCCACATCTCGATGTACCAGCCCGACATCGAGGACGCGATCGACAAGCACGTCCGCGCCACCGGCAACGTCGAGGTCAACCAGGGGCACTCCGTGGTCAAGGTCAGCCCCGGCCCCGACGGCGTCGAGGTGACCGCCAGGCCCTGGACCCAGTCCCGCACGGGTCAGTGGTCCCACGCCGACGAGGAGCGCGTCGTCACCGCGAGGTACGTCGTGGGCGCCGACGGGGCCAACAGCTTCGTCAGGACCAGCCTGGGGATCGAGCGCAGCGACTGCGGCGTCGATGATCGTTGGCTCAACATCGACTGCGAGAAGCTGCGCCCCCTCCCGGACACCTTCAACCGGCTCACCCAGTTCTGCGACCCGGTGCGCGGGCAGATGTACATGCCCATCGGCAGGAGCCGCCAGCGCTTCGAGCTGGCCGTGCTCCCGGGCGAGGACGAGGCGGAGTTCGAGAAGCCGGAGTTCGCATGGAAGTGGCTCCGGGAGGCCCACGACCTGGGCCCGGAGGACGTGAAGATCCTCCGGCAGGTGGTCTACACGTTCCAGGGCCGGATCGCCGAGAGCTGGCGGGTCGGGCGGGTCCTCCTCGCCGGCGATGCCGCGCACACCACTCCGCCGTACATGGGGCAGGGCGCCTGTTCCGGCATGCGCGACGGTGCCACGCTGGGCTGGAAGCTCGACCTGGTCCTGAGGGGTCTTGCCGACGAGACCCTCCTCGACACCTACGAGAGCGAACGCAGGCCGCATGCCACCGCGATCACGGAGATCTCCGTTGCGCTCGGCAAGGTCGCCAACACGCACGACCCGGCGGCCGCCGCCGCGCGGGACCAGGCGTTCCGCGACGGCACCGCGCCGCCGCCCCCGCCGTTCCCGACCATCCGCCACGGGGTCGTGCATCACACCGCGGAGGGAGTGCCCTCCGAACTGGCCGGCACGTTGACGCCACAGGGCGTGGTCCGCAGGAATGGCGTCGAGGGGCTCTTCGACGACGTGGTCGGACGCGGATTCTCACTGGTGAGCTCGACCGACCCGGATGCCGTGCTCGACGACGCGCAGCTGGCCTTCCTGGCCGATCTCGGTGTCTCGACGGCAACCCTTGCTCCCGGGAACTCCCACGCGGTGGAGGACGTGGACGGGACGTACCGCGAGTTCTTCGGGGCCCACGGAGTCGAGGCATTCATCGGCCGTCCGGACTTCCACCTCTTCTGGGCCGGGGTCCTGGCCGACCTGCCGGCCGCGGTGGAGGGCCTGCGCTCGCGGCTCTCGTGGGTCGAGGCCGCTGCCGTGGTGCCGGCATGAGCCTCGGGTCCGTGGAGATCCCGCCGGCCGATGCCCTGTGGCGGGCGATGTCCGTGACGCGCCTCCTGGACTACGGCATGCAGTACGCCGACGTGCTCGCCCTCGAGCAGCGCACCGGGCTCGGCCAGCCGTGGGACGACGCGGCCGAAGAGCTCGCCGAGGCCCACCTGGCCCGCGCCGGCTCGGCCGAGTCCGAGGACCGCATCGCCACCGCGCTCGACGGCTACCGCGCAGCCATGGTCTGCTTCCTCACCGCACAGATGGCCCACAACTTCGACAACCAGCGCAAGCGCGGCCTCTACCGGCGCCTGACCTCCGCCGCCGAGAGGGCGGGCCACCTGAGGGCCCCCCGCTGGGAACGGATCGCACTGCCCTTCGAGGGCGGACGGCTCTTCGGCTGGCTGGTCCCGCCGGTGACGCCGGTGCTCGGCACCGTCGTCCTGTTCGGCGGGCAGAGCGGGTGGGGCACGGCGTACCTCCGCCAGGCCGAGGCCCTCAACCGTCGCGGGATCGCCGCCCTCCTGGCCGAGGGGCCGGGCCAGGGAGAGACCCGGCTCGAGGGCGGTCTCCTGCTCGACGTGGACGTCCGGGCGGCGTACAGCCGTTTCGTCGACTCGGTGGCCTCTCGTCCCGAGCTCGGTCCCGGGATCGGCCTGTGGGGCAACAGCCTCGGCGGCCTCTTCGCGGCGACCACCGCGGCCTCGGACTCCCGGGTCACGGCCGTCTGTGTGAACGGCGCGCCGGCGCGTCCTCGGCTCCTGGGCTTCCGCACCTTCGAGGACCAGGCCGCCGCGATGCTGGGCACCCGGGACCAGGCCACCATCGAGCGCAACTTCGAGCGCATCGCGCTGCAGCCGACCGACCGCATCTCGGGTGCGCTGCTGGTGCTGCACGGAGGTGCCGATCCGATCACCAGCCTGCCCGACCAGCAGCCCTTCCTCGACTCCGGCACCGCCGATACGTTGTTGAAGGTGTGGGAGGACGGGGAGCACACGATCTACAACCACTCCGAGGAACGGTCGGCCTACGTCGCCGACTGGTTCGTCGGCCGCTTCGCAGAACTGGAGAGGTGACAACGATGAGCGATCACGACGACACGGTCCTGGGTGAGGTCCTGGCGAGCTTCGCCCAGACGCCCGACCCGAGGACCCGCCAGGTCCTCGAAGCCGTCACACGTCACGTGCACGCCCTGGTCGAGGAGCTCCGCCCCACGATGGCCGAGTGGGAGCAGGCGATCGCCTTCCTGACCGAGGTCGGCCACACCTCCGATGCGACCCGGCAGGAGTTCGTCCTGCTCTCGGACGTCCTCGGTGTGTCGATGCTCGTCGAGACGATCAACGGCGACCCGCACGGCACCGAGGGGACCGTGCTCGGACCCTTCCACATGACCGAGTCGCCGCAGCGCGCCCTGGGGGACTCCGTCGACCTGCTCGGCACCGGTACGCCGTGCGTGGTGACCGGAAGCGTCAACACCGAGGACGGCACGCCGATCCCCGGGGCGTCCGTCGACATCTGGCAGTGCGACGAGAACGGCTTCTACGACGTGCAGCAGCCGGACACCCAACCACCCGGCAACGGACGCGGTCTCTTCACGACGGACGAAGCCGGCCGGTTCTGGTTCCGCACCGTCGTGCCGAGCCACTACCCGATCCCCACGGACGGCCCCGTCGGCCGGATGCTCGAGGCCTCCCTCCGCCACCCCTACCGGCCGGCTCACATCCATTTCATCGCCGAAGCACCCGGCTTCCGCGAGGTCACGACCCACGCCTTCGTCGCCGGCAGTCCCTACATCGACAGCGACGCGGTGTTCGCCGTCAAGCAGAGCCTGGTGATCGACTTCGCCGAGGTCGACGACCCGGAGCAGGCAGAGCGCTTCGACGTCCCTGTGCCCTTCCGTCACGCACACTTCGACATCCGCCTTGCCCGAGGAGAGGACTGACATGGCCGAACCGGTCCGCAGCTTCGTGTACGAGGCCCTGCCGATGCGCGTGGTCTTCGGTCGCGGCCGCCTGGCTGCAGTCGCCGACGAGGTGGCCCGGCTCGGGCTGCGTCGCGTTCTCGTGCTGTCCACACCCGGCCAGCGAGCCCTGGCGGAGAAGGTCGAGGAGCTACTCGGTGACACCGCGGTGGGCATCTTCGACCAGGCCCGCATGCATGTCCCCGTGGAGACGGTGGCCGGTGCCCTTCGGGTGGTCGCCGAGCTCGAGGCCGACGGTTGCGTGTCGATCGGAGGAGGCTCCACGATCGGACTGGGCAAGGCCCTGGCATTGCGCCGTGCCCTGCCCGTGGTTGCCGTGCCCACGACGTACGCCGGCTCGGAGATGACCCCGATCTGGGGGCTGACGGAGAACTCGCGCAAGCAGACCGGCCGTGACCCGGCAGTCCTGCCACGCACGGTCGTCTACGACCCGGACCTCACGACGTCGCTGCCGCCCGCTGTCTCCGCGACCAGTGGGCTCAACGCGATGGCACACGCCATGGAGGCGCTCTACGCACCGGACGGGTCGCCGGTCGTCGCCGCCATGGCCGAGCAAGGGGTCCGCGCACTCGCCCTCGCCCTGCCGGTGCTCGTGAAGGACCCCGCCGACGCCTCCGCGCGGGCGAACGCGCTCGAAGGTGCCTGGCTGTGCGGCGCCTGCCTGGGCGCCACCACCATGGGCCTGCACCACAAGCTCTGCCACGTGCTGGGAGGAATGCTCGACCTGCCGCACGCCGACACCCACTCGGTGGTGCTGCCCCACGTCGCTGCGTTCAACCTGGCGCAGGCGCCGGGCGCCCGGTCCGCGCTGGCGCGCGCACTCGGCGACGAGGACCCGGCCGGAGCCATCGGGTCGCTGGCCGACCAGGTGGGTGCTCCCCGGCGGCTGTCAGACCTCGGGGTCCGGGAGTCCGACCTCGCCGCGGTCGTCGACGAGGTCCTCGCCAACCCCTATGCCAATCCACGACCGGTCGACCGTCCGGCACTCGTCCGGCTGCTCGAGGGCGCGATGTGACGTCCTCAGGCCGCCGGACCCCCGCACATTCCCGGGCGGTGATCACGACAGCGGTCGTTGTCCGGAGCCCGAGGCGGCGGCCTTAGACTGGGCGCGTTCCCCGCACCCTTGCACCAAGGAGCCTCCCGTGGCCCGTGTCGTCGTCGACGTCATGCTCAAGCCTGAAATCCTCGATCCCCAGGGCAAGGCCGTGCACGGTGCCCTGCCCCGTCTCGGCTTCGACGGCGTTGCCGACGTCCGCCAGGGCAAGCGCTTCGAGCTCGAGCTCGAGGGTGAGCTCACCGAGGAGAGGCTCGCCGAGGTGCACAAGCTCGCCGAGACGCTGCTCTCCAACCCCGTGATCGAGGACTACGCCATCCACATCGAGGGTGACGCCGCTCCCGGGAAGCGCCGCGCCTGATGAAGGTCGGAGTGGTCACCTTCCCCGGTTCCCTCGACGACGTCGACGCGCGCCGCGCCGTACGCCTCGGTGGCAATGAGGCCGTCGCGCTGTGGCACCGCGACCACGACCTCCAGGGCGTCGACGCGGTCGTGCTCCCCGGCGGCTTCTCGTACGGCGACTACCTGCGCTGTGGCGCGATCTCACGCTTCTCCCCGGTGATGACCGAGGTCGTCGCCGCTGCCGGCAAGGGCCTGCCCGTGCTCGGCATCTGCAACGGCTTCCAGATCCTGTGCGAGTCCCACCTGCTGCCGGGCGCCCTGATCCGCAACGACCACCGCAAGTTCGTCTGCAGGGACCAGCGGCTGCGCATCGAGAACAACCGCACCCCCTGGACCTCGTCCTACGCCCAGGGTGCGGAGGTCACCGTCGTGCTCAAGAACGGCGAGGGCTCCTACGTCGCCGACGCCGAGACGCTCGACCGTCTCGAGGGTGAGGGGCGCGTCGTCGCCCGCTACCTCGACGGCAACCCGAACGGCTCGCTGCGCGACATCGCCGGCATCACCAACGAGGCGGGCAACGTGGTCGGCCTGATGCCGCACCCCGAGCACGCTGTCGAGGACCTGTGCGGACCCGGCACCGAGGGGCTCGGCTTCTTCACCGGCCTGGTCGAGAGGGCCTTCGCGTGAGCCCGTTGACCCTGTTCCGCCGGGTCGCGATCGCCGAGGCGATCACCTGGGCGCTGCTGCTCACCGGGATGTTCCTCAAGTACGTCACGGAGACCACCGAACTCGGCGTCCGCATCTTCGGCATGGTCCACGGCATCGTCTTCGTTGCGTACTGCCTGACCACCGTCGTCGTCTGGATCGACCAGAAGTGGTCGTTCGGTCGGCTGGTGCTCGGCCTGTTGAGTGCGGTGCCGCCCTTCATGACGGTGTGGTTCGACCGTCACGCCGAGAAGGCCGGTGCCCTCGACTCGACGTGGCGCCTGCGTGGCGAACGACCCTCGGGGGTCCTCGAGAAGCCCACCGCCTGGCTGCTGCGCAACCCGCTCGCCGGGGCCGTGGCCGGTGTCGCCGCCGTCGGCGTACTCACCGCCGTGGCCCTCACCGTCGGACCCCCCGCGAGCTGAACCTCTGAGACGAACAATCCCGTGATTGCCGCCGGACGACACCGAGTGACGCGCCGTCTGCTCATTTCGACCTACAGTTCACGCCTCGGGTGCGTCCGTTGAGCGTGACCGGAGCGTCGCGGCGAGCGAACTGCAGGTTGAAATGAGCGTCCTGGTCCGGGTGGCCGACACGTTGTTCGCTGACTGCCCGCAGCCGACGTCCGAGCGTGCCCGGTCCTTCAGCGGAGCGGTGCTCAGTAGCGTCCGTCGCGCAGCCGGGACCAGGCCGTCCGGTTCATCACGCCGGTGTCGGCGCCGCCCAGGTTGCGCTGCCACAGCTTGGTGACCGCCTCGGTCCGGGCGTCGAAGACGCCGGTGACGGGCACGTAGCGACCGGTGGCCGCGGTCAGTGCGCGCTGGGCCAGCCGCACCGGAGGGCCGGTGTGGCCGCGCTTGACCGTGCGGTAGGCGCCGGTGCTGTTCAGCATCACCCAGCTGCGCTTGGTCCAGGTCACCGCGACGCGAAGTCCACGCTGGCGCTGGAAGGCGTTGATCGCCTTGATGGTCGGCGTGTCATACCTTCCGTTGATCGCCCCGGCGTACAGCTTCACGTGCGTCAGCTGGCACTGCAGCGCCTTCACCGCAGCCACGTTCGACGGTGCGAGGCGCTTGTTGAGCGCCGGGAACGACGACAGGTTGATGTTTGCCTTGCCCCCGCAGCTCAGGCCCTGGCGACTGGCCCAGGAGCCCTTGCCCACGTCGAGGAAGTTGCTGTCGATGTTGATGGTCGTGCCGCCCCACGTCTCGTTGTGGCCGCCGCGGTACTGCTTGACGCGGCGGTGCGGCTGCCAGCCGTCCTCGCGGATGTAGTCGGTCGAGGTGTTGGCCACGCCGTCCCAGCGGGCGATCCAGATGCGGTCCGGGAGGGTGAAGCGGCCGGGCCGGTTCACCCGCGCGTCGTCGAGCATCTTGATGCCCGAGCCGGCGCTGGAGTAGACGCCCGAGACGTAGCCGAGCGTGTGCAGGCGTCCGGTCCAGGCGTGCAGGAAGTAGATCGCCGACTCGCGGCACGACGTGATGTTGTGGTTGAAGCCCTCGAGGTCGTACCAGAGCGTGCTGCCCGGCACGATGCCCAGGCGCTTCGCCGCGGCGACCGCCTTGTCCGCCTCGCGGCGGCCCTGGCCACGCGCCGCCTGGTAGCTCCGGTAGCTGCTCGGCTTGATGGTCTCGTCGTCGCCGTACCGCGGGAAGCGGTCGAGGCAGTCGGCCTGTGGTCCGAGTGTGATCGGCAGCAGCACCCATCGGTTGGCCAGCTGGCGCGTGACCCAGCTCGGGGTCAGGTTGGGCTGGGAGCGGCAGGCGCGTGAGTCACCAGAGATGTAGATGCCGACCGCCGAGAAGGGCGAGTGCTCCATCCAGGCGTCCATCTTGGACTGCGTCGGGGTGAGGCACTGGTCGAACCCGTAGCCGGTGAAGTCGCCGGGGGTGACCCGGTTGTCGGCATGTGCGGGCGCGGCGACGGAGGTCAGGCCGAAGCCGGCGAGGGTCGCGACGAGGCCACTGACGAAGAGGGTCCGCAGTCGCTTGCGAGGCTGGGAAAGGGGGCTCATCTTGGTCTCCAATGGGGAAGGAACTGCGTCACCCTAACCACACAAGTAACACCAGTAACAGTGGTTCGGTTGAACTACAAATCTGTAATTCATGCAGGTCAGACGGGGTGTGGGCGAGTCGCGGCGACCATCGCGGAGTGCGGGGCGTGACGCGCGAACCACGCGCCCTAGGATGTGCCTCGTGCCTGAGACTCCCCGCCCTGTCCTCGACACCGTCGACGTAGCCGCCGCCGACCCCACCCGCGAACAGCCGTGGGCCGATCTCGGTCTGAAGGCCGACGAGTACGCCCGGATCCGCGAGATCCTCGGCCGCCGTCCGACCAGCTCCGAGCTGGCGATGTACTCGGTGATGTGGTCCGAGCACTGCTCCTACAAGTCGAGCAAGGTGCACCTCAAGCAGTTCTCCGAGATTCCCCAGGAGACGCCGGTCGGCAAGATGCTCGCCGGCATCGGGGAGAACGCCGGCGTCATCGACATCGGCCAGGGCTACGCGGTGACCTTCAAGGTCGAGTCGCACAACCACCCGTCGTACGTCGAGCCCTACCAGGGCGCCGCGACCGGCGTCGGTGGCATCGTCCGCGACATCCTCGCCATGGGCGCCCGTCCGGTCGCCGTGATGGACCCGCTTCGCTTCGGCCCGCTCGACGCCGATGACACCCACCGGGTGCTGCCCGGCATCGTGGCCGGCGTCGGCGGCTACGGCAACTGCCTGGGCCTGCCCAACATCGGCGGTGAGGTCGTCTTCGACGCGACGTACGCCGGCAACCCGCTGGTCAACGCGCTCTCCATCGGCGTGCTCCGCCACGAGGACCTCCACCTCGCCAAGGCTTCGGGCGCCGGCAACCAGGTGATCCTCTACGGCGCCCGCACTGGGGGCGACGGCATCGGTGGCGTCTCGATCCTGGCCTCCGAGACCTTCGAGTCGACCGGCCCGGCCAAGCGGCCCAGCGTCCAGGTGGGCGACCCCTTCATGGAGAAGCTGCTCATCGAGTGCACCCTCGAACTGTTCCAGGCCCGCGTGGTCGCCGGCATCCAGGACCTCGGCGGCGCCGGACTCTCGTGCGCCACCTCCGAGCTGGCCTCCGCCGGTGACGGCGGCATGCGCTGCTCGCTGGACCGGGTGCCGCTGCGCGACTCCACGCTCTCGCCCGAAGAGATCCTGATGAGCGAGTCGCAGGAGCGCATGATGGCGGTCGTCGAGCCCGGCGACGTCGAGGCGTTCATGGCGATCTGCGAGAAGTGGGACGTCGAGGCCGTGGCGATCGGCGAGGTCACCGACACCGGTCGCCTCGAGATCGACTGGCACGGCGAGCGCGTCGTCGACGTGCCGCCGCGGTCGGTGGCGCACGACGGCCCGACGTACAACCGGCCGTTCGCCCGCCCCGAGTGGCAGGACGCCCTCCAGGCCGACGGCGCCGAGAAGCTGGCCCGTCCGACGACCGGCGACGAGCTCAGGGCGACTCTGCTGCAGCTGATCGCCTCGCCGAACCTGTGCGACAAGTCCTGGGTCACCGACCAGTACGACCGCTACGTGCAGGGCAACACCGTGCTCGCGCAGCCGTCCGACTCCGGCATGATCCGCGTCGACGACGCGACCAACCTCGGCGTCGCGGTCTCCACCGACTGCAACGGCCGTTTCGCCAAGCTCGACCCGTACTTCGGCGCGCAGCTGGCGCTGGTCGAGTCCTACCGCAACGTGTCCACGGGTGGCGCGACGCCGATGGCGATCAGCGACTGCCTCAACTTCGGCTCGCCCGAGGACCCCGACGTCATGTGGCAGTTCGCCGAGGCCTGCCGCGGCCTCAAGGACGCCTGCCTCGAGCTCGGCATCCCGGTCACCGGCGGCAACGTCAGCCTCTACAACCAGACCGGCGAGACCGCGATCCTGCCGACCCCGGTGGTCGCCGTGCTCGGCGTGATCGAGGACGTCACCCGTCGTACGCCGACCGGCTTCGTGGCCGAGGGCGAGCGCATCTTCCAGCTCGGCGTCACCCGTGAGGAGCTCTCCGGTTCCGAGTGGGCCCACGTCGTGCACGACCACCTCGGCGGTCGCCCGCCGGTCGTCGACCTCGCCGCAGAGAAGGCGCTCGGTGCGCTCCTGGTCGAGGCAGTGGGCGTGGTCACCAGTGCCCATGACCTCTCCGACGGCGGCCTCGCGATCGCGTTGGCCGAGTCGGCACTGCGCAACGGCATCGGAGCCGCGGTCGCCGTGCAGGGTGACGCGTTCGTCAACCTGTACGCCGAGTCCGCGGCCCGCGCGATCGTCACGGTGCCCGAGGCGTCCGCCGACGCGTTGGTCGCCCTGGCCGAGAAGCACGGTGTGCCGGTGACCCCGATCGGTCGCACCGGCGGCGCCACGCTCTCGGTCGAGGGTCCGAACCCGGAAGCACGTTTCGAGGTGCCTGTCGACGAGATCCGCACCGCCTGGGCCGCCACCCTGCCTGCTGCCCTGGGCTGAGAGGTTTCCAGCGGTCCGGTTCCGGGCACACCCCGAACGGGACCCGACACGGAGGTGCAGCACGTGGGAAACCGGCGTACGACGGCGCGACTGGCCGTCCTGGCAGTGGCCGCGACGGTGCTCGTCGCTGGCTGCTCCGACGATGACGGCAGCAACGACGGCGACGAGAAGCGCCGGTCGCCGCAGTCCCTCAGCGAGGGCTACAGCGTCCGCGGTGCGTTGGCCGAGATCCCTGCCTCTGCCGTGGACGACGACGTCCTGGTGCAGACCGCGGACCTGCGGGCTGCCACCGAGGCGGCCGGGCTCGACGTCCCCACCGACGGCAGCCGTGAGGCGACGTCGCCGTGGCTGAGCGGGCTCACCGATGCCTCCTCCGAGTCGCCCACGCCGGTGTTCGTGCCGTTCGGGGAGTCGTTCAACCTCCAGGCGGCCGCGCCGGAGGAGTTCGCCGAGCTGCTCGGGTGGTCGGTGCTCGACGTCGACAGCTTCGTGGAGCTCAGCGTGCCGCCCGGCCGCTTCGCCGTGGTCACCGGTGACTTCGACGACGACACTCTCTCCAGCGACCTGACCGAGGTCGGCGACGGCGTCGTGACCGACGTCGAGGGGGAGGACTTCGAGAACCACCTCGATGCGGTCAACGCCGCGAACCGGCTCGGCGTCCCGACCCGGCTGGCCAGGCAGGAAGACCGCATCGCGCTCAGCCCGTCGACCCCTGCGGTCGAGTCCTGGCTCGAGGGCGGCGACAGCCTGGCCGACGACGACTCCCTTGCTGCGGTCGCCGACGCCCTCGACGACGAGGGCGCGATCTCGGCGGTGCTGACCCGCGTCGAGGGTGGGGCGGACCCCGCTTCCGCCGTCCTCGGGTCGCAGGCCTCACCGGAACAGCTGGAGGCGCTGAACGAGCAGCTCGAGGGTTCCGTGCCGGAGGACCCGTTCGACGCGGTCGGCATCGGCTGGTCGGTCGACGACGGTGAGGCCGAGGTGCACGTGGCCTACCACTTCGACTCGACCGACGCCGCGCGAGACGGTGCCGAGGTGCTGGAGAAGACCTACCGCGAGGGGACCAGCTCGGTGTCACGGACGCCGTACAGCGACTACCTCGACGTCGAGGACGTCGACGCCGACGGCCCCGTGGTGACGGTGACAGTCACTCCCGCTGAGCAGGGCCGG
This sequence comes from Nocardioides sp. Root151, assembly GCF_001427925.1. NCBI lineage: Bacteria > Bacillati > Actinomycetota > Actinomycetes > Propionibacteriales > Nocardioidaceae > Nocardioides > Nocardioides sp. Root151. The sequence continues at coordinate 52,513 of NZ_LMGG01000007.1, forward strand.
ACGAGCTTCCTCTACCAGGCCCTGCAGCAGCGCGAGCTCCTGTTCGTCTCTCGCTGACCGGCCCGGGCTCAGGACGAGTTGCCCATCGCCTTCAGGCCGATCGCGATTCCGAAGGCGGCCATCAACGCGGAGCCGGCGAACCCGGCGGCGATCGAGTCGACCGGGTAGCTGCCGGCGAACAGCTCCCGCACCGCCTCCACGACGTACGTCAGCGGGTTGAGGTTCGAGGCGATCTCCAGCCAGCGCGGTGCGCCGTCAAGGGGCAGCAGGATGCCGGCCAGCAGCAGCACCGGGAAGATCAGCGTCTGCTGCACGGTCCAGAAGATCCACTCGTTGTCCTTCGAGGCCAGCGCCAGCGCGAAGGACAACGCGCCGACCCCGACGCTGAACAGCGACAGGATCGCCACTCCGATGAGTACGCCGCCCAGGTGCAGGTCGAAGCTGAACGGCGTCACGACCAGCAGGATGATCGCGGTCTGCATCAGCATCGGCACGACCTCCTTCAGGGCTCGCCCGACCAGCAGTGACGACCGGCTCAGCGGCGAGACCAGCAGTCGCTCGTGCGAGCCGGTGAGCATCTCGTTGGTCAGGTTCGCGCCGGTGAACGAGGCGCCCATCAGGCAGGTCATCGCCACGATGCCGGGCACGAACCACTGCAGCGCCGAGCCGTCGGGCGTGTCGGGCAGCAACGGGGCGAAGAGGCCGAGGAAGACCAGCGGCTGCACCATCGCGAAGAGCACGGACGCCGGCTCCCGCAGCACCGGCTTCAGCTCGCGGGTCATCACGTTCCACGTGTCGGCGAGGAACCCGTTGGCGGGACTGTCCGGCGTCGCCTGCCGGACGCGGGTGGGGTTCAGGACTGCGGTGCTCATGCTGCTTCCACCTTCTCGTGCGAGTGGTCGGTCGGGGTCGATGCATCGGCGTTCTCCTGGGCCTCGCGGAGGCTGCGCCCGGTCAGGTCCAGGAAGACGTCGTCGAGGGTGGGGCGGGTGACCTCGATGCTGCGCGGCGCCATGCCGCGCCGTTCGAGCGAGGCGAGCAGCCCGGGCGCCAGCTCGTGGCCGCCGGCCACGCGCACCGTGACCATGCGGCCGGTGCGCTCGACGACCGCGCCGTCGAGGAGCGCTGCGTGCTCGGCGGCCACCGTCGCGTCGATCTCGTCGACCAGGCCGAGGGTCACGAGGTCACCCAGCCCGGACTTGAGCGAGTGCGCCGTGTCGTCGGCGATCACGGTGCCGTGGTCGATCACGATCACCCGCTCGGCCAGCGCGTCGGCCTCCTCGAGGTAGTGCGTGGTCAGCACGATCGTCGAACCGGTCGAGGCGTGCAGCCTCTCGACCAGCCCCTGCAGGTTCGCCCGGTTCTGCGGGTCGAGCCCGGTCGAGGGCTCGTCGAGGAACAGCACCCGGGGCAGGTGCACGAGGCCCATCGCGATGTCGAGGCGTCGCCGCTGCCCGCCGGAGAGCGTGGAGACCTTGCGGTCCGCGACGGCGGAGAGGTCGAGGTCCTCGACCAGCTCGTCGGCGCGGGAGCGGGCCTGCGCCCGCGACAGGCCGTGGGCGCGTCCTTGGCTGACCAGCTCGTCACGACCGCGCTGGACGTGGCCGGCGCCGTTGCCCTGGCCGACGAAGCCGATCGCGCGGCGCACCTCGCGCTGCTCGGTGACCACGTCGTGCCCGGCGACGGAGGCGGTGCCCGACGTCGGCGGGATCAGTGTGGTGAGCATGCGCAGGGTCGTGGACTTGCCGGCGCCGTTGGGTCCGAGGAAGGCGACCAGCTCGCCCTGGCCGATCTCCAGATCGAGGCCACGAACCGCCTCGACCGTCTGCTTGCGTGCCGTGAAGTGCCGGGTCAGGCCTCGGGTCACGATCACGGGTGCTGCGTCTGTTGTCGTCATGAGGAGCACTCTTCCGACCATTCAGGCCACTTCCTGACCGCTATCAGAATTAGTCTGGAGGACATGAACACCAGTGCCCGGATGCTGCGCCTCCTCTCGCTCCTGCAGACCCACCGCTACTGGCCCGGCGGCGAGCTGGCCGGCCGGCTCGAGGTCAGCGCCAGGACGCTGCGCCGCGACATCGACCGGCTGCGCGAGCTCGGCTACCCGGTCGACGCGTCCCGAGGGGTGGCCGGCGGCTACCAGCTCCAGGTCGGGACGACGCTGCCGCCCCTCCTGCTCGAGGACGAGGAGGCGGTCGCCATCGCGGTCGGGCTGCGCACCGCGGCCGCCGGTGCCGTCGGTGGGCTGGAGGAGACGTCCCTCCAGGCCCTGACCAAGGTCATCTCGCTGATGCCGCCACGGCTGCGTCGGCGCATGGATGCGCTCAAGACCCAGACCGTGCCTGCCCCGTCGTACGGCCCGAGCATCGATGCCACGACCCTCACCTCGCTCGCGCAGGGGTGTCGAGACTCCGAGACGGTGCGGTTCGCCTACACCGCCAAGGACGCCGACCTGACCCAGCGCCACGTCGAGCCGCGCCGCCTCGTCTCGATCGGACGGCGGTGGTACCTCGTCGCGTGGGACCGCGGCCGTGACGACTGGCGCAGCTTCCGCGTCGACCGCATCGGCGCGGTCGAGCTGACCGGCGCCCGCTTCCTGTCCCGCGAGCTCCCCGCCGCCGATGAGCTCGCGTTCGTGCAGGCCGGGTTCAAGCAGGTGCCCAGGAGGTACGACGTGCGTGTGCGGTTCGCGGCCACGCGCGAGGAGGTCGAGCAGGTCGTGGGTCGGTGGGCCGAGCTGTCCGACGACGGCGAGACCACCCTGATGCGCATGCACGCCGACGACCTGTTCTGGCCGCTGGCCGTGCTCGCCTCGGTCGACGCTCCGTTCGAGGTCGAGGGGCCCGACGAGCTGCGGGAGCGGGTGGCCGCGGTGGCCACCAGGTTCGCGGCGCGCCCCGCGTGAGCCGAACGAGGGACCGGAGCCGTCACCTATCCTGTCGTGCGTCCGCTCCACCACCGTCCTTGGGAGATCCATGACCGCATCACCTCGTCGTTCGCGTGACCTCGGCATCCGCAGGCAGGTCCGTCGACGGCTGGGGAGTGCGGCCCGCCGCCTCGGCGTCCAGCGCGTCCAGCGCGTGCAGCCGGCGCCACCCGCGCCCGTGGTCCGTACCGGCATGGTGGAGGCCTTCGAGCCGCGCTGGATCGAGGGCTGGATCGCCGTGTCCCCGGGCACGCCGGCGGTGACCGTGACCCTGCGCGTGAACAGGACCGACCTCGTCACCACGCTGGTGGCCGACCCGGCGAAGCGCCGCGTCCCGGGGGCCGAGGTGCGGCGGTTCCGCTTCCGGGTCAAGGAGCTCTGGGACTACATCGGCACCCACGACCGGCTCGCCGTCGTCGTGGACGGCCGCCCGCTGCCCATCGCCGCTCACGGCACGGTCTACCGGCCGCGCAGCAACGGGCCCCACCGACTGCAGGAGCTCAAGGACAAGCTGGCGGGAGACCACGTCTTCTCACGTTCCGGAGCACTCCAGGTCGCGAAGAACCTCGACACGGCCTGGCAGCGACGCACCATGACGCAGGCCGGGCGAGTGCGCGACTTCGTCTCCGAGAGGTTCGGGCTCGACGCCTTCTTCATCTACGGGACCCTGCTCGGGGCGGTCCGCGAGAACGGTGTGATCGGCCACGACTCCGACATCGACCTCGCCTACGTCTCCGGGCACCGGAACGGCGCCGATGCTGCCCGCGAGCTCCACGACATCGCGTTCGCCCTGATCGACTCCGGCTTCCGGGTGCTCGCCTACGGCACGCACCTGCGGATCGCCAACGAGATCGAAGGTGACAAGGACGCCCACGTCGATCTCTTCCACACCTACTTCGACGAGCACGACGTCCTCGGCTTTCCCTACGGGGTCTCGGGTGTGGTCGACGTACGCGCGTCGGACTGGACGGGCGTGCACGAGATCGACTTCGCCGGCAGCACGGGCCTCTTGCCCAACTGTGCGGAGCGGGTGGCCGAGGCGCTCTACGGGACGGGCTGGCGGGAACCACAGCCCGGTTTCAACTGGGACCGGGACCGCCGGACCCGCGCCGCGGACGCCCTCATGCCCCGCGCATGGACCCAGCAGATCTACTGGGCCGACTTCTACGAGCACACCGGCTTCTTGACGCCGTCGCCCTTCTTCGAGGCGGTCAGTGCACGAGGCGACGTGCCCCGGATCGTGGTGGACCTCGGCTGTGGTGAAGGGCGCGACTCGGTCGCGCACGCCGAAGCCGGTCGTCGCGTGTTCGGGATCGACCGCTCGCAGCGCGGCATCCGTCGTGCCGAGGCGAAGGCGGCCGAGCTCGGACTCGAGGACCGACTGAGCTTCCACGAGTGCGACGTCGCCGACACCGAGGCGCTGGCATCCGTCGTGGGGAGGGCGCGCGCCGAGGCGGGCGACGAACCTGTCATGTTCTACCTGCGGTTCTTCCTGCACTCCCTCGAGGAGGAGACGCAGGACGCCCTGCTGTCGAGCCTCGACGCGCTGTCCCGGCCCGGCGACGTCCTCGCTGCCGAGTTCCGGACCGCAGACGACAAGGCGAACCCGAAGGTCCACCGCCATCACTACCGCCGCTACCAGGACGGCCCGGCGTTCGGGGCCGCCCTGGCACAGCAGCATGCGTTCGAGGTGCTGGAGGAGCAGGAAGGCATCGGGCTCTCGCCCTACCAGGACGAGGATCCCCACCTCTACCGAGTGGTCGCCCGGCGCTCCGGCCCCCGGACCATCTCCTAGTTGACTCCCCGCGTCGACCCGGCCAGCGTGATGATCACGTGCGCCATCGCGTCGGAGTTGTGGTCGATCGCCTCGACGCTCACGTTGCCGACGCCGTCGCACGCGGCGTGGTAGCACGGGTCGAACTCCTCACCCACCGTGCCGCCCCATGCCTCCGCCTGGGCCTCGGTCTTGACCGCCTCGTGGCCGGTGAAGAGACCTCCGGAGGGAATTCCGGCCTCGATGAAGGGGCCGTAGTCACTGCGGCCGGTGAAGGCCGCCTCCTCGGAGACCAGGCCCTGGGAGTCGAAGTACCCGTGGAACAAGGCCTCGATGGCCCCCGAACCCTCGGGGCCCTCGGCCGCGTCGGGCGGCGGGAAGCGCGAGTTGTCGCCGTCCAGCACGAAGAGCCCGTAGTTGGGTGAGCCGATCATGTCGAAGTTGAGGTACGCCGCCACGCTGTCCAGCGCCTCCGGGTCGTTCTCGGCGATGTCGGTGACGTAGTGCGTCGAGCCGAGCAGCCCGGCCTCCTCCGCGCCCCACCAGGCGAACCGCACCGTGTTCCGCGGCTTCACCTTCTTCATCTGCACGGCCACCTCGAGGAGCGTGGCGCTGCCGCTGGCGTTGTCGTTCATGCCGGCGCCGTCGATCACGCTGTCGAGGTGCGCACCGGCCATCACCACGTTGGCGTCGTTGCCGCGGTTGGTGTCGGCGGTGATGTTCCACGTCGGCCTGATCTCCGACTCCGTCGAGGTGGCCAGGTGCACGCTGGTGCCGGCCACGTCGAGCGACTGGCCGATCGCGAAACTGGTGCCGACCGCGGGCACCGTCACGTCGGGCCCGCCGAGGGTTCCGCTGAACGCGTCGGTGGCGCCCTCGGTGCCGGTGTTCATGATGATGACGCCGGTCGCACCGGCGGCCTCGGCGTTGAGCACCTTCACCCCGAAGGTGCAGCCGCCGCGGCGGATCAGCGCGATGTTGCCGGCCGTGAAGCCGGCGAAGTCCTCGGCCTCGCAGCCGCTCGTGGAGCCGGACAGGTCGCCCAGGTTCAGGTCGACCGACTGCACGGTCGCGGTGACGTCGCCGGAGCCCGAGTAGTCCATCAGGCCGAAGTCGGTGTCCTCGACGTACGTCGTCGCCTCGGGGGTGACCCGCTCGAACATCGACGGGGCGACCTGCGCGAAGTAGGGGAAGTCGAACTCCTGGACGATGGGGGAGTAGCCCGCCGCCTCGAGGGTGTCGACCACGTAGTCCCGCGACGCGGCGAAGCCCGGCGTCCCGGAGGCGCGGTTGCCGTCGTGCGCGGCGGCGATGTCGGAGAGCGCGTGGATGCGCTCCATCACGTGCTCGGGGGTGACTGCGGCCCGGAGCTTGCGGGAGCTGTTGTTGTTCCGGTCGGTGTTGTTGGCGTCGTCGGGGTCGGCGGTGGCGGGCGCTTGGGCGGCGGTGGCCGCGAGGAGTGCCGCGCCGCCGAGCAACGCGGTGGTGCGTAGCCAGCGGGAATGGTGGGTCACGAGCGATCCTTCCGAGAGGGCACGAACGGGATTTCCGTGTGCCGTGGATCACCCTGCCGGGAATGGCCCATGCCTGTCGACACCTCCGCGAGGCCGGTGGCGGATACTGGACGACGTGGCTCACCGTTTCGCACCGGCCGACCCCGACGCCGTCCGTGCCGCCCTCGCTGGTCGCCAGGGTTCCGACCTCCGGCTGCTCACCAAGCACTTCATGGCGCTGCTGCAGGAACGCGCGCCGGGCAACTCCGTCGAGGTCCGCGTGCCGCCGTACGCCGCGGTGCAGGTGATCCCCGGCGTCCGCCACACCCGCGGTACGCCGCCCGCCGTGGTCGAGCTCGACGCCGAGACGTGGATCGCCCTGGCCACCGGTGAGCTCGAGTTCGCGGCCGCCGAGCACGAGGGCCGGGTCCGCGCCAGCGGTGAGCGTGCCGACCTGTCGCCGTACCTTCCCCTGGGCTGAGGCTCGACCGAGCCCGCAACGCGAAACCCCCGCGACCTCGACACGGGTCGCCTGCGAGAATGCCGCATGCGCACCATCAGGCAGAGCCAGAAGCTGAAGAACGTCCGGTACGACGTCCGCGGGCCGATCCTCGTCGAGGCACAGCGGCTGGAGGCCCAGGGCCACCGGATCCTCAAGCTCAACATCGGCAACCCGGCACCGTTCGGGTTCGAGGCTCCGCAGGCCATCGTGGCCGACATGGTGCACCACCTGCCCGACGCGCAGGGCTACTCCGACTCGCGCGGCATCTTCTCGGCCCGCACCGCCGTCGCGCAGTACTACCAGAGCCGCGGCCTCCAGCACGCCCACGTCGACGACATCTTCATCGGCAACGGTGTCTCCGAGCTGATCTCGATGGTGCTGCAGGCGTTCATCGACGACGGCAACGAGATCCTGGTGCCGGCGCCCGACTACCCGCTGTGGACCGGTGCGGTCTCGCTCTCCGGCGGCACTCCCGTGCACTACCTGTGCGACGAGGAGAACGACTGGATGCCCGACCTGGAGGACATCGAGTCGAAGATCACCGAGAACACCCACGGCCTGGTGATCATCAATCCCAACAACCCGACCGGGGCGGTCTACAGCGAGGAGACCGTCAAGGCGCTGGTCGACATCGCGCGGCGCCACGACCTCGTCATCTTCAGCGACGAGATCTACGAGAAGATCCTGTTCAACGGGGCCACCCACCACCACACCGCGGCCTACACCGGCGACGACGTGCTGTGCCTGACCTTCAGCGGTCTGTCCAAGGCCTACCGGGTCTGTGGCTACCGGGCCGGCTGGTTGATGGTCTCGGGTCCCAAGCACCTCGCCGAGGACTTCCTCGAGGGGCTGACCCTGGTCGCCAACATGCGCATGTGCGCCAACGTGCCGGCCCAGCACGCGATCCAGACGGCGCTGGGTGGCTACCAGTCGATCGAGGAGTTCATCGGACCCGGCGGCCGCTTCTTCGAGCAGAGCATGCTGGCCCACAAGCTGCTCAACGAGATCCCCGGTGTCAGCTCGGTCGAGCCGAAGGGGGCGCTCTACTGCTTCCCGAAGCTCGACCCCGAGGTCTACCCGATCAAGGACGACGAGCAGTTCGTCATCGAGCTGCTCCGCGCCAAGCACATCCTGGTCACCCACGGCACCGGCTTCAACTGGCCGACGCCGGACCACTTCCGGCTGGTCACGCTCCCCGACGTACAGATGCTCGAGGAGGCGATCGGCCGGATCGCGGAGTTCCTGGCCGAGGTGCGCGCCAGCTCCTGACGGCGGTCAGTCGATCGGCAGTCCGTCGCGCTGGAACTTCCTCTGCGCCCGTCGGCCCTGCTTGACCACCAGCGGTGCGGAGAGCAGGCCCAGGGCCGGCACCGCGTCGGCGGCCCTGGCGACCAGGCCGCGCCACAACGGGATCGTGGTGACGGGGTGTGGCTTGTCGAGCACCTTGGCGACCGCGGCCACCACCTCCTCGGGCCGGAGCAGCTTGCCGGAGAACGACAGCGCCGAGGCGGGGTCGTCGAGCTTGTCGTGCAGCATCGGCGTCCAGATCCCGTCGGGGCAGATGCAGGAGATCGCGACGTCCCTGATGCCGGCCAGGCGCAGGTCGGAGAGGGTGCTGAGGCTGAACCCGATGGCGGCGTGCTTGGACGCCGCGTAGACCGCCTCGCCCGGTACGGCGGTGAGGCCGGCCAGCGAGACGATGTTGACGATGTGGCCGCCCTCGTCGCGCATCGCGTCGATCGCGGCGACCGTGCCGTTGATGGTGCCCAGCGCGTTGACCTCGAGCATCAGCCGGCGGGTGTCGGCGCTCTGCTCCCACGCCGGCCCGGTGACCAGGACCCCGGCGTTGTTGACCCAGATCTCCAGTCGCCCTGCCCGGACCACGATCGCGTCGCGGGCCGCCGCGACCTGCGCATCGTCGCGCACGTCGACGGCCATCGCGATCGCACCGCCACCGATCTCCTCGGCCGTGGCCCGGGCGGTGGCCTCGTCCACGTCGGTGACCAGGACGGTGTGGCCACGCTCCACCAGCAGGCGGGCGATCTGCTTGCCGAGCCCGCGTCCCGCGCCGGTGACGACCGCGCCGGTGCCACTCATCGGTGGCCCGCGGTGATCACGCCGTACTCGATGCCGCCGTGCAGGTAGGTGGGCACCACCGGCCAGAACCGCTTCCACGGCGCCAGCTCGGTGGACGGCAGGATCTGCAGCCAGCGCGGGTCGTCCTTGCAGGGGTCGGCCAACGTCTTCTCCTTGATCATGGAGTCGTACTGGTCGAGGGAGTCCTCGAGTGTGTTGGCGTTCGGGCAGATCTCCCGGCCGAGCTGCTCGTGGTAGCGACGCACGCCCGGGATCTTCGACAGCTCGGGCTGCCAGTTGTCGAGCGAGATGCCGTTCTCCGAGGAGACCCAGACACCGTCGGGGGTGTTGATCACCAGGGAGTGGTTCCCGTCGGTGTGACCGGGGGTCCACAGCAGCGCGATGCCGTGGCCCAGCTCGACGTCGCCGTCGAAGGTGACGAACTTGTCGGGGTCGACGCCGCCCAGGCCGCCGTCGACGTACCAGGCCCACTGCATCGGGTGCAGCGACTGCAGGGTGGCCAGCTCGCGCGAGTGGACCAGCATCTTCGCGTCACCGAACAGCGGCTGCCGCGGGGCGGTCTCGTCCTCGATGACCTCGGTGGAGCCGAGGATCATGCGGGGGTCCTGCACGTGCAGGTGGTCGAAGGTGCAGAAGTCGATGTCGGTGGGCTCGAGACCGAGCTTGGCGAGAACGTCGCCGGGCTCGTTGTAGTACTTGAGGACGAGCTTCTCGGCCAGCCGGCCGCCGGGCACCTTGTCCATCAGCTTCTGCAGGTTGCGGTAGAACGGCGCCTCGGCCGATCCGTCGGGCACGGTGGGCTCGAAGACGAGTGTGCGCGGCACGTCGTTCCAGTCGTCGTACTGCACCACGATCATCCGGTTGATCATCGAGATGAGCGGGAGGGTCGGCACGGACACGGCGTCGTGGAAGGCGTAATTGACCGGGTAAGGCGCGGCCGCGATGTCGACGGACTTCACCGCGCGGACCTGGCCCTGGGCCTTGAACCGTGCCTTGTACGCCGTGGCCGCCTCGCGCACGGCACGCAGGCGCTCGCCGCGGGGCCACACGTCGTGGACCCCGTCGAACTCCGGGATGGTGCGGGCGCCGATCCCGGTGAGCCGGTCGGACTGCTGCTGGACTGTTGCCATGGAATGGCCTCCTCTTCGGTACGCCGAACAGGATGGGTCGCGCGACGGAGGGAAACTTGCCTCAGCGCGACAATTTCGACGGTTTGCCCGAGGCGGCCCGAGCTGCCCGGCGCAGCTCGCGCGGACTGGTGCCCGCCCAACGGCGTACGGCATGGCTCAGGCCGGTCTGTGAGGCGAAGCCGGACATCGCCGCGATCTGGGCCAGGGGAAGGTCGGTGGTAGTGACGTGGCGCAGGGCCAGGTCGCGACGCACCTCGTCGAGCACCTCCTCGAACGTGGTGGACTCGTCGGCCAGCCGGCGCTGCAGCGTGCGCGGGTGGACGGCGAGCAGTCGGGCGACGTTGCCGAGCGCGGGCCGCGTGGTGCCGATGGTCTCGGCGAGGGCCCGTCGCACGTGCGTGGTGACCCGTTGCTCGGGATCGGTGTGCCAGCTGGTCAGGTGGTCGAGGGCGAGTTGGCGGATCGCCTCGTTGGCGCCCTCGAACTGCCGGTCCAGCAGCCCCCGCTCGACCCGGATGGCCCCTTGGGCAGCGCCGAACTTCACGTCCGTCCCGAAGAAGTCGAGGTAACGCTGCACGGGCGACTGCGGCGCGTGCGGCAGCTCGACCGAACGCACCCCGGCGCTCGAGCCGATCAGGGCGAGCGCGACGTGGTGGAAGAGGCCCAGACCGAGCTCCATGGCCTGCGGCGAGTACGGCGAGTCCCGCAGGTCCTTGCGATAGGTCAGCGCGACCACCTCCCGACGACCGCGGGGGTCGGGCTCGATGCCGATCCGCAGGGCGGGGCTGTGCACGAACAGGAACCGCGAGGCGCAGTCCAGGGCCTCGGCGACCGTCGAGGAGGCCTCGATGGCCACGGCCAGCGGTCCGAGGATGCTCAGGTCCTGGTGGTCGACCAGGCGCAGTCCCAGGTCGGGGCAGCGGAGCTCGCGGGCCGCGACGTCGAGCATCAGGTCGTGCGCGGTGATCGGGACGAGGCCGTCGTCGGAGGCCAGGGCCTCGCGCGGGATGTCGAAGCGATCGAGGAGCTCGTCGGGGTCGCCACCCAGTCCGGTCACGAGGGCAGCGAAGCCGCGCAGGCTGGCCGCCCGGATCATCGGTGCCACGGGCCCGACCCTACGCACGCCACGAGACGAACACATCACATTGCGGACAAAGCGATTCCCTACAATAAGGTAAGCCGAACCTTAGTCGATTGGAACGCCATGTCGCCCCGCCTCGTCGCCGCCGCCGTACCCCTGCTCCTGCTGAGCGGCCTGCTCAGCGCCTGCAGCGAGGACGACGGACCCTCGATCACCGTCTACAACGCGCAGCACGAGGAGCTCCTCGAGGAGCTCGTGCCGATCTTCGAGAAGGAGACCGGCATCGACGTGAAGCTGCGCAACGGCAAGGACTTCGAGCTGGCCAACCAGATCGTGACCGAGGGGGAGGCCTCGCCGGCCGACGTGTTCCTCACCGAGAACTCCCCGGCGATGTCGCTGGTCGAGTCCGAAGGCCTGTTCTCGCCCCTTCCGGCCGACACCCTCGCCCTGACCCCGAAGCAGTTCCGCCCGGTCAGCGGCAACTGGACCGGCTTCGCGGCCCGTTCCACCGTGGTGATGTACAACAAGGACGACATCGCTCCCGAGGACCTGCCGACGAGCATCCTCGACTTCGCCGACCCGAAGTGGAAGGGCAAGGTCTCCTTCTCGCCGACCGGTGCCGACTTCCAGGCCATCGTCTCCGCAGTGCTCGAGCTCAAGGGCGAGGACGCCACCAAGGAATGGCTCGTGGGCCTGGCCGAGAACGGCGAGGTCTACGACGGCAACAACATCGTGATGCAGTCGGTCAACGACGGCGAGACGCCGACCGGCATCGCCTACCACTACTACTGGTACCGCGACCAGAAGGAGTCCGGCGAGAACAGCGCCAACACCGAGCTCTACTTCTTCGGCAACCAGGACCCGGGCGCCTTCGTGAGCGTCTCCGGCGCCGGCGTGCTCGAGTCCAGCGACAAGCAGGAGGACGCCCAGGAGTTCGTGAAGTTCCTGGTCGACAAGACCGGCCAGCAGGCCCTGGCCGACAGCTACGCGCTGGAGTACCCGCTCAACCCGGCGGCGGAGCTCGAGCCCCTGGTCAAGCCGTTCGGCGAGCTGGAGCCGCCCACGGTCGACGTCTCGAAGCTCAACGGGCCCAAGGTCATCGAGCTGATGCAGGGCGCCGGGCTGATCTGATGACCACCACCGTCGATCCGCCGCGCACGTCGCGGCGGGTGCATGACGGGGCACCCGTGGCGCTCCTGCTCATCGGAGTCGCCGTCGCACTGTTCGCGCTGATCCCGCTTCTCCACGTCGTGCAGTACGCCGCCACGGTGGACCCCGACACAGCCAGGGAGCAGCTGTTCCGCCCACGGATCGGCATGTTGCTGCGCAACACCCTCGGCCTGATGGTCGCCTGCGTCGCGGCCAGCGTCGTGGTCTCCGTCGCCTGCGCCTGGCTCGTGGTCCGGACCGATCTTCCGCTGGCCGGCCTGTGGCACGTGCTCCTGACCGCGCCACTCGCCGTACCCGCGTTCGTCAACGGCTTCGGCTGGGTCTCGCTGACCCACTCGGTCGAGGGCTTCGGCGGCGCAGTGATGATCGTGACGCTGTCCTACTTCCCCTTCGTCTACCTGCCGGTCTGCGCTGCGATGCGCGGCCTCGATCCCTCCCACGAGGAGATCGCCGCCTCCGTGGGCCTGACCCGGGCTGCCACGTTCCTGCGGGTCGTGATGCCGCAGCTGCGCCCGGCGATCCTGGGTGGCTCGCTCCTGGTGGCACTGCACATGTTCTCCGAGTTCGGCGCCCTGAAGACGCTTCGGTTCCCGACCTTCACCACCGCGATCTACGACCAGTTCAACACCACGTTCAACGGCCCCGCCGCCCACCTGTCGTCCGCCGTGCTGGTGCTGCTGTGCCTCGTCGTGCTGCTGGTCGAGCTGCGGCTTCGCGGCCGACGGCGCTATGCGCGCACGAGCAGCGGCAGCCCGCGCACCGCCGACCGGGCAGGTCTCGGTCGGCTGCGGTGGCCGGCCCTGGCGGTGCCCGCCGCGGTGACCTGCCTCGCCCTGGGCGTGCCGATCTACAGCCTCGTCCACTGGATGCAGGTCGGCTCCTCGACCGGCAACGGGCTCGACCAGCTGGTGCCCACCGCGGTGACGACCGTGTCGTACGCCGCCGCGGGTGCGCTGCTGTCGGTCGTCCTGGCACTGCCCGTCGGCCTGCTCGTCGTACGCCACCCGTCGCTGGCCGGCACCCTGGTCGAGCGCAGCACCTACACCGCCAACGCGCTTCCCGGAATCGTGGTCGCACTGGCGTTGATCACTGTCACCATCGAATACGCCACAGGGCTCTACCAGACCGCGATCGTGCTCGTGGCGGCATACCTGATCATGTTCATGTCGCGGGCCGTGGTCAGTGTGCGCGCCTCGCTGGAGCAGGCACCGCCGGTCCTGGAGAGCGTCGCCCGGTCCCTCGGCGTGAGCGGGCTGGCCACCACGTGGCGGGTCACCGTCCCGATCGTGATGCCCGGCATCGGCGCCGGCGCCGCCCTGGTCTTCATCGCCATCTCCACCGAGCTGACCGCCACACTGCTCCTCGCGCCGCTGGAGACCAAGACCCTGGCCACCGAGTTCTGGTCGCAGTCCTCGGCCCTCGCGTACGGCGCCGCGGCGCCGTACGCCCTGCTGATGATCGTGATCTCGATGCCGGCGGTCTACCTCCTGAGCCGTACGACGCAGGGGCAGCGCCCCGGAAGGTCGGTCCTGCCATGAGCGTCCTCGACGTACGCGGGCTCACCCGCAGCTTCGGACCCGTCCGGGCCCTGGACGGGGTCGACCTGAGCATCGCGGACGGCGAGGTGCTGGCCGTGCTCGGCCCCTCGGGCTGCGGCAAGACCACCCTGTTGCGCACCATCGCCGGGTTCATGCCGGGTGACACCGGCGAGGTCATCCTCGACAACCGACCGGTGCTGGTCGACGGCAGGTCGAGGGTCGCGACCCGCCACCGCAACGTCGGCTACGTCCCGCAGGAGGGGGCGCTCTTCCCGCACCTCGACGTGGCCGCCAACATCACCTTCGGGCTGGACCGCCCTGAACGCCGCAGGGCCGACATCGGGGAGCTGCTCGAGCTGCTCGACCTTGACCCGTCGCTCGCCCGGCGCTCGCCGCACGAGCTCTCCGGCGGCCAGCAGCAGCGCGTCGCGGTGGCCCGAGCCCTGGCCCGCAAGCCCTCCCTGCTGCTCCTCGACGAGCCGTTCTCCTCCCTCGACGCGTCACTGCGTGAGGCCACCGGTCGCGCCGTCGTCCGCGCCGTCCGGGCCACCGGGGCGGCCGCCCTGCTGGTCACGCACGACCAGAACGAGGCCTTGTCGCTGGCCGACGTGGTCGCCGTCATGTCCGCGGGGCGCGTGGTCCAGGTGGGCGCACCCCTCGAGGTCTACGCCCGCCCGGCCACGCCGTTCGTGGCCTCCTTCGTCGGCAGCGGGTCGGTCCTGCCGGCCACGATCACCGACGGCGTGGCCGACTCCGTGATCGGCCGCTTCCCGGTGTCGGGGCAGGCCGCCGGCGACGTCGACCTCTTCGTGCGCCCGGAGCAGGTGCGCCTCGACGAGGCCGGCGAGGTCGAGGCGACGGTCGCCGGGTTCGACTTCTACGGTCACGACGCCTGCCTCCACCTGTCGGTCGGCGACCACCACGAGGTGCTCTGTCGGGTCAGGGGTGATCGCGTGCCGGGCGAGGGGCAGCGGGTCCGGATCAGCGTCGACGGCGCGGCCACGGTCTTCGAGCGTGCGACGTGACGATCACCGGCTCCGCCCCGTCCCCTCTGCGTCATCCGTTCGGCGACCTCGCCCGGTTCCGCGACCGGGCCGCCCTGGTCACCGCCGACGGGCAGGTCACCTACACCGAGCTGGCGGACCGGGTGGCCGTGCGGGCGGAGGCCTGGCTCGACTGCCGACGGCTGGTGCTGCTCAGCGGCGCCAACACCGTCGACTTCGTGGTGTCCTACCTCGCGGCTCTCGCTGCCGGCTGCCCGGTGGCCGTCGTCCCGGGGGCCGAGGGCCACCTCGCCGCGGTGATCCGCGCGTGGGACCCCGACATAGTCGTGCGCTGCGCGCCTGAGGGCGGGGCGGTCGACGACGTACGCCGAGCCGGCAGCACGCACCACCTGCACCCCGACCTTGCCCTGCTGCTCTCGACCTCCGGGTCGACCGGCTCGCCGAAGCTGGTGCGCCTCTCGCAGGACAACCTGACCAGCAACGCGGCGAGCATCGCCGACTACCTGGGCCTCACCGACGCCGACTGCGGCATCACCAGCCTGCCG
The DNA here is from genome assembly GCF_001427925.1 of Nocardioides sp. Root151. NCBI lineage: Bacteria > Bacillati > Actinomycetota > Actinomycetes > Propionibacteriales > Nocardioidaceae > Nocardioides > Nocardioides sp. Root151. Next base: position 67,773 of record NZ_LMGG01000007.1, read on the forward strand.
TTGCACTACTGCTACGGCCTCTCGGTCCTGCACAGCCACCTCAGCGTCGGGGCAGCCGTCGCGCTCACCGAGACCTCGGTGGTCGACCGCTGCTTCTGGGAGCTGTTCGAGCAGGCCGGTGTCACCGGACTCTCCGGGGTGCCGCACACCTTCGACCTGCTCGACCACACCGGCTTCGCCGACCGGACCCTGCCCCGCCTGCGCTACGTCACCCAGGCCGGCGGCAAGCTGGCGGCCGAGCGGGTGCGCGGCTACCACCGCACGGGCCGTCGCTCCGGCTGGGACTTCTACGTGATGTACGGCCAGACCGAGGCCACCGCGCGCATGGCCTACCTGCCCCCGGACCTCGCCGAGGAGTGGCCGCAGGCGATCGGCCGTGCCGTCCCGGGTGGCTCGCTCCGGCTCGAACCCGTCGAGGGCGCGGGCGGCGACGTCGGCGAGCTGGTCTACGCCGGACCCAACGTGATGATGGGGTACGCCGAGCACCCCCGCGACCTGGCCCTCGACGCGATGCCCGGTGAGCTGCGCACCGGCGACCTGGCCCGCGAGCTGCCGCACGGCCTGTTCGAGGTGGTCGGTCGCAGCAGTCGCTTCACCAAGGTCTTCGGACTCCGGGTCAACCTCGACGACGTCGAGGCGCACCTCGCGGGCCACGGCATCACCGCGCGTTGCGTGGGGGTCGAGGGCAGCATCGACGTGTTCGTCACCCGTCGCCGTGACGTACGGCCGGCCCGCGAGCTGGCTGCGGGCCTGTGCGCCGTACCGACCTGGGTGGTGAGTGCGCACCGGCTCGCGGAGCTGCCCCGCACGCCCAGTGGCAAGCCCGACTACCCGCGCCTCGGCGCGCTGGCCGCGGTGTCCCGTGGCCACGAGCCGGCCCCGCAGGGGGTGGACGTCGCCGACCTGTGCGACCTCTATGCCCGCGTGCTGGACCGTGACGACGTGACCGCCGACGACAGCTTCGCAGGCCTGGGCGCCGACTCCCTGTCGTTCGTCGAGATGTCGGTGCGCCTGGGGGAGCGGGTCGACCCGCTGCCGTCCGACTGGCACACCCTGCCGATTCGTGAGATCGCCGCCGGCGCCGCGCACCGGAGTCGCTGGGGCACCTCGCTCGACACCACCGTCCTGCTGCGGGCCGTCTCGACCGTGTTGATCGTCGGCTCGCACGTCGAGCTCTTCGACCTGACCGGCGGCGCCCACCTGCTGCTGATCCTGGCCGGCTACAACCTGGCCCGCTTCCACCTCGGCGCCGGTGCGAGCGCCACGACATCCGCCCGCATGTGGTGGGCGATGGTGGCAGTGCTGGTGCCCAGCGTGCTGTGGATCGGCGCCGTGACGTTGCTCTTCGGCGACTACGACCTGAGCACGGTGACGTTCCTGAACTGGGCGTTCGGCTCCGACACGTGGGACGACCGGTGGCGTTTCTGGTTCCTCGAGTGCTTGGTGTGGATCCTCGCGGGGGTGGCGGTTCTCTTCGCGTCTCCGCGAGTACGCCGACTCGAGGCCCGGAGCCCCTTCGGCTTCGCACTGGGCGTCTTCGCTGCGGCCATGGCGCTGCGCCTCATGCTCACCGGCTGGACCGCCGACGACATCGACCACTACCTGACGCCGTACCTGCTCTGGCTCTTCGCCCTCGGCTGGTTGGCCGCCCGGGCCACGACGCTGCAGCAGCGGCTGCTGGTCAGCCTGCTCGGCGTGATCGCGGTGGTCGACTTCTTCGGTGAACCCTCACGAGAACGCGTGATCTGGGTCGGTCTGCTGATCGCACTGTGGATCCCGGCAGTGCGGTTGCCACGGGCCGTGGCCTGGCTGGTCGGCGTGCTGGCCACCAGCTCGCTCGCGGTCTACCTGACGCACTGGCAGGTCTACCCCCATCTCGAGGTCGACCACCCGTGGCTGGCGCTCTTCGCCTCGCTCGCGGTCGGGGTGACCTACCACTCCGCCACCAAGCCCCTCGTGGAGTCCGCCCGTCGTGTCCGGCGCACCCAGCGGCGGGTCCCGACCGTGCCGATTCCCGCACCTGGTTCGTCGACCGGGCATACCGTGGGAGCCAGCACTCGAACGACCTGAAGGGCGGCGTCCGCATGAGGTCGTGCTCCCGACACACCAAGGCCCTGATCGCCGCCTGCCTGACCATGGGGGTCCTGGCGGGGTGCTCGGACGAGGCCGGGACCCCGGTCGACGGGGGCCCGCCACGCCCCCCTGCGTCGCAGGACGGGGCCGTGAGCGCGCCGGTGACCAAGGTCCTCGTCGTGATCGAGGAGAACCACACCCTGGACCAGATGCACGCCGGAATGCCCTACCTGGCCTCACTGGCCGACCAGTACGGCTACGCCACTCATTGGAGGGCCCGGGCGCATCCGAGCGAGCCCAACTACCTCGCCATCGTCGGCGGGTCGACGTTCGGAGTCACCGACGACGCAACCCCGTCCGTCAACGCCCGCAGGGTGGGGCAGGCGCAGTCGATCTTCGGGCAGGCCCTGGCAGCCGGGAAGTCGGCGCACACGTACGCCGAGTCGATGCCCGAGAACTGTCATCAGTGGGACCACCCGGAGAAGTCCGTCGGGAAACCGTCGTACGCCGCGCGGCACAACCCGTGGGTCTACTTCACCGCGGAGCGCGCGCAGTGCCTGGAGGATGACACCGACCTGAGCACCTTCGCTGCCGACGCCGCGAGTGACACCCTCCCCGACATCGGACTCCTGATCCCCGACCTGACCCACGACGCCCACGATGCGTCCCTGACCGAGGCGGACGCCTGGCTGGAGCGACAGCTGGCCCCGGTGCTCGCCGGTGACGACTTCAGGAGCGGCAGGCTCGCCGTCGTGGTGACCGCCGACGAGGACGACCGCTTGCAGGACAACACGGTGCTCACCGCGGTGCTGCACGTCGGCCTGACCCACAAGGTGGTCGACACACCCCTGACGCACTACTCCCTGACCCGGTTCATGGCGGAGGTCATCGGTGTCGAGCCCCTCGGCGAGGGTCGTGGCGCTCCGGACATGCGCGCGGCGTTCGGACTCTGAGCGGCTGCCCGACCATCGCGACCTGCGCCGCGACGCCTGGTCGGCCGCGCCGCTAAGGTGCTCGGCATGACCACGATCGACACCATTCGTACCCGTCTCACCGAGTTGATGCCCGCGATCCGGGCCGATCTCGAAGACCTCGTCCGCATCGAGTCCGTGAGCGCCGACCCGGCCCGTGCTGCCGAGGTGCAGCGCAGCGCGGAGAAGACCCGCGACCTGTTCGCCGCCGAGGGCTTCGAGGCCGAGATCCTCAGCGCCGACGGAGGGGCTCCTGCAGTCGTGGCCACCAAGGCCGCGCAGACCGGTGACGCCGCCGCCGCGAAGACCGTGCTGCTCTACGCCCACCACGACGTACAACCGGAGAACGACCACGCCGAGTGGAACACCCCGCCGTTCGAGCCGACCGAGGTGGGCGACCGCCTCTACGGTCGCGGTGCAGCCGACGACAAGGCCGGCATCGCCGCACACCTGGCCGCGCTGCGCGTGCTCGGTGACGAGCTGCCGGTCAACGTCGTCGTCTTCGTCGAGGGCGAGGAGGAGGTCGGCTCCGACTCGCTGCCGGCCTTCCTCGAGGAGTACAAGCACCGCCTCGAGGCGGACGTCATCGTGATCGCCGACTCCGGCAACTGGGACATCGGCGTGCCGGCCCTGACCACCAGCCTGCGCGGCCTGGTCCGCGTCGACATCGAGATCCGCACCCTCACCCACGCCGTGCACTCCGGCATGTGGGGCGGGCTGGTCCCCGACTCCCTGATCGCGCTCAGCCGGGTGATCGCCTCCCTGCACGACGACGAGGGCAACGTCGCCGTCGAGGGCCTGTACGCCGGCCCGGCGGCCGACGTCGACTACCCCGAGGACCGCCTGCGTGCCGAGTCGGGCGCGGTGCCCGGCATCGAGTGGATCGGCAGCGGCAGCGCCGTCGAGCGCCTCTGGACCAAGCCCGCGCTGAGCATCACCGGACTCGACGCGCCCAAGGTCGACGGTGCCAGCAACACACTCGTCGCCGCCGCCCGCGCGAAGATCTCGCTGCGCGTCGCACCCGGCGACACCACGACCAATGCGCTGGAGTGCCTGCGCGCGCACGTCGAGAAGAACGTGCCGTGGGGCGCCGAGCTCACCTTCACCGTCGTCGACACCGGCGAGGCCACCCAGATCGATGCCACCGGCCCGGCGTACGACGTGGCCCGCGACGCGTTCCAGCAGGCCTGGGACGGCACCGCCCCGGTCGACATGGGCGTCGGCGGGTCGATCCCGTTCATCGCCGCGTTCCTCGAGGCTTTCCCGCAGGCCAGCGTGCTGGTGACCGGCGTCGAGGACCCCGACACCCGGGCCCACGGCGCCAACGAGGGCTTGCACCTGGCCGAGTTCGAGCGGGTCTGCGTGGCCGAGGCGCTGCTGCTGGGCAACCTCGGAGGCTGACCCGGCCGAGCCCCCGGGCCACGTTTGGTCGGGCACATTTGTTACACGAGAAGTGATCTGGTGTCACGCCCTGTCAGAGTCTGAGATGGGGGGTGGCGCCAGCCGCCGCACTCGGGCACTGTCGAGTGCGGAGAGGGAGCGTGTGGTCCCAGCGCAATCGGGACAGCTCTCGGAGGTGGCTCAACGTGCTCGACCCCCAGTCCCTGCCTGCCCCGGCACTTGCCCGTCACGACGTCGGCCGGCGTCGATTCCTCGGTTACGTCATCGGTGGCACCACGCTGATGGCGGCTGTCGACCTCGGCCTGCTCGCTGACCCGGCCCGGGCCGACATCCCGACCCTGCCGCAGCCGGCCGAGTTGTACGACCTCAACGACCTGCTCACACATGCGGCCATGCCGACCGCGAACCTCATCACCGTCACGATGAACGAGGACGGAACGGCGTCGTTCGCGCTGCCTCGCGCCGAGGTCGGCCAGGGCATCACCACGTCGACCGCGATGATCATCGCCGAGGAGCTCGACCTCCCGGTCGACAAGGTGCACGTGACCCTCGCGCCGGCCCGGCCCGAGCTCCTCTTCAACCAGCTCACCGGCGGTTCGAACACCACCATCTCGACGTACACCCCGATCCGGGTCGCCGCCGCGATCGCGAAGAAGCAGCTCCTCGAGGCGGCCGCGATCCTGCTCGGCTCGACCGTGGGCAGCCTGGTCGCCAAGGCCGGCGTCATCGAGGCCCCCGACGGCAGTACGGCGACGTACGGCGAGCTGGCCACGAAGGCGGCCAGTCCCACCACGAAGAAGGTGAGCGTCACGCTCAAGGCCGACGCCGAGTTCGCGGTGGTCGGCACCCCGCAGAACCGCGTCGACGCCCTGGCCGCGGTCACCGGCACCAAGGAGTACACGACGGACCTCCAGGTCGCCGACGCCCTGCCGACCATGGTCTGCCGGGCGCCCACCCTGAACGGCACGCCGCTCGCAGTGCGCAACAAGGCCGACGTGCTGGCGCTGCCGGGGGTCACCGACGTGGTGATGATCGACACCGGTGTGGCCGTGCGGGCAGAGACGTTCGGCCAGTGCATCGACGGGGTGCGTGCGCTCGACGTGCGCTGGCTCGACGGGCCGGCCGCCGGTCAGTCCGACGCCGACGCGCTGGCCCACATGAAGAAGGCGGAGCTGCCGATGCCGGCACTGCCGAAGAACCCGTTGGCGCGGACGGTCTCGGCCGGCTTCACCTTCTGGTTCCGCAGCAACTCCGCGATGGACACCAACTCTGCGGTCGCCGACGTACGACCCGACGGAGCGACGATCTGGGCCGGCCTGAAGTCGCCGGTGATCGCCCAGCAGGCCATCGCCGAGGAGCTCGGCCTGCCCCAGGACAAGGTGACCGTCAACGTCGTGCAGTCCGGCGGCTCCTTCGGCCGACGCCTGTTCTTCGACGCGGCCATGGAGGCCGCGAAGATCTCGAAGGCGATGGGCAAGCCGGTCAAGCTGATGTGGCACCGCGCCGACGACGCCCGCGCCGGCCGCGCCCACCCGCTGTGCACGTCGCGGGTGCGGGCCAGCCTGCTCGGCAACGAGGTGCTCGCCTTCCACCAGTCGCACACGAGTGTCGAGACCGACTACCGGCACGGGCTCGGCGAGCTGATCACCGCCAACCTGGCCGCCCTGCCGACCAACCTGGGCAACCTCGGCTTCGCCGAGACGATCTTCCTGCTCACCCAGGAGGTGCCCTACAACTTCGGTGTCGTGCTGCAGACGCTGGCCGAGACCGACCAGCGCTTCAACACCGGCAGCATGCGCAACATCTACTCGCCCGACGTGCGCTGCGCCAACGAGCTGATGGTCGACATGCTGGCCAAGGAGGTCGGCAAGGACCCCTACGCGTTCCGGCGCAAGCTGCTGCGCAACAACCGGGTGCGCGCCGTGCTCGACAAGGTCGCCGAGGTTGGCCAGTGGGGACGCAGCATGCCGGCCGGCACCGCCCAGGGCATCGCCATCCACAAGGAGTACAAGGGCGCCAGCGCCTGCCTGGTCGAGATCGACGCCCGCCCCGAGACCGTGAACCGCGAGGTGCGCGACGCGGTGACCGGGCCGCGGGTGACCAAGGTGACCTTCGCCATCGATGTCGGGCTGGCGATCAACCCGCGCGGCCTCGAGGCCCAGATGCAGGGCTGCATCAACGACGGCATCGCCCTGGCCCTCACCTCCAGCCTGCACCTGCGCGACGGGCACTTCATGGAGGCCAGCTGGGACAACTACTTCTACACGCGGCAGTGGAACACCCCGCCCGAGGTGGAGGTGATCGTGATGCCCTCGACGTCCGAGGAGCCCGGCGGTGCCGGCGAGGCAGGGGTCGCGGCCACGTTCGCGGCGGTCGCCTGCGCCTATGCCCGCGCGACAGGCACCGTGCCGAAGGAGTTCCCGATCAACCACCACCAGATCTCCTTCGAGGAGAAGACCCGCATCCCACCCGTGCCCGAGTCGCCGGTCGACGGCCTCGACCACACCTACTGAAAACGAGGAGCTGTCATGCCAGAACAGACCTTCATCCTCAACGGCGAATCGGTCACGGTCGAGGTCGAGGACGACGTACGCCTCCTGTGGGTGCTGCGCGACCTGCTCGGTGTCACCGGCCCGAAGTACGGCTGCGGCATCAACGTGTGCAAGGCCTGTACGTCGCACATCAACGGCCGCGCGTTCAACCCGTGCTCGGTGCCGGTCGGAGCGGTCAAGGAGACCGACGAGGTGACCACCATCGAGGGGTTGCCGGCGACCGCGGCCGAGGACCAACGCGGCGAGCACGGCCTGCACCCGATGCAGGAGGCGTGGCTGGAGCGGGACGTCGCACAGTGCGGCTACTGCCAGCCCGGTCAGATCATGGCTGCGGTGGCCGTGGTGAACCGGGCCCGTCGGGAGGGTCGGGCGGTCACCGACGCCGATCTCGACGGCATCCGCAACATCTGCCGGTGCGGCACCTACACCCGCATCCGTGAGGCGATCCGCGCGGGCGAACAGCAGATGTAGGGCACGACCACGGGCTCAGGCACGGGGCAGCGTCACCGTGAACGTGCTGCCCTCGCCGAGCACCGAGTCGACCTCGATGCGGCCACGGTGGCGTTGCACGATGCGTTGCACGATGGCCAGGCCGAGGCCGGTTCCGGGCTGGGCGAGTGCCTCGGGGTTGGTCGAGCGGAAGAACTCGCCGAACAGGTTGGCCCGGTCGGCCTCGGAGATGCCGAGCCCGTCGTCGCTCACCGCGAGCGTCACCGAGTCGGCGTCCGCGCCGAGGGTGATCCTGACCGAGCCGCCGTCGTGGGAGTACTTCACCGCGTTGCTGACCAAGTTGCTGCACAACCGGTCGAGCTCGGCGGACTCCCCGGCGGCGACCACGTGCTCCTGCGCCACCACGTCGATCCTGAGGTTCCGGCGGGCCGCCTCGAGGCCGACCAGCTCGACCGCACTGGCGACCAGCGTGCGCAGGTCGACCGGCAGCGGCGAGACCGGTCGGGCCGGGTCGCCCACCCTCGACAGGGTGAGCAGGTCGACGACGAGGCCCTCGAGCCGCCGGGCGTTGCGTTCGACGACGTTGAGCTGGCGCCTCGTGTCGGGCCCGACCCGCGCGTCCTCGAGCAGCTCGAGGTAGCCGAGGATCCCGGTCAGCGGCGTGCGCAGCTCGTGCGAGACCGTCGCGATCAGGCGGCTCTTGTAGCTGTCGAGGGCCCGGACCTCCTCGAGCACCTTGCGCTCGCGCTCGAAGGTGCGGGCATTGAACATGGCTCGCCCGAGGTCCTGGCTGATCTCACGGGCCCAGCGGGCGTCGGAGCGTCGCCACTCGCGGGATCCCGGGTTGCGGACCAGCACCAGCAGGCCGAGGCACTCCTCCCCGGCGCCGAGGGGGACCAGCAGGGCGGTGGCCACGTTGATCGACTCGAAGTAGCGCAGGGTGCTCTCGAAGACGGCCGGGTCGATGCCCGTGGCGGCCGGGCGTTCCCGGGAGATGACGATGACCCGCTGTGCCGCCCAGGCTGCCCGGGCGGCGCTGTGTGCGGCATCGACGAGCTCGGGCGGCAGCACGACCTCACGGTCGTCGGTGGAGTAGATCGCGTCGGCGCCCCTCCCGAAGTTGTCGAAGGCGTGCAGCCACATGCCCTCCGCGCGGAACCCGTCGATGATCTCGGGTTGCGAGGTCTCGATGAGCTGGTCGAGCGAGAGCTGCCCGCTCGCGACGCGCACGATGTTGCGTGCGGCGGCGGCCAGGCGCAGCTCCTCCGCGGCACGTTCGCGTTCGAGCAGGGCGCCCACCACGCGCGAGGACACGTCGACGTACCGCCTCAGGAGCGACTGCTGCCGCGGCCCCGGGCGCAGCCCGCCGACCGGCAGGTCGACGGTGAGTACGCCGCGCACCTCACCGTCCTCGTCGAGCAGCGGGGCGAAGAGCATGTCAAGGGGATGCCAGGCGTCCTCGTGCTCCAGCGGCGTGAAGGTCGGCACCCACCCCATGTCGTCCTCGCGGCCGAGGACGTACTCGTGGGGCACGAAGCGCAGGGTGCCCCACGCCACCGAGTCGGCGATGTCCTTCTCGAGCTCGGAGATCGGCCGGGTCAGGCCCAGGAGCTCGCGTTCGGCCTCGGAGTTGCCGGCGACGGCCACGATCTCGAGGTGTCCGGCGTCCCTCAGCACGGAGAGGGCCGCGACGCCGAAGCCGGCCACCTCGCAGACCCCGTCGGCGAGCACCCGGAGCGAGTCGGCGAGCAGCTGGGCCGACCAGGCGCCGGACAGAATCCGGTCGAAGCCGTGCAGGAACGCGGCATCTTCGTCGGTCTCTTCGATGTTCTCTGGCATGGGGTCCCCCTGCAGCCACCATATTCGGGTCGCGTCGCCCGCACGAACTCCGACGCCGCCACACTCCGGGCGATTCTGCGCGCGTGCCGGTCGGCACCTAGACTGGGGGCCGTGGCCCAGCACAGCAACATGCGCAAGGGTGGCGACGGTCGTCTCACCATGGCCCTCGACCCCCAGGACCAAGGTCCCCAGGACGCCTGCGGCGTCTTCGGAGTCTGGGCCCCAGGTGAAGACGTCGCGAAGCTCACCTACTACGGCATCTTCGCGCTCCAGCACCGCGGCCAGGAGTCGGCCGGCATCGCGGTCAGCAACGGGCGCCAGATCCTGGTCTACAAGGACATGGGCCTGGTCTCGCAGGTGTTCGACGAGTCGACGCTCGAGGCGCTCAAGGGCTTCCTCGCGATCGGCCACTGCCGCTACTCGACCACCGGCGCGAGCACCTGGACGAACGCGCAGCCGACCTTCCAGCCGACCGCCCACGGCTCGATCGCCCTGGCCCACAACGGCAACCTGACCAACACCGCCGACCTGGCCCGCCAGGTCGGCGACCTCGCCGCGCTCGACGGTGAGCTCGACCTGCACGTGCACAAGTCCGAGGCCTCCACCAACGACACCAGCGTGGTCACCGCACTCCTGGCGCACCACCCCGACAGCACCGTCGAGGAGAAGGCGATGGAGCTGCTGCCGCAGGTGCGCGGCGCGTTCTGCTTCGTCTGGATGGACGAGAACACCCTCTACGCCGCCCGCGACCCGCAGGGCATCCGCCCGTTGGTGCTGGGCCGGCTCGAGCGCGGCTGGGTGGTCGCCTCCGAGACCGCGGCGCTCGACATCGTCGGTGCCTCGTTCATCCGGGAGGTCGAGCCCGGCGAGATGGTGATCATCGACGAGGACGGCCTGCGTTCGCGACAGTTCGCCGAGCCGGCGCCCAAGCACTGCCTCTTCGAGTTCGTCTACCTCGCCCGCCCCGACACCTTGATGACCGGCCGCCGGGTGCACAGTGTGCGCGTCGAGATCGGCCGCCGCCTGGCCCGGGAGTTCCCGGCCGAGGCCGACCTGGTCATTCCCGTACCCGAGTCCGGAACCCCGTCGGCGATCGGGTTCGCCGAGGAGTCCGGCATCCCCTACGGCGTCGGCCTGGTCAAGAACTCCTACGTCGGCCGCACGTTCATCCAGCCCAGCCAGACCATCCGGCAGCTCGGCATCCGGCTCAAGCTGAACCCCCTGCGCGACATCATCGAGGGCAAGCGGCTCGTGGTGGTCGACGACTCGATCGTGCGCGGCAACACCCAGCGTGCGTTGGTGCGGATGCTGCGCGAGGCCGGGGCCAAGGAGGTGCACGTCCGCATCTCCAGTCCGCCGGTGAAGTGGCCGTGCTTCTACGGCATCGACTTCGCCACCCGCGCGGAGCTGATCGCCAACGGTCTCTCGACCGACGAGATCCGCCGCTCCATCGACGCCGACTCGCTGGCCTACATCGGGCTCGACGAGCTCGTCGAGGCCACCCAGGTGCCGATGGACCACCTGTGCCGGGCCTGCTTCGACGGCGTCTACCCGGTGGCTCTGCCCGACCCCGAACACCTCGGCAAGGGCCTGCTCGAGTCGTCGACGCTGCCGATCACCGCCCAGGGGCGCCTGATCGAGGCCGACGGCCTGGCCACCTCGCTCGCCGGTGGTGGGGCCGCGGACGCCCTCGACCGTCCCTGACCGACCAGACCACGAGAACAAGGAACCGAAGTGACCCAGCCCCCCACCGAGTCACCTGTCGAGTCGCCCGCCGGCAACGCCTACGCCCAGGCCGGCGTCTCCATCGAGGCGGCTGACCGTGCGATCGACCTCATGAAGGGCTGGGTCGAGAAGGCCCGTCGTCCCGAGATGATCGGCGGCCTCGGTGGCTTCGCCGGGCTCTTCGACGCCTCCGCACTCAAGAACTACGAGCGTCCGCTGCTGGCCACCTCCACCGACGGTGTCGGCACCAAGGTCGCCATCGCCCAGGCCATGGACAAGCACGACACGATCGGCTTCGACCTGGTCGGCATGGTCGTCGACGACCTGGTCGTCTGCGGTGCCGAGCCCTTGTTCATGACCGACTACATCGCCACCGGCCGGGTCGTCCCCGAGCGCATCGCGGCCATCGTCAAGGGCATCGCCGAGGCCTGTGTCGAGGCCGGCTGCGCGCTGGTCGGCGGCGAGACCGCCGAGCACCCCGGCCTGCTGGCCCCCGACGAGTACGACGTCGCCGGGGCGACCACCGGCGTGGTCGAGGCCGACAGGCTGCTCGGCCCCGGTCGCGTGCGTCCCGGTGACGCGGTCATCGCGATGGAGGCCTCAGGCCTGCACTCCAACGGCTACTCGCTGGTGCGCCACGTCCTGCTCAACACTGCCGGATGGCAGCTCGACCGCCACGTCGACGAGCTCGGCCGGGCGCTGGGCGAGGAGCTCCTCGAGCCCACCCGCATCTACGCCAAGGCGTGCCTCGCGCTCGCCGACGAGACCGAGACCCACGCGATGTCGCACGTCACCGGTGGCGGCCTGGCCGCCAACCTGGCCCGGGTCATGCCCGAAGAGCTCAACGCCACGCTCGACCGCTCCACGTGGACCCCGCAGCCGATCTTCGACGTCGTACGCCGGGTGGGCAACGTGCCGCAGGCCGACCTCGAGCAGACCCTGAACTGCGGCGTCGGGATGGTCTCGCTGACCGCCCCCGACGACGCCGACAAGGCCATCGAGGTGCTGGGCAGGTTCGGCATCCGGGCCTGGGTGGCCGGCTCGGTGAGCGCCGGAAATGGGTCCGTCGAGCTGGTCGGTCAGCACTCCGGCTGGTGATTTCCGCGGGTTCGTGACGATTTAGCGGACCTGCATGTGCGGGAACACCCATCGCTCAGGTAGCGTTGTCCTCACGAGAAATAGACCAGATAGTCCGGGAGTCTCGGCGTAGCCCGCCGTGCATTCCCGGCCAAGCGCGCGAAGGGGTCGATCCTATGGGACGCGGCCGGGCCAAGGCCAAGCAGACCAAGGTCGCACGCGACCTGAAGTACCGCACTCACGAGACGGACTTCGGGGCGCTCGCCCAGGAACTGCACGGAAGCACTGCCGAGAGTGACCAGCAGAAGCCGGACTCGAAGCAGGACGACGAGTACGACGACTGGTCGTCCGACTCGCGACCCGACTGACGCGATCGCCTTGGGTTGAGTGCTCAGGTGGCCGCCCTGGCAACCACCTGAGCACTCAACCGTTGCGTTCAACTCAGCCAGAGGCCGCGCAGGCGGCCCACGTCGCGCATGCGCCGTTCGGCGAGCCGGTCCGCCGCGATGGCGGGCGGCACGCCGTCGGCCTTCGCGGTCTCGAAGACCGCGCGGGTGGTGTCGAGGATGCCGCTGGCGCGCTGTTGGGCGCGCTCGAAGACGAAGCCCTCGAGCTCGTCGGCGACCTGGATCAGTCCGCCGGCGTTCACGCAGTAGTCGGGGGCGTAGAGGATGCCGCGGTCGGCGAGCGCCTTCTCGACCCCTGAGTGGGCGAGCTGGTTGTTCGCGGCGCCGCAGATCACCTTCGCCGACAGCGTCTCGACGACCTCGTCGGTGATTGCGCCACCCAGTGCGCACGGTGCGTAGACGTCGAGCTGTGAGGCGACCAAAGCCTCGGTGGAGTCGACCACGCTGACCGCGGGCAGCTCGTCGCGGATCCGCTCGATCGCGGGCTGCCACACGTCGGTGACGACCACCGAGGCCCCGTCGTCGACCAGGTGGCGGGCCAGGTGGTGGCCGACCTTGCCGACACCGGCGATGCCGACGGTGCGCCCGCCGAGGGTGGGCTCGCCCCACGTCGCCTCGGCCGCTGCCCGCATGCCCTGGAAGACGCCGTACGCCGTGAGCACGGAGGAGTCGCCGGCACCGCCGTGGGCGACGGTGCGACCCGTGACGTAGGAGCACTCGCGGGCGATCTCGTCCATGTCGACGCTGAACGTGCCGACGTCGCAGGCCGTGTAGTAGCGGCCGTTGAGCGACTCCACGAACCGGCCGTAGGCGCGCAGCAGGGCCTCGCCCTTGATCGCGTTCGGGTCGCCGATGATGACGGCCTTGCCGCCGCCGAGGTCGAGCCCGGCCAGGGCGGCCTTGTAGGACATCCCGCGGGAGAGGTTCAGCACGTCGGAGAGGGCGTCCGCGGTGGTGGCGTAGGGGTAGAAGCGGGTGCCGCCGAGGGCCGGGCCGAGGGCGGTCGAGTGGACGGCGATGATGGCCTTGAGTCCGCTGGGCTCGTCGTGGCAGAAGACGACTTGCTCGTGCTCGGTCTCGAACACGTCGGGTGTGGGGGTCACGGATGGCGACCTTTCTGTGCGTGGCTCCGCGGGGGTGGTGCGGTGCCGTGGGTGTCGTGACCGGCGAGGGTGACGCTGGTCTCGTTCCACTGTATTGAATGCCGCACCCCACGGGGAAACCACGGGGCGCGCCGTCCGCTTGGGGCAGACGCTTGGCTATGGCAAACTCTGGGGAGAACCCGGACATTTCACATCGAAAGAGGATTCATGAACTCCCCCCAGTCGGACGCTGAGAACCTGCTCACGCCGTCCGAGGTCGCTGCCCTGTTCCGTGTGGACCCCAAGACCGTGACCCGGTGGGCGAAGGCCGGCAAGATCGGCTCGATCCGCACCCTGGGCGGTCACCGCCGCTTCCGCGAGTCCGAGGTCATGGAGCTTCTCGGCGCCGACAACGACGGCTGAGCCTCACTCCACCAGTCGGGTGAGACCGTAGGCCACGCCGAACGTGGCCACCAGCACGATCAGGCACGTCACGACCAACACCCAGCCGCGCATCGACGAGCCCGCACGGTAGGCGTCTGGTGGCTGGGGCAGCGGTTCCGGCGTCGATGCAGCCGACCGGGCGGGCAGCGGGGCTGCCGCGGGCACGAACGGCGTACGCCGGACCGTGGTCTGGTCCGAGAGCGCCGTGCGCAGGGCCGTGGCGAACGTGCCGACGTCGGGCCACCGGTCGTCGGGCTCCGTGGCCAGGGCCCGGGACAGCACGCTGTCGACCGCTGGCGGCAGGGGCGCGAGGGTCGAGGCCGCCACCGGCGGCTTGGCGTCGATCAGCGACCCGATGCCGCCTTCGCGGGCCAGCTTCCCGGTGAGCATCTGGTAGGCCACGGCGCCCAGGGCGTGCACGTCGGCGCGGGTGTCGAGCGGGGCGCCGGTGGCCTGTTCGGGCGCCATGTACGCCGGGGTGCCGACCACCTGGGTCAGTCCGCTGGCGTGCAGCATCGCCTTGGCCACGCCCAGGTCGGCGACCAGGAGCTTCGTGCCCCCCGACGAGGACAGGGGAGTGCCGCGTGAGCTGAGCAGCAGGTTGTGCGGCTTGATGTCGCGGTGGATCACGCCGTGTCCGTGCAGCACGGACAACCCGGCGGCGGCCTGGTCGACGAGGTCGACGGTCTGGTCGACCGGCAGGGGGCGCCCGGGCTCGAGCAGGGTGGCCAGCGAGCCGCGGTCGGCGTACGACATCACGAAGTAGGGCGTGCCGTCGGCCTCGCCGATGTCGTAGACCCGCACCACGTGGTCGGAGTCGGCGCGGCGCAGGATGCGCGCCTCCTCGAGGAAGCGGTCGCGTACGTCGTAGCGTTGTGCCCAGTTCTCGGCGAGTGCCTTGACGGCGACGTCGGAGTCGAGCTCGTCGTCGTGGTAGAGCCAGACGGTGGCGAACCCACCGACCCCGATGCGGTCCACCCGCTGGAGTCGACCGAGAAGCTCTGGCAGGGACACGATGGGTATTGTGCCGCACGAAGCATCCGGGAGCCTTCAGGGGGAACGCATGTCCAGTGTCACGACCGAACCGCCCGACCTCGAGGAGCTGGCCGCCCGTGCGGCGGCCGGTGACCGCGAGGCACTCGAGGACCTGCTGGCCGCGATCCAGCCGCGGGTACGCCGCATCTGCGGCCGCATGCTGCTCTATCCGGAGGACGCCGAGGAGGCAGCCCAGGACGTCCTGATGCTGGTCGCCACCAAGATCAGCACGTTCGGCGGGCGCAGCAAGTTCACCACCTGGCTGCACGCGGTGGCCTCGAACAGTGCGCGGTCGACGTACCGCAGCCTCAAGCGCCGGGCCTCCGAACGGCCCACCGACGAGATGCCGGTGCACGCCGACCCGCGCACCACCAGCGTGATCGCCGGCAGCCGGCTCGACCTGCTCGAGGCGCTCGAGGTGCTCGGTTCGACCCACCCCGAGCTGGTCGAGCCGCTGGTGCTGCGCGACGTGCAGGAGCTCGACTACAACGAGATCGCGCGCCTGCTCGACACCCCGCTGGGCACGATCAAGTCACGCATCCACGCCGCCCGCAACGCGGTCCGCCCCCTGCTGCGCACCCACGAGTGATCAGCCGGGCGAACCGAGCACGACGGCCTGGTCGGAGTCGACCTCGGTCTCGCAGCCGCCGCTGAGGGAGCACCGGTAGATCACGCCACCGTTCATGTCAGTGTCCTGGTAGCCGGTGACGAAGACGCTGTCGTTGGTGGCCCACTCGGCGTGCTCCGCGAACTCGGGCGCCTTGACAGACCCGCTCTTCCTGCCGTTGCGGGCGTCGAGGATCTCGAACCGGGTGGGTCCGAAGCCCTCGGTGTCGTCCGGGATCCCCAGGATCCTCAGTCCGTCCGGGCTGAACAGCGGCAGCATGCCCCAAGGACGGACGTCGCAGTTGCGCCACAGTGGCGCCTCGGTGAAGAGCGAGCCGCCCTTGAGGCAGGCGGGGTCCCGGTCGTCGAACCCGGCCACGATGTTGCGCTGCGGAGCCGTCCCGACGGCGTGCATGCCGTCCATCAGCTCCAGCTTGGCGTTCTCGTAGAGGTTCCAGCCGACGAGCTTGACCGACTGGTCGGTGTTGCGCCAGGCCGTCACCACGAGGTCGCCGACACCGAAAGACGCGCCCCCGTCAGGGGTCCCGTCGACCTTCATGTCCATCGCCTGGATGATCTTGCCGGACCGGGCATCCCTGACCTCGTAGCGCGAGGACTCGTCGAACTGGGCGACGATCGAGTCGCCGTCCGTGTTGACGTCGTACGCACCGAAGAACGAGCCGATCTCGGTGGTCTCGCCGTCCGGGTCGACGAACGTGGCGTCGTACGACGGCTCCTGGTCGCTGGTCCCCTCGACGACCAGCCATCCGCCGGCGACCCGGTGCAGGCCGGCCACGTCGCCCAGCCTGAACCCCGAGACCAGCACTTCGGTGTCACCGTCGTGGATGGTCCCGCCCTGCATGTAGAGCAGGTCGCCCTGCCCGGTCGCCGGCTGGTCGTTCGGGCTGTCGGTCGCCGTGGAGGAAGGCTTCGTGGACGGCTCCTTCGTCGGCTTGCCGGTCGAGCCGGTCGACGGCGAGGTCGGCTCGCCGGTGCTGTCGTCGGCGGCCCCGCCGGTGCCCTTGCCGTCGAGGGGTCCGGTGGCGGCGTACGTGCCGCCGACGATGCCGATCACGGCGGCCGAGGCGATGGCCATTGCGGCGGTGCGGTTCATGGTCGTCCCTGTCTGGTCGGGGTGGGGAGGCGGGTAGATCAGCCGGTGGGGAGGCGGGTAGATCAGCCGGTGGGGAGGCGGGTAGATGGGCCGGTGGGGAGGCGGGTAGATCAGCCGGTGGGGGTTACGCGGTGGTGCCGACGACGAGCGTCTGGTCGGAGCTGACCTCGACCTCGCAGGAGCCGGACAGCGAGCACCGGTAGATCACGCCACCGTTGAAGTCGGCGTCCTTGAAGGCGTGCACGAAGACCTCGTCGTCACCGGCCCAGTAGGCCTCCTGGCCGAGTTCGGGGGTGGTGAACGTGGTCATCTTATTGCCGGTCCTCGCGTCGAGCACGGCGTACCGGCCGGGGCCCATGCCCTCGGTGTCCGCCGGTACGGCGAGCAGGCGGGTCCCGTCGGGGCTGTAGTCGGCCTGGGTGCCGTAGCCGCGGAACCTGCACTGCGACCACCACCCGTCGGGGTCGACGATCGAGCCGCCGGTCAGGCACTCCTTGCCGTCGGTGCGAGAGGCGGTCATCAGGTCCTCGACCGGCCCGGTTCGGATCTGGTAGACGTCGCCGACGATCTTGAACTGGCGACCCGAGTAGGAGTCGACGCCGTAGAGGGTGGGGCCGTCGTCGCCGAACCACGCCGTCACCAGGGTGTCCTCGCTGAACGCGGCCTCGCCCGACGGTTCGCCCTCGCCGTCGACGGTGATGGTCTGCAGCACCTTGCCCGAGCGGGCGTCACGGACCTGGTAGGCGCCGTCGTACATCGCGACGAACGAGTCGCGGTTGTCGTTGAGGTCCCAGGTGCCGACGAACGTGCCGCCGATCGGTGTGGTCTCGCCGGAGGGGTCCACGAAGGCCGCCCTGAACTGGGCGTCCTGGGAGGAGGTGCGCGAGACGACCAGCCACCCACCGGCCACCCGTTGGAGCGAGGACACCTCGCCGATCCGGAACCCGGAGACCTGCACGCTGGTGTCACCGTCGTGGATCGTGCCGCCCACCATGTAGAGCAGTGGCTCGTCGTCCGTGCCGGGCGTCTCGGTCGACGCGGTCCCCGACGGCTGGTCCGTGGCCGGGGGATTCTGGGTGTCGCCGGGGGTGGAGGACTCCGTGCCGGTGGTGCCGGCGGAACCGTTCCCGTCGTCGCTCTCGAGGACACCCGAGGTCGCGGCGTACGTGCCGCCGACGATGCCGATCACGGCGGCCGAGGCGATGGCCATCGCGGCAATGCGGTTCATGGTCGTTCCTGTCTCTCAGGCGGTTGCACGAGGTGTGATGCACCGGAGGCGCCATTGGTTCGCGCCGTGGTTCGCGCCGTGGTTCGCGCCGCGGGGGCGCGCAGGACGACCAGGTCGCCGTGCGTGCCGTAGCCGCAGAGGTCGCCACCTGCCGGAGTGCCGTCGAAGGTGACCATCAGCGCCCCGCCGTCGTCGAGCGGAAGGACCGACGGCCACGGGATGTTGGTCGGGTGCTCGGCGGACAGTGCACCGACCTCGTCCATCGCGAGATCGAAGACCGGGAACCGCCGGCGCTGTCCGGAGCGGCCCTCCGGCCCGTCGCTGGCCAGCACCCGCCACTGGTCGTCGACTCGGGCGATCACGGTGCCCTCCGTGGCCCGCCGGTCGGTGGCGGCGCCGAGGAGGCGCCACCCGTCGAGGCTCCCGGCGACCTCGGCGCGGGCCAGCGCCGGGTAGAAGTCGAAGAACCTGCGCGCCGCCACGAAGGCGAGGTGCCAGTGCCCGTCGATCCGGGTCAGGTGCGGGTCCCAGGTGCCGACCACCGGGGCCGGCAGGTCCCCGGTCGGTACGCCGAGGGGTGCGGTGTCGAGCACGTGCTCTCCCGTCAGCAGGTTCGCCTCGCTGGTGGCCAGCCCGATGTCGACGCTCCGACCTGCCTCGGGTGCGTGGTCGAAGGTGGCCCAGCTGCTGGCGGCCACCAGCCAGCGGTCGGCGTCGCGGACCACGTGGGTGGCGTGGTCGCCGCGCACCACGCCGTCCCGGCGGAACCACAGGTCGCTGCAGTGCTCGATCGCGTACGTCGTCGGGTCGAACGACCACACGCCGCAGCGGGCCGTGCCGAAGAACCCGGGACCGGCGTGCGTCATCGTCAGGAAGGCCAGCCCCTCACGCAGGTACGCCGACCCGTCCGCATTCGCCACGAAGTGCACGTCGCGCAGGCCGAGCTGCCCGGTGGTGCCCGAGCGCCAGCTCGCGACCGGGGAGGGGGCGGCGTCACCTGCGCGCGGCTGCCACGCCACGTGCGGGACGAGGTCGGCCGGCTCGACGTCGTGCTCGAGCTCCACCCGGGCCCGTGCGGTCCACACGCCGTCGATCCGGGTCAGGACGGTCAGCTGGCGTCCGGTCAGCATCACTCCGAGGGCGTCCGGAGGCGTCGGTGGGCGCCCGTGCCTGCGGCTGCGGTGGTGGGTGACCTTGCCCTGCGGGTCGACCAGGTCGATGCCGGCCAGTCTCCGTCCGCCGTCGTACCAGCAGTCGAGGGTGTGGCCGCCGACCGTGAGGCCGGCCACGACGCGGCCGGGGACGTCATGGGTGCCGAGCTCCACCTCGACCGCGACGAACGGGGACAGGAAGCCGCTGCGGCGCTCGCGCCCGACGAGCCGGACCGGACGGGCCCGGTGCACCTCCGAGAATGTCGACCACACCCGCAGCAGCCTAGGCGGTCCCGCCCGTCCGCCGGGGGAGCGGTCAGCGCAGGCGACGCAGGTAGGCGCTGGCCCGCCGTACGTCACGCAGACGGCTCTCCCAGGTGATGCCGACCGCGGTGAGCACCAGACCGATCCCGCCGATGATCACCCACTGCGGCAGGTCGTTGGCGTAGGACGCCTCCCGCAGCACCAGCGCGAGCCCGACGGAGGCGCCCACCACGAGCGGCGCCGACCAGCGCAGGCCCACGCCCGCCACCACGGCCGCGAGGCAGCCCAGGCCGAGGAGAAGCGCACGCAGCGAGACCGGGTCGGAGAGCGACAGCAGGAGCGAGGGCACCAGGGCCAGCAGCAGGCCGGGCACCAGGGCGCGCGTGCTGCGCAACGACGGAGCCCGCAGCATCCCGATGACGCCGACGGCGACCAGCACCGACGCCAGCGGCAGCGTGTAGGCCTCGGGCGTCTCGACGCCGACATCGGCCATCCGCACCCACTGGGCGAGCACCATGAACCCCAGGCCCGCCCAACCGAGGAACCGGCGGTGCGTGTTGGCGAGTGCGGAGACGTGGGTCAGCACACCGGCGACGGTGAGGTCGATCGCCAACCAGGTCTGGTCGATGCTGCCCGTGGCGCCGAGTCCGAGGGCCACGCCGACCAGTGCCGTGGCCGCCGCCGGCACCTCCCGCTCGATGCGGGCACCGAGGATCGCCCAGGCGCCGGCGATGAGCAGCACGGCCAGTGAACGCCACTCCGGTGCCGTGCCGCCCAGGTCGAGAACGGTCCAGGCGCACACGGCCGCGGCGGGCACGAACAGCACGTCACCCACGGTGCGCAGCACGGCCGAAGCGCTCAGCGACAGGGCGACGGCCGCCAGCCCGAGCAGCCCGGTGGTCACGGCGGTCAGCACGTCGCTCTGGAACGACGCCATCAGCGCCAGGCCGGCAACAGGAGTGGCCAGGACCAGCGCGACGACGCGCAGCTCGCCGTGGACCGCGACGCCGAGGCCGACCAGCACCGCCGCGCCCGCGAGGAGCACCCCGACCGCGACGGCGAGCGGCACGCCGTAGAAGGCGGGGACAAGGGCGGCCGAGGCTGCGACCGTCAGCGCGATCGGCACGGCGACCCGCTTGATCGGGACATCACGCACGAGGCCGGCGACGAACCAGGCGGCCAGCAGGACACCGAGGGTGCCGGCGGGCAGCAGCAGCGGCCAGTGCCAGGCGAGGTCGGGTTGCTCCAGCGCGACGGTCGCTGCGGCCCCGTCGAATCCGACGGACAGGAGAGCGTTCAGCGCGGTGCCGACCAGCACGCTGACCGCACCGAGCAGGCCCGCTGCGGCGACCACCGGTGGCGCGGCCAGTGCCGCGCGCCAGGGTCGGGCGACGACGAAGCTGCCGGCGCCCGCGGTCGCGACCATGGCCAGCTCGACCAGCGAGACCAAGGTCGCGGATTCGTCGAAGGACGGCAGGGTGACGACCAGGGAGAAGAGTGCGACGGCCACGCCGAGGCTCAGGACCCGCATGGCCACTGGGATCCGGACGATCGCTGGGTGCCTGACAACGGGTGCGGCGGCGATCGCGGCGGCCACGAGGGTCGGCCAGATCGCGAGGCCGCCCCACACCTCGGCGAAGGTCGGCGTGAAGTCGAGACGGGAGAGGCCGAGCAGGGCGAGCGAGACCCAGATCATGGAGGCACCGACGGCCAGCAGGATCGCTGCGATCTGCAGGTGCAGTCGGTGGACGACGTGTGCCAGCGCACCGACGGCAACCAGGCTGACGGTCGCCTGCAGGGCGTTGACGTCGGGATTGACCTCCGGGAGGCCCGAGACGACCAGGCCCACGCCGAGGGCACCGACGACCTGACCGGTGATCAGGGCACCGACCGGGCTCCTGCGCAGGGCGAGCGCGCCGCCGAGTCCGGCCGCCGCGAGCACGACACCGAGCACGAGAGTGAAGCCCTGGCTGCCGAGGTCGCCGAGCCACCCGGCGCTGCGCGCGCCGAAGACGTCGAGGGTGAGCAGACCCAGGGCCAGCGCCATGAACGCCTCCGCGCCCGCGGACAGGGACTTGCGGGCCATCAGCCAGGTCAGGGCGCCGGCGGTCGCGGTGAGCAGCACGAGGACGCCGGTGCGGCCGCCGACCCCGAGGGCCGACCAGGCCACGGCGAGGAAGACCAGCGCCGCGACCAGCAGGCAGGTCGCACCCAGGCCGAGCAGGATCTTCGGGACCGACGAGCCGCTCAGACCGGTGCCCGGCTGCCGGCGCCCGGGCAGACCCGGCATCGCGCTCGGGAACGTCGGCAGGTCAGGCGGCAGCATCGAGCCCGCCGGTGCAGCAGCAGGTGCGGAGAGGAGCACGCCGACCCCCACCGGATCTGGACCGAGCGGTGCGTACGCCGCCGTACGCGCTGCCGTGGAGTTCGCCGAGAGTGCGGCGAGCTCGGCGACGAGGGAGTCGGCGTGGGTCAGCGTGCGGAAGAGCCGCTGGGCGATCGTGCCGGTGAGCTGCGTGTCGCACTGCGGGCACTGCAGGCACCCGCTGGGGATCGGGGCGCGGCAGGCTGGGCAGGCCTCGGGGTCGGCGTATCGGAACATGTCCTGATCGTCGCGCCTCGGCGCCGGTTCGCGCGTCGTCCGCGCGGCTCAACCGTGGTGAGTACGCGCACTCAGCGCAGTCGTGCTCACGCGTCCGGACCTGCAAGAAGGCCGCAGTCCGGAGGAGTCCGGGCTGCGGCCTTCAGGTGGTGGCCAGGGGCGGGGTCGAACCGCCGACCTACCGATTTTCAGTCGGTCGCTCGTACCAACTGAGCTACCTGGCCGGGCCGCGGAGAAGATTACCCCAGACCCGGGGGATCGGTGAAAACGCGCTCGCTTTGGTGACTTCCCGGGCCTGCCCCTATGCTGTATCGGCCTGCCCGTGCGTCGTACGACGTGGGGGCGGCACAGTCCCAGCCCCCATCGTCTAGTGGCCTAGGACGTCGCCCTTTCACGGCGGTAGCACGGGTTCGAATCCCGTTGGGGGTACCAGCTGAACAGCGGTTTCCGCCCGATTGGGCGGCACCGGCAACCATGGGTTATTGTTCAGCGGCTTCGCAGTGAGAAACTGGGAAGCACAACCTGGCCCCGTAGCGCAGTTGGTTAGCGCGCCGCCCTGTCACGGCGGAGGCCGCGGGTTCGAGTCCCGTCGGGGTCGCAGAGTGCGAGGTCCACGCGAAAGCGTGGGCCTCGCTTTTTTCGTTCCCCTAGGTTGGTCACCGTGGACAACGAAGAGATGCGGCAGGGCTGGTCCAGCACGGGCGTCGGATGGGTGGCCAACGCGCGGATCTTCGACGCCACCATGGCGCCGATGGCCGACGCCGTCATCGCGGCCGCGGAGCTCGTTCCGGGCCAGCGGGTCCTCGACGTCGGCTGCGGCTTCGGCACGTTGCTCGAACTGGCGGACGCGGCAGGCACGACGCCGGTCGGCGTCGACATCTCCGACTCGATGGTCGAGGCCGCACGGCGCCGGGTGCCTGCTGCCGAGGTGCTCCTGGCAGACGCCCAGACCGAGGACCTGCTCCAAGGCGGGGCCGGCGGGTTCGACCGGGTCGTCTCGCGCTTCGGGGTGATGTTCTTCGCGGATCCGGTGGCGGCCTTCGCCAACATCCGCCGCGCCTGTGTTCCGGGAGCCCGACTGGCCTTCGTCTGCTGGCGTTCGGGGGAGAACGAGATCTTCACCCTGGGCACCGAGGTGCTCACCGCACGGATGGCGCCGGACGAGGGCGAGGGCGAGGACGCAGGCGCCCCCGGACCGCAGGCGTTCGGCGAGCCCGAGCGCGTGCGCGAGATCCTGACCGGGGCCGGCTGGGCCGACGTCGACCTCGTCGCCCAGGACGCCCCGCTGGACTACGGGTTCGACGGCACCGACGGTGTCGAGGAGCGACTCTCGGTGATCCTGGCGACCACCACCGGACAGTCCGCTCGCACCGAGCTCGAGCCCACGCTCGGACCCGACGGCTGGGCCTCCCTGGTCGACGAGGTCCGGGCCGAGCTGCGCCGTCACCTCGTGGACGGCGCCGTGCGCCCCATCGCCCACACCTGGGTGGTCACGGCCACCAACCCGGCAGCATGATCGAGCTCGACCGGACCGCCTTCGAGGCGCTCGTCGACCGGGCGTTGGACGACATCCCCGACGAGATCGCCGCGCTCGTGAACAACCTCGTCGTGCTCGTCGAGGACGAGCCGCCCGCCGACGACCCCGACCTCCTGGGGCTCTACGACGGCGTCGCGCTGACCGAGCGCACGGCCAACCACTCGGCCGCGCTGCCCGACCGCATCTTCATCTTCCGGAACCCGCTGCAGGAGATGTGCGAGACCGAGGAGGAGCTGGTCGACGAGGTGCGGATCACCGTGGTCCACGAGATCGCGCACCACTTCGGCATCGGCGAGGCCGAGCTGCACGGCCTCGGCTACGCCTGAGCCCTCACGGCCGATGCGTCAGGGCCGGACACTCCAGTAGCCGAGGGCGCACACGGCCAGCGACGCCAGCAGCGTGGCGGCGGCGTACGCCGTACCGCGCCGGACGCCGAGGCGCGAGGTCTGTACGGCGAACGAGGAGTACGTGGTGAGCCCGCCGCAGAAGCCCACGCCGAGCAGCGCCCAGGCGTGGTCCGACAGCGCGAGGCCGCTGAACAGGCCGAGCAGGAACGATCCGGCCACGTTGACCAGCAGGGTGCCGCGAGGCACGTCGCGGTCGAGGTAGTGGCCGGCCACGAATCGCAGGGGTGCGCCGACGGCCGCACCGAGTGCGACGAGCAGCATGGTCATTCGTCGCCCTCCTCGTCGTCGAACAGCTGCTGGGCCGCGGGCGTCGACCAGTGGTGGGCGAGCTCGACGGCGAACGCCGCGGCCAGCACCGTGACGAGCACGTAGGGCACGGCCAGGAACGAGCCACTCGCGAGCAGCGCCCGGGTCTCCTCCGAGAAGGTGCTCAGCGTGGTGAACCCGCCGAGCACCCCGGTGCCGAGGAAGAGTGGCAGCAGCTGGTGGCGGCGTACGACGAGCAGGGCGGGGAGCAGCGCCAGCAGCAGGGAGCCGCCGACGTTGATGCAGAGGGTGACCCACGGGAAGTCGTCGCCCACCGGGAACCGGGTCGACAGTGCCCAGCGCGCGCATGCGCCGAGCGCGCCCCCGAGCGACACCACCGCCAGCTGCGACGGGGTGATCTGCTGTCCCCTCACGAGATGCGTGGCTCCGGCAGGTGGACGGAGTCGTCGCCGGTCCAGATCACCGGTGGTTGGCCGTCGGCCTGCCTGATCAGCTCGCCGAGGAACCACCTCTGGAAGTCGCGCTGCTGGTGGGTGGAGGCGAGCGAGAGCAGGCGCTCGGTGCGGCAGAAGGAGTCGGCGAGCTCGAGGACGTCGATCATCTGCTCGACGACGGCCGGTGCTTCGGGGGCGATGACCAGGCGGATGGACGCTGTGGTGACCCCGGACTCGACCGCCCGCTGGATGTCGTCGACGCCGAGTGTGTGCTGCACCTCCTCGTAGAACCGGTCGAACAGGTCGGTGAGGGTCTTGGCGACCGGGTAGTCGTCCTCGTGCGCCAGTGAGAGGAGCCGCAGCTCGCGGTGCAGGTCCCGGAACCGGCGTCGCCAGTCGACGAACAGCTGCACCGGGAAGGCCGGGTAGTCGATGCGTAGACCGTCATCGCTCCGGATCATGGACGGCTGGCCGGTCGCGGGACTGTTCGAGGGGTAGACCTGGCCCTCGAGGTCGGGCTCGTCCACGGGCTCGACGGCCGGCTCGAACCAGACCACCTTGCCGTCGTCGAGCAGCTCGGCGCCCCAGGCATGGGAGGACATCGCCACCATGCCGAGGCCTCGGCCGATCGTGGCCAGCAGCTCGTCGTCGTGGGTCATCCGGTGGTTCGGGGAGGGTGGCGTGCGCGAGCCGTCGAGCACCTCGATGCGCGGGTGCCGATGGGTGCCGCGCACCCGCACGTGAATCGGGGGCGCGCCGTGCAGCAGGGCGTTGGTGACCAGCTCGGAGACGCCCAGCTGGGCGGCCTCGACGAGGTCCTCCCGTTCGAGGTCATGGCACGCCGAAGCGACCCAGCGGCGCGCGTCCGACACGGATCGCGGGCTGGACTCGAGGGTCAGTTCACCTCTGCTCACGGCAATGGCGCACCTAGCGTCGATTTCGGGATCGCACCCATATTGGGGCACATGACCTCCCCTTGCCCAGCATCTCGGCGGTTGAAACCTGAACGACCAATCTTCTTGGCCGAATTTTCCGGTGCAGGCCCGGTTCGGAGAATTGACCGACGGATGGGATCATGGGGTACGGCAAGCAATCGACGTCGTGCGTTAAACAGAGAGGCCCGTAGGGAATGGCAAGCAACAACGGCAAGCACCAGGTGGTCGTGATCGGCTCCGGGTTCGGCGGGCTGTTCGGCACCAAGGCCCTCAAGCGGTCCGACGTCGAGGTCACCATGGTCGCCAAGACCACGCACCACCTCTTCCAGCCGCTGCTCTACCAGGTCGCCACGGGCATCCTGTCCCAGGGCGAGATCGCGCCGCCGACCCGTGAGGTGCTGGCCAAGCAGGACAACGCGCAGGTCCTTCTCGGCACGGTCACCGGCATCGACCTCGAGGCGCGCACCGTCACCCACCACGTGCTGGGTCGCGAGACGGTCTCCCACTACGACTCGCTGATCGTGGCGGCGGGCGCGAGCCAGTCCTACTTCGGCAACGACCACTTCGCCGAGTTCGCCCCCGGCATGAAGAGCATCGACGACGCGCTCGAGCTGCGTGGCCGCATCTTCGGTGCCTTCGAGATGGCCGAGAACGCCGCCAGCCGCGGTGAGCCCTACGACCACCTGCTGACCTTCGTGGTCGTCGGCGCCGGCCCCACCGGTGTCGAGATGGCCGGCCAGATCGCCGAGCTGGCCCACAAGACCCTCAAGCGCGACTTCCGCAGCATCGACACCAAGCAGGCCCGCATCATCCTCGTCGACGCCGCGCCCCAGGTGCTGCCGCCGTTCGGTGCCAAGCTCGGCACCAAGGCCAAGGGCGAGCTGGAGAAGATCGGCGTCGAGGTCCAGCTCGGCGCCATGGTCACCAGCGTCGACGAGCGCGGGCTCGAGCTGAAGGACAAGGACGGCACCACCCGTCGCATCGACTCGGTCGCCAAGATCTGGGCCGCCGGTGTGCAGGCGAACCCGCTCGGCAAGACGCTGTCGGAGCAGAGCGGTGCCCCGCTCGACCGGGCCGGTCGCATCGCGGTCAACCCCGACCTGACGCTGCCGGGCCACCCCGAGGTGTTCGTGCTCGGCGACATGATCTCGCTCGACAACCTCCCCGGCGTCGCCCAGGTGGCCATCCAGGGCGCCAAGTACGCCGCCAAGGAGATCGACCACCGACTCAAGGGCAAGGCCCCGCAGGCGCCGTTCAAGTACTTCGACAAGGGCTCGATGGCGATCATCAGCAAGTTCCGCGCGGTCGCCAGCGTCGGCAAGCTGAAGCTGAACGGCGTGATCGCCTGGCTGATGTGGCTGGCCGTGCACCTGATCTACCTGACCGGCTTCAAGAACCGCATCGGTGCCCTGTTGAGCTGGGCGATCACGTTCATCGGCAACGACCGGTCCGAGCGCACGGTCACCGAGCAGCAGATCTTCGCCCGCGTGGCGCTGGAGCGGCTCGGTGGCGGCGCCAAGGACCTCGTCAGCGAGCCGGGCGAGTTCGACGCCATGCTCGAGGCGCGTCGTGCCGAGCTGGAGCAGGTGGCCGCCGAGGAAGCGCGTCTCACCGACCAGGGCAAGCGCGGCGTCCACGTCGACGCGGGCTGAGCGCTACTCGAACGTCGACGGCTTCGGCTGGTCGGTCAGCTCCCGTGCCCAGCGCGGGAGGATGAACAGGCCCTCGGCGTACACCGTGGGTCCCTCGGCGTCGGAGATGTGCGCCTCGACGTACGTCTTGATGCCCTCGACCTTCACGATGCGTCCCTCGGCGTGCAGGTCGCCCAGTGGCGTGCCGCGTCGGTAGCTCAGGGTCAGTCGCCCGGTCATGCCGGGCGCCCCGCCGGCCGCGGCCGTCTCTCCGCAGACCTGGTCGAGGATCAGGGCGCTGACGCCGCCGTGGACGAGTCCGGGTGGCCCCTCGTAGGCGGCGCCGAGGGTGAAGTCGGCCCAGGCCCGCCCCTCGCTGGAGCGCTGCATCGTCAGGGGCGGGGCGATCGCGTTGCGGAGCCCGACCACGCTGTTGCCGTGGTTGTGTGCGACGGCGTCGGGCGTGACCGCGATGCCGTACGGGCCGGCCAGCTGGCTGGTCCGCAACCGGGCGGTGAGCGCGTCGATCTCCTTGCGAACCGCGATCAGCTCGTCGTCGGGCACGGTGCTGCGGATCACCGCATCGATCAGCTCGCGGGTGCTCTGCGCCAGACCGCCAGCCGCCTCGATCTCTCGCTCGATCTCCTCGGGCGTGCGGTCGTCGGTGCGGTAGTCGAACATGGCTGCACAGTAGAGGTTGGTCTCGGCAAATATTGGTTTTGTCCCGACGGATGGCCTGTGATCTGATCCGCACCATGATCGAACTGGTCCAGCCCGAAGACCGCCACTACGCCTCCTGGTGCACCGCCGAGGACGAGTTCGGCGACACGCACCGTGACGGGTCCGGATTCTTCGGGCCGCGGCCGGCGACCGACCGGGCCTCGTTCGAGCAGATGGTCGCGGACCGCCTGGCCCAGGCCGACCCCGCGACCGTGCTGCCCGAGGACCGGGTGCACTGCACGTTCCTGTGGATTGTCGAGGGGGACGAGTTCGTCGGCTACCTCGCCATCCGGCACGCGTTGACCCCGTTCCTGCTCGAGGAGGGAGGCCACATCGGGTACTCCGTACGCCCGTCCCGACGCCGTCAGGGCCACGCGTCGCGCGCCCTGGCGCTGTCCCTGCCGATCGCCGTGTCCTTGGGCATCGACCGCGTGCTGGTCACCTGCGACGAGTCGAACGTCGGGTCGCGTCGCACCATCGAGGGCAACGGTGGCGAGTTCGAGGACGTCCGCAACGGCAAGCGCCGCTACTGGATCCCGGTCTCCTGACGCTGGAGTCGCTCGAGCACCCGGGTGAACTCGGCGGCGTCGACCAGGCTCGCGTCGACGACGTACGGCGGCATGCCGGTGCGGTGGATCAGCACCTTCCAGCCGCGACCTCCGGGTGTGCCGACGGTCTCGTACTTCGTCGTCGGACTGGCCAGGTCGAAGCGGTGATGGCTGTCCCGGGTCCGGATGTCGAGGTTGCCCCGCTCGATCATCACCGTCGACGGCGCCGACCGGCCGTGCGCCCTCCAGAGCGCCAACGTGACCACGACTGCCACTCCGGCGAGCACGAGCGTGGTCGTCGACGGGTGCTGCGAGGCCCACCAGGCCAGGGCCGCGGTGGCCACGGCTGCGAGCCCGAGCAGCGCCAGCAGGAGGGCTCTCGAGCTGCCTCGTGGTGAGAGGTCGACGTTCTCCTGGTCCGGCTTGACGGTCGGCTTGACGTTCTGCTCGACGGGCATGCTCGCCGTGGGGCTCTCCGACGGGGTCGCCACCACGGCGGGCAGCACGGCGGTCTGCACGGGCTCCGGCTCGGGTTCGGGCTCGGGTTCGGGCAGGACGGGCTCCGGCTCGGGTTCGGGTACGGGTGGGACAGATACCGGCTCGGGTTCGGGTTCGGGTGGGACCTCGGCCGCGGCCCGGACCGGCTCGGGTTGCGGGCTGTGGGACCGCCGGGTGGCCGAGGCCAGGAGTTCCTCGAGGGTCTCGAAGCGCCCGGCGCGCGCAGGCTCCGGCTCGGGCGTGGGCTCGGGTGATCCAGGCTCGGGCTCGACTGGTTCGCTGTCACCACGCAGGGCCGCGAAGACGTCGACGCGAGCCGACGGACTGAAGTCCTCGACGTCGACCACGCCGATCGGCAGGTCCGCGACGGTCGGCCGCGGGTCAACCGTGGAGTCGGAGTTCGGCTCGACGTCGTCAGACGCGGCCTCGTCGGGCTCGTCCGCCTCGGCGTGGTCCGCCTCGTCGGCGTCCTCTGCGTCCTCTGCGTCGTCCGGCTCGTCGGCGAAGATCGAGAGATGTGTGTCGGTGGATGCGTGCGGCGCCTCGCCGAGTACCTCCGCGAGGGGTGCGGTCAACGGATCCAGGGTGGCCGGCACGGAGGCCTCCACGGTCTCGCCCGAGTCGGTCTCGCCCGGCTCTTCTCGCGAAAAGGGGGCCATATCAGGCAAAACTAGTCACTCGGCGACACGTTATGCCGCACGGACGCGTATGTGAGACGCACCGACCCGTCGTGAATTGTTCCGGACGGGACAATTCACGACGGGTCAGTGCCCGGGTAGGCCCTGTGGGACTCGAACCCACAACCAACGGATTAAAAGTCCGGAGCTCTGCCAATTGAGCTAAGGGCCCTCGGGTCAGGACGTCGCGCGAGCGTTCGGCGATTCCTGTTCCGCGGTGGCACACGATATCCCGCGCCACGCGATCGTCTGCACCCCGGCGTACGACGATCGATCGCCCGCCGCCTGCGTCGTACGCCGCACCGGCACTGGCCTGAGCGCAGAGGGACCCGTTACACCGCTGTTGCGAAGAGTTCACCGGATCCGGAGAAATCGGTGTGGTTTGACGGTTTCTTTTCCGTACGTGATTGGTAGTGTCGTGTCTGCATCAGGTGCAAGTTCCAGTATGGCTGACGCCCGCGGAGTTTGTGATCCAACGGCGTTTCTTCTTCGTGGGCCTGCCTCCACGAGTCGGAGCGACGTGTCACCGCAGTTGATGCGGGGTTGTCGCAGTGATGACCTCTCGCCCCGACAAAGGAGTAACGAGCAATGGCTCAGGGCACCGTCAAGTGGTTCAACGCTGAGAAGGGCTTCGGCTTCATCGCCCAGGAGGACGGCGGCGACGACGTCTTCGTGCACTACTCGGCCATCCAGACCAACGGCTACAAGTCGCTGGACGAGAACCAGAAGGTCGAGTTCGACGTCACGCAGGGTCCCAAGGGCCCGCAGGCGGAGAACGTTCGCCCGCTCTGATCGAATCGATCGAGCACGACACGGAGCTGGTCACCTGACCTGACTTCCATCTGGAGGCCCCATCCCCCTGCGGGGGTGGGGCCTTCGGGTCATTTTTGGGTCATTTGCTGGCCACCTACGTTTCGTAGCACCCCACACAGGGCACGATGGTCCATGAGGCATGCCCAGAGTCGGGCTCGGGGGCGCTTCGGACGAGAGAGGGCTGCGCGTGCACGACCAGTTCGACGTCACGCTCGAGGACCAGGAGCTGTTGGATGAGGTTGAACTCACCACCAGCCTGATCATCGCGGCCAGCGAGTCCGACGAGTCACTGACCCAGGAGCAGATCGACCTGATCCTCGGGGTCACTCCGGTCGAGGCGGAGCCGGAGCCCTCCTCCCCGGAATCGCCTGCGCCCTCCGACTGACCTGCCGTCGTTCACCGACCCGAGCCGACTCCCGACGGAGTCGGCTCTTTTCGGCTCTTGCGATGCTTACCCTAGGGGGGTACCCTATTCTCATGAGCGAACACCAGCACGGCTACATCCACCGCAAGGATGACTACCTCAAGCGTCTCAAGAGGATCGAGGGGCAGGCCCGCGGCCTGCAGCGCATGGTCGAGGAGGAGAAATACTGCATCGACATCCTCACGCAGGTCTCCGCGATGACCAAGGCGCTCCACGCCGTCTCGATCGGTCTGCTCGAGGAGCACATGAGCCACTGCGTCGTCGACGCGGCCCGAGTCGGTGACCGGGAGGCCCAGGAGAAGATCCGCGAGGCCACCGACGCCATCTCCCGCCTCGTCCGTTCCTGACCCCGTCCCGTCGAAGGAGAGCACCGTGTCCACCACAGGCACCAGCACCAGCACCTGGACCGTCACCGGCATGACCTGCGGCCACTGCGTCGCGTCCGTCACCGAAGAGCTGCTCGAGGTCCCCGGCATCGACGCCGTCGACGTGACCCTCGAGACCGGGCAGGTCACCATCACCAGTGCCCAACCGCTCGACCGCTCGACCGTCGAGGCAGCCGTGACCGAAGCCGGCTACCAGCTGTCATGAGCACCGGAACGAGGATCGCGACCTTCGTGGTCGGCCTGGCGGTCGTCTTCGGCCTTGCGGTGTACGTCGGCCGCGCCGCCGGCCCCGACGTCACCGACGAGGTGGCGGCCGAGGAGCACGAGGGCATGGGCGGTTCGGACAGCCACGAGGGGGACGGCGAGCACGCCGGCCACGAGCCGGCGTACACGCTCGAGCTCGCGCGGCCCGAGGTCGACCCGGGTGACGACAAGAGGGTGGCCTTCACCCTCGTGGGTGCTGACGGCGAACCGCTGCGCGACTACGACGTCGTGCACGAGAAGCGCCTGCACCTGATCGTGGTGGGCACGCCGGCGTTGACCAGCTTCCAGCACGTGCACCCCACGATGTCCGCCGACGGTCGTTGGACCGCGCGCCTCGACCTGGCTCCCGGCACCTACGAGGTGTACGCCGACGCCACCACCGCCGGCGAGAACTTCGTGGCCACCGCGCCCCTGGTCGTACGCGGCCACCACCCGCGGCCTGAGTCCGTGCCCGCCGCGACCGTGCTCCAACGCACCGGCCCGTACGCCGTCGCGATGACCCGGGTCGACGACCAGGTCACCTTCACGATCTCGCGCCACGGCAAGCCGGTCACCGACATCGAGCCCTACCTCGGAGCCAACGGCCACCTGGTCGTCATCGAGGCCCGGAAGTTCGAGTACCTCCACGCGCACCCGCTCGCGGGACCGGCCGGCCCGCAGGTCTCGTTCGAGGTCGCCGACTCCTCTGGTGCGCACCGGCTGTTCCTGGAGTTCAAGCACGACGGCGCGGTCCGCCGCGTCGCGTTCACGGTCGGCGCCGTTCAGGGCGCCGGTGCCGCCGAGGACGACCACGCCGAGGAAGGAGACGGCCATGAGCACTGAGTCGACCCAGACCGAGGCCGAGATCCTCATCTCGGGGATGACCTGCGCGTCCTGCGCCAACCGCATCGAGCGCAAGCTCAACAAGGTCGCCGGGGTCGAGGCGAGCGTCAACTACGCCACTGAGAAGGCCAAGGTGACCTTCGCCGACACGATCACGCGTGACGACCTCGTGGCCACGGTGGAGGCCGCCGGCTACGGCGTGGTCTCGACCTCGCTGGATGAGGCCCCTGCCGTGTCTGAGGACGCCGCTGGGGACGCCGCCGACGCTGCGGCGCGGGCCTCCCTGCAGCGCCTGCTGATCAGCGCCGCCCTCACCATCCCGGTGATCGTGGTGGCGATGGTGCCGCGGTTCCAGTTCGAGTACTGGCAGTGGGCCTCGCTCACCCTGGCCGCGCCGGTCGTGGTCTGGGGCGGCTGGCCGTTCCACCTCGCCGCGTGGCGCAACCTGCGCCACGGCACCACGACGATGGACACGCTGGTCTCCGTCGGCACGATCGCCGCGTTCGGCTGGTCGCTCTACGCGTTGTTCCTCGGCACCGCCGGCACGCCCGGCATGGTGCACCCGTTCGACCTGCGGCCCCGCCGCGAGTCGGGCACCGGCAACATCTACCTCGAGGTCGCCGCAGGCGTGACCACGTTCCTGCTGGTCGGCCGCTGGTTCGAGGACCGTGCCAAGCGCCGTGCCGGCTCGGCGCTGCGCACACTGCTCGAGCTCGGCGCCAAGGAAGTCTCGCTGTTGCGCGACGGCGTCGAGACCCGCATCCCCGTCGCACAGCTCGCGGTCGGCGACGCGTTCGTCGTACGACCGGGGGAGCGGCTGGCCACCGACGGCGTGGTCGAGAGCGGCACGTCAGCCGTCGACGCTTCCCTGCTCACCGGTGAGTCGGTGCCGGTCGAGGTCGGGCCGGGTGACGCGGTCACCGGGGCCACCGTCAACGCCGGCGGCCGGCTCGTCGTGCGCGCCACGAGGGTCGGCGCCGACACCCAGCTGGCCCGCATGGCGACCCTCGTCGAGGACGCCCAGAACGGCAAGGCGCCCGTGCAGCGACTGGCCGACCGGGTCTCCGGGATCTTCGTGCCCATCGTGATCGCCATCGCCGCGGCCACCCTCGGCTTCTGGATCGGCGCCGACGCGCCCCTGTCGTTCGCACTGACCTCCGCGGTCGCCGTACTCATCATCGCCTGCCCGTGTGCACTGGGCCTGGCCACGCCGACCGCCCTGATGGTCGGCACCGGCCGAGGCGCCCAGCTCGGCATCCTGATCCGCGGCCCCGAGGTGCTCGAGTCGACCCGTCGCGTCGACACCGTCGTGCTCGACAAGACCGGCACCGTCACCCACGGGCGCATGTCGCTGGTGTCGGTCGTGGCCGCCCCCGGTGAGTCCCAGGACACCGTGTTGCGGCTCGCCGCCGCCGTCGAGGACGGCTCCGAGCACCCGGTCGGCCGCGCGATCGTCGCCGGGTACGACGGCGTGCTCCCCGCCGTCGACGGGTTCGCCAACCAGCCCGGCATCGGCGTCTCCGGCACCGTGGACGGCCGCGCCGTCTCGGTGGGGCGCAAGGTTTCGGTCGACGGCGCACTCGCGACGGCCCTCGACGAGGCCGAGTCCAAGGGACACACCGCGGTGGTCGTCACCGTCGACGACCGGGTCCGCGGTGTCGTGGTCGTGGCCGACACCGTGCGGTCGACGTCCGCGGACGCCGTACGCCGCTTCCGTGAGCTCGGGCTGGAGCCGGTCCTGCTCACCGGCGACAACGCGCGGTCGGCCTCCGCCGTCGCGGCCCAGGTCGGCATCGACCGAGTCGTCGCCGAGGTGATGCCCGCCGACAAGGTGGCCGAGGTGCGCCGCCTGCAGGACGAGGGCCGGGTCGTGGCGATGGTCGGCGACGGCGTGAACGACGCCGCCGCGCTGGCCCGGGCCGACCTCGGCATCGCGATGGGCTCCGGCTCGGACGTCGCGATCGAGGCCAGCGACCTGACCCTGGTCCGGGAGGACCTGGGTCTCGCTGCGGACGCGATCGGCCTCTCCCGCCGTACGCTCCGGACCATCAAGGGGAACCTCTTCTGGGCGTTCGGCTACAACGTAGCGGGCCTCCCGCTGGCCGCTGCGGGGCTGCTCAACCCCATGCTCGCGGGGGCCGCGATGGCCTTCAGCTCCGTGTTTGTCGTCACGAACAGCCTCCGTCTGCGGGGGTTCACGCCGGGCCGCTGAAGGGTCAAGTTGCGCGACGCGCCGACGTTGGCCCTAGCATGTTCAGCGTTCAGGTCCTCCTCATCAGGAGTTTTCCGTGGCTTTCCGCTTTCGTCCGGTCGATTCTTCCTTCTACGACCTCTTCTCCGAACAAGCCCAGCACCTCGTCGGGGGTGCCGCGCTCCTCGCCGAGATGCTCGGTGCCGACAGCAACCGCGAAGAGGTTGCCGAGCGCATGCGTGCCGCCGAGCACGCGTGCGACGAGACCACCCACGCCATCGTGCGGCGGGTGAACAGCACCTTCGTGACGCCGTTCGACCGCGAGGACATCTACTCGCTGGCCTCCGGGCTCGACGACGTGATGGACGAG
This sequence comes from Nocardioides sp. Root151, assembly GCF_001427925.1. Taxonomy (NCBI): domain Bacteria; kingdom Bacillati; phylum Actinomycetota; class Actinomycetes; order Propionibacteriales; family Nocardioidaceae; genus Nocardioides; species Nocardioides sp. Root151. The sequence continues at coordinate 102,718 of NZ_LMGG01000007.1, forward strand.
ATGGACGAGGCCGTCGACCTCATCCTGCTCTACGAGGTGGAGCACCTGCCCTCCGAGCTGTCCAAGCAGGTCGAGGTGCTCCAGCGCTGCGCCGAGCTCACCGCCGACGCGATGCCGCGTCTCCAGGCGATGAAGGACCTCGACGAGTACTGGATCGAGATCAACCGCCTCGAGAACGCCGGCGACAAGAACTACCGCCGTACCCTCGCGAGCCTCTTCAGCGGCAAGTACGAAGCCCTCGAGGTGATCAAGCTGAAGGACATCGTGGAGTCGCTCGAACAGGCGATCGACGCCTTCGAGACGGTGGCCAACATCGTGGAGCAGATCGCGGTCAAGGAGTCCTGACCGGATGGAACTCGCGATTGTCATCGCGGTGGTCGTCGTCGCCCTCGCGTTCGACTACACCAATGGCTTCCACGACGCGGCGAACGCGATCGCCACGTCGGTCTCGACCCGTGCGCTGACCCCACGCGTCGCCCTGATCCTCGCCGCGGTGATGAACTTCGTCGGCGCACTGCTCGGCCAGGAGGTCGCGCACACGGTCAGCGATGTGATCGACACCAGTGGGTTCGACGTCGAACACGGGCTGGTCATCGTGATGGCCGGCCTGCTCGGTGCGATCGTGTGGAACCTCGTCACGTGGTACTTCGGGCTGCCCTCGTCCTCCTCCCACGCCCTGATCGGCGGCCTCGTCGGCGCCGCGCTCGTGGGCGGCGCCACGGTCTCGTGGAAGACGATCATCGACAAGGTGCTCATACCGATGGTGCTCTCGCCGCTGTTCGGCTTCGTCGCCGCGTTCCTGGTGATGCTGCTGATCATGTGGCTCTTCCGTCGCGCCAACCCCCACAAGGTCAACCGCGGCTTCCGCCTGATGCAGACCGTCTCGGCGGCCGGCCTGGCCCTGGGCCACGGCCTCCAGGACGCGCAGAAGACGATGGGCGTGATCTTCCTGGCCCTGGTCACCAGCGGTCACGCCGCGGCCGGTGACGAGCTGCCGCTCTGGGTGGTCATCGCGGCCGCCGGTGCGATCTCGGCCGGCACCTACTCCGGTGGCTGGCGCATCATGCGCACCCTCGGCCGCCGGATCATCCACCTCGACCCGCCGCGCGGCTTCTCCGCCGAGATGGTCGGTGCGGGTGTGCTCTACACGACCGCGTTCGCGTTCCACGCGCCGATCTCGACGACCCACACGATCACCTCCGCGATCATGGGCGCCGGCGCCACCAAGCGCTTCTCGGCCGTGCGCTGGGGCGTGGCAAAGTCGATCGTGACGGCCTGGGTGCTCACCTTCCCGATGGCCGGCCTCGCCGCCGTGATCTGCTACTACCTGCTCCACTTCCCCCTCGAGATCTTCATCGGCTGACCTGCTTTCCCCTTCTCGATACTCCCTGACGTTTCGGCCCCAACTTCGGGATACTCCCTGACGTTTCGGCCCTCGACCACGGTTGTTCTCGCAGTGCGGTCGGCGTACCTGTGGATGACGCGAGCGAGAGATTGCCGGTTCGGTGCACCATCCGTGCATGCGCGAACAGGAAGCACATCCCTCGATCGGTGCGCGGGGAGGGCCGCCGTACGCCGTCTCCCACGGTGGTGATCTGACGTGTCCCTGGCCGGCTGCTCACCGGGATGGCCTGGTCCTCCCGGTCCGAGTAGGGCGGCCGGGTGGGCCTTCGGCGAAGGCAGCGCGTGGTCCGGGCTGGCGTCGCTCATCGCGTGGCTTCTACGTGCCTGCGTACGTCGACGGGGATCGGGCCGAGCAGCGCATCGTGGAAGCGAGCGTGGTCATGCCGCTCGGGGCGGGCATCACCGGGTGGGCGAGTCTGCGCTGGTATGGCGCGGTGTGGTTCGACGGGTACGCGCCTGACGGTGCGACCCAGCTGCCCATCCGGATATTGACTGGTGACCGCAACATCCGGAGCCAGCCAGGATTCGTGGTGGTCGAGGAGCGGCTCTTGCCGACAGATCTCACGGTCGTCGACGGTGTGGTCACGACCGATCCGGTGCGGTCCCTGACGCACGAGATGCGATATGCGACCAGCATGCGGGAAGCGTCCGTGGCGTTCAGTATGGCGGCGTACTCCGACCTGGTCACGGCACACGAGATCTGCGCGCATGGGCTCGAGCATCCGGGATGGACGGGGGCGCCCCAGCTGCGCGAGGCCAGCGCGTTCCTGGAAGAAAACTCGTGGTCGCCCTGGGAGCAGCGGACAAGCCTGGTCTGGCAGATCGACGCGGAGCTTCCGAAGCCGATGGCCAATCGACCCATCTTCGACAGGTACGGCAATCACCTCGGCACGCCCGACCTGCTGGACGAGGTCGCCGGAGTGGTCATGGAGTACGACGGGGGCGTCCATCTGGCACCGGGCAGAGAGGTCATCGACGCTACCCGGCTTGAGCGATTTCGCAACGTGGGGCTCGAATGCTTGACGGTGCGTCGCGGTGAGACCACTTTTCGCGAGTCGTTGGCCGGTCGGATGCGGGCGACGCGAGAACGGGCGCAGTTCGCGGCGCCGTCCCGTCGGCACTGGACGACTGAGCTGCCGAGGTGGTGGATCCCGACCTTCACGGTCGAAGAGCGACGGAACCTTGGCGAGTCCGAGCGCGTTGCCCTGTTGCGTCTCCGGCGCAAGATCTCGTGAGACAAGCGTTCAGGGAAGGGCCGAAACGTCAGGGAGTATCCCCTCGGAAGGGCCGAAACGTCAGGGAGTATCGCGACGGAAGGGCCGAAACGTCAGGGATTATCCGAAGCGGCCGGAGATGTAGGCCTCGGTGGCGGACTCGTCGGGGTTGGAGAACACCTTGGTGGTGGGGTTGAACTCCACCAGGTGACCGGGCTCGCCGACCGCCTTCAGGTTGAAGAAGCCGGTGTCGTCGGAGACGCGGGCGGCCTGCTGCATGTTGTGGGTGACGATCACGATCGTGTAGTCGGACTTGAGCTCGTGGATCAGGTCCTCCACGGCCGCGGTCGAGATCGGGTCGAGGGCCGAGCACGGCTCGTCCATCAGCAGCACCTCGGGCTCGACGGCGATCGCGCGGGCGATGCACAGGCGCTGCTGCTGGCCGCCGGAGAGGCCCATGCCGGGCTTGGCGAGGCGGTCCTTCACCTCGTTCCAGAGGTTCGCGCCACGCAGCGACTTCTCGACGATCGTGTCGGCCTCGGGCTTCTTCAGCTTGCGGGCGTTGAGCCGGTTGCCGGCGAGGACGTTCTCGTAGATCGACATCGTCGGGAACGGGTTCGGCCGCTGGAAGACCATGCCGATCTGCCGGCGTACGGCGACCGGGTCGACCCCGGCGCCGTACAAGGACTGGCCGTCGACGACGACCTTGCCCTCGACCCGGGCGCCCGGGATCACCTCGTGCATGCGGTTCAGCGACCGCAGCACGGTGGACTTGCCACAACCGGACGGTCCGATGAACGCGGTCACCGACCGTGCCTTGATGTGGACGTTGACGCCTTGTACGGCGAGGAAGTCGCCGTAGTAGATGTCGAGGTCCTTGACGTCGATGCTCTTGGCCATGGTGTGCAGATTCCTTACGTTCAGCGCCCGGTCTTGGGGGCGAAGATGTTGCCGATGATGCGGGCAATGAGGTTGAGCGCCATCACGATGATGATCAGGACCAGGGCGGCGCCCCAGACCCGGTCGGTCCAGATGTCGCCGTACTTGGCGTCGGTGGTGCCGTTCAGCGAGCTGTAGATGTAGACGGGCAGGGTCTGGACCGCACCACTGAACGGGTTCCAGTTCGCCTCGGGGAACGTGCCGCAGATCAGCAGCAGCGGCGCGGTCTCACCGGCCACGCGGGCGATGGCCAGGGTGATGCCGGTGACGATGCCGGCCACCGCGGTGGGCAGCACGACCTTGACGATGGTGCGCCACTTCGGCACACCCAGGGCGTACGACGCCTCGCGCAGGTCGTCGGGCACCAGCTTCAGCATCTCCTCGACGGAGCGGACCACGGTCGGGATCATCAGGAGCGACAGGGCGACACCGCCACCGAGCCCGAGGCGGGGCAGCGGGTCGCCGGTCAGCACGATGAACAGCGACAGGGCGAACAGGCCCGCCACGATCGAGGGGATGCCGGTCATCACGTCGACCAGGAAGGTGATCACCTTCGCCAGGCGGGAGCCCGCGCTGTACTCGACCAGGTAGATCGCGGTGAACAGGCCAACCGGGATCGCGATGATCGCGGCTATCGCGGTGACCATGATCGTGCCCATGATCGCGTGGTAGATGCCACCGCCCTGGCCGAGCGAGGCGAAGCCCGTCATGTCGCTCTGCAGGAAGCTCGGCGTGAGCACCGGGCCGCCCTTCACGATCACCGTGTAGAGCAGGCTGAGCAGCGGCATCATGGCGACCGCGAAGGTCGACCAGACCAGGGCGTTGACCAGGCGGTCGGTGGCCTTGCGGCGTCCCTCGACGGCCGTGGACCAGGCGGTCAGGCTGACCAGGAACACCAGCCAGGCCAGCAGCACCATGACGGCGAATCCGGAGCCGAGCAACATTCCGGCGACGCCACCGATGGCGACCGCGAAGACCACGGTCAGCAGCGTCGCAGCGCGCGGCAGCTGGCCGGCCCGGATGGCCATCTCCTGCGGTGCGGCGATTTCGGTGTGGGTCATGACCTCACCCCTTGTTCTGGCCGCGGGTGGCGATCCAGCGGCCCGCGAAGTTGACGACGAAAGTGAGGAGGAACAGGGCGAGGCCGGCGAAGATCATCGTGTTGATCTTGTCGCCCGAGGCGTTCGCGTAGTTGTTGGCGATGAAGGCGGCGATGGTGTTCGGGTTCTCCGCCGAGATGATGCTCAGCGTGAGGTAGCCGGTGCCGGTCGCGGAGAGCACCATGGCCACCGCCATCGTCTCGCCGAGGGCACGGCCCAGGCCGAGCAGGATCGCGGCGACCATGCCGGAGCGGGCGTAGGGGAAGACCGCGAGGCGGATCATCTCCCACCGCGTGGCGCCGAGGGCCAGTGCGGCCTCCTCGTGGGCCCGCGGGGTCTGGGCGAAGATCTCACGCAGCAGGGCGGTCACGATCGGCAGCGCCATCAGCGCCAGCACGATCGACGCGGTCAGCAGCGAACGCGAGTTCACCGAGCCGTCGAAGAGCGGGATCCAGCTGAAGTGCTCGTTGAGCCACTTGTACGCCGGGAGCAGCTTGGGGGCGAGCACCTCGAGCCCCCAGAGGCCGAAGACGACCGAGGGTACGGCGGCCAGCAGGTCGACCAGGTAGCCGACCGGCTTGGCCAGCGCCTTGGGTGCGTAGTGCGAGATGACCAGCGCCAGGCCGACGGCCAACGGGGTCACGATCACGATCGCGATCAACGACGCGTAGATCGTGCCGTAGAGCAGCATCCCGACGAACTTCCAGATGTCGGGTTCGCCGTACGTCGCCTCACCGGAGGCGTCGAGGGCGGGCAGGCCCTGGATGAGCAGGAAGGTGCCCACCCCGGCCAGGAAGAGGATCACGATGAGACCGGAGACCAGCGAGACCTTGCTGAACAGCAGGTCGCCGAGGCGGGTCGGCGGTTTCGCCTCTACCGGCGGGGCCTCGGGGGCCTCGGGGCCCGGGTCGACCATGGTGCTCACTGAACCTCCAAGAACTGCAGGACGGGGGGTGGAATCAAGACTGGGGGCCGGACCCGACTTCGGGCCCGACCCCCTGAGCCTGTTGAGCGATCAGGATCCGATCTTGGCGACGATTTCCTGGGCGCGGGTGCGCAGGTCGTCGGAGAGCGGGGCCGAACCGGCCTCTTCGGAGCCGATGGTCTGGCCCTGGTCGGAGAGGATGTAGGTCAGGTAGCCCTTGACCTGCTTGGCGGTCGCCTCGTCGTCGTACTTCTGGCAGGCCAGGAGGTACGACGTGAGCACGATCGGGTAGACGCCGTCCTCGGTGGTGGTGTGGTCGAGGTCGTAGATCATCGCGGTGTCGCCGGCGCCCTCGGCCTCGGGGGAGACCTCGAGGATCTTGGCGGCAGCGTCGGCGGACGGCTCGACGAACGCGTCGCCGACCTTGATCTTGGCCACGCCCAGGTCGCCGGCCTTGCTGGCGTCGGCGTAGCCGATGGCGTTCTTCTCACCGTCGGTCACGGACTTCACGACACCGTCGGTGCCCTTGGCACCCTCGCCACCGAACTGCTTGGGCCACGTCTCGACGACACCGGCCGTCCAGTTCTTCTTGGCGACCGCGTCGAGGTAGTCGGTGAAGTTCTCCGTGGTGCCCGACTCGTCGGAGCGGTGCACGGGGCGGATGTCCGCGTTCGGGAGCTTCTCGTCCTTGTTGTCAGCGACGATGCGCGGGTCGTTCCACTTCTTGATCTTGCCGGCGAAGATGTCGGCCAGCACGTCGGGCGCGAGGTTGAGGTTCTCGACGCCGTCGACGTTGAAGATGACCGCGATCGGCGAGACGTAGTTGGGGATCTGGATCGGCGCTGTGCCGCAGGTCTTGGTGGCTTCGGTCAGCTCGCCCTCCTCGTCGCTGAGGTAGGCGTCGGTGCCCGCGAACTTGTAGCCGCCGGAGATGAAGTTCTCGCGGCCGGCGCCGGAGCCCTGCGGGTCGTAGGTGACCGTCACGCCGCTGGCGACCGTGGAGAAACCAGCGATCCAGGCGTCTTGGGCCGAGCCCTGGGACGAAGCGCCACCACCGGCGAGGGTGCCGGACAGGCCTTCGTAGACGGAGGTGTCGCCGGCGTCGCCCTCGAGGTCGGTGTTGCTGTCATTTCCCCCACCGCAGGCAGCAAGGGAGAAGACGGCGATCGTCGCGATTGCGGGTGCCGCGATGCTACGGAAAGAAGTGCGCTTCACTTCAGTGCTCCTGATGTTTTGATGTTGATGACACCAGTGAGTGAAAGCCCTCCAAGTGACCGGATTGCTCGGCCTCGGTGAACGAGCGGTGAACGCTGGTCGGCCCTTTGGTCGCCGGTGGGCGGAGAAGAGACGGCCATCACGTGAACTGCCTCGTGGCCCTCTTGACTCAGCGCGGATTCAGCGCACCAGATGACACTCGGTGGCGACCACCGAGCCGTCGCGCAGGTGAACGACGAACATCTGGCCGGGTTCGAGCCCGGGATCGGCCAGGCCGAGGGTGAAGAAGACGTCGGGCAGCACCGGTCGGTGGGTGCACAGCACCGTGCGCTTGCCGCCCTCGACGAGCGCGTCGACCACGTCGAGCACGCCCTCGGCGGTGGCGTCCTCCTCGCTCAGGGCGTCACGGGTGTCGATGTCGCGTGCGGTCGCGTCGGCGTACGGCAGCAGCGTCTGCACGCACCGGTTGGAGGAGGAGGACACCAGCCTGCGGACGTCGTACGCCGCCAGCACGGGCACGATGCGCTCCGCCTGGGCCTCGCCCACCTTGAGCAGCGGGCGCAGGCGGTCGTCGGTGCGCCAGTAGGAGCGAGCCCTGGCCTTGGCGTGGCGCAGCACCACCAGGGTCGTCGTACGGCCCCTGACGGCACGGGCCAGCGCGAGCGTCTCCCGGTCGCGGGGATAGGTCAGCAGCTGCTCGGCCTTGTCGGCGGGGACCCAGCGGACCTCGTCGATCTCGTCGTTCGGCGCGTAGCCGGACACGTCGTCGCTGCCCACGACCCGGCCGACCCAGTAGTGCACGACCTTGTCGCGGGTCCCGACCCGGTAGTGCTGGTCGGGCAGCGGCCGGCCCAGGCGTACGTCGAGTCCGGTCTCCTCGCGCACCTCGCGGACGGCGCACGCCGTGACGTGTTCCCCGCGGTCGACCTTCCCCTTGGCGAAGGACCAGTCGTCGTACTTCGGGCGGTGCACCATGAGCACGTCCCCGCCCTTGCGGACGATCACGGCACCGGCGGCAATGATGTCGGCCTGCGGCATGCCGCTAGCGTATGTCCTTGTGCGCGGACCGGTCCGCGTCCGTTGCCCAGGCGTGAGGTGGTTTCTCCCGGATGTCCCGTCGACGTGTCGCCCTGTTCACCGTGGTGGTGGTCGTCATCGCCGCAGTTGCGGCGGCGGTCGGCTGGTTCGTGTGGCCGCGGGACAGCGACTTCGAGAAGGCGGCCGCGCTGCTGCCGGACGACACGCTGCGGGTGACCTGGACCGACTGGGAGCGGGTGCGCGACGAGGTGGGTGACTCCGACGTCTACACCGCCGCCACGGACCGCGACCTGTCGGTCTCCTCGCTCGCCGGGTCGGCCGATGACATCGAGGCACAGCTCGGCTTCGACCCGCTCGACGCCGACTGGGAGCTGTTGGGCCAGTCCCGCGAGGGCATGGTCGTGGTCGTCAAGCTGCCCGGTGATCTCGATGACGTCGCCTCCGCGTTCAAGGGGGCCGGCTACACCGAGCCGTCGTCGAAGCGCATGGACGGCGCCGTGTGGGAGGGCGGGCCCGACGTGCTCGCGTCGCTCGGGCTCACCAACAACGAGCTGCAGAGCGTGGCCTTCGTGGAGGAGGAGGGCCTCCTGGTCGGTTCCGACTCGGCCACCTACCTGCGCAGCGCGATGAAGACCGTCACGGGCGACGAGGACGGCCTCGACGTCACCCCGCTCACCGACCCGCTCGAGGACGACCCGCTCGACGCGACCGTGTTCCTGGAGGACTACGCCTGCGAGGCGCTGTCGATGAGCCAGGCCGACGAGGCGACCCAGACGGTCGCCGACGGTCTGGTCGACGACGCCGGCGGGGTGTCGCCACTGAAGGGCTACCTGGTCGCGCTGTCGGCCGACGAGCAGCTCTCCGTGGTGTTCCGATTCGCCGACGACGACCAGGCCGAGCGCAACGCTTCCTCACGCGGCTCGCTGGCCACGGCCGAGGACCCAGGTCAGATGGTGGCCTACTCCGACGTGTTCTCCGACCCCACGACGGAGGCCGACGACGCGGACGTCGTACTCACCGCCACGGCGTTGCGCGACGGCTACCCGATGGCGAACCTCGCCGCCGGGCCGGTGCTGCTCGCCACCTGCTAGACGATCAGCGCTTGTTGCGGCGCTGGCGGGCGATCAGCATCTGGTGCAGCGACTGGGTGCCCTCGGTGCGGGTCCAGTCGGCGTCGGAGCCGAGCGTCCAGGCGGCCGTGTCGGCGTCGAACGCCAGGTCGAGCACGTTGGCGACGCGGGTGACCAGGTCTTCGGTGGGCAGCTTGACCAGCACCTCGACCCGTCGGTCGAGGTTGCGGTGCATGAGGTCGGCGGAGCCGATCCAGGCGACCGGCGTGCCGCCGCCGGCGAACTCGAAGACCCGGCTGTGCTCGAGGAACCGGCCGAGGATCGAGCGGACCTCCATCGTCTCCGACAGGCCGGGTACGCCGGGGCGCGCGGCGCAGATGCCGCGCACGAGGAGATGCACGGGTACGCCGGCCTGCGAGGCCAGGTAGAGCGCGTCGATGGTGGCCTCGTCGACGATCGAGTTCGCCTTGAGCCGGATCCGCGCGGGGCGCCCGGCCAGGTGGTGCTCGATCTCGGCGTGGATCTGCTCGATCAGGCCCTCTCGGACGCTGTCGGGCGCGACCAGCAGCTGGTCGTAGGACGCGTTGCGCGAGAAGCCGCTCAGGTTGTTGAACAGGTGCGCGACGTCCTCGCCGATCGCCTGGTCGGCGGTGATCAGGCCGAAGTCCTCGTAGAGGCGGGCGGTCTTCGGGTTGTAGTTGCCGGTGCCGATGTGGGTGTAGCGGCGGATGCCCTCGGGTTCGTCGCGCACCACCATCGACAGCTTGCAGTGGGTCTTGAGGCCGACCAGTCCGTAGACCACGTGGCAGCCGGCGTGCTCGAGCTTGCGGGCCCAGCGGATGTTGTTGGACTCGTCGAAGCGGGCCTTGATCTCCACGATCACCAGCACCTGCTTGCCGGACTCGGCCGCGTCGACGAGGGCGTCGATGATCGGCGAGTCACCTGAGGTGCGGTAGAGCGTCTGCTTGATCGCCAGCACGTGCGGGTCGGCGGCAGCCTGCTCGATGAACCGCTGGACCGACGTCGAGAACGAGTCGTAGGGATGGTGGAGGAGCACGTCGTGTCGGCGCGCGGCCTTGAACACGTCGACCGGGCTCGCGGACTCGACCTCGGCCAGCAGCTCGTGGGTGCTCGGCACGAACGCGGCGTACTTGAGCTCCTCGCGGGGGAGGTCGGCGATGTCGTGGAGTCCGCGCAGGTCGAGCGGGCCGGGCAGCTGCACGACCTCCTCGGGGGTGACGCCGAGCTCGGAGATCAGCAGGTCGAGGATTCGCGGGTTGATCGACTCCTCGACCTCGAGGCGCACCGACGGGCCGAACTTGCGACGCAGCAGCTCCTTCTCGAGGGCGGCGAGCAGGTTCTCGGCGTCGTCCTCCTCGACCTCGAGGTCCTCGTTGCGGGTGACCCGGAAGGTGTGCGCCTCGAGCACCTCCATGCCGGGGAAGAGGCGCTTGAGGTGCTCGCCGATGACGTCCTCGAGCGGCACGAACCGCTGGTTGCCGACGGGCACGAACCGGCTGAAGATCGGCGGCACCTTGACCCGGGCGAAGTGCTCCTTCTTGGTCTTCGGGTTTCGCACCAGCACGGCGATGTTGAGGGAGAGCCCCGAGATGTAGGGGAACGGGTGGGCCGGGTCGACGGCCAGCGGCGTCAGGACCGGGAAGACCCGCTCCTTGAACAGCCGCTTGCACTGCTTCTGCTCGTCCTTGTCGAGGTCGTCCCAGCGGACCAGCTCGATGCCCTCGTTCTTGAGCGCCGGCACGATCTGGTCGCCGAAGACGGCCGCGTGGCGTGCCATCAGCTCCTTGGTCCCGACCCAGATGGTGTCGAGGACCTCGCGCGGCAGATGTCCGCTGGCCGCGCGTACGGCGACTCCAGCGGCGATCCGGCGCTTGAGGCCGGCCACCCGCACCATGAAGAACTCGTCGAGGTTGCTGGCGAAGATGGCCAGGAACCGGGCCCGCTCGAGGAGCGGCTGCTCCTCGTCCTCGGCGAGCTCCAGCACCCGCTGGTTGAAGTGCAGCCAGCTGAGCTCGCGGTCGAGGAACCGGTCGGGGAAGTCCTCGAGGGGCAGCTCACCCTTGCCGGGGACGTACGGCGGCTCGACGTCGAAGGTCTCACTGCCTCCCACCACGCGGAGCCCGGCGTCGACAGGCCCCTCGTCGAGTGATCCGGCCGTGTGCGAGGGGAGGCTGTCGTGCGTCATGCCACCGAGTGTGGCACCGCATGGTGAACGGCAGGTGACGAAGGATTCCCGCGCGCTCGGGCAGTCGGCGAGCGCCCGGTCGGGCGATCGCGGGCTTCGTTGGTGGCTGGTGGCTGTTCGCGGCGCAATGAAGAGCCACCAGCCACCAACGAAGAGGTGGATCTGCCGGTGGAGCAGTCTCAGCCCACCGTGGCCTGTGGAGGACGGGCCCGCGACCCCGTGACTTCGGAGATGCTCGTCGTCATGGCTTTGCCGAAGGATCCCCTCGAAGGCGCATGGATGCTCGATCCACCGCCCCGGATCGCGCGCCCGCAATTCGTCGTACCCGTGGCCGTGGACCCGTCGGGGCAGCGGGGCCCGACATACGGCCAGTCGCGTGGCCCGCACTGGCGGCGTACGTCGCCGAACCGGTTCGTCCCCTCGGACGCGATCTACGACGAGACGACCCAACGCATCGTCGAGGTTGCGGCGGCGCTGCCCCCGGACGCCGCGATCACCGGATGGGCCAGCCTGCGCCTGGCCGGTGCTCCGTACTTCGACGGCCGTGACCACCGCATGCGGGAACTCCCTGTACCGGTGGTAGCTGCCCGCGGGCGCCATCGCCGTGAGCTGGAAGGAGCGCGCGTACATCGCGAGGGATTCAGGCCAGATGAGATCGTCCACCGGCTGGGCGCCCGCTGCACCAGCGTTGACCGAGCGATCCAGGACGAGATGCGGCACAGCGACGACGTACGCCTGGCGGTCGAGGTGATCGACATGGCGTGCCACGCGCAGTTCACCTCGCTCGCCCGCTTCGGCGTCTATGTCGATGCCGCGCCCCGACGAGTGGGGATGCCGACTCTCCGCGCCGCGCTGGAGCTGGCATCAGAGGGTGCCCAATCGCGCCAAGAGGTGCAGATGCGTCTCATCTGGGAGGTGGACGCGGGGTTGCCGCGGCCGCTGTGCAACCCGACCCTCTACAGCTCGAGCGGCAGATTCCTGGCCCGCCCCGACCTGCTCGACCGCGTGGCCGGAGTGGTCGGGGAGTACGACGGGATCCATCACGACGCGGATCCTCAGCGAGGAAGGGACAACACGCGAGAGCAGCGACTGCGCAACCATGGACTCGAGTACTTCGCCGCGGTGCGGGGCGAACTGGCGGCCAAGATCATGGTGCCGCGCATGCATGCCGCCCGTGCGCGGGCAGCAACGTCGCGTATGCCGCGCGCCTGGACCCTCGTTCGTCCGCTTCATCTCACGCCCGAACTGACTCTTGATGAGATTCTGGACCGGCGACCTCCGCCGATCTGATGGACAGGGCCGAACGGAGGAAGGGCCAGCGGGGGTGGGCTTGGTTGGTGGCTGGTGGCTGTTCGCAGCGCGATGAAGAGCCACCAGCCACCCACGAGCGACTGGAATGGCTGGGGACGTCCCGCGTGGTGTGCGTCACGCACGGATCCGGCGTACCGCGGGTAGGTTTCTCGACATGTCTCTGGAAGATCGCCTCAAGAAGCTGACCGTGGCCGGTGCGCTGAGCCTCCCCGCAGGGGTCAAGCGCCGGCTCGCCGGCAAGCCGGTCGTGCTCGACGGAGCGACCCTCGACGTCGACACGCAGCTGCTGCTGCGGCTGCAGAAGGTGGCTCGTGAGACGGCCGCCGAGACCCTGCCGATCCCCGACGGCCGCGAGCGGCTGGCCGCGCAGAGCGTCCTGGTCGGCGGCAACCAGCCGATCGGGTCGACCGCGCACATCTCGCTCGCCGGGATCCCCGCGCGGGTCTACGTCCCGACGACGCTGCTGGGCTCCGAGCAGCGACCGACGCTGGTCTTCCTCCACGGCGGAGGCTTCATCTACGGCGGCGGGCACAGCACGCACGAGCAGGCCTGCCGCTTCCTGGCCGAGCGGTCCGGCGTGCAGCTCATCTCCGTCGACTACCGGCTGGCGCCCGAGGCGACGTTCCCCGCGGCGTACGACGACGCGGTGGCCGCGTTCCGCACCGTGGTCTCGCGGGCGTCCTCGCTCAAGGTCGACCTCGACCGGATCGCGGTCGGCGGTGACTCGGCCGGCGGCAACCTGGCCGCGACGGTGGCACTGGCCACGGTCGACGACGACGTTCCGCCCGTGTGGCAGCTGCTGGTCTATCCGATGACCGACTGTGTCGGCACCACGGAGAGCCGGCGGATGTTCGGCCAGGGGTTCTTCCTCACCGACGAGTTCATCGAGCTCGCGCTCGAGAGCTACGTGCCCGACCACGAGGACCGCAAGGACCCGCGGGTCTCGCCGCTGCTCGGCACGATCCCGGCCGGGGTGGCCCCGGCCCACGTGGTGACCGCCGGCTTCGACCCGCTGCGCGACGAGGGTGAGGCGTACGCCGAGCACCTGAGGTCTGCCGGAGTGGCGGTCACGCACCGACGCGAACCGGGCCTGATGCACGGGTTCTTCAACACGGTCGGGGTCGGTACGTCGGGTCCGGCCGCGGTCGCCGACATCGCCTCGCGCCTGGCGATCGCCCTGCGTTAGCGCGGGTGGCGGTACTGCACGTGCGTGTCGCTCGGCGCGTGCGTGAAGCCCAGCCCCTCGTAGACCGCCCGGGCCGGCAGGTTGTCGGACTCGACGTAGAGGATGACCTCTCCGTCGGACGTGAGCCGGTCGGCCAGGTGCTCCAGGCCGGCCAGGGTCAGCGCCTTCCCGAGGCCGCGCCCCTGCGCCTCCGGGGCGATGCCGACGACGTACACCTCGCCGGTGGAGGCGGAGTGCCGCTTGGTCCAGTGGAACCCCAGCATGTGGTCGCCGTCGAAGCTGACGAGCAGGCCGGCCGGGTCGAACCACGGCTCGGCCATCCGCTCCGCGAGGTTCTCGGCGTCCATCGAACCCTGCTCAGGGTGGTGCGCGAAGGCCGCCGCATTGACCCGCAGGAGCTCGGCCTCGTCGCCCGGCTGGAAGCCGCGGATCTCAACCCTGCTTGAGGATTCGGGCAGCTCGCTGGAGACGGGACGACGCATCACCCACAGCTCGCGGGCGCGGTCGAAGCCGTGACGCTTCGCGAGCACGGCGGCCGCCGGGTGGTCGCCGTGGGACCACGCCGAACGTGCCAGGGGTGCGGCCTCGGCCGCGAGCGTCGTACCGAAGCCGGCACCGCGTGCGGAGGGCGCCACCGCGAGGTCGACGCCCTCGTCGTGCAGCAGGGCGAAGCCCGAGTCACCGATCAGCCACAGGCGCGACCCCTCGAGGCCGCGGTTCTTGAGTCGCAGGGTGGCCGACTCGTCGAGCGGGTCCTGACGGTCGCCGGTCGCGCACGCTGCGCGGATCCGTTGCAGGGCGGTCAGGACCTCGTCGTCGAGCGCGGTGATCTCGGTCAGCAGTGCGGAGGCCATGGAGCGACCCTAGCCACCCCGGGTCAGGAGTCGGCGGGCTCCTGGGCCGGTTGCTCGGCTTCTTCCTTGTCCTTGGTCGGCACCATGAAGCGGTAGCCGACGTTGCGGACGGTGCCGATCAGCGTCTCGTGCTCCGGCCCGAGCTTGGCGCGGAGGCGGCGTACGTGCACGTCGACGGTGCGGGTGCCGCCGAAGTAGTCGTAGCCCCAGACCTCCTGGAGCAGCTGCTGGCGCGAGAAGACCCGACCCGGGTGCTGGGCCAGGAACTTCAGGAGCTCGAACTCCTTGAACGTCAGGTCGAGCGTGCGGCCGCCGAGCTTGGCGGTGTAGGTCGCGTCGTCGACGACCACCTCGCCGCTGCGGATCACGTGGGCGTCGGGATCGTCGGCCTCGCGCTGCTGGGCCAGCCTGCCGATGGCGAGCTTGATCCGGGCCTCGAGCTCGGCCGGTCCGCAGGTGTGCAGCACGACGTCGTCCATGCCCCAGTCGGCGGCGACCACCGCGAGGCCACCCTCGGTGGTGATCAGCAGGACAGGGGCGTCGGAGCCGGTCGTGCGGATCAGGCGACAGAGGTCACGCGCGTGGGCCAGCTCCTGGCGCCCGTCGACCAGGAGCAGGTCGGCGTCGGGCGCCTCGAGCAGGGCGCTGCCCTCGGAGGGGAGGATGCGGACCTGGTGGTTGAGCAGGGCCAACCCCGGAAGCACGTCGGCTGACGGTTGGAGGGCGCTGGTCAGTAGGAGAAGTGTGCTCACGGGCGCTCCTTCCACGTGGTGATCCGCAGACGCAGATAAGGAAGGATATCGGTCATGACCCCTGATTCCGCTGCGTCGCCGCAGAGAGAGACGCAGATCATCGTGCGCTACTGGGCCTCGGCGCGGGCTGCGTCGGGCGTGAACGAGGACGTGCTCGCGGTCGAAGGGCCGCTCACGCTGACCGAGGTCCGGGCCCGCGCGCTGGCCCTGCACCCCGATTCCGACACCCTCGAGCGGGTCATCGGGGTGTGCTCGGTGCTGGTCGACGACGAGCCCGCGGGGAGGCAGGATCCGGACACCGTGCGGGTGCGACCCGGCCAGTCGGTGGAGTTCCTGCCGCCGTTCGCCGGTGGCTGAGCCGGGAACACCCGGCGGCGCACGTCGGTTGAGGCTCACGTGACCACCGGCCAGATCGTCCTGCTCGTCGTCGTACCCCTCGCCCTGGCGTTCGGGGTGTGGCGGGCGTACGCCGACGGCCGGTTCCGCGGCACGCACAAGGTGCACGGCGCGCCCGAGGTCGAGGAGGAGGGGGTCGAGAGCATCCTCGACGCCACCGACATCGAGCACACGCTGGGGGAGAAGGCCACGCTCCTGCAGTTCTCCAGCGCGTTCTGCGCCCCGTGCCGCGCCACCCGGCGGGTGCTGTCCGACATCGCCGGGATCGTCCCCGGGGTGGAGCACATCGAGGTCGACGCCGAGCACCACCTCGAGCTGGTCCGCCGCGTGGGCATCCTGCGTACGCCGACCACGCTGGTCCTCGACCCACACGGCCGGGAGGTCACCCGGGCGACCGGGGCGCCGCGCAAGGAACAGGTGCTGGCGGCGCTGGCCCGGCTCTAGGAGCACGCTCCTGGCCGCGTCAGGCCTTCTGGACGAACACCATCAGGGTGGAGGCCAGGCGGGGCGGGGTGAGCCGGTCGAGGAACTGCGCGGCCCGCCAGGCCGGCACGGAGTTGCCCATGTAGGTCGGCTCGGAGTTGTGGCCGTAGACGACCAGCCGGTTCGGCTCGGGGAAGAGCCGTGCGAGGTGTCGTCGGGTGTTCATGTGGTACTCCACCGGGAACACGTCCTCCGCCTTGCGGCCGGGCTGGAGCCTGGAGAGCACCCGGGTGTGCAGGTGGTTCGGCACGGACCGGGCGCCGAGTCCGATCAGTCCCCACTTGTTCGGCGTACGCGCGGCGAACCAGCCGCCGGGCCTCAGCACGCGCAGGACCTCTGCGGCGACCCCGGGCGCGTCGGCCTCCGTGACGTGCTCGAGCACGTAGTCGGCCAGCACCAGGTCGAAGCTCTGGTCGGGGTATGGGATCGGTGAGCCCGGGGGCACGACCAGGGCGTCCTCGAGCGTGGGGTTGGAGATGACGGCGGTGTCGACGTCGATGCCGACCACTCGGCGCACCCGCTCGTGGAAGGATCGCAGCGCCAGATGGGTGGCCGGCATCGGGTCGTGGGCCCACTGGCCACGGCCGGCGCCGAAGTCGAGCACCTCCGACTCGGGCGTCAGCAGGGCGTTGACCCGCGTGTAGAAGTCGACGAAGCCGTCGTGCCGGGTGAAGCCGCCGACCGCGGCCTCGGGATAGAGGCGGGCCAGCGTCTCACCGGGCTGGAAGTGGTCGTCACCGGTCGCGGCCGTGGGCGGCGCCGCGGGCTCGGACGTCGTCATACCGGGGCCGTTCATGCGGGGTACCCCAGTCGCTCGGCGAGGCCCGGCGAGAGGGCCTCGACGGCCGCGTAGTGCTCCTCGTTGAACAGGTCGCGGAAGGTCTTGCGGTCGAGGCGGTAGTGCGACTCGGACCCGGCGTCGCGCTGGGCCAGGTCCTTGACCTGCAACGCCTCGCGGGAGACGTCGGACAGCACGGTCTCGAACTCGTCGGGCGTGAGGTCGATCTCGCAGTGCTTGAAGATCGCGGACAGGTTGGTGCGGGCATCGGCCGAGACCTCCTCGAGCTTGAACGTCGCGACATTCGGGTCGTCGACGTCGAGCCAGGTGGCCATCTCGAGCAGTCGCGAGCCGCCGAGGCGGATCACCTCGAGCAGCCCCTCCTCGATCGGCTTCGACCGCAGGTCCTCACGGAAGTCCTCGTAGCCGGCGACCGGCCGATGCGTGCCGATCGCGGAGAAGTAGCCGGAGACGAAGAGGTCGCGCGGGTCGCGGAACATGTAGATCAGGCGGTAGGGGTGGCGGTGCGTCATCGCGAGGTACTCGTCGTGGCTGAAGTAGAGCCCCGGGACGAACGTCCCCGCCGGGAACGGCTTGGAGGGCTTCAGCTGGTAGTCGAGCTGGGGCAACGTGAACAGCCCCGTGTGGCGGCGTACGACGGGGTGGTCGAGGAGCGCCTTCATCCACTGGCTGCCGGCCTTGGGTGACCCGGCGGCGTAGAGGTTCGCGATCGCCGGCACCCGGCCGGAGCGCTCCAGGCGTACGCCGCGCGCCCGGGCGGCAAGGTGCACCCCGCGCTTGATGGTGTTGCGGGCGGGATCCCACTGGACGGCCCGGGTGGCCCACTCGCGGACTGCGCCGTCGTGGGCACGCGCCTCGGGTGTTGACGGCGACAAGCGAAACCTCCGGGTGGCAGTGCTCGATGGTGAAGGGCGTAGCCGCGCCGCATCAGGCGCGTTGTAAGGGAAACGTCCGGGAGACGTGTTCGGTTACGCTACCCGCGGCCGTCCGTTGCCGGAGGATCGCAGCCAGGGGCCGAGGACAACGAGGGATGGCTTGAGTCAGAGCAAGCAGTCGGTGGGGTCGGCGGGCCGTCGACTGAGCGTGATCACGATCGACCAGGTCGTCTCGGGCGCCTCGAACCTGCTGATCGCCGTGCTGGCCGCCCGCTTCCTCGGCGTCGCGTCCTTCGGGCTCTTCGGCATCATCTTCATGGTCTACGTGACCGCGCAGGGGCTGGCCCGGGCGATGGTCTGCGAGCCCGTCCTGGTGCACCCCGAGGAGGCCGTGGAGCGTCCGGGGGCGGTGATCGGGTCGGCGAGTGTGGTCGGATCTTTGATCGCGCTGGTGGTGCTGGCCAGCGGCCTGGTGGCGCACTTCTTCGACGCCGACCTGCGCAACGGCCTGCTGGTCCTGGCGGTGAGCCTGCCGTTCCTCGTGCTGCACGACCTCGGCCGCTACCTCGGCTTCGCGACCCACCGACCGACCCGCTCGCTGGCCCTGGACCTGGTCTGGCTGGTGCTGCTGGTGGCCGCGATCGTGGCGCTCTTCGCGCTCGACCGGCAGACGCTCACCTGGTTCATGGTGGCGTGGGCCGGCACCGGAGCCGTCGCGGCGCTCCTGGTCTTCTGGCAGTACCGCCACCACCGGATCACCCCGAACCTGACCTGGCTCCGGTCCAAGTGGAGCTTCTCGTGGCGCTACATGCTCTCGTTCGTCGCGACGTACGGCGCCTCGTTGGCCACGACCGTCGCGATCGCCGCCGTCGCCGGAGCGCGTGCCTTGGGTGGCGTGCGTGGCGCGTTGCTGCTGGTGCGGCCGTTCATGACCTTCCAGACCGCGTCGGTGGCCGCCGGTATCGCCGAGATCGCGCACCTCGACGCTGGTCGGGCCGTGCTGCGTCGCCATGCCCGTCGTACGACGGTGCTCACCGTGCTGGTGGCGGTGCTGAACCTGCTCGTGCTGCTGTTCCTGCCGACCTGGCTGGGTCGTGCGGTGCTCGGCGAGACCTGGGAGGTGACCGAGCCGTTGATGCTGCCGGCCGGTCTGCAGATCGTGTTCCTGGCGCTGGTGACCGGTCCGCGCTCCGGGTTGCTCGGCGTACGCGCGATCCAGAAGACCGTGGTGATCGACGTGGCCAGCACGGTGATCCTGCTGGTGCTGACGGTGGCCGGCGCCGCGGTCGACGGGGCGGTCGGTGCGTTCTGGGGCTGCGCGATCGGTCAGGGCGTGATCGCCGCGATCTGGTGGTCCGTCTTCTGGGGCCACACGGGTCGTGCTCGGGGCGGGCGGCACGCCCGACGCACGCGTGACCTCACCCCGGCCGCCTTCGTTGGCCAGACAGACACCGACCTGTGAAGGGGCCCCACCTGTGCTGAACTTCCTCCGCTTCGTGAAATACGCCCTGCTGCGTGGCCGCGACGCCGTGATCGGCAAGAACATCGCCAACCTGAACCGCCTGGTCAAGGCCGGCCGCGTGACCGTCGGGGAGCACACGTACGGCGGCCCGCCGATGATCAAGGTCTTCGACCACGACAACACGAAGCTGACGATCGGGAAGTACTGCTCGATCTCCGGTGACGCGCTGATCCTGCTCGGTGGACGGCACGCCACGGACGCGTTGACGACCTACCCGCACCGCATCCTCTGGAAGATGGAGGGGGCCGGCAAGGACGGTTTCCCGATGCCTTCGGAGGACTCGTCGATCGGCTCGGACGTGTGGCTGTGCGACAACGCCATCGTGCTCACCGGCATCCGCATCGGCCACGGCGCGATCATCGGCGCGGGCGCCGTAGTGACCAAGGACGTGCCCGACTACGCGATCGTCGGGGGCAACCCGGCGAAGGTGATCTCCTACCGGTTCCCCGAGGAGCAGCGCAAGGCGCTCCTCGACATCGCCTGGTGGGACTGGCCCGACGAGGACGTCCGCGAGGCCGTCCCGCTGATCGCCGGCAAGGACGTCGACGCGTTCATCGCCCACGCCGCAGAGCGCGACCGGCGGCTCGGTCGCGGCTGACCGGAGTCAGCTCTTGCGCCAGTAGGCCCCGAAGTCGTCGATCTGGATGATCTCGTCGGTGATGCCGTGCTGGGCGCGGTAGTCGAGCACCGCCTGGCCGGCCTGGGAGGCGTGGCTGCCGAAGTCGTCGATGATGCAGAAGCCGCCGGGGGCGAGCTTGGGGTAGAGCGGCTCGAGTGCCTGGATCGTCGACTCGTACATGTCGCCGTCGAGGCGCATGAGCGAGAGCTGGTCGATCGGGGCGGTCGGCAGGGTGTCCTTGAACCAGCCGACGAGGAACTCGACCTGGTCGTCGAGCAGGTCGTACCTGCGGAAGTTGTGCTCGACGATCTTGGTGCCGACCGCGAGACCACTCCACTTGTAGTGGGTGTCGCCCGCGTCCGCGGCATACCGGTCGGCATCCGGCTCGGGCAGTCCCTGGAACGAGTCGGCCACCCACACCTTGCGCGCGGTGTCGCCCCACGCCTTGAGGTTGGCGCGCATGAAGATCGTCGCGCCGCCCCGCCACACGCCGGTCTCGATCAGGTCGCCGGGGACACCCTCGGCCTCGATCGTGGCGATCGCCTCCTGGATGTTGTCCATCCGCTTCAGGCCGATCATCGACTCCGAGCGCGAGGGCCAGTCCTGCCCCACCTCGCGCAACTCGGGGGAGTACGGGCGCTTGTAGGCGATTTCCAGGTTGAACCTGTTCGCGAGCCTTCCGGCCGCGTGCGCGCCACGCTTGAGCACCTGCGTGGCGGTCGCCCGGTTGAGGCCCGGCTCACCGAGAGTGCCGGTGCCGACGCTGCGTGCGCCACCGAGAATCGTGTCGTTGTCCTCGGCCAGGGCGCCGGTCAGGCTGCGCTTGACGAGGTCGAGGTAGAGGTCGCGGAGGACTGCATCAGATGTGGACACGCGCAGGAACATAACACCCATACGTGGCCCGGATCACCGTGTTGAACGCCGCACGAAATGCCCGTATCCCGGCCTCGACTCAGTCGTTGAACCTGCCGACCGCCACTCTTCTGCGAAGGCCACGATGTCGGACCTGACCTACTGCACGATCCTCGCCACCAACTACCTTCCGAAGGCGTTGTCGCTGGCCGAGAGCCTTGCCGAGCATCACCCGGACGCCGAGCTGGTCGTGCTGCTGATCGACTGCGCGAACGACTCCGAGCTCCCCGACATCAGCCACGCCGACCTGCCCGGCGTACGCCTCGTCTCCACGGCGTTCCTGGGCCTTCCCCAAGCGCAGGTCGACCACCTGGCGATGATCTACGACCTCGTCGAGTTCGCCACCGCGATCAAACCGCTGGCCTTCAAGCGGGTGCTCGAGACGGCCGAGCAGGTCGCCTACCTCGACCCCGACACCTATGTCACCGCGCCGATGGAGGAGCTCTCGAAGGAGCTCGACGCCAGCGACGGCGGCATCCTGCTCACCCCGCACTTCCTCGAGCCGCTGCCCGAGGGAGGACCGGTCGCACAGGGCCACCTGCTCACCGTCGGCGTCTACAACCTCGGCTTCGGCGCATGGGACCGGCGGGCGCTGGAGTTCCTCGACTGGTGGTGGGCTCGCCTCAAGGAGGAGTGCCTCTTCGACTACCTCTCGGGACTGTTCGTCGACCAGAAGTGGATGGACATCGGCAGCGTGCTCTACCAGGCCCGCAGCCTGCGCCACTACGGCTACAACGTGTCGGTGGTGAACCTCCACGAGCGTCCGATCGGCGCCGACTCGTCCGGCCTCGTCATGCTGACCACGGGCGAGCCGCTGCGGCTCTTCCACTTCCACGCGTTCGACCCTGACAACCCGACCGAGCTGTCGACCCGCCAGACCGGGTCGACCTCGGAGCTGCGCAGCTCGAGCGAGGCCGTCGACGCACTGTGCCGTGAGTACGCCGACCGCGTGCTGCGGCACCGCTCCGCGCTCGGCGATGCGCCGGCGTACCCCTACTGGACCGACTCGTCGGGCAGGCGCATCTCTCGCCAGCTGCGTCGGGCCTACCGGCTCTCGAGTGCGGGCCTCGAGGATTCGGCGCTGCCGTCGGCCTTCGCCGCGTCGGACGCGGAGGCCTTTGCGGCCTGGCGGCGGAGATCGTGGAAGAAGAAGAGCCGCGAGCTCCTGGGCGATGCGGCCAAGAGTGCCCGGCTGGCCCTGCCGGAGGAGTACGGCCGGCTGCGCAGCCGCTTCCCGAAGCTGGCCAGCTCGATGAAGGGCAAGCTGGTCGGCAAGTCGGGCATCTGGGGCTGATTGCGCCCCGGCGTACGCTCGACGGCATGAACCACCGGGAGGACGACGCCAGGGCGCGTGCCTCCGTGCTGATCGGGTCGCTGGTCGCCACCGCCCTGGCCCTGCTGGCGCCTGTCGTGCTCGCCCCGACGCCGGAGTCGAACGGTGGCCTGGCGGCGGTCGCGCTCGCCATCATCGCCCTCGCAGTCGGGGCGCTCGCGCACGTCGGCAGCTCGATGGCCGGGCACACCGCCCGGGCGCTGGCCGCCTCGCCGTCGCGCGGTCGTGACGCCGCGCCCGTGCCGTTGGGCCGGGTCACCGACCCCGTCCACCACCCGATCCGTCCACGTGCTCCCGGACTCGCCTGACCCTCGCCACTCGCGCGAGCCGTCAGGTCCGTCCGGCCAACTCCTGGAGCACTCCATGTCTCTTCTCGACCCGTTGACCCATGCCCTCGCAGCGGTGGTTGCCGCTGCCCACACCACACTCACCCACCTCGGCGCAGCACCCACGTCCAGCCTCACCTGGCTGGTCTGCCTGGCCGCCGTCGTGGTCGTCGTACGCCTTGCCCTGCTGCCGCTGGTGGTGCACGGCGTGCGCACGGCCCACGCCGGTGCGCGGGCCCGGCCTCAGCTGCAGGAGCTCGCCAAGCAGCATCGCGACCACCTCAAGGACCCTGAACGAATGCGGGCCTACCTGGACGAGCGGCGCCGGATCTCGGCCGAGCACGGCGTCTCACGTCTCGGCTGCCTGCCGTTGCTGGTGCAGCTGCCGATCTGGTTCGCGCTCTACCGGGTCGTCTCGGACGTCGCGGCCGGTGTGCCGGTCGGTGCGATGAGCTCCGGTCTGGTCGCCTCGCTGGGCGCGGCCACGCTGGTCGGCGTGCCGCTGGCCGACCGGGGCTACCTCGGTGGCGGGCCGACGCACCTGCTGGTCGTGGCTGGCCTCGCGGCCACCGCGGCGGCCCTGTCGTTCGTGACCCAGAAGTTCCTCGTCGCGCCCAACACGGTGCTGACTGATGCGCCCGAGGCGATGCTCAAGGCGCAGCAGTGGATGCCGCTTTTGTCCGCGGTCGGCATGGTCGTCGCGGGCGGGGTCGTGCCGGTGGCGCTGCTCGTCTACTGGGTGGTCAACGCGATGTGGACCTGCGGCCAGTCGGCCGTGGTGTGGCGCTGGTTCCCGACGCCCGGGTCACCTGCCGCCGCACGCTAGGAGGGCGGCGCGGGTCTGCTGGACGGTGCGGCGCCAGGTGAACTCCGCGGCGTGGGCGCGGGCCGCCTCGAGGCGGTCGGCGTCGAAGCCCGCGGCGCGTACGACGGCATTGGCCAGTGCAGGTGCGGAGAACGACGTCATCACCGAGGCGTGACCGCCGGCGACCTCGAGGCTGGCCGGCTCGGGTCCGATCACGACCGGGATGCCGAGCAGCATGCCCTCGACGACCGGTAGTCCGAAGCCCTCGAAGTCGGAGGGGAAGACGATCATCGACGCGCCGGCCATGGTGGCGCGGAACTCGGGCTCGGGCAGGTACGGCGCGAGGGTGACCAGGTCGGTCAGGCGCAGCTCGGCGACCCGGGCGGCCAGGGCGGTGCGCTGGCCGCCGGTGCCGAGCACGGTCAGCGGCGGCATCGCCATCCCTCGACGTCGCCCGTCGGCCCAGGCGTCGAGGACCAGACCGGGATTCTTGTTGGAGTGGTGCGCGAACGTGACTGCGGGGCCCGTCTGCTCGGGCCTGGGCCACGCCAGCACGTGGTCGGCTCCGTGGTGCACGACGGTCGCGGTCGTCGTACGCAGGTCGGGGTGCAGACGGAACAGGTCGTCGAGGCTGCGCTGCGACACCGAGACGATCACGTCGGCCAGGTCGTAGGCCCGGTCGTACGCGACCCGGCGCAACAGCCGGCGCGGGCGGGAGAACTGCTCGGGGCGCAGCTCGTGGCGGAGGTCGTGGACGACCACGCCGAGGGGCACGCCGACGCGCACGAGGCTGGTGGACGGCATCGTCGCCAGGACGGCGTCCGCGCCGAAGTCGGTGACCAGTCTCCTGGTGACCACGGACTGCTTGAACGGGCGGCCCACCGGACCGGGCCGCGGGATCCTCACCTCGTGACGACTGTGCCGACCGGTGTCGAGGTCGGAGCCTTCCCGGACCATCACCAGCAGGTGGTCGCCCAAGTCATCGGCCTGTTCGTCCCAGCTGGCCAGCAGATTCTCGACGTAGGTCCGGATGCCACCGAAGTCGGCGGCCAGCGCGTCGACCAGGACCCTCATGCGGTGCGCTCCTTCATGGCGGAAGACTACTCACGGGTATGAGTTTCCAGGTTCCCGCGTACCCGGCGGTTGGCATGTGCAATTGTTGACGGCGTGAACAACGGGGACAGTGTCGTTCGTGCGCAGGATTCGGGGCACGCGGCAGGGCATGACTACGTCAAGGGATCGCCGCACCTGCGGCACCGTCGGCTGCGCGAGGACATCGAAGGACGGCTGACCGGCCTGGTCCACGACGCCATCTCGCGCACGGGTGCCTGCCGGGTGCTCGAGATCGGTGCCGGGCACGGCACGTTCACCGACGTGCTCGTGGCGGCCGGTGCCACGGTGACCGTCACCGAGGCCAGCGAGGCGAGCGCCGACCACCTGCGCAGGTCGTACGCCGGCGATGACCGGGTGTCGGTGTTCCACGACGAGACCGGCGAGTTCGTGCTCGACCAGGACGAGACCTGGGACCTCGCGGTGATGATCAGCGTCGTGCACCACATCCCCGAGTACCTCAAGTTCTTCCACCGTCTCCAGGACCTCATCGCTCCAGACGGGGCGATCTTCTCCGTCCAGGACCCGCTGTTCTACCCGCGCCGCTCGCGCGCCTCCCACCTGGCCAGCCGCGGCACCTACTTCGCCTGGCGGCTCGGGCAGGGCAACTACGCGCGCGGGGTCGCCACCCGGATCCGCCGGCTCCGTGGGGTGTACGACGAGACTGTCGAGTCCGACCTGGTCGAGTACCACGTCGTGCGACAGGGCGTTGACGAGGAAGCCATCCGGGACCTGCTGTCCGAGCGGTTCCACGTCGAGGTGTTCACCTACTGGTCGACACAGGGGCCCGTGTGGCAGCGCCTCCTCGAGAGGAGCGCCCTGCGCTCGGACTTCGGGATCCAGGCCACCAACCACCGCCCCTGACCCAGCCACCGGCCGTCCTCGTTGCATGGCTCGGCGGTCAGACCGGATCGAGGTAGGTCACCGCGTCGGCCACTCCGGTGCGGAGTCTGGCCAGCTCGGCGCGCACCATCTGCTCGATCGTCTCGCGCAGGGTGATCGTCGGCCACCAGCCCAGGTTGGTCGCGGCGCGCGTCGAGTCGCCGTACGCGCCGCCGAAGTCGTTTCGTCGCGCCTGTTCACCCGACGCCCGGACGACCCGTCGTGAGTTCTGATCGACCCGTCGTGAGTTTTGCGGGTCGTCCGGAACTGGCGACGGGTCGTCCGGAACTGGCGACGGGTCGGCGCGGGCTGCCTCGAGGGCCCAGGCCGCGACGTCGGCGAGGCGGTGCGTCCGACCAGTCGCGATCACGTACTCGCCGTACGGCGCACCGACCGCCAGCGCGAACGCGCGGACGTGGTCGGCGGCCGCACCCCAGTCGCGGGTCACCGACGGGTCGCGCAGGCTGATCCCGTCGGCCCGGCCCAGAGCGACCTCGGCGGCCTGGCGGGCGATGGTGGGCAGCACGAAACCCGCGTCGTGCAGGGGACTGGTGTGCCCGAAGAGCACCAGGTTGCTGGCCCGGGAGCCGGCGGTGCGCGCCTCGGCCACGGCCACGTGGGCGTGTGTCTTCGCCTCGCCGTACGGGCTGACCGGGTTGAGCGGAGTGTCCTCGGTGACGGCTCCGGCCTCGACCGGGCCGAAGATCTCGGACGACGAGGCCTGGATGAAGTCGATGCCGGACGAGCTGATCACCGACAGCATCCCGAGCACCGCTCGGTGGTTGACCGCATCGGTCAGCTCGGGGGAGTCCCAGGACGCGCCGACCGACGACAGTGCGGCCAGGTTGTGGACGGCGTCGGGGCGGTGCTGGCGGACCAGCGACTCGAAGGACGCGGTCGATCGCACGTCGAGCTCCTCGAGGGTGACGCCGGGCAGGTAGACCGCCAGCCGAGGGTCGTCGTGGGTCGTGACCGTGCCGATCACCCGGTCGCCCGCGGCAAGGAGGTGCCGGGCCAGCAGGATGCCGTCCTGCCCGCCGACCCCGGTGACCAGGTGCGTGCGGCCGGTCATCGCTCGATCAGCCGCGCCATCTTCTCCAGGTCGGCGTCAACCATGATGCGCGCCAGCTCGTCGGGCAGGGTCGCGGCCTTCCAGCCCAACAGCGACTGGGCCTTCGACGCGTCGCCGATGAGCGCGTCGACCTCGGTCGGGCGCTCGTAGCGGGAGTCGTGGGTGACGTGCTCCTCCCAGTCGAGCCCGACGTGGGCGAAGGCGGCGGCGCAGAATTCGCGCACCGAGGTGCCGACGCCCGTGGCCAGGACGTAGTCGTCGGGCACGTCGCGCTGGAGCATCCGCCACATGCCCTCGACGTACTCCGGCGCGTAGCCCCAGTCGCGCACCGCGTCGAGGTTGCCGAGGTCGAGCCGGTCCTTGACGCCGAGCTTGATGGCGGCCGCGCCGAGCGTGATCTTGCGGGTCACGAAGGACTCACCGCGCCGCGGGGACTCGTGGTTGAAGAGGATTCCCGAGACCGCGAACAGGTCGTAGGCCTCGCGGTAGTTCACCGTCACCCAGTGCGAGTAGAGCTTCGCCGCGCCGTACGGCGACCGCGGGTAGAACGCCGACGACTCCCTCTGCGGAGGCGGCGTCGCGCCGAACATCTCTGAGGTGGAGGCCTGGTAGAAGCGACAGTCGATGCCGGCGGCGCGGATCGCCTCGAGCAACCGGAGGGTGCCGACGGCGTCGGTCGAGGCGGTGTACTCGGGCATCTCGAAGGACACCTTCACGTGGCTCTGCGCGCCCAGGTTGTAGACCTCGTGCGGCTCGATCTTGTGGATCAGGTTGACCAGGCTGACCCCGTCGGTCAGGTCGCCGTAGTGCAGCGTCAGGTGCGGGTTGTCGTGCAGGTGGTCGATGCGGCTGCGGTTCAGCGTCGAGGCGCGCCGCACCAGCCCGTGGACGTCGTACCCCTTCTCGAGGAGCAGCTCGGCGAGGTAGGAGCCGTCCTGGCCGGTGATCCCGGTGATGAAGGCCCGCTTCATGCGGTCAGCGCCTGGCCGGGAGTGGCCGCGAGCGGGCGTCGGGCATAGACGTCGAGCACGATGCGTGGCGCCAATCCCTTGTCCAGCAGGCGATCCACGCCCTTGGAGACGACTTCGCCGCCGCGTCCCTTGAGGCCGAGCGAGGCGAGGTAGGGCGCGGCCTGCAGCGAGTAGCGCGCCTGCGGCGTGACCTGTACGTCGACGAAGCCCGCGCGTTCCAACGCGACGGTCATGCTGCGGCGGGTGTGCAGGAGCCAGTGGTGCTGCGCGATGCGGCGGTCGACCCAGCGGCTGACCCGTCCGCGCGAGGCCCGGAGCGCGCCGAGTGCCATCGCGTCGATCGTGCAGCGGTACGGCGTCTGCAGGAAGAGCACGCCGCCGGGCTTCAGCAGCGAGAAGCACTCGTCGAGGAGCTCGTCGGGGGAGGGCACGTGGGCCAGCACGCACCACAGGGTCACGGCGTCGTTCGCTGCAGGCAGGTCGAGGGCCGAGAGGTCGCCGAGGTCGAGGTCGATGTCGAACTTCGAACGCGCGATCTCGATGGCCGCCTCGAGCAGCTCGTTGCCCCCGACGTCGTACCCGCGTGACCTGGCGAAGTCGAGGAACGCTCCGTCGCCGGCGCCGATGTCGTAGATCTTCGGCTGGCCGGCGCCTGTCTCGAGACCAAGGCGGGATGACAGCTCGTCGAGGGTCTCGGCCCATGCGGCGGCGGTGACGCCGTCGCGCTTGAGCTGGAACCACGCCTCGCGTTGCTCGACCGAGATCGTGTCGAGCCCGACGGTCTCGACCGGCGCCAGCTCGTCGCGCTGCCCCCAGCCGACCAGGCCGCAGGAGGTGCAGCGGAAGTTGCGTCGCCCGGTGCGCCGGGACACCGGATAGGGGTGCAGTCCGCGCGAGTGGCAGGCGGGGCAGGTCTGGACAGCCATCAGGGAACGGAGCCTTCCGGTTCGTGAACCCGAGAAGCATAACCATCCGGTAACCGGGTCGTTGAAGTCTTCCGTGAGGGCCGGGGGCCTCTCCATACCGTTGTCCAGTCGCTTGGAGGGCTGTCGTGTCGAAACCCGTGGATGTCCTGGTCGCCGGTGGCGGCGGGTTCATCGGAGGCCACCTCGTGGCCGACCTGTTGCGACAGGGAAAGACCGTTCGCTCGGTCGACGTGAAGCCGCAGTCCGAGTGGTACCAGGTGCACCCCGACGCCGAGAACGTCGTCGGCGACCTCTCCCTGCTCGACACCGCGATGACGCAGACTGCGGGCGCCGAGGAGGTCTACATGCTGGCCGCCGACATGGGTGGCATGGGCTTCATCGAGAACAACAAGGCCCTCTGCATGCTGACGGTGCTGACCAGCACGCACATGCTGCAGGCCGCCCGCGAGCACGACGTGCAACGCTACTTCTACTCGTCGTCCGCCTGCGTGTACGCCGCGGACAAGCAGACCGACACCGACATCACCGCCCTCAAGGAGGCCGACGCCTACCCGGCCATGCCGGAGGACGGCTACGGCTGGGAGAAGCTCTTCACCGAGCGGATGTGCCGCCACTTCGAAGAGGACTTCGGGCTCACCACCCGGATCGCGCGCTACCACAACGTCTACGGCCCCGAGGGCACGTGGGAGGGCGGTCGCGAGAAGGCTCCGGCCGCCGTGTGCCGCAAGATCGCCACCGCCGCGATCACCGGCGAGCACCAGATCGAGATCTGGGGCGACGGCGAGCAGACCCGCTCGTTCATGTACATCGACGACTGTCTCAAGGGCTCGCAGATGATCCTGGCCGGCGACTCGAACGCCCCGGTCAACCTCGGCTCCGACGAGCTCGTCTCGATCAACCAGCTGGTCGACATCGTCGAGGGCATCGCCGGCATCCGGTGCGAGCGCAACCACAAGCTCGACGCACCGCAGGGTGTGCGTGGCCGCAACAGTGACAACACCCAGATCCAGGAGACCTACGGCTGGGCGCCGTCGATCTCGCTGGCCGACGGCCTCGCAGAGACGTACGCCTGGGTCTTCGACCAGGTGAAGCGTTCGATCGGCTGATCATGCGCGTCCTCGTCCACGACTACGCCGGACACCCCTTCCAGGTCGAGCTCAGCCGCGAGCTGGCCGGGCGCGGCCACGACGTGACCCACTCGTGGTGCGACGCCTACAGCTCGGGCAAGGGCCACCTGGCCGCGGAGGCGGGGGAGACGCTCCGGTTCCGGCCGATCGGCCAGGGCGAGAAGATCGAGAAGCTCGCCTTCGCCCGCCGCCTCGTCCAGGAGCTGCGGTTCGGCCTCGAGCTGGCCCGGCTGGCCCGCGCCGAACGTCCCGACACGGTGATGGTGGCCAACGCCCCCATCCCGACCCTGGTGGTCTTCGCGGCGTTCCTCCTCGTACGCCGGACGCCGTGGGTGCTGTGGCACCAGGACGTGCAGGCGGTGGCCATCAAGTCGTTCGCCGGCAAGCAGCTCTCGCGTGGGTTTGCCCTTGTGGGCAAGGCGATTGAGGCCGGGGAGAAGTGGTGCTCCCGGCGCGCGGCAGCCGTGGTCGTGATCGCCGAGTCGTTCCTCGACGTGCACCGCCAGTGGGGCACCTCCGACAAGACGACGGTGATCCCCAACTGGGCGCCGCTCGACGAGATCTACCCGGTCGACCGCAAGAACGACTGGGCCGTCGACCACGAGCTCGACGACGTGAAGACGCTGCTCTACTCCGGCACGCTCGGCCTCAAGCACAACCCGGCGTTGCTGGTCGGCCTGGCCCGTGAGGTCATCGACGGCGGCCAGCCGGTGCGCCTCGTGGTGGTCAATGAGGGCCCCGCGGTCGACGTGCTCCGTGACGCCGCGGCGCGCCTCGACGTCCCCCTGACCCTGCTGCCGTTCCAGCCCTACGACCGGCTGCCGGAGGTGCTCGGCTCGGGCGACCTTCTGGTGGTGCTGCTCGAGCAGGACGCCGGCGCGTTCTCGGTACCCTCCAAGACGCTGTCCTACCTGTGTGCGGGGCGCCCGGTGCTCGGACTGATGCCCTCGGAGAACCTGGCCGCCGGCATGATCTCCTCGGTCGACGGCTGCGTCCTGCCGCCCGATGCCGAGTCGCTGTCGGCCGCTGCGGAGTGGGTGCGCGAGGTCATCGCCGATCGGGAGCTGCGCGACGAGCTCGGTGAGAAGTCGCGCTTCCTGGCCGAGCAGGAGTTCGCGCTCGACGGCTGCGCCGACAAGTTCGAGGAGATCCTGCAGCTTGCTGTCCGCTGACTCACACCTCTCCCTGCAGCGTCTCCTTCTTCAGCGCCGCGACCTCGTCGGCGATCTGCGCCTGCAGGCCCACGCGGTGGAAGAACTTCAGGCTCTCCGGCAGCGAACGGACTGCCTCGGCCGGGTTGCCGCGGTAGAGCGTCAGGTTCGTGGTCAACGGAGTCGTGACGACCGAGCCGGCCGAGATGATCGAGCGGTCCGGCACGCTGCTGCTGAGCAGGGTGCAGTTCGACATCACCACACTGCGCGCGCCGAGCACCACCGGCTTGCTCTCGAAGCGGTCCTTCACGAGATTCAGGTTGTGGGTCAGGATCGAACAGCGGAAGCCCGCCACCACGGCGTACTCCTTGAGCTCGATGAGGTCGGAGCAGTCGAGCTCGTGGGCCACCGTGATCATCGCGTAGTCGCCGAGGACCAGGCTCGGGTTGCGGTTCGGCTTCTGGAACACCGTGGAGGCCAGCGGGATCCCGGCGATCCGGTTGCGGGTCGCGATGCTCGCGCCCTCCCCGAGCCGCAGCTCCTCGAGGTCGCGGATGATGTTCATCGGGCCGATGCTGGAGCCCGGCCCGAGGGTGACCTTGCGGACCATGACCAGGCTGCGCCCGATGTACGCCGTGGGGTCGACGTCCCACTTCAGCACATGACGGGCCAGCAGGTGCTTGAGGCGCTGGGGCAGCACGATCATCAGGACGGCAAGGGCGAGGCGCACCGCGACACCATATCCACAAACCCCCGCTGGTTGAGGAGGTCGTTCTGCGACCATCACGAAACCAGAGTCCGCCTCACGACCAGCCAAGGAGCACCCGCATGAGCACCCAGCCCGCCGCGCACTACGACCGCGTGCACGAGGCGTGGACGCTGATCATGGGCGAGGAGTTCCACTACGGGCACTTCGCGACGCCGATCACCCCGCTCGACGTGGCGACCGGTGCGCTGACCTCCGAGATGCTCGAGCTGGCCGGAATCGGCGAGGGCGACCGCGTGCTCGACATCGGGTGCGGCACCGGCCGCCAGTCGTGCGACCTGGCGGAGCAGCTCGGGGCGAAGGTCCTCGGCATCACGACGTCGGCCAGCGGAGTCGCCGCGGCCACCGCGCTGGCCCGCTCCCGCGGTGTCGACGCCCGCTTCGAGCAGCGTGACGGTACGTCGAACGGGCTGCCCGACTCGTCGTACGACGTGGTGTGGGCGCTGGAGTCCTCGCACCTGATGCGTGACCGGGCCGGCCTGCTGTCGGAGTCGGTGCGCGTGCTGGCCCCTGAGGGTCGGCTGGTGCTGTGCGACATCATCCGCAAGCGCGAGATCCCGTTCCTCGAGGTGCGCGACCGGCGCCACGACTTCGCGACCCTGCGTGCCGCGTTCGGCGACGCGCACATGGAGCCGCTCGAGGACTACGCCTCGCGTCTCGAGGCGCTCGGCATGACCGTGCTGGAGGCGACCGACGTCTCCGCCGAGACCCTGCCCACCTTCGCCGCGTGGCGTGCCAATGTCGACGCTCACACCGACACCCTCACCGGCCTCCTCGGCGAACAGAGCGTCACCGACTTCGTGCAGGCCACGCACGTGCTCGAGGCGTTCTGGAACGACGGCACCCTCGGCTACGGAATACTCGCCGCGACAAAGGCGTCGCAGTGACCCACACACTTGACCCTCAGAAGGAAGGCCCGACCGTGACCGATCAGGACAAGACCCTCGCGGTGATCACGCAGTTCCTCACGCGTGCCGACAAGAGCACCGACGACGTCTCCGCGACCACCGGCCTGTACGGCGACGGGCTCGAGCTCGACTCCCTCGAGGCGGCCGAGCTGTCCGCCATGCTCGAGGACGAGTTCGGCAACGACCCGTTCTCCTCCGGTGATGAGCTGCCGCAGACCGTCGGCGACATCCTGGCGTTCTACGAGGTCGCTGCGCCCGCATGATCCGACTCCTCTCGCGTGCCGCGGCTGCCGCGCCCGACCAGGTCGCGGTGGTCACGCCCGAGGGTTCCCTGACGTATGCCGAGCTCCTGCGTGACGCCCACGCCGTGGCCGCCGCCTTCGCCGACCCGTCGCCAGTTTTCGTCGACCCGTCGCCAGTTCGTGCCGACCCGTCGCCAGTTCGTCTGGCAGGCGTGCGTCGGGTCGCGATCGTGGAGCCGGACGCCGCGTGGGTCCTGCGACTGCTGGCCG
Organism: Nocardioides sp. Root151; assembly: GCF_001427925.1. Classification (NCBI taxonomy): domain Bacteria; kingdom Bacillati; phylum Actinomycetota; class Actinomycetes; order Propionibacteriales; family Nocardioidaceae; genus Nocardioides; species Nocardioides sp. Root151. The sequence continues at coordinate 135,427 of NZ_LMGG01000007.1, forward strand.
GCGCGGCGCTGGCCGGCGTCGAGGCCTGCCAGTACCAGCCCGACACCCCCGTCGGTGACCTCTTGCCCCAGTTGGCCGCGTTCGACCACACGCTCGTCGTGACCCGCCGCCCGGACCTCCTCGAACTCGCCGACCCGTCGCCAGTCTTCATCGACCCGTCGCCAGTTCTCATCGACCCGTCGCCAGTTTCAGAACAAGCGACGGGTCGACCGAAACAAGCGACGGGTCGGGTGTTGATCAGGACGACCGGCACGACCGGCGAGCCCAAGGCGGCCCGGCACGACTGGGAGATCCTGGCCCGCACCGTCGAGGCCGTGGCCCCGCGACCGCACCAGCGCTGGCTGCTGGCCTACGGGCCCCAGCAGTTCGCCGGCATCCAGGTGCTCCAGCACGTCGTGGCCGCGCAGGCGACCCTGGTCGCGCCGTTCCCGCGTCAACCGCGCGACGGGGTCGACGCGCTGCTGCAGCACGACGTGACCTGTGTGAGCGCCACCCCGACGTACTGGCGGTTCCTGCTGACCGAGGCTCGCAGCCGCGGCGTCGAGCTCCCGGAGCTGGAGCAGATCACCCTCGGCGGCGAGGCGATCCCACCGGACCTCCTGGCCGACCTCGAGCGCACCTTCCCGACCGCGCGCATCTCGCAGGTCTATGCCTCGACCGAGTTCGGCTCGATTGTCTCGGTCGGTGACGGCCGGGCCGGGTTCGGCGTCGACAAGCTCTTCTCCGTCGAGAATCCCGATGCCCACCTGAAGATCGTCGACGGCGAGCTGCACGTCCGGCGTACGGCCGGAATGCTCGGCTACGCGGGGCGCCCCGACGTCCCGGCCGACGACGCGTGGAAGCCCACCGGCGACCTCGTGGAGATCGTCGGCGACCGCGTCGAGTTCCGTGGCCGCGACTCCGACGTGATCAACGTCGGCGGGGTCAAGGTGCACCCGCTGCCTGTGGAGAACGCGATCATCGCGCTGCCCTCGGTGGCGGCGGCGCGGGTGTTCGGTCGCGCCAACAAGCTCACCGGTGCGATCGTGGCGGCCGAGGTCGTCGCCGTGAACGGCACCGACGAGGAAGAACTGCGACGGCAGGTCAAGGCCGCCGTCGCCGACCTGCCCCGCGCGTGGCACCCGCGCAGCATCACCCTTGTCGAGGCCATCGCCACGCAGGGCCAGAAAACAGTGAGAAGGATGGAACCGTGACCGCACCCGAAGAGACCCGCGTCGCCCTGATCACCGGCGGCAGCAAGGGCCTCGGCGCCGGGCTGGTCGAGGCCTACCTCGCCGCCGGGTACGTCGTCGAGACCTGCTCGCGGTCCGCCACCGACCAGGTCGACCTGTGGGCCAAGGAGTTCCCCGACCACTTCGGCTTCGCCTCGGTCGACGTCTCCGGCTCCGCGGCCGCCGACGCCTGGGTGAAGGACGTCGCGCGTCGTCGCGGGCGCATCGACGTGCTCGTCAACAACGCCGGTGTCGCCCCCGAGGGCGTGATCGCGTTGTTCAGCGACGACCAGATCGACCAGGTCGTCGACCTCAACATCAAGGGCACGGCGTACGTCACCCGCGCCGCCTCGCGCGTGATGCTGGCCCGCCGCTCCGGCTCGATCGTCAACGTGTCCTCGGTGGTCGGGATGTCGGGCTACCGAGGACTCTCGATGTACAGCGCGACCAAGGCCGCCCTCGACGGCATGACCCGGGGCCTGGCCCGCGAGCTGGGTTCTCGCGGCATCACGGTGAACAGCGTCGCGCCGGGCTACCTGCGCACCGAGATGAGCCACGGCCTCGACGAGACGCAGCTGACCCAGATCACGCGTCGTACGCCGGCCGGCCGCCTCGGCGAGCCCTCCGACGTGGCGCGGGCCGTGCTGTTCCTGACCGACCCGGCCAACACCTACATCACCGGCCAGGTGCTGGTCGTTGACGGTGGCCTCACGGCCTGACACACCTGACGCGAGGACCGAAACGTCAGGGAGTATCCCGATCGGCGGACCGGAACGTCAGGGAGTATCGGACATTGCGCGACGTGCGACGAGGTGGGAGCGCTCGGCGTCGTTGTCGCACAGGTCGATCGCCCGGTCGAACTCCTGGCGGGCCTCCTCGGTCCGCCCCGCGCGGGACAGCAGCTCGGCCCGCGCGCCCGGCAAGCGGTGACCGGGCAGCTCGAGCCCGTCGAGCACGGCCAACCCGGCCAGCGGCCCGTCCGCCTCGGCCACGGCGATCGCCCGGTTGAGGCGTACGACGGGGGACCCGGTCAGGTGCTCGAGCTCGGCGTAGTGGCCGGCGATCCGCGACCAGTCGGTGTCGGCCGCGGTCGCCGCCACGGCATGCTCGGCGGCGATCAACCCCTGGAGCAGGTAGGAGGTGGCGGGCCGCATGGCCAACGGGAGCAACAGCTGCAGGGCCTCCGCGATCTCGTCCCGGTGCCATCGGGTGCGGTCCTGGTCGGGCAGGAGCACCAACTCCCCGTCGGCCACCCGGGCGTCGCGCCGCGAGTGCTGGATCAGCATCAGTGCCAGCAGTGCGTCGAGGTCGGACCAGTCGCCCGAGCCCGGCAGCAGGGAGCGCAACACGCGTACCAGTCGGATCGCCTCACCCGACACATCCGCGCGCAGCACGTCGGCGCCGGACCCAGGCGCGTAGCCGGCGGTGAACGCCAGGTAGGCCACGTCGGCCACGACCCCGACCCGCTCGGCCAGGTCGTCGGGCACCTCGAAGCGTTCGTTCGCGAGCCGTTTCCGGGCCCGGGTGAGACGTGCGGCCATGGTCGGCGTGCTCACCAGGAAGAGGCGGGCGATGTCGGCGGTCGACACGCCCAGCACCAGCCGCAGGGTCAGCGCGGCGGCCGCCTCGCGCGGCAGGGAGGGGTGGGCGCACAGCAACACGAGGCGCAGGCGCTCGTCCGGCACCTCGTCCATGTCCACCACCTCCTCCACGTCGGAATCGACCGCCAGCAGTGGCAGCTTGCGCGCCGCGACGGCCTCCGCGCGCAGCCGGTCGAGGATGCGTCGACGGGCTGCGGTCAACAGCCAGGCAGGCGGATTCGTCGGTACGCCGTCGCCCGGCCAGGTGCGTGCCGCGGCCTCGAAGGCGTCGCCGAGACCGTCCTCGGCCAGGTCGAGGCGTCGGTACTGGGCGACGAGCAGGGCCAGCAACCGGCCCCACTCGTCGCGCCAGACCTGCGCCAGGACGTCGTTCACTCCTCGTCGTAGCCCTCGATCTTGACGGTGGGCCGCACCTCGATCGTGTAGTTCTCCGGCAGGATGCGGGTCAGCTCGAGGGCGTCTTCCACGGACGGGACGTCGATCAGGTAGAAGCCGGTCAGCTGCTCCACGCTCTCGGCGTACGGCCCCTCGGTGACCACGCCGGCGCGCAGTGTGCGGGCCGTGGACGTCGCGTCGAGTGCCGCCGCGGCGACGGTCTCGCCGCGTTCCTTGATCGCCTTGTCGAACGCCCGATGCGCGTCGAAGCCGGCCGCGCGGTCGGCCTCCGAGGCGGTCAGCCACGCATCGGGATCACGCTCGGCGAGCAGCACGAGGATCTTCACTCCGACGCCTCATGCGTCGTGGCCCGCACCTCGATGGGTGCGTGGGCCATGTCGACCGGTTCGTCGCCGCCGGTCGGGGCGAGAACGGCGACCACCTGGAGCAGGTCGTCGAGGTCGTCGCTGTCGATCATGTAGAAGCCGGTCAGCTGTTCCACGCTCTCGGCGTACGGACCGTCGGTGATCTCGACCTGCTCGCCGCTGCGGCGGACGACCTTGGCCTCCCGCGAGTGCGTCAGCTCGGCGCCGGAGACGATCGTGTGCCCGCGCTCGGCCAGCTGCCTCGCGAACTCCTCGTGAAGTCCGTAGACCTGTTGGCGCGCCTCTTCGGTGGCGTTCTCCCAACTGGCCTCGTCGCCGGGCAGGAGTACGACGTACCTGGTCATGGTGTGATCCTCTCTCCGCTGGTCAGTCTGTCACCGTGATGACGCGCGAACCCGGCGCAGATCGACACTGGGCCGAAATTGATTCGGCCGTCAGCGTGCCGCCGCCGGTCGTAATGTGGGGCCATGCGCATCACGAAGTTCGGCCATGCCTGCGTCCGTCTCGAGGCCGGCGGCCAGGCCCTGGTGTTCGACCCCGGAATGTTCACCGAACCCTCGGCGGTCGACGGAGCCACCGCCGTGCTGATCACCCACGAGCATGCCGACCACTACGACGCGAGTCGGCTCAGGGCCACCGACGCGCCGATCTTCACCATCGAGGCCGTGGCCGCGCAGATCCGTGAGCACGCGCCCGATGTCGCCGAGCGGGTCACCGTGGTGGAGCCCGGCCAGTCGTTCGACGCCGGCCTGCCGGTGCGCGCCGTGGGGGAGCTGCACGCGGTGATCCACCCGGAGTTCCCGCGGTTCTTCAACTCGGGCTACGTCGTGGAGTCCGAGGGGCGGTCGGTCTACCACCCCGGTGACGCGCTGACCCTGCCCGACCAGCCGGTCGACGTGCTGCTGGTGCCGTCGAGTGCCCCGTGGTTGAAGGTGTCCGAGGCGATCGACTTCACCCGCGCGGTGGATGCGCCGCTCAACCTGGCCATCCACGACCGCATCTACACCGAGGCCGCGCACCGCATGCTCGAGGGACACATGGCGAAGTTCCTGCCCGACGGCCACAGCTACGTACGCCGCGCCGACGGCGAGGACCTCTAGGAGAGTGCCTGTTCGAGAGTGCTGGCCGGGTGGCCGGTGAGCCGTTCGACATCGCCGGTGACACGTGAGGTGGAGCCGTCGGCGATCGCGGTGTAGGTGCTCACCCAGGCGTCGAGCTGCCACTGCCCGACGTCGTACGCCGCGCGCCGCGAGGCATAGGCCTCCTCGAGGGTCTCCTCCTCGTAACGCAGCTCGCGGCCGAGCACGATGCCGGCGCGGGCCGCGACCTCGTCGAGGGTGAGCGCCTCCGGGCCGGTCAGCTCGTACGCGACGTTGCGGTGCTCCTGTGGTGCGCGGAGCACGACGGCCGCGACGTCGGCCACGTCGGCGCGGGCCACCGCGGCGACTCGACCGTTCCCCGCGGGCCCGCGGATCGCGCCCGAATCGTCGGCGAAGAATGGCAGTACGTCGAGGTAGAAGTTGTCGCGCAGCAGCGTGAAGTCCATGCCGGACTCGCGAATCGCGGCCTCGGCGTCGTGGTGGTCGCGGCCCAGGGTGAACGTGGCGTCCGCTGCCGCACCCGCGAACGACGTGTAGACGATGTGGCGCACCCCGGCGGCTGCGGCCGCCGCGATGAACGTGCGGTGCTCCTCGCGCCGAGTGGACGACTCGGCCGCCGAGACCATGAAGAGCACGTCGACACCGCGCAATGCAGTCTCGGCCGCCACTGCGTCGTCGTACGACGCCACGGCGACGGTGCTGCCCGGGAGGGTCGGTGCCCGCGAGGCGTCGCGGACGATCAGGCGCGGTGCGAGATCGGTGAGGAGGCGGGCGACGGTTCCGCCGAGGGCGCCGGTCGAGCCGGTCACTGCGAGGGTGGTCATGTCGGTGCAACCTACGCCGTCCGGCACGGATTCCGGGTCGGATGCCGGACGTCGATCTCATGATCCGGTCTTTAACTCGACAAAGACTACTAAGTTACTGTTGTATTGAGGACATGAACCGCAGCGCTCTCCTCACCCAGCGCCGCGCGGTCGACCTCATGGGTGTCGCCAGCGCGGTCTGTCGCTGACCCCTCGGTCCACTCTCGCCGCTGACCATCAACTCCGACTGGTCAGCCGGCCGCCTGCACCCGTCGCGGCGCAGGCCTCTCTCCGCCGTACGCCGGCGACGGGCGAACTCACGCAGGGCGCCCGCGCCGGCGTCGTACGGCGCCTCTCCCGCACGCACCCCGCAAAGGAACACCCATGTCCCGACCCATCCGCCCGTGGCGCCTCGTCGCCGTGGCCGCACTCTTCCCCCTGCTCGCACTGACGGGGGCCTGCGACGAAGCCGCCGCCGGCCCGCACCTCGGGCTCGACGAGCCGCTGCCGACCAGCGCGCCGAAGGAGACCAAGCTGGTCGTCGGAGACCCGACCACGGAGGTCGCCTTCGAGCTGTCCGGGCAGAAGGACAAGTTCAGCTTCGACATCGAGTTCGCCCAGATCAGTGGCGGGCCGCAGACCACGGAGGCCTTCCGGGCCAAGGCGCTCGACGTTGGCGCGGTGGCCGACATCCCGCCGATCCACGCCCACTGGACCGGCCTCGACGTGAAGATCGTGGCCGCGAAGTACCGCCAGGATCCCATCGAGCACCCGATCTACGAGCTCGGCATCAAGCCCGGCGCCGACGTGAAGACGTTGGAGGACCTGCGCGGCAAGAAGATCGCCTACAGCCCGGGCCAGGCCCAGGGCGCGCTCATCCTGCGGGTCCTGGAGAAGGCCGGTCTCGAGCAGGACGACGTGGAGCTCGTCGAGCTGCCCAGCACCGGCGACGTCTACGCGACCGCGCTGGCCGCCGGCGAGGTCGACGTGGCACCCCTCGGCAGCACCCAGATCAAGCGCTACCTGGCCAACTACGGCAAGGACGGCGCGACCACGATCCGCCATGGCCTGCGCGACGATCCCAGCCACCTCTACGTCCTGAAGAGTTCGCTCGAGGACGAGTACAAGGCCGCCGCGATCCGCGAGTACGTGCAGCGGTGGGCGATTGCGCAGAAGTGGATCGACGAGCACCCCAAGGAATGGCTCGAGGGCTACTACGAGAAGGACCAGGGCCTGTCGAAGGAGGACGGCGAGTACCTCATCAAGGCGACCGGCCACCCGGAGATCCCGACGGACTGGAGCCAGCACATCACGGACCACCAGGCCACCGTCGACCTCCTGGCCCGCGAGACCGACCAGAAGGAGTTCGACGCCGCCGTGCTCTGGGACCGGCGCTTCGAGAAGCTCGGCGGCACCGCCTACGAGACGGGCAAGATCTCGTGACCGCGGTGATCACCCCGCCCGAGGTGGCGCCTCCCGAGGGCAAGCCGGTCGAGCTCACCGTCGACCAGCGGCCACTCGCCCGCAAGCTGGGCCCCGGCGCTCCGATCAGGCTCTCGGGCCTGATCGGCCCGCTGCTCCTCCTGGGCGCGTGGTTCCTGGCCTCGTGGTCCGGCGTCCTCGACCCGCGCATCCTCTCCGAGCCGTGGACGGTCTGGTCGACGGCTCGCGAGCTGATCGCCGACGGCCGGCTCCAGGACAACCTCAAGGTCTCGGCCGAGCGGGCGGCGTACGGCCTGGCCCTCGGGGTGGTCGTCGGACTGCTGCTCGCCCTCGTGAGCGGGCTCAGCCGGTTCGGCGAGGCGGTCATCGACGGGCCCGTGCAGATCAAGCGAGCCATTCCGTCGCTGGCCCTGATCCCCTTGCTGGTCCTGTGGTTCGGCATCGGCGAGAACATGAAGATCTACACGATCGCCCTCGGCGCCTTCGTGCCGATCTATCTCCAGACCCACTCTGCGTTGCGCAAGATCGACCTGCGGTACGTCGAGCTGGCCCAGACCGTGGACCTGTCGCGGACCGACTTCCTGCGACGTGTGGTCCTGCCCGGTGCGCTGCCCGGCTTCCTGCTCGGCCTTCGCTTCGCGGTCACCGGCGCCTGGATCTCCCTGGTCGTCGTCGAACAGATCAACGCCACCAGCGGCATCGGCTACATGATGGAGCTCGCCCGCACCTACGGACAGACCGAGATCATCGTCGTCGGTCTCGTCGTCTACGGACTGCTGGGCCTGCTCTCCGACGGCGCCGTCCGCCTGATCGAGAGGAGGGCCCTGCGATGGCAGCGCACTCTGGGCTGAGGCCCACCACCACCGCACCCGTGGTCGTCGAGAGCCTGGTCCGCGGCTTCGGTCCGAAGGGAGTGCTCAACGGCGTCGACCTGACCATCGAGGAGGGCGAGTTCGTCGCGCTCCTCGGCCCCAGCGGCTGCGGCAAGAGCACGTTGCTGCGAGCCCTGGCCGGCCTCGACCGCGCGGTCTCCGGCAGCGGCCGGATCGTCGTGCCGGCGGAGCGGGCCGTGGTCTTCCAGGACTCCCGTCTGCTGCCGTGGGCCCGGGTGCTCGACAACATCACCCTCGGCCAACGCGGCAAGGCGGCCCGTGACGTCGGTCGTACGGCGCTCCGCGAGGTCGGCCTCGAGGGACGGGACGGGGCCTGGCCGCACGAGCTCTCCGGAGGCGAGCAGCAACGCGCGGCACTGGCCAGGTCCCTGGTGCGCGACCCCAAGCTGTTGCTCGCCGACGAGCCGTTCGGCGCCCTCGATGCCCTTACCAGGTTGAAGATGCACGAGCTGCTGCGCAAGCTGCACCGCGCCCACCAGCCCTCCGTGCTGCTGGTCACCCACGACGTCGACGAGGCGATCAAGCTCGCCGACCGGGTCGTCGTCCTCGACCACGGACGCATCGCCGTCGAGCAGGTCATCGACCTCGACGGAGACCGGGACCCGTCCGACCCGCGGTTCGCCGCGATCCGCAAGGAACTGCTCGCCACCCTCGGGGTCGGCGAGACCACCGCGTCCGACCTGAGAAGGGAATCGGCATGACTCGCCAGACCAGAAGACAGCTCCACCTCAACGCCTTCCTGATGAGCACCGGCCACCACGAGGCGTCATGGCGGCTGCCGGAGAGCGACCCGACGTCCAACACCGACATCGCGCACTTCCAGCGGCTGGCGCAGATCGCCGAACGCGGCAAGCTCGACTCGATCTTCTTCGCTGACTCACCGGTGCTCTGGGGCCAGGTCGGACGACGGCCGAGCGGCACCCTCGAGCCGACCGTCCTGCTGACCGCCATCGCTGCGGCCACCGAGCGGATCGGCCTGATCGCCACCGCCTCCACGACGTACAACGACCCCTTCAACCTGGCCCGTCGCTTCGCCTCGGTCGACCACGCCAGTGGTGGCCGGGCCGGGTGGAACGTGGTGACCACCGCGGGGCCGGAGGCGGCGAAGAACTTCGGTCTCGACGACCAGCCGGTGCACAGCGAGCGCTACGAGCGGGCCGCGGAGTTCCTCGACGTCGCCCGCAAGCTGTGGGACAGCTGGGACGACGACGCCGCCGTCCTCGACAAGGCCGCCGGTGTCTGGGGCGACCAGGCGAAGGTGCGCCCGATCGACCACGAGGGGCGGTTCTTCAAGGTGCGCGGGCCGCTGAACACCCCGCGTTCCCCACAGGGCCACCCGCTGATCGTGCAGGCCGGGTCGTCGGAGGACGGCAAGGAGCTGGCCGCGAAGTATGCCGAGGCGGTCTTCACCGCGCAGCAGTCCCTTTCGGAGGCGCAGGCGTTCTACGCCGACCTCAAGCAGCGCACCATCGCCGCCGGCCGAGACCCCGACACGATCAAGATCCTGCCCGGCATCGTGCCGGTGATCGGGTCCACCGAGGCCGAGGCGCTGGCCCAGGAGTTGCAGCTCGATGAGCTGATCGTGCCGGAGTACGCCGTCGCGCAGCTGGCCCGCACCCTCCGCGTCTCACCGGAGCAACTGCAGCTCGACAGGCCGTTGCCCGCCGACCTCCCCGGCGAGGACGAGATCGAGGGCGCGAAGAGCCGCTACACGCTGATCGTCACCCTGGCCCGCAGTGAGAACCTCACCGTGCGGCAGCTGATCGGGCGACTCGGCGGAGGCCGCGGACACCGCACCTTCACCGGCACTCCCGAGCAGGTCGCCGACGCGATCCAGGGCTGGTTCGACGCCGGCGCCGCCGACGGCTTCAACATCATGCCGGCCGTCCTGCCCTCCGGGCTGGAGGCCTTCGTCGACCACGTCGTGCCGATCCTGGTCGAGCGTGGCCTGTTCCGCAGTGAGTACGCCGGCACCACCCTGCGCGACCACTACGGGCTGTCCCGACCGGACAGCCTCTACACCGCTGAGACAGCACTCGAGAGGAACCTCGCATGACCGACTACCGACCGCTGGGCCGCACCGGCCTCAAGGTCAGTCCGCTGACGTTGGGCACGATGATGTTCGGCGGCCACGGCAATCCCGACCACGACGACTCGATCGCGATCATCCACCGGGCCCTTGACTCGGGCATCAATCTCGTCGACACCGCCGACGTCTACTCCCAGGGCGAGTCCGAGGAGATCGTCGGCAAGGCGCTGAAGGGTCGCCGCGACAACGTCGTCCTCGCCACCAAGTTCCACGGCCGGCTGGGGGAGGACGTCAACGAGTTCGGCAACTCGCGCCGTTGGATCATCCGTGAGGTGGAGAACAGCCTGCGCCGGCTGCAGACGGACTGGATCGACCTCTACCAGGTGCACCGCCCTGAGCCCGACACCGACATCGACGAGACGCTCGGGGCGCTGAGCGACCTCGTGCACCAGGGCAAGATCCGCTACGTCGGTACGTCGACCTTCCAGCCGTCCCAGATCGTCGAGGCGCAGCACGTCGCACACGCCCGGGGCAGGGAACGTCCGGTGACCGAGCAGCCGCCGTACTCCCTGCTGGTGCGACACGTCGAGCGCGAGGTGCTGCCGGTCGCCGAGCAGTACGGCCTGGGCGTGCTGCCGTGGAGCCCGCTGGCCGGTGGCTGGTTGTCTGGCCGCTACAACCGCGACGCGATCACCGCACCCACCTCGACGCGCGCCGGTCGCCAGCCGGCCCGCCACGACCCGACGCGGGCAGACAACGCCTGCAAGCTCGAGGCGGTGCTCGACCTGACCGACCTGGCCGAGGAGAACGGACTGACGTTGATCCACCTGGCACTCGCCTTCGTGCTGCAGCACCCGGCGGTCACGTCGGCGATCATCGGACCGCGCACCCACGAGCACCTCGAGGCCGCGCTCGGCGCCGACAAGATCACGCTGACCGATGACATCCTCGACCGGATCGACGAGATCGTCCCGCCGGGTACGACGTACAACGTGGCCGACGAGGGTTGGCAGCACCCGGCGATCACCGATGCCTCCTTGCGGCGCCGGCCGGAAGGGCGGGGAGCCCGATGAGCCGCATCCTCACCGTCAGCGGCTCACCCAAGGTGGTCTCGCGGTCGGCCCGGCTGCTCTCGCACGTCGCGGCTGCCGTCGAGGAGGACGGCCACGAGCTTCGTGACCTGCGCGTCCTCGACCTGCCGGCGGATGCCCTGCTGGCCGGCAACACCGAGGACCCGGAGATCGCCGAGTCGATCGCGCAGCTGGCCTGGGCGGACGGCGTGGTGATCGCGACGCCGGTCTACAAGGCGGCCTACACGGGTCTGCTCAAGGCCTGGCTGGACCTGCTCCCGCAGTTCGCACTGGCCGGCAAGGTGGTGCTGCCGCTGGCCACCGGTGGCTCGCTGGCGCACGCCCTGGCGCTCGACTATGCGCTGCGGCCGGTGCTCCAGTCGATGGGTGCCCGCCACGTCGTCCAAGGGTTCCTGGTGGTCGACTCGTTCATCGAGGCCGACCGCGACGGCGTGACCACGATCAGCGGCGAGGCACTCCCCGGCCTCACCGCGGTGATAGACGGGTTCGGCCACGCGCTGTCGGTCGCGCCGGTGGAAGTTCTCGTCTGACCGACCGGCGCTGTCACGGGCCTCCTCCTCCGCCTGTCCGTGACGGCGCCGGGTCAGGCGTGGTCGTCGGTCTTGAAACGATCGACGTCGGTGACCGATGTCGGCCAACTGCTTGTGGTCGACATCCACCAGTGCCTACTGTGCCGGTGAATTGAAACGAATCATTTCGTAGACATTCCACCAGCAGAAGAAGGGTCAGTGGTCAGCCATCATGAGGACACCCGACACGAGGCCGGCATCAGCGTCCAGGTGGCTCCTCGCCGCCGCACTGGCGCTGACGGTGGTGACGCCCCTGACTGCCACCGCCCTGGAACCGCAGCGAACGTCCGCGGCGGTGTCGCAGCCGTATGGTGGACAACCAGCGGGTGCCTCGGTAGCCGCCGGGGACCGTTCGTTCGAGCAGCAACTCGAGGGCAAGTACGTCGACCCTGACCGGGTGTTCAGCACTGACGTGCGCTGGTGGTTGGGCGACGCCTCGGCCACCGACGAGACCCTGCTCGAAGAGATCCAGGCCCTCTATGACGCGGGGTTCAGGGGTGTCGAACTGTGCATGCAGGACGACACTGTCGCGCCGAACGACGTGTATGCGTACGGCACCGAGATGTGGACCCACAAGTGGAACTTGATGATGAACAAGGTCCTCGACCTGGGCATGGGTGTCTACCTCACGTCCGGCACGAACTGGTCAACCTCGAACGTGCCCGGGATGGACCCGGCCAGCCAGTCGGCCATGCAGAACCTGACCCTCGGAACCGGCACGGTCGCCCCCGGCCAGAAGTTGACGGCGCTACCGGCGCCGGGGCAGAACGCGCGAAAGGCCGGTGCCACGTTCGTCAGTGCCTACGCATACAAGGTCGTGAACGGAAACAGTGTCGACCCGGACAGCTTCATCGACCTGTTGCCCGAGCTCACCCAGGGCGCCGATGTGTGGACGCAGAATCTCGACTGGACCGCTCCCCCCGACGGCACCTACCGGGTCTTCGGCCTGTGGACCCAGGGGACCTACCAGTCCTCCAGCCCGTCCGCGGAGCCCAGTTATGCCACCAACTACTTCGACGAGCGAGGGGTGGATGCCCTGCGGAAGTTCTGGGAAGAGCACTATCTCGCCGACCCCGCACTGCGGCGCAAGATCCTGGACGGCGACGTGCAGCTGTTCATGGACTCGCTCGAGATGAGCACGGGCGACGGGTTCACCTGGTGGGCCGAGGACATGGCCGCGCAGTTCAAGGAACGGAAGGGTTACGACATCACGCCCTACCTGTTCCTCATCAACGGTGTGGGCAATGTCTGGAGCAACCCCTACCACCGGGTCGCGACCGCTGGAACCTACAAGCTGGACGGCGACGAAGACCGCCGCCAGCGGATCATCAACGACTGGCAGGACGTCATGACCCAGCTCTACCGCGAGCGGATGCTGCAGCCCATGAAGGAGTGGCTGAACTCGGTGGGCATCGAGACCCGAGCGCAGATCTCGTACGGCCAGCCGATCGAGATGTCAGAGCCGGCGATGGATGTGGACTATCCCGAGGCTGAGAACCGGAACCAGTACAACCAGGTCGACATGTTCCGCTATTGGACGGGCGGCGCCAAGTTGGAGAACAAGGTGCTCTCGTCGGAGACCACTGCCCTGCAGTTCGCGTGGAACGGCACGCATCAGGTGCGTCTCGAGGATGCCTACTCGCAGTTCGCCGCTGGCATGCAGCGGACCATCTGGCACATCTGGACTTCCGGTTTCGGGTACGGCAACTACCAGTGGCCGGGCTACGTGACTCGTGGCGACTTCACCCTGGTGTCGACACGGGCGCCATCGTCGGCGAACTACGACGAGCTCAATGCGCACCTTGGGCGCGTCCAGCAGCTCATGCAGACGGGCAAGTCTCGCGCCGACGTCGGTTTCGTGACGCAGAAGTTCGTTCACGGCTTGGCATTTGGTGGAGGCACCGGGAGCAACAACCAGGCGATGAACTGGCAGCGTGCGCACCAAGGCATCCACTATCGCTCGACGGAACTGCAGGACAACGGCTACACCTATGACTACTTCAGCCCGAGGTTCCTGTTCGACGACGACGTCCACTTCGATCAGCGGACCAAGACCATCGAGAAGGCCGGCTACAAGGCCGTCGTGCTCTATCAGGACTGGCTCGACATGGACGGGGCCAGGCGGCTGCTCAACTGGGCCAAGAGGGGTCTCAAGGTCGTCGTCCTTGATGACGCCGCATCGCGGACGCCGTTCAACGATGGCTTGGACCGCGCCCTGAAAAAGGTCATGGACGAGATGTTGGAGCTGCCGACGGTCAGGCAGGCGACGGTCGACGACGACATCGACTACTTCAGCACCACTCCCGGCGGCTACAGCGACAACGTCCTCGAGAAGTTGCAGGAGCTCGGTGTCTCGCCGTACGCGGGATATTCGGAGCCCAATGAGCAGCTGCTCAGCCAGACGCGCGAGGACAAGGAGGGCAACCGGTATCTGTATGTCTACAACTACGACGACGGTTCCTACCGGGACAAGAGTCTGCGTCCCGAGGTGCGGAACTCTCCCAACCCCGGCACCAACATCAAGACCGACATCGAGATGCAGGGCACGTTCGTTCCCTACACGATCGACGCGTGGACGGGCGAGGCCACCGAGTTGGCCGGGTATCGCTGGCAGGACGGCAAGACCGTCGTTCCGGTCGACCTCGACTACAACAACATCGCCCTGATGGCCTTCGAGAAGGTCAGCAAGGAGAAGCTCCACATCGTCTCCACTGACGCGGACTCGTCGTACGCCGTTGCGAAGGGCGTGACTGTGCGGGCAACGAAGAGCGGCGAGGTCACCACGGAGCTCAGCAACGGCAAGACCTATCGCGACACCGTGATCGTCCCGGATTCCTACGACATCACCGACTGGGACCTCACCGTGAACTCGTGGAGACCGAGCCCCACCGTCGGCGACCTGGTCCGCACCGAGACCGTCGACGGCGTGACGACGACCAACCGGAAGACCTCGACGGTCACCACCCCGATCAATGTGGAGTTGGACACCTTGAAGACCTGGAACGACATTCCCGAGGTGGGCAAGGCGGTCTCAGGAACCGGCCACTACGAGGCCACCTTCGACTGGGACGCGGATGCGGCCAGCGGTGCCTACCTCGACTTCGGTGACTCGCTCGAGGAGAGCATGGACGTCTGGATCAACGGTCGCAAGGTCGGCGGACGTGTCAGCACCAACCCCACGAAGGTGAAGCGAGACGTCGGCGGAGTCGGCAAGTCGACCATCGACGACGGCACCGGACGGCAGGTCCCGTTGGTGGGCGAGAACCAGTTCACTGGCGGTGTGAACTGGATGGACCCCGTCGCGGACATCAGTGAATATCTGGTCGATGGCGACAACGAGATCGTCATCGACTACAACTCGGCCCTCGCCAACGTGCAGCTCGACCGAGGAGTCGGGCCCAGGGAAACCCGCAACGCGGAGGGGTGGTGGGGCTACAACATCGAATACCTCAAGTTCGGTCCGAGCCAGGCGAAGATCGTCCCGTTCGCTGACCGGCGGTATCCCTAGGGTGTGACGGCGCCGGTCAGGCGTAGTCGTAGTCGTCGAGCGGGAACGTCTCCTGCTCGCGGTGGTTCTGCCAGGTCGTGGTCGGCCGGGCCAGAGTCGCCTCGCCCTGCTCGTTGAAGTAGTAGCTGCGCGAGGTGGCGCAGTCGCCCAGCGTCCAGACGGAGTCGTCGATGCGACGCTGCATCCTGTCGGTGAACGCGTCGGCGGCGGACTCGGTCACCTCGAAGCGGGTCGCCTGACGACGTCGCAGCTCGCCGAAGAGCCGGTCGACGTGCTTCATCTGGGCCTCGATCGTGGTGAAGAACGACAGGCCCGCATAGGAGTACGGCGCCGCGAGGTGCAGGTAGTTGGGGAACTTCGCCACCGTGATGCCCTGGTAGGACGCGAACCTGGTGTTGCGCCAGTGCTTGCCGAGGTTCACCCCGTCACGCCCGATCACCTCGAACGCCGGGAAGTTCGTCTGCCAGAGGCTGAAGCCGGTGGCCAGCACCAGCACGTCGATCTCGGTGCGGGTGCCGTCCTCGGTGATGATCGAGTCGCCGTCGACGCGGGCGATGCCGCCGGTCTCCAGGTGCACGTGCGGCTTGTTGAACGTCGGGTAGTAGGAGTTGGAGAACGTCGGCCGCTTGCACCCGAAGTCGTAGTCGGGTGTCAGCCTGCGGCGCAGCTCGGGGTCGCTGATGCTGCGGGCCAGGTGTCGCCGCCCGATCCGCTCGGCCGCCTTCACCGCAGGCCTGAGGCGGCGGAAGTTGACCACCCCGGCGAGCAGCGCCTCGAGCACGGTGGAGTTCCACAGCCGCGCCGCCCGCTGGGTCAGGGGAACCGCACCGAAGGCGCGCCTGGCCAGGCCGGGCATCGCGAAGTCGAGCTTGGGTGTCACCCAGATCGCGGTGCGCTGGTAGACGGTCAGCTCGGCGGCCCGCTCGGCCACCTCGGGAATCAGCTGCACGCCGGTCGCGCCGGTGCCGATCAGCCCGGCCCGCTTGCCGGTGAAGTCGTAGTCGTGGTCCCACTCGGTGCTGTGGATGACCTTGCCAGTGAACGTCTCGATGCCCTCGATGTCGGGCACCTTCGGCTGGGACAGGAAGCCCGTCGCCACGATGAGGTACGTCGAACGCTCGGTGCTGCCGTCGGCCAGCTGAACGTGCCACTCACCCGAGTCGTCGTCCCAGCGCGCGCTCTCGACGCCGGTGTCGAAGCGCATGTGCCGGCGTACGTCGTACTTCTCGGCGACGTGCTCGCAGTACTTCTTCAGCTCCGCACCGGGTGCGTACCACCGCGACCAGTGCGGGTTGGGCTCGAAGGAGAACGAGTAGGTCACCGAGGGGATGTCGACGGCCAGGCCGGGGTAGTGGTTGACGTGCCAGGTGCCGCCCAGGTCGTCGTTGCGCTCGAGGATCTCGAAGTCCTCGATGCCCAGGCGCTTGAGCTGGATGGCGATGCCGATGCCACCCAGGCCGGCGCCGACGACGATCGCTTCACGGGTGCGGGTCATGGTCAGAACCCTGCCAGCAGGTCGTCGATGTGGCTACGAAAGCGCGGGCACTGGGCGATGTCGTGGGCCTGGCAGCGCAGCGCGTGCTCGGTCATGGCGCGCGAGATCTGCATCTCCTCGATGGTCCGGTCGATGTCGGCGATGTGCCCTTCGAGCACCTTGTGCCGGTCGGGTGTCTCGCTGTCGAGGAGGGTCGAGATCTGCTCGAGGCTCATGCCGGCGGACTTGCTGCGCTGGATCACCGCGATGCGTACGACGTCCTCCCGGCCGTAGCGACGCCGGTCCGCCGAATCGCGTTCGGGGGTGAGCAGGCCGACCGTCTCCCAGTGCCGGAGCACGTTGGTCGGGAGGTCGAACCGTTCGGCGACCTGGCCGACGGACCAGGGTCCGTTCGAGTGAGGGCTTGACTTCATGTTGACATGAAGTCACAGGCTTGGTGCATCGTCAAGAGAAAGGCACCCACACCATGTATGACGTGATCGTTGTCGGCGGCGGACCCGCCGGCCTGCAGGCCGCCCTGACCCTGGGCCGCATGCACAAGTCCGTGCTGCTCCTCGACTCCGGCTCCTACCGCAACGGCCGGGTTTCTCACATGCACAACTTCGTCACCAACGACGGCACGCCGCCCGAGAAGTTCCGCGAGCAGGCGCGCGCCGAGCTGTCGGCGTACGACACCGTGGAGGTGCGCGACGAGACGGTCGACGCGGTCGCCCGTGACGGCGCGCGGTTCGTCGTGACCACGGGTGGCGGCGTGCTCGAGAGCCGGCTGGTCATCCTCGCCACCGGCGTCCGCGACGAGCTGCCGGCCACCCCCGGCCTCGACGACATCTGGGGCGAGCTGGCCTACGGCTGCCCGTTCTGTCACGGCCACGAGCTGAGCGGCCGCGCGATCGGCGTGCTCGCCGGGCCGCCCGCCGTGCTCCACCTGGTCGGGCTGCTCGCCCCGATCGGGTCGTCGGTGACCGTCTTCACCGAGGGTGCCGACCTGTCGGCCGATGACGCCGCACTGCTCGACAGCCTCGGCGCGACCGTGCACGCGGAACCCGTGCTCGGCGTGACCCGCACCGACGACGAGGTGCGCGTCGAGCTCGACGGCGCCGACGACCTCACCGTCGCCGGACTGTTCGTCGGCACCGGCAGGCTCGTGCAGTCGGCCCCGTTCGCCGAGCAGCTCGGCCTCGACCTGCAGGACAGCGGCTGCATCACGGTCGACGACTTCGGGCGTACGTCACTCCCGGGTGTCCACGCGGCCGGCGACCTGGCCCATCGGTCGTCGTTCCCGATGCCGATGGCCTCCGTGCTGGCCGCCGCCGCAGCAGGTCAGCTGGCCGCCGTCGCCTGCGTGCAGCAGCTGCTGGCCCACTGACGGGAGTCGAGTGCTCAGGTGGCTGCCCGGGGAACCACTTCAGCACTCGAGCCCGTTGGGACGATATGTGTGTACGCCGGTCCGCAGCGGGTACGACGAGATGCACCGAACCCCTTCTCGAGGAGCTCCCATGCGCGTTCGTTCCTTCGTCGGCGCCGCTGTCGCCGCCGCACTCGTCGTACCGCTTCAGCTGGGAGCGGCCCCGGCCACCCCGGCCGAGGTCACACAGGCCGCCGCACCCGTCCAGCAGGCTCGTGCCGCTGCGACCAGCGTGCGGGTGATCACCTACAACATCCGGTTCGGCGAGTTCGGCCTGGCCAACCTGGCCTCCGACATCCGCAAGACCGGCGCGAGCATCGCGGTCCTGCAGGAGGTCGACAACCGCACTGCGAGCGGCGGCGTGCACCAGGCCAAGAACCTGGCCCGACGCCTGGGCTGGCACGTGGCGTACGACGCCAACAGCCGCAAGTCCTTCGGGTGGAGGGGCAACGCGGTCATCTCGAAGTACCCGATCGTGGCGACCAACCGCTTCACCCTGCCGCAGCCCGAGGGCACCGAGAGGCGCGGACTGATGATCGCGCGGGTCAAGGTCGGCACCAAGAAGCTCAACGTCTGGGTGACGCACCTGCAGCCCGGTCGTGGTCGGCTGATGCAGGCCCGGGCGGTGCGGGACCGCATCGGCACGCCGCGGTGCGCGACGGTGCTCGGCGGCGACTTCAACGCCGGCCCGGAGCAGCAGGAGCACGACGTCCTCGACACGCACCTGGTCGATCTCTGGAAGGCAGTCGGCACCGGCGACGGCGACACCAACAAGCGCGGCACCGCGCGCATCGACTTCCTCTACACGCGACGGGTCACCAAGGTCAGCTCGTGGGTGGCGCCGCTGCGGCACTCCGACCACCGTGCGGTGATCGGCAACGTCAGGGTCGCCAGCGCGAACTCCTGTTGATCCGGGTTGAGTGCTGAGGTGGCTGCCCGGGCAACCACCTCAGCACTCAACCTCAGCGTGAGGCGGTGAGCGCGTCGCGCACGGGCACGAACTTGGCCTGCGACTCGGCCAGCTCGGCCTCGGGGTCGGAGTCGCCGACGATGCCGCACCCGGCGAAGAGGCGCACCGTCGGCCCCGCGACGTGGGCCGACCGCAGCGCGATGCCCCACTCGCCGTCGCCGGTCGCGTCGATCCAGCCGACCGGCCCGGCGTAGCGGGCGCGGTCCATGCCCTCGATCTCGGCGATCAGGTCCGTGGCCACGTCGGTCGGCGTACCGCCCACGGCGGCGGAGGGGTGCAACGCCTCCGCCAGGTCGAGCGACGAGACGCTCTCGGCGTCGTGCACCACGCCGGCAACGTCGGTGGCCAGGTGCATGACGTTGGGCAGGTGCAGCACGAACGGCGCCTCGGGCACGTTCATCGACGAGCAGTGCGGCTCCAGTGCCTCGGCGACCGAGCGGACGGCGTACTCGTGCTCCTCGAGGTCCTTCGAGGAGCGGGCCAGGGTGGCGGCCAGCGCGAGGTCGCGCTCGTCGTCGCCGGTCCGCCGGATGGTGCCGGCCAGCACCCTCGAGGTGACCAGGCCGCGCTCGCGGCGGACGAGCATCTCGGGGGTGGCGCCGAAGAGGCCGTCGACATGGAAGGTCCAGCACATCGGGTAGGTCTCGGAGAGCTGGCGCAGCGGCCAGCGCACGTCGACGTCGACGTCGGAGGTGGCGATCAGGTCACGCGCCAGCACGACCTTCTCGAGGTCCCCGCGGTTGATGCGCGAGACGGCGTCGGCCACCACGGACATCCACTCGTCGCCGTTGCGGGCACCGTCGGCGAAGCTGACCACGGGTGCCCGGGCGGGTTCGGCAGGCGCCAGGTCGGGGATCTCGCAGTCGACCGTGGTCACCCAGGCCAGGTCGCCGCGGCGACCGACCACGACGCGGGGGAGCACCAGCACCGAGTCGCCGGGATCGTCGGCGAAGCCGAAGCTGCCGAAGCTGACCGGTCCGGTGCCCGGCTCGTTGACCTCGTCGCGGATGTCGGCGCGGGCCACCATCTCGGACCACCACTTGGCGGCGTCGGAGAAGCGGGTCGGCCCGGAGGTGCGCACCTCGGCGGCGACTCCCCAGCCGACGAGGCCCTCGCGGCGCCGGATCCAGCTCACCGGCGACTCGGGCGGGACGACGTCGAGCAGGGCCCCGACCGCGTCCTTCTCGAGGAGTGAAGTGCGTACGACGATGCGCTCGGCCGCGGTCGAAGTGGTGGTCACGAGGCGTCAGCCTACGCCGAACCTCGCGACCACCACTCCTTGACAGTGCCTACCCGGTCCCGGGGTCAGGACCAGTAGACGATGACCTTGTCGCCGACGTTGACCTGGTCGTAGAGCCACGCGAGGCCGTTGTAGTCACGGACGTTGACGCATCCGTGGCTGGCTCCGCCGTAGCCGTTGGCCGCGAAGTCGGAGGAGTAGTGCACCGCCTGGCCACCGGAGAAGAACATCGAGAAGGGCATCGCCGAGCCGAACTCGTTCGACACGTGGTCGATGTCCTTCCAACCGACGTTGAAGGCGCCTTCGCGGGTGGGTGTGTCGTTGAGCGTGGACCCGAACCGGACCTCGAGGGTCTTGAGCACCTTGCCGTCCACGACCCAACGCAGCGTCTTGCTGGTCTTGTCGATGCACATCACTCGCCCGGTGGCGCAGCGCGGGTCCAGCGCGGCGCTGGTGGCGGTGCCGGGGTCGGGGGCGACGTTGTGCTTCGCGTCGTGGGTCGGCGTGCTGGTCATCGCGTGCAGCCGGTCCATGGTGCGCTGGTCGACCTCGCCGGTCACGGGGATCTCGCGCTTCTCCTGGAAGCCCTTCACCGCCGAGACCGTGTTGGCGTCGTAGGTGCCGGTGACCAGGCCGGCGTACCACTGGATCGCCTTGAGGCGGGCCTGAAGGTCGCGGACGTCGTCGCCGGTCGCGCCGCTGGCCAGGATCGCCGGGCCGGGCTTGAGGATGTTGAACAACTGGTCGTGCGTGGGGGGCTTGGTCATCTTGACCAGCTTGTTCCACGTCTTCTGGTCGACCACGCCGGTCGCCTTGAGGCCGCGCTTGGCCTGCCAGCCGGCGACCGCGTCCTTCGTGGTCTTGTCGTAGACCCCGGTGGTCTTCTCCGGGAGCCACTGCATCTGGAAGAGGCGGTGCTGCAGCTCGCGCACCTGCTCGCCCTTGTCGCCGGGGGAGAGCACGTCGGCCGGCGGCTCGGGGGTCTCCGTCTCGGAGGGCTCCTCGGACGGCTCCTCGGAAGGTTCGTCGACCGGTGCCTCGCTTCCGTCGTCGGTGGAGGCTCCCTCGCGGCCGGTCTGCGACTTCGCGCTCGAGGTGGTGTCGTCGTTGTTCAGGTGGCGCACGGCCATGCCGGCGCCGTACGCGGTTGCCGACATGAGCACCAGGGTCAGTGCGGTGAGCAAGATGATGCGCAGGGCCCTCATGCTGTCCTCCAAGGTCCGAGAAGTTTCCAGTGTCACAAGGGTTGACGCATTCACTCGGCATTTGGTTGCCGAAACTTCTCCGGTCATCTGTTCGGCGTCACCACCTCGTGACCTCGGAAGCGGCTCTGGACCCGGGGCCGCATAGGGTTTGTCGCGTGACCCGAGCCGAACTCGACAAGGACCCGCACGACGTACGCCGCATGTTCGATGCGGTGGCGCGGCGCTACGACCTCACCAACGACGTGCTGTCCATGGGGCAGGACCGTCGCTGGCGCAAGGACGTCATCCGTGCGGTCGACCCGCAGCCGGGCGAGCTCGTGCTCGACCTCGCCGCCGGCACGGGTACGTCGAGCCAGCCGTTCGCCGACCTCGGGGCCACGGTCGTGCCGTGCGACTTCTCGATCGGGATGCTCCAGGTGGGCAAGAAGGCCAAGCCGCACCTGCCGTTCACGGCGGGTGACGGCACGAAGCTGCCGTTCGCCGACAACACCTTCGACGCGGTGACGATCTCGTTCGGGCTGCGCAACATCGTCGACCCGAAGGCGGGGCTGCGTGAGCTGCGCCGGGTCACCAGGCCGGGCGGACGCCTCGTGGTCTGCGAGTTCAGCCACCCCACGAACAAGCCGTTCCGCACGGTCTACATGGAGTACCTGATGAAGGCGCTCCCGGCGATCGCCCGCACGGTCTCCTCCGCGCCCGACGCCTACGTCTACCTCGCCGAGTCGATCCGGGCCTGGCCCGACCAGCAGGGCCTGGCCCGCTGGATCGCCGAGGCCGGCTGGGGCGGCTGCGAGATCCGCAACCTCAGCGGTGGCATCGTGGCACTGCACCGCGCCACTGCCTGATCCACGGTTCGCGCATCAACGATCCACGGTTCGCGCATCAACGATCCACGGTTCGCGGAAATAGGGCATGGAAATGTGACGTAATTCCGCAGGTCAGGTGGGGTTTCGGAGCAACTCACCCCCGGGTTTCGCTGGCGGGACGGGAGTCCTAGACTGTGGCGCACGCCACCATGTGAAGTGTTTCACAATCTCACATGCGTCGGCTTCCGACAGCGCTACAGCACGTGAGGGAGACATCCGATGACCGCCGCCGCGATGACGCCCGGAGCGGATCGCCAGGCACAGGTGATCGTGGTCGGCGCGGGTCCGGCCGGCGCCGCGACGGCGTACCACCTGGCCGCGGCCGGCATCGACGTCCTGGTGCTGGAGAAGTCGTCCTTCCCGCGCGACAAGATCTGCGGTGACGGCCTGACCCCGCGCGCGGTCAAGCAGCTGCTGGCGATGGGCTTCGACCTCGACGAGCCCGGCTGGCAGAAGAACAAGGGTCTGCGCATCATCGGCGCCGGCCACCGCGTCGAGCTGCCGTGGCCCGACCTCACGACGTACCCGCCGTTCGGCATGGCCCGCGCCCGCATGGACCTCGACGAGCTGCTGGCCCGGCACGCGCAGAAGGCCGGCGCCCGGCTGCGTGAGAGCACGTCGGTCACCGGCCCGGTCTTCGACGAACGCACCGGCCAGGTGGTCGGCGTGACCGCGAGGTCGGTCGACGAGCGCGGCCGCAAGTACGGCGACGAGCTCGAGTTCCGCGCCCCGATCGTGATCGCCTGTGACGGCGTCAGCGCCCGCATGGCCACCGCCCTGGGCATCGAGCGCCGCGAGAACCGGCCGATGGCCGTGGCCTGCCGCGCCTACTACGAGACGCCGATGCACGACGACCACTACATGGAGTCGTGGCTCGAGCTGTGGGACGGCAAGCCCAACCAGAGCAACAAGCTGCCGGGCTACGGCTGGATCTTCCCGCTCGGCGACGGTACGGCGAACGTCGGACTCGGCATCCTCAACACCAGTGCGGCCTTCCAGAACATGGACTACAAGGAGTCGATGCGCCGCTGGCTCGCGCACACTCCCGAAGAGCTCGGTTTCAGGGACGAGAACCTCACCGCGCCGATCAGGTCCGCGGCCCTGCCGATGGGCTTCAACCGCAAGCCGCACTACCGCCGCGGCATGCTGCTGGTCGGCGACTCCGGCGGCATGGTCAACCCGTTCAACGGCGAGGGCATCGACTACGCCCTCGAGGCCGGCAAGATGGCTGCCGAGATCGTCGTGCAGGCCCTCGGACGGCTGCCCGGAGCGAACCGCGAGCGGGTGCTCGAGAGCTACCCGGCCGCCCTCGACGCGGCGTACGGCGGCTACTTCACGCTCGGTCGTGCGTTCGCCCACCTCGTCGGCAACCCGACCTTCATGAAGCAGGCCACGAAGTACGGCCTGCCGAGGCCCGGCCTGATGCGCTTCACCCTGAAGCTGATGGCGAACCTCACCGACCCGCGTGACGGCGACGCGATGGACCGCATCATCAACGCCCTGAGCAAGGTGGCGCCGAATGCTTGAGATCAACGAGCGCGAAGGAGCGCACTGATGGAGCTCTACACCCCGGTGCTCGTGTTGGGAGCCCTGGCCGCCGGCTTCGCGATCTTCTCGATCGTGGTCAGCTCGCTGACCGGCCCGGCCCGCTACAACCGCGCCAAGCTCGACTCCTACGAGTGCGGCATCGAGCCGACTCCGCAGCCCGTCGGCGGTGGCCGGTTCCCGGTGAAGTACTACATCACCGCGATGCTCTTCATCGTCTTCGACATCGAGATCATCTTCCTCTACCCGTGGGCGGTGCACTTCGACGCGATGGCCTTCTTCGGGCTCGCCGAGATGGTCATCTTCATCGCCACTGTCTTCATCGCCTACGCCTACGTATGGCGCAGGGGTGGTCTCGAGTGGGATTGACCGCCGTCATGCGCGCACGACGCTCACAGCTTGAGGGAGAGATCTGACATGGGCATTGAAGAGAAGCTTCCGAGCGGGGTCCTGCTCACCACCGTCGAGGGCGTCGCGGGCTACATGCGCAAGGCGTCGTTCTGGCCGGCCACGTTCGGCCTGGCCTGCTGCGCCATCGAGATGATGACCAGCGGCGGCCCGAAGTACGACCTCGCCCGTTTCGGCATGGAGGTCTTCCGGGCCAGCCCGCGCCAGGCCGACCTGATGATCGTGGCCGGCCGGGTCAGCCAGAAGATGGCCCCGGTGCTGCGCCAGATCTACGACCAGATGGCCGAGCCCAAGTGGGTGCTCGCGATGGGCGTCTGCGCGTCGAGCGGCGGCATGTTCAACAACTACGCCATCGTGCAGGGCGTCGACCACGTCGTCCCGGTCGACATGTACCTCCCCGGCTGCCCGCCGAGGCCCGAGATGCTGATCGACGCGATCCTCAAGCTCCACGACCAGGTGCAGAACACCAAGCTCGGCGCCAACCGTGCCGCGCAGATCGTCGACCTCGAGACCGAGGCGCTCAACGCGCTGCCGACCTCCGAGATGAGGGGCCAGCTTCGATGACCGACGAGAAGAAACCCGACCAGCCAGCGGTCGAGCAGTCGCCGGAGAACCTTCCGGCACCGACCGGTCCGACTGGATCCGGCCAGGTCGAGACGGTCGGCGTACGCACCGGCATGTTCGGCGTCCAGGGCACCGGCGACACCTCCGGCTACGGCGGCCTGGTCAGCCCGGTCGCCTTCCCTGCCGCGGCCCAGCGCCCGTTCGGCGGCTGGTTCGACGTGGTCGCCGACGGCCTCGACGGGCTGATCGAGAAGGTCGTGATCCATCGCGGTGAGATCACCTTCCACGTGCATCGTGACAACCTCACCGCGGTGGCGAAGAAGCTGCGCGACGACCCGGCACTGCGCTTCGAGCTGCTCTCCGGCGTGAGCGGGGTGCACTACCCCGACGACCACGGCCGCGAGCTGCACGCGGTCTACCACCTGCTGTCGATGACCTGGAACCGCCGCGTGCGGGTCGAGGTCTCGGTGCCCGATGCCGACCCGCACCTGCCGAGCCTGATCGCGACGTACCCCACGGCCGACTGGCACGAACGCGAGACGTGGGACTTCTTCGGCATCATCTTCGACGGCCACCCGGCCCTGACCCGCATCCAGATGCCCGACGACTGGCCGGGCCACCCGCAGCGCAAGGACTACCCCTTGGGCGGCATTCCCGTGGAGTACAAGGGCGCGACCATCCCGCCCCCCGACCAGCGGAGGTCGTACAACTGATGACGACGGAACAAGACCTTTACGCCGGCGCGTCCGACACCACCGAGGGCCGGGTCTTCACGGTCACCGGCCAGGACTGGGACTCGCTGGTCGAGAGCATCGGCTCCGACGCGGGCGCCGACGAGCGCATCGTGGTCAACATGGGCCCGCAGCACCCCTCGACGCACGGCGTGCTGCGGCTGATCCTCGAGCTCGAGGGCGAGACAGTCACCGAGGCACGGTGCGGCATCGGCTACCTGCACACCGGCATCGAGAAGAACATGGAGTTCCGCTCCTGGGTGCAGGGCGTCACGTTCTGCACCCGCATGGACTACCTCGCGCCGTTCCACAACGAGCTGACCTACTGCCTGGGCGTCGAACGACTCCTCGACATCGAGGACCAGATCCCCGAGAAGGCCAACGTCATGCGGGTCCTGCTCTCCGAGCTGAACCGCATCTCCTCCCACCTGGTCGCGATCGCCACGGGTGGCATGGAGATCGGCGCCCTGACCGTGATGACGATCGGGTTCCGCGAGCGTGAGCTCGTGCTCGACCTCTTCGAGCTGATCACCGGCCTGCGCATGAACCACGCGTTCTTCCGTCCCGGCGGCGTCGCCCAGGACCTGCCCCCGGGTGCGCTCGACGAGATCCGCGACTTCGTCGCCCTGATGAAGAAGCGCCTCCCCGAGTACGCCGACCTGTGCAACGCGAACCCGATCTTCAAGGCCCGCCTGGAGAATGTCGGTCACCTCGACCTGGCCGGCTGTCTGGCTCTCGGCATCACCGGGCCCGTGCTGCGCTCCACCGGCTACGCCTGGGACCTCCGCAAGACCCAGCCCTACTCCGGCTACGACGAGTACGACTTCGACGTGCAGACCTGGGACACCTGCGACTCCTACGGCCGGTTCCGCATCCGGCTCAACGAGATGTGGGAGTCGCTCAAGATCATCGAGCAGGCCGCCGAGCGCCTGGCCGGCCTCGAGGGCGCGCCGGTCATGGTCGCCGACAAGAAGATCGCCTGGCCCAGCCAGCTCGCGATCGGCAGCGACGGCATGGGCAACAGCCTCGACCACATCCGGCACATCATGGGTGAGTCGATGGAGGCCCTGATCCACCACTTCAAGCTGGTCACCGAGGGCTTCCGGGTGCCGCCCGGCCAGGCCTACGTGCCGGTCGAGTCGCCGCGCGGCGAGCTCGGCGCCCACGTCGTCTCCGACGGCGGGACCAAGCCGTTCCGGGCGCACTTCCGCGACCCGTCGTTCACGAACCTGCAGGCAACCAGCGTGATGAGTGAGGGCGGCATGGTCGCCGACGTCATCGTCGCCATCGCCAGCATCGACCCGGTGATGGGAGGCGTTGACCGATGACGACGACTGGACCCAGCCGGTTCTCCGAGAACGACCAACAGCTGACGGACGCGACGTACGACGAGCTGCGTGAGATCGCCGCGCGCTACCCGCAGGGCCGCTCCGGACTGCTGCCGATGCTGCACCTGGTGCAGTCCGTCGAGGGCAAGGTGACCCCCGAGGGCATCCAGGCCTGCGCAGAGATCCTCGACATCAGCCCGGCCGAGGTGTCGGGTGTCGCGACGTTCTACACGATGTACAAGCGTCGCCCGGTCGGCGACTACCACGTCGGTGTCTGCACCAACACGCTCTGCGCGGTGATGGGCGGCGACCTGATCTTCGAGCGGCTCAAGGAGCACCTCGAGGTCGGCAACGACGAGACGACCCCCGACGGCAAGGTCTCGCTGGAGCACATCGAGTGCAACGCGGCCTGCGACTTCGCGCCAGTGATGATGGTCAACTGGGAGTTCATGGACAACCAGACGCCGGAGTCCGCCGTACGACTGGTCGACGACCTGCGGGCCGGCAACGAGGTCCACTCCACCCGCGGTCCGCGTCTGTGCACGTGGCGTGAGGCCGAGCGGGTGCTGGCCGGATTCCCCGACGACCGCGCCGACGAGGGCCCCTCGGCGGGTCCGGCGTCGCTGGCCGGTGTCCAGATCGCCCGCACGATGGGCTGGACCGCGCCGTCGGTCGAGGCCTCCACGTCGCGTGCCGAGTCCGAGACCTCGGTCGCGACCGAGACGAGCGAGGAACGAGCGAGCGACCGAGCGGCCTCGTCAGACCAGGCCGAGGAGGGCAAGTCGTGACCGACATGTTGACGCCGGTGCTCACCGCCAACTGGGGCACCGACCGCAGCTGGACCCTCGAGGCCTACGAGGCGCAGGGCGGGTACGCCGCGCTGCCCAAGGCCCTGAAGATGAAGCAGGACGACGTGATCACCGCGGTCAAGGACTCCGGTCTCCGCGGCCGTGGCGGCGCCGGCTTCCCGACCGGCATGAAGTGGAGCTTCATCCCGCAGGACAACCCGAACCCGAAGTACCTCGTGGTCAACGCCGACGAGTCGGAGCCGGGCACCTGCAAGGACATCCCGCTGATGATGGCCAGCCCGCACACCCTGGTCGAGGGCGTGATCATCTCCTCCTACGCGATCCGGGCCAACCACGCGTTCATCTACGTGCGCGGCGAGGTGCTCCACGTCGTACGACGACTGCAGCGCGCCGTGCAGGAGGCCTACGCGGCCGGTCACCTGGGCAAGAACATCCACGGCTCCGGCTATGACCTCGACCTGGTCATCCACGCCGGTGCCGGTGCCTACATCTGTGGCGAGGAGACCGCGCTGCTCGACTCGCTCGAGGGGCGTCGCGGTCAACCCCGCCTGCGCCCGCCGTTCCCCGCGGTGGCCGGCCTCTACGCCAGCCCGACCGTGATCAACAACGTCGAGTCGATCGCGTCCGTGCCCAGCATCATCGACAAGGGCGCCGACTGGTTCGCCAGCATGGGCACCGAGAAGTCCAAGGGCTACGTCATCTACTCGCTCTCCGGACACGTGAAGACGCCCGGCCAGTACGAAGCCCCACTCGGCATCACGCTGCGCGAGCTGATCGACCTCGGCGGCGGCATGCGCGCGGGCCACGAGCTGAAGTTCTGGACCCCCGGTGGTTCGAGCACGCCGCTGCTCACCGCCGAGCAGCTCGACATGCCGCTCGACTACGAGGCCGTGGGTGCAGCCGGCTCGATGCTGGGCACCCGCGCACTGCAGATCTTCGACGAGACGACCTGCGTGGTGCGGGCCGTGCTCCGCTGGACCGAGTTCTACAAGCACGAGTCCTGTGGCAAGTGCACGCCCTGCCGCGAGGGCACGTGGTGGCTGGTGCAGGTCCTGACCCGCCTCGAGAAGGGGCAGGGCAGCGAGGAGGACCTCGATGTCCTGCTCGACCAGTGCGAGAACATCCTCGGCCGGTCGTTCTGCGCGCTCGGTGACGGCGCCACCAGCCCGATCTCGTCGTCCATCCAGCACTTCCGTGACGAGTACCTGGCGCACCTCACCCACGGTGGGTGCCCCTTCGACCCGGCCGCCTCGACGGCCTTCGCGCAGGAAGGAGCCCTGGCATGACCACGACTCCTGAGAAGACAGACGTCGTCACGCTGACCATCGACGGCATCCAGGTCAGCGTCCCCAAGGACACCCTGGTGATCCGGGCCGCCGAGCAGGTCGGAGTCCAGATCCCGCGGTTCTGCGACCACCCGCTGCTGGCACCGGTCGGTGCCTGCCGCCAGTGCCTGGTCGAGATCCCCGACGCCGGCAACGGCCGCGGCATGCCGAAGCCCCAGGCCTCGTGCACCATCCCGGTCGCCGAGGGCATGGTGGTCAACACGCAGGTCACCTCGCCGGTGGCCGACAAGGCGCAGCAGGGCCAGATGGAGTTCCTGCTGATCAACCACCCGCTCGACTGCCCGGTGTGCGACAAGGGTGGCGAGTGCCCCCTGCAGAACCAGGCGATGTCCAACGGCCGCGGCGAGTCCCGCTTCTCCGCCACCGGCGGTGTCAAGCGCACGTTCCCGAAGCCGATCAACATCTCCGCGCAGATCCTGCTCGACCGGGAGCGCTGCATCGTGTGCCAACGCTGCACGCGCTTCGCCTCCGAGATCGCCGGCGACCCGTTCATCGCACTCGTCGAGCGCGGTGCGCAGCAGCAGATCGGCATCGCCGACAACGCCCCGTTCCTGTCCTACTTCTCCGGCAACACGATCCAGATCTGCCCGGTGGGCGCGCTGACCAGTGCCGACTACCGCTTCCGCTCGCGCCCGTTCGACCTGGTTTCCACGCCGTCGATCGCCGAGCACGACGCGTGCGGCTCGGCGATCCGGGTGGACCACCGTCGCGGCAAGGTGATGCGTCGCCTCGCCGGCAACGACCCCGAGGTCAACGAGGAGTGGATCACCGACAAGGACCGCTTCGGCTTCCACTACGCCCGCCAGGCCGACCGGCTGACGCACCCGCTGGTGCGCGACACCACGTCGGGTGAGCTGCGCCCGGCCTCGTGGCCCGAGGCGTTCGCCGTCGCGGCCCGCGGCCTCGCTGCAGCGCGTACGTCGGGTGGCGTCGGTGTGCTGACCGGTGGTCGTCTGATCGCCGAGGACGCCTACGCCTACAGCAAGTTCGCGCGTGTGGTGCTCGGCACCAACGACATCGACTTCCGGGCCCGACCGCACTCCGCCGAGGAGGCCGCGTTCCTGGCCTCCGAGGTCGTGCTGCGCATGCCGGTGACCTACGCCGACCTCGAGAAGGCCTCCGTGGTCGTGCTCGCGGGCCTCGAGCCCGAGGACGAGGCCGGGTCGATCTTCCTGCGACTGCGCAAGGCCGTCGCCGGTGGCACCCGGGTCGTCGCCGTCGCGCCGTACTCCTCGCGTGGCCTGCGCAAGCTGAACGGGCGACTGGTCGCGACCTCGGCCGGCGACGAGCGCGAGGCCCTCGCCGCTCTCGCTGAGGACGCCGACGCGGCACTCGACGCCGGCGCGGTGATCCTCGTCGGCGAGCGCCTGGCCGCCGTGCCCGGTGCCCTCACCGCCGCCGTCGACCTGGCCCGTACGACGGGAGCCCGGCTGGCCTGGGTGCCTCGCCGTGCCGGTGACCGCGGCGCCGTCGAGACCGGGTGCCTGCCGAACCTGCTGCCCGGTGGACGTCCGGTCGCCGACGCGACCGCCCGCGTCGACGCCGCGGCCGCCTGGGGCGTCACGTCCCTGCCCGAGCAGCCCGGCCGTGACGGCGACGGCATCGTCGCCGCGCTCAACGCCGGTGAGCTCACCGGACTCGTCGTCGGCGGCGTCGCGCTCGACGACCTGCCCGACCCCGAGGCCGCACGTCAGGCCCTGGCCGCCGCGGAGTTCGTGGTCAGCCTCGAGCTGCGCGAGAACGAGGTGACCCGGGCCGCCGACGTGGTCTTCCCGGTCGCCCCGGTCTCCGACAAGGCCGGCCTGTTCGTCACGTGGGAAGGGCGCCCGCGCACCTTCGACGCGGTGTTCAGCAACCCCGGCTCGCTGCCCGACCTGCGCATCCTCTCCGGCATCGCCGAGGAGTCAGGTGTCCCGCTCGGCTTCCGGACCGTCGAGGAGGCCCGGCGCCAGATGAACGAGGTCGGCCCGTGGGACGGCGCACGCGCGCCCGCCGCAGCCGCACCGAAGATCAAGCAGCGCCGGCTGGCCCGCAACAAGTTCTGGCTGGCCACCTGGAAGCAGATGCTCGACAACGGCGCCATGCTCGACGGCGACACCGCGTTGTCGGCCACCGCACGTCCCGCCGTGGCGCGCGTCCCGCACGCGACGTACGACGTCCTGGCCGGAGCCACCCACGTCACGCTGGCCGGTGACCGTGGCGAGGTCACCCTGCCGGTGGAGGCCGCCGACCTGCCCGACGACACGGTCTGGGTGCCGGCCAACAACGACGGCAACGGAGTGCTCGCGGACCTCGCCTCGCCGGGCTCCGCGGTGACGGTGAAGGCGGTGAAGGCATGATCGCGATGGCGACCGACGAGCTCAGCGGCTTCGGGCACGACGCCTGGTGGGTGGTGCTGGTCAAGGCCGTGCTCATCTTCGTCGTGCTGGTGCTGCTGACCCTGTTCAACATCTGGTGGGAACGCCGCGTCGTGGCCCGCATGCAGCACCGCATCGGCCCCAACGTGCACGGTCCCTTCGGGCTGCTGCAGTCGCTGGCCGACGGCGTGAAGCTGGCGTTGAAGGAAGACATCATCCCCAAGGCGGCCGACAAGGTCGTCTACGTCCTCGCGCCCGTGCTGGCGGTGATCCCGGCGTTCATCACGTTCTCGGTGATCCCGTTCGGCCCCGAGGTCAACTTCTTCGGCGAGCGCACCCCGCTCCAGCTGACCGACATGCCGGTGGCCGTGCTCTTCGTGATGGCGGTCGCCTCGATCGGCATCTACGGCATCGTGCTCGGCGGCTGGTCCTCCGGGTCGACGTACTCCCTGATCGGCGGGATCCGCTCGTCGGCCCAGATGATCTCCTACGAGGTCGCGATGGGCCTGGCCCTGGTCGCGGTCTTCCTCTACGCCGGCTCGATGTCGACCTCCGAGATCGTCGCGGCACAGGCCAGCCCCAAGTCGTTCGACGTGCTCGGCCTCGACGTGCCCGTGCCCGGCTGGTTCGCCCTGATCCTGCTGCCGTCGTTCGTGATCTACGTGATCTCGATGGTCGGCGAGACCAACCGGGCGCCGTTCGACCTGCCCGAGGCCGAGGGCGAGCTCGTCGGTGGGTTCCACACCGAGTACTCCAGCCTGAAGTTCGCGCTGTTCTTCCTCGCCGAGTACATCAACATGGCGACCGTCTCGGCGCTGGCCACCACGCTGTTCCTCGGCGGCTGGCGCGCCCCCTGGCCGATCTCGGCGATCTGGGAAGGCGCCAACGAGGGCTACGTGCCGCTGATCTGGTTCTTCGGCAAGGTCATGCTCTTCATCTTCTTCTTCATCTGGCTGCGCGGTTCGCTGCCCCGCCTGCGCTATGACCAGTTCATGGCGTTCGGCTGGAAGCGGCTCATCCCGATCTCGCTGATCTGGATCGTCGCCGTCGCCACGATGCGGGCGCTGACCCTCGATGACGGTCTCGACCGCAGCCAGCTGATGATCGTGATCGGGGTCTTCCTGGTCGCCTTCCTGGTGGTGCTCTTCATCCCGGAGACGAAGAAGGACGCCGCCGAGGAGCCGGTGGTCGAGCCGCCCGCCGGTGGCTACCCCGTCCCGCCCATGCCTGCCGGAGGCGCCGTCCGCGGCGCCGCCGAACCCTTGGTCTTTCGTGAGGAGATCTGATGGCCCCGAATGATCGGCCCAGCGAGGAGTCTCGCGGGTTCAAGGAGCAGTTCTGGGACCCCATCGCGGGGTTCGGGGTGACCTTCCGGACCATGTTCAAGAAGGTCGTCACCGAGCAGTACCCCTTCGAGAAGCTGCCCACCGCGCCCCGCTTCCACGGCCGGCACCAGCTGAACCGCTGGCCCGACGGCCTGGAGAAGTGCATCGGCTGCGAGCTGTGCGCGTGGGCCTGCCCGGCCGACGCGATCTACGTCGAGGGTGCCTCCAACGACGAGAGCGCCAACGGTGAGGGGCGGTTCAGCCCCGGCGAGCGCTACGGCCGCGTCTACCAGATCAACTACCTGCGCTGCATCCTGTGCGGCCTCTGCATCGAGGCCTGCCCGACCCGCGCGCTGACGATGACCAACGAGTACGAGCTGGCCGACGACAACCGCGCCGACCTGATCTACGAGAAGTCCGACCTGCTGGCGCCGCTGCTGCCCGGCATGGAGCAGCCGCCCCACGCCATGCTGCTCGGTGACGACGACGGCGACTACTACCGCGGCGACTTCAAGGCCCGCACGAACGAGGGGGACGCCCGGTGACCGCGTTCTGGATCCTCGCACCGATCATGGTGCTGGCCGCGCTCGGCATCCTGTTCGTCCGCAAGGCCGTGCACGCCGCGCTCCTGCTGGCAGTCGTGATGATCTCGCTGGCCGTCCTGTACGCCGTACTCGACGCGCCGTTCCTCTTCGCGGTGCAGATCATCGTCTACACCGGCGCGATCCTGATGCTCTTCCTGTTCGTGCTGATGCTGGTCGGCGTCGACGCCTCCGACTCGGTGGTCGAGACGATCCGCGGCCAGCGGGTGTTGGCCACCGTGTTCGGCCTTCTGCTCGGCCTGACCCTGGTCATCGGCATCTCGCAGATCAGCTTCGGCACGGTGATCGGCCTCGACGACGCCAACGAGGGCGGCAACGTCCCGGCCCTGGCCAACCTGCTGTTCTCCAAGTACGTCTTCGCCTTCGAGACCACCTCGGCGCTGCTGATCACCGCGGCCATCGGCGCGATGGTGCTGGCCCACCGCGAGCGGCTCGAGCCCAAGGAGTCGCAGGCCGACGCCGCCGCCCGCCGCATGCGCGAGTACGCCGAGACCGGCCGCCACCCCGGCCCCCTGCCGGCCCCCGGCGTCTTCGCCCGGCACAACGCGGTCGACACCCCGGCCCTCCTGCCCGACGGCACCGTCGCCCAGGACTCGATCTCACGCGTGCTGGCCGCCCGCGGCACCGTGCGCTCGGCGCCGGCGTTGGCCGACGACATCGAGGAGATCAAGCGCCAGCTGGGGCAGGCGCCCGAGAAGGCGCCCGAGGTGTCCGGCAAGTCCG
This sequence comes from Nocardioides sp. Root151, assembly GCF_001427925.1. Taxonomy (NCBI): domain Bacteria; kingdom Bacillati; phylum Actinomycetota; class Actinomycetes; order Propionibacteriales; family Nocardioidaceae; genus Nocardioides; species Nocardioides sp. Root151. Next base: position 169,355 of record NZ_LMGG01000007.1, read on the forward strand.
GTGCCGCGGCTTCCACCGAGGAACAGAACACCGCCTCGACCACCGACGGGGAGGAGGAAGAGTGAGCACCGAGCCCTACATCATCCTCTCCGCGATCCTCTTCACGATCGGCTGCGTCGGCGTCCTCGTGCGTCGCAACGCGATCGTGGTGTTCATGTGCGTCGAGCTGATGCTCAACGCCTCGAACCTGGCGCTGGTGACGTTCGCCAAGGCCAACGGCAATCTCGACGGCCAGATCGCGGCCTTCTTCGTGATGGTCGTGGCCGCCGCAGAAGTGGTGGTCGGCCTGGCCATCATCATGACCATCTTCCGTACCCGACGCTCGGCCTCGGTCGACGACGCGAGCCTGCTGAAGTACTGAGGTGACTGCATTGAGTTCCAACATCGCCATGCTCTCGGGGCTCGCGGCGGAGAGCCACATCCCCGTGGTCGACCCCGCTGCCGCCGACGGTGTCTTCTCGCTGGCCTGGCTGGTGATCGTGCTGCCGCTGGCCGGTGCCGCGATCCTGCTGCTCGGCGGACGACGTACCGACCGCTGGGGCCACCTGCTCGGTACGGCGACCTCCCTCGGGTCCTTCGCGATCGGCCTGGCGATGTTCATCGCCCTGCTGGGCCGCGACTCCGGTGACCGCAGTGTCGGGCGCGAGCTGTTCACCTGGATCGAGGCGGGCGGGTTCAAGGTCGGGATGGACCTCCTGGTCGACCCGCTCTCGATCCTGTTCGTGCTGCTGATCACCGGTGTCGGCTCGCTGATCCACATCTACTCGATCGGCTACATGGAGCACGACGGTCGCCGTCGCCGCTTCTTCGGCTACCTCAACCTCTTCATCGCCGCGATGACGATGCTGGTGCTGGCCGCCGACTACCTGGGCATCTTCCTCGGCTGGGAAGGCGTCGGCCTGGCGTCGTACCTCCTGATCGGCTTCTGGCAGCACAAGCCCACCGCGGCCGCGGCCGCCAAGAAGGCGTTCGTGATCAACCGGGTCGGCGACATCGGCATGTCCCTGGCGATCATGCTGATCTTCGTCACCTTCGGCACAACCGCGTTCGCCGGCGTCAGTGCCGCGGCGAGCGGTGCCGACGAGGCCACGATGAACGTGATCGGCCTGCTGCTCCTGCTCGGCGCGTGCGGCAAGAGCGCCCAGGTGCCGTTGCAGGCCTGGCTCCTCGACGCGATGGAGGGCCCGACCCCGGTCTCTGCCCTGATCCACGCGGCCACCATGGTGACCGCCGGCGTCTACCTGGTCACCCGCTCCAACTTCATCTTCGAGAACGCACCGATCGCGCAGACCACGGTCGTGGTCGTCGCGGTGGTCACGCTCCTCTGGGGCGCGGTCATCGGGTGTGCCAAGGACGACATCAAGAAGGTGCTGGCCGGCTCCACGATGAGCCAGATCGGCTACATGATGCTCGGTGCCGGCCTCGGTGTCGCCGGCTACGCGTTCGCGATCTTCCACCTGATCACCCACGGCTTCTTCAAGGCCAACATGTTCCTGGGTGCCGGGTCGGTCATGCACGCGATGGACGACGACGTCGACATGCGCCACTACGGTGCCCTGCAGAAGGCCGTGCCGGTCACGTTCCTGACGTTCGCGATGGGCTACCTCGCGATCATCGGCTTCCCCGGGTTCTCCGGGTTCTGGTCGAAGGACAAGATCATCGAGGTCGCCTTCACCGAGAACATCTTCGTCGGCCTGTGCGCGCTGGTCGGCGCCGGCGTCACCGCGTTCTACATGACGCGACTGATGCTGATGACCTTCTTCACCCAGAAGCGCTGGGAGCCCGAGGTGCACCCGCACGAGTCGCCCAAGGTGATGACGGTGCCGCTGATGGTGCTGGCCGCGCTCTCCGTGCTCGGCGGCTTCCTGCTGCTGAGCAACTGGATCGTCGACTGGCTCGCACCGGTCGTCGGCCACCACGCCCACGAGGAGCCGCCGCTCCCCGCCCTGGCCATGACCGCGATCGTGGTGCTGGTCGTCGCGGCCGGCGTTGCCCTTGCCTGGTTCACGATCGGAAGGACCGAGGTGCCCCGCACCGCACCCACTGACGTCAACGTCCTCACCCGCGCTGCCCGCGCCGACCTCTACGGCGACGCGATCAACGACGGCCTGGTCGTCAACCCCGGACGCCAGCTCGTCGGCGGCCTGATGACCTTCGACGCAGCCGTGATCGACGGCGCCGTCGAGGGACAGGCTGCGGGCATGGGTGGTCTCGCCGGAGTCTTCCGCAAGGTGCAGAACGGCTTCGTCCGCTCCTACGCGCTGTCCGTCCTGGTCGGCGCCCTGCTGGTCATCCTGGCCCTGCTGGCGGTGAACCTCGGATGAACGACTTCCCCTGGCTCACCCTGCTGATCGCCGTGCCGCTGGTCGGCGGAGCGGTCACCGCCCTGCTGCCCTCGAAGGGTGGCTCCGAGCTGCCCAAGCAGGTGGCGGTCGGCACGGCCGCGCTCACGTTCGTGCTGTCGGTGGTCGTCGCCTTCCAGTACGACGCGGGCGACGGCATGCAGTTCGTCGAGCTGCACGACTGGATCCCCGCGTTCGGCGCCCACTATGCGCTCGGCGTCGACGGCATCGGCCTGACCCTGGTGCTGCTGACCACGCTGCTGGTGCCGGTCGTGGTCCTCGCGTCGTGGAACGACGCCGACGACACGTCGCCCTCGGCGTACTTCGGCTGGATGCTGGCCCTCGAGGGCTTGGCCCTGGCCGTCTTCATGGCCCAGGACGTCTTCCTGTTCTACTTCGTCTTCGAGGCCACGCTGATCCCGGCGTACTTCCTGATCGGCAGCTTCGGCCACGTCGACCGGGCCCAGCGCTCCAAGGCCGCGGTCAAGTTCCTGCTCTACATGCTGGCCGGCGGGCTCATCATGCTGGCCTCCGTGGTCGGGCTGTACGCCGTCTCCGCGCAGGCCGGCAACCCGTCGTACCTCATCGGCGACCTGGCCGGCATCGAGATGGACAAGGAGACCGGGCGCTGGCTGTTCCTCGGCTTCTTCATCGCGTTCGCGATCAAGGCGCCGCTCTTCCCGGTGCACACCTGGCTGCCCGACACCACGGCAGCCGCCACCCCGGGCACCAGCGTGCTGCTGATCTGCGTGCTCGACAAGATCGGCACCTACGGCATGCTGCGCTTCTGCCTCGGCATCTTCCCGGAGGCGTCGAAGTGGGCCACCCCGGTCGTGGTGGTGCTGGCGATCATCTCGATCGTCTACGGCGCGCTGATCGCGATCGGCCAGGACGACATGCTCCGGCTGATCGGTCTCACCTCGCTGTCGCACTTCGGTTTCATCGTGCTGGGCATCTTCGTGATGAACAGCCAGGGCCTGACCGGCTCGACGTTCTACATGTTCAACCACGGGTTGGCCACGGCGGTGATGTTCCTGGTCGCCGGCTACCTGATCAGGCGTCGCGGGTCGACGTTGATCAGCGACCACGGCGGCGTCGAGAAGGTCGCACCCGTGCTCGCCGGGCTGTTCCTCGTCGGCGGTCTCGGCACCCTCGGACTGCCCGGCCTCTCGCCGTTCGTCTCGGAGTTCCTGGTGCTGGTCGGCGGGTTCGCCCACCACTGGGTGGCCGGCGCGTTCGCGGTGACCGGCATCGTGCTGGCCGCGATCTACGTCCTCTGGATGTACCAGAAGCTGATGACCGGGCCGACCAACCCCGCGGTCAGCGGCATGAAGGACCTCAACGTGCGCGAGATCGCCGCGGTCGCCCCGCTGGTGGCGGCGATGCTGCTGTTCGGCTTCTATCCCAAGCCGGTGCTCGACATCATCAACCCGGCTGTCGAGGCGACCATGATCCACGTCGGGGTGAGTGACGACGATCCGGTCGTGGCACCGGTCGATGCCGACCAGACCCACGACGACCAGGCGACCGAGGAGGACCACAAGTGATCGAGTTCTCCAAGCCCACGCTCGAGTACGACCTCCTCTGGCCGCTGCTGCTGGTCTTCGGTGTCGCCTGCGCCGGCGTACTCGTCGAGGCCTTCCTGCCGCGCGCCCGCCGCTACCTCGTGCAGACCGTGCTGGCCCTGGCCGGCACGGCGGCCGCCCTCGGCGGCGTCATCTACGTCGGGGTCAACCTCGACGACCACGGACCGGCCCGCGGCGAGATCGTGGCCATGGGCGCGCTGGCCGTCGACGGACCCACGGTCTTCCTCTGGGGACTGCTGCTGGTGATCACGCTGGCCGGCATCCTGCTCTTCGCCGAGCGACGCCTCGAAGGCGGCGTCTCCGCGTTCGCCGGACAGGCCGCGGCGCTGCCCGGCACCGACGCCGAGCGGGAGGCGTCGACCAAGGGTCTCGACCACACCGAGGTCTTCCCGCTGATGATGTTCGCGGTCGGCGGCATGATGCTGTTCCCCGCGTCCAACGACCTGCTCACGCTCTTCGTCGGCCTCGAGGTGCTCTCGCTGCCGCTCTACCTGCTCTCCGGGCTGGCCCGTCGACGCCGCCTGCTCAGCCAGGAGGCCGCGCTCAAGTACTTCCTGCTCGGTGCGTTCTCCTCCGGCTTCGTGATCTACGGCATCGCCCTGGTCTACGGGTACGCCGGCACGATGGACTTCGGCGGCATCAACGAGGCGATCGCCAACTCCACCGGCAGCCGCACGATGCTGCTGATCGGCATCGGCATGATCTCGGTGGGCCTGCTGTTCAAGGTCGGCGCGGTGCCGTTCCAGTCGTGGACGCCCGACGTCTACCAGGGCGCGCCCACCCAGGTCACGGCCTTCATGGCCGCGGCCACCAAGGTCGCCGCGTTCGGCGCGATGATGCGGCTCTTCTACGTGGCCTTCGGCTCCGAGCGCTGGAGCTGGGCCCCGATGCTGTGGGTCATCGCCGTGCTGTCCATGGTCGTCGGCGCTGTCCTGGCGATCGCGCAGAGCGACATCAAGCGCATGCTGGCCTACTCCTCGATCACCCACACCGGCTTCATCATCACCGGCCTGATCGGCGCCCGTTCGGCCTCCGACCTGGCCAAGGGCGAGCTCTCCTCGACCCAGGCCGTGCTGTTCTACCTCGTCACCTACGGCCTGATGACCGTCGGCGCGTTCGCGATCGTGACGCTGGTCCGTGACGCCGGCGGCGAGGCGACGCACCTGTCGCGGTGGACCGGCCTGGGCAAGCAGTCGCCCCTGGTCGCCGGGGTGTTCGCCCTGTTCCTGCTGGGCTTCGCCGGCATCCCGCTCACCGCCGGGTTCGTCGGCAAGTGGGCGGTCTTCGCATCGGCCATGTCGGCCGGCGCCTGGCCGGTCGTGGTGATCGCGGTGCTGACCAGTGCGCTGGCGGCGTTCTTCTACATCCGGGTCATCGTGCTGATGTACTTCTACGAGCCGATCGGCGACGGTCCGGCGGTCACGCTGCCCAGCTTCATGACCGCCACGGCGATCGGCCTGGGTGCCGTCGCGACGGTCGTGCTCGGCGTCGTACCCGGCCCGGTTCTCGATCTCGCGGCCCATGCGGGAGAATTCATCAGGTGACCGCCCAGAACGCGCCGGCCCTCGCCCTCCCCGTCCTCGACGAGGAGCTCGCCGACCGGCTCCGCGCCCGCATGCTCGAGGTGGAGACCGCCCTGACCGGCCACATCAGGAGCGAGGCCGAGTTCGTCACGACCGCGGCCCGCCACCTGATGGATGCCGGCGGCAAGCGGTTCCGCCCGTTGCTGGTGCTGCTGGCCGCCGAGACGGGGCCTGATGCCGGGTCCGACGAGGTAGTCACCGCGGCCTGTGTGGTCGAGCTGACCCACCTGGCCTCGCTCTACCACGACGACGTGATGGACGAGGCCGACCTGCGCCGCGGCGCAGACTCGGCGAACGCCCGCTGGGACAACCACGTCGCGATCCTGACCGGCGACTTCCTGTTCTCCAAGTCGTCCGAGCTGACCGCCGAGCTCGGTGCCGACGCCGTGCGCATCCAGGCCCGCACGTTCACCAAGCTCGTCGAGGGCCAGATCCTCGAGACCGTCGAGCCGGCTCCCGACGCCGACCCGATCGAGCACCACCTGCGCGTCGTGGCCGGCAAGACCGGCTCGCTGATCGCCACGTCTGCCTTGTACGGCGCCCGCTTCGGCGGTGCACCACGCGAGATCGAGGATGCCCTGGCGGCGTACGGCGAGATCGTCGGCGCAGCCTTCCAGCTCTCCGACGACATCCTCGACATCGCCTCCGAGAGCGACGAGTCCGGCAAGACGCCGGGCACCGACCTGCGTGAGGGCGTGCCGACGCTGCCGGTGCTGCTCGTGCAGCGGTCGACCGACCCCGCCGACGCCCGGCTCCAGGAGCTCCTCGCCGGCGACCTCGACGACGACGCCCGGCTCGCCGAGGCGCTCGAGCTGCTGCGCGCGCACCCGGCGATGGGCGAGGCCCGTGCCTACGTGGTGGCCCGGGCCACCGAGGCCAAGGACCTCCTCAAGGTGCTCCCCGAGGGTCCGGTGCGCACCGCGCTCGAGGCCTTCGCCGACGTGGTCGCCACCCGCACCGCCTGACTCGAGCTACTTCCGCCGCTGGTCGTCGATGCGCTTCGCCTTGCCCAGCGACCGTTCCAGCGCGTGCCGCTCGACCACCTCGACGCGCGCGCTGACGCCCATGTGCTGCTTGATCCGGTCGCCCAGCGCCACACCCAGCGCCGGGTCGACGGCGCCCTCGGCCTCGACCCGCACCGTCAGCTCGTCGAGGTTCCCCGGCCGGGTCAGCACGCAGAGGTAGTGCGGCGCCAGTCCGGGCACGGCAAGGATCTGCTCCTCGACCTGGGTGGGGAAGACGTTGACCCCGCGCACGATCATCATGTCGTCGGTGCGGCCGGTGACCTTGCGCATCCGCCGGAACGCCGGGTACGCCGTACCGGGCAGCAGCGTGGTCAGGTCGCGGGTGCGGTAGCGGATCACCGGCATCGCCTGCTTGGTGAGGCTGGTGAAGACCAGCTCGCCCTCGCTCCCGTCGGGCAGCACCTCGTGGGTGACCGGGTCGATCACCTCCGGCAGGAAGTGGTCCTCCCAGACGTGCAGGCCGTCCTGGGTGGCCACCGCCTCCTGGCTGACGCCCGGACCCATCACCTCACTCAGCCCGTAGATGTCCACGGCCCTGATGCCGGCCCGCTCCTCGATGGCGCGGCGCATCTCGTCGGTCCAGGGCTCGGCCCCGAAGATGCCGATCTCGAGGCTGGTGCTGCGCGGGTCGATGCCCTGGGCCTCCATCTCGTCGAGGAGGGCGAGGAAGTACGACGGCGTGACCATGATGATGCGCGGCTCGAAGTCGGTGATCAGCTGCACCTGGCGCGGGGTCATGCCGCCACTGATCGGCACGACCGTGCAGCCGAGTCGCTCGGCGCCGTAGTGGGCGCCCAGTCCACCGGTGAACAGCCCGTAGCCGTAGGCCACGTGGACCACGTCGCCCGGTCGGCCACCCGCGGCCCGGATGGACCGCGCCATCAGCTCGGCCCACGTCTCGATGTCGTCGCTGGTGTAGCCGACCACGGTGGGCTTGCCGGTGGTGCCGCTCGAGGCGTGGATCCGGTTCACCTCCTCGCGTGGCACGGCGAACATCCCGAACGGATAGTTGGCCCGCAGGTCGGCCTTCGTGGTGAACGGGAACCGGGCCAGGTCGGCCAGGCTGGTCAGGTCACGCGGCTGCACCCCCGCGGCCTCGAAGGCGCGACGGTGGTGGGGGACATGCGCCCACGCGCGCTCGAGGGTCTCGCGCAGCCTCTCCAGCTGGAGTGCCTCGAGTGCCGCCCGGTCGATCTCGGGGACTTCGCCGGTCATGACTCCTCCTCGAACAGGGTGCCGCCGATCTCCTTGCTGCGTCCTTCGAACTCGGCGACCACCGTGTCGCCGCGGCGCACCGTGACGTCGTACGTCCCGTCGCGACCGCTGCGCTCCCGCTCGACCGCCTCGGCCACCAGCAGGTCCCCTTCGCGAGTCGGGGCCCGGAACCTGATGCTGGCCCCGGCCGCGACCGTGGAGCGGTTGTAGGAGTTGCAGGCGAACGCGAACGCGGTGTCGGCCAGGGTGAACGTGAAGCCGCCGTGGCCGATGGCGTGGCCGTTGACCATGTCGGCGCGGAGTGGCATCGAGACCGTGGCCCGCCCGGGCCCGACGTCGGTGATCGTCATGCCGAGCGCCTGGCTGGCCCGGTCGCCGGCCCACATCGCGTCCGCGGACCTGCGGGCAGTCTCCTCGGGGGTCACCACAGCAACGTATCGCGTGACGGGGCTGGCGGACCGTACGACAGGTGAGCAGGCGGGGTCAGTGGGCGGTTCAGCGAACGCTGTCCGGCCGGCTCAGACCGCGCAGGCCTCGGCGGTCAGACGGAGCTGGCGGTGCCGGTGGCGGATCGCCTCGACGGTGAACACGGACAGCGCCAGCCAGACCAGCGCGAAGCCGATCCAGCGGCCGACCGGCATGTCCTCGTGGAAGAGCAGGACACCCAGGGCGAACTGGATGATCGGGGCGAGGTACTGCAACAGCCCGAGCGTCACCATCGGCAGCCGGATCGCCGCGGCCCCGAAGCAGATCAGGGGAACCGCGGTCACCGCGCCCGTGGTGGTCAGCAGGAGCGCGTGCCCGACGCCGTGCGCACCGAACTCGGAGTTCCCGGTCGCCACCAGGAAGGCGATGTACGCCGCCGCGACCGGGGCCAGCACGATGGTCTCGAAGGTGAGGCTCTCCACGGCACCGGTGTTCGCCTGCTTCTTCGCCAACCCGTAGGTGCCGAACGAGAAGGCCAGCACGAGTGCCACCCAGGGCGGGCGGCCGTAGTCGATGGTGAGTACGACGACCGCGACGGCCGCGACGCCGGTCGCCATCCACTGCAAGGGCCGCAACGTCTCGCGCAGGAGCAGCACGCCCATCAGCACCGTCACCAGCGGGTTGATGAAGTAGCCCAGCGCCGCCTCGACGACGTGGCCGTTGTTGACCCCCCAGATGTAGGTCGCCCAGTTCACTGCGATGACGGCGGCCCCGACGGTGAGGAGACGCCGGGTGCGTGGTGTGCGGAAGATCGTGACCAGCTGCGTGCCCTTGCGCAGGAGCACGACGAGGACCCCCATGGTGATCATCGACCAGAGCACCCGGTGGGCCAGGATCTCGATCGCGCCGGCCGGCTCGAGCAGCGGCCAGTAGAGCGGGAATGCCCCCCAGAGGCCGTACGCCGCGACGCCCAGGAGAAAGCCGAGTCGCGACTCCGTCATGGATGCGCGAGTCATGCGTCAAACAATAGGGCGCGTGAGCAGGAGGCGGATGTTTCCCGCACAATGTCCCGGGGTACGAAGGTGCCCGTAGTACTCATCCACTTTTCATCTTCCTGGGGGTTACCCACTCATGCGCATCAAGCGACTTCTCGTCGGCGCCATCGGAACGGCCCTCGTGGTCGTCACTCCGCTGGCACTCTCCACGACTGCCCAGGCACAGGACGCTCCTCGCGACCGTGCCTCCGAGGTGTCCGAGGCCCCGGCCGCCCGGAGCACGGACCTGGCCTCCGACGCCACGACCGGCATCACGGTCTCGACCGTCAACGCCCGTTCCGCCCAGGCCTACACCAGCCGCCTCGCGGTGGCCCGCCAGGCCCTCGGCATCTACAAGTACAAGACCAGCATCCGCATCTCGGGCCAGGTCCAGGCCCACGACAGCGCCAACCCGAGCTGCGACGTCGAGTGGTGCCACGTCGGTCAGACCAGCGTGAAGCTCTACCGTCGCATCGGCGGCACCTCGTCGTACCAGCTGGTCTCCAACCGCGCCACGGACTCGTCGTCGCACTTCGTCTTCTCGACGCCGTCCCTCGGCACCGCGGCCTACAAGGTGGTCTGGAGCGGTGTCGGCAGCGTTCCGGCCGCGTCCTCCGGCAAGACGATCAAGGGCTCGCGTCACCCGCACACCCGCGTCTACTCCAGCCGCGGTCGCGTCTACATGCAGGGCAACATCGACCCGGGCTGGGGCGGCAAGCGCGTCATCATCCAGCGCAAGGCCAGCAAGAGCGGCTCCTTCCGCGTCTGGAGCTACGCCCGCACGAACCGGTACGGCGGCTTCAAGCTGCGCCTCCCCGCGCCGAGCACCGGCTACTGGTACTACCGCGCCGTGGTTCCGGCCACTGCGCCGCGTTGGGCCGTCACCGTCACCGGTGTCTGGCGTACCTACCAGCGCTGATCTGACCCAGCACTGATCTGAGCGCAGCACACAACGAGATCGGCCCCCAGCCACAGTGGCTGGGGGCCGATCTCTTTGGCCATGAAGGCCTATGTTCGTTTCGACATGCAGTTCGCGGTACGTCGTGCTCGCTGAGCGTGGGCTCGGGCCAGTGAATGGCGAACTGTATGTCGAACGGCTCGCAGCGGACCGGGTCCGCTCAGACCACGGTCCAGGTGTCGCCGCCGTTGATCAGGCCGGCGAGTCGTTCGGCCGCGGGTGCGGTGACCGGCTCCGAGGCGAGCCGGATCTGGTCGCGGGCCTGGTCGTCGTACGCCGGTCGTTCGACCTGCCGGAAGATGCCGATGGGGGACTGGTTGAGGTAGCCGGAGTCGGTGAGCCGGCTGATCGCGAAGGCGGTCGACGGGTCCGGGTTGTGGGCGTCGTGGACCAGCACCTGGTCGGCGGCCACGGACGCGATCGGGACGACCTCGACGCCACCGGACGCGGCGCGGACGAGTGCCTTGTCGCCGAGGCCGGTGGTCTCGTCGCGGGCGCCGAAGGTGATCGGTTCACCGTGGACCAGCGGGATGATCGCGTCGGCCTTGGTGTCGGGGTTCTTGATGGCGTCGAAGGCGCCGTCGTTGAAGATCGGGCAGTTCTGGTAGATCTCCACGAACGAGGTGCCGCGGTGGGCCGCGGCCGCGGACAGCACCGAGGTGAGGTGCTTGCGGTCGGAGTCGATGGTGCGGGCCACGAAGGAGCCTTCGGCGCCCAGGGCCAAGGAGACCGGGTTGAACGGGTGGTCGAGTGAGCCCATCGGCGTGGACTTGGTGACCTTGCCGGTCTCGCTGGTGGGGGAGTACTGGCCCTTGGTGAGGCCGTAGATGCGGTTGTTGAACAGCAGGATCGTCATGTTGACGTTGCGGCGCAACGCGTGGATGAGGTGGTTGCCGCCGATGGAGAGGGCGTCGCCGTCACCGGTGACCACGAAGACGGAGAGGTCCTCGCGGGCGGTGGCCAGGCCGGTCGCGATCGACGGCGCGCGGCCGTGGATCGAGTGCATGCCGTAGGTGTCGAGGTAGTACGGGAAGCGGCTGGAGCAGCCGATGCCGGAGATGAAGACGACGTTCTCGCGCTTGATGGAGAGCTCGGGCAGGAAGTTCTGGACGGCCTTGAGCACGGCGTAGTCGCCGCAGCCGGGGCACCAGCGGACCTCCTGGTCGGAGGTGAAGTCCTTGCCGGTCTGCTTCTCGTCGGTGGTGGGGACGCCCTGGAGTCCGGGGAAGGGCAGTTCGACGGTGCTCACTTTGATGCCTCCTGGGGGACGGGGGTCAGGTCGACTTCGATGCCCTCTGCCTCGGAGACGAGGTCGCCGATGACGCCGGCGAGCTCGGCTGCCTTGAGGGGGAGGCCGCGGACCTGGTTGTAGCCGATGGCGTCGACGAGGTACTTGCCGCGCAGCAGCAGGGAGAGCTGTCCGAGGTTCATCTCGGGGACCAGGACCTTGTCGTAGCGGGCGAGGATGTCGCCGAGGTCCTTGGGGAACGGGTTGAGGTGGCGCAGGTGCACCTGGGCGACGTGGTAGCCGGCCTTGCGGACCCGGCGGATGCCGGCCCCGATCGGTCCGTACGTCGAACCCCAGCCGATGACCAGGACCTTTGCGGCGCCACTGGGGTCGTCGACCTCGAGCGGGGGCAGGGAGTCGGCGATCGCGTCGACCTTGGCCTGCCGGGTGCGGACCATCAGGTCGTGGTTGGCCGGGTCGTAGGAGATGTTGCCGTGTCCGGCGCCCTTCTCGAGGCCGCCGATGCGGTGCTCGAGTCCCGGCGTGCCGGGGATCGCCCACGGACGGGCCAGGGTGGCCTCGTCCCGCTTGTAGGGAGCGAACTCCTCGCCCTCGGCCAGGTCGTCGGCCGTGGCGAAGTTGGGTTCGATGACCGGCAGGTCGGCGACGTCGGGTATCGACCACGGCTCGGAGCCGTTGGCGAGGTAGCCGTCACTGAGCAGCATGACCGGGGTGCGGTAGGTGATCGCGATCCGGGCAGCCTCGACCGCCGCGTTGAAGCAGTCACCGGGCGACTGCGGCGCCACGATCGGGACGGGGGCCTCACCGTTGCGGCCGAACATCGCCTGGAGCAGGTCGGACTGCTCGGTCTTGGTGGGCAGGCCGGTCGAGGGGCCGCCGCGCTGGACGTTGACCACCAGCAGGGGCAGTTCGGTCATCACCGCCAGGCCGATCGCCTCGCCCTTGAGCGCGATGCCCGGGCCCGAGGTGGTGGTGACGCCGAGGTGGCCGGCGAAGGAGGCGCCGATGGCGGCACCGACACCGGCGATCTCGTCCTCGGCCTGGAAGGTGGTGACGCCGAAGCTCTTGTGCTTGGAGAGCTCGTGGAGGATGTCGGAGGCCGGGGTGATCGGGTAGGAGCCCAGGAAGACCGGGAGCCCGGACTGCACCGACGCGGCGACCAGCCCGTAGGCCAGGGCCAGGTTGCCGGAGATGTTGCGGTAGACCCCCGGCGGCATCGCGGCCGGCTTCACTTCGTACTGGACGATGAAGGTCTCGGTGGTCTCGCCGAAGTTCCAGCCCATCTTGAACGCGGTGATGTTGGCGTCGCGGATGTCGGGCACCTTGGCGAACTTCTTCGACAGGAACGCCACCGTGGTCTCGGTGGGGCGGCCGTACATCCACGACAGCAGGCCGAGGGCGAACATGTTCTTCGCGCGGGCGGCGTCCTTGCGGGAGAGCCCGAACTCCTTGACCGCCTCGACCGTCATGCCGGTGAGGTCGACCTTGTGGAGGTCGAACTCGGCCAGGGAGTCGTCCTCCAGCGGGTTCTCGGCGTACCCGGCCTTGGTGAGGTTGCGGGCGGTGAAGTCGTGGGTGTCCACGATGATGGCGGCGCCCTTGTTGAGGTCACCCAGGTTGGCCTTCAGTGCCGCGGGGTTCATCGCCACCAGCACGTCGGGGGAGTCCCCGGCGGTGAGGATGTCGTGGTCGGCGAAGTGCACCTGGAACGAGGAGACACCGGGGATGGTGCCCTGAGGGGCGCGGATCTCGGCGGGGAAGTTCGGCAGCGTGACCAGGTCGTTGCCGAACGCGGCCGACTCCTGGGTGAACCGGTCACCGGTGAGCTGCATGCCGTCACCGGAGTCACCCGCGAACCGGATGATCACCCGGTCCAACTGCCTGACCTGCTTGGCCACCTCACCTACCTGCTTCCTGTGTCTTGTGGGGTCCGTACTCACCGTATGCCAGAACTGGAACACGTTCCAGAAATCCGGCGCGTGGTGAGAGGACACGCCTGCCGCACCCCACCTTAGTCCGCTGTCGCAGAGCCCGCGTCACGTCTCCCTGACTGGTCATACGGAGGCTCGTGAGTCACCTCACCATCCCGCAATTCGGGCTAAATGCCCACTTCTTACAGTATCTCGCCTAAACTGCTCGACATTACTTAGATACACGCCTTCTCGTGAGGGCGGGGAAAGAGTGGCAATGAGGAACAAGTTCAAGGCTCTGGCGATCGCTTCAGTGGTCGGGGTGCTGGCCTTGTCTGGGTGCAGCAGTGCAGGCGGCAGTGGTGACGACAAGACGATCAACCTGGTCGGCTTCGCGGTTCCGGAGGCGGCCAACGACGCCATCGCCGACAAGTTCGCCGAGACGGACGCCGGTGACGGCGCCAGGCTCTCCGGTTCGTACGGCGCCTCCGGCGACCAGAGCCGCAAGGTGGCCGACACCAACGGCAAGGACGTCGACTACGTCCACTTCTCGCTCGAGGGCGACGTGACCCGGCTGGTCGACGCCGGCCTGGTCGCCGAGGACTGGAACAAGGGCCCGAACAAGGGCATCGTCTCCTCCTCCATCGCGGTCATCGCGGTCGAGAAGGGCAACCCGCTCGGCATCAAGGACTGGAGCGACCTGACCCGCAAGGACGTCAAGGTCATCACCGCCGACCCGGCCTCGTCCGGTGCGGCCCGCTGGAACGTCCTGGCCCTCTACACCTACGCCAAGTCGCAGGGAAAGACCGAGGCGGAGGCCGACGCCTACCTCAAGCAGGTCTTCGGAAACGTCGTGACGTGGGCCGCCAGCGGCCGCGAGGCGACCGAGGCCTTCAAGAAGGGTGTCGGCAACGTGCTGATCACCTACGAGAACGAGGCGATCCTCGCCAAGCAGAACGGTGAGGAGCTCGACTACATCGTGCCCGACCACTCGTTCCTGATCGAGAACCCCGGCGCCGTGCTCAAGGACGCCGACAGCATCGCCACCGACTGGCTCGACTTCGTGCTCAGCGACGAGGGCCAGAAGGAGTTCGTCAAGAAGGGCTTCCGTCCGGTCGGCGACGTGGACATCAGCGGCATCGAGGTCCAGGGCGCCAACGACCCGGCCAACCCGTTCCCGGTGCCCAGCTCGCTCGACACCATCGCCGACCTCGGAGGCTGGCCGGCGGTCAGCGACGAGTGGTTCGGCAAGGACGGCAAGAAGCTCCGCTTCGACAAGCTGTACGACGCGGCCACCAAGAAGTGACCAACGTCATCGCTCCACCCGCGGGGCCGGCGCGCACGCGCCGGCCCTCCGGGGGTTTGTTCAGGCTCTCCACGGCATCGGGCATCGGACTCGGCATCGGCCTGGTCTGGTTCAGCGTCCTGGTGCTGCTGCCTCTCTCTGCCGTGGTGGGTGCAGCCGCGGCAGGGGGCTGGTCGGCCTTCGCCGGCACGCTCACCGATCCTCAGACCTTCGCCGCACTGCGGCTGACCGTCGTCGAGGCCGTCCTGGTGACCGTGGTCAATGCGGTGATCGGCACGATCGTCGCGTGGGTGCTGGTCCGCGACGACTTCGTCGGCAAGCGACTGCTGGACGTCGTCATCGACATCCCGTTCGCCCTACCGACGATCGTGGCCGGTCTCGTGCTGCTGAGCCTCTACGGCCCCGACAGTCCTGTCGGGTTCAACATCGTCAACACGCGCACCGGAATCTTCCTCGCGCTGTTGTTCGTGACCCTTCCGTTCGTCGTACGCACCGTGCAGCCCGTGCTGCTGGAGATCGAGGTGGAGGCCGAGGAGGCCGCCGCATCGCTGGGCGCCTCCCGCTTCACCACCTTCCGGCGGGTGATCCTGCCCAGCCTGGTGCCGGCCATCACCGCCGGATCCTCGCTCGGCTTCGCCCGCGCGATCTCGGAGTTCGGCTCACTCGTGCTGATCTCCGGCAACACGCCCTACCAGACCGAGGTGGCCTCGTTGAAGATCCTCAAGTTCCTCGAGGGCGACAACCAGGCCGGGGCCGCGGCGGTCGCCGTACTGCTCCTCCTGGTGGCGGTCGTGGTGATCGTGGCGCTCGACATCCTCTCGAGGCGGGTGGCTCGCCGTGCCTGAGGTCAAGGAGATTCGCCAGCACAAGAGCGTCGTGACCTACCTGTTGCGGTTCTTCGTGATCGGCTACCTGTTCGTGCTGGTGGTGTGGCCGCTGAGCGAGGTCGTGCAACGCACGTTCGCGCCGGTCGAGGCGAACGCCGCCGGTGGTTTCGGCGCGTTCCTCGAACGACTGCAGGACCCCAGCGTGACCTACGCCTTCGGGCTGACGGTGACCTGCGCGTTCTGGGCCGTGCTGATCAACACCGTGTTCGGCCTGGGCATCTCGTTGCTCCTGGTGCGCTACGAGTTCCCCGGCCGACGCATCCTCTCGGTGCTGGTCGACCTGCCGATGTCCGTCTCACCGGTGGTCGTGGGCCTCGCGCTCGTGCTCGCCTACTCGAGCGGGTCGGGATGGTTCGGCGAGTCCCTGGAGTCGGTCGGCATCTTCATCATCGGCTCGACTCCGGGCATGGTGATGGCGACCGCGTTCGTCAGCCTGCCCCTGGTGATCCGGGAGATCATCCCGGTGCTGGAGGAGATCGGCACCGATGCCGAGATGGCAGCCAGCAGCCTCGGGGCCAACGCCTGGCAGAGCTTCCGCCGGATCACGTTGCCCAGCATCAAGTGGGCCCTCGCCTACGGAGTGGTGCTCAGCCTGGCCCGGTCGCTCGGCGAGTTCGGCGCGGTCAAGATCGTCAGTCCAGGCGCCGAGTTCCGCGGCGAGACCGCCACCCTCCTCATCCAGAACCGCTACAACAACTACGACGAGTCGACGGCCTACGCGGCAGCCTTCGTGCTGGTGCTCGCCGCCGTCCTCGCACTGGTCGTGGTGACCTTCATTCGCCGTCCGGAGGACCGAACATGAGCATCGAAGTCAAGGGAATCAACAAGCAGTACGGCGACTTCGTCGCCCTGGAGAACATCAACGTCTCGCTCCCGACGGGCCAGCTGACGGCGCTGCTCGGACCGTCGGGTGGCGGCAAGTCGACCCTGCTGCGGATCATTGCCGGGCTCGACACCGCCGACTCGGGCACGGTCAGCATCGAGGGCGTCGACGCCACGAGGCTGCCGGCGCAGAAGCGGAACGTCGGCTTCGTCTTCCAGCACTACGCGGTGTTCAAGCACATGACCGTCGCCAAGAACGTGGCCTTCGGTCTCGAGATCCGCAAGCGTCCCAAGGCCGAGGTCGCCGAGCGCGTCGACGAGCTCCTCAAGCTGGTGCACCTCTCCCAGTTCGCACACCGGCTTCCCTCGCAGCTCTCCGGTGGCCAGCGCCAGCGGCTCGCCCTGGCCCGAGCGCTGGCCGTCGAGCCCTCGGTGCTTCTGCTGGACGAGCCGTTC
The DNA here is from genome assembly GCF_001427925.1 of Nocardioides sp. Root151. Classification (NCBI taxonomy): domain Bacteria; kingdom Bacillati; phylum Actinomycetota; class Actinomycetes; order Propionibacteriales; family Nocardioidaceae; genus Nocardioides; species Nocardioides sp. Root151. Next base: position 186,154 of record NZ_LMGG01000007.1, read on the forward strand.
GGCGCGCTCGACGCGAAGGTGCGCAAGGAGCTGCGCGACTGGCTGCGACGGCTGCACGACGAGGTGCACGTGACCACGGTGTTCGTGACCCACGACCAGGAGGAGGCCCTCGAGGTCGCCGACGAGATCGTGGTGATCAACGAGGGGCGGGTCGAGCAGATCGGCACGCCCGACCAGCTGTACGACGAGCCGGCCAACGACTTCGTGATGAGCTTCCTCGGCGAGGTCACCACGCTCGAGGGCCAGCTGATCCGGCCGCACGACATCGAGATCACCGTCATGCCGCAGCACGACGACGCGGTCCAGGCCGTGGTGTCGCGCTCGCTCCGGATCGGCTTCGAGGCGCGTGTCCAGGTCCTCACCGACAACGGCGAGGAGGTCACCGTCGTCCTGACCCGCTCGCACGCGCGTCACCTCGGGCTGCAGGCCGGCCAGACGGTGTGGGTGCGTGCGGCGCAGGGTGCCCTGACCGTGCCGTCGCTGCGGGCAGTCCCGGCGATCTGAGGCCAACCGGGCTCAGGCCGGCAGCGGTGTGCGGTGTTCGTCCATGACGGCCCGCCACCGCTGCCAGGTCGGCTCCAGCGCCTGCTCGGTCAGGTGCGCCTCGTCGGCCACCGAGCGGGCCAGGGCTCCGGGCCCGGCGAGCAGGGTCTCGTGCAGCGCCGGCTCCGGACCGGGCCTCAGCCCGAGCAGTGTGGTCGTCGCGACGACGCGGTGTCCGCCCAGCACTCCGGGCGCCGACCGCAGGGCCAGGTCGCGCAGGTCGACGTCCTCGACCAGCAACGGCCGACGGTCGTACGTCGCCCGCAGCGTCGAGCGCACCTTGCCGCCGTCCTCCGCGCTCCGGCCGAGCACGAGTGTCTCGCGGTGCAGCAACGCGGCGCCGGCGTCCAGCTCGATCGTGGTGCGGCGCTCGACGTCGGCGCCGTGCGACACCACGAACGGGGCGCCGCCCCAGACCAGGCTGCCGCCCTCGGCCACCCGGATCGCCGCCGACCACGTGCACGAGCCGCCGCGGGCGTTGTAGGCGACGGTGGCCGAAGGCTCGACCAGCTCGAGGTGCGCGCCCGGGCCCACCTCGATCTCCAGGCGCACGTCATCGCCGGAGAGCAGGCTGGCGCAGGCGGCCACCAGGGCCACCCGCACCCGGTCCGGCTCGGTGTGCACGGCACGCGGGCGGACGAACCTGCTGGCGTCGAGCCGGGTGATCCGGTGGTGGGTGGGAGTGCGCTCCACCAGGATCCGGAGCGGTGCGTCAGTGGTCACCCGTGCGCGTGGTCGTGGTCGGGCGCGTGGAAGTGCGGAGCCATCGGGCCCGGGTCCTGTGGCACGTGCTGGCCCTGCTGGTGGGCGACGGCCAGCGCGCTGACCCAGGCACACAGGGCGTCGACCGACGCCTGGTCGTGCTGGCTCACCGGCAGCACTGGCAGGCCGTCGCGCACGGCGCCGGCATCGGTGACCATCTGCTCCGCGTCGACCCCGACGTACGGCGCCAGGTCGGTCTTGTTGATCACCAGCAGGTCCGCGCGTTCGATGCCCGGGCCGCCCTTGCGCGCCACGTCGCCGCCGCCGGCCACGTCGAGGCAGAAGATCTGGGCGTCGACCAGGGCCGGGCTGAAGGTGGCGGTCAGGTTGTCGCCGCCACTCTCGACGATCACCAGGTCGAGCGGCGCGAAGTCGCGCTCGAGGTCCTCGACGGCGAGCAGGTTGGCGGTCACGTCGTCGCGGATCGCGGTGTGCGGGCAGGCCCCGGTCTCGACCGCCCGGATGCGCTCGACGGGCAGTACGCCGGCCGCGCGCAGCTGGCGGGCGTCCTCGTCGGTGTAGATGTCGTTGGTGACCACCGCGATCTCGAGCTGCGCGGACAACCCGCGGCACAGGGTCGCGATGATCGTGCTCTTGCCGGTGCCGACCGGGCCGGCAACGCCCAGGCGCAGGGGGCGGGCAGGGCCGGGTGCTGATGGTTCAGGAAGCCCTGATTCAGGAAACAAAGATCCTCCTCGTGGAGTGGTGGTGGTCGAGCGACCACAGCTCGACCATGGGTGCGGTCAGGGCAGGAAGGTCGTCGGGGCCGGTGGTGGCCAGGGCCCGTGAGACGACTGCCTCGATGGTGGACGCGGAGGCCAGCAACCAGCCGGTCGCGTCGGCGGGGTCGACGGGCAACAGCTTGAGTGAGGCAGCGGCCACGGTCTGCGCGTCGTCGTACAGGCTGGCCCGGGCGATCGCGGCGGCGCTCATGCCGAGCGCGGCGCCGACCACCCCGAGGGCGACCGGGCGCAACGGGGGTTGGCCGAGCCCGTGCAGGGCCGAGACCGCTGCGTGGTCGGGCCAGAGCCGCAGCGCCAACCGGGCCAGGCCGCGGCCGAGCAGCTCCGATGCGTGGCGCAGCGGGGCACTCGGCGTCCGCGCCATCAGCTCGGCCTGCACGTCGCCGAGACGGGCGGGTGCGTCGACGGCGATGCGCAGGGCCACCACCGCCGCGGCGGCCTCGACCAGGCCGACCGTGCGCAGCCGGGCGTCGATGTAGGCAGGCACCTGGTCGGCGCGCAGCCCCGCCGCGAGTGCCGGCTCCAGTCCGGCCGAGTGCGCGTGGCCGCCGGTCGGCAACCTGCCGTCGGTGAGGAGCAGCGCGCCGAGCTCAGCAGACACGGGCACCACTCAGAACAACGAGTAGCGCTGGGCGAGGGGCACCTCGTCGACGGGCTGCGGGCGGACCAGCTCGCCGTCGATGGTGATCGCGAACGTCTCGGGGTCGACGTCGAGTGCGGGCAGCGCGGTGTTGTTGGGCATGTCGGCCTTGGTGAGATGCCGGGTCGGGCGTACGCCGGTCAGCTGGCGTCGCAGGCCCAGCCGGTCGCGGAGCCCGTTGTCGACCGCGAGCGGTGAGACGAACGACGTGGACAGGTGCGGTGCCGAACCGGGCGAGGCGGCCATGGCGGGGCGCATGAACACCGGCTGGGGAGTCGGGATCGCCGCGTTGACGTCGCCCATGGGCGCCCACACGATCGCGCCGCCCTTGATCACCGCGGAGGGCCGGATGCCGAAGAAGACCGGGTCCCACAGCACCAGGTCGGCCATCTTGCCGGCCTCGACCGAGCCGATCTCGTGGTCGACGCCGTGTGCCACCGCGGGGCAGATGGTGTACTTCGCCACGTAGCGACGGGCCCTCTCGTTGTCGGCCGGCATCGAGGTGCCGAGCGACCCGCGCTGCGCCTTCATGACGTGGGCGACCTGCCAGGTGCGCGAGATCAGCTCGCCGATGCGGCCCATCGCCTGGGCGTCGGACGACGTGATCGAGATGGCCCCCATGTCCTGGAGGATGTCTTCGGCGGCCATCGTCGTACCGCGGATGCGCGACTCGGCGAACGCCAGGTCCTCGGGCAAGCGCGGGTTGAGGTGGTGCGCGACCATCAGCATGTCGAGGTGCTCGGCCTCGGTGTTGACGGTGTGCGGCAGGGTCGGGTTGGTCGAGGCGGGCAGCACGTTGGGCTCGCTGGCCATCACGATGATGTCGGGGGCGTGCCCGCCTCCGGCGCCCTCGGAGTGGAAGAGGTGGATGCCCCGTCCGGCGATGGCGTCGAGGGTGTGCTGCACGTAGCCGGTCTCGTTGAGGCTGTCGGCGTGCAGGGCGACCTGGAGGCCGAACGCGTCGGCGGCCCGCAGGGAGGCGTCGATCGCCGCGGGCGTGGCGCCCCAGTCCTCGTGCACCTTGTAGCCGCCGGCACCGCTGAGCGCCTCCTGCTCGAGGGCGGCGGCGCTGACCGTGTTGCCCTTGCCGAAGAGCAGCACGTTGAGCGGGATGTGGTCGAACGCGCGATGCATCATCGCCAGCGACCAGGCGCCCGGCGTGACGGTGGTCGCCTTCGACCCCTCGGTCGGCCCGGTGCCGCCGCCGACGACCGTGGTGGTGCCGGTGGCCAGGGCCTCGAGCATCTCGGTCTCGTTGAGGTAGTGCACGTGGGTGTCGATCGCCCCGGCGGTGAGGATCTTGCCCTCGCCGGCGATCACGTCGGTGCTCGGACCGATGTGCAGGCTCGGGTGGACTCCGTCCATGATGTCGGGGTTGCCAGACTTGCCGACCGCGACGATGCGTCCGTCGCGGATGCCGACGTCCCCACGGATGATGCCGCCGTGGTCGAGCACGACCACGTTGGTGATCACCAGGTCGAGGGCGCCCTCGTCGCGGGTGGTCAGGCCCTGGCCCATCGACTCGCGGATGCTCTTGCCGCCACCGAAGACCGACTCGTCACCACCGAAGGTGAGGTCCTGCTCGACCTGGATCCACAGGTCGGTGTCGCCCAACCGGATCTGGTCGCCCACGGTCGGGCCGTAGAGCTGGACGTATTCGCGGCGATCGATCCGGCTCACGATGTCTCCTCGTCCTGATCGTTCGCTGCACCGGGCTCCGGGTGGGGCGGTTCGTCGCTGAGGCGTACGCCGACTCCGCCGGCGCGGCTCGGACTGTCCACGGGGGTGCCGGGTGTGCCGAAGGGCACGACCTGCTTGGGCTCTCGGGCGTGGGTCGGCCGCTCGCCGTCGAGCTCGCGGATCTGCAGACCGGGCACGGTGGCGGTGCCGCCGAGTGCGATCAGGTCGACCGTGCGGCTCACGCCGGGCTCGAAGCGGATCGACGTACCGGCGGGGACATCGAGGCGGAAGCCCTGGGCCCGGTCGCGGTCGAAGCTGAGCGCCGGGTTGGTGTCGGGCAGGTGGATGTGGGAGCCCACCTGGATCGGGCGATCGCCGTCGTTGACGATGACGATCGTGCGTTGCTCGCGGCCGCTGCTGAGCTCGAGCGGCTCCGCCGAGACGCGGACCTCTCCGGGGATCACTGGATCGGCTCCGTGATCGTGACGAGCTTGCGCCCGTCGGGGAAGGTCGCCTCGACCTGCACGTCGCGGATCATCTCGGGAACGCCCTCCATCACCTCGTCGCGAGTCAGCACGTGGCGTCCGTCGCTCATCAGGTCGGCCACCCGGGCGCCCTCGCGGGCACGCTCCATCACCCAGCACGCCAGCAGGGCGGTGGCCTCGGGATGGTTCAGGAGGACACCACGTTCGCGTCGGTCGCGGGCCACCATGCCGGCCACGCTGAGCAACAGCTTGTCGATGTCCGAAGGAGTCAGGTGCATCTCGTGGCCTCCTCATCGCTGGTCCTGCGAACCTAGCAGTCGTCGGCCCCCGTCGTGGAGGTGCTGGGGCTCAGGTGGTCAGCGACTCGGCCCGCTCCTTCAGGGCCTGCGCGTGCCTGCGGAAGCCCTCGGCGACGCGACCGGGCCCGGCGTACTTCACCATCGGGCCGGTGAACTCCTCGACGGTTTCGTACGTCGTGGGCCCGCCGGGTGGTTGGGTCAGGCGCTGGAACCGGGTGCCCCTCACGAGGCCGAGCTTCGCCGGCCAGCCCTCGAACACGTAGGCCAGCGTGGCCCGGGTGGTGCCGTCGTCCTGCGTCGACGGTGCCTCGAGGACGCTGATCCGCTCGGGCGACCGGGTGCCCTTGCCGTTGGCCCACCGCACGTGCAGCACGATGGGCTCGCCGACGCGTGGTTCGGCGCAGTCGGCGCGTACGACGAACGGGTTCCACTCGGCGTACGACGCGGTATCGAGCATGACCCGCCACACGACGTCGAGCGAGGCGTTGATCTCGACCGACGCCTCCGGGTTGCGGCTCATCTCAGCGGTAGTTGGTGAACTGCACCGCGAAGTCGAAGTCCTGGCTCTTCACGAGCTGCTGCACGGCCTGGAGGTCGTCGCGCTTCTTGGAGGAGACGCGGAGCTCGTCGCCCTGGATCTGCGCCTTCACACCCTTGGGGCCCTCGTCGCGGATCAGCTTGGAGATCTTCTTGGCGTCCTCGGAGGTGATGCCCTCCTTGAGCGTGATCGAGATCTTCGAGGTCTGGCCGGACTGGCGCACCTCGCCGGCGTCGAGGATCTTCAGGCTCTGGTTGCGCTTGACCAGCTTGCCCTGGAAGACGTCGAGCACGGCGCTGGCCCGGTCGTCGGCCGAGGCGGTGATCTCGATGGCCTCGTCGCCCTGCCACTCGATGGTGGCGCCGGTCCCCTTGAAGTCGAAGCGGGTGGCGATCTCACGCGCCGCCTGCCCCAGGGCGTTGTCGACCTCCTGGCGGTCGATCTTGCTGACGATGTCGAACGACGAGTCGGCCATGACTTCTCCTCTGTTGGCCGTCGGTCTGAGTGGGTCGACGGCATTTTTCGTCTGTGCGGGTGCTGCGCTATTCTTTCGTCTTGCTGCGCCCCGGCCAAGTCGGGGAAGCATGGCAGATTGCCCGAGCGGCCAATGGGAGCGGACTGTAAATCCGTCGGCTTACGCCTTCGAAGGTTCGAATCCTTCATCTGCCACGTGAGCACGAGGGCCCGCGTCCTGCGCAAGCAGGGTGCGGGCCCCTCGTCATTTCGCCCCGAGTAACGCGCTGTCCATGACGCTTTGCACCCCACCGGCCGGGTGCACAGAGTCAACAGGGGCGCTCCAGACGCACGAAACGTTCAGCCGCGGCGTTGGTGCAGGCGCTCCTGCGCCGCCGTCAGGAACTCGAGACAGGGTGCGTCCTCGTCCGGGTGCTTCTCGCGCAGGTGGAAGATCCAACGGTCCATCGCGGCCATGAAGCCGTTGTCGCCGCCGGGTCGGTACGCCGCCCACTTGCGGTGGCCCTTTGCCGTGCACTCGGTGCAGGTGATCTTGTAGACGAACTGGTCGTCGTCGTCGAGGTCGATCTTCACCCGTGCGAGAGGGCCCGCCTGTGCGGCGGCCTTCTTCTCACGCGCTGCCCGGCTGGCGACCATGGTGTGCCCTCTCGTTGCCTGCTGTCTTGCGGTGCAGCGTCGGAGCCTACGCCCGATCGACCCGTCGCCAGTTCTTGGTGACCCGTCGTGAGTTTCGCGAACTGGCGACAGGTCGATCAGAACTGGCGACAGGTCAACTGGAACTCACGACGGGTCGGTGGAGGGTGAGGGAGTCGAGGCGGCGCTGGTCGATCGGCGACGTACGCCGGTCCAGCCGGCCGCTCAGCACCGACGTGGCCCGCGCCGCATCACCGGCGTTGACCAGGCACAGCAGCATGGTCTCCTCGATCACGTCGCGCTGGGCCGCCGAGCCGCCCACCTTGACCAGCACCGGCAGCACGTCGGCGATCAGCGAGGCGGCCTCGGCCCACCGCGCCTCCACGGCTGCCCCGAGGGCGTCGCAGACCGCGGCCACGATGGTGCGGACGGTGTTGTCGCGTGAGCGCCGGCAGTGGTGTCCGAGGTCGGCCAGACGCTGGCGCTCGCCGGCGGCGGCCAACGCGATGGCGGCGTGCAGCGCCACGAACGGGGTCTGCGGCTTCGCCAGCAGGTCGTGGTCGAGCGCCTCGAGGACTGGCTCGATCGGCGGCGGCGCGGCCTCGCCGGCGAACGCCGAGCCCGCCCGGTCGGGCAGCCCGGCGGCGACCGCCGCGTCCCAGTCGGTGGTGGTCACCCGCCAGCGCCAGAGCAGGGACGCCGCGTCGATCAGGGACCGTACGCCGCACACCGTCGGCGGTGCGAGCTGCGAGTAGTAGCGACGCCGGACCGCCTCGGTGTCGCCCAGGGCCAGCTCGTGCAGCGCGGCGTGCCAGGAGAAGTGGGCGCCGTGGCTGGCCGACCGGCCGCTCTCGGTGACCCAGTGGTCGAGCCAGACCCGACCGGTCTCGTGCTGTCCGGTCTCGTAGAGCACGTGCGTCTGTGCGTGCACCGCGTGGCCCGACGACGGCTCGCACGACAGGGCGCTTTCCGCGAGCAGTCCGGCCTCGTCGAAGCGCGACTGGTCCTGGCGGGTGAACGCGAGCAGCGAGATGTACCACCAGTGGTCGCCGTACGCGGGGGCGAGGCCGTCGACGAGGTCCCACGCCTCCTGCTGCACGTCGGTGACGCCGGAGAACGCGATCGTCGGCACGGCGGCCGACACCGCCAGCACGTCGCGTGGGTGCTCGCTGATGTGGGCCATCAACGCCTGCGCGCCGGTGCGGCGTACGTCCTTGACCCGCAGGCCGACCACGTCGACGAGGCTGCGCTCACGGTCGTCGCCGCGTTTGCGCACCGCCTTGCGGGCCGCCTCCAGCGACGCCTTCACGTCGGCGTCGGCGCCGGCCTCGTGGCCCAGCATGGCCAGCGCGGCGTGCGCCAACGCGAAGTCGGGGTCGAGCAGGGCGGCCTCACGGATCAGCTCCTCGCCGCCGGACTGCACCTTCATCACCCGCTCCAGGCCGGCGTTGTACGCCGTCGCCGCCTCGGCGGTGGTCGACAGCGGGAGGCCGAGCGGGTCGCGCGGGCGGGCCACCGGGTGGTGCCCGCTGACCAGGCGTCCGTCGGACAGGCGGCGGGGGAGCGGCGCGACCGCGTCGAGGACGGCCGTCGCCACGGCCAGGGCCTGGGTGCGGATCTCGGGGATCGCGGTCGACTCCCAGAGCTCGCCTCGACGCAGCGCGCCGAGCGTCCACAGCGGCGCGTCGGCGTTGCCGGAGGAGTCGAGGATCCGGCCGTGCTCGGTGCGCACGCCCATGCCCGCCGTGGCCGCCACGGCCAGGGCGCCACCGCCGCGCGGGCGGAGCAGGTCGTCGAGCAGCGGGTTGCCGAGCAGCCGGATGTCGGCCTGGGGGCCGGTGCAGTTGACCACCCAGCCGACCTCGACGAAGCGCGTCTCCCCGTCGTCGGCCAGGCCCACGCGAAGCCCGCCGGTCGGGAGCGCCTCGGCGGAGACGACCTGGCCGGTGCCCACGCGGAGCCGTCCGTCGGCCTGCAGGACGTCGAGGTGCGAGGCGCTGGTCGGCGGCATGCGGTGGCGCATCACGTTCCAGGCGCCGGCGTCGTCGGCCAGGAACTCCTCGCGCTCGGCCTCGCTGAGCCGCTCCCACAAGGCCGAGATGCGGAACCGCAGCCCGTCCATCGCCGGGCGCCAGTCGCCGGTCGTGTCGCTGACCTCGGCCAGGTGCCGGGCCACCTCGCGACGCAGGTCGGCAAGCGAGCTGCCCCAGTCGGAGATGTCGGGGATCGCCGCCAGCTGCAGCTCCGCGGCGTGCGGTGACGGCAGCCGCCCGTGCCGCGAGACTGCGTGCAGCACCCGGTCGTCGCGGTTGCCCGGTCCGGTCAGCGACAGGGCCACGTCGACCATGGTCAGGCCGGCGCCGACGAGCAGGACGTCGGCCGGACCGCTCGCGGACCGCCGTACGACGTCCAACGCGCCGGGGGCCCACGGGTCGGGCACGAAGAACGCCGAGTCGCGCAGGGAGTCGGGCGCCCAGGCGTGGCCGGCGGCAGGGAGCCCGGTCGCGATGACGACGGCGTCGCCGGACAGCTCGCAGCCGTCGCCGGTGACCAGGGCAGCACCCTGGGTGGTGCGCCTGATCGCGGTCGCGGGCTTGCGGACGTGGCGCAGCGTGGTCTCGCCGAGCGAGGCCTGCAAGGCTTCGGTGAGGGTCTCGTCGAGGTAGCGGCCGAACTGCTTGCGCGGCGCGAAGACGTAAGCCGCACGCGGGGCCTCCGGGTCGTCGCGGTGCCGCCAGTTGACGAAGTGGCCCGGGTCCTCCGGAAGCGCACTCATCCCGGAGGCGGGCACGTTGAGCAGGTGCTGGTCGTGGGTGGTGCCGAATGCGACGCCGCGGCCCCAGCGGTCGACGGGGTCGACCATGACCAGGTCGAGGCCGGCCGAGCGCCGGTTGGCACTGCGCACCAGGTGCAGCGCCACGAGTGATCCGGCCGCACCGCCCCCGGCGATCACCACGGTCGGTCGATGACGTCGGTTGGCACCCATGTCGCACTCCTGGATTTGCGTTCGGCTGGATTGAGGTTCGGCTGAAATAACGTTACTCACGTGACTTTCTGCACTTTATCCGAGAGGGTGATTCACCGCCGATTCCGCAGCGGAGGACGATGGGTGCCATGACTCCGGAACGCGTCCAGCTGCACGACATCGGCCGACGGCGGGCCTGGGGCATCTGGGCGGTGGCGGTGGCGGTCTACGTCCTCGCCGTCTTCCACCGCAGCTCGCTGGGCGTGGCCGGGCTGATCGCGACCGAGCGGTTCGACATCAGCGGCACCCAGCTGGCCTTCTTCACCGTGCTGCAGCTGGTCGTCTACGCGGGCATGCAGATCCCGGTCGGCGTGCTGCTCGACCGCTACGGGTCCCGCGTCCTGCTGATCGCGGGCCTGGTCACGATGACCCTGGGCCAGCTGCTGTTCGCCTTCACCACCTCGTTCGGCCTGGCCGTGGTGGCCCGGGCGATCCTCGGCGCCGGCGACGCGATGGTGTTCGTCAGCGTGCTGCGCCTGGTCACCGCCTGGTTCCTGGTCAGGCAGGGCGCGATGATCACCCAGCTGACCGGCCAGATCGGGCAGATGGGCTCCATCGTCGCCGCGGCCCCACTGACCCTGGCCCTGCACAGCCTCGGCTGGACGAAGACCTTCGCCTTCGCCTCGTCGTTGGGCGTGGTGCTGCTGGTCGGCGTACTGGTGGTGGTCAAGGACTCGCCCTACCAGCGGTCCGAGCCGGTGCGCATCAAGGTCCGGGCGCTCGCGCGCTCGGTGCAGCTGGTGTGGGGCAACCCGGGCACCCGGTTGGGCATGTGGTCGCACTTCACCTCGCAGTTCTCGGTGACGGTGTTCACCCTGTTGTGGGGGTTTCCGTTCCTCGTGCGTGGTCAGGGACTGTCCGCCGAGATGGCGGGCACCCTCCTGACCGTGATGACCGGCTGGATCGTGGTCAGCGGCATCGTGCTCGGCAAGCTGGTGACGCGCTACCCGTTCTACCGCTCCTGGATCGTGCTGTCGATCGTTGCGGCGATGGCGATCGTGTGGACCGTCGTCCTGCTCTGGAACGGTCCGGCGCCGCTGCCCTTGCTCGTCGTCCTGGTCTGCCTGACCGGCTCCGGAGGCCCGGCCTCGATGGTCGGCTTCGACCTGGCCCGCAGCTTCACCCCCGAGGAGTCGCTCGGCCGGGCCACCAGCCTGGTCAACATCGGCGGCTTCCTCGCCTCCCTGCTGACCATGGCGCTGATCGGGGTGATCCTCGACTGGCGCGAACCACGCGGCGCCTCGGCGTACGACCTGGGGGACTTCCGGGTCGCGCTGTGCGCGCAGTACGTCTTCTGGATCGGCGGCGCCTCGCAGATCCTGCGCTACCGGCGCAAGGCGATCGCGCATCTCCACCGGGTCCACCCCGGCGCGGTCGAGAAGATGCAGCGCGGCGAGCCTTTCGTGCACCCGGGCTTCTCGGACAACGAGGGCGTCTGATCGTCCGAAGTTGGAGTGTCGTTCGCCCGGGCGACCCCGTGCGGTAGCGGGACGTCCCTAGCGTCATCGCCATGATCGCGCGTGGTCTGACCGGGTCCTTCCTGGTCCTTCTCGGTGGCCTGCTGGTGTCCCCGCTCCCGGACACGGCGCGGCTGCTCTACCTCGACGTGGTCGTGGAGCTGCGCGAGCACATGCTGGGCCGGATGGCCGGGCTCACCCTCGTCATGACCGGACTCGGCCTGCTCGCGGCGGCCTGGCTGTCGTTGTGCCGGTACGTCGCCCACGCCGAGGGCGTCGAGCGTGAGGGCGCCCTCGGCCTGGTCCGGTACGCCGGCCTGATGTGGGCGACACCGTTGATGATCGCGCCGCCGCTCTTCTCCCGTGACGGGTGGAGCTATGCCGCACAGGGCATGCTGACCGCGCTCGACGTGTCGCCGTACGACCACGGGCCTTCGCTGTTGCGCGGCCCGATCGTGAACGCCGTCGACCCGCGCTGGATGGACACGCCCACGCCGTACGGCCCGCTGCCCCTGATCCTCGGCGATCTGGCCGCCCGGTTCACCGGCAACCCGTGGCTGCTGGTCGTCGCCCACCGCGGCATCGCCGTCATCGGCCTCGTGCTGCTGGCCTGGGCCGTGCCGCGGCTGGCCTCGTGGTGCGGTGCCAACCCGGCACTGGCCAGTGTCGTCGTGCTGGCCTCGCCGCTGATGGTCGCCAACGGTGTCGGCGGCCTGCACAACGACCTGCTGATGGTGGGCCTGATGGCCGCCGCCCTGGTCGTCACCGTCGAGCGCGGTTGGCAGTGGGGCGCCCTGTTGGGTGGTCTGGCCGCTGCGGTCAAGCTGCCCGGTGGCCTGGTCTGCATCGCGGTCGTGCTGGTCTCGCTGCCGGTGGCCGCATCGATGGTCGCCCGGCTGCGTCGGTTCGCCGGGGTCGGTGCGATCTCGCTCGGCGTGCTGTTCGGCCTCGGTGCGGTCTGGGGCCTGGGCGCCGGCTGGGTCGACTCGCTCTCGGTGCCCGGCACCGTGAACACGCCGCTGTCGGCACCCACCGTGCTCGGCGGCTTCCTCGACTGGTCGGCGCAGCAGCTCGGCCTCGGTCTCGAGCCCGCCTGGTTCCTGGACCGGGTGCGCCACCTGGCCACCCTGCTCAGTCTCGTCGCCTTCGCGTGGGTCGCCCTCCGGGCCCCGACCGGCGGGCGCAAGGGGGCCGTGCAGGCCGTCGTCGTGCTGGTCTCGGCCACGATCCTGCTCAGTCCGGTCGTGCACCTGTGGTACTTCCTCTGGCTGGTGCCTTTCCTGGCCTGCCTCAAGCTCTCCCGGCTGGCCACCACCGCGCTGCTCGCGGTCTCGGTGATCCTCGGCCTGGTCGCCCCGCTCGACTCCTCGCTGCACGGCGCCTACCTGGCGATCGTGATGGGCTGCTCGTACGTCGCCCTGCTGGTGCCGCTCCTGCTCCTCACCAGGCGGGCCCGTGAGCGCCTCGAGAAGATCGCCGACGCCGAGTGGCTGCCGGTCCCATGACGGCGCGGTCCGGCCTCGGTGTCCAGCAGCGGCGGTCGCTGGTGCTCGTCGGCAGCCTGGCCTGGCTGGCCGGGATGGTGGCCATGGTCGCGGCGGAGCACGGTGGCTTCGTCGACCTGGCCGTCTACCGCTTCGGCGGGCTCTCCGTGCTCGACGACCTGCCGCTCTACGAGCTGGGCGAGGCCGGCACCGGCCTGCCGTTCACCTACCCGCCGTTCGCCGCGCTGTTGATGACCGGGCCGGCACTGCTGCCGTTCCCGCTCGCGGTCGGTCTGTGGACCAGCATCAGCGTGTTGGCCCTCGCCGTCACGATCACCCTCTTGCTTGCGTCGCACGGTCGACCGCGGTCGTCGTACGTCGTCCCGGGGCTGGTGCTGGGTGCCTTGGCCTTCGAGCCGATCTGGGCGAACCTGCTTTTCGGCCAGGTCAACCTGCTGCTGATGGCCGCGATCCTGGTCGACCTGCTCGGCCCGGGGCGTCGGTGGAGCGGGGCCCTGATCGGGCTGGTCGCCGGCATCAAGCTGACCCCGTTGGTGTTCGTGGTGTTCCTCGTGCTCATCGGGCGGCGGCACCAGGCCGCGATCGCCGGGCTCACCTTCCTGGTCACCGTCGCACTCGGATTCGCCCTGCTGCCGCTCGCGTCCTCGGCGTACTGGAGCCACGTGCTGTGGGACCCGGGCCGGGTCGGCGGGGTGCCCTACTCCAGCAACCAGTCGGTCCTGGGAGGGCTCACCCGGCTGGCCGGCGGGGAGCCGTCGACGGCCGTCTGGTTCCTGGTCGCCGGCGCGATCGCGGGACCGGTCCTGCTGCTGGCCGCCCGCACGTGGCGTCGCGGTGACCCGGCCCTGGCCACCTGTGTCGCGGCGATGGCGATGCTGCTGGCCTCACCGATCTCGTGGAGCCACCACTGGGCCTGGGCCGTGCCGACCGCGATCGTGCTGGCCCGATCGGGTCGCCGGTGGGCGGCCGCCTCGTGGTCGCTCGTGTTCGTGTCCGGCTGCATCTGGTGGCCACCGCACCGCGACGACCTCGAGCTGGCGTGGTCGCCACTGCAGCAGGCGGTCGGCAACGCCTACCTGTGGGCCGCCCTGGCGCTGGTGCTGCTCCTCGCGCGGACCCGTGCGGCGGTCCGGACCGAGGCCTCAGAGCCCGTCGGCGTAGAGCGCTGACTCCTTGCTCGACACCAGCTCGAACAGCTCCTCCGGGGCCAGCGCCTCGAGCTGTTCGGCCAGCTCGGCGGGGTGCCCGACGATCTCGGGTGCCCCCGGAACCGGCACCACGCTGTGCACCACGGCGTCCTCATAGAGGTGCAGCATCGTGAACGCCTGGTGGCCGTCGACACCGGAGGTCAACCGGTCGACCGCCGCCGGGTCCTCGGTGTAGCAGGTGGACGACGCCACCGAGACCGGTACGCCGGCGAACGTCGACCACGAGGTGTAGTGGAAGTGCCCGCCGATGATGCCGCGGACGTCGGTGCCACGGATGACCTCGGCCAGGGCCGCCTGGTCGTGCAGCTCGATCAGCGCCGCCGCCTCCAGCATCGGCACCGGGATCGGCGGGTGGTGCAGGGCGAGCAGGGTGCCGTGGCGCGCCGGAGTGGCGAGCACGTCGGCCAGCCAGGCGAGCTGTTCGGCGCTGATCTCGCCATGGTGGTAGCCCGGCACGCTGGTGTCGAGAGAGATGACCCGCAGCCCGTCGACGTCGTGCACCTCGTCCTGGGTCTCGTCGGTGGGCGCGCGGTCGAGCAGCCCCTCGGCGTACGCCGCCCGCTCGTCGTGGTTGCCCATCACCCAGATCACCTGCGCGCCACACTGCTGCGCGACCGGTTCGACCAGTGCTCGCAGGGCGGCGTACGCCTTCGGCTCTCCGCGGTCGGCGAGGTCGCCGGTGAACACGATCGCCTGCGGCGGCGGGTCGAGCGCGGGCAGCCGCTCGAGGGCTTCACGGAGCCGGGCCTCGGTGTCGACCTTGCCGTAGAGCGGCCGGCCGGCGAGCATCTGCGGGTCACTGAGGTGGGCGATCACGTGGCTGGGTGCCGGGTGCTGGCCGAGGGGCTTCACGCTCGGCAGCCTACGCCCGGGCTCCCACCCGCTACGGTGGCTCGCGGAGGGAGCCACATGACTGAATCCGACCGAGGTGTCGACGCCAACACCCGCGCCATCGAGGACACCGTCGTCACCGACTTCAGCGAGCGGATGAGCTACGGCGGCTACCTCGACCTGCCGACCCTGCTCTCGGCGCAGCGCCCGGTCAGCGATCCGGTGCACCCCGACGAGCTGCTGTTCATCGTGCAGCACCAGACCACCGAGCTCTGGCTCAAGCTGGTGCTCCACGAGCTCGAGCGGGCCTGCGCCCTGCTGCGCGACGACGACCTGGCCCCGGCGCTCAAGAGCGTGGCCCGGGTCAAGCACATCCAGAAGACGCTCACCGAGCAGTGGTCGGTGCTGGCCACCCTGACACCCAGTGAGTACGCCGAGTTCCGCGACGCGCTGGGCAACTCCAGCGGCTTCCAGTCCTGGCAGTACCGCGCGGTCGAGTTCACCCTCGGCAACAAGAACGCGGCGATGCTCAAGGTCTTCGACGCCGAACCCGTCGCCCAGGAGGGCGTCCGCCGGGCACTCGAGGCGCCGTCCCTCTACGACGAGTTCCTGCGCTACCTGGCGCGCCACGGCTACCCGATCCCGGCGGACATCCTCGAGCGCGACGTCACCAAGGCGTGGACCTTCCGCGAGGACCTCGTGCCTGTCCTGGCCTCGATCTACGCGGATGCCTCCCACAACTGGTCGGCGTACGAGACCTGCGAGGAGCTCGTCGACCTCGAGGACAACTTCCAGCTGTGGCGCTTCCGGCACCTCAAGACCGTCGAGCGGATCATCGGCATGAAGACCGGCACCGGCGGCTCGAGCGGCGCGCCGTTCCTCAAGAAGGCCCTGGAGCTGACGTTCTTCCCCGAGCTGTACGCCGTCCGCACCACCATCGGCACCTGACCCCGCGCTTCAGGCAGGTCGAAGCCTCAAGCGCTGCCGGCCCGGTCGGGCGATGGCAGGTCCGGTGCGACGGAATGTCGGCCAGGAAGTGACCCGGCCGCTGCTAGGTGCTCGGGCCCGATCGGACCAACTGGTGACCTCACTCGGTCCGATTGGACCGAGTAGGCCTCGCACTGCGTCCGATCGGACCGAGTGGGCGAGGCGAGTTGGTCCAGTCGGACCGCACTACCTAGGGGCGGCCAGGTTGGGTTCGGTCGGGCGCGACCGCCCGGACCGACCGGGTCAGGGGCGGGCGGGCACGATCCGGCCGGTCACCTCGCCGAGCGCGATCCGGCCGCCGAGCGTGCCGGGGGCCGTGTAGGTGAGCGTGACCTCGTCGCCGTCCTCGAGCGCGAGGCGCTCCTGGTCGCCGACCGCGAACGGCTCGCGCCAACCCCAGCTGAGCTCCAGGAACGATCCGCGCTCCTCGGGCACCGGGCCGGACACGGTGCCCGAGGCCCACAGGTCGCCGGTGCGCACTGACGCACCGTTGACGGTCAGGTGGGCCAGCATCTGCGCGGGGGACCAGTACATCGACCGATACGGCGGCCGGCTGACCACGTGGCCGTTGACCGACACCTCGATGGAGATGTCGAGCCCGGCCCTGCCGTCGACCTGGAGGTACGGCAGCGGCTCGGGGTCCTGGCCGGGCAGGTCGACCCAGGCCGCGTCGAGGGCGGCCAGCGGAGTGACCCACGTGGAGATCGAGGTCGCGAACGACTTGCCGAGGAACGGGCCGAGGGGGACGTACTCCCAGGCCTGGATGTCGCGCGCGGACCAGTCGTTGACCCCGACCAGGCCGAACGCGTGGTCGGCGAACGCAGCCGTCGACACCCGCGCGCCGAGTGTCGTACCGGTGCCGACCACGAAGCCCAGCTCGGCCTCGATGTCGAGCCGGCCGCTGGGACCGAACACCGGCGCGGGTGCGGAGCCGGTGGTCGAGCCTGGCAAGACCCGTTGGCCCATCGGCCGGACGATGTCGGTGCCGCTGGGCACGACGGTGCCGGCGCGACCGTGGTAGCCGACCGGGAGGTGCTTCCAGTTCGGCAGCAGTGGCTCCTGTTCGGGGCGGAAGATCTTGCCGACCGCCGACGCGTGGTGCTCGGAGGCATAGAAGTCGACGTAGTCGCCGACGTCGAACGGCATCCGCATCTCGACGTCGCCGAGAGGTACCAGATGCGGTTCGACGTCTGCCCGTCCCGCGTGCTCGACCAGCAGACCCACGATCCACCGGCGAATCGCGTCGTTGCGGGCCTTCCCCAACCCCATCAGGGGATTGAGCGTCGACTGCTCGAAGACGTGCGCCTCCTCGAGCATCGCCGCAGCAGCGACGGGTGCGAGGTCGAGCACGAGGTCGCCGATGCGCACGCCGACCCTCGGCTGCTCGCCGGCGGCCACGAAGACGCCGTACGGCAGGTTGTCGACGTCGTACGCCGAGCCGGCGGCACCGGGCACCCAGGTCTTCATGCGGACTCCTTGGTCAGAAGGCCCAGCGCGTGCAGGTCGTCGAGGGGCTCGACCACGCTGCACGACCCGAAGCCGGTGAACCAGCGTCGGGTGCGGGCCATCGTGTCGTGACCGTGCTCGTGGAAGCGGGCCGTGAGGGCCGCCGGGTCGTCCTCGGTGAGTACGGCGACCGGGTCGTCGCCGTCGAGTGAGGCGCGGGTGGCCAGCAGCACGTTGAGGAACCCGTGGTGGGCGAAGCCGGTCTCGGGGTCGGTGTGGCGCACCGCGTTGTGCAGCCCGGCCGTGCACTTGAACGCGCACTCGCGGTCGAGGGCCGCAGTGATCCACGCGCCGAGCACGTCGGGGGACGGGAAGAGGTGCGCCTCCACGCCACCGGTGCGGAACTTCAGGTGCAGGTCCGCGGCGGCGATCTCGTCGGCAGCGGCCAGCCATCCGGCGCCCGGTGCCTCCTGCGGGAGCTCGACGCAGACCACCACCTCGTCGTCGACCAGGCCGAGGTCGCGGGCCTGGTCGAGGCCGGCGATCACGCGTCGCGCGTTGCCGACCAGGTCGGAGGGGTCGCGCAGGGCGACCTCGAGTCCGGCCAGTCGGAGGCCGTCGAGCCGGTCCACCGCGCTGGCCGCGGGTGCGATGCCGCCGGCGCCCGCGCCGATCACGACGCTCACCGGCAGCTCCTCGGCGCCGACGAGTGGCCGCAGGTCGGGCATCTTGTGGTCGCTGACCACGAACGAGCCGACCAGGTCGGCCCAGGGCTCGGTGCGACGGCCGAAGAAGGCCGGCACTGCGTCTTCCAGGGGGCTGTTGCCGGGCGGGAAGATGGCGGCGTCGTCGAGCAGTCCGGTGAAGGCGGGGGACAGGTTCGGTGGGACGGGGACAGCGGTTGAGTCGGACACGCTCGGAGGCTAGCGCAGGACCGTGACAGCGGACACATGTGTCCGGTCATGGGACGCTGGACGGCCCTTCACGGATCAGGCGTCGGCCAGGGCCGGGTAGTCGGTGTAGCCCTCGTGGCCGCCGCCGTAGAACGTCTCCAGCACCGGCGCGTTGAGAGGGAGGCCGGCCTCGAGCCGGGCCGGCAGGTCGGGGTTGGCGATGAACGAGCGCCCGAACGCGGCGGCGTCGACCAGCCCGGCGGCGAGCAGGCGCTGGGCCTTGGCCAGGTCGTAGTTGCCGGCGCCGACGATCACTCCCGGGAACGCCTCGCGCAGCTGGCTGCGGAAGTGGTCGTCCAGTGACGGGCCTCCGGCCCAGTCGGGCTCCGAGAGGTGCACGAACGCGATGCCGCGCTCGGCGAGTGCGCGGGCGACGAACAGCCCGCCCTCGCCGTCGTCGTCGGAGTCGAGGCCGTTGAAGCTGCCGATGGGGGAGATGCGTACGCCGACCCGGTCGGCACCCACCTCGTCGATGATCGCGTCGACGACCTCGAGCAGCAGTCGGGCCCGGTTCTCCAGGGAGCCGCCGTAGCCGTCGGTGCGCTGGTTGCTGCCCTCGGCGAGGAACTGGTGGAGCAGGTAGCCGTGGGCGGCGTGCACCTCGACGAGGTCGAAGCCGGCGTCGCGGGCGTTGCGGGCCGAGCGTCGGTAGTCGTCGACCAGGCGCGGCAGCTCGTCGGTCTCGAGCGCGCGGGGCGTCGGGCAGTTGGCGCGCACGACGTTGCCGTCCTCGTCCTTCAGGGAGGTGCGGTTGCGGAACTCGAGGGCGCTCGCCGAGACCGGCAGGGCCCCGTCGTGCAGCGACTCGTGGCCGACCCGGCCGGTGTGCCACAGCTGGGCGGCCATCAGGCCACCGGCCGCGTGCACGGCGTCCGTGATCGAGCGCCAGCCGGCCACCTGCTCGGCGCTGTGGATGCCCGGGGTGTCGGCGTACCCCTTGCCCTCGGGGGAGATCTGGGTGCCCTCGCTGATCACCAGTCCGGCGCCGGCCCGCTGCAGGTAGTAGTCGCGCATCAGGTCGTTGGGCACGTCGCCGGGAGCGGTCGCGCGCATCCGGGTCAGCGGCGCCATGAAGACACGGTTGGCGGTGCGGGTGGCACCGAGGTCGAGGGGGTCGAACAAAGACGTCATGTGGGGGCAACTCGCCGCCCCGACTCCACTATTCCGTGAGGAGTACCTCACGACTGCGCCCGCGTTCAGGCCGTGGCCAGTGTCCGCTCGGTCCGGAGCCCGGCGTGCACGGTGAGCATGTGGTCGACCGCGGCCTGCCACGGGAACGACTCGGCCCGCGTGCGCGCCGCCGTGCGCCGGGTCGCCGGGTCCCGGGCGGCCAGGCGTTGCACGGCGTCCGCGAGGCTGGCCGGGTCCGCGCCCCCGTGTTCGCCGGACCTCGTGTCGACGAGCTCGCTGGCGCCGCCCGTGGAGGCCGTCACGACTGGAGTGCCACAGGCCAGCGCCTCGAGCACGGCCAGGCCGAACGTCTCGCCCGGACAGGCCGAGAGGGCGATGTCGGCCTCGCCGATCAGCTGCGCCAGTCGCACCCGGTCGGCGACGTGGCCGTGGAAGGTCACCGGCGCCCGGCCCGCGAGTGCCTCGAGCTCGTCGCGGTGCGGGCCGTCGCCGTACACGTCGAGCCGGACGGGTACGCCGCGGCGGTGCAGCTCCACGGCCGTGGCGACGGCGAGGTGCGGGCTCTTCTCGCGGCTGAGCCGGCCGACGTGGACGAGGCGCAGCGGCCCGGCAGTCGTGCCCGGGCCGGGGGTGAAGAGGTCGAGGTCCACGCCGAGCGGCACCCGCACGAGCGGTGTCCCGACCGCGGCGGCTGCCGAGCCGAACTCGTGCTCGGCGTAGCGCGACGTGACCACGACGGTGTCGAACTGGCGCACCAACAGGCGGTTGTAGAGGCCGATCGAGACCTTCGCCGAGGTCTCGAAGCCGGTGCGCAGGCCGAGCATCGCGTCGAGACGCTCGTGGGAGAACAGCACCGACCCGACGCCCTTGCGCCGGGCCCACCGGGTGACCGGCAGCAGGGTGGACTTGTCGTTGATCTCCACCGAGGTGGGCGCGAACGCCTCGAGCTCGCTGATCACCCGCCAGGGCTCGAGGATCAGCCGGTAGCCGCCACCGACCTTCGGCGCCCGGAACTGCACGACCTCACCGGAGTCCGTGTGCTCGCGTGCGTCGTACGGGCCGGGCACCAGCAGGAGCCGCTCGGCGCCGGCCGCCGCGTAGCCCGCTCCGAGGGCCGCGATCGCGGTCTTCATGCCACCTGAGGCCGGACCGACGAAGTTGGCGAGCTGGGCGATCCGCATGGTGGCCACCATGCCCCGGGGCCGTGAACGGGGTGTGAGCGGCGGGTTGACGGCTGCGCAAGACTGGAGACATGAGCAACCAGGAACGCGACCCGGGAGAAGTCGTCCTGCGGGAGTCCGCACCGGACGCGCCGGTCGAGGTGCTGACCCCCCGCGAGGTGCCGTTGGGCGGCCTTCGGGCGATGCCGGTACGACGCACGCTCCCGCAACGACAGCGGTCCCTGATCGGGGCCTGGTGCTTCGTGGACCACTACGGGCCCGACCGGGTCGCCGACACCGGCGGCATGTCGGTGGCCCCGCACCCGCACACCGGCCTGCAGACGGTCAGCTGGCTGTTCACCGGCGAGATCGAGCACCGCGACAGTGCGGGAAACCACGCGATGGTGCGCCCCGGCGAGGTGAACCTGATGACCGCCGGGCGGGGAATCAGCCACTCCGAGGTCTCCACCCCCGACACCACGACGCTGCACGGTGCCCAGCTGTGGGTGGCCCTGCCGTCGGCCACTCGCGACGCCGAGCCCGGCTTCGCCCACCACGCGCCGACCCCGGTCACCGGGCCCGGCTGGGAGGCACGCGTCTTCCTGGGCTCCCTGCTCGGCGACACCTCGCCGGTCCCGACGCACACCCCGCTGCTCGGCGCGGAGCTGCTCCTCGCGCAGGGCACCACGCTCACCCTCGACGTCGAGGCCGGCTTCGAGCACGGCGTCCTGCTCGACTCGGGCTCCCTGTCGGTCGCCGGCCAGGACCTCAAGCCGGCCGAGCTGGCCTACCTGGCCCCCGGTTGCAGCAGCATCGAGCTCACGGCGTACGACGACTCGCGGCTGCTCTTGCTCGGCGGCGAGCCACTGGGTGAGGCGATCGTGATGTGGTGGAACTTCGTCGGCCGCACCCATGAGGAGATCGTGCAGTTCCGCGAGGAGTGGCAGGCCCAGATCACCCGTGAGGGTGCCGTCGTCCCGGATGGGCAAGTGGTCGCCGACGGGCGATTCGGCATCGTCGTCGACGACCACCTCCAGCCCATCCCGGCCCCGACGCTGCCGAACGCCCGGTTGCGCGAACGACACTGACCTGGGTGGGACCGAGGCTCAGGTGCCCGGCACGGGCTGCGCCTCCTGCACGTCGATCGTGCAGTCGCCCGGCGTCTTGAGGTGGGGGTGGTCGCGTGCCAGGTCCAGCGCTGCTTCGAGGTCGTCGGCCTCGACGATGGTGTAGCCGACCACGTCCGAACTGCTCGGTGACTCACTCTCCGGTGTGACCCGCGTGCCCGACGCCAGTGGGTTGCCGAAGTCGACCATGCGGTCGCCGACCCGCTGTGACCATGCGAGCCACTCCTGGTTGATGGCGTCGAGCTGCTCGGCCGGGAGGTCGAGCCCTGACTGCCCACGACCGGCGGCCCGGTAGATGAAGACGAACCTGCTCATGGCGATCTCCTTGCTGTTCTCAGGATGGCTCAGGCGGCGATCGGCGTACGGCCGGCGAACGCGGCCAGCCGGTCGACGGGGGAGGCGCCCTCGGCGGCGACCACCTCGTCGCCGAACGAGGAGCCGCGCCCGCCGGGCACGACGGTCTCGGCCAGCTCGCGGACGTAGCCGACCAGCTCGTCAGAGACCCTCAGCTCCTGGCCGCTGGCCTGGGCCAGGTCCCACCCGTGCAGCAGCAGCTCGATCGGGAGGATGCCGGCGAAGAACGACGCGGGGAACTCGCGGCCACCGGGTCCGGCGACGGTGCCCTCGAGTCCGCGGGCCCGCCAGGCCGTGAGCGCCTGGTCGGTCATCACCGAGACGCGGTTCTCCAGGGAGCCGGCCTCCGGGTTCGTGACCGTGCCGCCGGCCATTCCGCCGAGCTGCTGGAGGGAGTGGAAGAGGTGCTCGGCGAGGTCGTGGCAGGTGAAGTCCGCGCACGGCGTCTGCTTGGGCTGGTCCTCGGCGGTGAGCCCGCGCAGCACCGGCTGGATCGCGGCCAGGACGGCCTCGGCCGCGACGAACGGGTCGAGGTTCTCCGGAGCCCAGGCCCACTCGTCCTGGCCGGCGTCGCCGGTGGCGGCCACCGTCTCGAGCCGCTCGAGGAAGTGGTTCCAGCCCTCGGCGTGGCCGACCTCCTGTTCGGGGCTCAGGCCCTCGTGGACCAGCGTGACGGCGGTGCCGTCGGCGTTGGGCTCGAGGGTGATGGTCACCGTGGAGGCGTCGGTGGGAAGGTCGGTGTCGGTGTCCCATCCCCACCCGAAGACGACCTGCTTGCCGGGCACGACCTCACGGAACGTGCCGCCGGCGAGGTGGCCGGGGGTCACCGTCCAGCGGTAGTCGCCGCCGACCCGCAGGTCGACGGATGCGGAGACGGCCTGCCAGCGGCGCAGCCGCTCCGGCTCGGTGATCAGGGCGAAGGCCTCGTCGGGAGTGACGGGCAGCTGGACGGTCCTGGAGTAGGTCATGGGCTTTCCTTGCGTGCGTTGTGGGCATGGGCGTCGGCGACGAGCTGGTCGAGCTCGTCGGTCCAGAACCGGTCGATCTCGGCCTGGAGCTGGCGGAGTCCCGAGGGCACGACGCGATAGATCCGCGTGCGCCCGACCTTCTCCGCCTCGACGAGACCGACCGACGCCAGCAGCAACAGGTGCTGGGAGACGGCCGACCTGGTCGAGGTGAACTCCGCAGCGATCTCGCTGACCGTGCGGGGTCCCCGGCCGAGCAGCTGCAGCATGCGTCGCCGGTTCGGCTCGGCAGCGGCGGACAGTGCGTCGGTCATGAGCAATACGTTAGCCACGACTAACGTATTGGTCAAGAGGAAGCCTGGACCTGAGGCTCCGTCGAGATGCAGGGACTCCTAATGGCGCCGTACAAAGTCTTTGTGTTGTATCAATCCGCGCCTTAGCCTGAGAGGGACGACATTCGCCGCCACACCAGGAGCAGCCACGATGAAGATCACCAAGGTCGAGGCGATTCCCTTTGCCATCCCCTATCGCAAGCCCCTGGTCTTCGCGAGCGGTGAGGTGCGGGTGGCCGAGCACATCCTGGTGCGCGTGCACACCGACGAGGGGCTGGTCGGCACCGCCGAGGCCCCGCCCCGCCCGTTCACCTACGGCGAGACCCAGGCCTCGATCAAGGAGGTCATCCACTCGATCTTCGCGCCGGCGATGGACGGCGAGTCGCCGTTCGACCGCGAGCTGATCCACGCCCGGCTCGGCCGCACGGTGGCCAACCCGACCGCGAAGGGCGCGGTCGACATGGCGTTGTGGGACATCATCGGCCAGTCCACCGGTGTCTCGGTGTCACAGCTGCTCGGCGGCTACACCGATCGCATGAAGGTCTCCCACATGCTCGGCTTCGACGACCCGGTGAAGATGGCCGACGAGGCCGAGCGGATGCTCGAGACCTACGGCATCAGCACCTTCAAGGTGAAGGTGGGGCGCACCCCGATCCAGCTGGACATCGCCGTCTGCCGGGCGATCCGGGAGCGCCTGGGCGATCGCATCGAGCTCTACATCGACGGCAACCGCGGCTGGACCGCGTCGGAGTCGGCCCGGGCCCTGCGCCTGATGGAAGACCTCGACCTCTCGATGGCCGAGGAGCTCAACCCGGCCGACGACGTGCTCGGCCGCCGCTGGCTCGTCGAGCAGTGCCACATCCCGTTCGTGGCCGACGAGTCCGTCGCCACCCCCGCCGAGGTCACCCGCGAGATCCTCGGCGGCTCGGCCACCATGGTCAGCATCAAGACCGCCCGCACCGGCTTCACGATGTCGCAGCGCGTGCACCACCTCGCCGAGTCGCTCGGCGTCGAGGTCGTGATGGGCAACCAGATCGACGGCCAGGTCGGCTCCCTGTGCAGCGCCGCCTTCGGGGCGGCGTACAAGCTCACCTCGCGGCGGGCCGGCGAGCTCTCCAACTTCCTCGACATGAGCGACGACCTGCTGGCCACGCCGCTCGAGATCACCAACGGCGAGCTCCTGGTGCGCCAGGGTCCCGGCCTCGGCATCGAGATCGACGACGAGAAGCTCGAGCGCTACCGCCAGGACCGCTGAGCCCGGCCGGGTCACTCCCGGTCGTCGAAGTCGGCCGGCTCGAGGATCCATGAGGTGGCCAGGCCGAGCACGATGCCCCAGAACGCTCCACCGATGTTGAAGATCGTCACGTCGGTGATGGTGACCAGGAACGTCACCAGCGCGCCCAGGGTGAAGCGGTGCGCGAACGACGCGACGAACGCGCCCTGCAGTGCGCGGAGCATGGCGAGCCCGCCGAGCGTGGCGACGTACGCCGGCGGGGTGGCCAGCATCAACCGCACGAACAGCGGGGCGAACAGGCCGACCACGAGGGCGAGTGCTCCGCAGACGACGGCCGCGGCGTAGTGGCGTTCCTTCCTCCCGGAGGCGACCAGCAGCGAGCTGGTCGGGCCGGTGAGGCACGAGGAGATGCCGCCGATTGTCGCGCTGAGGATCGACCCGATGCCGCACAGGACCGTGGCCACGTTGATCGGTGGGCGGTGGCCGGCCTGGTTCAGCACCGCGACGCCCTGCCCGTTCTGCACGACGAGCACGGTGATCGCGAGGGGCACGACGAGCTCGAGCAGCGCCCCCGTCGTGAAGACCGGTGCCTGGAACGTCGGGGCGGCGAGCGCCGGGCCCGAGGCCGGCGAGAACGACCCGGCGATCCCGACCGCGGCCGCGCCGACCAGCAGCGCCCCGAGGACCGGCGGCATCCAGCGGCCCAGTGACCTCATCCGGCTCAGGACGACGAAGGCCAGCACCATGGGCGCGGCGATGGCGGCGTCCGACCGGACCGCGCCGACGAGGTCGGTGCCGAAGCGCAGGAAGACCCCCGCGACCATGGCCATCACGAGCGGCAACGGGATCACCGCCATCGCCCGGCCGACCCAGCCGGTCAGTCCGAGCACGGCGATCACGGCTCCGGTGACGAGGAACGCGCCGAGCACCTCGGGCCAGGTCAGGTGGTCCAGCGACTTGCCGACCACGACGGTGCCGGGGATCGTCCAGAAGAACGACAGCGGCTGCCGGTAGGCCCAGCTGGCCACGATGGTCAGCAGGCCGTTGAGGAAGAACACCGCGAAGATCCACGAGCTGATCTCGACGCGGCTGAGTCCTCCGGCCGTGCCGACAGCCAGGATCACCGCCACCGGACCGGTGGCCGCGAAGATCAGCGCGACCAGGCCGTTGGCTGCCTGGGTGGGCCCGAGGTCGTCGAGCAGCCCGCGCAGGCTGGGCCATGATCCACCGGGTCGAGTGTGGCGGTGGGGAGCGGTGGGTTGGGTCACGTGTCGTCTTCCGGGTCTCGGGGCCGGTGCCGGGCCGCGAGCTCGGCGCGGGAACGGATGCCGAGCTTCGTGTAGATGCGGGTCAGGTGGTACTGCACGGTCTTCACCGAGATGTAGAGCTGCTCGGCGGCCTCGCGGTTGCTCAGCCCACGCGAGACCAGGTCGGCGACGGCGGTCTCCTGCGGCGTGAGGTCGGTGACGCCGTCGGTACGCCGGGAGTTGAGGCCGGCCGCGTTCAGCTCGCGGTCACAGCGCTCGACGTACGACGTCGCACCGAGGGTCGCGTAGGAGTCGCGGGCGGCGCGCATGATGATCGCCGACTCGCGTCGTCGTCCCGCGCGGCGCAGGGCCTGGCCGTAGCTGAAGTTGACCCGGGCGCGCTCGAAGGGCAGGGGCATCCCGGAGAGCAGCTCGAGCGCGGACTCGAAGTCGCCGACGCCCCCGTCGATGTCGCCGTCGCCGCAGCGGATCCGGCCCGAGACGGCCAACAGGGCGGCCTGGTCGGACCGGTGGTTGCGCTCGACGGCGAGGGCGAGGTGGTGGGCGACGAAGTCGCGCGCCGCGTCGGCCCGGTCGGTGAGCACGAGGGCGTTCGCATAGAGGGCGCGCCAGGGCCAGAAGCCGGGCTCGTCGGGGCGATCGGCGAAGAGGACCAGCAGCGGCTCGAGTGCCCGGACGACGCCCTCGTAGTCGGCGGCCACCTCGGCGAAGTTGGCGCGGGCGATCGCCGCCGGGATCTGCATGATCGGGTAGTCCTGCGACGCGGCGGCGCCCCGGCGCAGGTGCTCGCGGGCGGCGGCCTGGTCGCCGCGCAGCGCATTGACCTGTACGCCGGTCCAGTGCACGAGTGGGCGGATCAGGTGGTGCTCGGACTCCGCGACCTCACGGCCGGCCCGTGCCACCACGGCCAGGGCCTCGTCCCAGTCCCCGAGCTGGAAGAGGCTCCGGGCCAGCCAGGCCTGGGCCCACAGCGAGATGCGCGTCGAGCCCATCCGGAACCGGGTCGGCACGGCACCCTCGAAGTCGTGGCGCGCCGAGACCTGCTCGCCGCGCGCCAGGTCGACCCAGCCGCGTCCCATCCGGATCCGTTGTGACTGTGGACCTGTCGGCACTCGCCGGACCAGCTCGTCGTACGCGCGGAGGGCCTCGTCCCACCGGCCGCAGGCGGCGAGGCCGATGCCGCGCATCGCGGCCGCCTCGAGCCCGGCCGGGCTGTCGGGGTCGCCGGTGTCGATCGCCCGGTCCGACCACTCGACCAGCGCCTGCGGGTCCCACATGCCGAGCGCGTGCAGCACCCGGCGCACGCTGACCAGGACCCGCACCTCCGGCTGCGCGGAGTCCCAGTCCTGCCAGGCGCGGTCCAGGAGCAGGTCGGCCTCGGCGGGGCGGCCGCGCAGGATCGAGACGTAGGCGAGGGTGGCGTCGATGCGGGCCGACCGCGGCGCGGCCTCGAGCTCGTCGGTGAACAGGTTGGCCTCGGGCAGCTCGCCGGCACCGACCAGGGCGTCGACCCCGTCGACGAGCAGGGCGGTTCGCCGGGCCGGGTCGCGCTCGATCCGGCTGGCCCGGATCAGGGCATGGGCGGCCCGGCCCCAGGCGCCCTCGGCGGCTTGGCGGTCGGCGTACGCGCGCAGCTCGCCCAGCAGCTCCTGGCCCGGTGCGAGACCGGAGAGCACCCGGTGGGACAGGGCACGGAACTCGTCGCCGACCAGGTCGGCGGCCTTGCCGTGCAGCCGGTGGGTACGACGCACGGGCATCGTCTCGAGCACGGCGGAGCGGGTCATCGGGTCCGCGAAGCGGAGCACGTGGTCGCCCAGCTGCAGGTCGCGCCGGACCAGGCCGGTCGTCTCCGCGGTGTCGAGCGCGGTGACCGGGTCGTTGGTGACCTCGGCCAGCTGGGTCGCCTCACCCTCGCTGCAGCGGTCGCCGAGCACGGCGACCGCCTCGACCAACCTGCGGGCGGACGGCGGGGCACCCTCGAGTCGTGTGCGCACCTCCGTCACCTGGCGTCGGGTGGCGGGCAGGGGCTGCTGCCAGTCGGTCCACACGGCATCCGGTGCCTCGGTGAGCAGCTCGATGACCAGGGCCGGGTTCCCGCGGGTGTGGTCGCGGAGGGCCTTCGCGTCGCGGTCGGTGAGCGCCACCCCCGCCTGGAGGGCGATCTGGCGCACCTCGGTGCGGTCGAGCTCGGAGATGTGCAACCGCCTCAGGTCGGGCAGGTCGGCACGCACCGGGCCCCGTGCGGTCAGGATCGCCCGCACCGTCGTCGGGGACCGGCGGGCGGCGGAGTGCAGTGCCATCAGCGAACCGGCGTCGGCCTTGTCGGCACCGTCGACCATCACGATCAGCCGGCCGTCACCCGCACGGTCGCGGAGCTCGGGCAGGAGGGCGCGGGCCGCGACGACCGGGTCGGCGTCCGGGTCGACACTGACCCCGAGCTGCTCGAGTACGGCGTACGGGTGGCCGGACTCCCAGGCCGTGGCACCGGCGTGCGCGACCGTCAGCCCCGGCTGGCGGGCCAGGAACTCGTCGACCAGCGTGGTCTTCCCACTGCCGGCAGGACCCTCGACCACGACGATGGCCGGACGGCCGGGATCGGCGGTGAGCAACCGGCCCAGTGCCTCGAGCTCGGCCTCCCGTCCGACGAACACGTGCCCCGGAAGATGAGAGATCATCCCGTCACGCTAGTCCGACTCAGCCGAGGTCGCCGCCGGCGACAGGCAACGTGCTTCCGGTGATGTACGACGCCTCGTCCGAGGCCAGGAACGTGATGGCTGCGGCCTGCTCGTCCAGAGTGCCGTAGCGGCGCATCAGCGAGGAGTCGAGGGTCTGGTCGATGTGCGCCTGGAACCATGCCTGCTCCTGCTCGTTCGTGGCCTCCGGGGTGCCGCGCGAGATGCGGCGCGGTGGGGCTTCCGTGCCACCGGGTGCGGTGGCTGCGACGCGGATGCCGGCCTCGGCGTACTCCACGGCCAGGGAGGCGGTGATCGCGTTGATGCCGCCCTTCGCTGCCGAGTAGGGGATCCGGTGGATGCCGCGGGTGGCTGCCGACGAGACGTTGATGATCACGCCACGGCCGCGCTCCACCATGCCGGGCAGCACGGCGCGGCAGGTGAAGAGCGTGGTCAGCAGCGAGCGGTCGAGCTCGGCGCGGATCTCCTGGTCGGTGAACTCGGTGAACGGCTTGAAGTTGATCGCGCCGCCGACGTTGTTGATCAGCACGTCGATCCGGCCGAAGCGGCGCAGCGCCTCGGCGACGACGGATTCGGCGCCGGACCAGCTCTCCAGGTCGGCGACGACGGGGAGCGCCGGCCGTGCGGTGCTGCCGATCTCGGCGGCGAGCTCGCCGACCAGGTCGGAGCGGTCAACCAGCACGACGGACCCGCCCTCGGCGCTGACCCGGCGGGCAGTGCGCTCGCCGATGCCCTGGGCGGCCCCGGTGATCACCACGACCTTGCCGGCGAAGCGGCCCGGAGTGATGAACTTCGGCAGCGCCCGGGTGCGGGCCTCGTCCATGGCGCGTCGAGTGGTCTCCTTGGAGCGGTCCGCGTGCGCGGTGATCAGCTCGCGGGCGCGCACCCGGTCGCCGGCCTCGAAGGCGTCGACGATGTCGAGGTGGTCCTGGGTGCAGCTCGGGTGGCACCAGGTGGCGTGCCGGAGCACGTCCTCCATGTGCCCCTGGACCCCGAGTGCCTGGTAGGCCTGCAGCAGGTGCTCGTTGCCGGTCAGCGTGAACAGGTAGTCGTGGAAGGCTGCGTTGGTCTCGGTGTACGCCGCGGCGTCGACGAAGCGGTCGCCCTCGACGTACGGCACGGTGGCCTCGGCGAGCAGCCGGTAGCCGGTGACCTGGCGTGAGGAGAGCCGCCCGATGACCAGCTCGAGGGCGCCGAGCTCGAGTGCGGCACGCGCCTCGAAGAGGGCGTCGGACTCGTGCACCGACGGGTGCTCCTCGCCGATCTCGTAGGTGCCGGGGGGCGCGGCGGCCGCGGCCGGCACCTCCTGCACGGGTTCGTGCAGCGGGGCGATCTCGCGGGCGGCGAACATCTCCTGCTTGGCGATGCCGCGCCCTCCGGTGACCAGCAGGTCCTCGTCGTCGGTGGCCTCGAAGGGGGTCGGCGCGGCGTCCGAGCCGACCTTGGCGACCTGTCGGCCGGCGATGCTGCGCGCGGTCGCGGCCTCCTCGTCCGGCGTACGCCGAGCAGCGGTCGCGTGGAGCGGGGTCACCTCGCGGGCCGGGAAGATCTCCTGCCCTGCAAGGCGATTCGACGCGCCAGCCGGTCCGCTGGTTGAAGAAGGCGCGCCAGCGCCTGTCTCGAGACCAAGGGATTCGTCGGCCTGGTTTCGAGACGGTTGCTGCGCAACCTCCTCCACCAGCGGAATTGAGGAAGGCGCGCCAGCGCCTGTCTCGAAACCAGCGGCATCCTCGGCCTGGTCCCGAGACGGTTCCTGAGGAGTCGAGGGACGAACCGCCTCGACCACCGGAGCAGGGTCGGCCGCCTTCGCGGTCGGCGTGCCGGAGAGCGCGAACTTCTCGTAGTAGAACCCGGTCGGCTCGACGCCCTCGTCGGCGAAGTGCGTGCGCACGGCCTCCACCATGGGCGGCGGACCGCACACGTAGACCGCGACGTCGCCGCCGTGCAGGTGCTCGGGCTCGATCAGGCTCATCACGTAGCCCTGGTTGGCGGCCTTGGTCTCCGGGTCGGAGACGCAGTGCCCCCAGGTCAGCGTCGGGATCTGGCCGGCCAGCTCCTCCAGCGTCTCCAGCTCGACGAGGTCGGTGTCGTTGCTGACGCCGTACACCAGGTGCACCGCGCGCTCGGTGCCGCAGTCGCGCAGCTTGCGCAGGATCGACAGGATCGGCGCCAGCCCGGTGCCGCCGGCGAGCAGCAGCAGCGGCCGGTCGGCCTCTCGCAGGAAGAAGCTGCCGTTCGGCCCGGTGAAGGTCATCTCGTCGCCGACCGCGGCCTTGTTCGCGAGGTGCTCCGACATCAGGCCGCCGGGGGCGAGCTTGACCAGGAAGGTGAGCCCCTCGCCGTCGGGGGCGTTGGAGAACGAGTAGGAACGCGTCTCGTTCGTGCCCGGCACGGCCAGGTTGACGTACTGCCCGGGCAGGAACGCGAGCTTGCTCCGCTCGGGCGTCTCCAAGGTGAACGACACCGTGCTCTCGGAGAGCCTCTCGAACTGCGTCAGCGTCGCGGTGTACGTCGCCGCGCTGGTCTTGGCGACCGCTGAGGTGCTGGCGATCTGGAGCACCAGGTCGGACTTCGCCTTCATGCTGCACGGCAGCACGTAGCCCTTGGCGGCCTCGTCGGCGGTGAGCGCGTCGTCGATGTAGGCGCCGCCGTCGTACTCGCCGGACTCGCAGAACGCCTTGCACGTCCCGCAGGCGCCGTCGCGGCAGTCCAGCGGGATGTTGATGCGGGCGCGGTACGACGCATCGGCGACGGTCTGGTCGTCCGCGACGGTGATGAAGCGGGTGACGCCGTCCTCGAAGCTCAGGGCAACCTGGTGGCTCATGGTGCTCCCTCTCAGAAGTGGTAGACGTCGACCACGTGGTGGATGTAGTCGTTCTTCAGCACCACGGTCTTGCGACGGATCAACGGCAGGTCACCGGAGAAGTCGATCGTGTAGAAGGAGGTCCCGTAGTAGGGGTCGATCGTCTTGTAGCGGAAGTACATCGTGTGCCAGTTGAACCGGATGTCGACGATGTCGCCGCGGCGCTCGATGACCTCGACGTTGCTGATGTTGTGGCTCGTGCGCGGCTCGGGAATCGACGTCGCGCTGGAGCGTTCGGTGCGGATCCGGAACACGCGGTCCTCGAGGCCGCCCTTGTTGGCGTAGTAGATCAGCGAGATGTCGGTCTGCGGGTCCTCGGTGAGGTTGTCGTTGTCGTCCCACGCGGGCATCCAGTACTCGCAGTCGTCGGCGTAGCACTCGAGCCACTTCTCGAACTCGCGGTCGTCGAGGTAGCGCGCCTCGCGGTAGAGGAACTGCTCGATGGCGTTCTGCGTGATGAGCTTCGTGCCCTCGGTGTCGGTGGTGGTCATGGCGTTGCTCCTCAGGCCTGGTCGGCGGTACGTCGGGCGGCTGCGGCTTCCTCGGCCTCGACGGCGGCGACCATCACGTCGCGCCAGTAGCCGTGCTGCACGGGATAGAGGCCCTCGTCCTCGTTCTTCAACCCGGCCGAGATGACGCCGGGCATGTCGAGGGCCTTGGCGACGTCGTCCGGGCCGGTCAGCCAGTGTTCGGCGCCCCGGCTCATGTCGTTCCACGGTGCCTTGGTGGCCTGGAAGGTGAGCTGGCAGGAGCGGAACTCCTCGAGGTCGTCGGGGGTGGCCATGCCGGACGCGTTGAAGAAGTCCTCGTACTGCCGGATCCGCCAGGCCCGCGACTCCTTGCTCTCGCCCTTCGGGGCGATGCAGTAGATCGTGACCTCGGTATGGTCGGTCGAGATCGGGCGGAAGTGCCGGATCTGGGTGGAGAACTGGTCCATCAGGTAGACGTTCGGGTAGACGCACAGGTTGCGCGAGCCCTTCACCATGAACTCGCCCTTGGCCTCGCCGTACTTCTCCTTGAGCACGTCCATCTGGTCCCACAGCGGTCGGTCCTGCGGGTTGCCGGCCCAGGTCCACAGGCACAGGTGGCCGTTCGGGTAGGACCAGTAGCCGCCGCCGGACTTGCCCCAGCTGCCGGCGTCCAGCGTCTTCGTCGCGTTGGCGGACTCGCCGGTGTCGCGGCGTGAGGTGGTGGCCGCGTAGTTCCAGTGCGTCGCGGTCACGTGGTAGCCGTCGGCGCCGTTCTCGGCCTGGACCTTCCAGTTCCCGTCATAGGTGTACGTCGACGAGCCCCGCAGCACCTCGAGGCCCTCGGGCGACTGGTCGACGAGCATGTCGATGACCTTGGTCGTGTCGCCCAGGTGCTCGGCCAGCGTGCTGACGTCGTCGTTCAGGCTGCCGAAGAGGAAGCCGCGGTAGCTCTCGAAGCGCGGCACCTTCGTCATGTTGTGCGAGCCGTTGACGTTGAACGTCTCGGGGTAGCCGGCGCCGTCGGGGTCCTTCACCTTGAGCAGGCTGCCATCGTTGCGGAAGGTCCAGCCGTGGAAGGGGCAGGTCAGTGTGGTGCGGTTGTCGGTCTTCTTGCGGCAGATCATCGCGCCGCGGTGCGCGCAGGCGTTGATCAGGAGGTGGAGCTCGCCGTCCTTGTCGCGGGTGATGACGACCGGCTGGCGGCCCATGTAGGTGGTGAAGTAGTCACCTGCCTCGGCCACCTGGCTCTCGTGGGCGAGGTAGATCCAGTTGCCCTCGAAGATGTGCTTCATCTCGAGCTCGAAGATCTCCTCGTCGGTGAAGATGCTCCGGTTGGCCCGGTAGATGCCGGCCTCACGGTCATCGACGACCGCGTTGGAGAGGGTGTCGCGCACGTGCGCCAAGGTCTCGCTCATGGGGTTCCTCCGGATCGGTGGATGCCCCGGGGACGAAGGTGCCGTGGGGCGGTGGTGTCCCTCGACACTGACAGGTCGTGAGCGGAGCCACACCCGGCAAAGCCCTAGGTCTGGCCTAGGGTGCCATTGAGACGTCGTACCTCTTTGTCTTCCGAGAACAAGTCCTTGTGCTGAATCAATTTTCGGGCCTAGCCTCGAAGGGACTTCCGGTGCCCGTCACTCCCGGCGGAACCGCATCGGCACAGCGAACGAGAGGGAGACAGAGATGTCAGCCGCTACTGAGACCGCCACCGCAGCCGCCTCGGGTGCGTCCGCCACGGAGCGGTTCACGACCGACAAGCTCGCCGGCGTCGCGAACACCCCCAAGGAGCGGGTCGACCTGCTCGCCCGCGAGGTGCTCGACGCCGTCCACGAGACGATCCGCAAGCACGAGGTCACCTACGACGAGTTCAACGCCCTCAAGGCGTGGCTGATCGGCGTCGGCCGGGACGGCGAATGGCCGCTGTTCCTCGACGTGTGGGTCGAGCACGTCGTCGAAGAGGTCGCCAACGCCGACCGCGAGGGCTCCAAGGGCACCATCGAGGGCCCCTACTACGTGCCCGGCGCACCCGAGCTCGGCGCCGAGGCGACGATGCCCATGCGCGACGACGAGCAGGGCACCCCGCTGCTCTTCCAGGGCCAGGTCACCAACCTGGCCGGTGAGCCGGTCCCCAACGCCAAGGTCGAGCTGTGGCACGCCGACGAGGCGGGCTTCTACAGCCAGTTCGCCCCCGGCATCCCCGAGTGGAACCTGCGCGGCACGATCACCGCCGACGACGAGGGCCGCTACTGGATCAACACGATGCAGCCCGCGCCGTACCAGATCCCCACCGACGGCTCCTGCGGGAAGCTGATCGGCGCGGCCGGCTGGCACGCCTGGCGCCCGGCCCACCTGCACCTGAAGGTCTCCGCGCCGGAGCACCAGCTGATCACCACCCAACTCTACTTCCCGGGCGACCCGCACAACGACGACGACATCGCCTCCGCCGTCAAGCCTGAGCTGCTGCTCGACATCCAGCCCGCCGAGTCCGGCAACGGCAACCAGACGACGTACGACTTCGTCCTGGACCCCGCCTGATGGCCCTGTTCCACGCCCGCATGGACGTCCGGATCCCGCACGACCTGGATCCGGACGTCCGGGCCGACATCGTCGCCCGTGAGAAGGCCTACTCCCAGGAGCTCCAGCAGGCCGGCAAGTGGCCGCACATCTGGCGCATCGCGGGGGAGTACTCCAACATCTCCATTCTCGACGTGGCCGACGCCGACGAGCTGCACACGATGCTCTCGGCGCTGCCGCTGTTCCCCTACATGGAGATCAAGGTGACGGCCCTGGCCACTCACCCCTCCGACATCAACGCCTGACCTCAGAGTCGCCCGGCACGCACGCTGGCGGCGTTCTCGTCGGTCGACGGCCGCTCCGCTCAAAAGGCCGCCTTCCCTCCTCGGCCTTGCCAGCGCACGCACCGGACGACCCTGGCCGAGCCGTCCGGCACGCACGCTGGCGGCGTTCTCGTCGGTCGACGGCCGCTCCGCTCAAAAAGGCCGCTTTCCCTCCTCGGCCTCGCCATCGCACGCGCCGGACGGCTCTGGAGTCGCCAGGCACGCACGCTGGCTGCGTTCTCGTCGGTCGACGGCCGCTCCGCTCAAAAGGCCGCCTTCCCTCCTCGGCCTTGCCATCGCACGCACCGGACGGCTCTGGATTCGCCAGGCACGCACGCTGGCGGACCGTAGGACAGGTAAGTGGGGCAGGCGCAGGCGGCACTGAGCGTGAATCGTCCCGGTGACGCCGCCTGCTTACCTGTCGGACGGTCCCACGCGGGCCCGCTCGTGTGACCAGCCGGACCCGAAATCACCGAACCGCCCCGGAAGAACCTTCCGGGGCGGTTCGGCGTACGGCGGTCAGGCCACCAGGGGGGCGTCGGTCGCGGCCTTCGCCTGCTCGAACGTCACGCCCGGGGCCAGCTCGACGACGGTGAACGAGGCGACGTTGACGTCGAAGACGCCCAGGTCGGTGATCACGCGTTGTACGACGGCCCGGCCGGTGAGCGGCAACGTGCAGGAGGTCAGGAGTTTAGAGGACCCGTCACGCGTGGTGTGGTCCATCAGCACGATCACCTTCTTCGCGCCGTGCACCAGGTCCATCGCGCCACCCATGCCCTTGACCATCTTGCCCGGCACCATCCAGTTGGCCAGGTCGCCGGTGACCGAGACCTGCATGCCGCCGAGCACGGCGACGTCGAGGTGGGCGCCGCGGATCATCGCGAAGCTGGTCGGCGAGTCGAAGAACGACGCACCGGCCTTGACCGTGACGGTCTCCTTGCCGGCGTTGATCAGGTCGGGGTCGAGCTCGTCGGGGTAGGGATAGGGGCCGACGCCGAGGATGCCGTTCTCGGCATGCAGCACGACCGACGAGTCCGCGGGCAGGTGGCCCGGGATCAGCGTGGGCATGCCGATGCCGAGGTTGACGTACTGGCCGTCGGAGAGCTCGGCCGCGGCGCGCGCTGCCATCTCGTCGTGGCTCCAGCCGATCTTGACGGAGGTGTCGGTCATGTCAGTTGCCTTCCGGACGCGGCGTGGTGGTGGCCTTCTCGATCTGCTTGCGACTGGCCTGCTCGGGGGTCAGCTCGACCACCCGGTCGACGAAGACGCCGGGCACGTGGACGTCGTCCGGTGCGATCTCGCCGGCCTCGACGACCCTCTCGGCCTCGACGATGGTGAGCCGTCCGCTCATCGCGACGGCCGGGTTGAAGTTCTGCGCGGACTTGTTGAAGCGCAGGTTGCCGTGACGGTCGGCCACAGCGCAGCGCACCAGTGCGACGTCGGCGACGATCGACTCCTCGAGCACCATCTCGCGGCCGTGGAAGGAGCGCACCTCCTTGGGCGAGGACGCCATCGCGATCGAACCGTCGGGGTGGTAGCGCCAGGGCAGCCCGCCCTCGGCGACCGCGGTGCCGACGCCGGTCGGCGTGAAGAACGCCCCGATCCCGGCGCCACCGGCGCGCATGCGTTCGGCCAGGGTTCCCTGCGGGGTCAGCTCGACCTCGAGCTCACCGGAGAGGTACTGCCGGGCGAACTCCTTGTTCTCCCCGACGTACNCGCGACGGATCCGCCTGGCCTCGAGCAGCAGCCCGAGCCCGGCACCGTCGACGCCGCAGTTGTTGGAGACGATCTCGAGCTCGTCGGCGCCCTGCTCGAGCAGGGCCTCGATCAGGAACCACGGGATGCCGGCCAGGCCGAACCCGCCCACGGCGATCTGGCTGCCGGACTTGATGTCGGCCACCGCCTCGGCGGCCGAGCTGACGACCTTGTCGAGCGGGACGCTCATGAGTCTTCTCCTTGCAGGTGGGCGATGATCGCCGGGTTGACGACGGCGGGCTGCTCGTCGTTGGCGAGGTGGGCCGAGTCGGCCACCTCGAGCACGCGGCCGTCGACCACCGTCTCGGCGATCGCCTTGAGGTGGGGCGGTGGCGTGGCGGGGTCGTCGGTGCCGGCAATCGCCAGTGTGGGTGCGGTGATCGAGACCAGCTGGTCACGCAGGTCCATGCCGGCGATCGCCTCGCAGCACCCGGCGTACCCCTCGGCGCTCGCGCTCGACACCATCGCACGGGCCGCGGCCACGCGGTCGGTCTCGCAGGCCAGGAAGCCGGGGGAGTACCACCGGTCGACGACGGCCTCGGCCACGGCGGAGGCGCCGTTCGCGCGCACGGTCGCGGCACGGTCGAGCCAGTTGCTGGCCGGGCCGAGGTACGCCGAGGTGCAGAGCACCACGAGCCGGTCGATGCGGTCGGGGTTGCGGACGGCCAGGCGCATGCCGGTCATCCCGCCGAGCGAGAGGCCGACGAAGTGGACCTTCTCGAGGTCGAGCTCGTCGAGCAGGCCGATCACGTCGTCGGCCAGGTCGTCGAGGCTCGCACTGCCCTCGACGACCGGCGACCTGCCGTGGCCGCGGGTGTCGTAGCGGACCACCGTGAAGTGCTCGGCCAGGTCGTCGATGGTGCGGTCCCACATGTGCAGGTCGGCGCCGAGCGAGTTGGAGAGGACCACGGTCGGGGCGCCGGTCGGGCCCGGTGTGATCTCGTGGTGGAGGCTCATCGGACCGCCTCGAAGATCGCGGCCAGGCCCTGCCCGCCGCCGATGCACATCGTCTCGAGCCCGTACGTCGACTCGCGCCGGCGCATCTCGCGCGAGAGTGTGGCCAGGATGCGCGCCCCCGTGGCGCCCACCGGGTGGCCTAGCGAGATGCCGGAGCCGTTGACGTTGAGCCGCGGGTCGTCGGCGTCGATTCCCATCTCTGTCAGGCATCCGAGCACCTGCGCGGCGAAGGCCTCGTTGATCTCGATCAGGTCGAGGTCGGCCAGGGTGAGGCCGGCGCGGGACAGCGCGGTGGCCGTCGCGGGCACGGGGCCCATGCCCATCACCTCGGGGCCGACTCCGGCAACGGCCCAGGAGCGGAGCGTGACGAACGCGTCGAGTCCGCGGCGGTCGGCCTCCTCGCGGGTGGTCACCACGCACATCGCGGCGCCGTCGTTCTGGCCGCTGGCGTTGCCGGCAGTGACGGTCGCCGCGTCGTCGGTGCGGCCCATGATCGGGCGCAGGCCGGCCAGCGCCTCGAGGGTCGTGCCGGGGCGCGGGTGGTCGTCGACGTCGACGACAGTGTCGGGCTTGCCCCGCTTGCCGGGGATCGTGACGGGGACGATCTCGTCCTTGAACCGACCGGCTTCGTTGGCGTCGCGCCAGTTGTGCTGCGACCGGACGGCCAGTGCGTCCTGGGCCTCACGGGTGATGCCGTACTCGCGGCGTACGTTCTCGGCGGTCTCGATCATGCCGCCGGGCACGGGGTGGAGCTTGCCGCCGGCGGTGACGCGCCCTCGGGCCAGGCGCGACATCAGCTCGACGCCGTCGCCCTTGACGCCCTGGCGCAGGCCGAGCGCGTAGTGCTCGGCGCGCGACATCGACTCAGCGCCGCCGGCCACCACGATGTTCGCGGCACCGGTCGAGACCTGCATCGCGGCGTACAGCACGGCCTGCAGCCCGGAGCCGCAGCGCCGGTCGATCTGCAGGCCCGGGACGCCGGTGCCGAGTCCGGCGTCGAGGGCGGCCACCCGGCCGAGCGCCGGGGCCTCGCCGTTCGGGTAGCACTGGCCGAGCACGACGTCGTCGACGTCGCCCTCGCCGAGTCCGGTGCGGCGAGTGAGCTCGGTCAGGACGGTGGCGGCGAGGTCGTTGACGTCGACGTCGGCGAAGGCTCCGCCGAATCCGCCGACCGGCGTGCGCACGGGTTCACAGATGACGATGTCGGTTGCTGATGCAGGCATGTACCCAATCTAGGAAGGCAACGCCCCGAGTTCCATAGGTTGGGGATATCCATTCCGCAACTACTCATATGATGGGGATATGGAACTGCGTCATCTCCGCTACTTCGTCGCGGTCGCCGAGGAGCTCCACTTCGGCCGGGCCGCGGAACGCCTGCACATGGCCCAACCGCCGTTGTCGCAACAGATCCGCCAGCTCGAGGCCGAGCTCGGCGTCGCACTGTTCACCCGCACCACCCGCCAGGTCGCGTTGACCCCGGCCGGTGCCCGCTACCTCGAACGCACGCGGGCCGTCCTGGCCGCGGTCGACCAGGCCGGCGTCGAGGCTGCGCGTGTGGACGCCGGTGAGGTCGGCCGGGTCTCGATCGGCTTCATCGGCTCGGCCACCTACTCGCTCCTGCCACAGCTGGCGCGAGACCTGCGCGCTGCCCTTCCCGACATCGAGGTCGACGTCAAGGGCGAGATGCTCACGCCCGACCAGGTGCTCGCGCTGCGCGACGGCACGATCGACATCGCGCTGATGCGCACACCCGTGCCCCATGAGGACATCGAGGTGTTCGTCGTACGCCGCGAGCCGTTGGTCGTCGCGCTGCCGTCGACCCACCCGCTGGCCGAGGCCGAGTCGGTCCGGGTGCGCGACCTGCGCGACGAACCGTTCGTCACCTATCCGTCCGAGCACCGCTCGGTGCTGCACGACACCGTGCTGGCCGCCTGCCAGCGCGCCGGGTTCAGCCCGCGCAAGGCCGTGCAGGTCGCCGAGACCTCGACCCTGGTCGTCTTCGTGGCGGCAGGTCTCGGTGTGGCGCTGGTGCCGGAGTCGGTGAGTGCGCTGCAGCTGTCGGGCGTCACGTTCCGGCCGCTGACCGACAACGCCACGGTGGAGCTGGCGATCGGCTGGCACCCCGAGCGTCGTACGCCGGCCGTCGACCGGGTGCTGGAGCAGCTGCGCATCTCCCTGGCCGACGACCCGAAGTCCACCTAGAAGAACCCGTCCCGCCGGCCGGAGGTGAGCCGGTTCCGTACGTCGCCCGCGGCGGCGTAGTCGGACTCGATCGCCGCGGCGATCTCGATGAGGTGCGGAACCGCTTCCGACTCCACCTCGGCCGCCGTGTGTCGCACCCGCGAGGTGGAGTAGGCCAGGGCGGCCACGACCTCGCCCGTGGGTGCGCGCAGTGGCACCGCCGCCGACAGGAACCCGATCTCGAGCTCGCTGTCGACCACCGCGTAGCCCTTCGTGCGCACGTCGTGAAGCACGTCGCGGAACTCGACGGGGTCGGTGACCGTGTGCGGCGTCAGTGCCTCCAGGCGCTGGCCCTCGACCGCCTCGCCGACGACGGACGGGTCGGCCCAGGCCAGCAGTACGCGGCCCATCGAGGTGGCGTGCAGGGGCAGGCGGGTGCCGATCTCGACGTTCAGGCCCATGATCCGGTGCACGTGCACCCGTCCGACGCACACCGCCGAGGTGCCGTCGAGCTGGCTCAACGAGGAGGACTCGTGGGTCAGCTCGGTCAACCGCTGCAGGTGCGGCTGGGCGACCTTCACGATGTCGTGCGTCGCGGCGAAGTGCGCCCCGATCATCAGGACGCGCGGGGTCAACGTCCACCGGCTCCCCAAGCCGCGTACGTAGCCGAGGCGTTGCAGGGTCAGCAGGATCCGGCGTACGGCCGGGCGTGACAGACCGGTCCGGTCGGCGATCTCGGTCGCCGAGGGGGTCGGTGCGTCCTCGTCGAAGGCGAGCAGGACCGTGAAGCCGCGCTCGATGCTCTGGATGAAATCGCGGTCGGTTCCCGCCTCGTCCGGCTGATTCATAGGTGCAGCCTCCCAATCCTGCCCAAATGGGTATCGCAACGGGTGGTTCCACCCGTTGACGTAGCACTGTGACGTGAGCCACTGTCTAGTGAACGCAAAGCGTGCAAGTCGTACGCACAGCGTACACCACTGGAGGTGAACGAGATGGATCCCCGTCAGCTCAGGGATGCCTTCGGACAGTTCGCGACCGGCGTCACGGTCGTCACGTGCACCAACGGGGACGGCGAACCGCACGGGGCCACTGTCAACGCCTTCACCGCGGTCTCGCTCGACCCGCCGCTGGCCCAGGTCACGCTCGGGCGCAACTCGAAGGCCTGCGAGTACCTCTCGGACAAGCCGTTCGCGATCAACGTCCTCGCCGCCGACCAGCTCGACGTGGCCTGGCACTTCGCCGGCCGCCCGGCCGCCGACGCGCCGGCCTGGGTCGAGGGCCCGACCGCACCCGTGCTGGAGGGCACCGCCACGACGATCTCGTGCCGGGCCTGGCGCACGTACGACGGCGGCGACCACCTGATCGTCATCGGCGAGGTCGAGTCGGTGGAGATCCCCGGCCGCGACCCGCTGCTGTTCCACGCGGGCACGTTCCGCCACCTCAGCCCGCTCGAGACCGGCGTCCACTGGGACGGCTCGATCGACAACCCCGCCCACGGCTGGTTCGACTCCACGGCCTGCTTCACCCCGTTGCCCGAGGCGACGCGGGTCTGACCGCTCCACTGCACCCGACACAGCGCACCCCCAACCGCACCCCCAACCGCACCCCGCACAGCGCACAACCACTGAAGGGAAACACCATGACCGCCACCCAGGACCGCCAGCTCAGCACCGTCACCGAAGGGCTCAACGACGTCCGCCCGATGACCGGTGACGAGTACATCGAGTCGATCCGCGACGACCGCGAGATCTGGATCTACGGAGAACGCGTCAAGGACGTCACCGAGCACCCGGCGTTCCGCAACCCGGTCCGGATGACCGCGCGGCTCTACGACGCGCTCCACGAGGACGCGGTCACGGGTGCCGGCGTACTCACCGTGCCGACCGACACCGGCAACGGCGGCTTCACGCACCCGTTCTTCCGGGCGCCGCACAGCTCGGCCGACCTGGTCAAGGACAAGAACGCGATCGAGGCGTGGGCCCGGCAGACCTGGGGCTGGATGGGCCGCAGCCCCGACTACAAGGCGAGCTTCCTCGGGACGCTCGGCGGAAACACCGAGTTCTACGCACCCTTCGAGGACAACGCGAAGCGTTGGTACAAGGAGAGCCAGGAGCGGCTCACCTACTGGAACCACGCGATCATCAACCCGCCGGTCGACCGCGACCTGCCGCCCGACGAGGCCGGCGAGGTCTTCATGCGGGTCGAGAAGGAGACCGACGCGGGCGTCATCGTTTCCGGCGCCAAGGTGGTGGCCACGGGTTCGGCGATCACCAACTACAACTTCATCGCGCACTACGGCCTCCCGATCAAGAAGAAGGAGTACGCGATCGTCTGCACCGTCCCGATGGACGCGCCGGGCGTGAAGCTGATCTGCCGTCCGTCGTACACGATGGCCGCCGACGTGATGGGCAGCCCGTTCGACTACCCGCTCTCGAGCCGCATGGACGAGAACGACACCATCTTCGTCTTCGACAAGGTGCTGGTGCCGTGGGAGAACATCTTCGTCTACGGCGACGTGGAGAAGATCAACGGCTTCTTCCCGCAGTCCGGCTTCATCCCGCGGTTCACGTTCCACGGCTGCATCCGCCTCTCCGTGAAGCTCGACTTCATCGCCGGCCTGCTGCTCAAGGCCCTCGAGGCGACCGGTGCCAAGGACTTCCGCGGCGTCCAGACCCGGGTCGGTGAGGTGATCGGCTACCGCAACGCGTTCCGGGCCCTGGCCGACGCGATGGCGCTGAACCCCGACGAGGGCCCCAACGGCACGGTGCTCCCGAAGCTCGACTACGGGCTGGTCTACCGCCAGCTGATGATCGAGGCCTACCCGCGGGTGAAGGAGATCATCATGCAGGACGTCGCGTCCGGTCTGATCTACCTGAACTCCAGCTCGATCGACTTCAAGACCCCGGAGGTCCGGCCCTACCTCGACAAGTACGTCCGCGGCTCCAACGGCTACGACGCGGTCGACCGGGTCAAGGTGATGAAGGCGCTGTGGGACGCCGTCGGCACCGAGTTCGGTGGCCGCCACGAGCTCTACGAGCGCAACTACTCCGGCAACCACGAGAACGTGAAGGCCGAGATCCTCTTCGCCGCCGAGGCCCAGGGGGAGACCGACGCGATGAAGGGCTTCGCCGAGTCGATGATGGCGGAGTACGACCTCGACGGCTGGACGGTTCCGGACCTGGTCAACCCCACCGACGTCAACCGCATCCTGAACCGGAAATGAGGAACGACAGATGAGCACTCTCCAGGACTCACCCACGGCTGCCGGGTCCGGCGCCAACGCCAGCGAGAACTTCAAGGCCTCGGCCGCTGCCCACGACGTCGCCGACACCCCGCCCGAGCGGGTCGCCGCGATCGTCACCGCCGTGCTCAAGGGCGTCCACGACGCCATCGCCGAGTACGACGTCAGCTACCCGGAGTTCCAGGCCGCCAAGGCCTGGCTGATGGAGGTCGGCGACGGAGGCGAGTGGCCGCTGTTCATGGACGTGTTCGTCGAGCACGCTGTGGAGGAGCAGGTCGCGAAGTCCCAGCAGGGCACCAAGGGATCCATCCTCGGCCCCTACTACCTGCCCGACCAGGTGAGGCTGCCCGCCAAGGCGGAGCTGCCGCGCCGCGACGACGAGAAGGGCACGCCTCTCGTCCTCACCGGCCAGGTCCGTGACCTCGACGGGACGCCGCTGGCCGGCGCCGAGGTCGACCTGTGGCACGCCGACTCCGACGGCTACTACGCCGGCTTCGCGCCGCACGTCCCCGACGGCAACCTGCGGGGCGTCTTCGTCACCGATGACGAGGGCCGGTTCGAGATCAGCACCATCCAGCCGGCGCCGTACCAGATCCCGACGGACGGGCCCACCGGCAAGATGATCGAGGTCGCGGGCTGGCACCCGTGGCGTCCCGCCCACCTGCACGTCCAGGTGCGGGCCGAGGGGCACCGCACGATCACGACGCAGCTCTACTTCGCCGGTGGCGAGTGGCTCGACTCGGACGTGGCCGAGGCCACCAAGCCCGAGCTGGTC
The DNA here is from genome assembly GCF_001427925.1 of Nocardioides sp. Root151. Classification (NCBI taxonomy): domain Bacteria; kingdom Bacillati; phylum Actinomycetota; class Actinomycetes; order Propionibacteriales; family Nocardioidaceae; genus Nocardioides; species Nocardioides sp. Root151. The sequence continues at coordinate 229,703 of NZ_LMGG01000007.1, forward strand.
CTGGACCCGCAGGCCGACGACAACGGCGTCAACCGCGAGAGCTACGACTTCGTCCTCGAGCGCGGCTGAGCCGACCACAGACACCCGCGGGGCCGCGCTCCACCCCGCCCGGCCCCGCGGGTATCCAGACTTCGATGAAGGTGAGCACGATGAGCGGTCACGTATGGCACGACTGGCCCTCCCGGGACGAGATCGACCCGCACGGCTCGGTCGTCACGATGGGCGTCTTCGACGGGTTCCACCGCGGCCACCAGGCACTTGCCCGGCGCGCGGTCGGGCACGGCGCCCGGCTGCGACTGCCGACGCTCCTCGTCACCTTCGACCCGCATCCCATGCTGGTCACCTGCCCGGAGCGAGCGCCGCGGGCGCTGCTCGACGTCGACGACCGGGTCGACCTGGCCTTGGCGCACGGTGTCGACGGCGTCGTCGTGCTCCCGTTCACCAAGGCCACGGCCGCCACACCGGCAGAGAGCTTCGTCGCCGACGGGCTCGTGGCCCGGCTCGGGGTGCGCTCACTCGTGGTCGGCAGCAACTTCAAGTGCGGCCGGGCCGGCGCCGGCGACGTCGACTACCTGCGCGCCGCCGGTGCCTGGCACGGCTTCCGGGTCGATGCGCTCGACCTCGTCCGGGTCGGCGAACGCACCTGCTCCTCCACCGAGGTACGCCGACTGCTCGCCGACGGCGACGTGGACGCGGCGGCACAGCTGCTCGGGAGGCGCGACCCGCGTCTTTCGGCCGTCGCGGTCTGAGCAATGCTGGCTCCCGTGAACCCACGCCGCGTCTTCGCCGTCGACGACCCCGACGTCAACCCCTACCGACTGCTGACAGCGCTCGTCGTACCCCGCCCGATCGCATGGGTGTCCACGCTCTCCGGTGACGGCGTCGTCAACCTGGCCCCGCACTCCTTCTTCACCGTCTCCAGCAACCGGCCACCGGTCGTGCAGTTCACCTCGGTCGGCGTCAAGGACACGCTGCGCAACGTGCTGGCGACCGGTGAATTCGTGGTGAACCTGGCCGGTCTGCCGCAGATGGACGCGGTCAACCAGACCAGCGCTCCCTACGAGGCCGGTGTCGACGAGGCCGCCGCGCTGGGCATCGCGATGGAGCCCAGCGAGCTGGTCGCGCCGCCCCGGGTCAGCGACGCACCGGCCTCGATCGAGTGCGTCCTGCACACCACGATCGAGGTCGGCACGTGCACCCTGGTGCTCGGCCGGGTCGTCGCCGTCACGGTCCGCGACGAGGCCATGGTCGACGGCTCACCATCGATGTCCCGACTGCAGCCCGTGTCGCGACTGGGTGGCGCCGAATGGGGCCTTCCGCCCGAGGTCGTCGCACTCGAGAGGCCCCTGCAGCCGCCCCCGTAGCGACCCCCGTGTGACCCGGATCTCGCGCGTAGGGTGACCGCCGTGCTCAACGGAATGATGTGGTTGCTCGGCTGCCAGCTGGTCGGCGAGGTGATGGTGCGCTCACTCGACCTGCCGGTGCCCGGTCCGGTCATCGGCATGGTGATCCTCTTCGGGCTGCTGCAGTGGCGACGCCCCGACACGGGCGCCGGCCTGCTGCGTGTCTCTGACCGCGTGCTGAGGCACCTGCAACTGCTGTTCATCCCGCCGGGCGTCGGCATCGTGGCCTACCTCGGCGCGGTGCGTGAGGACGCGCTGCCGATCACCGGCGCGCTGCTGGTCTCGTGGCTGGCCGGCCTGGTCGCGGTCGGCGTCCTCGTCGCACTGCTCACCCGTCGCAGGAGTGCGGCATGAGCGAGGCGATGGACTACCTGCGCTCCTCGCCGCTGACGGGCGTCGTCCTCACCCTGGCCGCCTACCGCGGCGGGCTCGAGGTGAAGCGCCTGTCCCGGAACCACCCGCTCGCCCAGCCCGTGCTGGTGGCCATCGCGATCGTCGGTGTGGCCATGTGGCTCCTCGACATCGAGTACGACGAGTACCTGGTCGGTGGATCGGTCATCGCGTTCTTCCTGGGCCCGGCCACGGTGGCGCTCGCCGTACCGCTGCACCGCGAGGCGCACCACCTCAAGGAGCTCGCGGTGCCGATGCTGGTCGCCATCCCGGTCGGCGCGTTCGTCTCCATCAGCACTGGCGTCCTCATGGTCCGCGTGCTCGGCGGCGGCGACGTGCTCGAGCGCACGATGGCTCCCAAGTCGGCGACCACCCCGATCGCGATCGCGGTCGCCGATCACGTCGCAGGCAACCCGTCGATGGTCGCGGTGTTCACCATCGTGGTCGGCATGCTCGGTGCCGTCCTCGGGCCCACCGTGCTGACCCTGCTCCACATCCGTGACCGCCGCGCCCGTGGGCTGGCGTTGGGCGCGGCCTCCCATGGCATCGGCACCTCGCGTGCCCTGCACGAGGACCCGACCGAGGGAGCCTTCGCCGGGCTCTCGATGGGCCTGACCGCCCTGGCCACCAGTCTTCTCGTCCCGTTGGTGATCCACCTCCTGGGATGACCCGCAACCGGGCGGTAACTTGTGGCTCATGACACGTGTGCACTCGTTCAGCGATGACGCCCTCGGCGACCTCGACGCCGTCGGACTGGTGGAGGAGATCCAGTCCGGCCGGGTGAGCGTCCCGGAGGTGGTCGACGCCGCCATCGCCCGGATCGAGAAGGTCAACCCGGCGGTCAACGGCCTCGCCTACACCGCCTTCGACACCGCCCGCCTGGAGGCGAAGGACCCGCACGGCGGCTTCTTCTGCGGGGTACCGACCCTGGTCAAGGACAACTGCGACGTCGCGGGTATGCCGACCCACCAGGGCGCGGACGCGTACGCCGGACGCGAGAAGAAGTCCGACGGCGACTTCGCCCGCATGTTCCGCGCCACCGGCGTGATCCCGCTCGGCAAGTCGCAGCTGTCCGAGTGGGGTTTCAGCGCGGTCGCCGAGCACCCGCGCCTGGGCGCCGTACGCAGCCCCTGGGACACCGGCCGCACCGCCGGGGCCTCCTCGGCCGGTGCCGCCGCGTTCGTGGCTGCCGGAGCACTGCCGATCGCGCACGCCAACGACGGCGGCGGCTCGATCCGCATCCCGGCATCGGTGAACGGCCTGGTCGGCATGAAGCCGACCCGCAACCGGATCGCCCAGGACAAGATGATGCGCGACATGCCGGTGCGCATCGTCGCCGACGGCGTCGTCACCCGTTCGGTCCGCGACTCGGCGGCGTTCTACCGCGAGGCCGAGAAGGTCTACCGCAACCTCAAGCTCGCCCCGATCGGCGACATCACCCACCCCGGCCGCAAGCGGCTGCGGATCGCGGTCGCCACCGACTCGGTCGGACGCTCCGCGACCCCCGAGGTGGCCGAGCTGACCCTGAAGACGGCCGCCCTCCTCGAGGAGCTGGGCCACCAGGTCGAGCAGATCACACCACCCGTGCCGGACTCGTTCCCCGACGACTTCCTGCTCTACTGGTCGCTGCTGAGCATGTTCGTGCTGCGCACCGGCCGGGCGACGTACGGCCGCACCTGGGACCCGTCGAAGCTCGACAACCTCACCCTCGGACTTGCCCGACACTGCACGCGCAACCTCCACAGGCTGCCCCTCGCGACCGCGCGCATCGCCGCGTCGAAGCGCATCTCGGCCCGGTTCTTCCGCGACTACGACGTGGTGCTGACCCCGACCCTGGCCCACGAGACGCCCAAAGTCGGGCACCTCGACCCGACACAGGAGTTCGACGAGATCATGGAGAAGCTGCTCGACTGGGTGGCCTTCACGCCACTGCAGAACGCCACCGGAGAACCGGCGATCTCGCTGCCCCTGGCGACCACGTCAGCGGGCCTTCCGCAGGGCATGATGTTCGGCGCGGAATGGGGTCGCGAGGCCACCTTGCTGGAGCTCGCCTACGAGCTCGAGGAGGCCCGTCCGTTCGCCCGGATCACGGTGTGATCCAGGCCTCTCCCACCCGATTTCCTCTTCGCCGTTCGGTCTGTGTATTCTTCACTGTCGCTGCGCCCCTTTAGCTCAGTCGGCAGAGCGTCTCCATGGTAAGGAGAAGGTCTACGGTTCGATTCCGTAAAGGGGCTCTGGGTGTGGGGTCCCGCCGGTTTGCGCCGGCGGGACACCCCGTCCCCGTGGCGGGGTAGCTCAGGTGGTTAGAGCACACGACTCATAATCGTGGTGTCGCGGGTTCGAGTCCCGCTCCCGCTACTCGACAGAACGACCGGCAACACCAGCAACACCCTGCAGTACCTATCCAGCGAAGGACTTCCCGTGGCCAGCAAGAGCTCTGACGTTCGCCCCAAGATCACGCTTGCCTGCGTGGACTGCAAGGAGCGCAACTACATCACCAAGAAGAACCGTCGGAACGACCCCGACCGCATGGAGATGAAGAAGTTCTGCCCGCGCTGCCGCACCCACACTGCGCACCGCGAGACCCGCTGAACAAGTCTCCACACACGTCCGTCGAGGACGACACCCGTCATGGGTGTCGTCCTCGACGCCATTTCACGGCCCACACGCGGCGCGTGGAATCGAATGGATAGGTTGAACCCATGCCGATCGACCAGACCCTGGTGGGGCGCGAGTTCCCGCCGACGGAGCCGTACGCCGTCACCGCCGTCAAGCTGCGTGAGTTCGCCGAGGCGACCGGGGCGCCGTATGACGAACGCATCGCACCGCCCACGTTCCCGATCATCGTGGCCTTCCACGCGATGAACGGATTCCTCGCCGACGTGCAGGTCGACCTCTTCCGCATCGTGCACGGCGAGCAGCGGTTCGCCTACGAGCGCGCCGTGCAGGCCGGTGACGTGCTCACTGCGAGCCTGACCGTCGACACGCTGCGCCAGATCGGCGGCAACGACATCATCGGCACCTCGAGCCGCATCACCGACGCCGACGGCGCCCTGGTCTGCACGACCAAGGCGACGTTGATCCACCGTGGGGAGGACGCATGAGCGAGTTCGCCGACCGCGAGTTCCGGGTGACCCGTGCCGACCTGGTGCGCTATGCCGGAGCCAGCGGAGACTTCAACCCGATCCACTGGAGCGAGCGGGTGGCCACGTCGGTCGGGCTGCCCGGCGTGATCGCCCACGGCATGTTCACGATGGCCCTGGCCGCCCGTGCGGTCGAGGAGTGGGCCGGCGGCCCCGGCAGGGTCGTCGAGTTCGGCTGCAAGTTCACCAAGCCGGTCGTGGTCCCCGATGACGACGAGGGCGTGGTGGTCCGCGTCGCCGGCCGGGTGACCGGCGAGGCCGACGGGCTCATCTCTCTCGCGCTCGAGGTCACCTGCGGCGACGACAAGGTGCTCGGGGCGCCCAAGGCAGTCATTCGTGCCTGACCGCCTGGCCGACCTGACCACCCTGCACCTGGGCGGCCCCGCGGCCACGCTGGTCGAGGCGACCACCGAGGACGAGCTGGTGGCCGCGGTCAGTGACGCCGATGGACGCGGCGAACCGTTGCTGCTGGTCGCCGGCGGCAGCAACCTGGTCGTCTCGGACGACGGCTTCCCCGGCACCGCGGTCCGCATCGCGACCCGTGGCATCACGACCGAGCCGACCTCTGACGGCGTCACCGTCACGGTCGCCGCCGGCGAGGTGTGGGACGACCTCGTTGCCCGCGCCGTGACCAGCGGCTGGGTGGGCGTCGAAGCACTCTCCGGCATCCCGGGCTCCGTGGGCGCCACCCCGATCCAGAACGTCGGCGCCTACGGCCAGGAGGTCTCCGAGACCATCGTCTCCGTCCGCGTCTGGGACCGCACCCTGCGCGGCGTACGCACCTTCACGAACGCAGACTGCGGCTTCGGCTACCGGCACAGCCGCTTCAAGGCCGACCCGGGCCGCCATGTCGTGCTCGAGGTGACCTTCCAGTTCCCCTGCGGCGACCTCGGTGCCCCGGTGAAGTACGCCGAGCTGGCCCGCACCCTCGGTGTCGAGCAGGGTGAGCGGGCACCCTTGGCCGACGTACGCCGGACGGTGCTGGGCCTGCGCGCCGGCAAGGGCATGGTGCTCGACGCCGCCGACCACGACACGTGGAGCGCCGGGTCGTTCTTCACGAACCCGTTCCTCACCCCCGAGCAGGCGCAATCGCTCCCCGAGGGGGCGCCGCTGTTCCCGCAGCCCGACGGCACCGTGAAGTCGAGCGCCGCCTGGCTGATCGAGCGCGCCGGGTTCACCAAGGGCCACGGCAACGAGCGGGTCAGCCTCTCCACGAAGCACACCCTGGCCCTGACCAACCGCGGTCGCGCGACCACCGACGACCTGCTGGCGCTGGCCCGGGAGGTCCGCGACGGTGTCGAGGCCCGCTTCGGCATCCGCCTGGTCAACGAACCCGTGATGGTCGGCTGTTCGCTCTAGTCGGCGTCAGCGGACCGTAGGACAGGTGAGCAGTGTCGCTGGTGATCGGCTGAGCGCACGCCTGGGCCGGGCAAGTCCCACTTACCTGTCCTGTGGTCCGGTCACTGCACTCCTTGGTCCGGTTTCTCCAGCCAGGCGTCGATGTCGGCCATCGCGGTGGCGACGAGGTCGGACGGCGCCCGTGAGGCCCGGAACGACATGCGCGCCAGCTCGGCCAGCCGGGCGTCGGTGAGGTCGTGGGCGGCGCGCATCGTGGCGTACTGGCCCTCGAGCTGGGAGCCGAACAGCAGCGGGTCGTCAGCGCCCAGCGCGATGGTGGCCCCGGCGTCCATCAGCTGGGGGAGCGGCACCGACGTGAGGTCGGAGTAGACGCCCAGCGCCACGTTGGAGACCGGGCACATCTCGAGGGCGATGCCCTGCTGCACCACGCGATCGAGCAACGCCGGGTCCTCACCGACCCGCACCCCGTGGCCGAGCCGGTTCGCGTGCAGGTGGTCGAGGCAGAGCCTGATGTTGTCGGGCCCGCGCAGCTCGCCGCCGTGCGGGGCCAGCAGGAGCCCGGCCCGCTCGGCGATGGCGAAGGCCGGCGCGAAGTCTGCGGTGGTGCCCCGCCGTTCGTCGTTGGAGAGCCCGAAGCCGACCACGCCCCGGTCGACGTACTGCGCCGCGAGCCGGGCGAGGGTGCGCGCATCGAGCGGGTGCCGGGTGCGGTTGGCCGCGATCACCACGGCGATGCCCAGGCCCGTGCGTGCCGAGGCGTCGCGGACGCAGTCGAGGACCAGGTCGGTGAACGCGGTGACGCCGCCGAACTTCGCGGCGTACCCGCTGGGATCGACCTGGATCTCGAGCCAGCGTCCGCCGTCGCGGACGTCGTCCTCGGCCGCCTCGCGCACCAGCCGTCGTACGTCGTCGGGCGTGCGCAGCACCGACCGCGCCACGTCGTAGAGCCGCTGGAAGCGGAACCAGCCCTTCTCGTCGGCCGCGGACAGCTGCGGCGGCCACTCCTCGACCAGCGAGTCGGGGAGCGCGACGCCGTCCCGCTCGGCGAGCTCGAGCAGCGTGGCGTGCCGCATCGATCCGGTGAAGTGCAGGTGGAGGTGCGCCTTGGGCAGGCTGGTCAGGTCGCGCCTCGGATCACGCATGCGGGCAGGCTACAAGGAGGCTCAGTCGGCGAGCTTCTCCGCGGCGGCCAGCAAGGCGCAGGTGGCCACGCCGTCCATCGCCGCGGCGACGTCGGCCAGCTCCGGGAAGGTCGGCGCCAGCCGGATGTTGCGGTCGCGCGGGTCGTCGCCGTGCGGGAACGAGGAGCCGGCGGGGGTCAGCGCGATGCCGGCCTCCTTGGCCAGGGCGATCACCCGGGACGCGGTGCCGTCCATGACGTCGAGGTTGACGAAGTAGCCGCCGGCGGGCTTGGTCCAGGTGGCCACACCCAGGCCGCCGAGGCGCTCGGAGAGCACCCGCTCCACCTCCGCGAACTTCGGGGCGATGATCTCGCGGTGCTTGGCCATGTGGTCGCGCACGCCCTGCGGCGAGCCGAAGAACTGTGCGTGGCGCAGCTGGTTGAGCTTGTCGGGCCCGATGGCGCCCTTGCCGAGGTGCGTGGTGTACCACTTCACGGTCTCGACCGACCCGGCCAGGAACGCGACGCCGGCGCCGGCGAAGGTGATCTTCGAGGTCGAGGCGAACATGATCGGGCGGTGCGGGTTGCCGGCCGCGCTGGCCAGGGTGAGGATGTCCGCGCTCTTGGCCTCGTCCTCGGTCAGGTGGTGGAACGCGTAGGCGTTGTCCCAGAAGATCTTGAAGTCGGGAGCCGCGGTCGGCATGGAGGCGAGTCGGGCCGCCACTTCCTGGCTGGCGATCGAGCCGCTCGGGTTGGCGTACGTCGGCACGATCCAGATGCCCTTGATGCTGGGGTCGTCGGCGACCAGTGCGGCCACCGCCTCGGCGTCGGGGCCGTCCTCGTTCATCGGCACGGTGACCGTGTCGATGCCGAACCAGTCGAGCAGGGTGAAGTGGCGGTCGTAGCCGGGCACGGGACAGATGAAGGTGACCTTCTCCTCCGCACCCCACGGCCGCTCACTGTCGACACCGCCCTTGAGCCACAGGTCGGTGAGGACCTCGCGCATCATGACGAGGCTGGAGTTGCCGCCGGCGACGACCTGCTCGGGCTCCACCCACAGCAGTTCGGCGAACATCGCGCGCAGTTCGGAGATGCCGGCCAGTCCGCCGTAGTTGCGGGTGTCGACGCCGTCGGCGTCCTTCACGCCGTGGGGCAGCGAGAGCAGTCCGTCGGACAGGTCGAGCTGCGCCGGGGCCGGCTTGCCGCGCGTGAGGTCGAGCTTCAGGCCGCCGGCCTTGAGCGCTTCGTACGTCGCGCGCTGTTCGTCGAGGAACGTTGCGATCTGCTCGGGGGAGCGCTCCGCGAGGGGCTGGACGGTCTGGTTCGCCTCGGTCATGGCCCCATGTTTTCACGCGGGAGGGGATGGGGTTGATGCGCACCCGGTTTGGACGCCACCTTGGTGTTCCCCGTAGACTCCCATTTTGGTGATCCCACCCATGCTCAGCCATGCCGCGAAGTCGGCGGGCGAGGCCTGGGCCCACCGGAGGGCACTAGCTCAACTGGCAGAGCATCGGTCTCCAAAACCGAAGGTTGGGGGTTCAAGTCCCTCGTGCCCTGCAACATCAAGCAGCACCGAACAATCGAACAGACAGCAATCGGAAGGTGGAGGACGTGGCGGACAGCGACGCAGTTCGCGGCTCGGGCGACGAGAACGAGCGCACCGGACCAGTCACGTTCGTGCGCCAAGCCATCGCCGAGCTGCGCAAGGTCGTCTGGCCGACCCAGGAGCAGCTGGTCACGTACTTCATCGTGGTCATGGTCTTCGTGATCGCGCTGATGACGCTGGTGTCGCTGCTGGATCTCGGATTCGGCAAGTTGATCTTCGAGATCCTCGCGACCAACACCAAGGAATAGCGCCGCCCCCGGCCCGCCCTGACCTGTCGGGCGGCCCCGCCGGGCACGCACCACGCACTACGAAATGACGGAGCATCACGTGTCGGAGCAGTACGACGAAGCAGCGGTCGACGAGACCGTTGAGCAGGTCGAGGTCATCGACGACGGCGAGGGCGACCTCGAGGTCGAGGCAACCGCCGACACCGAGGCCGAGGCCGAGGTTCTCGCCGAGGACGCCGTCGAGGCCGAGTCCGAGGTCGACGCCGAGGCAGATGCCGAAGCCGCCTTCGAGGGCCAGGCCGACGAGGACGCAGTCGAAGAGGACGCCACCGAAGAGGACGCAGTCGACGAGGACCCCCTCGAGGAGTTCCGCCGCGCGCTCTGGGCCAAGCCCGGCGACTGGTACGTCGTCCACACCTACTCCGGCATGGAGAACAGGGTGAAGGCGAACCTCGAGAACCGCATCATCTCCCTCAACATGGAGGACTACATCCACGAGATCGTGGTCCCCATCGAGGAGGTTGCCGAGATCAAGAACGGCCAGCGCAAGCTGGTCAAGCGCACCGTGCTCCCCGGCTACGTCCTGGTCCGCATGGACCTCACCGACGAGTCCTGGTCGACCGTGCGCCACACGCCGTCCGTCACCGGCTTCGTCGGCCACAGCCACCAGCCGGTCCCGCTGAGCATGGCCGAGGTCGAGAGCATGCTGGCCCCGGCCGTCGTCGCTGCCGCCGAGGCCGAGGCCGCCGCGGCCGAGTCCGGTGGGGGCACCCCGAAGGCCGGCAGCACCGCTGCTTCCCGCAAGCCCGTCGAGGTCGCCGACTTCGACGTCAGCGACTCCGTGATGGTGGTCGACGGCCCGTTCGCCACGCTGCACGCGACGATCACCGAGATCAACGCCGAGTCCCAGCGGGTCAAGGCGCTCGTCGAGATCTTCGGCCGCGAGACCCCCGTCGAGCTCTCCTTCTCCCAGATTCAGCGAGTCTGAGAGTCGAGCTCGCTCGCCTCTCAGATCCGAGCTGGGTCGAGCGAGCGCGCGGCTGAGGCACGAAGCCGCGACCGCGTGTCGAGACACCGGTGAGAGGCGCAGGGCAGGAATCGAGGTTTCGGCCTGGTCTCGACACGGTCGCAGAGCGACCTACTCGACCACCGAGGGATGAGCCGGCCGCTCGACCACCGAGGACGAGCCGGCTTCTCGACGGCCCAAAGAGCAGCACGATTTCACAAGCACCCGGCATCCGGAGCACAATGGTCCGGTTGTCCAGGCAACAGGTAACCAGTGGCAGGGGATCCATCCCCGTCATGACCACACGAAGAAAGAGAAAGACATGCCTCCCAAGAAGAAGATTGCTGCACTCGTCAAGGTGCAGCTGCAGGCTGGCGCAGCGACTCCGGCTCCGCCGGTGGGTACCGCTCTCGGTCCCCACGGTGTGAACATCATGGACTTCTGCAAGGCCTACAACGCGCAGACCGAGTCGATGCGTGGCAACGTCATCCCCGTCGAGATCACCATCTACGAGGACCGTTCCTTCACGTTCATCACGAAGACTCCTCCGGCCGCCGAGCTGATCAAGAAGGCCGCCGGCCTGAAGAAGGGCTCGGGCGTCCCGCACAAGGAGAAGGTCGGCAAGCTGACCAAGGACCAGGTCCGCGAGATCGCGACGACCAAGCTCCCCGACCTCAACGCCAACGACATCGACGCAGCGATGAAGATCGTCGAAGGCACCGCCCGTTCGATGGGCGTCGAGACCGCCTGAGCCTCAGCGCCCAGACAGTCTGACCCGAGCACCACGTGGCAGGGCCGCGCTGGCCCGTGCACCACACACTCTTTCGAAGAAACGAGAACACCATGCAGCGCAGCAAGACCTACCGCGCGGCGGCCGAGACGTTCGACCAGGACGAGCTCTACGCCCCGCTGGCCGCGATCAAGATCGCCAAGAACGGCAGCAAGAAGAAGTTCGACGAGACCGTGGACGTCGTCATGCGTCTCGGCGTCGACCCCCGCAAGGCCGACCAGATGGTGCGCGGCACCGTCAACCTGCCCCACGGCACCGGCAAGACCGCCCGCGTCCTCGTGTTCGCGAACGCGGAGAAGGCCGAGGCCGCCCGTGAGGCCGGCGCCGACATCGTCGGTGGCGACGAGCTCATCGAGAAGGTCAACGGCGGCTGGACCGACTTCGACGCCGTCGTCGCCACCCCCGACATGATGGGCAAGGTCGGTCGCCTCGGCCGCGTGCTCGGCCCCCGTGGCCTCATGCCGAACCCGAAGACCGGCACTGTCACCCCCGACGTGGCCAAGGCCGTCACCGACATCAAGGGCGGCAAGATCGAGTTCCGCGTGGACCGCCACGCGAACCTCCACTTCATCATCGGCAAGGCCTCCTTCGGCGAGGCCCAGCTGGCCGAGAACTACGCCGCCGCCCTCGAAGAGGTGCTGCGTCTCAAGCCGGCCAGCTCCAAGGGCCGCTACATCAAGAAGGTCACGCTGTCGACGACCATGGGCCCCGGCGTCCAGGTCGACCCCAACCGCACCCGCAACGTTGCGGGCGAGGACGACGCACAGGCCTGATCTGCGTTTGTCGTGCACGACACCGGCCGGCCACCCCACTGCGGGGTGGCCGGCCGACGTCATTTGGCCGTCGTCATCTGAACCGGCGGAAGGCGATGTGTTTCGTGGCTGCGGGGCTGGGTAGGTTGCGCGGGCGAACCCACCACGACGAGGAGACTCATCCATGTCCATCAAGTTGCCCCGCACCGCGATCGCCGCGGTCCTGGCCTCCACCCTCCTGCTCGCCGGCTGCTCCGACGACGGCGACAAGGACGACAAGGACTCCAAGCAGTCCAGCAGCCAGGCTGCCGACCCCAGCGACGACGCCTCCACCGACTCTGACGAAGAGACCGAGTCCACCGGCGGCGAACTGACCGAGCTCGAGGCCGGTGAGTTCTACGAGACCGTGATCGACGCGCAGATCGCGGCCGAGACGTTCAAGGGAACGACCACCACGACGGCGGCCGGCCAGACCATCACGATGAACATGGAAGCCTCCTACAAGGACGGCAAGACCGCGTCGCACGTGACCACGGAGCCGGGCGCGGCCCAGGCTTTCGAGGCCGTGCTCGTCGACGGCGTCATGTACCTCAAGGGCGACGGCCTGCCGGGCGCGACCGCCGGCAAGTGGCAGAAGATCGACTCCTCGGACCCGAACAACCCGTTCGGCCAGCTCCTCGAGTTCTCGGACCCGAAGAAGTCCCTCTCGATCATGGAGGACCCGAAGAAGTTCGAGCTGGTCGGTGAGGAGGACGTCGACGGTGTCGCCGCCAACCACTACGTGGTGACGATCGACTCGGCGTCGTACGTCGAGAAGCTCGGCCTCCCCGCGGAGATCAAGGACCTCATGCCGCCGGAGCTCACCTACGACATGTGGGTGGACGCCGAGAACCGGCCGGTCAAGATGACGCAGGAGATCACCATCCAGGGCCAGAAGACCTCGACGGAGATCCTGTACTCCGACTACGGCACGGCCGTCGACATCCAGGAGCCCGCCGCGTCGGAAGTCGCCACGAGCTGATTCGTTCGCCGGGCCTCGGCCGGCCGCGACTTGGGGCTACGTCTCTCCCTCCCGTCACCGACGTGGAGGGGGAGACGTAGCCTTTGCGCCATGTCTCGCCAGCTCTCCCGCTCCCTGTCCGCCCAGGCGGCGCTCGCCGCCATCCTGGTCGTCGGGGTGATGCTGCTGCTGATCGTGAGCGGTCACAACCGCGACGAGGCCGACAAGGAGAAGGCCGAGGACTCCGGGTCCAGCTCGGTGGCCGACGAGCCGCAGGAGCTCGCGGGAGGCTTCGTCACCGTCCCCGCGGAGGAGTTCTTCACGACGGTGATCGCCGCCCAGAAGGCCGCTGACAGCTGGCGGGTGGTCTCGGTCCAGGAGGTCGACGGCCAGGCCGCGGCCCCGTCGATCCAGGACATCGCGGGCGCGTCGTCCGAACCTGCGATCCGGATCAGCCTCCCGGGCGCGCAGGGCCGCCTGATCGGCGTGTACGTCGACGGCACGTTCTACGTCAAGGGGATCCGCGGCTCGGTCAAGCCGTGGTGGCAGGCGCCGGCCAGTCCCGAGCTCGAGGACCTGCTGCTCTTCGCGGACCCCGACCGGTTCCTCGGCAGCCTGAGTGAGCCCAAGTCCTTCGAGGTGGTCGGGGTGGAGAACACCGACGCCGGGCCGGCCGTGCACTACAAGGTCGGCATCGAGGCCGCCGCCCTCGACGACGAGGGGGTGGAGAACGGCACCCAGCCGGTGCAGATGGAGATGTGGCTCGACAAGGAGAACCGCCCGGTCCAGGCCGTGACGTCCTACACCGTCGAGGGCAAGACCGCGACCACGACGCTGGTCTACTCCAACTACGGGCAGCAGCTCGAGATCGCCGCCCCGCCCGCGGGTCAGGTGACCACCCAGGCGCCACCCGGCGCCCGGCAGTAGGGCCGCCCCGGACGCGTCGGCGTCAGTCGATTTGGTGGCTGTCGCCCGCGGGCCTAGACTTCACGTTCGTAACCAGAGACCGCCGGTGGTCGGTTGCCCGGGAGATCGGGTGAGTGACCGAAGGTTCCGCGAAGCGGACGGCCAGCGCAGGTACAGAGCACGATCTCCGGATCGACACACGCCCTGGCCCTGCGCCGGGGCGTTCGACATTTCCCGGGAGTGTGCGGTGGTCTCTTCGACGTAGTTCGGAAGGAGACCCATGGCGCGGCCAGACAAGGCAGCAGCCGTTGCGGAGGTCGTTGACTCGTTCAACAACGCCGCTGGTGCTGTGCTGACCGATTACCGCGGTCTCACCGTGGCGCAGCTGCAGGAATTGCGGCGCACCCTCGGCGAGAACGCCAACTACGCCGTGGTCAAGAACACGCTGGCCAAGATCGCCGCCAACGAGGTGGGCATCGAAGGCTTCGACGACCTCCTCGCCGGCCCGACCGCCATCGCCTTCATCAGCGGTGACGTCGTCGAGGCGGCCAAGGGTCTGCGTGACTTTGCCAAGGCGAACCCCGCCCTGATCATCAAGGGTGGCGTGCTCGACGGCGGCTTCCTCGACGCGAAGGAGATCGCCAAGCTGGCCGATCTCGAGTCGCGCGAGGTCCTCATGGGCAAGCTGGCGGGCGCAATGCTCGCTTCGCTCTCCCAGGCCGTCTACCTGCTCAACGCCCCCATCTCGCAGGCTGCCCGGCTCGCCGGCGCCCTCGAGGCCAAGGCGCAGCAGGACCCCTCGATCCTCGCAGGTGGTGCCGGTGCTCCCGCCCCGGCCGAAAGCACTGCGGAGGAAGCCCCGGTTGCCGAGGAAGCTCCTGCTTCCGACGAGGCCACCGAGGCAGCCCCGGTTGCCGAAGAGGCCGCCGAGTCCACTGACGCCTGATTCAAGGCCGACGTACACCACCTGAAACCCGGCCCTCCGCAATGATCCGCGGGCGGGCCAGTACCGAAAGGAAACGCCATCATGGCGAAGCTCAGCACTGACGAGCTGCTCGACGCGTTCAAGGAAATGACCCTCATCGAGCTCTCCGAGTTCGTGAAGCAGTTCGAGGAGACCTTCGGCGTGACCGCCGCTGCTCCGGTCGCCGTTGCCGCTGCCCCGGCCGCCGGTGGCGCCGCTGGTGGCGACGAGGCCGCCGCGCAGGACGAGTTCGACGTGGTCCTCGAGGCCGCTGGTGACAAGAAGATCAACGTCATCAAGGAGGTCCGCGCGCTGACCTCCCTCGGTCTGAAGGAGGCCAAGGACCTCGTCGAGTCGGCTCCCAAGGCCATCCTCGAGAAGGTCGACAAGGCTGCCGCGGACAAGGCGAAGGAAGCCCTCGAAGGCGCCGGCGCCACCGTCACGGTCAAGTGATTCCAGCACGCTCACGCGTGCGATGAATCGTTGCGCCTCGGCGCAGCACGGGCGGGTATCCCCTTTTGGGGGTGCCCGCCCGTTCGTCATTTCGACGCAGTCTTCGACTCACCCCTCGGACGACGCGCGAAAGGTTCGCGCAGCTAGTGACGCGACCGGGGAAACCCCGTAACTTACTCGGAGCGCTCGCGTTGTTACTGAGAAGTCGGCGCGGGCATGGGAGTTCGCGTTCGGTCGGGCCGAGCGCGGAGCCAGTCCAGCTATGCACGAGGGAGAAGAGACGCCATGGGCGTAGACATCAGAGTCGAAGAGCTCACGAAGTCATTCGGCAAGCAGCTGATCTGGGGTGACGTCACCCTGACCATTCCTGCCGGTGAGATCTCCGTGATGCTCGGTCCGTCGGGAACCGGCAAGTCGGTGTTCCTGAAGACCCTGATCGGTCTCCTCAAGCCCGACAAGGGCTCGGTGCTCATCGAGGGCACCGACATCGCCAGCTGCTCCGAGAAGGACCTCTACGAGATCCGCAAGCTGTTCGGTGTCCTCTTCCAAGACGGCGCCATGTTCGGCTCGATGAACCTCTTCGACAACGTGGCGTTCCCGTTGCGCGAACACACGAAGAAGAACGAGACCGAGATCCGCAACATCGTCATGGAGAAGATGGACCTCGTCGGCCTGATCGGCGCCGAGGACAAGCTCCCCGGTGAGATCTCCGGTGGTATGCGCAAGCGTGCCGGCCTGGCCCGGGCCCTGGTGCTCGACCCCGAGATCCTGCTCATCGACGAGCCCGACTCCGGCCTCGACCCGGTGCGCACCTCGTTCATCAACCAGCTCTTCATCGACCTGAACGCGCAGATCGACGCGACGTTCCTGATCGTGACCCACGACATCAACAGCACCCGCACCGTGCCCGACAACATCGGCCTGCTCTACCACAAGCACCTGGCCATGTTCGGCCCGCGCGAGATGCTGCTCAGCTCCGAGGAGCCGGTGGTCCGCCAGTTCCTGAACGCCCAGACCGTCGGCCCGATCGGCATGTCCGAGGAGAAGGACGCCGACGAGCTGGCCGCGGAGGAGGGCATCGAGATGCCGCCGCTGCCCCCGATCCCGCTCCAGCTCGAGCCGTCCAACGGCATCCCGCGCCGCAGCCAGCGCCCCGGTGGCGAATGGTGCCGCGAGAACGGCATCATCCCGCCGCCCGGATCCTTCGAGTCCGCCAACGCCGGCCTGGCCCCGGGCTCCTGACCGGACACGCGCACACATGTCGTCACTGACCTCATCCCGGGCACTCGCCCCGATCGGCACCGCAGGCAAGCTCTTCGCCTTCGGTCTCGACGTCGGGCGCGGGTTGTTCCGGCGACCCTTCCAGCTGCGGGAGTTCCTCCAGCAGGCCTGGTTCATCGCATCAGTGACGATCGTGCCGACCGCCCTGGTGGCGATCCCGTTCGGTGCGGTCATCGCCCTCCAGGTCGGTGGCCTGATCAAGCAGTTCGGCGCCCAGTCGTTCACCGGTTCGGCCGCGGTCCTCGCCGTCGTACGCGAGGCGGGGCCGATCGCGACGTCGTTGTTGATCGCCGGGGCCGGCGGGTCGGCCATCGCGGCCGACCTGGGCGCCCGCAAGATCCGCGAGGAGCTCGACGCCATGATGGTGCTCGGGATCGACCCGATCCAGCGCCTCGTGGTGCCCCGCGTGCTGGCCTGCATGCTGGTCGCGGTGTTCCTCAACGGCCTGGTCTCGGTGGTCGGCGTGATCGGGGGCTACGTCTTCAACGTGGTCCTCCAGGACGGCACACCGGGGGCCTATTTAGCGAGCTTCACCGCGCTCGCACAACTGCCCGACCTGTGGCAGGGCATGGCCAAGGCACTCGTCTTCGGCCTGATCGCCGCGATCGTGGCCTGCTACAAGGGCATGAACGCCGGGGGAGGCCCCAAGGGGGTCGGTGACGCGGTCAACGAGTCCGTGGTCATCACGTTCATGCTTCTCTTCGTCGTCAACTTCGTGATGAGTGCGATCTACATGCAACTCGTCCCACCAAAGACAGGCTGACGCGATGGCAGACCTGAAGGCCGCCTACCGCCGCCCCCTGCAGATGCTCGACGAAATGGGCCAGCAGCTGGGGTTCTACCTGCGCGCCCTGGCCTGGACTCCGCGCACGGTGCGCCGCTACAAGAAGGAGATCCTGCGGATCCTGGCCGAGGTCACCCTCGGATCGGGAGCCCTGGCGGTCATCGGCGGCACCGTCGGCGTCATCCTCGCGATGTGCTTCTTCACCGGCACCGAGGTCGGGCTCCAGGGCTATGCCGCCCTGAACCAGATCGGCACCGCCGCGTTCTCCGGTTTCCTCTCGGCCTACTTCAACACCCGTGAGATCGCGCCGCTGGTCGCCGGTATCGCCCTCGCCGCCACCGTCGGCTGCGGCTTCACCGCACAGCTCGGCGCCATGCGCATCTCGGAGGAGATCGACGCCCTCGAGGTCATGGCGATCCCGTCCCTGCCGTTCCTGGTCACGACGCGCATCATCGGCGGCCTGATCGCGGTCATCCCGCTCTACGTCGTCGGGCTGCTGTCGTCGTACTTCGCCACCCGGCTCACGCTGACCACGTTCTTCGGGCAGAGCCCGGGCACCTACGACCACTACTTCAACCAGTTCCTCCCGCCGGGCGACGTGCTCTGGTCCTTCGGCAAGGTGATGGTCTTCGCCATCGTCGTCATCCTGATCCACTGCTACCACGGCTACAACGCGAGCGGCGGCCCCGCGGGCGTGGGCGTCTCCGTGGGCCGCGCGGTGCGCACCTCCATCGTGGCGATCAACGTGATCGACCTGTTCCTCTCGATGGCCATCTGGGGCACCACGACGACGGTGAGGTTGGCAGGATGAACAGGATCCTGGGACACACCAAGATCGTCGGCCTGCTCTTCCTGGCCCTGATCGCCAGTGGGCTGTGGCTGACGATGGCGATCTTCTCCAAGCAGTTCACCGACTACGACCGGGTCTCGCTCGAGTCGAGCAACGTCGGCCTGCAGCTTCCGGCACGTGCCGACGTCAAGATCCGCGGCGTCCAGGTCGGCGAGGTGCTCGACATGAAGGCGACCTCCGACGGGGCCGTCCTCACCCTGGGCCTCTACCCCGACCAGGTCGACACCATCCCGGCCAACGTGACCGCGCGCATCGAGCCGAAGACCCTCTTCGGCGAGAAGTACGTCGCACTCCAGGTCCCAGGATCTCCGGACGCGCAACACATCCGCGCCGGTGCCACGATCACCCAGACCAAGGTCGCCGCGCAGGTCGAGCAGACCCTCAACGACCTCTACCCGCTGCTGCGTGCCGTCGAGCCGGCCGACCTCAACAAGACCCTGACCGCGCTGGCCACTGCCCTCGAGGGTCGTGGCGACCGCATCGGCGAGAACCTCGAGATCCTCGACAGCTACCTCAAGCGGATCAACCCGCAACTGCCGGCGCTCATCGAGGACCTGCGACTGACCGCGCGCACCTCCGACCTGTACGCCGACGTGCTGCCCGAGATCGCGACGACGTTGCGCAACACGGTCAAGACCGGCAACACGCTGCTCTCCCGCGAGGACAAGCTCAAGAAGCTGTTCTCCGACGTCTCGCGCTTCTCCGAGGTGACCGGTGCGTTCCTCGACGCCAACGAGGAGAACCTCATCCGGGTCGGTGAGCTGAGCGCCCAGCAGCTGCGCGTGATCGCCAAGTACGCACCCGAGTTCCCGTGCATGACCGCCGGCATCATCAAGGCAGGGAAGACGCAGGCCGAGGCCTTCCGCGGCTTCGTGCTGCACGTCAACCTCGAGGTGCTGCCGAACAGCCCGCGCGAGTACGGCCCCCAGGACACCCCGGTCAACGGCGCCAAGAACGGTGCCTACTGCGGCACCCTGCCCGACTCGCCCTACAGCCAGAAGAACCCGGTGAAGAGCCTTCCCAACTTCAACGACGGCGTCGAGCAGGACACCGGCAAGGGCACCCGCAGGGTCGCTCCCGGCGGCCTGACCCTGGCGGCCACGCCTGGTGGCGCCACCGAGGCCGACCTGATCCGCGGCATGCTGGCCGGCATGAACGGCTCCGAGCCGTCCGACCTGGGCGCGCTCCTCCTGGGCCCGATGGTCCGCGGGACGGAGGTGTCGCTGCGATGAGCATCCTCGACAAGCGCACCGCATCGGCCACCTGGAAGCTCGTGGTCTTCATGGTCGTCACCGCGATCGCCACCGGCATGCTGGCCGTGCTGATCGGCAACATCACCTTCCAGTCCAGTCGCGAGTACAAAGCAGAGTTCACCAACGTCGCCGGCGTGGTCAAGGGCGACGACGTCCGCGTGGCGGGGGTCAAGGTGGGCACCGTGAAGGGCATCGAGATCAAGGACCGCACCCGCGCCGTGCTCACCTTCAGCGTCGCCGACGAGGCCGACGTCACCAGCACGACGTTCGCCACGATCCGCTACCGCAACCTCGTCGGGCAGCGCTACATCTCCCTGGCCCAGCAGGGTGACGGCGGCACCAAGATGGACGAGGGCGACACCATCCCTGTCTCGCGCACCAAGCCGGCGCTCGACCTCACCGTCCTCTTCAACGGCTTCAAGCCGCTCTTCGAGGCGCTCTCCCCGCAGGACATCAACCAGCTCTCCTACGAGATCATCCAGGTCTTCCAGGGCGAGGGCGGCACGCTCGAGGGGCTGCTGGGACACACCGCATCGGTGACCCAGACCCTGGCCGACCGCGACCAGGTGATCGGTGACCTCATCGACAACCTCAACGAGGTGCTGGTCACCGTCGGTGACCGCGACGAGCAGCTGTCCAGCCTGATCATCAACCTGCGCAACCTGGTCGGCGGACTGGCCAAGGACAAGGACGCGATCCTGGGCTCCCTCGACTCCATCTCGTCGCTGGCGGTCGAGACCGCCGACCTGGTCAAGGGTGTCCGCGGGCCGCTGGTCAGCGACGTGAAGCAGCTGCGCACGGTCGCCGGCAACCTGGCCAAGAACCGCGCCGAGCTCGACCGCGCCCTCCAGGTGCTGCCGATCAAGCTCACCAAGATCGGGCGTACGGCGACCTACGGCTCCTGGTTCAACTTCTACCTCTGCAACTTCACCGGAACGGTCAAGATCGGCACCCTGAAGGAGATCCCGGTCTCCTTCCCGGGCAAGGGCAACGAGAACGCGAGGTGTTCGCTGCCATGAGCACTCCGTTCCGCGAGAAGAACCCGGTCATCATCGGGGCGGTCAGCATGGCCGTGATCGCCGCGATGATCCTGCTCGCCTTCCGGGCCGACCAGCTGCCGATCATCGGCGGTGGCGACACCTACTACGCCTCCTTCTCCGAAGCCGGGGGGCTCAAGGCCAACGACGAGGTCCGGGTTGCCGGCGTCCGCGTCGGCAAGGTCGACAAGCTCGAGCTCGACGGCGACCACGTCAAGGTCTCCTTCCGCATCAAGGGCGACGTCGACTTCGGACCCGAGTCCCAGGCTTCCATCAAGGTCAAGACGTTGCTGGGTGCGATGTACCTCGAGATCGAACCGGCCGGCTCGGGCCAGATGGACGAGGGCGACACGATCCCGATCGACCGCACGCACTCGCCGTACGACGTGATCGACGCGTTCGAGGGCCTTGCCGATCGGTCCGACGCCATCGACGTCGACCAGCTGAAGGCCTCACTGGGCACGCTCGCCGAGCTCACCCGCAACACCCCCGACGAGTTCAAGTCCGCCCTCACCGGGGTCTCGGCGCTCTCGGAGAACCTCGCCGCGCGCGACCAGCAGATCAACACCCTGCTGAAGAACCTGCGCAAGGTCTCCGGCGTCCTCGGCTCCCGCGACGACGACATCATCCAGCTGATGAAGGACGCCCGGGTGCTGTTCACGGCGCTGGTGTCGCGCCGCGACGCGATCCACAACCTGCTCGTGGCCACGTCGACGATGTCTCAGGAGCTGACCGCGTTGGTCGACCAGTCCAAGGCCGACCTGAAGCCGGCCCTGACCAACCTCGACACCGTGGTGAAGGTGCTCCTGAAGAACCAGGACAACCTCGACGAGAGCCTGCGGACGATGGCTCCGTTCTACCGCTACTTCGCCAGCACCCTCGGCAACGGACCGTGGTTCGACACGACGATCACGAACCTGCCGCCGCTCCCGGGAGGCAACTGAGATGAAGCGCTTCATCGTTCCCGGAATCATCTTCGTCCTGCTCGCGGCGGCTGCATTCGTGATGTTCAACGAAGACGACCGCAAGCACCTGACCGCCGAGTTCCCCCGCACCGTGTCGGTCTACGAGGGCTCCGACGTACGCGTGCTGGGCATCCCGGTCGGTCAGGTCGACTCGGTGACTCCCAACGGCACGACGGTCAAGGTGGAGATCTCCTACGACCCCGAGGTCGACATCCCCGCCGACGCGAAGGCGGTGATCGTCTCGCCCAGCGTGGTCGGCGACCGCTTCGTGCAGCTGACGCCGGTCTACAAGGAGGGCCCGAAGCTGAAGGACGGCGCGGTCCTCGACGTGGAGTCGACCTCGACCCCGCTCGAGCTCGACGAGATCTACAAGAGCATCGACGACCTGACCGTGGCGTTGGGTCCCGACGGCGCGAACAGCGACGGCGCGCTGACCGAGCTGCTGAGCACCACGGCGGCCAACTTCAAGGGCCAGGGAGCCCAGGTCAACAAGACGATCAAGGACCTCGGCAAGCTCACCGGCACGCTCGACAACAACAAGGACGAGCTGTTCGGCAGCGCCGAGGAGCTCGAGAAGTTCGTCAACACACTGGCCAAGAACGACAAGGTCGTGCGCCGTTTCAACGCGTCGATGTCCTCGGTCTCCGACCTGCTGGCGGGGGAGCGTGACGAGCTGTCCACCTCGCTGGCCAACCTGGCGACCGCCCTGGGCAAGGTGCAGACCTTCGTCAAGGACAACAAGACCCTGCTCAGCCGCAACATCAAGGGCCTCAACAAGGTGTCGACGACGCTGGTCAAGCGCCGGGGGGAGCTCGACGAGATCCTCAAGACGGCACCGGTGGCGCTGAACAACCTCGGACTGACCTACAACCCCGGCTCGGGAACCCTCGACACGTCGGCCAACCTGGAGAACGCCGCCCACGAGGTGCAGAACAACCCGGGCCTCTTCCTCTGCTCGATCGTCGGCCAGAGCGACTCCAGCGGAACGCTCTGCAAGCTGATCGACGCACTGCTCCCCAAGCGTGCCGGCACGTACGGCGCCGCAGCGGTCGACGACCCGACCTTCGCCGCACTCCTGGAGGTGGCCCGATGATGCGACGCATGATCGCGCTCCTGTGCGTGCTGGCGATGGCCGCCCTGACCAGTTGCGGCTTCTCGGTGCAGAAGCTGCCGCTGCCCGGTGGCGCCGACGTCGGGGACGACCCGATCGAGGTCACCGTCACGTTCCCCGACGCCCTCGACCTGGTGCCCCAGTCGACTGTGAAGGTCGCCGACGTGACCGTCGGCAAGGTCACCGACATCTCCCTGGACGACAACCGTGCAGTGGTCACCATGCTGTTGCGCAAGGACGTCAACCTGCCGGCCAACGCCGAGGCCGAGATCCGGCAGACCAGCCTCCTGGGCGAGAAGTTCGTCTCGCTCGCGGCCCCCGCAGACCCGGCGGCCGAGGAGCTCGGCGACGGCGACAAGATCTCCGAGTCCAGCACCAACCGGAACCCCGAGGTCGAAGAGGTCCTCGGCGCGTTGAGCCTCGTGCTCAACGGCGGCGGCGTGGCGCAGCTGAAGACCATCTCCACCGAGCTGAACAAGGCGCTGTCCGGCCGCGAGGACAGTGCCCGGTCGGTGTTGACCTCACTGAGCACGTTCATGAAGCAGCTCGACGACAACAAGGCCGACGTGGTCAAGGCCATCGAGTCCCTGAACCGCCTCTCGATCACGGCCAACAACCAGAAGGCGTCGATCACCACGGCGCTCGACGAGCTGCCGGCTGCCCTCGTGTCGATCGACAAGCAGCGCTCAGACCTGGTCAAGATGCTCAAGTCACTCGCCAGGCTCGGCAACGTCGGGACCCGGGTGATCAAGGCGTCCAAGGCCTCCACGATCGACGCCCTCACGCAGCTGAACCCGGTGCTCACCGAGCTCGCCAAGACCGGTGACGACCTGGCCAACTCCTTCAGCGTGCTGTTGACCTATCCGTTCGTCGACGAGTCCGTGGGCCGTGACCCGCAGGTGGCGAAGAACCTGCACATGGGTGACTACGTCAACCTGTCCCTCAAGCTCGACATCCGACTCGACGGGTCCATGGCGCTGCCCGTTCCGACGCTCGTGCCCTCCGAGATCGACCCGACCGTGGTGGTCAACGACCTGCTCAGCTGCCTGACCAGCGGCAGCCTGAGCAGCAAGGCCTGCGTGAAGGTGCTGCGCACGCCGGAGAACCTGCTCAAGCTCCAGCGGCTGTGCAAGAAGCCCGCCAACCAGAACCTCCCGGTCTGCAAGCTCCTCAACGGGCTTCCCGACCTCGGCCTGGGCACCGTCGGTGACGGCCTCGGCCTCGACAACCTCGGCCTGGGTCGCGCCGCGCCGGGCACGCCGTCACTGCGCGGCACCGCCAACCTCGACCAGCTCATGCAGGTCTACAACCCGACGCTCGTGCGCGTCCTGCTCCCGGGGGTGTCCGAATGATCACTCGCCGGACCAAGGTGCAGCTCGTGATCTTCGTGATCATCACGCTGCTGGGCGTCTCCTTCGTGGGGGCCCGCTACGCACGGCTCGACCGGGTCCTCTTCGACCGCAGCTACACCGTGGTCGCGCACTTCGACGACTCCGGTGGCATCTTCGCCGGCGCCGAGGTCTCCTACCGGGGTGTCACGATCGGCCGGGTCGAGAAGATGGTGCTCACCGACGACGGGGTTGACGTGCACCTCGACATCGAGAACAAGTGGGACAAGATCCCCTCCGACACGTTGGCGCTCGTGGGCAACCGCTCGGCCGTCGGCGAGCAGTACGTCGAGCTCCAGCCGAAGGTCGACGAGGGTCCCTACCTCAAGGATGACTCCGAGATCGACCGCAACGACACCAGGCTGCCGATCCCGACCGCCCAGTTGCTCGGCGACCTCTCGGCCACCGTGAACAGCGTCGACCAGGACGATCTCCGCACCGTGGTCAGTGAGCTGGGCACGGCCTTCGACGGCACCGGCGAGGACCTCGGCCAGATCATCGACACCTCGAACTCCTTCATCGAGACCGCCAACGAGAACTTCGACCTCACCACGGCGCTCATCAAGGATGCCAACACGGTGTTGACGGGCCAGTTGTCGAAGGCGTCGGCGATCCGCAACTTCTCGAAGAACCTGCAGCTGTTCAGCACCACGCTGGCCGGCTCCGACAAGGACCTGCGCACCGTCATCGACACCGGCTCGGGCACCGCCAACGAGCTGCGCACCTTCATCGAGGAGAACCAGGTCGACATCGCCTCGCTGCTCAACAACCTGCGCACCACCGGTGAAGTGGTGGTCGCGAACCTCGACGGGGTCGAGCACGTCCTGTCGATCTACCCCTACATCGTCGAGAGCGGCTTCACGGTCGTCGACAAGGACCCCGAGACCGGCCGCTACGACGCCCACTTCGGCCTGATCCTGACCCCGCACCAGATCTGCCACAACGGCTACGAGGGTGCCGACAAGCACAGCCCGTTCGACCGTGAGAAGAACCGCCCGCTCAACACCTCCCTCGGGTGCCGCGAGTCGGCCGACAAGTCCAACGCCCGTGGCGCGCAGAACCTGCACCGGGCGCCGGCGAGCTACGACGCACCCGTCGTGGGGACCTACGACTCGGAGACCGGCAACGTCGAATGGCTGGACAAGCCGGCCACGTTGACCGCCGACGGTAGCCTTGCCCCTCGTGGCAAGGGAAAGGAGTCGTGGACGTGGTTGATGCTCAGCGCGCTCCAGAACGCGGAGTGAAGCCGAGGTCCCCCCGTCTGCGGTTGGTCGTTGCCGGCCTGCTCGCGCTGGCGCTGGTGGCTTCCCTGGTCTGGCTGGCGGTGGGACTCCGCGACCGCGAGAGTGACCAGCCGTCCGCCCAGGACGACCGGGACAAGGTGATGCTGAAGGCCCGCGAGTACATGCTCGCGGCGTTCAACTTCGATGCCGGTGACCTCGACGCGGACAAGAAGCTGACCGCCTACCGCGACCGGGTCACGCCGTTGATCACCACGCGCTTCAAGACCGACTTCGACAAGGCGACCACGGCCGTCGAGCCGGCGGTGGCCCAGGGCCAGTCCGCCAGCAAGGCCACTGTCGATCGCACGGCCGTCGAGTCGCTCAGCGACGACACGGCCACGGTCATCGTCGGCGGCGAGCTCACCATCCGCCTCGGCGGAGGCAAGCAGCCCGACGCGGTGCCCTATGCGTGGTCGATAAGCCTGAAGAACGTCGACGGCACCTGGCTGGTCGACGACTTCGAGGAGTTCGGGTCCGAGCAGGCTCCCGGCCAGGACTCCGGTCAGGGGGCGCCGCAGTGAGCGCCAGCTGGTACGACGTACTCGGCGTCGGGCGTGACGCCACCACCGACGAGATCCGCGCCGCCTGGAAGGAGTCGATCGGCTCCCTCGAGCCGACCGACCGCCGCTTCAAGGTCTACAACGAGGCCGCCGGGGTGCTGCTCGACGACGAGCAGCGCGCGGCGTACGACGAGACGCTGGCACCCGAGGAACCGGAGGAGCCCGCGGAGCCGGAAGGACTCGACGAGTCGGAAGCCGTCACCGCCGTACCGGCCGCCCAGGACGAGACCACCGAGGACGAGACCGCCGAGGACGACCGCGACGACCGGTCGGAGGCGGACGAGCCGGAGGCCACCCGCGAGGCGAGCGGTTCGCGCCTCGATGTGAACGTGCCCAACTGGCTGCTGGTGGTGCTTCTGGTCGCCACCCTGGCTGCCGCCGCGGGAGCCGCCGTGCTGCAGCGAGGCAACGACGACCCCGACGTCGAGAGCAACGTGGCCGCCGCCCGCACCGCCGCCGAGGCGGCCGTGCCGAAGGTGCTCACCTACGACTACCGCTACCCCGACCGTGACCACGACGCGGCGATGCGCCTGTTGACCGGCGACTTCCGTGACGAGTACGACACGCTCTGGAACGACGCGATCCTGCCGAACCTCGAGAAGACCAAGGCCACAGCGGTCTCGGAGTCGCTCGGCTCGGGGGTGGTCCGGGCCTCCGGCAACGGCGAGCGGGTCGAGATCGTGGTCGTGCTGTCGAGCAGGACGACCAACCGCAACGTCTCGACCGAGCTGCCGCCGCTGCCGCTGACCGTGCAGATGGTGGAGAAGAACGGCGAGTGGCTGGTCGCCGACCTCGACCTCTGGGAGCCGCAGAAGGTCACCGACGAATCGGACTCGAAGACGCCCGGAAGCACCACGCCGACCCCCTGAAACACGCGTGGTGCTTGACCTGAGCCGGTTGCCGGTTCATGATCTTGCGGAGCAGGTGTCTGCGGGTCCGAAGTTCTACAGACCACGGTGTTGTGTCGCGCGCCCATTTCGGCTAGGCTTCTTCTTTGCGCCTGCCCTCAAATGCTTCCTGCCTGCCCGGTGGCCTGGTTTGTGGTGGGTCGGCGCCACTCCACCAGAGCGAACCTGTAGAAGGACACACTCTTGGCCGCGCGCAGCAACGCAGCAAGCAACAACCACCGTCGCATTTCCTTCGCAAAGATCAGCGAACCCCTCGAGGTCCCGCAACTGCTGGCTCTCCAGACCGACAGCTTCGACTGGCTGGTCGGCAACGAGAAGTGGCAGCAGGTCGTCCAGGCCCGCATCGCCGCCGGCGAGGACGTCTCCAAGAAGTCCGGTCTGACCGAGATCTTCGAGGAGATCTCGCCGATCGAGGACTTCTCCGAGACGATGTCGCTGTCGTTCGAGAACCCCGAGTTCGTCGACCCGAAGTACACCGTCGACGAGTGCAAGGAGAAGGACTTCACCTACTCCGCACCCCTCTACGTCTCCGCCGAGTTCACCAACAACGACACCGGTGAGATCAAGGGCCAGACGGTCTTCATGGGCGAGTTCCCGCTGATGACCGACAAGGGCACCTTCGTCATCAACGGCACCGAGCGCGTGGTCGTCTCGCAGCTGGTTCGTTCGCCCGGTGTCTACTTCGAGCGCGCCGCCGACAAGACGTCCGACAAGGACATCTTCACCTCGAAGGTGATCCCGTCGCGTGGTGCCTGGCTCGAGTTCGAGGTCGACAAGCGCGACCTGGTCGGCGTACGCCTCGACCGCAAGCGCAAGCAGAACGTCACCGTCCTGCTCAAGGCCCTGGTGGCCGTCGCCGAGGACACCGGCGAGGAGTACGACTACGACGCCGTGATGGCCGAGCTCCGCCAGTACGAATCCATCGTGCTGACCGAGGAGAAGGACAACACGCAGGGTCCCGACGACGCGCTGCTCGACATCTACCGCAAGCTGCGCCCGGGCGAACCGCCCACGCGTGAGGCTGCGCTGACGCTGCTGCGCAACTACTACTTCAACCCCAAGCGCTACGACCTGGCCAAGGTCGGTCGCTACAAGATCAACAAGAAGCTGGCGCAGACCGAGGCGTTCGACCAGCAGACGCTGACGATCTCCGACATCGTCGCCACGATCCGCTACATCGTCCGCCTGCACAACGGCGACGACAAGCTGACCAACCGCGACGGCGAGGTCCTCCTCGACGCCGACGGCAAGGACATGGAAGTCCGCGCCGACGACATCGACCACTTCGGCAACCGTCGCATGCGCACGGTCGGCGAGCTGATCCAGAACCAGCTCCGCACGGGCCTGGCCCGCATGGAGCGTGTGGTCCGCGAGCGGATGACGACCCAGGACGTCGAGGCCATCACGCCGCAGTCCCTGATCAACATCCGTCCCGTGGTGGCTGCGCTGAAGGAGTTCTTCGGCACCTCGCAGCTCTCGCAGTTCATGGACCAGACCAACCCGATCGCCGGTCTGACCCACAAGCGCCGTCTGTCCGCGCTCGGCCCGGGTGGTCTCTCCCGTGACCGTGCCGGCATGGAGGTCCGCGACGTCCACACCTCGCACTACGGCCGCATGTGCCCGATCGAGACCCCGGAAGGCCCGAACATCGGCCTGATCGGGTCGCTGGCCTCCTACGGCCGGATCAACCCGTTCGGGTTCGTCGAGACGCCGTACCGCAAGGTCGAGAACGGTGTCGTCACCGACAAGGTCGACTACCTGACCGCCGACGACGAGGACAAGTACGTCATCGCGCAGGCCAACGCCCCGCTCGACGGCAAGAACAAGTTCGTCGAGGAGCGCGTGCTGGTCCGCCAGCGCCACGGTGAGGTCTCCGAGATCCTCGCCGCCGAGGTGGACTACATGGACGTCTCGCCGCGCCAGATGGTGTCGGTCGCGACGGCCCTGATCCCGTTCCTCGAGCACGACGACGCCAACCGCGCGCTCATGGGCGCCAACATGCAGCGCCAGGCCGTGCCGCTGATCAGGAGCGACTCGCCGATCGTCGGAACCGGCATGGAGCTCCGTGCCGCCGTCGACGCCGGCGACGTCGTCACCGCCGACAAGGGTGGTGTGGTCAAGGACGTGTCGGCCGACCTGATCGAGGTCATGAACGACGACGGCACCTACTCGTCGTACCGCCTCGCGAAGTTCCGCCGCTCCAACCAGGGCACCTGCATCAACCAGCGCCCGCTGGTTGCCGAGGGTGACCGGGTCGAGGGTCGCGACCCGCTGACCGGCCGCGCCGGTTCGCCGATCGCCGACGGTCCGTGCACCGACGACGCCGAGATGGCGCTCGGCACGAACCTCCTCGTGGCGTTCATGCCGTGGCAGGGCCACAACTACGAGGACGCCATCATCCTGAGCCAGCGCCTGGTCCAGGAAGACGTCCTCACCTCGATCCACATCGAGGAGCACGAGGTCGACGCCCGCGACACCAAGCTGGGTCCGGAGGAGATCACCCGGGACATCCCGAACGTCTCCGACGAGATGCTGGCCGACCTCGACGAGCGCGGCATCATCCGCATCGGCGCCGAGGTCACCAACGGTGACATCCTCGTCGGCAAGGTCACGCCCAAGGGCGAGACCGAGCTGACGCCGGAGGAGCGCCTGCTGCGCGCCATCTTCGGTGAGAAGGCGCGCGAGGTGCGCGACACCTCGATGAAGGTCCCGCACGGTGAGTCCGGAACCGTCATCGGCGTGCGCGTCTTCGACCGCGAGGACGGCGACGAGCTCCCGCCCGGCGTCAACCAGCTGGTTCGGGTGTACGTCGCCCAGAAGCGCAAGATCTCCGTGGGTGACAAGCTCGCCGGCCGTCACGGCAACAAGGGCGTCATCGCGAAGATCCTGCCGATCGAGGACATGCCGTTCATGGAGGACGGCACCCCGGTCGACGTCGTGCTCAACCCGCTGGGTGTCCCGCGACGGATGAACATCGGCCAGATCCTCGAGCTGCACCTCGGTTGGCTCGCCAAGCAGGGTTGGGACCTCAACCTGCACGAGGACCCGGCTGACTCCGACTGGAAGCAGCGCCTGATCAACATCCACGCCGAGAAGGGCGAGCCGAACACCAAGGTCGCGACCCCGGTCTTCGACGGTGCGCGCGAGGACGAGATCACCGGCCTGCTCGGTTCGACCCTGCCCACCCGTGACGGTGTGCGGATGATCGGCGAGAACGGCAAGGCGGACCTGTTCGACGGTCGCTCCGGCGAGCCGTTCCCGGACCCGGTCTCGGTCGGCTACATGTACATCCTCAAGCTGCACCACCTCGTGGACGACAAGATCCACGCGCGCAGCACCGGCCCCTACTCGATGATCACGCAGCAGCCGCTGGGCGGTAAGGCCCAGTTCGGTGGCCAGCGCTTCGGTGAGATGGAGGTCTGGGCAATGGAGGCGTACGGCGCCGCCTACGCCCTGCAGGAGCTGCTGACGATCAAGTCCGACGACGTGCCCGGTCGCGTCAAGGTCTACGAGGCCATCGTGAAGGGCGAGAACATCCCCGACTCCGGCATTCCCGAGTCGTTCAAGGTTCTCGTCAAGGAGATGCAGTCGCTCTGCCTCAACGTCGAGGTGCTGTCCCAGGACGGCTCGTCGATCGAGTTGCGCGACGCGGAGGAAGACGTCTTCCGTGCCGCCGAAGAGCTCGGCATCGACCTGTCCCGTCGCGAGCCCAGCTCCGTCGAAGAAGTCTGATGATCTCGATACGCGCCTCGTCCCTCGGCGCTACTCGATCACCGAGTTTTCGGTTGTCGAGTAGCCCGAGCCGCTAGGCGAGGGCGTATCGAGACACAGTCCCCATCCTTCATTCAAGAACTTCGGAAGAACGAGGAAAGCAGCCAAAGTGCTCGACGTTAACTTCTTCGACCAGCTTCAGATCGGCCTGGCCACCGCGGACGAGATCCGCGGGTGGAGCCACGGTGAGGTCAAGAAGCCGGAAACCATCAACTACCGCACCCTCAAGCCCGAGCGCGACGGACTCTTCTGCGAGAAGATCTTCGGCCCGACCCGGGACTGGGAGTGCTACTGCGGCAAGTACAAGCGGGTCCGCTTCAAGGGCATCATCTGCGAGCGGTGTGGCGTCGAGGTCACCCGTTCCAAGGTGCGTCGTGAGCGCATGGGCCACATCGAACTCGCCGCTCCGGTCACCCACATCTGGTACTTCAAGGGCGTTCCGTCGCGCTTGGGCTACCTGCTCGACCTGGCCCCGAAGGACCTCGAGAAGGTCATCTACTTCGCGGCCTACATGATCACCGCCGTCGACGAGGACGCGCGTCACAACGACCTGTCCTCGCTCGAGGGCAAGGTCGACCTCGAGCGCAAGCGCCTCGAGGGTCGTCGCGACACCTCGATCAACGACCGCTCCAAGAAGCTCGAGGAAGACCTCGCCACCCTCGAGGCCGAGGGTGCCAAGGCCGACGCGCGCCGCAAGGTCCGCGACGGTGCCGAGCGTGAGATGAAGCAGCTGCGCGACCGTGCGCAGCGCGAGATCGACCGCCTCGACGAGGTCTGGAACACGTTCAAGACCCTGAAGGTCCAGGACCTCATGGGCGACGAGCTGCTCTACCGCGAGATGAAGACCTGGTTCGGCAAGTACTTCGAGGGCCACATGGGCGCCACGGCGATCCAGAAGCGCCTCCAGGACTTCGACATCGCCCAGGAGGTCGAGAACCTTCGCGAGACCATTGCCACCGGCAAGGGCCAGCGCAAGGTCCGCGCCCTCAAGCGCCTCAAGGTCGTCGACGCGTTCCGCAAGACCGGCAACCAGCCGATCGGCATGGTCCTCGACGCCGTTCCGGTCATCCCGCCGGACCTGCGCCCGATGGTCCAGCTCGACGGTGGCCGTTTCGCCACCTCCGACCTGAACGACCTCTACCGCCGGGTGATCAACCGGAACAACCGGCTCAAGCGCCTGCTCGACCTCGGTGCCCCGGAGATCATCGTCAACAACGAGAAGCGGATGCTCCAGGAGGCCGTCGACTCGCTGTTCGACAACGGCCGTCGTGGTCGTCCGGTGACCGGTCCGGGCAACCGCCCGCTCAAGTCGCTCTCCGACATGCTCAAGGGCAAGCAGGGTCGCTTCCGTCAGAACCTCCTCGGCAAGCGCGTGGACTACTCGGGCCGTTCGGTCATCGTGTCGGGTCCGCAGCTGAAGCTGCACCAGTGCGGTCTGCCCAAGCAGATGGCGCTGGAGCTCTTCAAGCCGTTCGTGATGAAGCGCCTCGTCGACCTGTCGCACGCGCAGAACATCAAGTCCGCCAAGCGCATGGTCGAGCGTTCGCGCCCGGTCGTGTGGGACGTCCTCGAAGAGGTCATCACCGAGCACCCGGTGCTGCTCAACCGTGCACCCACGCTGCACCGCCTCGGCATCCAGGCCTTCGAGCCCCAGCTGATCGAGGGCAAGGCCATCCAGATCCACCCGCTCGTCTGCTCGGCCTTCAACGCCGACTTCGACGGTGACCAGATGGCGGTGCACCTGCCGCTGTCCGCCGAGGCCCAGGCCGAGGCGCGGATCCTGATGCTCTCGACCAACAACATCCTCAAGCCGTCGGACGGCCGTCCGGTGACCATGCCCACCCAGGACATGATCATCGGCCTGTTCTTCCTGACGACCGACCGTGACGGCCAGCCGGGCGAGGGTCGTGCCTTCTCCTCGCAGGCCGAGGCGATCATGGCCTTCGACCGCCTCGAGATCACGCTGCAGAGCAAGATCACGCTGCGGCTCGACGGCGTGTCCGTCGAGACCACGCTGGGTCGCTCGATCTTCAACGACGCGCTGCCGGCCGACTACGCCTTCGTGAACTACGAGGTGGGCAAGAAGCAGCTCGGCGTGATCGTCAACGACCTGGCCGAGCGCTACACCAAGGTCGAGGTGGCCGCGTCGCTCGACGCCCTCAAGGACACCGGTTTCCACTGGGCGACCCGCTCCGGTGTGACCGTCTCCATCGACGACGTCACCACGCCTGCCGACAAGGCCTCCATCCTGGAGGGCTACGAGACGCAGGCCGCCAAGGTGCAGACGCAGTTCGAGCGTGGTCTGGTCACCGACGACGAGCGTCGCCAGGAGCTCATCGAGATCTGGACCCAGGCCTCGAACGAAGTCGCCAAGGCGATGGAGAAGAACTTCGACCGGTCCAACCCGATCTACATGATGGTCGACTCGGGTGCCTCGGGAAACATGATGCAGATCCGTCAGGTCGCCGCCATGCGTGGCCTGGTGGCCAACCCGAAGGGTGACATCATCCCGCGGCCGATCAAGGCCAACTTCCGTGAGGGCCTCTCGGTCCTGGAGTACTTCATCTCCACCCACGGTGCCCGCAAGGGTCTGGCCGACACCGCGCTCCGCACCGCCGACTCGGGCTACCTGACCCGTCGTCTGGTGGACGTCTCGCAGGACGTCATCATCCGTGAGGACGACTGCGGCACCGAGCGCGGCCTGCCCAAGGTGATCGGCGAGAAGCTGTCCGACGGCACGGTCATCAAGCACGAGAACGCCGAGACCGCGGCGTACGCCCGCACCTCGGCCGGCGAGGTCACCCACCCGGAGTCCGGCGAGGTTCTCGCCGCCGCCGGTGAAGACCTCGGCGACGTCAAGATCGCGGAGCTGGTCGCGGCCGGCATCGTGGAGGTCAAGGTCCGCTCCGTGCTGACCTGTGACGCCCGCACCGGCACCTGCGCCAAGTGCTACGGCCGCTCGCTGGCCACCGGCAAGCTGGTCGACATCGGTGAGGCGGTCGGCATCATCGCCGCCCAGTCCATCGGTGAGCCCGGCACGCAGCTGACCATGCGTACCTTCCACACCGGTGGTGTGGCGTCGGCCGACGACATCACGCAGGGTCTGCCCCGCGTCGTGGAGCTCTTCGAGGCCCGGACCCCCAAGGGTCTGGCCCCGATCTCCGAGGTCGCCGGTCGTGTGGTCATCGAAGACGGTGACAAGGCCCGCAAGATCGTGGTCACGCCCGACGACGGTTCCGAGGTCATCGAGTACCCCGTCAGCCGCCGTTCGCGCCTGCTGGTCAGCGACGGCGACCACGTCGAGGTCGGCGACAAGTTCACCCAGGGAACGGAGGACCCCAAGGAGGTCCTGCGCATCCTCGGTGTCCGCCGTGCCCAGCAGCACCTGGTCGACGAGGTGCAGAACGTGTACCGCAGCCAGGGCGTGTCGATCCACGACAAGCACATCGAGATCATCGTGCGGCAGATGCTGCGCCGGGTCACGGTGCTCGAGTCCGGTGAGACCAACCTGCTGCCGTCCGACCTGGTCGACCGGGTCCGCTTCGAGGAGGAGAACCGCCGCGTTCTCTCCGAGGGTGGCAAGCCGGCTTCGGGTCGTCCCGAGCTGATGGGCATCACCAAGGCCTCGCTGGCCACGGAGTCGTGGCTCTCGGCGGCCTCCTTCCAGGAGACCACCCGAGTGCTCACCGACGCCGCGATCAACGGCCGCAGCGACTCGCTGCGTGGTCTCAAGGAGAACGTGATCATCGGAAAGCTGATCCCGGCGGGTACCGGCCTCGAGCGGTACCGCAACATCCGGGTGGAGCCCACCGAGGAGGCCCGCGCCGCGGCGTACTCGGTCTCCGGTTACGACAACTACGACTACGAGTTCGGTGGCACCGGCGGCCAGGCCGTCGCACTGGACGACTTCGACTTCGGTTCCTACCAGAACTGATCCGACGTAGTCAGCATCGAGGGCCCCAGCCGATCCGGCTGGGGCCCTCGTGGCATTTTCTCCGTGGACCGGTCAGTGGACGAGCTGGCCGTACATCGCCTCACGCAGGGGGACGCGCGCGCCCCGTGACTCCAGCTGCGCGGCGACCTTGGCGATCTGGGAGTCGTTGGGTAGTACGTGCCACACCATGAGGCCCAGTGTCGCCACGCAGCCGAGGACGAACGGGACCATCCCGTTGCCGCTGTCGATGAACGTCATCGCCAACCCGGCGATCAGCGGCAGCTCCGCCAGGGCGTGACGCACGAAGGTCAGCGTCCGGAACCGGACGACGCCGTCAGCGGCCGCCTGCGACGCGCTGGCCCCGTCGGGGCTCGGTGCCGCGCGGTAGCCGAAGAACTGGATGGCGAGGACGCTGAATGCGATCACGCCGGCCATCACGAACTGGGTGGAGTCGCTGACGGCGGCGAAACGGTCGTCGGGCGTCACGAACCAGATCGCGATCAGCAGGAAGATCGGGAACAGCATCATCGGCAGGATGATCACGCGGAGCGCGGCAATCGGAGTCGTCATGCGCAGAGTGTTCCCCACGGCAGGGATCTGAACCGCCACACGCGTCACGTGTTGCAGGCTTCCCGTCATGAGCGACCGCATCCACGCAGCGGTCAACCTGCTGGGGCGTGGCGCGCTCCGGGCACTCGACGTACACGTGGAGTCACGGGGTGCCGCTCACCTGCCGACGTCGGGTCCGGTGCTGCTGGCCTGCACGCACGTGTCCTACCCGGACTTCGTGTTCGTGCAGAAGGCGGCCGTGGAGCGACGGCCCTACGTCCGGTTCATGTGCCGTCACGACGTGTGGAACGTGCCGTGGGCGGGGTGGTTCATGGAGAAGATGCAGCACGTCCCGGTGGACCGCACGGCGCCGGCCGGTGCGTACCTGCGGGCGCGGACACTGCTGCGCGCCGGTGAGGCGGTGTGCGCGTTTCCCGAGGCCGGCATCTCCTACTCCTACACGGTGCGACCCCTCATGCGCGGCGTCGCGTCACTCGCCCGGGAGACCGGTGCCGCGGTGGTCCCGGTGGCGCTGTGGGGGTCGCAGCGGATCTACTCGGTGGGCCGCCCCGTCGACGGCCGCGAGCCGCCTCCCGACTGGACGCGGGGACGGCGGGTCGACGTCTCGTTCGGCGAGCCCCTGACCGTGGCACCGGGGGAGGAGATCACCGAGTGGACCCGCGGGCTGGGTGCCACGCTCACGTCGTTGCTCGAGGAGCTGCAACGGCTGCCGCACCACCGGCCGCGGCCGGGGGAGTACGCGCCCTGGTACCCCGCGCACCTGGGCGGTCATGCCCCCGACCGGGCCGAGGCGGCCCGGCTCGACGAGGTGCCGCGCAGCGCCGTGCGCCCCACCTGGGGCCCGATCGACCTGTCGTGAGTTCTGATCGACCCGTCGTTTGTTCTCGAAACTGGCGACAGGTCGATCGGAACTGGCGACGGGTCAGCGGGAACGGGCGCGCTGGATCGAGCCGATGGGATCGACGAACCAGGTGAGCCGGCGGGCCACCGGCGGCGCGGCCAGCACCAGGGCGATCAGCACGGCGACGCCGATGGTGAACCAGATCGTCCAGGAGCCGTGGTCGTCTGCCCACTCGGTGTAGTCGGCGTACTCGAGCCGGCGTACGACGAAGCCGTGGAAGAGGTAGACCACGAGCGTCGCGGCCCCCATGGCGGTGAACCAGCTGCGCCCGCGCGGCACCAGCGACATCACCGCGAAGGTGCCGATCACACCCAGCACGAGGATGCGGAAGCGGATCCACATCGCGTCGCCGGTGCTGATCCCGAAGCTGTCGTAGGGGTGGGAGTACCACAGCCAGCGCGAGGGCCAGGTGCCGTGCGAGACCAGCCACTCGGACGAGTGGCCGGCCAGCTGGTAGAGGCCCACGACCACGGCCAGGCCCAGGATCGGCGTGAACCGCCCCCGCACGCGCTGCAGGTCCTTCGAGCGGAGGTGCAGGCCGAGCACGAAGAACGGGAGGAACCCGATCGTGCGCTGCAGGTCGAGGTACGTCGTCCACTCGGCGTCCTGGGTGCCGATCGCCAGGCTGGCCACCACGCTCAACGGGATGGCCGACCAGTGCTTGACCAGGATCGGGGTGGCCATCCGCCACAGGAACGTGGCCGAGAGGTACCACATCGGCCAGTGCGGATCGAGCCACATCGTGGTCTCGGTGGTGTCGTGGTCGCCGTAGTGGTGCCGGAAGGTGAGCATCGCCCACTCGAAGATCAGATAGGGCACCACGATCGTGCAGAAGAGCGCCCACAGCTTGGGCCGGGTCCAGGCGAAGCTCCTGGAGAGGTAGCCGGTGACCAGGACGAACGCCGGGATGTGCCAGAAGTAGATGAAGTCGTAGAGCTGTGGGGTGCGCTCCTCATGGAGAACCAGCACCAACGCGTGGCCGATCACGACGACTGTCACCAGTGTCATCTTCACGTTGTCGAGCCAGGGATCGCGAGCCACCGACATACCGTAGACGACGCACTGAACCCACCGGATCGACGATCCACGTGAGCACACGGGCCACTGGTGGCGCGGCGAGGAACAGCGAGAGCGCGATGGCCGAGCCGATCACCGACGTCAGTGACAGCCACTGGTTGTCGAGGTAGGGCTCGACCCAGCCGCGGTAGTCGGCGTACCGGACGACGAAGCCGTGGAAGAGGTAGACCACCAGGGTCGATGAGCCCATCGTGCTGATCACGGAGGCCCGGCGTGGGATCAGGGCCAGGACGCTGGCCAGGCCGAGGAGACCGATCGCCATCACCTTGGCGCGGATCACCATCGCGTCGCCGTCGCTGAAGCCGAGCGCCTCGTAGCCCTGGTCGTAGTAGAGGAACGCCGACCTCGCCCACTCGTCGGTGTGTGCGCTGAACCGGAAGATCCAGACCAGGGCGGCGAGGGCGAAGGGCTTGACCCACCACGCGGTGAGCAGCTTGAGGTGCTCACGCCTGAGGTGCAGGCCGAGCACGAAGAACGGCAGCAGGCCCAGGATGCGGGGCAGGCAGAAGATCAGCTCGTCGGACAGCCCGCCCAGCAGCGACACACCGACCGCGAGGGGGCAGGCGACCCAGTGCCTCTTGAGCAACGGCGTGGCGAGACGCCAGAAGAAGAGCACGCAGAGGTACCACATCGCCCAGTGTGGCTCGAGCCACATCGGCCCGTCCTCGGGCTGGTCGATCTCGCGGCGGAAGTAGAGCAGTGCCGGTTCGAACATCAGGTAGGGCAGCGCGATCGTGGTGAACAACGACGAGAAGTGCCGTCGGTCCCATTCGAAGTCCTTCGAGAGATGGCCGCTCAGCAGCACGAACGCGGGGATGTGCCAGTAGTAGATGAAGTCGTAGACCTGCAGGTCGAGAGCCGTGGCTCCGAGGAGGCCCAGCGAGTGCCCGATCACCACGAGGGTAACCAGGGTGAACTTGACGTTGTCGAGCCAGGGGTCGCGGGCCATTCGATTCACCGTAGCGAAACGAGCCGCTCGCGCAAGTCGAGGTGTCACACGACTACAGTCGGGCCACATGGGTCGACTTCCGAAACGTCAGCGTGTCGCGGCGTACGCCGTGATCCTCAGGGACGACCGCATCCTCCTCTCCCGCCTCGCCCCGCGCATCTCGAAGGCGCCGCTGTGGACGCTCCCCGGTGGTGGGCTCGATCACGGTGAGGACCCCCGCGAGGCGGTCGTCCGCGAGATCCACGAGGAGGCCGGGCTCGACGCCACGGTCTCGGAGGAGGCCCGGGTCTACTCGCTGCACAACCCGAAGGCCACCCACGGCGAACGCCCGGCCGACTACCACGCGCTGCGCATCGTCTTCGAGGGCTGGGTGCCCACCGACGCACCCGAGCCGCACGTCGTCGAGGTCAACGGGTCGACCGTCGAGGCGGCCTGGGTGCCGCTGGCCGACGTACGCCGCGGGTTTGTCTCGGTGACCTCCCTCGTGCACGAGGCGCTCGCCGAGCACCGGCCGTTCCAGCTGCAGCGGGTCGCGGCGTACGCCGTGATCCGGCGCGCCGACACCGTGTTGCTGACCCGCCTCTCGGAGAGGGCCTTCCACACCGGCCACTGGACCCTCCCCGGAGGCGGCATCGACCACGGAGAGCGCCCGGCCGACGCCCTGGTCCGCGAGGTGCGGGAGGAGTGCGGCGTCGACTGCACGCCCGGCACGGTCCTCGACGTGCACGACGTCCAGTTCGGCGGGACCGCTCCGAGCGGCCGCCACGAGGACTTCCACGGCATCCACCTCATCTTCGACGCGACCGTCGCCGCCGACGCAGAACCCCGGGTGGTCGAGGTCGACGGCACCACCGACCGGGTGGCCTGGGTGCCGGTCGCCGACGTCGAGTCCGGTGCCGTCCCGGTGCTCGACGTCGTGCGCCACGCCTTGTCGCTCGACCGTTAGGTTGGCTGCATGACGGAGACGGTCTTCACCTACGGCGCACCAGGGCTCAAGTTCGGCCGCGGGGCGTCCGCGGAGATCGGCCACGACCTCGCGACGTACGACGCGCGCCGGGTCCTGCTGGTCACCGATCCCGGCGTGGCCGCCACCGGTCACCCGGCCCGCATCGCCGAACAGATCGCGGCCACGGGCATCGAGGTGGTCGTCTTCGAGGACGCCCACGTCGAGCCGACCGACGAGAGCCTGGCCGGGGCCGTCGAGTTCGGCCGGTCCGAGGGTCCGTTCGACGCGTACGTCGCGGTCGGCGGCGGGTCGGCCATCGACACCGCCAAGGCGGTCAACCTCCTGGGCACCAACGAGGGCGAGCTGATGGACTACATCAACGCGCCGGTCGGTCGCGCCCTCGCCCCTGAACATGCCCTGAAGCCGCTGGTCGCCGTACCCACCACCACCGGCACCGGCAGCGAGAGCACCACGATCTGCGTGCTCGACGTGCTGTCGCTGAAGGTGAAGACCGGCATCAGCCACCCGCGGCTGCGGCCCACCCTGGCCGTCGTCGACCCCGACCTGACCATGACCCAGCCCGCGATGGTGACCGCCGCGGCGGGCATGGACATCCTCTGCCACGCGCTCGAGAGCTACACCGCGCGCTGGTTCGCCGACTTCCCGGCCAAGCAGGCCAGCGAGCGGGTGCCCTACTGCGGGGCGAACCCGATCGCGGACATGTGGTCGGAGAAGGCGCTGTCCCTGTTGGCCGGCGCGTTCCGGGCCGCCGTGCGCGACGGCTCCGACGCCCCCGCACGTGAGCAGATGGCCCTGGCTGCGACGTTCGCCGGCATGGGCTTCGGCAACGCCGGGGTGCACATCCCCCACGCCAACGCCTATCCGATCGCCGGCCGGGTGCGCGACTACCGCCCGGCGGGCTACCCGCAGGACGAGGCGATGGTGCCGCACGGCATGGCGGTGTCTCTCACTGCTCCGGAGGCGTTCCGGTTCACCTTCGACGCCGCACCCGAGCGCCACCTGCACGCCGCGCGACTGCTCGACCCGGCGTCGTCCGCCGCGGACTCGCCGGCCCTGCTGCCCGACGTGCTCACCGCGCTGATGCGCGACATCGGCCTGCCCAGCGGCCTCGCGGAGGTCGGGTACGCCGACGGCGACGTCGACGATCTCGTCGCGGGCGCCCTCAAGCAGCAGCGACTCCTGGCCACGGCTCCCCGTGAGGTCACCGGGGACGACCTCGCCGGCGTCTTCCGGAACTCCATGGAGCACTGGTGATCTGGTTCTTCAGACTGAGCGTGCTGACCTACTTCGCCTCGGTGGCACTCGCCGCCGTGAGGTATCCCGACGAGGTTCCCGTGCACTTCGACGTGAACGGCAACGCAGACGCCTTCCAGGGCCGCGGGATCGCCGTGCTGTCGATGGCCGTGATCGGTCTGGTCCTCACCGGTCTACTCGGGCTGTGCCTGCACCACTTCCCCCGCGCCTCCCTGAAGCACATCAACGTGCCGCACAAGTCCTTCTGGTTGCAGCCGCAGAACACCGACACGTTGCGCCGGATGCTCCGCAACGACCTGGCCTGGATCGGTGGCTGTGTGATGACGTTGATGACCGTGATGCTGCTGATCACGGTCAAGGTCGCCGACGACCCGCAGCCGTCCCTGGGCACCGTGGGGGTCATTGCCCTTGTCGTGTTCCTCGTCGCCGTCGGCGGCCACATCATCCTGATGTACACCAGGCGCTACCGGCCGCCGCGGCCTTGAGGGAGACCGGATGAACGACGTGCTGGCCGGTCTCCGCCGGCGGGGCGTGACCGACGTGTCCGACTCGACCCTGGACCGCGCTCTCTACTCCTCCGACGCCTCGCTCTACCGGGTGGTCCCGCAGGCCGTCGTACGACCCCGCCACCCTGACGAGCTGGCCGCCGTCCTCGAGGTCGCGCGCGAGGCCGGCACGTCGGTGACCATGCGCGGGGCCGGTACGTCGATCGCCGGCAACGCCGTGGGGCCGGGCATCGTCGTCGACACGTCGCGCCACCTCAACCGGATCATCTCCGTCGATGCGGAGGCCCGTACGGCCCACGTGCAGCCGGGCGTCGTGCACGCCCAGCTGCAGCGCCGGTTGGCGCCTCTCGGGCTGCGCTACGGCCCCGACCCGTCGACCCACACCCGCTGCACCATCGGCGGCATGCTCGGCAACAACGCCTGCGGCTCCCGGGCCCTGGGCTTCGGGCGTACGTCGGACAACGTGGCCGGCCTCGACGTGGTGTTCGGCACCGGCGAGGCGGTCAAGACTGCGCCCTCCAACACCGTGCGAGCCAGTGCCGTCGGAGCAGACCTCTTCGCGTTGGTGGACGCGTCTATGGCCCACGTGCGCACGGAGTTCGGCAGGTTCGGACGCCAGGTCAGTGGCTACTCGCTCGAGCACCTGCTGCCCGAGAAGGGGCGCCGACTCGATCGCTTCCTGGTCGGCTCGGAGGGCACCCTCGCGCTGATCGCCTCTGCCACCGTTGAGCTGGTGCCCGAGCCGGCGAGCACGGTCCTGGTGGCACTGGGCTATCCCTCGATGGTCGAGGCCGCCGACGTCGTGCCGGCGATCCTCGCCGCCGGTGGCCGCTCGCTGGTCGCCTGCGAGGGCCTCGACGCGCGCATCGTCGACGTGGTCAGGGCATCGGGGCGTCCGGTGCCCGACCTGCCGAGGGGCGCCGGCTG
This sequence comes from Nocardioides sp. Root151, assembly GCF_001427925.1. Lineage (NCBI taxonomy): Bacteria > Bacillati > Actinomycetota > Actinomycetes > Propionibacteriales > Nocardioidaceae > Nocardioides > Nocardioides sp. Root151. Next base: position 271,098 of record NZ_LMGG01000007.1, read on the forward strand.
GCTGTTCGTCGAGGTCAGTGCTGCGTCGTCAGGTGAGGCCGAATCCCTTGCCGGGTTGGTGATTCGCAAAGCCGACGCCCTCGACCACCGCGTCGTCACCGCGCCGCCGGAACAGGCCGCCCTGTGGCGGATCCGCGAGGACGGCGCCGGCCTGGCGGCGCGCAGCCTCGGCCGGCCGGCGTACTCGGGATGGGAGGACGCCGCCGTGCCGCCCGAGCACCTGGGCGCCTGGTTGCGCGACTTCGAGGAGCTGCTGCGCGCGCACGGGCTCGACGGCGTGCCCTACGGCCACTTCGGCGACGGCTGCGTGCACGTGCGGATCGACTTCGAGTTCGACGACGGGGGAGCGCGCTTCCGGTCGTTCCTCACCGACTGCGCGACGGCGCTGCGCCGTTACGGTGGCTCGCTCAGCGGTGAGCACGGCGACGGGCGGGCCCGCTCCGAGCTGCTGCCGATGATGTACGACGAGCACTCGATCGCACTCTTCATCGCGGCGAAGCGAATCTGCGATCCCGACAACCTGCTCAACCCCGGAGTGCTGGTCGACCCGGCACCTGTCGACGCCGATCTCCGGCCGGGTCGCCCGGTCGCCCCGGTGCGTCCGCTGCTCGCGCTGGCGCACGACGACGGGTCCCTGGGCAACGCGGTGCACCGGTGCACCGGCGTCGGCAAGTGCCTGGCCGACAACACCGGACCGGGTGGCGTGATGTGCCCGTCGTACACGGCGACGAGGGACGAGAAGGACTCGACCAGGGGCCGCGCCCGGGTGCTGCAGGAGGCGCTCGACGGGTCGCTGGTGGACGGGCTGGCGGACCCGGCGGTCTCCGAGGCGCTGGACCTCTGCCTGTCCTGCAAGGGATGTGCCCGCGACTGCCCGACTGGTGTCGACATGGCGACCTACAAGTCGGAGGTCCTCCACCAGCAGTTCAAGGGGAAGCGCCGGCCGCGCAGCCACTACACGCTGGGTCGCCTTCCACGGTGGGCGCGACTCGCGTCGCGGGCCGCGCCGGCGCTCAACGCGTCGCTGCGGGTCAAGCCGCTGGCCAACCTGGCCCGCGCCGTCGCCGGCATGGACCAACGGCGCGGCCTCCCGACCTTCGCCCGGTCGTCGCTGCGTCGCCTGACCCGGGCGAAGGAGACCGCTGCCCCCGACGTGTGGCTCTGGGCCGACTCGTTCACCGACCACTTCTCACCTTCGTCGGGGTTGGCCGCGATCCGGGTCCTCGAGGCGGCGGGCCTGCGGGTACGGGTCATCGACGAGACCGCCTGCTGCGGCCTGACCTGGATCACCACCGGCCAGCTCGACGCGGCCCGCACGATCGTGGCGCGCGCCGTCTCGACGCTGCACCCCTACGTCGCGTCAGGGGTTCCCGTGATCGGGCTCGAGCCGTCCTGCCTGGCCTCCTTGCGCAGCGACGCGACCGAGCTGGTGCCCGGTGAGCGCACGACCGCGGTGGCAGGTGGCGTGCGGACCCTGGCCGAGTTCCTCACCTCGATCGACTGGACGCCGCCCGACCTGACCGGCGTCGAGGTCGTCGCCCAACCGCACTGCCACCACGCGTCCGTGCTCGGATGGGAGGCCGACGAGGCCCTGTTGCGCCGGGCGGGCGCCACCGTCACGAGGTTGGGCGGCTGTTGTGGCCTGGCCGGCAACTTCGGCGTGGAACGCGGTCACTACGAGGTGTCGGTGGCCGTGGCCGAGCACACGCTGCTGCCCGCCGTACGCGCTGCGGGTCCGGAGGCGGTGGTCCTGGCCGACGGCATGTCGTGCCGGGTGCAGCTCGACGACCTGGCCGGCGTGCGCGCCCTGCACCTGGCCGAGCTGCTCGCGGGGGCGCGGACGTAGGATCTGGGCATGAATCCCCGCTACCGCCGTCTTGTCATCCCTGTGGCGCTGGTGGGGCTGCTGCTCGTCGTCGTCGTCGCCGCGCTGGTGAAGTGATGGCCGCCGAACCCCTGCTGCGGGCCCTGGCGCGGATGCGCGGGCTGATGCTCGACGACACCGTCCTGGTGCGGGCCGTCGCCTCTGGTCGCCAGCGCGGCCAGGAGACGAAGTTCAAGCGCGTCGAGCTGCGCTACGTCGACCTCAAGGCCGGCCGCCACCTGCAGGTCACGGCGTACGACGACACGCAGGCGCACACCTCCAACCACGCCGGTGACGCCGCGAGGGATGCGGTCGACGACCTGTTGGACCAGCCGTTCGCGAACTGGCACGTCGAGACCACCACCGAGCAGCACCAGATCCGGGTGACCAAGAAGCTCGAGGCGATGGTGCACACCAGTGCACGTGAGGCCGAGGTCGAGGCCGAGCGCGGTCACGACAAGCCCAAGCAGCGGCTTCTCCCCGAGGACGACCCGGTCCTGGTGGCCCTCGGCATCTCCGACGCCCAGGGCCGGATCAAGCCGACCCGTCAGGCCAAGTACCGACAGGTGGAGGAGTTCCTGCGACTGCTCGACGCCTCGATCACCGACGCAGTGGCCAAGGGCGCCCTGCGCAAGGCGACCGCCGACGAGCCGTTGCGCATCGTCGACCTCGGCTGCGGCAACGCCTACCTGACCTTCGCCGCACACCGCTACCTCAGCCACGTCCGCGGGCTGCCGGTGCACCTCACCGGCGTCGACGTGAAGCAGCAGTCGGCCACCCACAACAGCGGCGTCGCGGAGGGCCTGGGCATCTCTGACGAGACCGACTTCGTGGTCGGCTCCATCGCGGGTGCGTCACTGGAGCGACGGCCCGACGTCGTACTCGCCCTGCATGCGTGTGACACCGCGACCGACGAGGCCCTGGCGAGGGCTCTCGACTGGGAGGCCGCGCTGGTGCTGGCCGCGCCGTGCTGCCACCACGACATCTCCGCCCAGCTGCGGCGCAACCCCACGCCCGCGCCGTACTCCATGCTGACCCGGCACGGCATCCTCCGTGAGCGGTTCGCCGACACCCTCACCGACGCGTTGCGCGCCTCGATCCTGCGGGTGCTCGGCTACAAGGTCGACGTCGTCGAGTTCGTCGAGAGCCAGCACACACCGCGCAACACGCTGCTGCGGGCGGTGCGTGCCGGCGGCCGGGTCAAGGGCGGCAGCGTGCGCAAGGAGTACGACGACCTGACCGAGACCTGGGGAGTGCGCCCGAAGCTGGCCGACCTGGTGGAGGTCTGATGCGGGGATGGTTCGCGGCGGCGGTCATCGTCGCGCCCTTCGCCATGGGTGTCGCCGCCGCGGACACCGGGCCCAGGCCCGACGTGGTCTGCTCGTTCAAGGACCCGGCGATCAACGAGTCCAGCGGGCTGGTCGTGCGCCCCGACACGATGATCACGATGAACGACTCGGGCGACACGGCCAGGGTCTTCTTCATCGATCCGGACGACTGCTCCACCACGTCCCAACGTGACTACCCCGGCATCGCGAAGGACGTCGAGGCGATCGCCCCGGCCGCGGACGGCGAGCAGGCGGTCTGGGTGGCCGACATCGGCGACAACCGGGCCAGCCGGCACGACCTTGCCGTCGTGCGGGTGCCGTTCGACGGCTCCTCGACGGATCGCCACGAAGTCTCCTGGCAGGGCGGTCCCGAGGACGCCGAGACGCTCATGGTGCACCCCGTCACCGGGCGGCTCTACGCCGTGACCAAGGGAGTCCTCGGCGGCCAGGTCCTCGAGGCCCCGGCCACTCTCGGGCCCGGCCGCAATGTCTTCAAGCCCGTGGGGGAGACCTCGGGACTGATCACCGACGGGGCGTTCTTCCCCGACGGCTTGCACTTCGTGCTGCGCAACTACGGCAAGGCCTACGTCTACGACACCGCGACGATGAGCGAGATCGGCGACTTCGAGCTGCCCTCGCAACAGCAGGGCGAAGGGCTCGCGGTCGGCCCCGACGACCGCATCTACCTGAGCTCGGAGGGCGTCCACGCCAAAGTGCTGCGGGTCGACGTGCCGCGGCCGATCCGTGAGGCCATGGACGCCGGCTCCAGCCCCTCGGGCGCCGCGTCCCCGGACGCCGGCGCGTCGGGCACCGCGTCCCCGGACGCCAGCGCGTCGGACGGCGACACGACGTCAGCCAACTCCGACGAGGACTCCCAACGCGACGTCTGGCCCTGGGCCGTCGGCGGACTCTTCGGTCTCGCCGCGGTCGTCGTACTCCTCCGCTCCCTCAAACCGAGATAGTCCCTGACGTTTCGGCCCCACAACCGGGATAGTCCCTGACGTTTCGGCCCTTGGAGGGACCGAAACGTCAGGGACTATCGAGATGCGAGGACCGAAACGTCAGGGACTATCGAGAGGTCAGAGCTGGCCGACGACGTGGTCGATGCAGGCGGTGAGCTTCTCGACGTCCGACGGGTCGACCGCGGGGTACATCGCGATGCGGAGCTGGTTGCGGCCCAGCTTGCGGTAGGGCTCGGTGTCGACGATGCCGTTGGCCCGCAGGGTCGCAGCGATCGCCGCCGCGTCGATCGCGTCGTCGAAGTCGATGGTGCCGATCACCAGTGAGCGGTGGTCGGGGTTCTCGACGTACGGCGTGGTGTAGGCCGTCTTCTCGGCCCAGCCGTAGAGCGCGTCGGACGAGGCGGTGGTGCGCTCGACCATGCCCTTGAGGCCGCCGTTGGCGTTCATCCAGTCCAGCTGCTCGGCCATCAGGAACAACGTGGCGACCGACGGCGTGTTGTAGGTCTGGTTCTTCGCGGAGTTGTCGATCGCGGTGGGCAGGTCGAAGAACGCCGGGATGTGGCGACCGCTGGCCGCGATGGACGCGGCCCGCTCGAGAGCGGCCGGCGACATGATCGAGATCCACAGGCCGCCGTCGGAGGCGAAGCACTTCTGCGGCGCGAAGTAGTAGGCGTCGACCTCGTTGAGGTCGACCGGCAGGCCGCCGGCGCCGGAGGTCGCGTCGACCAGCACCAGCGCGTCGTCGGCGGCACCCGCGGGGCGGACGACGGGAGCCATCACCGCGGTCGAGGTCTCGTTGTGGGCCCAGGCATAGACGTCGACGCCGTCCTCGGCGACCGCGTCGGGACGCGAACCGGTGGGGGCCTCGATCACCGACGGGTCGGCCAGCCACGGCGCCTGCTTGGCGGCCTTGGCGAACTTGGAGGAGAACTCACCGAAGGTGAGGTGCTGGCTCTTCTCGCGGATCAGGCCGAAGGTGGCGATGTCCCAGAAGGCGGTCGCGCCACCGTTGCCGAGCACGACCTCGTGGCCCTCGGGCAGGTCGAACAGTGCGGCGAGGCCCTCGCGCACCCGGCCGACGGTGTTCTTGACCGGGGCCTGGCGGTGCGACGTACCGAGCAGCTTGTCGCCGGTGGCGGCGAGCGCGTCGAGGTGCGAGGTCTGGATCTTGGAGGGCCCGGCGCCGAAGCGTCCGTCGGCGGGGAGCAGGTCAGCGGGGATCTGGATGTCGGTCACGATCGGACAACCTCATCTTCGTTCAGGGGTGAGTTACCTGACCACGCTGTCAGCGAAGCCCTATTGTGTCATCCGGCTCAAGCCACTGACGAATGGAGTCCACACGGTGACGGCATCCGCTGACCTGCGCATCGCACGGGTCGGCTTCGGCCACAGCGACGCCCTGCGGCTGATCGAGGACGTGCAGCTCGAGTACGTCGAGAGGTACGGCGGCCGCGACGACACCCCACTCGACCCCGCCATGTTCGAACCGCCGGGCGGCAGCTTCTTCGTGGGCTACGTGGACGACGAGCCGGTGGCCTCGGGTGCGTGGCGCAGGCGGGACGACGTACTCGCGCTCGGGTCGCGCACCACCGCCGAGATCAAGCGGATGTTCGTCGTGCCGCGGGCTCGCCATCGCGGCCTGGCGCGGGTGATGCTGGCCCATCTGGAGACCACGGCGGCGCAGGCCGGGGCCGAGGTGCTGATCCTGGAGACCGGTGAGCGTCAGCCCGAGGCCATCGCGTTGTACGAGACCTCGGGCTACACGCCCATCGACGGTTTCGGCTACTACCGGGACTCGCCGATCTCACGGTGTTTCGCCAAGCAGGTCTGACGATTCGCCGGGGAGCGGATCCTCAGACGACGTCGCGTCGCCGTACCAGCCACAGGGCGATCACCGGCAGCACCACCACGTAGGCCAGCACGGTCCATGTCGCCTGCGTCCCGGAGAGCACGTCCAGCACACCCGGCGTGCCGTCGCCTCCGCGCTCGACGCCCACGATCGAACCGATCAGGGAGCCCGCCGCGGTGCCGGGCAGCACCTGGGTGAACGCGTCGACCGGCGAGAGCAGCTGCCCGACGCCGCGCAGCAGGTTCTCGATGACCAGCGCCCAGACCAGGCCCAGGCCGACCGACAGCGCCGGTCCGCGAGCCACGGTGCCGAGCACGAAGCCCGCCAGCGCCCACATCTCGAGGACCAGGAACCCGGCCCCGAAGGACTCCGCCATGGCGCCGAGGGAGGGCCACACGACCGACTGTCCCTCGGTGCCGGCGATCACCAGCGAGCAGCCGAAGTCGAGGAGCAGGGACGCGACCATCACGCCGAGCACGGCGACGGTCACCGAGACCAGCGACCCGGCGATCACCGAGGTGCGTGACGGGCCCTGGGTGAAGACCGTCTTCCACGTGCCCCAGCCGTAGCCGTTGCCGGCCACGATCGCGCCGAGCACCATCATCAGCGCCCCGCCGAACATCGGCATTCCCTGCACGAAGACGTCGGGCACGTTGGCCGGCATCATCTCCGCGAGCAGGGCCGCCTTCGTCGTACCCTCGTTGCTGAAGCTGCTGTCCCCGCTCGTGTAGGACAGGTAGTTGAACAGGTAGCCGAACATCAGGCTCAGCGCCATCCAGGCGCCGATGGTGACCCACACCGCCGGCCACTTCCGCAGGCGCAGGACCTCTGCGCGGGTGCTTGCGATCAGGGCGTTCATGACGCTGCCTCCATGTCGTTCTCGTCGGGTTGCGAGTCGGCCGTCATCTCGAAGAAGACCGACTCGAGGGTCCGTTCGGTGGACCCGATCCGGTGTACGTCGACCCCGCGCGACACGAGTGCCCGGGTGAGACCAGGGGCCCGATCGGGTGCGACATCGAGCAGCACGTCCTCCCCGTCGAGGTGGACGGCGTCCTCGCCGGCGACCTCCATCGCCACCGCGAGCGTCGCGTCGACGGGGAACCCGCGTACGACGAGCGAGGCACCGCCGCGCAGGTCGGCCACGGTCGACTCCCGCAGCAGCCGGCCCTTGTTGATCACGCCGACCCGGTCGCAGATCTCCTGCACCTCGTCCAGCAGGTGGCTGGAGAGCAGCACGGTCTGCCCGCCGCGGGCCAGCTCGACGATCAACGACCGCATGTCGGCCATGCCCGCCGGGTCGAGCCCGTTGGTCGGCTCGTCGAGCATGATCAGCTCGGGGTCGCCCATCAGTGCCGAGGCAACGCCGAGGCGCTGCTTCATTCCGAGGGAGTAGGACTTGAACTTGTCGCTACCCCGGTCGGCCAGGTCGACCCGGGCCAGGGCCGCGGCGGCCGCCGACTCCGGAAGGCCGCGGTAGCGGGCCATCACCCGGAGGTTGTCGAGGCCGGAGAGGTAGGGGTAGAAGCCCGGCCCCTCGATCAGCGCGCCGATGCGTGCGGTCACGTCGGGACGCCCGGCGGGCTGCCCCAGGACACTCGCCGAGCCGGCCGTGGGCCGGATCAGGCCGAGCATCATGCGCAAGGTCGTCGTCTTGCCCGCGCCGTTGGGCCCGAGGAAGCCGTAGACCTCGCCTGTCTTCACGGTCATGTCGACCCCGTCGACGGCCAGGCGGTCGCCGTACCTCTTGGTCAACCCGTGTGTCTCCACCACGTTTTCGTTCATGCCCTCGAGGTTTCCGTGGATCCCGCCGTACGGCGTCAGCCCGGAAGAGGCGCCCCGCTACGCAAAAACGCGTACAGCACCCGCGGCCCACGGGTCTAGGCTGAGTCTCGATTCGAACTCGGGAGTGATGCAGATGCGCTTCGAGGCACTCGGACCTCTGCGAGTTCTCGACGACGGCCAGGACGTGACGCCTGCCGGAAGGCTGCAGCGGATCATGCTGGGTTGGTTGCTCCTCCGAGCGAACCAGACCGTGCGCGACGACCTCCTGATCGAGGCGCTCTGGCCTGGCGATGTCGCTGCCCGCACCCCAGCCCGGCTGCAGGTGCTGACCCACCGGCTGCGGGCGATGCTCGACGATCCCGAGCGACTCTCGCGCGAAACCTTCGGATACCGGCTGCGCGTCGAGCGTGACGAGTACGACGTGGCGGGGTTCGACGACCTGGCTGCCCGGGTGCTGGCCCTCGAGGGAGATCCGGCGGCGGTGTCGAGACATGCCCGTGAGGCGCTCGACCTGTGGCGGGGGGCGCCGATGGCCGATGTCGAGGAGCTGGCGTTGGCACCTGAGCTGCAGCGCTGGAGCGCTCGCCGCCTGATGGTGCTGGAGTCCCTGGCCGAGGCCGACCTGGCCCTCGGAAACCACGGCGCGGTGCTGCCCGAGCTGGAGCTGGCGGCTCGGGAACACCCCTTGGACGAAGGCCTCCAGCTCTTGCTCATGCGGGCGCTGCACCTTGCCGGGCGCCCGGCCGACGCGCTCGGGGCGTACGCCGCTGCGCACGCGAGCCTGGGTGAGGAGCTCGGCCTCGAACCGGGTGCCGCCCTCCGCGACCTGCAGGCCCGGATCCTCGCCGGCGACGAGGCCGAGCCACCGGCCAAGCCACGGCCGACGCCGGCGCAGCTGCCCGCTGGCGCCTCCCGTCTCTTCGGGCGTGACCAGGACCTCGCCCGGCTCGACAAGCAGTGGGGTGAGACCGATGAGGCTGGTGTTTGGGTGATCACCGGAACCGCAGGTGTCGGCAAGACCGCCTTCGCCGTGCAGTGGGCGCGCCAGCATCGCGCCGACTACCCCGACGGCCAGCTGTTCTACGACCTGCGCGGATTCAGCGCCGACAACCCTGCCGCGCCGGCCGACGTGCTGGGCGTGTTCCTGCGCGGCCTTGGTTTCGACACGGCCGGCCTCTCCGAGGACGAGGACGAGCGAGCCGCCCTGTTCCGGAGCATGGTCGACGGTCGCCGCCTGCTGATCGTGCTCGACAACGCGCGGTCGGCTGATCAGGTGCGCCCGTTGCTGCCCGCGACGCAGGGCTGCTGTGTGCTGGTGACGAGTCGTGAGAGCCTGACCGGTCTCGCCGTTCGCGAGGGTGCGCAGACCGTGGACCTGCCGCCACTCAACGACCAGGACTCCCTGGATCTCCTCGTTGAGCTGACCGACGACCGAGTGCGCGAAGAGTCCGCGCCCGCCGCCGAGCTCGTGCGTCTGTGTGCGCGCCTTCCGCTGGCGCTGCGGATTGCCGCCGAGCAGGTGCGCGCACATCCCGACCGCAAGGTTGCCGCCCTTGTCGCCGAACTCTCAGGAGAACACGACCGCCTGGATCTGCTCGATGCCGGCGACGGCCCCGCGACCGACGTACGCGCGGTCTTCTCGTGGTCCTACGAGTCGCTCCCCGCCGAGGCAGCGCGACTCTTCCGCCACTTCGGCATGTTGCCGGGAAAGGACGCGGGGCTCCACGCCCTGGCCGCGTTGAGCGATCGCGACGCGAACGACGTACGCCGCAGTCTTGCGGTCCTGCTCCGCGCCCACCTCATCACCGAGTCGCCGGCCAGGCGCTACTTCCAACACGACCTGTTGCGCGCGTACGCCGGTGAGGGAGCGCGCCTTCTCGAGTCCGACGACGCCCGACGGGCTGCGCGGTCGAGGTTGCTCGGCCACTACTCGCGCCGGGCTGCCTTGGCCGACGACCTGCTGCGGCCGGCCGAGACGTTCAGCAAGGCCCGGATCCGTGAGCCGCACCCTGTGGTCCCGGAGTTCGCCGGGAGATCCGAGGCACTGGCGTGGATGGCGCGGGAGCTGCCGAACGTGCTGGCCGCCGTCGATGACGTCGGACCCAGCGACGCCCATCGCGTGGTCGAGCTGGCCCAGTCGTTCTCCGATCTGCTCAGCAGCCACGGGCGCATCGAGGAGGGCGACCGGTTGCATCGGCGCGCTCGAGACATCGCGCGCGATCACGGCGATCCACGCAGTGAGGCGCTGGCCGAGTCGTCCCTGGGGGTCAACCGGGCCCGCAGCGGTGATCCGGGCTCCGCCAGGGAACACTTCCTGCGCTCCCTGGCCATCCACGAGCACCGCACGCACGACCCCGTCGGACGAGCCGCGCTCGAGGGCAACCTGGGTGCGTTGGCCTACGTGCGTGGTGACCTGGGAGAGGCCGCCCGGCTTGCCGAGAGCTCGAGGTCGGCCTTCGAGGCGGCCGGCGAGCGCAGGCGCACTGCGCTTCAGGCCACGAACCTGGCCTCGATCCTGAAGGCACAGGGCGAGACGGTCCGGCCGGGTGAGCTGGTCGCGGAGTCGGTGTCGATAGCGCGCGCCGATGGGCTGTGGGCGGAGTTGTCGACGGGGCTGAACAGTCTGGCCGACCTGCGCTACGAGGCCGGCGACCTCGACGCCGCCACCGCGTTGGCAGTGGAGGCCTCGAAGGTTGCGTCGGACCACGGGTTCCACGAGATCGAAGCGGATGCCCAGGCCACCCTCGGCGACATCGCGCATGCCCGGGGAGACTTCCGCGAGGCGCAGGAGATCTTTCGCACGGCCCTACGTGGTGCCCACATGTCCGGACACGTGCTGACGGTCGCCGTGTGCCTGCGTGGCTTTGCGCGCGCGGTGTCCGGCGAGGACCCGGCGGGCGGGCTTGCCTACTGCCGTGAGGCCGTCGACTACGCATCCACCAACGGGCTGACCCGCGTCGAGGTCACCGTGCGGCTCGACCTGGCACGGCACCTGGACCGTCGCGGCGACCGCGCCGGCGCACTGGTCGAGGTGGACCGGGCCGCTGCGCTGTGCGAGGGGTCGGACGACCGGCTGGTCAGCGAGGTGGCTCGCATCCGTGCCGAGCTCGCAGAGTGACGGCAGGGCGGCCTACGCGCGATTGCGTACGCCGCCACCGCGTCGGGTCGTACGACGAACGCGCCCGACTGCCCTAGCGTCGTGGGCATGAACTCGACGTTGTCCGTGCTCTGGCGCCGGTGGTGGCTCGTCCCTGTCCTGGTGATCGTCACCGGCGGCTCCGGCGCGGTGAACCTCGGTGAGCGTGGCGACTTCCACCCCGGCTCGGAGCTGGCGGGGGGCATTGCCGCCGTCGTGCTCGCCGTGCTCTCGGCCGCCGTGCTGTTCCTGATCGACCGCTGGCCGTCGGCCGTGGTCGCCAACGGGCTCCTGGTCGGCGTGTACTTCGCGGTGGGTGGCAACAACGGGCCGATCTTCTTCACCGTCGTGGCGGCGGCCTTCCTGGTCGCGACGCGGCGCCGCTTCCGCGCGTGGTGGCCGCTGGTGCTCGGCTCGGGTGTGCTGGTGTGGGCGGGGCTCCTGGTCCGTGGACTCCGGTGGGACGAGTTCGACGTCGGCATGTGGCAGTCGATCGGAGTGGGGGCCCTGGTCTCCGCCGCCGCGTCGATCGCCACCGCGGTGCGCACCCGCGACGAGGCCCGGGTCATCGACAGGCAGCGCGCGGCCACCGAGGAGCAGCTCCGGATGGCCCAGGACCTGCACGACGGCGTCGGTCACGGACTGGCCGTGATCGCGATGCAGGCCGGCGTCGCGTTGCACGTGCTCGAGAAGGACCCGGCCGCCGTACGCGAGGCCCTCGAGGCGATCCGCGACACCAGCCGCGAGTCGCTCGACGCCCTGCGCAGCGAGCTCTCGCAGCTGACTGGCGACGCGGCGCCCCGCGCACCGCGTCGAGGGCTCGCGGAGCTGTCGACGCTGGTCGAGCGGGTGCAGGCGGCCGGCCCGACCGTGCGGGTCAACGACACCGCGGGCGACCTGCCCGACGACGTCGACGCCGCGGCCTACGCCCTCGTGCAGGAGTCGCTGACCAACGTGCTGCGCCACGCCGACGCGTCGACGGTGAGCGTCGCCCTCGAGCGGTCCGGCGACGCACTGGAGGTCTCGATCTCCGACGACGGGCGTGGGGGAGTGGTGCACGATGAGGGCATGGGTCTTCGGGGCATGCGCGAGCGGGTGACCGCCCTGGGCGGGACCTTCGAGGCGGGCCCGACCGACCAGGGCTTCCGGGTGCATGCCGTGCTGCCGGTGGGCGCATGATCCGCGTCGCGCTGGTCGACGACCAGGCACTGGTGCGGGTCGGCCTGCGCACCCTGGTCGCCGGCGAGGACGACCTCGAGCTGGTCGGCGAGGCCGAGGACGGTCGCGGCGCGCTGATGATGATCCGCCGCGAACGGCCCGACGTGGTGCTCTGCGACATCCGGATGCCGGTGATGGACGGCCTCGAGCTGCTGCGTTCCGTCGGCCAGGACGCCGACCTGGCCGACGTGCGCATGGTCATGCTGACCACGTTCGAGCTCGACGAGTACGTCTTCGAGGCGTTGCGCCTGGGCGCCTCCGGATTCCTGCTCAAGGACGCCGAGCCGACCGCCCTCCTCGACGCGATCCGGGTGGTGGCCCAAGGCGGCTCCCTGCTCGCACCTTCGGTCACGCGGCGGGTGATCGAGCACTTCGGCACCGGCGCGCAGACCCGCCGTACGCCGCACCCGCAGCTCGGCCAGCTCACCGAGCGGGAACGCGAGATGGTGGCGTGGGTGGCCACCGGCAGGTCCAACCAGGAGATCGCCGAAGAGCTGGTGGTCAGCCCCGACACCGTGCGCACGCACGTGTCCCGCGCGATGGTGAAGCTGCACGCGCGCGACCGGGCCCAACTCGTCGTCTTCGCGATCCAGTCGGGCCTCGAACCACCGGAGTCCCCACCCAGCCGTTAGATTCGTCGCATGATCTCGGGACAGACCCCAGCACTCTGGGATGCGGAAGCAGACACGTTCGACGACGAGGCCGATCACGGGCTTCGGGACCCGGCCACCAGGGAGGCGTGGCGCCGGCTGTTGCTCGGCGTACTCCCGGACGAACCGTCGAAGATCGCCGACCTCGGTTGCGGCACCGGCTCGCTGTCGGTGCTTCTCGCCGAGAGCGGCCACCAGGTCGACGGCATCGACTTCTCGTCGTCGATGGTGGCCCGCGCGCAGGCCAAGGGCCGTGAGCGCGGCGTCAGCGCCAGGTTCACGGTCGACGACGCGAGTGCGCCGACGTTGGCGCGACGGGCGTACGACGTCGTGCTCAGCCGGCACGTGCTGTGGGCGATGAAGGACCCGGTCGAGACGATCGCGCGGTGGTGCGACCTGCTCCGCCCGGGCGGCATCCTCGTGCTGGTCGAGGGGTCCTGGTCCACCGGCGCGGGCCTGACCGCCGACGAGGCCTCGCAGGCCGTGCGGGTGCACCGGCTGCGCGCCAAGATCACCCCGCTGACCGACCCGGTGCTGTGGGGCAAGGAGATCACCGACGAGCGCTACCTGCTGGTCAGCACCCGCTGACCGACGCGCGACCCGCGCGGCTGTCCACGGGCGAGCGGACCGTAGGACAGGCAACCGGGGTGCTCGCACGCCCTGCTGAGCGTGCCGACGATCACGATCGAGGCCACTTGCCTGTCGGACGGCACACCACGACCCGTGACGGCGGTTAGCCTGCCGGTCATGGGAATCTTCAACGCGGCATCCGCCCGGGACATCGAGGCGCTGCGCGCCCGCATCGGCCGGCTCGAGGCGCTGGTCGAGCTGCTCGCCCGCCACCAGGGCATCTCCGAGCACGAGATCAGCCAGGTCATGGGCCCGACGGTGCCCACCGCCTCCACACCGCATGCCACGGGGACACCGATCTCGGCTCGCGTCCGGCAGTTGGCGATCGAGGGCAAGAAGATCCAGGCGATCAAGGTCCATCGCGAGGAGACCGGCCTCGGCCTCAAGGAGGCCAAGGACGCGGTCGAGTCCCTCTGAGCGACTGTCGGCGGGTGTTACTTGGCCCAGTCGGTGTTCCAGCCCTCGACCGAGTCGGCCGGGCGCGGGTCGGGTCCGGTGTAGATCGCGGACGGGCGGATCAGGCGCCCGGTGCGCTTCTGCTCGAGGATGTGCGCCGACCAGCCGCCGGTGCGGGCGCAGGTGAACATCGAGGTGAACATCGGCGCCGGGACCTCGGCGAAGTCGAGGACGATGGCGGCCCAGAACTCGACGTTCGTCTCGAGCACGCGGTCGGGACGACGCTCGCGGAGCTCGGCCAGAGCGGCCTTCTCCAGTGCCTCGGCGACGGCGTAGCGGGGTGCGTCGAGCTCCTTCGCCGTGCGGCGCAGCACGCGGGCGCGGGGGTCCTCGGCGCGGTAGACGCGGTGGCCGAAGCCCATCAGTCGCTCGCCGCGGTCGAGCAGTCCCTTGACGTACGCCGTGGCGTCGCCCGACTCCTCGACGTCCGCGATCATGCCGAGCACGCGCGAGGGGGCGCCGCCGTGCAGCGGGCCGCTCATCGCGCCGATCGCGCCGGAGAACGCGGCGGCCACGTCGGCGCCGGTGGAGGTGATCACGCGGGCCGTGAAGGTGGAGGCGTTCATGCCGTGCTCGGCAGCCGAGCTCCAGTAGGCGTCGATCGCCTTGACGTGCTTGGGGTCGGCCTCGCCCTTCCAGCGGATCAGGAACTTCTCGGCGAGGGTCCTGCCCTCGTCGACGAGCTTCTGGGGTACGACGGGCTGGTTCAGGCCGCGGGCCGACTGGGCGGCGTACGACAGCACCATGACCGCGACGCGGGCGAGGTCCTCGCGGGCCTGCTCGTCGGAGATGTCGTAGGTCTGGCCGAAGCCGAAGGCCGGCGCGAGCATCGCCACGGCCGCCTGGACGTCGACGCGCACGTCGCCGGTGTGGATCGGCAGGTTGTAGGGCTCGGCGGCCGGCAGGCCGGGGGTGTAGGAGCCGTCGATCAGCAGGCCCCAGACGTTCTCGAACGGGACCCGTCCGACGATGTCCTCGATGTCGACACCGCGGTAACGGAGCGCGGAGCCTTCCTTGTCGGGTTCGGCGATCTCGGACTCGAATGCGATGACGCCCTCAAGGCCGTGGTGAACCTCGGTCATAACGGGTGGCTCCTTTGCCGTGCTGCAGTGTCGGACCTTTGCATTCTGCCCCCAGCCTCGAAGCAGCGACAGAACGGGGTCTCGACCCGTGGTCCGCGGCCGCCGGTGCGCCCGTAGGCTCGCGGTGTGGAATCAGCACCGTGGGCGACGCAGCGCCAGGAGTACTCCCGCATCGGCATCGTCGAGAGCGCCCTGCCCGAAGACCCGCTCGAGCTCTTCCGTTCCTGGTACGGCGACGCAGGCACCCTGCCCGAGCCGAACGCGATGGTGGTGGCCACCGTCTCTGCCGACGGGCAGCCCTCGGCGCGCACCGTCCTCTTGAAGGGGCTCGACCCCCGAGGCTTCTGCTTCTTCACCAATCTCCAGTCCCACAAGGGATCTGACCTCGCAGCGAACCCGCGGTGCGCGCTCCTGTTCCCATGGCACGCGCTCCAGAGGCAGGTCCGTGTCGAGGGCGCGGCGGTGCTGTTGCCACGCGACGAGGTGGCGGCGTACTTCGCGACCCGGCCGCGCGGAGCCCAGCTCGGCGCGTGGGCCTCGCCGCAGTCGCAGGTGGTCACCGAGGCCGGCCTCCATGAGCGGTACGACGACGCGGCCGCGCGCATGCCGGGGGAGATCGAGGTGCCCGAGCACTGGGGCGGGTACGTCGTCGCGCCGGAGTCGATCGAGTTCTGGCAGGGACGCGAGAACCGCATGCACGACCGGTGGCGCTACCGCCGTTCGGGGGACCACTGGCGCCGTGAGCGCCTAGCCCCCTGATCGACCCGTCGTGAGTTCTGTCGGACTCACGACGGGTCGACGTGAAAAACACTTGTGAGTGAGTGCTCACTCATTTACTCTTTCCGGCGTGACTCCTCGCGCCAAACCCCTGTCGCCCGCGGACCGACGCCAGGCGATCCTCGACGCCGTCGTGCCGCTGGTCATCGAGCACGGCGGAGACCTGAGCACCCGGCTGATCGCCGAGGCGGCCGGGGTCGCCGAGGGCACCATCTTCCGGGTCTTCGCCGACAAGACCGAGCTGATGTGGGCGGTCGCCGAAGAGACGATCAACCCCTCCCACGGGCGCGAGGAGTTCGACGCGATGCTGGCCGACACCGACGACCTCCACGAGCGCGTCCGCCGGGCCGCGGAGTCCCTGGCCGTCCAGATGCGGCGGTCGTTGACGGTGATGTTCGCGGTCCGCTCCTACTTGATGAAGCACGGCCCGCGCCCCGATCCCGATGACCCGCCGCGTCCACCCGAGTTCCTGGTCCGCGCCAACCGCGACCTGCTCGAGATGCTGGCCACGCTCTTCGCGCCGTACGCCGACAAGATGCGCGTGCCACCCGCGACCGCCGCGGTCGTCCTCCGTTCCCTGGTCTTCGGGTCCCGCCATCCCGGCATGGAGCTCGACGCCGATCTCACGTCCGACCAGATCGCCGACATCATCGTCGGCGGAGTCATGCTCCCCGGGGAGGAAGCCTGATGTTGCTCCGTCTCATGCGCACCTATCTCGCGCCGTACAAGGGTTGGATCGCGATCGTGGTCGCGCTCCAGTTCATCTCGACCGTGGCGATGCTGTTCCTGCCGAGTCTCAACGCCGACATCATCGACCAGGGTGTGGCCGAAGGAGACACGGGCTACATCATGCGCGTCGGAGGCATCATGCTCGGCGTCTCGCTCGTGCAGATCGTCTGCTCCGTGGTCGCCGTCTGGTTCTCGGCGCGTACGGCGATGGCGTTCGGCCGCGACCTGCGCGCGGCCGTCTTCCACCGCGTCGGCACGTTCTCCGGCCGCGAGGTCGGGCAGTTCGGTGCGCCCTCGCTGATCACCCGCAACACCAACGACGTGCAGCAGGTGCAGATGCTGGCGCTGATGACCTGCACCATGGCCGTCGCCGTGCCGATCATGATGGTCGGCGGCGTGCTGATGGCGATGCGCGAGGACCTCGGTCTGTCGTGGCTGCTCGCGATCGTCGTACCCGCGCTCTTCCTGGCCGTCGGCGTGGTGGTCTCGCGCATGGTGCCCAACTTCCGGCTGGTCCAGGAGCGCATCGACGGCGTCAACCGGGTGCTGCGCGAGCAGATCACCGGCATCCGCGTGGTGCGCGCGTTCGTGCGTGAGCCCTATGAGACCCGCCGATTCCAGAAGGCCAACGACGACCTGACGGACGTCTCGGTCAAGGCCGGCCGCTGGATGGCCACGATGTTCCCGCTGGTGATGCTGATCGTGAACGTCTCGAGCGTCGCGGTGCTGTGGTTCGGCGGACACCGCGTCGACAGCGGTCAGATGGAGGTCGGCGCCCTGACCGCGTTCCTGTCCTACCTGATGCAGATCCTGATGTCGGTGATGATGGGCACCTTCATGCTGATGATGATCCCGCGCGCGGCGGTCTGCGCCGACCGGATCACGGAGGTGCTCGACACCGACACCAGCGTCGTGCCGCCCGCGCAGCCGGTCATCTCGGTGCATCAGTCCGGTCACCTGGTCCTCGACGGAGTCGGGTTCACCTATCCCGGCGCCGAGCAGCCGGTCCTGCAGGACGTCAGCTTCGAGGCCCGGCCCGGCGAGACCATCGCGGTCATCGGCTCGACCGGCTCCGGCAAGTCGACCCTGGTCGACCTGGTGCCGCGGCTCTTCGACGCCACCACCGGCAGCGTGAAGGTCGACGGCGTCGACGTGCGCGACCTCGACCCGGAGTCGCTGTGGCACCGCATCGGGCTCGTCCCGCAGCAGGCGTTCCTGTTCTCCGGCACGGTGGCCAGCAACCTGCGCCACGGCAAGCCCGACGCCACCGACGACGAGCTGTGGCGTGCGCTCGAGATCGCCCAGGGCCGTGACTTCGTCGAAGCCATGTCCGAGGGGCTCGAGTCGCCGATCACGCAGGGCGGCACCAACGTCTCGGGCGGCCAGCGACAACGCCTGGCCATCGCCCGGGCGCTGATCCGGGAGCCGGAGATCTACCTCTTCGACGACTCCTTCTCGGCCCTCGACCTGGCCACCGACGCCCGGCTCCGCGCCGCACTGAGGCCGGTCACCCGCAACGCGACGGTGGTCCTGGTCGCCCAGCGGGTCTCCACGATCCGCGACGCCGACCTGATCCTCGTGCTCGAGGACGGCATCGTCGTCGGCCGCGGCACCCATGACGAGTTGCTCGCCGACTGCCCGACGTACCAGGAGATCGTCGAGTCGCAGCTGACGGCGGAGGAGGCAGCATGAGCACGACGGAGAAGACCGACAAGGGCGGCACCCTCAAGGAGACCGAGCGCATCACGGCCGGCCCCGGCCCCGGGCGCGGCCCGATGGGCGGCGGCATGGTCGGCCAGAAGGCGATGACCTTCGTGCCCTCCGCCAAGCGCCTGATCGGCCGCATCGCGCCGTACCGCGTCAAGGCGATCGCCCTGGTGGTGCTGGCGATCGGCAGTGTCGTGCTGACCGCGCTGGGCCCGCGCATCCTCGGCCACGCCACCGACCTCATCTTCGACGGGCTCTTCGGCAACCAGTTCGACGCCGGCCTGACCCAGGAGCAGGTCGTGCAGGGGGCGCGCGACCGCGGCGACAACCGGCTCGCCGACATGATGGCGTCGATGGACTTCGTGCCCGGCCAGGGCGTCGACTTCGGCGCCGTCGGTGCGGTGCTGCTCATCGTGCTCGGGCTGTACGCCGGCGCATCGATCCTGTCGTTCATCCAGGGCTTCCTGCTCAACGACGTCGTGCAGGGCACGGTCATGGACATGCGTTCCGACGTGGAGGACAAGGTCAACGCGCTCCCGTTGGAGTACTTCGACCGCCAGCCCCGCGGCGAGCTGCTCAGCCGGGTCACCAACGACATCGACAACATCAGCCAGACCCTGCAGCAGACCCTGAGCCAGCTGCTCACCTCGTTGCTGACGGTCGTCGCGGTGATCTCGATGATGTTCTGGATCTCGCCACTGCTGGCGCTGATCGCGCTGGTCTCGGTGCCGATCTCGATGTACGCCACCTCGCTCATCATGAAGCGATCGCAGAGCCAGTTCATCGCCCAGTGGCGGCTGACCGGCAAGCTGAACGCGCACATCGAGGAGACCTTCTCCGGCCACGCCCTGGTCAAGGTCTTCGGCCGCCAGAAGGAGGTCGAGCAGCGCTTCGAGGAGGAGAACGAGCGGCTCTACGAGGCCTCGTTCAAGGCCCAGTTCGTCAGCGGGCTGATCATGCCGCTGATGATGTTCATCGGGAACCTCAACTACGTGGTGATCGCGGTCGTCGGTGGCCTGCGGGTGGCCAGCGGATCGCTGAGCCTGGGTGAGGTGCAGGCGTTCATCCAGTACACCCGCCAGTTCACCCAGCCGCTGACCGCGGTCGCGTCAATGATGAACCTGCTCCAGTCGGGTGTCGCGTCGGCCGAGCGGGTCTTCGAGCTGCTCGACGCAGACGAGCAGCGCCCCGACGGCCAGGTCGCTCCGGCGGCCCCCGGCGAGCGTCACGGCGAGGTCGTCTTCGACCGTGTCTCGTTCCGCTACGACGAGGACAAGCCACTCATCGAGGACCTCTGCCTGGTCGCCCAGCCCGGTCAGACGGTCGCGATCGTCGGCCCGACCGGCGCAGGGAAGACCACCCTGGTCAACCTGGTGATGCGGTTCTACGAGGTGACCGGCGGGCGCATCACGCTCGACGGCGTCGACGTCTCCGCGATGCCGCGCGCCGAGCTGCGCGACCAGATCGGCATGGTGCTGCAGGACGCGTGGCTCTTCGAGGGCACGATCCGCGACAACATCGCCTACGGCCGCCCCGACGCGACCGAGGAGGAGATCCTCGAGGCCGCCCGGGCCACGTTCGTCGACCGCTTCGTGCACTCGCTGCCCGACGGCTACGACACTGTCATCGACGAGGACGGCGGCAACATCAGTGCCGGTGAGCGCCAGTTGATCACCATCGCTCGAGCGTTCGTCTCCGACCCGGCGCTGCTGATCCTCGACGAGGCCACCAGCTCGGTCGACACCCGCACCGAGCTGTTGCTCCAGCAGGCGATGGCGGCCCTGCGCAGTGACCGGACGTCGTTCGTGATCGCCCACCGACTCTCCACGATCCGCGACGCCGACCTGATCCTGGTGATGGAGGACGGCGCGATCGTCGAGCAGGGCACGCACCACGAGCTGCTCGAGGCCGACGGCGCGTACGCCACGCTCTACCAGTCGCAGTTCGCGGCGCCAGTCGCCTGAGGCAGGCATCGGGCTGGGTGGCAGACGGGCTGCCGTGAACAACTGCGGCAGTTGGTGCGGTCGCCACGGCGGGTCAGGCGTGGACCGGGGCTGCAGCGCGCGGACTGCCGCAGTTGTCGACGCCGACCTGGCGTCCGGCGGGCGGCGAGCGCAGCGCGGCCGCCGTATGCCGAGCGTGCGGCGGGCCTGTGGAGAACCGTTTGCGCCGCTGGACCACGCATCCGAGGCTTGACCCATGACGGCACCGGACCCCAAGGCAGCCGAGCTGCTCACCGAATGGGGCGGTCTGGCCGGCTCTGCGGAGCTGCGCGGGGCCCTCACCGATCGGCAGATCACAGCAGCGGTCGAGGCCGGGGCAATAGTCAGGCTCACCCGCGGACGCTTCGCGTTGCCCACCGTGCCGGCCGCTGCAGCCGGTGCCGCTCGGGTCAACGGGGTCGTGTCGCACCTGAGTGCTGCGCTGCACTGGGGATGGCGGGTGAAGCTGCCGCCCGAGAAACCGATGGTCACCGTGCCACGAGGGCGCAACCTCACGCTCCCGCGCCGACACGACCTCTCTGTCCACTACGCCGACCTCACACCCGACGAGGTGCGCAACGGTGTCACCAGTCCGTTGCGCACGGTGATCGACTGCGCGCGGGTCCTGCCGTTCGACGCCGCCCTGGCCGTGGCCGACTCTGCCCTGCGTTCGGGCCGGATCAGCCACGACCAGCTGATCGCCGCGGCGCAGGCAGCGCCACGCAGCGGTCGTCCGGCCGCGCTGAAGGTGGCGCGCTTCGCCGACGCGCGCGCCGCCAACCCGTTCGAGTCGGTGCTCCGCGCGATCACGATCGAGATGGGCCTGTGCCTGACGCCGCAGCTGACCTGCCTGCCGTACATCCAGGTTGATCTAGGCAGCGAAGAACTCCGCTTGGTGGTGGAGGCCGAGTCGTGGCGTTACCACGGCGACAAGTGGGCCTTCGAGGCTGACGTCAATCGCTACACCCGGCTGGTGCGCAACCGCTGGGTCGTGGTCCGGTTCACCTGGTCCGACGTGATGTTCCACCCGGACGTCGTGCGCGAGGTGCTCGCAGACGTGGTGGCCATGTGTGAAGAACTACGGCAGTTCAGGCACCCTGCCTGACGCTCGAGCGTGCAGTTCCCCTGTCGAGGGTGAACTGCCGCAGT
Source organism: Nocardioides sp. Root151 (assembly GCF_001427925.1). Classification (NCBI taxonomy): domain Bacteria; kingdom Bacillati; phylum Actinomycetota; class Actinomycetes; order Propionibacteriales; family Nocardioidaceae; genus Nocardioides; species Nocardioides sp. Root151. Next base: position 292,399 of record NZ_LMGG01000007.1, read on the forward strand.
TGTTGACGGGCCGGTCCGGTGGAGGGGTACGACGCCAGGAAATGGGAACGACCCGCAGGCGTTGACGAACGGTTTCCCCGAGGGGACCTTCTCGTCGTCTTCCGGCGGACCAAAAAGTCCGGAAGCGCCTGCGGGTCGGGTGACTGCCTTGAATTCGCTGGCCGCTTGCAACGCTGCGCAGTGAATCCTGTCGGCAGGGAAGCTGCTAGCGGGCAGCCACCTCACAAGTCCGGTAAGAATGCATCTTCTGGACCACCTCCTTTCACGTGTCCTGCAAAGGTACGACTGTGGGGCCGCCCTCACAAGGGGTTTTCGAGGGTCCGGCAAAACCTCTTCACACGAGCCAGGCGGCGGTGTCCGGCGGCAACCCGTCGTCGAGGGGACCACTGGCCAGCAGCACCGTTCCGTCGGGCATCGCGACGGTCGTCGTACCGCAGTTGAGGACGGCGGTGACCGGACCGCGACGGAACGTGAGCACCTTTGCGCCGAGGTCGAGCAACTCGACCTGGTCGCCGGCCGTCGTCGCGAACGTACGCCGCGCGCTCAGGGCACGCCGGTAGAACGCCAGCGTCGACTCCGCGTCCTCGGCCTGGGCCTCGGCGGTCAGCGACGACCACCCGGCCGGTTGGGGGATCCACGGCTGGTCGGAGCCGGGTCCGAAGCCGAACGGCGGGGCGTCGCCCGACCACGGCAGCGGCACCCGGCACCCGTCCCGACCGGGCTTGCCGGTGGTCAGGGCCTGCGGGTCCTGCCAGTGCGCCCGGTCGACGTCGACCTCCTCGAGACCGAGCTCCTCGCCCTGGTAGATGTACGACGACCCGGGCAGTGCCAGCATCGTCATCGTGGCGGCCCGCGCCCTGGCCAGGCCGACGGTGCCGCCGCCGTACCGGGTGACGTGCCGGATCACGTCGTGGTTGCTCAGCACCCAGGTGGGCGAGCCGCCGACGAGGGCGACGGCGGCCAGGGTCTCGGTGATGACGGCAGCGAACTGCGGTGCCGACCAGTCCGCCGAGAGCCAGTGGAAGTTGAACGACTGGTGCAGCTCGTCGGGCCGCACGTAGCGCGCCAACGAGGCCGCGTCCCGGGTCCACGCCTCGCCCACGGCCATCCGGTCGTCGGGGTAGGAGTCGAGGATGCGCCGCCACGCGCGGTAGACGTCGTGCACCTCGGGCTGGTCCCACATCGGCTCGTGCTCGGGGTGCTGCGGCCCGAGCAGGTCGGCGGCCAGGTTGGCCTCGCGCTCGGCATCGGTCAGCCGCTGGTCGGGCAGCCCGGGCTCCTTGAACAGGCCGTGCGCCACGTCGATGCGGAACCCGTCGACGCCGCGGTCGAGCCAGAAGCGCAGCACGTCCTCGAACATCGCGGGGACCTCGGGGTTGCGCCAGTCGAGGTCGGGCTGGGTCGCGTCGAAGAGGTGGAGGTACCACTGGCCGTCCGGCACCCGCGCCCAGGCCGACCCGCCGAAGACGGACTCCCAGTTGTTCGGCGGCACAGTGTTCGGCGGCACAGCGTTGGCCGGCACAGTGTTGGCTGGCACAGCGTCCGGCCCGTCGCGGAACAGGTAGCGGCCGCGCTCGGGACTCCCCGGCCCGGCGGCCAGCGCCGCGCGGAACCATTCGTGGTCCTCGGAGGTGTGGTTCGGCACGAGGTCGACGATCACCCGGATGCCGTGGGCATGCGCCTGCTCGAGCAGCGTGTCGAGGTCGGCCAGCTTCCCGAAGAGCGGGTCGACGTCGCGGTAGTCGGCCACGTCGTACCCGTGGTCGTGCTGCGGCGAGGTGTAGAACGGCGTGATCCACACGGCGTCGACGCCCAGCTCGGCGAGGTAGGGCAGCCGCGAGGTGATGCCGGGCAGGTCGCCGATGCCGTCACCGTCGCTGTCGGCGAAGCTGCGCACGTAGACCTGGTAGCAGACGGCGTGGCGCCACCAGGCCTCGTCGGTCACGAGAAGTCGGCCGGGTCGATCGCGATCCAGGTGTGCTCGGCGCGGGCCACCACGCGGCGGTCGGCGTCGTAGAGCGTGCTGGCGGTGAACGTCTTGCGGCCCTCGGTGCCCCGGGCCTGGCCGACCACGACGTGCTCCTCGCCGATCGCGGGCAGCGCGTCGACGGCGGCAGTCATCCGGCCCAGCACCAGGGCCCGATCCTCGAAGTCTCCGGCCCAGGCACCGATGCAGTCCAGGGCGGCCCAGGTGGCTCCGAGCGAGGCGCGGCCGTGCTCGTCGACGTACTCGTGGTAGTCCTCCTGAACACTGGGGTGCGGGGTCCACGTCGAGGCCACCCGGCTCTGGCCGTCGATCTCGCCGACCGGGCCGGGGAAGACGCGCAGGCCGTCGCCCTCCGCGCGGTCGGTGCCGCAGGCGAAGCAGGTCGGGAACGGGTGCTGGCGCAGTCCGGCGTACGACGCCTCGGCCGCGCGCGCCTCGTCGGGGGAGACCTGCTCGACCGGGGTGAGGGTGTCGTCGGGGAGCACCCGCGCGGAGAGCACGGGCAGGCCACCGAAGGAGGCCACCAGCGTGCCGTCGTCGTCACCGGCCACGGTCATCGCGGCGTCGAGCGGAGGGGGCTGGCGCAGCGTCACCTCGATCACCGGCCACCGGTCGGCCCGGTTGTCCGGGCAGTCGTGCTGGACCAGCGCCGCGAGGGCGCCTGCGCTCCAACCGCCGTTCCCGGACTTCGGCGGGCCGCAGAACCGGGAGGGAATGGTCAGCTCCGTGGCGGGGAAGTGCAACATCTTGTCGATCGCTCCAAGCGTGTTCGTGCGTCAGTCGTGGCTGCTCGACGTCGAACGTAGCCTGATCCGGGCCAAGTCAGTAGTGCCGGGCTCACGCAACACCCACCGGTAGGCAACAATGGGGCACGTGAGCGACCTGATCGACACCACCGAGATGTACCTCCGCACGATCTACGAGCTCGTGGAGGAGGGAATCGTGCCGTTGCGGGCGCGGATTGCCGAGCGCCTGCACCAGAGCGGCCCCACCGTGAGCCAGACCGTGGCCCGCATGGAGCGTGACGGCCTGCTGACCGTCGAGGGCGACCGCCACCTCGAGCTCACCGACGACGGCCTGCGCCTGGCCACCCGCGTGATGCGCAAGCACCGCCTGGCCGAGCGGCTGCTCACTGACGTGATCGGCCTCGACTGGGAGTTCGTGCACGCCGAGGCCTGCCGGTGGGAGCACGTGATGAGCGAGACCGTCGAGCGCCGCCTGATCGAGCTGTTGGGCCACCCGACCGAGTCGCCGTACGGCAACCCGATCCCGGGCCTCGACGAGCTGGGCCAGAGCGGCGTCGGCGAAGACTTCATGGAGGGCGTCGAGTCGCTCTCAGCGGTCGCCGGATCGGACGAGTCGCGGGTGCACATCCGCCGCATCTCCGAGGAGATGCAGAAGGACGAAGACCTGATGGGCGCGCTGCGCCGGGTCGGTGCCGTGCCCGACAAGACCGTCGTGGTGATCGCCACCGAAGACGGCGTGCTGATCGGCTCGGGCGGCGAGACCGCCGAGATCATCCCCGAGGCGGCCGACCACATCTTCGTCAAGCGTCTCTGAGCTCCGATCTGCTTCGAGCGCTGAGCGCACCGAGGAACTCACTGGTCCCGGCGTGCAGCGTGTACGTCGCAAGGTCGTCGCCGCGGGTCGTCCCGCGGTTCACGATCACCACGGGCACACCGAGCTTCGCGGACCGCTTGACGAACCGCAGGCCCGACATCACGGTCAGGGACGAGCCGGCCACCAGTAGCGCCCCGTCGCGCTCTGCCAGGGCCTCGACCGCGTCGTAGCAGCGCTGCACCCGCGCGGCCGGCACGTTCTCGCCGAAGAAGACCACGTCGGGCTTGAGCACCCCGCCGCACGCCTCGCAGTCGGGTACGACGAAGCCGGCCGTGTCGTCGAGGTCGACGTCCCCGTCGGGTCGTGACGCGACGTCGGCGTGCGCGTCGGCGTACCCGGGATTGAGCAGGTCGAGCCGTTCGTGGAGCGCCGACCGGCTGCTGACCGTGCGGCAGGACAGGCAGATCACGTCGGAGATGCGGCCGTGCAGGGCGATCGGGTTGCTGCCGGCGGCCTCGTGGAGGCCGTCGACGTTCTGGGTGACCAGCAGGTCGACACGGCCGCGGGCCTCGAGCAGGGCCAGTGCGCGATGGCCGGCGTTGGGCAGCGCGTGGTGCATGCGGCCCCAGCCGACGTGGCTGCGCGCCCAGTAGCGCTGTCGGGCCGGCGGGCCGGAGACGAACTCGCCGTAGGTCATCGGCGTCCGCGCCACGGAGTCGGGGCCGCGGTAGTCGGGCACGCCGGAGTCCGTGGAGACCCCGGCCCCGGTGAGGACGACGAGCGGTCGCGCGGCGAGGAAGGCGAGGGCCTCCGTCGCGAGCGCCTCCGTCGCGGGTGCCTCTGTCAACGGGCGTATCTCAGCTCGGCACGGGCCTTGCGCTTCTCGGCCTCCACCTCGCGGTTCTTCGGCGGGACGTTGGTGACCAGCTTCTCCAGCAGGTGCGCGGTGATGTGGGCGATCTCGTGCACGGCCTCGTCGAAGGCGGCCTGGTTCGCCTGGGCCGGCTTGGTGGTCCCGCTGACCTTGCGGACGTACTGCAGCGCGGCGGCGGTCACCTCGTCCGGAGTGGCGGGCGGCTCGAAGTTGTTGAGGGGTCGGATGTTGCGGCACATGCCCACAAAGGTACGCCGGACCCACGCTGGTTGAGGAGGTCGTTCTGCGACCGACTCGAAACCAGGCTGCGGCTCTAGGGCACGATGTGGACATGGCTGATCGCGAGTTCGACATCGTCCTGTTCGGTGCCACCGGGTTCACCGGAGGCCTCACCGCCGAGTATCTGGCGCGGCACGCTCCGGCCCGCCTGCGCTGGGCCCTGGCCGGCCGCAGCAAGGCGAAGCTCGAGGCGGTGCGTGATCGCCTCGTCGCGATCGACCCGCGGCTCGAGGTCATGGAGCTGCTCGTCGCCGACGCCGCCGATGCGGCCGCCCTGGGCGAGGTGGCGGCCCGGGCCCGCGTCGTGATCAGCACCGTCGGCCCCTACCTGGCGTACGGCGAGCCGCTGGTCGCCGCGTGTGCAGAGAAGGGCACCGACTACGTGGACCTCACCGGCGAGCCCGAGTTCGTCGACCGGATGTGGCTGGCCCACCACGACACTGCGGTCGCCTCGGGTGCGCGCCTGGTGCACTGCTGCGGCTTCGACTCGATCCCGCACGACCTCGGCGTCTTCTACACGATGCGGCACCTGCCGCCGGACGTGCCGGCGAACGTGCGGGGCGTCGTACGCAGCAATGCGACGTTCTCCGGCGGCACCTTCCACTCCGCGCTCGGTGCGATGGAGCGGGCCCGGCAGATGAAGGCCGCCTTCGCCGAGCGTCGGCGCAAGGAACGGCGCTCTGAAGGCCGGTCGAGCCGTGCCGTGGCCGGCAAGCCGCACCGCGACAGGCTCCTCGGCTACTGGCTCCTCCCGCTGCCGACGATCGACCCGCAGGTGGTGCAGCGCAGCGGTGCGGCCCTGGCGTCGTACGGCCCGAAGTTCATCTACTCGCACTACGCCGGCACGAAGACGCTGCGCTACGCCGCGGGCGGGGCCGTCGGGGTCACCGCGCTGGCGGCGGCCGCGCAGGTCGGGCCGGTGCGCAACTTCCTGAAGGGCAAGGTCAAGCAGGGGGAGGGTCCCTCCGAAGGACGACGCCGCAAGTCGTGGTTCACCGTCGACTTCGTCGGCGAGGCCGGCGGCGAGGTCGTGCACACGCGGGTCTCCGGGGGCGACCCCGGCTACACCGAGACCTCGAAGATGCTCGCCGAGTCGGCGCTGTGCCTGGCCTTCGACGAGAACCCCGAGACCGCGGGCCAGGTGACCCCGGCGGTGGCCATGGGCGACCGCCTGCTCGACCGCCTGCGCAGCGCAGGAATGGGGTTCGAGACCATCACTGGTTGAGGCTCGGTTTGCGCCCGGGGACGGTGGGGGAGGGTGTCGGCACCAGACCCTGACCCAGGGCCCGCAGAGAAGGAACTACCCCCATGCGCAACCGCCGCCTCCGTGCCGGAACCACCGTCGTCGCCGCCGTGCTCGTCCCCCTGCTGGGACTGAGCGCCTGTGGGTCCGACGACAAGGACGACGACAAGTCCTCGACCAGCGACTCACCCGCGCAGCCGAGCAGCGACGAGCCCACCGACGAGACCAGCGAGACTCCCTCGGAGACGCCGTCCGAGGAGCCCTCCGAGGCGACCACCGAGGAAGCCGGCTCGACCGGTTCCCTGCCCTCGTGGGCGCTGCCGGTCACCAAGCCGGGCGACCTGCTGACCACTGCCGAGGTCGGCGACGTGACCGTCGCGGTCTACCAGGTGGGCCACGAGAAGGCGACCGACGACGGCAACTTCGTCGACCCCGACACGAACAAGCCCATCCTGAAGAAGGGTGACGACCTGATCTTCGTCAACTACGTGATCACCAACAACGGTGACCCGATCGACCTCGGCTCGAGCCGCGTCTCGATCAGCGCGCGCTACGACGACTGGAAGTGGATGCAGGGGATGGACAGCGACACCGACGACTCGGTCTTCGAGTCGCAGGGTGTCAACCAGGACGACCTGGGCCCCGACGGCTACAACGAGCGCGGCATCTACACGTTCGGCACCGGCGAGACCTACTCGTTCGGCGAGAACTTCGCCTACCAGAAGAACTCGCCCATCACCTTCGACGTGACCATCACGCCGGTCGACGCCGAGGGCGAGCTCCAGCACGACCTGAAGTCCGAGGGAGAGATCAAGACCACGATCAAGTGACGGCTCGGATCACTGGGTGGGGACCAGGACCCGAACAGGGGTGATTGAGACCTGCGGGCGCTGAAAGGCGCCCGTGGTCAACCCTAGGCATTGCCCCGGTGTGACGCACGCCACGGGCTGTCAGGGTGACGGGAATGTCCGAAAAAGACCTGAATCGGAGTCCCCTCATGACCAGCACCTCAGCCTCTGCGGAAGCCCGCCGCAGCCGTACCCTCCACTGGGTGGTCGGGCTCTCGTTCGCGGCCCTGCTCTTCGACGGTTACGACCTGGTCGTCTACGGCACCGTGGTCCCCACCCTGCTGGCCGACAAGAGCCAGATCGGTGCGCTCACCCCCGAGCAGGCCGGCACGCTCGGTAGCTGGGCGCTGATCGGCGTGCTCGTGGGTGCGCTGACCGCGGGCGCCATCGGCGACCTGGTCGGCCGCCGCCGGATCATGCTCGTGAACATCGCCTGGTTCTCGGTCGGCATGGCGCTGACCGCGACGACCACCAGCATCTTCACCTTCGGCGCCGGTCGCTTCCTGACCGGCATCGGAGTCGGGGCGCTCGTGGCCACGGTGGGTGCCCTGGTCGCGGAGTTCGCTCCGGCCGACCGGCGCAACCGCTACAACGCGATCGTCTACAGCGGCATCCCGGCCGGCGGCGTCTGTGCCGCCCTGGCCGCCATCGTGCTCGACGACGTGGCCGGCTGGCGCGGCCTGTTCTGGATCGGTGCCCTGCCGGTGCTCCTCCTGCTGCCGTTGGCCTGGGCCAAGCTGCCGGAGTCGCCGCTCTGGCTGCTCTCTCGCGGTGAGACCGAGCGGGCGGCCGCGGTGTCGCGTCGTACCGGCGTCGCCCTGCCGGCTGCCGGCACCGTTCCCGCCACTCAGGCGACCAAGGCCGACAAGGTCGGCTACGCGGCGCTCGCCTCGCGTCCCTACCTGGTGCCGACCATCCTGCTCGGCCTGATGAGCTTCTCGGGCCTGCTGCTGACCTACGGCCTCAACACGTGGCTCCCGCAGATCATGGAGGGCAAGGGCTACGGCAAGGACTACGCGCTCGCCTTCCTGCTGCTGCTCAACCTCGGCGCCATCGTCGGTGGGCTGATCGCCTCGTGGGTGGCCGACCACAAGGGCGCCCGGCGCGTGGTCGCGACCACCTTTCTGCTGGCCGCCGTGGCGCTGCTCCTGATGCCGTTCGACCTGCCGTTCACCGTGCTGCTGGCCGCCGTTGCGGTCGCCGGCGTCGGGTCCATCGGCACCCAGGTGCTGATCTACGGACTCGTGTCCAACTACTACCCCACCTCGGCCCGTGCCGCGGGCGTCGCCTGGTGTGCCGGGTTCGGCCGCCTCGGCGGGATCGTGGGCCCGGTGATCGGCGGCATCCTGGTCGGCGCCGGAGTCGGCGGCAGCACCGCGTTCCAGCTGTTCGCCGCGGTCAGCGTCGTCGGCGCGGTGGTCACGCTCTGCGTGCGGGGTGTCGCCGGAGGTCGTACGTCGACCGCGGTCACGCCCGACGAAGAGGCTGCCGTGGCCCGGGACGCCGTACCGGCCTGAGGCGATGCACGAGGGCCCGGCACCGGAGTCGATTCCGGTGCCGGGCCCTCGTCGTACGTGCCCCAGGCAAGAGTCGAACTTGCGACCTTTCGCTTAGGAGGCGGCTGCTCTATCCACTGAGCTACTGGGGCGGGCGGCAGACATCCTGCCATGCCCCCATTGTCGTTGTTTTGGCGGATTCAGGGTTGAACCGCACAATTTGGGAGGCTGCATTACCGTTCAACGGGCGCAGCCCGCGCACGACACCCCATTCATCGAGTGAGAAGTTCGAGTGAGCAACGACGACCCGACCGGCCGCCACCGCGGCGAATCCGAGCACAAGCATCGCCTGCTGAGCGTGCTCGGATACGGGATCCTCGTCCTCACCCTCGGGTTCGGGCTCTTCGCGGTCTACACCTACCGGCACCTCAACGAGAACCTCAACGTGCTCAACGTCGACAAGCAGCTCGGCGACGATCGACCCGACCAGGCTGACCTGCAGAAGTCCGGCAAGCCTTTGAACATCATGGTCATGGGGTCCGACTCCCGTGAAGGCTCGGGCAACAACATCGACGGCCTCACCGGTGGTGGCCAGCGCTCGGACACCACGATGGTGCTGCACCTCTCCGCCGACCGGAAGTTCGCGTACGGCGTGAGCCTCCCGCGCGACGCCATGGTCGAGCGACCGACCTGCTACGACGACGACATGGAGGAGATCCCCGGGGGCTTCGACATGTGGAACGCCGCGTTCGCGTACGGCGGCCCGGCGTGTGCGATCCGCCAGTTCGAGCAGCTCTCCGGAGTGCGCATCGACCACTTCGTCGTCGTCGACTTCAACGGCTTCAAGGACATGGTCGATGCCATCGACGGCGTCGAGGTCTGCATTCCCGAGGACGTCGACGACGACGTCGGCAACATCCACCTCAAGGCCGGAACCCGCGAGCTGGAGGGCCAGGAGGCGCTCAACTACGTGCGCGTCCGCCACAACATCTCCAACAACGGCGACATCGGCCGGATGAAGCGCCAGCAGGCCTTCATCGCGGCGATGGTGAACAAGGTCAGCTCCAAGGGCGTCCTCGGCCGGCCTGACCGCCTGTTCAGCTTCCTCGACGCGGCCACCAAGTCGCTCACCCTCGACCAGCGGCTCGGTTCGGTCGTGAAGATCAAGAACCTGGCCGAGCAGTTCCAGAACATCGGCACCGACAACATCAAGTTCATCACCGTGCCGTGGGACTTCTACGAGCCCGACCCGAACCGCCTGGTCTGGGCCGAGGACGCGAACCTGCTCTGGAAGAAGATGAAGTTCGACGAGCCGCTGAGCAAGCGGCTCAGCTCCGACGTGATCACCGCCGCGCGGCGCCCGGGTTCCACCGCGACGCCCGACCCCGACTCCACCGAGTCGCCGTCCGCGGATCCCTCCGACGAGGCGACCGAGCCCACCGAGGCGGAGACCGACGCGGCCGAGGCCGCCGAGGCCAACGGCCTCTGCGCCTGATCATGGCTACCCAGGACCCACCCGAGGAGGAGGCGGCTCCCGAACAGGAGACCGCCTGGCAGCGCCGCAAGCGCCTGGCCGCGATCTTCGGTGACGTGCTGCCCGAGACCACCGGCGACGAGCGCGGGGCGGACTCGTCCGGCAAGCCCGACGACTGGTACCGCAGCCAGGTGCCTCCCCACCACGGCTGACCGCGTTCGATCTCACGGGACTTGAAATGGCAACGAGGCCCGCCCCCTCCCAGGGGTCGGGCCTCGTTGACTCAGGCGTGAAGAGAACTCAGGCCTTGGTGGCGAGCGAGTCGCGGATCTGCGTGAGCAGGTCGACCTCGGTCGGGCCGGCGGCCTCGCCCGGGAAGAAGCGCTCCTTGGCCTTCGTGTAGGGCACCACGACGAAGAAGTAGACGACGGCACCCATGATGATGAAGGCGATGACGGCGTTGAGGAAGGCGCCGAACGAGTTCAGCTCGTTGCTGAAGACGTCCTCGGCGCTCTCGGGGAGGAGGCTGGTCAGCCAGTTGGTGAAAGTGCTGACGACGTCAGCGAACGCCAGGGCCATGATCAGACCGGTGGCGATCTCGACGAGGTTCCCGCGGAGCAGGAAGTTCTTGAACCCATCCATTGATTTATCTCCTTCTTGATCCGGCCCCCCGAGGGCGCCGGAATCCCAATATGGGGACTAGACAGCGCAACACGCTAGCGTGAAATCGTGGCGGAGAGATAACGCGTCGCCGCAGCAGAAGCGACAATTTCGGACATGCTGGTCGACGTGGCGACGACCACCAGGCGACCGGACGTGCCGATCCGGGCACTCCGCGCACCCTCCTCGGGCAGCGCGATCACCGCCACGTCGTCACCGACGCGCTCGGTGTCACCCGTGCGCTGGTCGGTGGCCAGCAGGTCGATGCGGTCACCGACACGCAGCAGCGCGACCGCCCCGTCGTCGGGCACCCGCACCGGCACGGCGACCATGCCGGGGTAGCCGTCGAGCAGGCCGGCGCCGACCAGGCGTACGTCGGTGACCGGCTCCCCGCGACGCACCGGACCGGCGGTCGTGCGCCCCACGGCGTACGACGCGCTGGCCACCCGGTCGGGCGCGGAGTCGGCAGGGAGGTCGACGGTGGTGAGGTCGGCCGCGGACAGGGTGGCACCGGCCGGCAGGTCGCGCGCAGCGACGGTGACCGTGACCGTGGGTGGGGGGCTCGGCGCCATCGTGCGGACGCCGGCGAAGACCGCCCCGGCCACACAGACGGCACAGAGCAGGCGGCGTCGGGCCAGGACGGCCCGGCGCACGCCGTGGCGCAGGTCGCCGAGGCGGCGGCGGAGGTCGGGGCTGGACGGAGCTGAGCGTGTGCTGGCCATGGCAGCGAGGCTAGGTCGCCGCGGACGAGCGTGGATCGGTTCTCCACAGGTGTCGTACCATTGGCAGTCGGCCCGGCCGAGTGCCAGCCCGCGTGCCAGCCGATCACACCGCTCTCCCGGAGGATTTCCAGCCCGTGCCCACCTACCAGTACGCCTGCACCGAGTGCGACCACGCCTTCGAGCAGGTCCAGAAGTTCAGCGACGACGCGCTCACCGTCTGCCCGGTCTGCGAAGGCCGCCTGCGCAAGGTGTTCAACGCAGTGGGCGTGGTCTTCAAGGGCTCCGGCTTCTACCGCACCGACTCGCGAAGCGGGTCGAGCTCGTCGCTGCCGTCCTCGGGCGGCAAGGAGTCGGGCGGCAAGGACTCCGGCAGCAAGGAGTCGGGCAGCTCGAGCAGCAGCAGCGACTCCGGCAGCTCGTCCGCCAAGGACTCGGGCAGCTCCAGCAGTTCGAGCAGCTCGTCCAGCAGCACCACCTCCAGCGCGTCCTCCAGCTCCTGAGCACCCCCACGGGGACAATGCCACTGTGGGAATGGGCCGTGGCGGGAGTGGGCCGAGCGTGAACCTCAGGCAGGGCTGGACGACCTTCCGTCAATGGCCGTGGGCCGCGCGCTGGGCGTCGTACGTCGCAGCGGTTCTCGTGCTGGCACTGGTCGCCAGCCTGGTCACCGGCGTCGTGCTGGTGCGCAAGCCGTTCCCCCAGATGGACGGCGAGATCGCCCTGCCCGGCCTCGAGGGTGACGTCACGGTCGTCCGCGACGAGCACGGCATCCCACAGATCTACGCCGACACCACGGCCGACCTGATGCGGGCACAGGGCTACGTGCACGCCCAGGACCGCTTCTACGAGATGGACGTACGCCGCCACATCACGGCCGGCCGCCTCTCGGAGATGTTCGGCGAGACCACCCTCGAGACGGACAAGGCGATCCGCACGATGGGCTGGCGCCGGGTTGCCGAACGTGAGCTGGCGATGTTGCAGCCCGACACCCGGGCCGCGCTCGAGGCGTACGCCGACGGGGTGAACGCCTACCTCGAGGACCACTCGCTGTCGGAGATCTCCCTCGAATACACGCTCCTGCGCGCCGGTGGGCTCGACTACCACCTCGAGGAGTGGAGCCCGGTCGACTCGCTGGCCTGGCTCAAGGCGATGGCCTGGGACCTGCGCGGCAACATGGACGACGAGATCTCGCGCGTGCTGCTCTCGGTCAACCACACCCCCGAACAGGTCGACGAGCTCTACCCGCCGTACGACTTCGAGAAGCATGCGCCGATCGTCGGGCAGGGCGCCCTCGTCGGCGGGCGTTACGAGCCGGAGGCCACGCGTCCGGGCAGCCGCAACCCGGCCCGCCCGGCGTACACCGCCGCACAGGTGCGTGCCGTGGCGAGCGCGCAACGCGGCATGGACGCCGTGCCCGCGCTGCTCGGCAAGGGCGAGGGAATCGGCAGCAACAGTTGGGTGGTCGACGGCGAGCACTCGAGCACCGGCAAGCCGCTGCTTGCCAACGACCCGCACCTGGGCACGAGCATCCCCGGCATCTGGTACCAGGTCGGGCTGCACTGCCGCACCGTCTCGGAGGCCTGCCCGTTCGAGGTGTCCGGCTTCAGCTTCTCCGGCGTGCCCGGCGTGGTGATCGGCCACAACGCCGACATCGCCTGGGGCTTCACGAACCTGGGCCCCGACGTCACCGACCTCTACCTCGAGAAGCTGGACGGCAACACCTGGTTGTACGACGGCCGCTACCGACCGCTGAAGACGCACACCGAGACCATCAAGGTGCACGACGGCGAGGACTTCGAGCTGACCGTGCGGGAGACCGACCACGGGCCACTGCTCTCCGACGTGTCGAAGGAGCTCAGCACCGTCGGGGCGAACGCCGAGGCGCCGAAGGGCCAGGACCGTGGCAACGGCTACGCGGTGGCGCTGCGCTGGACGGCACTCGATCCCGCGCCCACGGCCGACGCGATCCTCGAGCTCAACCGGGCCTCGGACTGGAACGAGTTCCGCGCCGCCGCAGCCGACTTCGCCGTACCGGCGCAGAACCTCGTCTACGCCGACCGTGAGGGCCACATCGGCTACCAGGCGCCGGGGCGCATCCCGATCCGCAAGTCCGGCAACGACGGCTCCGTGCCGGTGGCCGGGTGGCTGCGGGAGAACGACTGGAGCAGCCTGACGATCCCGTTCGACGCGCTGCCCACCCTCTACGACCCGAAGGACGGGTTCGTGGTGACCGCGAACCAGGCCGTCGTCGACGACTCCTACCCGATGTACCTCACCGACGACTGGGACCGCGGCTACCGGTCGCAGCGGATCCGCGACGTGATCGAGGCCGAGGGCGAGCTCTCGATCGACGACATGACCGCTCTCCAGCTCGACGACCGCAGTGCGCTGGCCGACGTGTTGGTGCCCTACCTGCTCGACATCAGGTTGCCCGGCGGCTACCGACGCGACGGGCAGAAGGTGCTCGCCCGCTGGAACCACGTGCAGGGTGCGACGTCCGCCGGCGCGGCCTACTTCAACGTGGTGTGGCGCAACCTGCTCGAGCTGACCTTCCACGACGAGATGCGCACGTCCCTGCACCCCGACGGCGACAGTCGCTGGTTCTCGGTGGTCTCGAACCTGCTCGAGGACCCGGCGAACCCGTGGTGGGACGACCGCGGCACCCGGACCGTCGAGGACCGCGACGAGATCCTGCGGAAGGCGATGCTGCAGGCCAGCGACGAGATCATCCGGCTGATGGCGCGCGACCCGCACGACTGGGAATGGGGTCGGCTGCACCGCCTCGAGCTGCGCAACCAGACCCTCGGCACCTCCGGCATCGACCCGGTCGAGGCACTGTTCAACCGCGACTACCGCGTCGGCGGCGGCAGCTCGCTGGTCAACGCCACCTCATGGGACGCGGCGGAGGGCTACGAGGTCACCTCCGCGCCGTCGATGCGCATGGTGGTCTCGCTGGCCGACTTCGACGACTCGCGCTGGATCAACCTGACCGGCAACTCCGGCCACGCCTTCCACCCCAACTACACCGACCAGACCGAGCTGTACGTCGAGGGGCGCACGCTTCCGTGGGCGTTCAGCCCGGACGCCGTCGACGAGGCCGAGGAGCACACGCTCACCCTCACCCCGCCGTGACGCGTCAGAACCGTCGGATGCCCGAGGGTGTGGCGGCCGCGGTCACGGGTCGGTCGTGCGGCTCGACGGGCACCTGGTCACGCAGCTCGTCGTCGTAGAGCAGCACGCAGACGAACGTGCCGACCGGCACCCGCGCCAGTGCCCGGTCGTAGGACCCGCCGCCCCGGCCCATGCGCATCCCGTCGCGGCCCACGGCCAGTCCGGGCACCAGCACGACCTCCGGCGTGGCGATCGCATCCAGGCCCAGTCTTGGTCCGGTCGGCTCGAGCAGCCCGCGTCTGGCCTGTTCAAGTGAGCCGTCGTACGCCGCCCAGTCGAGGTCGTCGTCGGGGGCCAGCACCGGCAGGATCACGCGCTTCCCGGCGGAGACGAGTCCGTCGAGCAGCAGTCCGGTTCCCGGCTCGGTGCCGATCGAGACGTACGCCGCGACGCTGGCCGCCCGGCGTACCTCCGGAGCGGCCAGGAGATGCTCCGCGAGGGCGACTCCACCGGCCGACACGTCGGCCAGGGACAGCCGGTTGCGGGCGGTGACCACCTGGTCCCGCAGGGCGGTCTTGGCGACGGTCATGTCCCATAGGTTAGGGCGTGGTTGTTGTCCCGGGCGCTGGTCGGCCTACGATCGAAGGCATGGGCAGTTCCGCACTGAGACGTGCACTCGACAAGATGGCCGACGCAGACATCGAGCCCGGTGCTCGTGAGGTCTTCGCGCACTACTTCCGCCTGCTCGAGGTGGGTGAGACGGGGATGATCCCTGAAGACGCCATCGAGCCGCTGGAGATGGAGTCGCTGGCCGACGTGAGCGTCGCCGATGACGCGGCCTCCGCGGCGATCGCCACGACGGCGGTGATCAAGCTGAACGGCGGCCTCGGCACCTCGATGGGCATGGACCGTGCGAAGTCGCTGCTGTGCGTGCGGCGCGGACTGTCGTTCCTCGACATCATCAGTCGGCAGATCCTCTCGCTGCGCAAGGAGTACGGCGCGCCGCTGCCGCTGATCTTCATGAACAGCTTCCGCACCTCCGAGGACACCATGGCGGCGCTGGGTCGCTACGAGGACCTCCCGGTGCCGGGGCTGCCGCTGGAGTTCCTGCAGAACAAGGAGCCCAAGCTCCTGACCAAGGACCTCTCCCCGGTTGTCTGGCCGAAGAACCCCGACCTCGAGTGGTGCCCACCCGGCCACGGCGACATCTACACCGCGCTGGTCGGCAGCGGGCTGCTCGACCAGCTGATCGAGGCCGGCTACGAGCGGGTCTTCGTCTCCAACTCCGACAACCTCGGCGCGGTGCCCGACGCGCGGGTGGCCGGGTGGTTCGCCGAGTCCGGTGCCCCCTTCGCCATCGAGGCCGTACGTCGCACCGCCGCCGACCGCAAGGGTGGCCACTTCGCCCGGCGCAAGGCAGACGGACGCATCATCCTCCGCGAGACCGCGCAGACCCTGGAGTCCGACCGACCGGCGCTGGCCGACCTCGACCGGCACCGTTACGCCAGCACGAACAACCTGTGGTTCGACCTGGCCGCGATGAAGCGGACCCTGGCCGAGCGCCACGGCGTGCTGGGGCTGCCGTTGATCCGCAACATCAAGCACGTCGACCCCGGTGACAAGACGTCGCCGGAGGTGATCCAGGTCGAGACCGCGATGGGCGCCGCGATCGAGGTGTTCGAGGGGGCCCGCACCATCGAGGTGGGCCGCGAGCGCTTCGTGCCGGTGAAGACCACCGACGACCTGCTGGTGCTGCGCTCCGACGTCTACGACCTCGGCTCCGACTTCGTGCTCGAGCAGGCCGGTGAGCGCATCCCGCTGATCACCCTCGACCCGTCGTTCTACCGACTGGTCGGCGAGTTCGACAAGCGGTTCCCCCAGGGCGCGCCGTCCCTGCGAGGCGCCGGGTCGTTGAAGATCGACGGCGACTGGACCTTCGAGTCCAACGTGAAGGTGACCGGTGAGGTGGAGCTGCCAGCGGAGAAGGGTGCCCAGCGCGTGGCCTCGGGGACGGTGCTCGATGGCTGAGCCCCTCTCGACTCAGCCGATCCCCGTGCGTGAGCACGTTGCCCGCATCCTCGACACGATCGAGCCCCTGGGCGTCTACGGCCAGACCCTGCTCGACGCCGGCGGACTGCCGATCGCCGAGGACGTCACGTCGCCGATGCAGCTGCCGCCCTTCGACAACTCCGCGATGGACGGCTACGCGGTGGCGTTCCACGACGTCGCCGACGCCGCCGAGGACCACCACATCCACCTGCCGGTGGTGGGCGAGATCGGTGCCGGCCAGGCCCGGCTGGTCGCCCTGTCGCCCGGCACGGCAGTGAAGATCATGACCGGTGCGCCGGTGCCGCACGGTGCCGACGCCGTGGTGCCCTACGAGTGGACCGACCGGGGCGTCGCCCAGGTGCAGATCACCCGGGCGCCGCGCGAGGGCGAGCACATCCGGCGGGCCGGCGAGGACGTCGAGACCGGCGAGGTGCTGGTCTCCGAGGGCACCGTGCTCGGTCCGCGCCACATCGGCCTGCTCGCCGCCGCCGGTCGTGCCGAGGTGCAGGCCCGCCCACGCCCCCGCGTGGTGGTGATGTCGACCGGCACCGAGCTGCGCGACCCCGGTGCGACGCTGGCGCCCGACTCGATCTACGACTCCAACTCGTTCATGCTGGCCGCGGCCGTCCGCGAGGCCGGCGGCATCCCGTTCCGCGTCGGTGCGGTCCCCGACGACGCGGCCGGGTTCACCGAGGCCTTGCAGGACCAGCTCGTGCGCGCCGACATGGTGATCACCAGCGGTGGGGTCAGCGAGGGCGACTACGACGTGGTCAAGGAGGCCCTGCGCGACACGGGTTCGATGTGGTTCGGCAAGGTCGCGATGCAGCCCGGCAAGCCCCAGGGCTTCGGCCTCGTCGGAGATGACGAGGTGCCGATCTTCACGTTGCCGGGCAACCCGGTGTCGGCGTACATCTCGTTCCAGGTGTTCGTGCTGCCGGCACTGCGCAAGCTGCAGGGGCGTACGCCGTACGAACGGCCCACGCGCACCGCCCGGCTGACCCATGGCCTCTCCTCGCCGGAGGGACGCCAGCAGTTCGTGCGCGCCGACTACGACGCCCGAGTCGTGACGCCGGTCGGCGGCCACGGCTCGCACCTGCTCGGCGACCTGGCCGCGTCCAACGCCCTGATCAACGTGCCGGCCGACGTCACCTCGCTCAAGCCCGGCGACTCGGTCGAGGTGCTCCTGCTCGACGAGGCCTTCTGATGGGCGACCGGCTCACCCACGTCGACGAGAGCGGCGCGGCCCGCATGGTCGACGTGTCCGGGAAGGCGGTCACGGCGCGCGAGGCGACCGCCTCGGGCCGGGTGCTCGTCTCCACGGCCGTCGTGGCGCTGTTGCGCGGCGACGGCGTGCCGAAGGGCGACGCGCTCGGCGTGGCCCGGCTGGCCGGCATCATGGGCGCCAAGCAGACCCCGTCGCTGATCCCGTTGTGCCATCCGCTGGCGATCTCGGGCGTGACGGTCGACCTGGTCGTCGGCGACGCGTCGGTCGACATCAGGGCCACGGTGCGCACCACCGACCGCACCGGCGTCGAGATGGAGGCACTGACCGCGGTCTCGGTGGCTGCCCTGACCGTGATCGACATGGTCAAGGCCGTCGACAAGGGCGCGGTGATCACCGACGTGCGCATCGAGGCCAAGTCCGGTGGCAAGTCGGGGGAGTGGACCCGTTGACCATTCCGCCGGCGCCGCCACTGCGGGCCGCCGTGGTGGTTGCCTCCAACCGCGCCGCCGCCGGGGTGTACGCCGACGAGACCGGCCCGCTGATCGTTTCTGCCTTGCAGGGTTGGGGATTCTCGGTTTCCGAGCCGTCC
Source organism: Nocardioides sp. Root151 (assembly GCF_001427925.1). Taxonomy (NCBI): domain Bacteria; kingdom Bacillati; phylum Actinomycetota; class Actinomycetes; order Propionibacteriales; family Nocardioidaceae; genus Nocardioides; species Nocardioides sp. Root151. The sequence goes on from NZ_LMGG01000007.1 coordinate 310,516, forward strand.
GTCGTACCGGACGGTGATCCGGTCGCCGAGGCCATCAGGTCGGCAGTGGAGGCCGGGGCGCGAGTGGTCCTGACCACCGGCGGCACCGGACTGACGCCCACCGACCGCACGCCCGAGGCGACCCGCCCGCTCCTCGACCGCGAGGTGCCGGGCATCGCCGAGGCGATCCGTGCGCACGGTGTCGGCAAGGGCGTGCCGACCGCGGCCCTCTCAAGGGGCCTGGCCGGGGTCTCGGGAAATTGCCTGGTGGTGAACCTTCCCGGATCGCGTGGCGGCGTGAAGGATGGGCTGGCCGTGCTCGAACCCCTGCTGCGGCACGCCGTCGAGCAGATCATCGGAAGCGACCACACATGAGCCATTGGCCCGTCACCTTGGAACACGGCGAGGTGACGCTGCGGCCGATCGAACAGTCCGATGCTCGTGACTGGCGCGATGCGCGCAACCGCAACGCCGTGTGGCTCAAGCCGTGGGATGCGACGGTCCCGCCGGGCGCCCGGGCCCGACCGGCCACGTTCCGGGGAATGGTCAAGCGGCTCACCAGGCTGGCCCGCGACGACGAGGCGATGCCGTTCGTCGTCGAGGTCGACGGCGAGTTCGCCGGCCAGGTGACCGTCAGCAACATCGTCCGGGGCTCGGGGCAGTTCGCCTCGATCGGCTACTGGATCGACCAGCGGTTCGCCGGACGCGGCGCGATCCCGCTGGCCGTGGCGATGGCGATCGACTACTGCTTCCTGGTGGCCGGGCTGCACCGCATCGAGATCTCGATCCGTCCGGAGAACACCAACTCCCTGCGGGTCGTGGAGAAGCTCGGCATCCAGCAGGTCGGCTATGCGCCGCGGTTCCTGCACATCGACGGGGCCTGGCGCGACCACCGGCAGTTCGCGATCACCGCCGAGGAGTGCCCCGGTGGCCTGGTCCGCCGGCTCGAGTCCTGAGCGTCTCCCCGCCGGCCAATCACACACGTCACACCAGTTGTTTTGCGACACACCTATGGACATCCGCCTCACAGTTCGCTAAGGCTCATAACCTCTGAGGCGTGGAACTGTCCGGAATCATCTTCGTCGCCCTCGCCGTTGCCTGGGCGGCCTACCTGCTGCCCAAGGCCCTGCGACACCACGACGAGGTGTCGCGAAGTCGCTCGGTCGAGCGATTCTCGAACACGATGCGGGTGCTGGCCCGCCGCGAGCCGGTCACCGGCTCCAGCGCACGCCTGGTTGTCCAGCCCGGCCGCTCCGACAACGCCACCGAGGTGACGGTCAAGGGCGCGGCGGCGTCGACTCCGGGTGCCACGCCCGCCCAGATCCGCGCCCGTCGCGAGGCCACCCGGGTGGCCACCGCGCGCCGTCGCCGCGTGTTCAGCATCCTGCTCTTCCTCAACGTCGCGGTTGCCGCGGTCGCCACCGCCGGTGTGGTCGGCTGGGTGTGGCAGTCCGCACCGGCCGGCCTGATGGTGGTCTGGCTCGTGCTGTGCCGCCTGATGGTGCGGTCCGAGATCGCCGCCGACGCCGTACTCCTCGGGCACGCGCCCGTCGAGGACGCGGCACTCGAGGACGACGCCGACGACCTTCCGGCCGACTACGACGTGGACCGCAACGACCAGGGCTTCGACGAGGTCGCACCCTCGGCCGAGACCGCCACGATCAACGCGATCGACCCCGAGCTCTGGGACCCGGTGCCGGTCACCCTGCCGACGTACGTCAACAAGCCCGCCGCCGTACGCCGCACGGTCCGCACCATCAATCTGAGCGAGCCCGGGGCCTGGACCTCGGGTCGCACCGACGAGGACGCTGCGATCGCCCGCGAGGCCGACGCCGCGGACAAGGCCGAGCGGGACGACCGCGACCAGGGCGACGGCAAGGTGGCCGTCAACTCCTGATCCCCAATTCGGAACCGTCCGGACGCTGGTGATATCTTTTTTCCTCGCGTGAGTACGTCGACGCGATGGGGCTGTGGCGCAGTTGGTAGCGCGTCTCGTTCGCAATGAGAAGGTCAGGGGTTCGAATCCCCTCAGCTCCACAGATTGAGAACCGCTCCTCGCCTGCAGAGATGCCGGGAGGAGCGGTTTTCGTCTTTCCCGTGGCCGACCACGTGCCACCGAAAGCAGCCCGGTGGCGACCTACGTCAGCACCTCCTTCGTCGGGCCGAGCGGATCCGCGAACCGCTGACGGTAGGACGTCGGTGTGGTGGAGTACGCCGCGGTGAAGTTCTGGCGGAAGGTCACGACGCTGCGGAACCCGCTGGTGCGGGCGATGCGGTCGATGGGCCACGTGGTGCTCTCGAGGAGTCGTCGGGACTCGTCGAGGCGTCGGGCCAGGACCCAGGTGGCGGGGGTGGTGCCGGTGACTTCGCTGAAGCGACGGGTGAAGTTGCGCCGGCTCATCCGGGCGTGGGCAGCCAGGGTGTCGACGGTGAGGTCCTGGTCGAGGTGGGCCAGGGCCCAGTCGAGGGTGGGGCTCAGGTGGCCCACCCCTCCGGGCTCGGGGATCGGTCGCTCGACGTACTGGGCCTGACCGCCCTCGCGGTGGGGTGCGACGACGAGGTGTCGGGCGACGGTGGCGGCGGCAGTGGAGCCGAGGTGGGTGCGCACGATGTGCAGGCAGGCGTCGATGGCCGACGCGGTGCCGGCGGAGGTGAGGACGTCGCCGTGGTCGAGGTAGAGCGCTGAGGCGTTGACCTCGATCGCGGGGAACCGCCGGGCCAGCTTGGCGGCGGCGCTCCAGTGGGTCGAGGCACCTCGGCCGTCGAGGATGCCACTCTCGGCCACGGGGAAGGCGCCCAGGCACAGGCCGGCGACGCGGGCACCGTGTCGATGCGCCGCTCGGATGCGGTCGGTGAGGTGCTCGTCGGCAGGGGGAAGGTCGGTCGGCCACGACGGGAAGACGAGGAGGTCGGCATCGATCGCGGAGGGCCCGGCGACGTCGTCGATCAGGATCCCCTCGGCGGTGCGGATCGCCGTCCCGTCCTCGGTCCACACGGTCGTGGTCCAGTCGTCGGCGAGGCCGGCGCGGGTGACCTCGCCGAACACGAGCAGTGGTGCGGCGAGGTGAAACATGGTGATGCCTTCGAAGGCGTGAACGGCGATCCGCATGGTTGGCCCAATCTCATCGAAGTGTGTCAGTTGTGCCACTCACGGTAGCGCACCATCGAGACACACGATGGGTGCACGAGCAGAGCCGTCTGCTCACGCACCCGAGGAACCAGGAGAAGGTTGAGATGACCGCACCACGCAGAGCGCTGATCCTCGTCGACGTCCAGCAGGAGTACTTCGAGGGGATCCTGCAGATCCAGTACCCGCCGCGTGAGGAGTCGCTGGCCAACATCGTGCGCGCGATCGATGCCGCGGAGCAGCAGGGCCTGCCCGTGGTCGCGGTCCAGCACCAGCTCCCCGAGGGTGCTCCCGTCTTCGCCGTGGGCTCCCCGAGCTGGCAGCTGCACCCGGAGATCGAGAAGCGCGCCACCGCGTCGTGGAAGCGGGTGACGAAGAGCTGCGCCAGCGTCTTCGCCGGCACCGACGTCGCATCCTGGCTGGCCGAGCAGGGCGTGGACAGCATCACCGTCGTGGGCTTCATGACCAACAACTGCGACGTCGCCACCGCGGTGGCGGCCGAGGAGCTGGGTCTCTCGGTGGAGCTGCTGTCCGACGCCACGGGTGCGATCCACCTGGCCAACGAGCAGGGCAAGGTCGAGGCCCGGCGGCTCCACGAGACCCTGCTGACCCTGCTGCACTCCAATTTCGCCGCGGTCGCCACCACCGACGCCTGGCTCGCCGCCGTCGAGAGCGGTGCGCCCCTGCCCAAGAGCAATCTGGGTACGTCGGCCGTGCAGGGACGCGCAGCCTTCTCGGCCTAGCCCTGGATGGTTCGGCGGCCGCCTCGACCTCGGTGCGTGACAGCCACGAGGATGGAGGCAAGGATTGAGCTCCGACTACGAGAGGCCGAGATGACCGAGACGACCGACCAGGACATCACCGTCCACGACGCACCCGAGAAGCACCGCTACGAGATCCACGTCGGGGAGGTGCGCGCGGGGTTCGCCCAGTACCGCCTGCCCGACGAAGGGCATGTCGACTTCGTGCACACCGAGATCGACGACGCGTTCAGCGGCCAGGGCCTGGCCTCGCGGCTGGTCTCTGCGGCCCTGGCCGACGTACGGACCCGTGGCAAGCGGATCATCCCCCACTGCCCGTACGTCGCCGGGTGGATCAAGCGCCACCCGGAGTACGACGACATCACCGACTGGCCGCAGCCTCGCCAGTGACCGAGTCGGCGACCGAGCCGGTGATCGACGCGGCGGCACGGTAGCTGAACGCGATGATCGGGCCGAGCGTCGCGCCCCCGGCCCAGTAGGAGCCGCCCGAGAACGACGCGACGCAGTTGCCGACGCCGTACAGGCCGGGGATCGGCTCCCCGGAGTCGTCGAGGACCCGCGCGTCCTCGTCCACCTGAGGGCCGCCCTTGGTGTCGAGCGTGCCGCCGGTCAGCAGGGTCGCGTAGTAGGGCCCGGTGTCGCTGATCGGGAACATGGTGGGGTTCGCGCCGTGGTCGTCGTCGGGCACCGCGCCGTTGAAGACGTGCTGGATGGGGCGCTCGCCACGGTGGAACTCGGCGTCCTCGCCCGCGTGTGCAGCGGCGTTGAACGTCTCGAGGGTGTTGCGCAGGGTGGGCAGGAAGTCGTCGGCCACGCGGGCGCCACCGGTGTGGGCGGCGTACTTCTCGAAGCGGAGCCGGATCTGCTCGGCCAGGTCCGCCAGCGTCTCGCCCACGATCACGTGGGCGGTGTCCTCCGATCCCGGCGCGGGGATGACACTTCCGAACCGATCGTTGCCGGCGGTCTCGGCGGTGCGCTGGTCCCACACGCACACCGAGACGAGGTTCGGGTACTCCGCGGCCTCGCCGTCCCAGCGGAAGAAGCTCTGAGCGATCTCGTGGTACTGCAGCTTCTCGTTGACGAAGCGCCGTCCCTCCTTGTTCACGATGACCATCGAGTCGCCGACCATGGTGAACGTCCCGGAGAGGTCGGGACGCCGGGCCACGGTCTTCTCCAGGGGCAGCGGGCACATCCACGCCGCATTCATGTTGCGCGGCTGTGCTCCCAGAGGCATGGCGATGCGGAGGAAGTCGCCCTCGTTCGTCGGAGCGGCGCACCCCGGGAAGACCGGATGGGCCAGGTGGTTGCGACGCAGCTCGTCGTCGTGGGTGAAGCCGCCGCTCGTGAAGACGACCGCCTTGCGGGCGCCGATGCGGACCGGCGTGCCGTCAGCGGTCGTGGCCTCGACGCCGACCACGCGACCCTCGTGCACGACGGCACGCTGGACGCGATGACGGAGGCGGATGTCGACACCGTCGCGCTCCGCGGCCTCGGCCAGGCTCCGCGTGGTGACCCGGCCGCCGTCGTGCATGGTCTCGGCGGCATCACGGTGGATCAGGACGCGTCCCCGGTTGGCGACGTCCTCGGGCAGCTCGGAGTGGTAGTCGGGGACGTCGGGCACGTGCCGGTAGGGCAGGGCGCCGCGTTCGTTGAGCAGTTCGGCCGCCGGAGAGGCGCTCTCGTGGATGGCGCGCAGGCCGCGGAGCTCCAGGTCGGTCAGGCCGAAGGTCGGGCTGCCGGCGTCGTAGCGTGCGGGGTAGGAGAGCCGGGCGACGAACCGCAGATAGTCGGTCTCGTCGTCGTGCAGCCCAGCGGCGCGCATCGGCTCGTTGTCGGGCACCCAGTACCAGTAGGCCGCCTTGAGCGCGGTGCCGCCGACCTGCTCGGCCTTCTCGAGGACGATCACCTCGGCGCCGCCCCATCGGGTGAACAGGGCGGTGGGCAGGCCCGCGCCCCCGCCACCCACGACCACCACGTCGGTGACCGTGTCGAAGTCCAGGCGGTCGGTGGGGCGGGCGGACTCGCGCGGGATCGGGTTCGGTGTCTGCGTGGTCGTCACGACGCCTCCCTCAGGCCTGGGCTGCGGCGAGCCACGGGTAGCGGGCGGTGTCGGCGTCGACGTAGTCGGGATCGAGGTGGATGTGCAGTCGCTGGATCTTGCCGTCGCGGATCTCGAAGACGTTGCAGAAGCGACCCCCGAGGCCCACACCCCCGCGCCAGGTGCTGCCGTCGGCCAGCTCGCCGTGCGTCATGCCCTCGGCGACGACCATGTCGTTCTCGATGACGTAGTTGAAGTAGGCGTTGTCGTGCACGATGGCTGCGAACATCGGCCACAGGTCGGCGAAGAGCTGCTCGACCTCCTTGATCCCGCGGGCCGCTGCGTGCTTGGGGAAGTAGACGTAGGCGCTCTCGTCGAACAGGTGGAGGAACGACTCCCCGGCGTCCATGAGCTTGAAGTAGCTCACCGCCACGGCCTTGCGGTCGTCGCGGGTCATCGGCGTGCTGGTGGTCTCGGGCATGGTCTGTCCTTCGTGAGGTGGAGGGGGGCTGGGCTGTGAACGTGGTCACAGTTGTAGCACTCGATGTGCGCACAAACAAGAAATATTCGAAAATAAGGGAATCTGCGAGCGTGTTACTTTGGGGCGCATGACGAAGACCGAAGCCGAACCGATCCGGGACCCTGGTGCCGACCACCTGCTCACGCCGCAGAACTGTGTGGTGGTGTTGATCGACTACCAGCCCGAGCAGTACTCCACGATCACCTCCACGACCAAGGACGAGATCGACCTCAACGTGGTCGCACTTGCTCGCCTGGCCCGGCTGTACGACGTCCCGGTCGTGCTCTCGACCGTCGGCGTCGACCTCGGCGTGAACCAGGGCACCAGTCAGGTGATCCTCGACGAGCTGCCGGGGGTGAGTGAGCTCGACCGGACCGGTGTGAACGCCTGGGAGGATCCCGACTTCCGTGCGGCGATCGAGGTCACCGGTCGCCGCAAGGTGGTGATCGCAGGGCTCTGGACGGAGGTGTGCCTGACCTTCCCGACCCTCGACATGCTGGCCGAGGGCTACGACGTGTACCCGGTCGCCGATGCGGTGGGCGGTGTCAGTCGCGTCTCGCACGAGCGTGCGTTCGACCGGATGATCTCGGCCGGCGCGCACCCGGTGACGGCGATCTCGTTCGGCTCGGAGCTGATGCGCAACTGGGCCCGGCCAGACTCTGACAACCTGCGCCAGGTGATGCGGTGGTACTTCCCCGAGCGCCAGCGGCGCGGTCTCGCCTGACCGGAGCCTCAGTGGTGGGCGGCCTGCTCGATGTAGGCCACGATGCGTGAGAAGAGTCGGCTGGCGGCCGACAGGTCCCCGTGGTCGGTGCGGGGTGGAGCGGCCAGCTCGTCGACCAGCGTCGTGGCCGGCTGAACTCCCGCGTCTGCGGCGAGGCGGGCGCAGGTGCGTGCCGCGGTGCGCACTGCGACGGGGTCGAGCGTCCACATCGCCTCGAACCTGCGGCTCCCCTCGTCGACCTCATCCTGGCCGGGGAGCTCCCAGGCGGAGAGTGCCACCGGCAGGGCGGTGCCGTCACAGATCAGCGCCCACTCGCGACACATCGGCGCGTCTTCGGTGAGGGGGACGTGGGCGATCCGACCCCCGTCGAGGTCGCTGATCGGACCCGCCGCGAAGGCGAACGTCGCCCGGGCCGTCCGGGCCAGGTCCTCCCACCGTGCCAGGGAGCTGCGCAGGTGCGCCTCGCGCTGGAAGGAGCCGAAGAGCACGGGATGGTCGGCGCGGGCGAGCTGCTCGTCCTCGATCGCGTGGGAGAGCGCCACCAGGGTGGACTTGCGCAGGACCTGCGTCGTCAGCTGCGGATGTGAGGCCCGCAGGGCGGCGTGCACCGACGGGGTTCTCGGCAGCTCTCCGACGTCGGCGATCGCGGCCTCGAGCCGGACCCCGGCCGACTGGCGGTTCAGCACCGCCCGCACGCGTTCGACCGTTCCGGGGTCGTAGCGCCGGTGCCCGCTGGCCAGTCTCCGGGCGGTGGGGAAGCCGTGTCGGACCTCCCACATGCGCAGGGTTGCGGGGCTGAGGCCCGTCTGTCGGGCCAGCTCCCCGATGGTGAGGGAGCCGGTCGGCAGGTCTTGCAATTCCTCATTCCCTGTGCGCACCATTGGAGCATAAACCTAAACAACGTGTTTAGGAACCTGTGTAGGAATGGGGAAGGTAATCATGAGCTCCAGCGAACGCCCCCAACGGTCTGACGAGAACACTGACCAGGAGGTCGACTGGACCGACCTCGGCATGAGGATGTGGTCGTTCCTCACCGGTCGCGAGGCCGCGATCAACTACGAGTTCCAGGACATGCTGGTCGAGATCCCGCGCGACACCGGCAGCAACGCCCCGCGGGCGACCTGGCGGCTCAACGGCACGCTTCGGGTGACCACCGACGACAACGCGTCCCTCCGATCGGCGTGACATGCCCACCCGGCTGAAGATCGCGGCAGACCTCGGCTTCACGATCGAACGGCCCGGTGGGCGCACGGTGCACGGTCGACTGCACGGAGAGGGCAGCAGGCTCCGTCTCGAGGTCGATCATCCCGAGGCGTTCGCCACCCGGGCGGACGCCGTCGGGCTCGCCTCGCTCGCCGCCGGACTGGCGAAGCGCGGCCTGGTCATCGACGTGACCCGGGGCAGCAGCATCCTGCTGAGCCTCGGTGCGGTGCGGGTCCCGTGGTGGCACCGTCGCCTCACCGGTTCCCGGCACATCCGCATCGGGAGTGTTCGGGGCCTGGTCGCACCCGGGCGGGCGCGGCTCGCTGCCGGCGACGGAGAGGGCGTGCTCCCCGTCCGCGATCTCGTGCCGCCCCGGACCCTGCTGCCCATCGCCCCCACGTTCATGAGGCCGCCGCGTCGGCGCGTCACGATCACGCACGACCCGGCCAAGGGCGGGCAGCCCCGTCTGGTGCTGGTCAGCAACGACGACCGGGCCCCCTTGGGCAGGCGCCGGAACCACCGGCTCCGGGGGCCCCTCACGAGCATCGGCGGCAGCGACGAGTGCGACATCCGGCTCGACGGGCTGCACGCGTTGCATGCCGAGGTCCTGCACGACGACGAGGACGAGTTCGTCGTCGTCGCCCACGCCGACGACGTACGGGTCAACGGCGCACGCGTGCAGCGCCAGCGCCTGCGGACCGGCTCTCGCCTGCAGGTCGGCGCCTGGACGCTGGTCTTCACCCGCGAGGAGTACGCCGACCACGGCCGGCCCTACGGCGGCCGCATCGGCGGTGAGCTCGGGCACCAGCGACCCCAGCCGCCGCGCCACGTCCTCAACAGGGGACCCGATGACTGAGCCGGTCCTCGTCGCCGGGGCGACCGGCTTCGTCGGACGCCGGCTCGTCGACGCGCTGGTCGCCACGGGAGTGGAGGTCCGGGCGATGACGCGCCGCCCGGACGCGTACGACGGTGCGGGTGAGCCGGTCGCCGGCGACGTGCACGACGCGCCCTCCCTCCACGACGCCCTGGCCGGCTGCTCAGCCGCCTACTACCTGGTGCACTCCCTCGGCTCCGACGACTTCGAACGACTCGACGCGGAGGCCGCGCGGGCGTTCGGCAAGGCGTGTGCCGATGCCGGTGTCGGTCGCATCGTCTACCTCGGCGGCCTGGGGAGCGACGGCGACGACCTGTCGGCGCATCTCCGCAGTCGCCGCCAGGTCGAGTCCCTGCTCGGTGAGTCGGGGGTTCCCGTCACGGTCCTGCGGGCCGGCATCGTGGTCGGACACGGCGGCCTCTCGTGGGAGATGACCAGGCAGCTGGTCGACCACCTGCCGCTGATGGTCACCCCACGTTGGGTGTCCACGCGCACCCAACCGATTGCCGTCGATGACGTGGTCGGGTATCTCGTCGGTGTGCTGGAGCTCCCCGAGACAGCCGGGGAGACCTACGAGATCGGGGGCCCGGAGGTGCTCCGCTACGCCGACATGATGCGTCGGGTGGCGACGATCCGTGGTCGGCCGCTGGTGATCCTGCCCGTCCCGCTGCTCAGCCCCGCACTCTCCGCGTTGTGGTTGACGCTGGTCACCGATGTGGACACCACCGCCGGGCGCAACCTGATCGACTCGATGACCAACGAGGTCGTGGTGCAGGACCACCGCATCCGTGAGCTCGTGCCGCGTGACCTGCTGGGGTACGACCAGGCGGTGCGGCGGGCCCTGGCCGAGCGGAGGGACGCTCGATGAGTCGATGGCAGCGACTGCGTGGCCGCCTGCCCCGGAACCTCGCGTACGTCGTACCGAAGACCCACGAAGAGACCCCGGCGATGCGCCGTCGACGGAGACGGGTGGTCGGCGGCACCCTCGTCGTGGGGAGTGCCCTGCTCGGACGCTCACTCTCGACGAAGCCCGGCTCGCGTGAGTTCTACGTCGAGACGCTCAGCCTGGCCGGGGTCTGGACCGCGGGCGGGCTCCTCTCCGGCCCCCTGCACCTCGGCTGGATAGAGGGCCAGGACACCCGGCTCCGGCGTCCGCTGGTCACTCCGGTGGCGACCGGCGCGGGCGCATTCTGCCTTTTCTACGCCGCCACCCTGGTGAGCCGGCGCATCCCCTTGCTCGACCGTGCGGTGTCCCGGGTGCTGCTCTTCGCCGAAGAAGGGCAGGAGGGGCTGGTGCTGGCGACCACGCTGGCCAACGGGCTCGCCGAAGAGGTCTTCTTCCGCGGTGCGCTCTACTCGGCCAGCAACAGCCACCCGGTCATCGTGTCCACCGCGGTCTACTCCGTCGTGACCGCCAGCACCCGCAACCCTGCGCTGGTGCTGGCCGCGGGCGTGATGGGCGCCCTGTTCGGCCTGCAACGCCGGGCCACCGGCGGGCTGCAGGCATCCGCGCTGACCCATGTCGCCTGGTCGGCCCTGATGGTGCGGTTCCTTCCGCCGCTGTTCCGCAGGGCCGGAGGAGCGCCTCGGTCATGACGCCCACCTGCGACCTGCTCGTCCGCGCGGGCTCCGCGGACCGGGCCGCCTTCGCGGAGTTCTACGACGCCACGTGCACGCCGGCGTACCTGCTCGCCCGGTGCCTGGCCGGGGACGTCGAACGCGCCGAGAGCCTCCTGCTCGGTGCCTACGCCGCGGCCTGGCGGTCCGCATCCCGATTCGACCCGACCCGCGAGCGGGCGCTCACCTGGTTGTTGTCCCTGGTGCAGTCGTCGGCCCGACAGACCCATGAGGAGAGACCATGACGACACGAACGGCCATCGTGCTCTTCACCCGCGACCTGAGGGTGCACGACAACCCGACACTGCAGGCCGCCGCGGACCAGGCCGACCACGTGCTTCCGCTGTTCGTGTTCGACGATGCGATCGCCGGGTCGACGTACCTCGCTCCCAACCGCGCGGCGTTCCTGACCGACTCCCTGTCCGACCTGGACGAGTCGCTGCGGGGGTGTGGTTCCGACGGCCTGGTCGTACGGCGCGGAGACCCCGCCGACGAAGTCGCCGCGCTCGCGCGGGAGGTCGGTGCGAGCAGCGTCCATCTCTCGGGCGACTGGAGCCGGCACGCACAGCGTCGCCTGGAGCGCCTGAGGAACGCGGTCGACGGCAGCGCCGTGGACGTGGTCGTGCACGACGAGACCCTGACGGTGTCACCGCCCGGCGTCGTCACCCCCGACAAGAGCGATCACTTCGCGGTGTTCACGCCGTACCACCGCCGCTGGTCGGATCGGCCCCTTCGTCCGGTGCTGGGCCAGGGCCCCCGACTCGTCTCGCCACGAGTACGGCGGGGACGGATTCCGACCGCCGACACGCTCTCCCCCGGCGACTCGCTGGCCCGTCACCTGCCCGTGGGCGGTGAGACGGCGGGGCGTCGGCGGATGAGTGCGTGGCTGGACTCGTCGGTCACCGACTACGAGGACCGGCACGACGACCTTCCCGGCGATGCCACCTCGCGTCTGTCGCCGTACCTGCACTTCGGCTGTGTGTCGCCGGTCGAGCTGGTGGCGAACGCCGGACGGTCGCAGGGAGCGCAGGCTTTCGTGCGCCAGCTGGCGTGGCGCGACTTCCACCTGCAGGTCCTGGCGGCCCGCCCCGACGCCGCTCACACGGACTACCGCGACCGCGGCGACCGATGGCGCCAGGACGCCGACGACCTGCGCGCCTGGCAGGAAGGGCGCACCGGATTCCCCATCATCGACGCGGCGATGCGGCAGCTGCGCGAAGAGGGCTGGATGCACAACCGGGCCCGACTGCTCGTGGGCAGCTTCCTGACCAAGACGCTCTACCTCGACTGGCGAGAAGGTGCCCGGCACTTCCTGCACCACCTCGTGGACGGTGAGGTCTCCAACAACCAGCTGAACTGGCAGTGGGTGGCCGGCACCGGAACAGACAGCCGTCCCAACCGGGTGCTCAACCCGCTGACCCAGGCCGACCGCCACGACCCGGACGGCGACTACGTGCGCCACTACGTTCCGGAGCTCGCCGACGTCGAGGGCGGTGCGGTCCATCGGCCGTGGAGGCTGCCCGACGAGGTCCGGTCGCGGCTGGACTACCCGGAGCCGATCGTCGACCTGGCCGAGGGTCGGCGCCGGTTCCTCGAGGCCCGGGACCGTTGAGCGCAGCCACTCACAGCGCGAGGCGGCGCACGTCGGCAGTGAGCTGCGTGAGGTGGGCGGTGAAGCGGGCCGCCAGGGCGCCGTCGATGACACGGTGGTCGTAGGACAGGCACAGTGGCAGCATCAGTCGGGGCACGAAGGCCTCGCCGTCCCAGACCGGCGCCATCTTCGAGCGCACGACGCCGAGGATGGCGACCTCGGGGGCGTTGACGATGGGCGTGAAGGCGGTGCCGCCGATGCCACCGAGGCTGCTGATCGTGAAGGTCGCGCCCTGCATGTCGGCGGCGGTGAGCTTGCCCTCCCGGGCCCGGGCGGACAGGTCCCCGAGCTCGCGGCTGAGCTCCAGCGCCCCCTTGCGGTCCACGTCGCGTACGACGGGCACCACGAGGCCGTCAGGGGTGTCGACCGCGACACCGATGTGGACGTAGTCCTTCAGCACGAGCTCGTCGCCGGCCAGCGAGCTGTTGACCTCCGGGAACTTCCGCAGGCTCGCGGCCACCGCCTTGAGCAGGAAGCTGAGGAGCGTGACGCGGTATCCCTCGGCACGCGCGGTGTCGTCGAGCTCGCGGCGGTAGGCGTCGAGGTCGGTGATGTCGGCCTCGTCCGAGTGGGTGACGTGCGGGACGTTGAGCCAGGAGCGGTGCAGGTGGGGCCCCGAGAGCTTCTTGATCCGCGAGAGCGGCACGGTGCGGATCGGGCCGAACTTCGAGAAGTCGACCTCCGGAACGGCGGGGATGCCGCTCGAGCCCGCCGCCGAGGGCGCGAGTGAGCGCTCGTAGTGGGTGAGCAGGTCCTGCTTCGTCACGCGGCGTCCGGGGCCACTGCCGGTGACAGTCGCGAGGTCGACCGTGAGCTCACGGGCGAGTCGGCGTACGAGGGGAGTGGCACGGAGGGTGCCGCTGGTCTCGGAGTCCGCGGCCGGCGCGGGTTCCACCGGCGCGGGCACGGCAGCCGGAGTGGGTGTCTCGGGGACCTCGACGGGCTCGGGAGTCTCGACGGCCTCGGGGGCCTCGGGGGTCTCGGGGGTCTCGACCGTCTCCGGGCCGGCCTCGGCGGTCTCGGCGATCGCGATCACGCTGCCCCGGCTGACCAGGTCGTCGACCTTGACCGACAGCGACACGATCGTGCCGGCGACCGGGGAAGGGATCTCCATCGTGGCCTTGTCGGTCTCCAGGGTGACGAGCGGGTCCTCGGCCTGGACGACGTCTCCGGGGCTGACCAGGAGCTCGATGACGGGTACGTCGGTGAAGTCACCGATGTCGGGAACCTTGATCTCCATCGTTGCTGTCCTCACGCGTGGGCCGGGTCGGGCCGGTTGGGGTCGATGCCGTACTTCTCGATCGCCTGGGCGACGAGGTCCCTGCTGACGATGCCTTCGGCTGCCAGGCTGCTGAGTGCGGCGACGGTGATGTGGTGGCGGTCCACCTCGAAGTGGCTGCGCAGGTTGCGGCGGTAGTCGGACCGGCCGAACCCGTCGGTGCCCAGTGCGGTGTAGCTGCCGGGGACGAAGCGCGCGATCTGGTCGGCGAAGGACTTCATGTAGTCGGTCGCCGCCACCACGGGGGTCTTGCGGTCTCCCAGGCACTGCTCGACGTACGACATGCGCGGCTCCTCGAGCGGGTGGAGGGTGTTCCACCGCTCGGTGGCCAGGCCGTCGCGACGCAGCTCGGTGAAGCTGGGTGCGCTCCACACGTCGGCCTTGATCTTGAAGTCGACTGCCAGCAGGTCGGCGGCGGCGAGCACCTCGCGCAGGATGGTGCCCGAACCGAGGAGGTTCACCTTCGCGGCACCGCGGCCCTTGCCGGGCTGCAGGCGGTAGAGGCCCTTGAGGATCCCGTCGGTGACACCCTCGGGCATCGCCGGGTGCTCGTAGTTCTCGTTCATCAGCGTGAGGTAGTAGAAGACGTCCTCCTGCTCGGCGTACATCCGCCGCAGCCCGTCGGCGACGATGACCGCCAGCTCGAACGCGTACGTCGGGTCGTAGGCCACGCAGTTCGGGATCATCGCGGCCTGAAGGTGGCTGTGGCCGTCCTCGTGCTGCAGGCCCTCGCCGTTGAGCGTCGTGCGCCCGGCGGTCCCGCCGAGCAGGAAGCCGCGGGCGCGCATGTCGCCGGCCGCCCACGCGAGGTCGCCGATGCGCTGGAACCCGAACATCGAGTAGTAGATGTAGAACGGGATCATCGGGGTGTCGTTGCTGGAGTACGACGTCGCTGCGGCGATCCACGACGACATGGCGCCGGCCTCGTTGATGCCCTCCTGGAGGATCTGGCCGCTGATGTCCTCCTTGTAGAACATCAGCTGCTCGGCGTCCTCGGGTGTGTAGAGCTGGCCGGCCTGCGAGAAGATCCCGACCTGGCGGAACAGGCCTTCCATGCCGAAGGTGCGTGCCTCGTCGGGGACGATCGGGACGACCCGGTTGCCGACGTTCTTGTCGCGCAGCAGCTTGGTGAGCACCTGGACGAAGGCCATGGTGGTCGAGATCGCGCGGCCCTTCGAACCGGCGGTCTGGGCGGCGAACGCCTCGACACCCGGGACCTCCAGAGGTGTCGAGGTGCGGCGCCGCTCGGGGAGATAGCCGCCGAGCTCCTGCCGGCGCGCGTGCAGGTACTTGTGCTCGACGGAGCCTTCCTCGAAGGAGACGTAGGGGAGGTCGGGGAGCTGCTCGTCCGGGACGGGGATCGAGAAGCGGTCGCGGAAGGCGCGCAGTGCGGGCTCGGCGACCTTCTTCGCCTGGTGCGTGATGTTCTGGCCCTCACCAGCAGAGCCGAGGCCGTAGCCCTTCACCGTCTTGGCCAGCACCACGGTCGGAGAGCCGGTGTGGGCGTTGGCGGCGGCGTAGGCGGCGTACACCTTCTGCGGGTCGTGCCCGCCGCGGGTCAGGCGCCAGATCTCGTCGTCGGTCCAGTCCGCGACCATCCGGGCGAGCTCGGGGTCGGCACCGAAGAAGTGCTCGCGGACGTAGGCGCCGTCCTTGGACTTGAACGTCTGGTACTCGCCGTCGACGCACTCCATCATCCGTCGCTTGAGGGCACCGGTGGTGTCCTTGGCGAGGAGCTGGTCCCAGCCCGAGCCCCAGATGACCTTGACGACGTTCCACCCGGCGCCGCGGAAGACGCCTTCGAGCTCCTGGATGATCTTGCCGTTGCCGCGGACCGGGCCGTCGAGCCGCTGCAGGTTGCAGTTGACCACGAAGACCAGGTTGTCGAGCTTCTCCCGGGCGGCCATGGAGATCGCGCCGAGCGACTCGGGCTCGTCGGTCTCGCCGTCCCCGAGGAAGGCCCAGACCTTGCGGTCGGCGGTGTCGGCCAGGCCGCGGGCGTGCAGGTACTTCAGGAAGCGTGCCTGGTAGATCGCCATCAGCGGGCCCAGCCCCATGGAGACGGTGGGGAACTGCCAGAAGTCGGGCATCAGCCACGGGTGGGGGTACGACGAGAGCCCGGCGCCGCCGGTCTCCTGGCGGAAGTTGTCGAGCTGGGCCTCCGTGAGCCGGCCCTCCAGGAACGCACGGGCGTAGATGCCGGGGGAGAGGTGGCCCTGGACGTAGACCAGGTCGCCGCCGTGGTCGTCGGACGCGGCGTGCCAGAAGTGCTGGAAGCCCACGTCGTAGAGGGTTGCGGCGGACTGGAAGCTGGAGAGGTGGCCGCCGAGCTCGGTCGACTCCTTGTTGGCGCGGAGCACCATCGCGAGCGCGTTCCAGCGGATCACGGACCGGATGCTGTGCTCGATCTCGCGGTCGCCCGGGTGGGTCGGCTCGTCACTCGCCGCGACGGTGTTGACGTACGGCGTCGTGGCCACGAACGGCACCCGTGAGCCGAGGCGCTGCGCCTCCTCCAGGACCTGGTCCAGGAGGAACTCGCTGCGCGCCTCGCCCTCGAACTCCAGGACGGCGGCGAGTGCGTCGCGCCATTCCTGTGTCTCGGCGGGGTCGATGTCTGTCATCCCGTGTCCTCAGGTCGATGGAGATGTGCACCACCATCCTCAAGGCAGTTCTGGAATGCGTCTAATGCCTAGTTGGACATCAATTCATGCGTCAGACACATGGATCTTCGAGCTGGTGCGGAGCGCGTGGTCCCGGAACTGCGCGGACGCCGGCGGCAGGTGGCGGTCGCGGACCCAGGCAAGACCGATCTCTCGTGAGGCGCGCACGTCGGTGATGCGCAGGGAGGGCGCGATGGGCGCGGCGCCGCTGCGCGACTCGGGCAGCAGGGCGACTCCGAGGCCCGCCGAGACCAGCCCCCGGAGGGTCTCGACCTCCTCGCCCTCGAAGCCGATCTGTGGCGTGAACCCGACCTGCGCGCACAGGTCCTCGGTGACCGAGCGCAGGCTGAATCCCCGTTTCAGCACGATGAACTCCTCGTGCGCGACGTCGCCGAGCCGCGCCGTACGTCGAGAGGCGAGTCGGTGGTCGGGTGGCACCACGAGGCGCAGGGGCTCCTGGAACAGCTGGCGGCTCTCTAGCTGCTTCAGCTGCGGTCGATCACCGGTGATGGCGAGGTCGACGACACCGTTGAACAGGTCGTCGATCAGGCCCGCGTCCCCGTGCTGGCGCAGGTCGAACCGCACGTTCGGGCGTTCGGCGCGGAAGCCACGGATCAGCTCGGGGACGAGCCAGGTCCCCAGGGTGTGCAGGAAGGCGAGGGGGACGAAGCCGCCGTCCGGTGCGGTGATGTCCTGCACCGATCGCATGCCCCGCTCGTAGGCGTCGAGGGTGTCCCGGGCGTGCCCGGCCAGCTCACGGCCGGCCGGCGTCAGCGTCAGGCCGCGCCCGACGCGTTGCAGCAGCGGGGTGCCCACCTCGCGCTCGAGCCGGGCCAGCGCCCGGGACACCGCGGGTTGCGTGCGATGGAGCTGCTCGGCGGTCTCGGTCACGGTGCTGCCGTCAGCCACGGCCAGGAATGCGCGAATCGTGTCCAGCTCCATCCACCCATGATGACAGTGCATGGATCGAACGGCTTCCCGGACACCTGGCGCGAGTAGCCTCCGGACATGAGGCACTTCTCGGCCGCCGAGGTGCTGCACCCCCACCTCCGCACACAGGTCCAGCAACTTCGTGAGCTCCGGGGCCCGGTGCGGGCCGACGAGCCGGACGCCGTGCACAGGATGCGGGTGACCACCAGGCGTCTGCGCAGTGCCCTCGCGACGTTCCGACCGATGCTCACGGCTGACTCATCCCGGGCACTGCGCGACGAGCTGAAGTGGCTTGCGGGAGTGCTGGGCGAAGCGCGCGACGCCGAGGTGTTGCGTGACCGGTTGGCCGGGCTGGGACCCCAGGAGTTGGCGGCACGCCTGGATCTGCGCCACGACGAAGGCATTGCACACGTCAGACAGGCGCTCGACTCACCGCCGTGCCTCCACCTCTTCGATGCCCTGGACGCCTTGGTCGAGGAGCCACCGTGGGCCCCGGAGGCGCAGGCCGCGGCCCACGACGTCCTAGGAGTGGGGGTTCGCCGCGACTGGAAGCGGCTCGCCCGTCGCGCCAAGGCCGCGGGTCGTGCACGCACCGACGCCGATCGCGACCTGCTGCTGCACGAGGTGCGCAAGGCCACCAAGCGGCTGCGCCACGCGGCCGAGGTCGTCGTACCTGTCTTCGGGTCACCGGCTGACCATCTGGCGGCGGCGGCCAAGCGGCTGCAGAAGACGCTGGGTGAGCACCAGGACAGCGCGCGGTGCCAGCAGCTCCTCCGGGAGTTCGCCTCGGAGACCACGCTGGCCGGAGACGCCGAACTGGCCCTCCTGCGCCTGCTCGTGCACGAACAGGTCCGCGCCGAGCGAGCCCGCGAGCAGTACGGGCCGGCCCTCGACTCGCTGCGGGCCCGGCGCCCGAGCGTCAGCTTCCGCCGGCGGGCAAGGCCTCGAGCATGACGTCGGGCTTGTCGCGGGCGGTCGCGGTGGCCCGCCACTGGTCGGTGAAGATCGCCAGGTAGGTGCCGTCGGAACGCTGGAGCACCTCGCAGCCCCGTGCCCCGGCCAGGGCCTTCGCGCCCTCGGCGTCGGTGCGCCGAGCCACCTGGTAGTCGAGTCGCGACAACCGGATCGGTGAGTTGAACTCGTTGGTCATGCGCTCCTGCACGACCTCGAACTGCATGGGGCCGACCGCGGCGAGCACGGGGCTCTGGTCGCCGCGCAGGTCCGAGCGCAGCACCTGGACGACGCCTTCTTGGTCGAGCTGCTCGATGCCCCGGCGGAACTGCTTGTAGCGGCCGATGTCCTTGGCGGTCGCGGTCATGAAGTGCTCGGGGGCGAACGTCGGCACCGGCGGGTACTCGATCGGGTCGCCGACGTACACCGTGTCGCCGACGCGCAGCGACTGGGCGTTGACGAACCCGACGATGTCGCCCGGGTAGGCGTGCTCGATGGACGACACCTCGCGCCCGAAGACCGCCTGGGCGTATTTCGTCGCGAACGGCTTGCCCGTGGTCGCATGCGTCACGACCATGCCGCGGTCGAAGGCGCCGGACACGATGCGCGCGTAGGCGAGCCGGTCGCGGTGGGCGGCGTTCATGCCCGACTGCACCTTGAACACGAAGGCACTGAAGTCGTCGTCGACCTGTCGCAACGAGCCGTCGACCCCGGCGGTGACGTGCGGTGCGGGGGCGAGGTCGAGCAGCAGGTCGAGCAGCTGGGCCACCCCGAAGTTCTGCAGCGCGGAGGCGAACATGACCGGTGTGGTCTCCCCGGCCAGGAAGCGGTCCTGGTCGTGGTCGGCGTCGTCCGCGGCGAGCAGCTCGTGCTCCTCCACGGCGTCGGTCCAGACGTCGGCGTCCGCCGCGTCGACCTCGGACGGCGGCATCCGGCGCTCGGGGGCACGCGTGGCGCCACCCGCCGTACGGGTGTACTTCACGAACTCGCCCGTACGCCGGTCCAGGACGCCGCGGAAGTCGCCCGCCTCGCCGACCGGCCAGGTCAGGGGCGTGGGCCGCAGCTTGATCTGCTGCTCGATGAGGTCCATCAGCTCGAGGGCGGAGAGCCCGGGACGGTCCCACTTGTTGATGACCGTGATCACCGGGATGCCGCGCAGCGCGCACACCTTGAACAGCTTGAGGGTCTGCGGCTCGAGGCCCTTTCCGGCGTCGACCAGCATCACTGCCGAGTCGACCGCGGAGAGCACCCGGTAGGTGTCCTCGGAGAAGTCGCTGTGGCCGGGGGTGTCGACGAGGTTGATGACGTGGTCGCGGTAGACGAACTGGAGGGCCGCGGACGTGATCGAGATGCCGCGGGCCTTCTCCATGTCCATCCAGTCCGAGACCGTGGCGCGGCGACCGCCCTTGCCGTGGACGGCGCCGGCCTCGGTGATCACCCGCGCATGCAGGGCGAGGGCTTCGGTGAGCGTGGACTTGCCGGCGTCGGGGTGGCTGATGACGGCGAAGGTACGGCGGGGGCGCTTGTCTGACACGCCGCGAATCTACCGGCCGCGGCGCCGTCCCACGGCATTCGGAGAACCTCCGGACTCCTTCGCGCCGGGGCGCCGGTCGCTCAGGCGTCGGACGCGAGCGTCCGGCGGAGTACGGCGACGAGGTCGCCCTGCGGGTCGTCGGTCAGCCGCGTGGAGCGCCAGGCGACGTGGTGGTCGGGGCGGACCAGGAGGCAGCCGGTGTCCTCGACCTCGCGCAGCTCGGCCCAGCGACCCAGCACGTCGTCGTACTCGCAGTGGTGGCCGAGCGTGCGCACATTGAGGGGTACGCCGAGCTCGGTGGCTGCCTTTGCGGCGGCGTCCGCCCACGCCTCTCCGCCGATGCCGGTGAGCAGGGTGAAGGCGCCGTGGCCCACGAGGTCGAGCGTGGAGACCCGGCGCCCCTCGTGCTCGAGCCAGGCGTGCGGCAGTCGCGCGCCGGGGTGTGTGGTCGGGTGGTGGAAGAGCTCGGGGTCGCGGTCCGGAGTGGGCCAGGGAGTGTCATCGTCGGCGACGGCCGAGGACTCGTAGTGTTGGTCGAGCTCCACGCCGTGGCAGTTGAACTGGTAGTTCTGCAAGGCGACCGCCTCGTCGAGGGCCCTGCGGCGGACCTCGCCGTCGGGCCCGGGGAGGAACAGGTCGTCCAGTGCCTTCCAGCCGTCGTCGCTGCTCTGACCGGGTGCGAAGCCGAGCGCCTGCGAGATCGGGAGCATGTCGCCGACGCTCTTCATCGCCCGGTCGACAACCTGACGGCCGACCGGCTGGCGCTCCGCGTCGTACGTGTCGAGCAGTGCCGGGCCGGCCAGCCCGCGCAGCACGTAGGCCAGCTTCCAGGCGAGGTTGAAGGAGTCCTGGATCGAGGTGTTGGTGCCCAGCCCGTTCGCCGGCGGGTGTCGGTGTGCGGCGTCACCGGCGAGGAAGACCCGACCCTGCTGGTAGGTCTCGGCGACGACGTGGTTGATCTGCCACTGGCTGATCGCCTTCACCTTGATGTCGACGTCCGGGTTGCCGATGGTGGTGCGGGCCCGCGCGATCACGGCTTCCTCGGAGAGGTCCGGCTCGCCCTGGGCGGGGTCGTACATGTAGAGCATGACCCACTCGGTCCACGGCTTCACGCAGATCCAGGTGCCCGAGCCGACCCAGTAGTCGTTGCCCGGCTGGCACATCCAGTAGAGCGTGCCGGGCCGGTGCGCGGTGTACGCCGTCAGGTCGGCCTCGAGCCAGACGTTCACGGCGGCGCCGAGCCCGGTCGTGCCGTCCATGGAGAAATCGAGCAGATCGGCCACGGTCGAGCGGCCACCATCGGCGCCCACGGCGTACTTCGCCCGGATGGTCTGCTGCTCGCCGGTGCCACGATCCTTCACGGTCGCGGTCACGCCGTCCGCGTCCTGGGTCAGGCCGACGAGCTCGGTGTCGAAGCGGACGTCGGCGCCGTGCCCGGTCGCGCCGCGCAGCATGACCGGCTCAAGGATGTGCTGCGGGATGTTGCACATCTGGCTCGGGCTGGCCAGGTCGTAGTCGCTGCGTCGTTCGGGGCCGCTGCCCCATGTCAGGAGCCGGGCGATCTCGGGGTCGGTGAAGCTGGTCGACCAGACGTTGTTGCCCATCAGCTCGTTGGGGGTGGCGACCTCGCGCACGTCGTCCTCGATGCCGAGGTCGCGGAAGACCTCCATCGTGCGCTGGTTGGTGATGTGCGCGCGGGGCGAGTGCGCGGTGCCGCCGTACTTCGTGACGGTGACGGTGTCGATCCCGAGCTCGGCGAGCAGGCCGGCCATGGCCAGGCCGGCGGGCCCGGCCCCGATGACCAGTACGTCGGTCTCGATGGCGTTGAGCTCTGTCATGGCGGTTCTCCTCGGGCGATCAAGTGGGCGGGCGGGGCGGTGATGCCTGTCACAGAGCATGACATTCGTCGTGCGAAGATTCAAGAGATGTTCGAAAATAATGGAATGAGCGACTGATCAATGGTGGATCGGTGACTCCGCGCAGCGAGCAGTCGACACCGGATGCACCGTTCCCGCTGATCGGTGCGTAGAATGGGCGCCGTAGAGGTCAGGTTTTCCAACCCCTCGGTTCTGCTGGTTCGAATCAAGCGCCGCCGAATCACGCGCCGCAGGAACGACTGCCCCGGCTGCAGATTGCCGGGATCGACTCGGGTGGTCTCGGCCTGATCGTCAGGCCCCGGCCTGTTCGCCGTCCGAGCGCTGCTCGACAGCCGGCCTCCACGCCCTGACCCGGGCCCTCCAGAGGAGAGAATTCTTGGCAAGACGAGGCCAGCGCCGCCAGACCGGTGACACGCGGACCGCACAGCGCAGCAACCAGCGCGGCGGTCAGCGCAACAACCAGCGTCGCAACCGACCGCTCGACAACGACGGGATCATCCCCGTGCTCGCCCGCGCCGTGCGTGAGGTCGAGATCGCGGTGCAGAAGGGGTCGGTCCAGCGCCCTGACCGCACCAAGTTCCAGGTCGTCGCGCTTCTGGTGCGTGAGGAGCGGGCCCGCATCAAGGCCGACACCGAGACCACCGAGGCCAAGCGAGCCGACGAGCTCAAGCGCCTCGACGGCATCGCCACGATCCTCGCCAAGACCACGGCCCGTGACACCTCACTGCTCGAGCTGCTCACCGAAGAGGCCTCGGTCTCCGATGCGGCGCGTGCCCTCAAGCGCGAGATGCTCGAGGCCGCCGGGCTCGACGTACCCCCTGAGGAAGTGGCGGCCCCGGAACCGGCCCTGGCCAACGGCGCGCACACAGAGCGCCGTGTCGTGCCGCAGTCCGTGATCTCTCGTCAGCTGTCCAACCCGTTCCTCGTTCCCGACTTCTCCACCCCCGCGCCCGTGACGCCGAAGACGCACCGCCTCGCGTCGTGGGAGCTGCTCGGCCCGCTCTTCCGGTCCTTCGAGTACGGCGGCGCCTCGTCCTGCATGGACCTGCCGGAGCCGAGCACGCTCAAGACCGCCAGCGGCATGGAGCTCATGCACCACCAGGGTGAGGTCGTCGCCGCTGCCGCCGAGGGCCACCGCACGTTCCTGCTCGCCGACGAGCCGGGCCTGGGCAAGACCGCGCAGGCGTTGCTCGCCGCGCAGGCCGCCGAGGCCTATCCGCTGCTGGTCGTCGTGCCGTCGGTCGTGAAGACCAACTGGGCCCGCGAGGCCGAGATCTGGACGCCGAAGCGCCCCACCACCGTGATCCACGGCGACGGCGACACGATCGACGGCTTCGCCGACATCGTGATCGTGAACTACGAGGTGCTCGACCGGCACGTCGGCTGGCTCGGCGACTTCGGCTTCCGCGGCATGGTCATCGACGAGGCGCACTTCATCAAGAACAAGTCGTCACAGCGCTCGCAGCACGCGCTCGAGATTGCCGACCGCATCCGAGCCCGTACGCCGCGACCGCTGATGATGGCGCTGACCGGCACTCCGCTGATCAACGACATCGAGGACTTCCGCGCGATCTGGCAGTTCCTCGGCTGGATCGACGACAAGAAGCCGCGGCCCGGCCTGATGGCCGCCCTCGAGGAGACCGGTCTCTCGCCGGTCGACTCCGGCTTCTATGCCGCGGCCCGCGCGGCCGTGATCGACCAGGGCATCGTGCGTCGCCGCAAGGTCGACGTCGCCTCCGACATTCCCGCCCGCCGGGTCGCCGACCTGCCCGTCGAGCTCGACGACGCCCTCGGTCGCTCGATCCGCGACTCCGAGCGCAAGCTGGCCAAGCGCCTGCTCAAGCGCTACCAGACCGCGCTCGAGACCCGCACGTCCGGCGTCACCGTCGAGGGCATCGACCACGAGCTCGTACGCCGCGTCGCGACGTGGGAGCGCGAGGACAACAGCGACAACAGCTCGGGCGAGAACGTCTTCACGATGATGCGCCGGATCGGCCAGGCCAAGGCTGGTCTCGCCGCCGACTACGCCGCCCAGCTTGCCCGCAACGTCGGCAAGGTGGTCTTCTTCGCCAAGCACATCGACGTGATGGATGTGGCGCAGGAGACCTTCGCCAAGCGCGACATCCGCTACGCCTCGATCCGTGGCGACCAGACTCCGCGTGAGCGGCAGAAGAACATCGACGCGTTCATCAACGATCCCGACGTCGCGATCGTGGTGTGCTCGCTGACTGCTGCCGGTGTCGGGTTGAACCTCCAGGTCGCCTCCAACATGGTGCTGGCCGAGCTGTCGTGGACCGACGCCGAGCAGACCCAGGCGATCGACCGGATCCACCGCATCGGCCAGGCCGAGCCGGTCACCGCGTGGCGGATCATCGCCTCGCAGACCCTCGACACCAAGATCGCCGAGCTGATCGACAGCAAGGCAGGACTGGCTGCGCGTGCGCTCGACGGGTCCGACGAGGAGATCGCCGACTCGTCCGACGTGCAGCTCGAGGCCTTGGTCGCCCTGCTCACCGACGAGTTGGAGCGCCTGGGCTGATCGGGGTGCTGGGCTGATTGGGGCGCCTGGGCTGATCAGCCCAGCACGCCGGCGCCCTCGCGCAGCTCGAAGACCAGCTGGGTCTCCGTCTGGCGGACGACCTGGTGCACGGTCACGTGCTCGAGCACCAGGTCGCGCAATGCCTGGGCGCTCTCGACGGCGACGTGCAGGTGGAAGTCGTCCTCGCCGGCCACGTGAAAGGCCTGGAGTACGCCGGGCGCGCGGGTGAGTGCGGCGTACAGCTTGGTCACGTGGGCCTGGTTGTGGCTGCCCAGGCGCACCTTGATCACCGCCTGGATCGGGCGGCCCAGTGCGGCGAGGTCGAGCTGGATGCTGGTTCCGCGGATCACGCCGCGCTCGCGCAGCGCGCGCACCCGATAGGCGCAGGTTGACTCGGCGATCCCGAGCCGGGACGCCAGTGCCTTGTTGGTCAGGCGGGCATCGATGGAGAGCGCGCGCAGGATCTCGAGGTCGGTGTCGTCGAGTCCGACGCCTTGGGCTTTCGGCAAGTCTGCTGCCCTCCGATGCGGGTGGATTGAGTCTTCTGGCCAATCTAGGCGCTCAGTTCGCTGATTCGACAGAATCAATGGAGGCTGGCTGCTGAATCCACCATCGTGGGGGCATGTCCCTGCGCCCTGACTCCCTCGCTGTCCACTGCGGTCGTGACGATCTCACCGACCTCGGTGTGCACGCCCTGCCTCTCGATCTCTCCTCCACCTACCCGTTGCCGGACATCGAGTCCGGGGGCGCGGCCTACGAGTCGATGGCCACCGGCGGCCACCCGCTGGCCGAGGGCGGCCATGTGTACTCCCGGCTGTGGAACCCGACGGTCGGTCGCTTCGAGAAGGCCCTGGCCCAGCTCGAGCACGCGGGGGAGTCGGTGGCGTTCGCCTCGGGCATGGCCGCGATGACCGCCGCGATCCTGTCGGCCACGGCGTTCGGCGAGCGGCGACACGTGGTCGCCGTACGACCCCTGTACGGCGGCACGGACCACCTGCTCGACTCCGGGCTGCTCGGCGTGGAGGTGGACTTCTGCACCGAAGAGGGCGTCGAGGCCGCGATCCGTACGGACACGGCGCTGGTGATCCTGGAGACCCCGGCGAACCCGACGCTGGATCTCGTGGACATTCGCCACGTCGTGGCACAGGCCGGTGTCGTGCCGGTGCTGGTCGACAACACCTTCGCCACGCCGATCCTGCAGAACCCGATCACGCTGGGTGCGGCGATGTCACTGCACTCTGCGACGAAGTACCTCGGCGGACACGGCGACGTCACCGCCGGTGTGATCGCGTGCGGCCAGGAGACCGCTTCGGCGCTGCGTCGGGTGCGGGCCGTGACCGGCGGTCTGCTGCATCCCCTCGGCGCCTATCTGCTGCACCGAGGGCTGACCACGTTGCCGATCCGCATGCGGGCGCAGCAGGCCAGCGCGACCCGCATCGCCCAGTGGCTCGGCGAGCACCCTGCCGTGGACACCGTCCACTACCCGGGGACCGACGGAGACCCGCGCGACCTGTTGCAGACCCAGATGTGGGGGCCGGGTGCGATGGTCGGCCTCACCCTGCGCGACGGGTTCGCGGCGGCGGAGGCGCTGACCACGCGCACGCGCCTCTTCACCCACGCGGTCTCCCTCGGCGGAGTCGACTCGTTGGTGCAGCACCCCGCTGCCCTGACCCACCGCCCGGTCGCGCCGGAGGCCCGCCCCTCGGCGAACCTCGTGCGGATCTCGGTCGGCCTCGAGGACGTCGAGGACCTGATGGAGGACCTCGACCGCGGTCTCAGCGCCTCCCGCGATCGCGTGCCGTTGACCGCCGGCTGACGCTCTGTTGCTCTCCTGTTGACTGGCCGGCATGAACGGACGACAGATCGGCGGCCTCATCGGCGCCGGCGGGGGACTGGTCTTCGTGCTCGCCAACGCGGGAGAGCTGCCGGGCGCGACGGCGCTGCGCGTCGTGGGAGTGGCCTGCTTCGTGGTGCTGGTCGCCTGGCTGGTGGTGCGTACGCCGGCCGCGCCGCCGACACCCACACCCGCGGCACTGCGCATCTACTGGACCTGCGTGCTGGGCGAGCTGGTGGCCATCCCGGCCGGAGCCGCCGTGCTGCGTCAGCTCGGCCACGCCGAGCTCGTACCGGCCTGGGTGTTGCTCGTGGTCGGCACGCACTTCGTGCCGTTCGCCCAGGCGTTCAGGCTTCCGCTCTTCGCGAGGCTGGGCCTGGTGTTGATCGCGATCGCGCTGGCCGGCATGGCCAGTTCGTTGGCCGGCGTCGACGATGCCGTACCGCTGGCTGCCGTCGCTGCCGGGTTCGTGCTGTTCGCGGCCGTCGCGGTCGGTTCGCTTCAGCGTGAAGCCACGGCTGTCGTCTCGTGACTCGGCTGGCCCTCGACGCAAGCTGATCGCGCCAGGCTCATCGTTGGCTGAGGAAGGCGTGCTGCGCTCTCGTGGTCTGCGGTGCCCGCGCTGCCGCTTCGTTGGTTGAGGAAGGCGCGCCAGCGCCTGTCTCGAAACCAACCCACGATCGACCGCGC
>NZ_LMGG01000007.1:337432-337700 GCF_001427925.1 Nocardioides sp. Root151
CCGGCAGACGCACCCGATGGCCACCCGCTGGCTGGTCGCCGACGGGCTGGACCTGGTGCACCGGCTGCCGAAGTGCTGGGCGGTGCTGAAGACCCTGCGGTGCGAGGCCTGGGTGGCCCGCCGGGTGGCAAGGTTGACCCGGCACCTCAATGCCGAGGACGCCGCCTACGTGGACGCGGCAGTCGCCGAGGCCCTGGCCGGAGAACAGCCCTCGGTGGTGCTGGAGGTGTGTGAGGCGAAGATCATCGAGGCCAACCCACAGCTGCAC
>NZ_LMGG01000007.1:337741-338555 GCF_001427925.1 Nocardioides sp. Root151
CCGAAGAAAACCCCTACCGGTCCCTCGACACGAGACGTGCCGAGGCCTTCGGGTGGCTGGCGCGTCCCGCGGAGCTGCTCGCGTTGCTGCTCGAGCACGCCGAGGACCCCGACCCCGGACCACACTCCACCGACCAGGACCAGCCCGGCAACGGCCACGACGAAGCTGGTGACACCGACGCCGACGCCGACGATGCAGACGCGGACGAGGGCGGCAGCGACGACCAGGGCCAGCCCAGTGACAGTGAGCCCGCCGGCAAAAGCGACGCGGCCCGCGACGACAACCAGACCGGAGCCGACCACGAGCCGGAAGACGCGGACCCCGGCTCGTCACCGGTGGCGTGGGCCGAGGGATTCCCGGCGCATCTGCTCGACGCGCTCCGCCAAATCGATCCGACCAAGCTGCGGCCCCGGGCCGTGGTCTACGTCCACCTCCACCAGGCCGCCCTGTCCACCAGCCACCCCACCGGACGCGGGACCGTGGCCAAGGTCGAGGACGCCGGCCCCATGCTCCCAACCAACCTCGCCCCTATGCTCGGCACAGCCCTGGTCCAGGTCACCGAGGTGATCGACCTCAACCAGACCACCCCGACCGCGACCTACGTGCACCCGCAATGGCTCAAGGACCGGGTCCAGCTGCTCAGCCCCCGCACCGCCTTCCCCCACTCCACCACCGTGAGCCGACGCGTCGACTACGACCACCCCGTCCCCTACGACCACAACCCGTCAGCGCCACCGGCCCAGACCGGTGTCCACAACTCCGCCCCACTGGGCCGCTACCAACACCGGGTGAAGACCCACGCCCAGTTCACCGT
>NZ_LMGG01000007.1:338598-587319 GCF_001427925.1 Nocardioides sp. Root151
CTAGATTGCGGACTACGGTGCAGCGTGCCGCGGCGCGAAGTTCGACGATGCCGCCCTCGGCACCGAGATCGCCCAACCCGCGCATTCCTGTGGCAGAACCGGGATGCAGGGGCTAGCGTGACGTCGACACGGCCCGATCGGTGGGCCGACCGCCTCGCGCGGGAGGTCGCGATGCAACCTTCACCCTCGCGGAACCCGCCCACGGGACTTCGCATCCTCGTTGCGGACACGCTGCCGCGGCAGGCCCTGGACGAGCTCGAGCAACGCGGTCACGAGTGCGTCGTCGACTCATCCCTGGGCAAGTCCGACCTGATCGGGGCCATTCCCGGCTTCGACATCCTGGTGGTGCGCAGCACCAAGGTCACCCAACACGTCATCGCGGCCGCAGACCGGCTCGCTTTGGTCATCCGCGCGGGGGCCGGCACCAACACGATCGACACCGCGGCTGCCGCCTCCCGCGGCGTACTGGTGGCCAACGTGCCCGGACGGAACTCGGCCGCGGTCGCCGAACTCACCATGGGGTTGCTGCTTGCCGTCGACCGTCGGATCGCCGACAACGTCGCCGACCTGCGCGCCGGGGCATGGCGGAAGAA
The DNA here is from genome assembly GCF_001427925.1 of Nocardioides sp. Root151. Taxonomy (NCBI): domain Bacteria; kingdom Bacillati; phylum Actinomycetota; class Actinomycetes; order Propionibacteriales; family Nocardioidaceae; genus Nocardioides; species Nocardioides sp. Root151. Next base: position 339,192 of record NZ_LMGG01000007.1, read on the forward strand.
GGCCTACAGCAAGGCCTCCGGGTTGCTCGGCTCCACCATGGCGATCATCGGACTCGGTTCCATCGGCCTCGACGTCGCCCAGCGCGCGGCTGCCTTCGGGATCGCAGTGCAGGCACTGGACAAGCCCCGCGGTTCGTCCGCCGCGTCTCGGATCGCCGAGTTGGGCATCACCCTCGTGCCCACTCTCGAGCAACTCGTCAGGTCCTCCGACATCGTCTCCCTGCACCTCCCCTCCACCACGAGCACCCAGAGCCTCGTGAGCCGGGAGTTCCTCGGCTGGATGCGCCCCGGCGCGATCCTCCTCAACACCTCACGTGGTGATCTCGTCGACGAGGGCGCCCTGCTCGAGGCGCTCGAGGTGGGCGCGGTCCGGGCCGGCCTCGACGTCTACCGCGACGAGCCCGCCGGCGGAAGCAGCGCCTGGGAGTCCCCACTGGCCAGGCACCCGGGCGTCGTCGGGACCCACCACATCGGGGCCTCGACCGTCCAGGCCCAGACCGCGACCGCCGCCGGAGTGGTCGAGATCGTGGATGCGTTCGTCCGAGGGGCCGTTCGCAACTGCGTCAACCTCGAGCCCAGTCGGTTGGGCGCGGTGACTCTCACGGTCCGCCACCTCGATCGCCCGGGTGTTCTGGCCCGACTGCTCGAACTGCTGAGGACAGCCGGACTGAACGTCGAGAACATGGAGAACCGGGTCTTCCGTGGTGGGGAGGCGGCGGTGGCATCCATGGACGTCGACGGCTCCGTGCCCCTGTCCATCCTCGAGGAGATGGCTGCGATCCCGGAGGTCCTGGGTGTCTCGGCGACGCCATTGGCAGGCCTGTCATGAGCGGCATGGTGCGGCCCGCCGAAGCACGCATCGTGCGACCGGAGCGGGCGGTCCACAACGTCACACCGATGACGGACACCCTTGTTGTCACCAGCGGCACCCGAGACGACACGAGGCACGCGCCGGCTGCGGGCGACTACCTGCCTCCGGCGACCGGGATGTGTGTCTACCGTCTCCAACACGGTGAGGACGAGCACGTCGGTGTGGTTGCCGACGTCAGCGTCCAGGCCTTCGCCGACGGGCGGGTCCGGGGCCACGAGGCGGTTTGTCCTGCTCGTGTGGAGGGACTCGTCGAGCACTTCGCCTCGGTGCCCAGGCGCACGGAGCTGGTCGCCCTGTTGCACGCCGTCGAACCGGACGTGGACCGGACCGTGGAGGCGACGCTGGACGGGCCACCACTGGTCGACTTCATCGGTCCCGACGGCTGGCGTCAGACAGTCTGGCGAGTCTCCGACGCAGCCAGTGTGCAGCTCGCTGACGCCCTGGACCGGTCCATTCACTACATCGCTGACGGGCATCACCGCGTGGCCGCCAGCCTCGCGCTCTGGGAGCGGGCGGGACGACCGGCGGAGTCCGCACTGCTTTGCGTCCTCTATCCCATGCACGGGCTCCGGCTGCGGGCATTCCACCGACGGATCAGTGGTCCCGTCGATCCCGTCCACCTCCGGCTCCTGCTCGCCGGGTGCTGCGACGTCACTGAGGGCGCGTCCGGCGAGACCCCCACCGGCGGCACCAGCGTGTACGTCGACGGCACCTGGCTGCGGGTCGAGCCCGCCGTTGACCGTCCCGCCGGCGTGGACGGCCTCGATCTCACCATCCTTGAACAACACGTGCTGACCCCGCTGCTCGGAGCCGCGATGGTCGAGCGGACGGAGAGCATTTCGGTGACGTCTCCGCTGGGTCAACTCGTCAGCCTCTGCGACCGGGACGGGGGAGCCTTGTTCGTGTTGGCGCCGCCGACCCTCGAGCAGTTGAGGGAGGTCGCCGATCTCGGCCAGGTGATGCCACCGAAGACGACGTACTTCGACCCCAAGCCCTATGCCGGCATCATCGTGCGCTGACGCGAGCTTGCCTCAGGCCTCGCCCAGGAGGACGACGAACGTGGCCGCGGTGGCGGAGTCGGGCGGCCCCTCGGACAGGTAAGGAGTTCTCTCCATGGGCGGACGCACGCCCAGGGGGACGGTGGTGGCGACGACTTACCTGTCGCACGGTCCGACGGGTGCCGAATCTTGGCCTATGGCTCCGCGCGGAGCACGGCGCGACGGGTGATCACTAGCAGGGCCAGCGAGAGCACCTGCAACCCGGCGACGAGTGCCACCAGCAGGGTGAGGTGGTCGCGATAGAGGCCGCCGGACAGCGCACCACCGATGAGGGCGGCACCGCCCTGGAACGCCGCGAAGACGCCGTACGCCGTGGCCAGGCCGGACGACGGAACGAGGTCGGCCACCAGGGCCTTCACCGTGGAGTCCTGGATGCCGGTGGCCAGGCCCCACACCGCGACTCCGACGAGCACTCCGGTCAGGTGGTCGGCCAGCGCCAGCGGCGGGACGATCGCGATGAGCACCGGCAGGCAGTAGAGCACCCGTGCACGCCAACGGTCGTAGGCGAAGCCCGTGCCGAGTGCGGCGACGGCCTCGACCGCCATGGCCAGCGCGTAGATGACCGGCACGACGGCCACGCCGACCAGCCCGGCGTCGACCAGGTGGAACGAGATCACGCCGAACGTCATCAGTCCGAGGGTTCCCGCAGCACAGGAGGTCGCGAAGACGTAGAACGCGAGCGGCAGCTTCGCCGGCTCCCTCTGCTCGCCGATGGCCGGCGCGGGTGCTGCTTCGTCGGAGAGCGTCGTACGCCGTTGCACCTGCGCCAGCAGCACCAGCGACAGGAGGCCCGGGATGGCGAGCACCGCGAAGGCCAGCCACAGGTGGCCGGTGGCGGCAGCGACCGCGGCGACCAGGAGCGGGCCGGCGAACGCTCCGACCTGGTCCAGTGCCTTGTGTACGGCGAACCCGCGGCCACGCCCGACGGACTTCGAGACCTGGGCCAGCAGCGCCGACTTCGACGGGCTGCGGACTGCTTTTCCGGTGCGCTCCAGCAGGATCAGCGTGGTGGCCACGCCGAGTCCGGCAACCCCGAGGAAGGGCGTGATCGCCAACAGAGGCACGCAAATCGCGGTCATGGCGTAGCCGACGAACGTCAGCCGCCAGTAGCGGCCGGTGCGGTCGGCCATCCGTCCGGTGACCAGCCGCAGGGCCAGCGCGATGGCCTCGCCGGCCCCGGTGACGATGCCGACGGTGAACGCCGAGGCGCCCAGCGAACCGAGCAGGGGCCCAGCCATCGCCCGCATGCCCTCGTAGACCATGTCGGCGGCCAGGCTGACGATGCCGAACGCGAAGACCGAGCGCCACGGCGTCCAGACGCGGTCCTGCTGTGCCGTCACGTCAGATCCACCGGGCGAACCAGATGCGGTCCAGCCATTCGGAGCGGGTGAGCAGCTCGTTGGTCCAGATCGGCCAGAACCACGCGAAGTTCGCCACCACCAGGATGAAGAAGGAGCCACCGATGATGGTGCCGATCGTGCGCCGCTTCGACGGCCCGCGTTCCCGCCCGAGCAGGTCGCCCATGGTCAGCGTCAGCGCGACGATCGTGAACGGCAGGATCGATGACGCGTAGAACGAGAAGATCGGCCGCTCGTCGTTGAGCTCCCACGGCAGCCACATCGCCAGCGCCCCGACCACGGCGAAGCCGTAGCGCCAGTCGCGCCTGCCGACCCAGGCGACGACCGCCCAGACCAAGGCCAGGGCGCCGCCCCACCACAGGATCGGGGTGCCGAGAAGGATGACCTCGCGCAGGCAGGTGCTGCCCTTCTCCGCCTGGCATCCCTGGGCCCCGGGCTGGATGTCGTTCTCCACGTTGACCCCGACGGGGCGGTTCAGGATCAGCCAGCCGCGCGGGTCGGACTCGTAGATGTGCGTGCTGCAGTTCAGGAAGTGCGTGTGGAAGACGTAGACGTCGTGGTGGTACGACGCCAGGGAGCGCAAGGACTGGACGACCTCGCCGACACCGCTGGCGTCCTTCTGTTTCGCCGTCGGCCACTGCTTCGACTCGTCGCGCTTCTCCTCGCACTTGTCGTTCATCGAGACGAACTGCGTGTACTGCGTCTGCGAGAACGCCTGCTCGTACTTGTCGGCGTGCATCAACCATCCGGTCCACGACGCGACGTAGACCATGAAGGCGACCACGACGAGGTGCACGAAGGCCGGGATCCCGTCGATGAGTGCCGACTTCAGCGTCGCCCGTCGTACGCCGAGTGCACGCCGGCCCGACGCGTCCCACAACCAGATGAGTACGCCGAACGCGGCCAACGGGTAGAGCGCGCTCCACTTCGTGCCGATCGCCAGGCCGAAGCAGATGCCGGCGACCAGCCGCCACGGACGGAACCACAGCCCCTTCGTCGGACCCCAGCTGCCGCCGGGCAGTCGGGCCATCCGTTCGCGGGTCCAGTCCCGGTCGACGACGAGGGCGGTCACCGCGCACAGCAGCCAGAACGCCAGGAAGATGTCGAGCAGTGCGAGTCGCGAGAGCACCAGGTGCATCCCGTCGAAGCAGAGCAGCAGGCCCGCCACGCAGCCGAGCAGGGTGGAGCCGGTGAGTCGGCGTACCAGCCGGCACAGCACCAGGATCATCAGCGACCCGACGATCGCGGCCGAGATGCGCCAGCCGAACGGGTCCATGCCGAAGGCCTTCTCGCCGGCCGCGATCATCCACTTCCCGACCTCGGGGTGCACGATCATCGACGGGTCCGAGCCGTCCCACGCCTTGTCGGTCTGGCCGTTGAGGATCATCTTGTCGGCGTCCTCGACGTACTTGCGCACGTAGCCGTGGTTGAGCATCGACCACGCGTCCTTCGCGTAGTACGTCTCGTCGAACTCGAACTCCTTGGGAGTGCCGAGCTTCCACAGTCGCAGGAACAGGGCGAGCGCGGTCACCGCGAGCGCAGCGATCCAGCCGACCAACGGGTCCTCGAGTCGGGCCAGCGGACGCCACCGCTCCTTGACGGAGGGGAGCGGGTCGCCGTCGACGTCACGCGAGAGGGTCTCGACGTCGGCGGGCGGGGTGGTCACGGGGAGCCATGCTACGCAGGCAGGCATGATGGGCCCGTGACCTCCACCGAACCCGGCGTACTCGTGCTGGCCGCGACCCCGATCGGCCAGGTCGACGACGCTCCGCCGCGACTGGTGGCCGAGTTCGGGCGCGCCGACGTGGTGGCCGCGGAGGACACCAGACGGCTGAAACGGCTCACCTCCGACCTAGGCGTGACCATCAACGGACGTGTCGTGTCCTACTTCGAGGGCAACGAGTCCGCGCGTACGCCGGTGCTGCTCGAAGCACTCCTTGCCGGGGACCGGGTGCTGCTGGTGACCGATGCCGGCATGCCGAGTGTCTCCGACCCGGGCTACCGACTCGTCGCGGCGGCGGTCGCCGAGGGCGTGAGGGTCACGGCAGTGCCGGGGCCCAGTGCCGTGCTCACCGCGTTGGCCGTCTCCGGGCTGCCGGTCGACCGGTTCTGCTTCGAGGGATTCCTGCCCCGCAAGGCGGGTGAGCGCTCCCGCCGACTCACCGCTCTTGCCGCCGAGCAGCGCACGATGGTCTTCTTCGAGGCGCCACACCGTACGGCGGTCGCGCTCGAGGCGATGGCCGACGCGTTCGGCGACGACCGGCCCGGTGCCGTGTGCAGGGAGCTGACCAAGACCTACGAAGAGGTACGCCGGGGTGGGCTGCGGGAACTCGCAGTCTGGGCTGCTGACGGACTGCGTGGCGAGGTGACCCTCGTGGTGCAGGGCGCCCCGGATGCACCGGCGCTCGACCACGACCCCGACGTGTGGCGCACGGCCGTCGCCGCCCTCGAGGCCGAGGGCTCGTCCCGCAAGGACGCCATCCTGGCCGTCGCCAAGCGAGCCGGAGTCCCCAAGCGCGAGGTCTACGACGCCGTCCACCGCTGAGTCAGTTGCTGACCAGCGTCGGACGCCCCTCGACCACGCGCAGGTTCGCGGAGCTCCCAGGGCGAGTGACCGTGCCATCGACATCGAGCCAGGGCCCACCGTTGACCCGGTATCTCGCGGAGTACGTCGTGTCGACCCGCACCTTGTAGGCATCGCTGGCGTGCTCGTAGACGTGGGAGATGTAACTCGTCATCGGCAGGCGCTGCTCGTAGGCGCGACCCGGCCAGTACGTCGTCTGGGTGGTGTCGTCGCCGTGGACCCAGGTGAACGAGCTCGGCGTGATGGCCAGCTCGACCTTGCTGCCGAGCAGCGTGACGGTGCGATTGAAGGGTTCGGCCTCGGTGCGGAACAGGGTGTCGAAGTTGACCAGTGTCTTGCCGCCCGGCGGCTGGATGAGCACCTTCGAGACCGGCACCGGGATCCGCCGGAACGCCCGCAGCACCACGGTGCTGGTGACCATTGGTCGGCCACCCGCGGCCGTTGCTGGCGTGCATTCGCCCAGGGACCAGTCGAGGCCGACTCCGCTCAGACGGATCCTTCCCCCAGTCGCGGAGTCATTCGACGCCTCGCAGGTAACGAGCGGCCGGCAGCCAGTAAGCGCATTTCGCTCTGTGCATGACGAGCCGGAATCCCCTGCTGGGATGGTCTCCCGAGTTCCCCGGAGATGAACGGGGCTGCGATCGGCTCGTTCCGTCAATGACCCGATCGTCAAATCTGCGTCGCCGGCACGCACATCCGTCGAGTCGTCCGTCTGGTCATCAGAAATGGCGATTCGGAATTCTTCGCGAAGGTCGGTTGCCGCTGCGGAGGCTGGGGGTGCGGTGCTGGCGAGCAGGACCCCGACGACCAGGAGTGCGTGGCGAATCATTCGATGAACGCCCATTCGTCGATCAGCCATCGACCAGGACCTCGGGTGATGACGATCCGGGATGAGGATTCCGACTCCGGCGTGGTGGTGACCCGCTTGCCATCCTCGTCGAAGAGCTGGCTCTCGGTCTCGATCACCTTCAGGTAGAACCCCAAGGAACGCGACTCCTCCGCGTAGGTGACGACATTCGCGACCTTCCATCCCTCGGTCTGGAGACTGCCGCCCTTGGAGTAGACGTTGCGAATGCGGGCTGGCACCGTCCTGCAGGTCTTGCACTTCTTGGTGGCCAGCTGGCGCAGGGCTTCGGTGTCACCGGTCTGCATGGCCTCGCTGAGCGTGGCGAAGTAGAACCGCACGAACGCCTTCGCGCTGGCCTCGTCCGTGCCCTGGGCGTCAGTCGGGATGCTCGGCCCGGTGTCCGTGACAGTCGGGCTCGGCTCGGTCGTGGGTGACGTGCTGGCAGTCGTCGTACTCGAGTCGGGGTCAGACGGGCTCGCGCCGGAGTCGTCGTCCGCGCACGCCGCGAGCGATGCCAGCAGGAGCGCGGCCAGCCCGATGCCGGCGGTGGTGCGGAGGCGCAAGGTGTCGACCTTTCCGAGACGCCGCCCCGAGCGGCGACGCCGTTCACTCTAAGTCGGCCAGACGGGTCACGAAAAGGGTCACCCGAGAGCCTGTGGACAACCACGACCTAGGGTGAAGGCGTGATCGAGGAGCCGACCCGCAAGCGCGCGACGACCGAGGAGAAGAGCGGCAGCAAGCGCGACATGACCCGTCCGCCGGCGCCGGAGCCGCTGCCGCACCCGGTGGCCGACAACCACTGCCACCTCGACATCGTCGACGGCGACGACTGGTTCCGCACCGAGCAGGCCCTCGAAGCCGCAACGAAGTCCAACGTCACCCGCATCGTCCAGGTCGGCTGCGACCTGCCGGGTGCTCGGTGGGCGGTCAAGGCAGCGCACGAGTACGACGCACTCGTGGCCGCGGTCGCCCTCCACCCCAACGAGGCACCGCGCCTGGCCGTGGCGGGGACCCTCGACGCTGCGCTCGAGGAGATCGAAGCGCTCGCCCAGGACGACCTCGTGCGTGCGGTGGGCGAGACCGGGCTCGACTACTTCCGCACCGACGAGGACGGCCGCGAGGCCCAGCACGAGTCGTTTCGCCGGCACATCGCCCTCGCCAAGCGTCTCGACAAGACGCTGATGATCCACGACCGCGACGCGCACGACGACGTCCTCGCGATCCTCGACGAGGAGGGCGCCCCCGACCGCTGGGTGATGCACTGCTTCTCCGGCGACGCAGACTTCGCGAAGCGATGCCTCGACAAGGGCGCTCACCTCAGCTTCGCCGGCACGGTCACCTTCAAGAACGCGCAACCGCTGCGGGACGCGCTGGCCATCACCCCGCAGGACCGGATCCTGGTCGAGACGGACGCCCCGTTCCTCACCCCGCATCCCTATCGCGGGCGTCCGAACGCGTCCTATCTGATCCCGATGACGATGCGGCTGATGGCCGACGTACGCGGCGTCGACCTGGCCGAACTCTGTGCCGCGGTCGACCAGAACACCACCGCAGTCTACGGAAATTGGTGAGCGGCAATAGCCATTCGAAAGACCCCCTAAAAGCCGTCCTGACCTGCGAAGACAGGCATTTCAGGGGTGGGGAGAGCCCGGTCACAGCGGGGGTGATCCGGGCCTCGTCGGCTTGGCGTGTCCCGATTGTCGCGCTTATGGTCGATGGCTGATGGCCGGAATCGGATGAGAGACCGACCAGTGCACCGGTGGCCCCGAACGGCTGCCCAGCAAGATCCTCCGCAGGCTGGCGCCGTGCGGTCGCGCTGGTCTCCGAGAACCGGGACGTTCTAAGTCTGGAGACCTGTGCGCAACCGAATCGCACTCCTCGGCAAGAGCAAGACCCTCCTCGCAGTACTCGTCGCCGCAGTGGCCCTGGCGCTCATCGGCACCAGCTACGGCTACGCGAAGATGAACAAGGAAGTCACCCTCTCCCTCGACGGTGAGACCAAGACGGTCCACTCGACCGGCGACACCGTCGCCGACGTCCTCGAGGACGAAGACATCAAGATCGGTGAGCACGACATCGTCCTGCCCGGCCCGGACGAGAAGGTCAACGAGGGCACCCGCATCTCGGTGCGCTTCGGCCGCCAGCTCGAACTGACCGTCGACGGCAAGCCCGCGACGTACTGGGTCAACTCGGACAGCGTCGACGAGGCCCTCGACGAGCTCGGCATGCGCTTCGGCGGCGCCGACCTCTCCACCAGCCGCAACGCCGACATCTCCCGTGGCGGCCTGCGCCTCGAGATCGTCACCCCCAAGAAGCTGACGATCAAGGTCGGCAACGGCAAGCGCCTCACCAAGAACATCGCCGGGTTCACCGTTGCCGACGTGCTCAAGGAGCTCGACGTCAAGGTCGACAAGGACGACATCGTCAAGCCTGCCCGCAAGAGCGAGGTCAAGGAAGGCACCAAGATCACCGTCACCAAGGTGCGCGTGGTCCGCAAGGCCGTCGGCGGCGAGGCGATCGACTTCGACACGATCGAGAAGTCCGACGACTCGATGTACGACGACGAGTCCGAGACCGTTCGCGAAGGCGTCGATGGTGCCCGCAACGTGACCTACCGCCTCGAGTACCGCAACGGCAAGCTCTTCGCCACCAAGGTCATCTCCGCCGACGTCACCAAGCAGCCGGTCGACGAGATCGTGAAGGTGGGCACCAAGGAGCGCCCGGAGACCACGTCGAACTTCGCCGGTGGCAACACCGTCTGGGACGCCCTGGCTCAGTGCGAGTCCGGTGGCAACTGGGCGATCAACACCGGCAACGGCTACTACGGCGGCCTGCAGTTCAACCTCGGCACCTGGCAGTCGTACGGCGGCACCGGCCTGCCGAGCGAGAACAGCCGCGAGACCCAGATCGCCATTGCGACCAAGGTGCGCGACGCCTCCGGCGGCTACGGCGCCTGGCCGGCGTGCTCGTCCAGCCTCGGCCTGCCGCAGTAAGGGCTTCCGGGCCGGTCGGCACTAGGCTGACCCCCATGCCGGACGTAGAACACTCTTCCGCCGGGCCGAGACTTCTCGGCCCGGCGGAAGTGCGTTCCCTGGCTGCCGCGCTCGACATCCGGCCGACGAAGCAGAAGGGCCAGAACTTCGTCATCGACGCCAACACGTGTCGCCGCATCGTCCGGGACTCCGCGATCACCGGCAGCGACGTCGTCCTCGAGATCGGCCCCGGCCTCGGCTCGCTGACCCTGGCCCTCCTCGACGTGGCCGAGCGGGTGCTGGCCGTCGAGATCGACGACAAGCTCGCGGAGGCCCTGCCGCGCACCATCGCGACGTACGCCCCTGACCACGTCGACCGCTTCGAGGTCGTGCACGCCGACGCGCTGCGGGTCACCGAGCTGCCCGGGCCGGATCCGACAGCGCTGGTGGCGAACCTGCCCTACAACGTGTCGGTGCCGGTGCTGCTGCACATGCTCACCCTGCTGCCCTCTCTCGAGCGCGGCATGGTGATGGTCCAGTCCGAGGTCGCCGACCGGCTCGCGGCCCCTCCCGGCTCCAAGGTGTACGGCGTCCCGTCGGTCAAGGCCGCCTGGTTCGCCGACGTACGCCGTTCCGGTGCGGTCGGTCGCAACGTGTTCTGGCCGGCCCCCAACGTCGACTCCGGGCTGGTCGCCTGGACCCGCCGCGAGCCGCCGGCCACGAAGGCCACCCGCGAGGAGGTCTTCGCGGTCGTCGACGCCGCGTTCGCGCAGCGCCGCAAGACCCTGCGCTCCACCCTGAAGAACCTGGCCGGCTCCGCCGAGGCCGCCGAGCGGGCCCTGGCCCATGCCGGCGTCGACCCGATGGCGCGCGGAGAGGTGCTCGACGTCAACGACTTCGCCCGGATCGCCGAGGGGCTGCATGCCTGACTCCACCCGACCCGAGGTGACCGTGCGCGCCCCGGCCAAGATCAACCTGCACCTGGGCGTGGGCCCCGTGCGCGCCGACGGCTTCCACCCACTGGCCACCGCCTACCAGGCCATCTCGCTGTTCTCGACCGTCACCGCGATCCCGGCCGAGGAGTGGTCGGTGACCTGCACGGCCGGTGCGGGCATCGACGTCGCGGCAGTACCGCTCGACGACACCAACCTCGCACTGCGTGCCGCGAAGCTGCTGGCCGACCATGCCGACCTCGCGCACCCCGTCGCGCTCCACATCGACAAGGGCATCCCGGTCGCGGGCGGACTGGCCGGCGGCTCCGCCGACGGTGCCGCCGCGCTGTTGGCCTGTGACGCGCTCTGGGGCCTCGACACCCCGTTGTCGACGCTCCTCGACCTCGCCGGCCGGCTCGGCTCCGACGTGCCGTTCGGCCTCGTCGGGGGCTCGGCCGCCGGCCACGGACGCGGCGAGGTCGTCACTCCGCTGGCCGACACCGGTCGCTACGACTGGGTGGTGCTCACCTCCGACGAGGGCATGTCGACGCCCGCGGTCTACGCGGAGTACGACGCGCTCCACGACGGCCTCACGATCGCCGACCCCGAGATCCCCGACGCCTTGGTCAAGGCACTGGCAAGCGGAGACGTGCGCGCACTGGCCGAGGCGGTCGGCAACGACCTCCAGCCCGCTTCGCTGCGGCTGCGTCCGGCCCTCGCTGCACCCCTGCAGGCCGGGCTCGACGCGTCGGCCCTCGCGGCGCTGGTCTCCGGATCCGGGCCGACCTGCCTGTTCCTGTGTGAGGACGCCGACCACGCCACACGTGTCGCAGCCGCGCTGTCGGCGTACGGCCGTGCGGTGCTGGCCACCGGCCCCGTCCCCGGAGCGACGGTGCTCTGATGGCCAACCTGATCAACCTCGAGAAGGTCTCCAAGTCGTACGGCGTCCGCCCGCTGCTCAGCGAGGTGTCCCTCGGCATCTCGCGTGGGGAGCGGATCGGCATCGTCGGCCGCAACGGCGACGGCAAGACCACCCTGCTCGAGGTGATGGCCGGCCTCGAGGAGCCCGACACCGGGCGGGTGTCGAAGACCCGGGGCCTGCACATCGGCTACCTGCACCAGGGCGACGAACTGGTCGACACGCACTCGGTGCGCGAGGCCGTGCTCGGCGGCAAGGACGACCACGAGTGGGCGGCCGACCCGGTGACCCGCGAGATCGTCGAGGTGCTGCTCGCCGGGGTCTCCCTCGACCGGGCTGTCCTGGGCCTCTCCGGTGGTGAGCGTCGCCGCTGCTCGCTGGCCGCGCTGCTGCTAGACGAGCACGACCTGGTGATCCTCGACGAACCGACCAACCACCTCGACGTGGAGGCGGTGGCCTGGCTGGCCCGCCACCTGACCACGCTGCAGTCGGCCCTGGTCGTGGTCACCCACGACCGCTGGTTCCTCGACGAGGTCTGCCAGTTCACCTGGGAGGTCCACGACGGCGTCGTCGACTCCTACGAGGGCGGGTACGCCGCCTACGTGCTGGCCAAGGCCGAGCGCACCCGCCAGGCCAACGCGTCGGAGACCCGGCGGCAGAACCTGGCCCGCAAGGAGCTGGCCTGGCTGCGCCGCGGCGCCCCGGCCCGCACGTCGAAGCCGAAGTTCCGCATCGACGCCGCCAACGCGCTGATCGAGGACGTCCCGCCGCCGCGCGACCGCATGGAGCTCCAGAAGTTCGCCACCCAACGGCTCGGCAAGGACGTCATCGACGTGGAGAACGTCGACCTCTTCCGCGGCGAGCGGCAGCTGCTCGACCACGCGACCTGGCGGCTCGGTCCCGGGGACCGGGTCGGCATCGTCGGTGTCAACGGGGCCGGCAAGAGCTCGGTGCTCGCGCTGCTCTCCGGAGACCTCGCTCCCAGTGCCGGCAAGGTCAAGCACGGGCGCACGATCGCGCTGCAACACCTGACCCAGGCGCTCGACGACCTCGACCCCGAGCAGCGGGTGCTGCCCAGCGTCGAGTCGATCCGCCGGATCACCAAGACCGTCGACGGCGAGATCACGGCGACCTCGATGCTCGAGCGCTTCGGCTTCACCGGTGACCGGCTGACGGCCCGCATCGGTGATCTCTCCGGTGGCGAGCGACGCCGGTTCCAGATGCTGCGCCTGCTGCTCACCGAGCCCAACGTGCTGCTCCTCGACGAGCCCACCAACGACCTCGACATCGACACCCTCAACGTGCTCGAGGACTTCCTCGACGGCTGGCCCGGCACGCTGATCGTGGTCTCGCACGACCGCTACTTCCTCGAGCGGGTCACCGACTCGGTCTGGGCGTTGCTCGGCGACGGCAAGATCTCGATGCTCCCGCGTGGGGTCGACGAATACCTCGAGCGGCGAAGCGAGCAGCTGCGCGCGAGGGACGAGCGGGCAGCGTGGGCTCGCGAAGGTCGAGCGAGCGACGCCGCCGAGGAACGAGGCGGCGCGAGCGGGTCGAGACCCGGTGAGTCGACCGCCGACGCAAGCCCCGGGGCGGCGCAGAAGGCCAAGTCCGGCAGCGCCGAGGAACGCGCTGCTCGCAAGGTGGTCGAGCGCATCGACCGACGCCTGGCCAAGATCGCCGAGCAGGAGACCTCGCTGAACGCCCAGATCGCCGAGCACGCCGCCGACTACGGCAAGCTCGCGGAGCTGAGTGGGCAGCTCGACGTACTGCATGCGGAGAAGGAAGAGCTCGAGCTCGAGTGGCTCGAGGCCGCCGAGATCCTCGAATAACCTCTTGCCCGCCTCGTGAGAATGGTGGGCATGGACCTGACCGAGGACGCCTTCCGGGCCCTGGCGCGCAGCTCGCCGTGGCTCTGGCAGAGCCTGCACTTCACTCGTCACGGTGAGGAGCCGGTCGAGGCCTGGGTGAACCGGCCCGGTGAACTGCGAGTCGTCGATGCCGACGGCCGACAGACGATCGAGCGCGAGGACCTGGGGCAGGCTCGAGGCGTGGTCTGGATGTCGTCCACGGCCGACGGCGGGCCCCAAAGGACGCCAGAGATCATCCACCGCTGGCCGCACGAGGTCGAGCCGGTACGGCGCTCCGACGGGCTGGTTGCCTCGAGGCCGGACTCGTTCGCCCAGGAAGGCGATGACTCCGTCTCGATCGACTACGGCGACCCGATGTACACCAACTACTTCTGGGTGGCGATGCTCGACCCGCGCGAGCTCTCCGAGTCCACGACGATCAGCGACCTGAGGGTCGACACGCACCACGGCCGTCCCGTGTGGCGTGCGCGGATCAGGCCCGTCGAGGGCTATGACCCGACGTGCGGTTGCTGTGCGCTGCTCTGGTCGGAGATCTCCGACCGCGACGAGTACGACGGCGACTGGGAGCCGGATCCGGAGCGGTCCTACCCCTCGGCGTACGACGTGGCCCTGGACGTGCGCACCGGCGTCGTCGTCTCACTCGAGCCGATCGACGGGGAAGCCTCCGCACTGGACCTGGAGATCCTCGAGGTCGACGGGGGCCGGTGACGTGCGGCAGGTCGGGCAGAACTGGCGACAGGTCACCGAGAACTGGCGACAGGTCGATCGGAGTTCACGACGGGTCGGCGAAGGGGACCATCAGGCGACGGAGCAGGGTGGCGAGCTGCTTGCGGTCGCGGGCCGAGGTGTCACCGAGCAGGTCGCGCTCGGCCTCGAGGAGGGCGGCGAACGCGCCGTCGACCGTCGTACGTCCTTCGGGGGTCAGTCGCACGAGCACGCCGCGCCGGTCGTTCGGGTCGGGGAGGCGCTCGACGAGGCCGCGCGCGGTCAGCCGGTCGACGCGGTTGGTCATCGTGCCGGAAGTGACCAGGGTTTCCTTGATCAGCTTGCCGGGGGAGAGCTCGTAGTCGCCGCCCGCGCGCCGCAGGGCGGCCAGCACGTCGAACTCCCACGACTCGATGTCGTGGTCGGTGAAGGCGGTCCGCCGCGCGAGGTCGAGGTGGCGCGCCAGGCGACTGATCCGGCTGAACACTTCGACCGGGCCGAGGTCCAGGTCGGCGCGTTCGCGTGCCCAGGCATCGACCAGGTCGTCCACTTCGTCGCGCATGGCAGCATCGTAACGGATCGTCAAGAATCTTGACATCGAGACATAGCCGGAGTCAGAATGAAGTGTCTTGATGTCAAGATAAAACGAGGAGTCGCGATGAGCCACCAGTGGAGTCCCGAGCAGTACCTCACCTACGCCGACGAGCGCGGCCGCCCCTTCGTGGAGCTGGTCCAGCGCATCGGCGCCGAATCCCCAAGCAGGGTGGTCGATCTGGGCTGCGGACCCGGCAACCTGACTGCGCTGCTCGCCCAGCGGTGGCCGGCCGCCGAGGTCACCGGCGTCGACTCGAGTCCGGAGATGATCGCGCGAGCACGGAGGGACGCGCCCGGCATCGACTTCGCCGTCCAGGACCTGCGCGAGTGGGTCACCTCCAGCCCGACCGTCGACGTGCTGGTCTCCAACGCCACCCTGCAGTGGGTGCCCGGGCACCTCGACCTGCTGCCGGACCTCGTCGACACGGTGGCCCCCGACGGCTGGCTCGCCTTCCAGGTGCCGGGCAACTTCGGCGAGCCGAGCCACACGATCCGCACCGAGATCGCCGACCAGGAGAAGTACGCCGCACACCTCGCCGGCGTCGCCGTACCCTCCTCGCACGATCCGGCGGTCTATCTCGAGAAGCTGGCGGCGCTCGACTGTGAGGTCGATGCGTGGGAGACGACGTACCTCCACGTGCTCACCGGGGAGGACCCGGTCTTCACCTGGGTGACCGGAACCGGCGCCCGGCCCACCCTCCAGGCGCTGCCCGACGGCCTGCGCGAGGAGTTCGCCGAGGAGTTCCGCACCCGGCTGCGCGCGGCCTACCCCGAGACGCCGTACGGCGTCGTCCTGCCGTTCCGGCGCATCTTCGTCGTCGCGAGGAGGTCGGCATGAGACTGCACCACGTCCAGGTTGCCTGCCCACCCGGCGGGGAGGCCGGAGCCCGCCGGTTCTACGGCGAGGGGCTCGGCATGACCGAGGTCGAGAAGCCCGCCGAGCTGGCGAAGCGCGGCGGCTGTTGGTTCCGGGCGTACGACGACCGCGGGGAGACCGCCGCCGAGATCCACGTGGGGGTCGAGGACCCGTTCGTCGCTGCGAAGAAGGCACACCCCGCCCTTCTGTTGGACACCGTCGACGAGCTCGAGGACGTCGGCGCCCGCTTGCAGGCTCTGGGGTTCGACGTGGACTGGAACGAGCGCGGGACGTTCGCCGGCCACCTGCGCTTCCACACCCGTGATGCCCACGGAAACAGGGTCGAGGTCCTCACGCCGGCCCACTAGTGTGGGTGGCGAGGAGGCACCGCCATGACATCACCATCCGGTTCCATCCAGACCCTGTCCCGAGCCATCGACCAGGCCGGTGACGTGCTCGCCGCCGTCCACGAGGACCAGTTCGCCGACCCGACGCCGTGCTCCGACTGGGACGTCTCTCGCCTCGCCGCGCACCTTGCGGGAGCGCCCGCGAAGTTCCTGGCGGCGGCCCGTGGTGAAGAGGTCGACTGGTCGAACGACCCGCCTCTCGGGGTCGAGTGGGCCTCGTCGTTCCGTGCGGCGGGTGACGACCTGATCCACCACTGGCACGAGGTCGGTGAGGACGGCGACGGTCCGCCGGCGCCGATGTCCGTGGCGGAGCTCGCCGTGCACACCTGGGACCTCGCCAAGGCCATCGGCTGGGAGCGTCAGCTCGACGAGGACGTGGCGCAGTGCGGGCTCGACTTCATGTCGGCCTCTCTGACCGACGAGCTGCGCGGCGAGGCCTTCCGGCCGCAGGTCGAGGTGGCCGACGACGCGTCTGCCGTGGACCGCCTCGCCGCGTTCGCCGGGCGCCAACCCTGATCAGTCCTCGCTGAACAGCTTGGGCTTCTTCTCCAGCCCGCTGAGCCCGTTCCACGCCAGATTGACCAGGTGTGCTGCGACCACGCGCTTGTCGGGCTTGCGGTCGGCGGAGAGCCACCACTGGCCCGTCGTGCCGACCATGCCGACGAGCATCTGGGCATACATCGGCGCGGTCTTGTGGTCGAGGCCGCGCTTCTTGAACTGGTCGACCAGGATGCCTTCGACCCGGCTCGCCGTGTCGCCGATGATCGACTGGAAGCTGGCGCCCTGCGAGCCCATGGGGGAGTCGCGCACCATGATCCGGAAGCCGTCGGGCTGCTGGTCGATGTAGTCGAGCAGGGTGAGCGCCGCCTGCTCCATGAGCGCGCGCGAGGTGCCGGAGGTCAGGGCGCCGCGCATCATGCCGAGAAGGTGGGTGACCTCGCGGTCGACGACCACGGCGTACAAGCCCTCCTTGCCGCCGAAGTGTTCGTAGACCACCGGCTTGGAGACCTCGGCGCGGCTGGCGACCTCCTCGATCGACGTGCCGTCGAAGCCGCGCTCGGCAAACAGGGCGCGGGAGATCTCGATCAACTGCTCGCGGCGTTCGGCCGCGGTCATCCGGCTCCGGGGTGCGGACTTGCGGGAGCTGTTCGAGGTGGCCACCGGTCCATCTTCGCAGTTCGTTCGGTTTGGCCGACCCGGGTGAGGGAAGATCCTGTTCCATGAACGTGTCTGGATCCCGGCGTGGTGCCCTCGCCCTGGTGGTCGCCGGTGCGCTGCTGGCTGTTCTCGGCTGCAGCGCACAGGCCGGGTCGGGCGATCCCGCGGGACACTCCCAGGACGGTGCGGCCAGCCGCAGTGCCGCGGCCGAGAAGGCGCGGCACGCCCCTGTCGACCCGTGTCGCCTGCTCTCGGTCGCCGACCGGTTCTCCGTGATCGGTGCCGAGAAGGTGACCGGCATCGGCGCCGAGATGGAGCCCGGCGACTCGCGCCTGGTCCGCTGCGTCGTCACCGGCAACGACAGTGTCGCGATCATCTACTACGGCTACAGCTTGGTGCCCGGCCGGAAGTTCGCGGCCGACCTGCGGGACAGGGCCGACTACAGCGGGAAGCTGATCACCATCAACGGCGTGGGGGACGAAGCGCTCTACCTGCGCGACACGAAGTACGGCTTCGACGCCTGGGCGCGGAAGGGTGACTACACCGTGTTCGTCGGCTCGGGCTGGTTCCGGGGCGACCGGACGACCGCCGAACGGCTCCTGAAGACGCTGCTCGACCAGGTGACGCCGGGGATGCACGAGCATCCGATCAACGTGCCGCGCACCTGCCCGTCGCCGGACTCGAAGTTGGTCACGGACGCGGTCGGTCAGGTGCAGTACGCCGTCGGCCACGACCGCAACCAGAAGTTGCTCTGCACGTACGCCGGGAAGCGGGTGCGGGTGTCGCTGTCGACCGCGCGGAGCACCCTGAAGAAGGTCGCGCGCAGCTACTCGGACGCGCAGGCAGCGCCCACCTTCGGCGTCGACGAGTCCGTGGAGTTCAAGATCGTGCCCGACTCGGTGACTTCGCTGGAGCCCTCCGAGTACGGGCCGTGGGCCACCACCTACGTGCTGAAGCCGCCGTTGTTGATCCGCGCCTCGATGAGCGCGGCGTCAGACCTGGACGACGACGCAGAGGTCACGTTCGACCAGGCGGCGTTCCGTCGGGTCAACGAGACGTGGGTGCGCAACCGCGTCGCGAAGGGGCGGTAGCAGGTCCTGCTCAGGCAGCGGCCTGCTGGTTCTTGACCAGCTTGGCCTCGATGCGTTCCTTGACCGGCCAGCGCACGTCGTCGACCCATCCGAGCTTTTCGAAGACCCAGATGACCCGGGCGGAGATGTCGAGCTGGCCGCGCTGCACGCCGTGCCGGGCGCAGGTCGGGTCTGCGTGGTGCAGGTTGTGCCACGACTCGCCGCCCGAGGGGATGGCCAGCCACCACACGTTGGAGCTCTTGTCGCGCGAGATGAAGGGGCGATTGCCGACCGTGTGGCAGATCGAGTTGATCGACCAGGTGACGTGGTGCAGCAGGCCGACCCGCACCAGAGAGCCCCAGAAGAACGCGGTCAGGGCGCCGGCCCACGACATGGTGACCAGACCGCCGATGATCGGCGGGATGGCCAGCGAGAGCAGCGTCCAGAACCAGAAGTCCTTCGAGATGCGGACCAGGTCGTTGTCCTTCATCAGGTCGGGTGCGTACTTGCGCTGCGGGGTCTGCTCCTCGTCGAAGAGCCAGCCGATGTGGGCGTGCACCATGCCCTTGGTCAGCGCGCGCATGTTCGTGCCGTACTTCCACGGCGAGTGCGGGTCGCCGTCGCGGTCGGAGAACTTGTGGTGCTTGCGGTGGTCGGCCACCCAGCGCACCAGCGGACCCTGCACGGCCATCGAACCCGCGATGGCGAGGCCGATCTTCACTCCGCGGTTGGGCTTGAACGACTTGTGGGTGAAGAGTCGGTGGAAGCCGACGGTCACGCCGAGCAGGCCGATCCAGTACATCGTCACGGCGATGCCGACGTCGAGCCAGCTCAGCCAGCCGCCCCAGGCGATGGGTACGGCGGCGAAGAGTGCGACGAACGGCACCAGGATGAACAGGGCCAGCGTGATCTGCTCGAGGCGGGACTGCTCGTCTCCGCCGCGGGTCGCGCGGTCCGCGGTGTCGAGGGCCGGGCCGGTCTGTGTTGCGGTCAAGGTGGCTCCAGGATCGGTGATTCTCTACCGACTCAACCGTAACCTACGGAGCCGTAGGTTGGGCAGCCCGCTGTGGCGCGGACAACACTCGCGGATCCATTACCTACCGGTAACATGAGGGCATGGTGACGATCCAGGACATGTGGAACAAGGCCTCTGCCGTACCGATGGGCAAGAAGGCGTTCTCGCTCGCGTTCAGTCAGAAGGCGCCGTACTTCGCGACGATCCGGCCGACCTTCCAGGTGGTGAAGCCCAACCACGTGGAGCTGACCTTCCCCAAGCGCCGGGCCGTGCACAACCACATCGGCACCGTGCACGCGATCGCGCTGTGCAACGGCGCCGAGGCGGCGATGGGTGCACTGGCCGAGGTGACGATTCCCAAGGACAAGCGGTGGATCCCCAAGGGGATGGACATCAACTACACCGCCAAGGCCGACTCCGACATCACGATCATCGCGGAGACCGACCCCGAGCAGTGGACCGGCGACGACCCCGACCTGCACGTGCGGGTCAAGGCGGTCACGACGTCGGGTGTCGAGTGCTTCAACGGCGTCATCAAGCTCTGGGTGACCCCGAAGCCGCCGAAGGGCTGACGGTCAGTCGACCTCGGTCACCAGCGACTGGGACTGGGCAACCACGAGTACGTCGCTCCACACGGCGCCGACGGGGTCGATGGCGCCGCGGGGCTGGCCGTTGAACGACCAGGTGAGGCCCCACTCCGTCTCGGCGGTGACCTGGTGCTCCCCGGGCCTCTGGAATGCCAGCGTGCAGGTGCTCGAGGCGCCCGGAGCCCAGGCCGTTCCCGTGTCGTCGCACGCCACGGAACCTGCTCGGCCGGCCGAGAACGCGACGCGGTCAAGGGTCGCGTCGACCCGCACGGAGTTGTTGCCCGCAGTCGCTGCGACGTATCCGGAACCGGTCGGGTCGCGCAACCAGAACCACGTGTCGAGGTTGACCAACGTGTCCAGGTTCCCCGTGATGTCCGGGTTGTAGTCGAAGGCCGGCTCGGGCATCGTCATCGAGTCGGTGGCCGCCTTGAGCAGCACCTCCGGGGGCACCGGCGGGACGGGCGGCTGCTCGCCGGCCTCGACGTAGACCCCGGTGTTGTTGAGGAAGTAGTTCAGCGAGAACTTGTCGAACTCCTCGAAGTTCTCGAAGCTGTCCAGCATGGTGCACGTCGGGACGTACCAGCGGCCCTCGGTGTCGTTCTTGTGCTGCTTGTAGCCGGCGTACGGTGCCCAGGGCTCGGGGTTCCACTCGTCCCAACCAGCCCCGGTGATGGTGCCGTCCTTGATGCCGTCGAAGTACTCCTTGCCGGTCCACAGTGGGGTCCGGTAGCAGGGAACCGGCACCGAGACTGTCGTGCTGCCGCCGCCCGACCCGGGGCTGCCGCCGCGGACCAGGGAGCCGGTGACGCTGACCGTGACGGTGCCGTTGCCGGGATTGTCCACGCAACCGACGTTGGCCCCGTCGCACGCGCTCGCCGACTCCATCGTTGCGCCCAGGGCCACCAGGCCGAAGGCGGCGACGGTGGCTGCCACGGGGATGCGAAGCGAAGTCAGCATGATTCGTCCAAGGTGGTGTAGTCGGTCAGAGTCCAGGCACCACCGGTGCTGGACAGGGTCGCGCGGCCGCGGACCCTCTCGCGGCCTTCGACGGGCCGCTTCTGCCCCTTCGTGACCAGGGACAGGTCGGTGGCGTCGGTGCACAGGGAGAGCACCGCCTGGCGCGCGCTGAAGCCGTCGAAGTCGACGCTGATCCGGGCGATGCCCGAGTAACGCGTGTCGGTGCTCGTGAGGTGGGCGACAGTGGAGGTCATGACGTCGACCACCGACGGTGCGGCGTTGTCGGTGATCAGGGGGTTCAGCTTCGCGGTGCGGCTCAGCTGGCGCTGACCGCGCTCGTAGGCGACGTACGTCTCGAGGGCCTCGCGCTTGGCGCCGGTCGCCTCGGGCAGCTTGGTGAACTCCAGCCCGACGCTGCGGTACGTCGTCGGGATCTCCGCGGGATTGGCGGCGTCCGAGGACGCGTCGTCAGAGGCACCGCCGGACGGCGACGAACTGGGAGAATCCGACAGGTCGAGACGGTCGTCATCGGCGCCGGAGTCGTCCGAGCAGCCCGCCGTGGCCAGGCACAGCACCGCGCACAATGTGGCCACGGATGCCCGAGCGTTCCTGTGCACGTGTCCCCCTGAGATGTCTAGAGCTCCCGCATGGTATCCCGGTGATGCCCGATGTCAGAAGCCGTGAAACCTCAGGCGCCGCCCCCGGTGTTCGCTTCGATGCCCGTGTCGCGCCGGGGCGCGGTTGCCGCCTTCTTGTTGCCGCGGCGGGCCAACCAGCTGGCGAACTGCGAGATCGTCATGTTCACCGCGACGTAGATGACGGCTCCGGCGATGAAGATCGGGAAGAGCACCTGGCTGCCGAAGAGGACCCCGTCGTTGGTGACCTGCCCGCCGTAGAAGTTGCGCAACTCCCTGACTGTCGTGAGCAGTTCCGTGTAGGTGACGATGTAGCCGAGTGAGGTGTCCTTGAGCAGCACCACGATCTGGCTGACCAGGGTGGGCAGCATGATGCGCACGGCCTGGGGGAACTCGATGGCCCGCAACGTCGCCAGCGGCGTCAGGCCGATGGCCAGGCCGGCCTCACGCTGACCGCTCGGCAACGCAGCCACGCCCGACCGCAGGATCTCGGCGATGATGCTTCCGTTGTAGAGGGTGAGCCCGATGACCACGGCCGTGAACGGGGAGACGTCGGTCCAGATGACGAACGGGAAGTACATCAGCAGCAGCACCGGGAGCCCGCGGAACACCTCGGTGAACACTGCGGCCGGCCAGCTCAGCAATCGGGTGGGCGAGAGGCGCAGGGCGGTGAGCACTGCGCCGAGGAGCACGGCGAGGACTGCGGAGAGCGCCGCCGCCTTCAAGGTGGCCACCAACCCGCGTCCGAGGGCGTCCCACACGTCGGGGTAGGTCAGCACCTCCCACACGTGGGAGCCGATGAGGCCGTTGTCGGAGAGTCGCTTGAAGCCGAGGCCGAGGAGCGCGAGGACGAGCAGTCCGCCGATGATGCTGCCGATCAGGATGCGCCGCCGGGCGCGCGGCCCGGGTACGTCGTAGAGGACGGAGGTCATCGCGCGATCGCCACCTTCCGCTCGAGCTGACCGGCGGCGATGCCGGCCGGGATGGTGATGAGGAGGTAGAAGAACGCGACGCCGCCGAGGAACCACAGTCCGTCGGAGGGGTAGCGGAGGTTGAGGTCGCGCCCGCTGGCGAACAGCTCGGTGACGAAGAAGCCGGCCGCCACGCTCGAGTTCTTGGTCAGCGCGACGAAGATGTTGATCAGCGGCGGGATGATCGTGCGCATCGCCTGGGGCAGGATCACCGTGCTGATGCTCTGGGTGAACGTCATGCCGATCGCGCGCGCTGCCTCGGCCTGACCGGTCGAGACGCTGTTGATGCCGGAGCGGACCGCTTCGCACACGAACGCCGCGGTGTAGACCGAGAGCGCGACGTAGGCGCTGGTCTTGAACTCCACCAGGATGTCGACCTGCGGCGCCACGAAGACCATGAAGAAGAACACCAGGGTCAACGGCGTGTTCCTGACGATCTCGACGTACGCCGCACCCAGCCAGCGCAGCGGAGGGATCGGCGAGACCCGCATGGTGCCCAGGATCGTCCCCAGGATCATCGCGGCAACGGCTGCCACCATCGTCAGCTGGATGGTGGTCCAGAATCCTTCGAGGATCGGGTCGAGATTGTCGACCAGCTTGTCCATCGTGCTCCTTCACACGGGTCGTCCCGGGATGGCTCCCGGGACGACCAGCGTCGGCTCAGGGCCAGATCAGTAGCGGTCGACCTTGGGGAACTCGGTGGGCAGCTCGAGCACGGTGCCCGCCGTCTTCTTCCACGCGGCTTCCCACTCGCCGTTCTCGTAGGAGTCCTCGATCACGGTGTTGATGAACTCGCGGAACTCGTCGTCGCCCTTCTTGAGGCCGATGCCGTAGGGCTCCTCGGTGAACGGCTCGCCGGCGAGCTTGAAGTCGCCCTCGTTCTGCGCGACGTAGCCCGAGAGGATGACGTTGTCGGTGGTGAGCGCGTCCACCTGGCCGTTGCGCAGCGGCTCGAGGCAGTCGCTGTACTCGGCGGGCAGCTCGAGCTTCACGTCCGGGTAGTTGTCGGCCATGTTCTGCGCCGGCGTCGACCCGCGGGCGCTGCACACGGTCTTGCCCTTCAGGTCGTCCGGGCCGTTGATGTCGTCGTTGTCGGCCTTCACCATGAGCATCTGGCCGGCGTTGAAGTAGGGGCCCGCGAAGTCGATCTGCTTCTTGCGCTCGTCGTTGATCGTGTACGTCGCGATCACGATGTCGACCCGCCCGTCGGCGATGGAGGTCTCGCGGATCTCGGAGGGGGTCGCCACCCACTCGATCTTGTCGGCCTCGATGCCGAGCTTGGCGGCGATGATCTTGCCCATCTCGACGTCGAAGCCCTCGGGGTCACCCGAGGGGCCCTTGAGCCCGAAGAGCGGCTGGTCGAACTTCGTGCCGATGGTGATCTTCCCGGCGTCCTGGAGCTTCGCCATGGTGGTGCCCTCGGCGAAGTCGCTCTTCTCGACGTCGGCCACACCCTTGTCGGCCTTGTCCTCCCCGCAGGCCGACAGGGTCAGCGCAAGGCTGGCTGCCACGAGGACTGCTTTCCATTTGGTCGCGCGCATTGCTGCTCCTCCATTGTGGTGGCCGGGTCCCCGGCACGGGTTTCGATGCTGTGCAGATTGAGCTGTGCAGTTCTTGAGTCAGTGCTTGAGGATCTTGCCGAGGAAGTCCTTGGCGCGATCGGACTGCGGGTTGGTGAAGAACTCCTCGGGGGTGTTCTCCTCGACGATCGCGCCGTCGGCCATGAAGATGACCCGGTCAGCCGCCGTACGGGCGAAGCCCATCTCGTGGGTGACCACGACCATCGTCATGCCCTGCTTGGCCAGGTCGACCATGACGTCGAGGACCTCCGCGATCATCTCGGGGTCGAGCGCCGAGGTCGGCTCGTCGAAGAGCATCACCTTGGGGTCCATCGCGAGCGCCCGGGCGATCGCCACGCGCTGCTGCTGGCCACCGGAGAGCTGAGCGGGATACTTCGCGGCCTGGTGGCCGATGCCGACCCGGTCGAGGAGCTCCTTGGCGCGCTTCTCGGCCTCGGCCTTCTTCTTGTTGCGGACCTTGATCGGCCCGAGCGTGACGTTCTGGAGGATCGTCTTGTGCGCGAAGAGGTTGAAGCTCTGGAAGACCATGCCGACGTCGGCCCGGAGGGCGGCCAGCGCCTTGCCCTCTTCGGGGAGTGCCTTGCCGTCGAGGGTGATCGACCCCTTCTGGATGGTCTCGAGCCGGTTGATCGCGCGGCACAGCGTCGACTTGCCCGACCCGGAAGGCCCGATCACGACGACGACCTCGCCGCGTTTGATGGTCACGTTGATGTCCTGCAGCACGTGCAGGTCGCCGTACCACTTGTTCACGCCGTCGAGCACGACGAGCGGTTGACCGGTCGCTGCCTCGGTGGCCCCGTGTTCCGTCACAGTCATCCCAGTAACGTAGCGGTTTCCGGGCGGTCGCGGCCACAACTTCGCGCGCCTGTGGAGACTGAGACCGAATCGTGTCTCGCGCGAGAGGTGTGACTAGCATCTGAGCATGAGCGACATGAGCCACCACCGTCTCGGCGACTCGGGTCTGGTGGTCTCCGCCATCGGCCTGGGCTGCAACAACCTCGGGCGCGAGAACACCGCGACGTACACCCAGGAAGGCACCGACGCGTTGATCGGTGCCGCCCTCGACTCGGGGGTGACGTTCTTCGACACCGCCGACTCGTACGGCGCGGAGGGTGGACTGTCCGAGACCCGGCTCGGCAAGGCGCTGGGCGGCCGGCGCGACGAGGTGGTCGTGGCCACCAAGTTCGGCATGGACGCCCGCGGTGCCAACGGCCCGGACTTCGGTGCGCGCGGCTCGCGGCGCTACGTGATCCAGGCGGTCGAGGCCTCCCTGCGCCGGCTCGGCACCGACTACATCGACCTCTACCAGTTCCACACCCCCGACCCGTTGACCCCGATCGACGAGACGCTGGCCGCGCTCGACACCTTGGTGAAGTCCGGCAAGGTTCGCTACCTCGGGCACTCCAACCGGGCCGGGTGGCAGATCGCCGAGGCCGAGTTCGTGGCGAGGGAGCTCGGGGCCGAGCGCTTCGTCTCGGCGCAGAACCACTACAACCTGCTCGATCGTCGCGCCGAGCTCGAGGTGCTGCCGGCGTCACGCGCCTACGGCCTGGGCGTCCTGCCGTTCTTCCCGCTGGCCAACGGCCTGCTCACCGGGAAGTACTCCGACGGCTCGGTGCCGGAGGGGTCCCGGCTGGCGAGTCGCCCCGCCGTGCTGGAGAACGCCGACTACGCGCAGCTGAAGGCGTTCGGTGCCTACGCCGCCGAGCGCGATCTCGACGAGGTGACCGTGGCGTTCTCGTGGCTGCTGGCCCAGGACCCGGTCGCCTCGGTCATCGCCGGAGCGACCACGCCCGAACAGGTCCGTCAGAACGCTCGCGCGGGTGGATGGGTGCCGAGCCTCGACGACCTCGCCGCCCTGGACGAGATCTTCACGCCGGCGGCCAAGATCGCGCCCTTCTGACCGATCCACTCTGGCCGACTCGCTCTGGGCGATCCACTGTGCTTTGGGTGCCGCCACGCTTGCCGCCGTACCCTTGACCCGTTATGAGCGCACGCACGTATGAGGTCCGCACCTACGGGTGCCAGATGAACGTCCACGACTCCGAGCGACTGACCGGCCTGCTCGAGACCGCGGGGTACGCCGCCGCTCCGGAGGGTGAGCAGGCCGACGTCGTCGTCTTCAACACGTGTGCCGTGCGCGAGAACGCCGACAACAAGCTCTACGGCAACCTGTCGCACCTGGCGCCGATCAAGGCGAAGAATCCCGACATGCAGATCGCGGTCGGTGGCTGCCTGGCCCAGAAGGACCGCGCCACGATCACCGAGAAGGCGCCGTACGTCGACGTCGTGTTCGGCACCCACAACATCGGCTCGCTGCCGGTGCTGCTCGAGCGGGCCCGGGTGCAGCAGGAGGCGCAGGTCGAGATCCTCGAGTCCCTCGAGGTGTTCCCCTCCACGTTGCCGACCAAGCGCGACTCGGCGTACGCCGCCTGGGTGTCGATCTCGGTCGGCTGCAACAACACCTGCACGTTCTGCATCGTGCCGGCGCTGCGCGGCAAGGAGAAGGACCGCCGCCCCGGCGAGATCCTGGCCGAGGTCGAGGCGCTGGTCGCCGACGGCGTCACCGAGATCACCCTCCTCGGCCAGAACGTCAATGCGTACGGCGTCGAGTTCGGCGACCGCCAGGCGTTCTCCAAGCTGCTGCGTGCCTGCGGCGAGATCGAGGGACTCGAGCGGGTGCGCTTCACCTCGCCGCACCCGGCCGAGTTCACCGACGACGTCATCGAGGCGATGGCCGAGACGCCCAACGTGATGCCCCAGCTGCACATGCCGCTGCAGTCCGGCTCCGATCGTGTCTTGAAGGAGATGCGTCGTTCCTACCGGCAGAAGAAGTTCCTCGGCATCATCGAGCGGGTCCGTGCGGCGATGCCCGACGCGGCGATCACCACCGACATCATCGTCGGCTTCCCCGGCGAGACCGAGGAGGACTTCCTCGAGACGATGCACGTCGTGCGCGAGGCCCGGTTCTCCGGCGCGTTCACCTTCCAGTACTCCAAGCGCCCGGGCACTCCCGCCGCCACGCTCGACGACCAGATCTCACCGGAGGTCGTGGCGGATCGCTACCAGCGCCTCGTCGCGGTGGTCAACGACATCGCCTGGCAGGAGAACAAGGCGCTGGTCGGCCGCACCGTCGAGCTGATGGTCTCCGAGGGCGAGGGCCGCAAGGACGCCGCCACGCACCGGCTCTCCGGTCGGGGTCCTGACAACCGGCTCGTCCACTTCAACCCCGAGGCCGCTGAGGGTGTCCGCCCCGGCGACATGGTGACCGTGACCCTCACCCAGGCGGCACCGCACCACCTCATCGCGGACGGCCCGGTGCTGTCCGTGCGTCGAACCCGCGCCGGCGACGCGTGGGAGGGGCGCTCCGCTGCACCGACCGGTGTGGGCCTCGGCATGCCGTCGATCGGGGCTCCCGCGCCGCTGACTGACGCACCTGGCTGCTCGATCTCGTGACCGATCGGACAACGCGGAGCATCGCAGTCATCGGGTGACTGGGATCTTCCACGTTGATCCGATCACGCGCCCGGGGGCAGCAGTCGCGTGCTGGCCGCGCCGCATTCGGGGCACCGGCGCACGTCGCCGGGCCAGCCCTGACGCTGCAGGATCGCTCCCAACTTCGCGGCGGTGCGACAGGCCCGGTCGAAGACCTGGCCCCACCCGAGTCGCACACCGCCCAGACCGTCGGCTGCGGCATCGAGATCACGGTCCAGGTCGTGGTCCCTGTTGCGGGCACCGGAGTGGAAGATGCGCCCGTCGAGCTCGACCACCTGGCCGTAGTCCTTGTAGAGCACGTCGCGATAGAGCGTGCCGCGGGAGAGGTCCACGGCCTGGCGGACGGCGATCGGGAGGCCGTGCGGTCGTTCGACTCGAGTGAGGTAGCCGTGCTCGAGCACCGAGCACGTTCCGGCAGCCACGTCCTGCAGCACGTCGTGCAGGAACTCACGTCGCGCGATGCGCGTGCGGCCGTCGAGTGCCTCGAGCAGCCGAGGTGGCGTGGACTGACGCGAGGAGACGATGCCCGCGAGCACGGCGACCGCGTCGAACTCGGTGCATGCCTCGGCGGCGAGGTCGATCGCGGCCTCTTCGATTCTCAGGCGGGGTGGCGACCGGTTCCACTGCACGCGCGAGGAGAGGCCGGTCATCCGGTGGATCACGATGCCGGGCTGGGTCGACACCTTGCGCCGCGCCGCGATCACCACGTGGATCGGTGCGTCGGTGCTGTGGGCAGGCTGATCGGCTCTGGGGCCGTGGGAGTCGGTGCGACGCCCGGGTCCTTGAGCGGCGCGCAGGGCCGAGTCGTGGGACAGCGCGGCCGGCCACGAGTAGAGGACTGCGGCCCAGGCCTTCTGGTGCCAGGTCATGGGCCCCGTGTGGTCGACGTACACGCCCGGATGCACGGGCGTGAGGAGGCGGTTGCGCACCAGCCGCCGTAGGTCGTTGTCGGTGACGCCGCGATCGAGGGCCTGGCGTCGACTGACCACACCATCCTGATCACGCAGCAGTTCAGCGAGTCTTTCCATGCGCTCGATCGTCGATCGTGCTGGACGCCTTTGCCAGTCCCGCTCGACTGGCCTGTGGACAACCAGTCCCGTGAGCGCAGATCGCCGTGCAGCACGGTGCTGAAGCGACAAGGATGCGATCTGAAGTCACCTGATGACTGCAAATCGCATCCTTGTCAGATGCCAGCCCGTTCAGCCAGCCCGTTCAGCCAGCCCGCTCAGGCGGAGGGCTCCGGGGGAGTGTCGTCCTCGCCGGAGGTGCCCTCGTCGGGCTCCTGCTGCTTGTCGTCCAGCTGCTTGATCTCGTCGGGGACCTCGTCCTCGCCGATCGCCGGGTTGTCCTCCGGATCGAGGTCGCGGGGCACCGGGTCTCCGGGGGTGTCGCCGTGCTCCGGCCCCTCGATGGAGTCCGCACCGCCGGGGTAGACCTCGGGCTCCTCGGTGGTTGCCTCGGGCATCGCGCCGACGTCGCTCGTGCCGTCCCCCGTGCCCTCCTCCGTGCCCTGGGCGGTTTCCTCGGTCTCGGGCGCGGCCTGCTCTTCGGACTCTGACATGTGCGTTCCTCTCGCTGGTTCGGCCTGTGCCTCGACCCTAACGATGCGCAGGTGATGCCTGCATCACCTGACGGAGAACCCGTGGGTGGTGTACGGCGGCACGTCGCCGGAGCCGAGCCCGCGGAGCACCTGCAACTCGTGGGGCACCACCTCGTCGGGCAGGTCCGCCAACGGGAACCAGCGGATCTCACCGCACTTGAGCGGTTCGATGATCGTCGGCTCGCCCGACCAGGTGCGGGCGGTGAAGAAGAAGTCGATGCGCTCGTCGATCGGTTCGCCGCCCTGGGTGCGATGCATCGACGTGAGGAACTCGAGGGCGATGTCGGTGACGCCGATCTCCTCGGTCGCCTCCCGTTGGGCGGCCTGGAACGCGGTCTCGCCCTTCTCGACGTGGCCGGCGGCGGCCGCCGCCCAGCGTTGGTCCATGTAGCCGGTGTTCTGCCGCCACTGCAGCAGCACCTCGGTGCCGTGCTCGCCCTCGCGGAGCAGGAAGACGTACGACGCGGGCACCACCACGAAACAATCAGTCATGCCGGTGAGCCTAGGGGTTGCCTTGCTCGGGTCGGACGCAACACCGGCCCGCCACGAGGAAGGTTCGTGACGGGCCGGTGCTGGTGTGAGTGGTTCAGCCGTACGTCGGGGACTCGCCGCCCTCGGGCTGACCGCCTTCGCTGGTGCCGGAGTCGCCGAAGCCGCCGGTCTCGCCGCCTTCGGGCTGTCCGCTCTCGCTGGTGCCGGAGTCGCCGAAACCGCCGGTCCCGCCGCCTTCGGGCTGTCCGCTCTCGCTGGTGCCGGAGTCGCCGAAGCCGCCGGTCTCGCCGCCTTCGGGCTGTCCGCTCTCGGAGGGGACTCCTGCGCCGGACTCGGACTCGGAGGAGCTGGAGTCACCGAAGCCGCCGGTCTCGCCGCCTTCGCTGGTGCCGGAGTCGCCGAGGCCGCCGGAGTCGCCGCCTTCGGGCTGTCCGCCTTCGGAGGGGATTTCTGTGCCGGACTCGGATTCGCTGGTGCCGGAGTCGCCGAAGCCGCCGGACTCGCCGCCCTCGGGCTGACCGCCTTCGCTGGTGCCGGAGTCGCCGAGGCCGCCGGAGTCGCCGCCTTCGGGCTGTCCGCTCTCGGAGGGGATTCCTGTGCCGGACTCGGATTCGCTGGTGCCGGAGTCGCCGAGGCCGCCGGAGTCGCCGCCCTCGGACTCGGCGCCGCCTTCGGAGGAGGCTTGGTCGGAGGGCGCATCGGCGGGCGATGCCCCGCCCTCGTCGCCTTGTCCACCGAGGCTTTCCCTCACCTTGTCGACGCCCGCGTCGATCTGCTCGGTGTACTTGCCGCCGGTCTTGTCGTCGATGAAGTCGCCGGCCTTCTCGGCCAGGTCTCCGATCTGATCCCCGTACTTGTTGGCTGCTTCGCCGGCCTGGCCGCCGAGGTTTCCTAGCTGTTCCGTCACCTGAACCATCTCCCGAGTGAGGTTGGGTCGGTTGTCCCGACTTGTCCTCTCAATCCACACACGATCGGTCGTGAAATGTCAACGGGCCCGGTGCCGTTTTGGCACCGGGCCCGCGAAGACGTTCAGCAGAGTCTCAGCCGAAGGCCGGGGCGACCATCACTTGATGTCGTCGTTCTTTCCGTCGAGGCCGTCGAGGGCGTCCTTGGCCTTGTCGACCGCGGCGTCGCCCTTGTCGCCCAGCTTGCCGCCGGTCTTGTCGTCGATGAAGTCCTTGGCCTTGTCGAGGCCGTCGGAGACCTTGTCGCCGTGCTTGTCGACAGCGTCGGATGCCTTGCCCTTGAGCTTGTCCAGGAAACCCATGTCCTGCTCCGTTCGGTTGCTGTGGCCGCACTTGCCGCGACCCGAGAGATTCGTTTGAAAGACTAGCCCCATGTCGCCGGACCACTCACCCCCAGTTGTCGCAATCGTGGGCGCAACTGCAGCCGGGAAGACCGGTCTCTCCCTGGATCTCGCTGAGCGGCTCGGGGGCGAAGTGGTCAACACCGACGCGATGCAGGTCTATCGGGGCATGGACATCGGCACCGCCAAGCTGCCGTACGACGAGCGCCGTGGCATCACGCACCACCTCCTCGACTTCCTCGACATCGACCAGATCGCCACCGTGGCTGACTTCCAGCGACTGGCCCGCGACACCATCACTGACCTGCGGGGGCGCGGGGTCGCGCCGATCCTGGTCGGCGGTTCCGCGCTCTACACCCGGGCGATCCTCGACAGCTTCGAATTCCCCGGCACCGACCCCGTCGTACGACGCGCACTCGAGGAGGAGCTCGAGGCCAAGGGGTCCGGAGCGTTGCACAAGCGACTTCAGGAGCTCGATCCCCAAGCAGCACAGGGGATTCTCCCCGGCAACGGTCGCCGCATCGTGCGCGCGCTCGAGGTCATCACGCTCACTGGCAAGCCGTACGGCGCGGGCCTGCCCACGCTGCACTACGTGATGGACGGCGCCCACCAGATCGGCGTCGACATCGACCGGTCGACCCTCGACCTGCGCATCGGGCAACGCGTGGACCAGATGTTCGACGACGGGTTCGTGGACGAGGTGGCCGCCCTGTGCGAGCGCGGGCTGCGTGACGCGGTCACCGCGTCGCGGGCGATCGGCTACCCCGAAGTGATCCGGCACCTCGACGGCGAGCTCACCCTCCAGCAGGCCAAGGAGTCGACCCGGGTGGCCACCCGCAGGTTCGCCCGGCGCCAGGACCAGTGGTTCCGCAAGGACCCGCGCGTCACCTGGGTGCCGTGGGATGCGCCGGACCTCGTGGAGAGGGTGCTGGCCGCGATCGGGCAGCAAGATTGATCAAGACATCCGGGTCGTGACACAGGCAGACTGGCGTCATGGTGACCCAGTACTACACGGCAAGCAGCCTCGACGGCTTCATCGCGACTGACGACAACTCCCTCGCCTGGCTCCTCAAGCAGGACATCGACATGGAGGGCCCGATGGCCTACCCGGCCTTCGGTGCCGAGAAGGGCGCGCTGGTGATGGGCGCGACGACGTACGAATGGATCGTCACGAACCACGAGACCTGGGACTACACCAGCCCGACGTGGGTCTTCACCCACCGCGAGCTGCCGGCCAAGAACGGTGGCGGTGACGTCCGCTTCACCCAGGACGACGTCCGCGCGGTGCACGCGGAGATCACCGAGGTGGCCGACGGCAGGAACATCTGGCTGGTCGGCGGCGGTGACCTCGTCGGCCAGTTCGCCGACGCGGGGCTGCTTGACGAGGTCTGGGTGCAGTACGCCCCGGTGACGCTCGGCTCCGGCGCGCCACTGCTGCCGCGGGCACTCGACCTCGAGCTGCTGGAGGTCGCGCAGAACCGTGCGTTCATGTGTGGGCGCTACCGCGTCGTGCGCTGACCGGGATGGGATGATGGTCGGGTGACTGACTACGCCTTCGTGAAGGGCCACGGCACCGAGAACGACTTCGTGCTGCTGCCCGACGCCAACGGAACCCTTGAGCTGACCGCCGAGCAGGTTGCCCGACTGTGCGACCGCCGAGCCGGCATCGGCGGCGACGGGGTGATCCGGGTGGTCCGCACCGATGCCACCGACGACCCGGCTGCCGTGGCCGCCCGCGGGCAGGCGCGTTGGTTCATGGACTACCGCAACTCCGACGGCTCGCTCTCGGAGATGTGCGGCAACGGCATCCGCGTCTTCGCGCTCTACCTCGCCACCCACGCATCGGTCGACCCGCGCGACCCGTTGCCGGTGGCCACCCGCGACGGCATCAAGACGATCACCTTCGACGGCGCCGACCAGATCACCGTCGACATGGGCACGCCGACCTTCGGCTCCGACTCCAAGGTCACCGTCGGGGAGCACACGTGGGCCGCGGTCAACGTCGACATGGGCAACCCCCACGCGGTCACGTTCGTCGACTCCCTCGATGACGCCGGCCGCCTGTTCGACGAGCCGGACTACGACCACGCCGTCTATCCGCAGGGCGTCAACGTCGAGTTCGTCGTACGCCGCGGGGAGCAGCACGTCGCGATGCGCGTGCACGAGCGCGGCTCCGGTGAGACCCGGTCGTGCGGCACCGGTGCCTGCGCGGTCATGGTGGCCGCCGCGCAGGCCGACGGCGCCGAGCGCGGTACGCCGTACACCGTGGACGTGCCGGGCGGGTCCCTCAGCATCACGTGGACCCGGGATGACCGCGTCCTGATGACCGGCCCGGCCGTGCTCGTCGCCGAGGGCGTCACCTCCCTCTGAACCCGGCACCCTCAACCGGGCGCCCGCGGTTCCGGCGATTCGCGCCCGCCGGTGAGCGGCGGTCCCTACGCTTCTCCCTGACGACCGGGAGGGTCACATGGAGCGTGGATGGAACGTGTCGCGTGACGGCATCCGCCTCGACCCGACGCTCCAGGCCATGGACGTCCTCTTCGACGGTGTCCGGGTGTGGTCGTTCCACCCCGCCCGTGACGGCGCGGAGGAGGCGGACGGCTGGGTGGTGCCCTGGCCGGCCGCATTGCTTTCCTTCCTCGACGGCGTGGCGCGGGTGACGGTGCGACCGATCGGCTCCGCCGTCGCGGCGTACGACGAGGAGGTCACCTTCGGCGCGTCCGGCGACCGGGTGTCCGTGCGCGACGGTGCCGGTCAACCGTTGGTCGTCGACAAGGGCGGCCGGCTCCAGGCCAGCTTCGCCTCGGCCAGCCCGGAGTCACGGCGCCAGCTCGTGGAGGTGGTCCGACAGGTGCTGGCCGGGCTGCGCGAGAAGGCCGGCCTCGAGGCGTTCCTCAGCTTCGGGTGCCTGCTCGGTGCAGTGCGTGAGGGGCGGCTGATCGGCCATGACTCCGACGCCGACGTCTCCTACCTGAGCCGGCACA
Organism: Nocardioides sp. Root151; assembly: GCF_001427925.1. NCBI lineage: Bacteria > Bacillati > Actinomycetota > Actinomycetes > Propionibacteriales > Nocardioidaceae > Nocardioides > Nocardioides sp. Root151. Next base: position 373,016 of record NZ_LMGG01000007.1, read on the forward strand.
CGCATCCCTTCGACATCGCGCGGGAGTCCCGGGCCGCACAGCGGGTGCTGGCCTCGCTCGGCTACGAGATCGCCCGGATGTCGGCCGACGACTTCAAGATCTGGGCGCACCTGCCCGACGGACAACGCGTCGGCATCGACGTGTTCGGTGCCTACCACTTCGGCGGACGGCTGCACATGCTGCCCAACGTGCGCGGCGACCTGGACCGCTCGGCGCTGCTGCCCACCTCGACAGTGACGCTGGAGGGCCTCGAGGTGGTGGCGCCGGCCAGGCCCGAGGAGCTGCTCGAGGTGATCTACGGATCCGGGTGGCGAGTGCCGGACCCGTCGTTCCGCTACGAGCACCCGGTCGACATCACGCGTCACATGGCCGGCTACTGGCAGGGCGCGCGTCGGGGCCGCCGGGTCTGGAATGAGTTCTACCGCTCGGCCAACGCCGACCGGGTGCCGCAGGAGCAGTCGGCCTTCGCGGAGTGGGTCGCCGAGCGGCTGCCGCCCGGTGCCACCGTCGTCGACGTGGGCCAGGGCAACGGCAGGGACTCGGTGTGGTTCGCCGGCCGGGGCTTCCGGGTCACCGGCCTCGACTTCGCACCCGGCGCGATCGAACGGGCCAGGAGCCTGGCTGACCAGCACGGGGCGTCCGCCACGTTCGGCGCGCTCAACCTGAACAGCCCGCGGTCGGTGCTGATCGCCGGCTCACGGCTGGCCTTCGCCGACACACCCGCGCACCTCTGCGCCCGGTTCCTGATCGACGGACTGCCACTGCAGAGCCGCCGCGACCTCTGGTTGCTGGCGTCGATGGCACAGCGAAGAGGCGGACGGACGTTCCTGGAGTTCCGGACCCACCGGAGCAGGGGAGAGCCGACCGTCTTCCGTCGGCCCCGGCGCCGCCACCTCGACCCCGACGTCGTCGTCGGCGAGATCGAGTCGCGCGGCGGGCGCGTCGTCGAACGCGTGGAAGGGCGCGGGCTGGCCCGCTTCCGCAACGAAGATCCTGATGTGTGTCGACTGGTCGTGAGGTGGAACGAATGAGAAGGAAAAGCAAGACCGAACCCGAAGGGACCGCCGGTGCACAGATCGCCGCGCTGACCCGGCGCGTGGTCGCCCTCGAGGACGAGGTACAGGAGTGCCGCATGGTCAACCGTCGCCTCGCGGAGGTCGTCGACGTCGTCTCCGAGCTGCTCGTCCCGGCCATGGACCGCGACGACGCGAAGGTGGCCGCCGCGTTGGCGAGGCTCAGCTGAAGGTGGCAGCCAGACGCGCCACGTGGGGGTCCTCGGTCTTGTAGACCGCGAGCCCGTGCCCCGCCTCGTGGTGCGTGATCGTGCCGCCGCGCGCCACGATCTCCCCGGCCACGTGGTCGGGGTCGAGGTAGATCCGGAAGTGGTCGTCGCCGAAGAGGTGGGTGCCGCCGGCATCGAGCCCGGTGCGGAACTCGAGCAGCAGCTCGCCGCCGCCGGCCAGCGCCTTGGCGGCCAGGTCGAGCAGGTTGGTGCGGCCGTGGTCCTCCAGCGAGTGGATCAGGAAGCGCCCGTAGACCACCGGCTCGGTCAGCGCGGACAGCTGTGCTGCGGCAGACAGGACGGAGTCGGCGTCGTAGAGGTCGAGTACGTCGAACTCGGCGTCGAGCGCCTCGGAAGCGGCACGCTCGCGCGCATGGCGTACGGCGGCCTCCGCGAAGTCGTAGGCGCGGATCGGGTGCGCGCTGTTCGCGAAGAAGAACGCGTCGCGCGCCGTACCGAAGCCGAGCTCCACGACCGGGGCGCCGGGGGCGATCCGCTCGTGCGCCCACCGGGCGAAGGCCGAGGGCTCGCCGGGGACGCCACCGGAGGCCACGCTGTCGTAGAACCCGTCCCAGTAGTCGTGCAACTGAGCAGAAGTCATGCGTGGGCCAACTTTCGACGGGGACTTTCGACAGGGAACAGTGAGGAGAAACTACAACCAACGGGGGTGGTCCGGCGAATGAACGGCCGGAGAACGCCACGGCCGTTCTTCTACGATCGGACCCATGGACATCACAGGAGCAAGTGCAATCGTCACCGGCGGCGCCTCGGGCATCGGCGCGGCCGTGGTGCGGCAGCTGGCCGCGCGGGGCGCGAAGGTGGTGGTCGCGGACCTGCAGGCCGACAAGGGCCAGGCCCTCGCCGACGAGGTGGGCGGCGCGTTCGTCACGGTCGACGTCACCGACACCGAGCAGATCAAGCAGGCGGTCGAGGCCGCCGGTGAGCTCGGACCCCTCAAGGTGCTGGTCAACTCGGCCGGCATCGGGTGGGCCCAGCGCACCATCGGTCGCGACGGCGAGTTCGACTCCGCCCACGACCTGGGTGCCTTCAGCAAGGTGATCGCGATCAACCTGATCGGCAGCTTCGACGCGCTACGTCTGGCCGCCACGGCGATGAGCCGCAACGACCCCGACGCCGACGGCCAGCGCGGTGTGGTGGTCAACATGGCCTCGGTCGCCGCGTTCGACGGCCAGATCGGGCAGGCGTCGTACAGCGCCTCCAAGGGCGGCATCGTCGGCATGACCCTTCCGATCGCCCGCGACCTGTCGTCCTCGGGCATCCGCGTCAACACGGTGGCGCCCGGCCTGATCGACACCCCGATCTACGGCGAGGGCCCCGAGTCCGAGGCGTTCAAGGCCAAGCTCGGCGAGAGCGTGCTGTTCCCCAAGCGGCTCGGCGTGCCCGACGAGCTTGCCAGCATGGTGGTCGAGTGCGTGACGAACTCCTACATGAACGGCGAGGTCATCCGCGTCGACGGCGGCATCAGGATGCCTCCCAAGTGACGCGCCGTCTCGGGACCTGCCTCGGCGTGCTGCTGCTCGTCGTACTCACGGGCTGCAACGACGACGACAGCGACGACCGCGCGAAGGTGTCGACCTCGTCGGCCGCGAAGCCGGCAAAGCTCAGCATCCATCCGGTGGTCGCGATCGCGTCCGGAGTCAATGCCGAGCCGAGCCGCCAGGGCGGCGTCGTTCTCGAGGATCCGGACCGCAAGCAGATCCTCGAGCTGGGCCCACCCGAGCTGGTCGCGAACGACATCTCAAGCGCCAGGGCGGAGATTCCGGACAACTCCGTGGACTGGCTGATCATGCTCGACTTCAACCACCAGGGCGACCAGAAGTTCGGTGAGCTCACGGCTACGGCGGCCTGCGCCGAACCTCCTGCGAACCAGATCGCGATCGTGATCGACGACGAGATCGTCTCCGCCCCGGTCGTCCAGGTCGAGTGCGGGAAGCAGCTCGACGACGGCACCCAGATCAGCGGCGGTTTCACCAAGGACTCGGCCGAGGAGCTCGCGGAGCGCATCAACCGCGACCGCTGAGCGGACATCAGAACTGAAACTCGCTCGCACGGCGTGGGGGAGCGGCCTACTCTTGAAGGCATATGACGAACGCATCTGAAGACTTCTCCCTCGACGCCGAGCTCGCCGAGACCGACACCTGGGACGACGACGACTTCGAGTCGGGCTACGCCGATGAAGGGGCCGACGAGCTCGTCTCGACGGAGGGTCCCGACCCCGAAGAGCTGACTACCGGCGAGCAGGACTTGGCCGAGCGTCACGCGCTGCGCCGGGTCGCCGGACTGCGCACCGAGCTCGAGGACATCACCGAGGTCGAATACCGCCAGCTGCGCCTCGAGCGCGTCGTCCTGGTCGGTGTCTGGACCGAGGGCAGCATCGAGGACGCCGAGAACTCCATGGCCGAGCTGGCCCTGCTCGCCGAGACCGCCGGCTCCGAGGTGCTCGACAACGTCTACCAGCGTCGTCAGAAGCCCGACCCGGCGACCTACATCGGCCGCGGCAAGGTCGAGGGCCTGCGCGAGATCGTGGCCGCCAACGGCGCCGACACGGTCATCCTCGACGGTGACCTGGCGCCCAGCCAGCTGCGCAACCTCGAAGACAAGCTCAAGGTCAAGGCGATCGACCGCACCGCCCTGATCCTCGACATCTTCGCCCAGCACGCCAAGTCTCGAGAGGGCCAGGCGCAGGTCGAGCTGGCGCAGCTCAGCTACATGAAGCAGCGCCTCCGTGGTTGGGGTGGCAACCTCTCCCGCCAGGCCGGTGGGCGGGTCGGCGCCGACGGCGGCGGCATCGGTGGCCGTGGCCCCGGTGAGACCAAGATCGAGACCGACCGGCGCCGCATCAACACCAAGATCGCCAAGCTCCGCCGCGAGCTGAAGGCGATGAAGGGCACCCGCGACACCAAGCGCGCCGAGCGCCAGCGCCACGCGATCCCTTCGGTGGCGATCGCGGGCTACACCAACGCCGGCAAGTCGTCGCTGCTCAACAAGCTGACCGACGCCGGTGTGCTGGTCGAGGACTCGCTGTTCGCCACCCTCGACCCGACCACCCGCCGTACGACGACCGCGGACGGCCGCATCTACACGATGAGCGACACCGTCGGCTTCGTCCGGCACCTCCCGCACCAGCTGGTCGAGGCGTTCCGCTCGACGCTGGAGGAGGTCGCCGACTCCGACCTGATCCTGCACGTGGTCGACGGGTCGCACCCCGACCCGGAGGGCCAGATCGCCGCGGTGCGCGAGGTGTTGGCCGACATCGACGCCAGCAAGGTCCCCGAGCTGATCGTGATCAACAAGGCCGACGCCGCCGATCCGATGGTGCTGGCCCGGCTGCGCCAGCGCGAGAAGCACTCGGTCGTGGTCAGCGCGAAGACCGGCGAGGGCATCGCCGAGGCACTGGCCCTGGTTGAGGCCGAGCTGCCCCGTCCGGGCGTGGAGTTCACGGCGTTGCTGCCCTACGAGCGCGGCGACCTGATCAACCGGTTGCACCAGCGCGGCGAGATCGAGACCCTCGAGCACACCGCCGAGGGCACCCTGGTCAAGGGCCGCGCCCACGAGGACCTCGCGGGCGAGCTGGCGGCGTACGCCGTCTGATTGGTCGAACGAGCACCTCCGACGGAGAATGAGCACGTGGGGATTTCGTTGGTGTCGCGGTGGCCGGCCCGGGTCGGCGTACTGCTCGCTGTGCTGCTCGTGTCGGCGTTGTCGTACGCGCTCGTCGAGCGGGCGACAGGTGAGGACGTGCCGAAGTGCGAGCGGTTCGCGGCCGAGTCGCTCAACCGGCAGCAGATCGTCACCGGCCGCGGCCAGCGTGTGGTCGTGATCGGTGACTCCTACTCCGTCGGCCTCGGCCTGGAGGACGCGGCGCGGGCCTGGCCCCGGGAGCTGCCCGGCGAGGTGCACGTCCACGGCTTCTCCGGGTCCGGTTTCAGCGCCCACGCCAGCCCGTGCGGGCGGGTGTCGTACGCCGACCGTGCCGCGCGCGCAGTGCGTGGGGGAGCCGACCTCGTCATCCTCGAGGGCGGGCTCAACGACGTCCACTCGTCGGAGACCGCCCTGCGCACCGGCGTACGCCGGGTCCTGGGCGTGCTCAAGGGCGTCCGCGTGGTGATCGTCGGCCCGGTTCCGGCGCCCGACCGCATGCCCGGAGCGGCACACGTGGACTCCGTCCTGGCCTCGGAGGCAGCTCGTGCGCACGTGCCTTACGTGTCGATGATCGACGCCGATCTCGCCTACCTCGATGGCGGCCTGCACCTGACTCGTGACGGGCATCGCGCCTTCGGTGACCTGGTCGTCGCCCGGCTCCCGTAGGCATCAACCCGGAGATCACGAGCGGGTCACGTTCAGAGGGCGATTCGTGGCCGCTTGGAGGTGTGGGGGAAGATGTCGCTCATGTCACGTGGTGCGCTCATTCGCCTCCTGCTCGTCATCGGCCTTCTCGCCGGATGCGTCGCACTGGCCCTCAACAAGGAGCCTCGTCTCGGGCTCGACCTTCGCGGCGGCACGCAGATCATGCTGCAGGCCGAGAGCACGGACCAGGTCAAGGCCGACGCAGAGTCCGTCGACCGTGCGATCGAGATCCTGCGTGGTCGTGTCGACGCTCTCGGTGTCTCGGAGCCGACGCTGACCCGGGTCGGCGACGACCGCATTCTCGTCGAGCTGCCCGACCTGCAGGACCCCAAGCGTGCGGTCGCGGCGATCGGCAAGACCGCCCAGCTGAGCATGCATCCCGTTGTCGCAGCGGCAGCATCTCCTGATGCCAAGCCCACCAAGAAGGGCGACATAGTCCTTCCCGATGAGGACAACTCATCGGTCCTCGAACTCGGCCCCGCCGCCCTTCAGGGCTCGGACATCGAGGGCGCGACTCCGACCCAGGCCCAGAACGCTGTCGGCTGGTCGGTCAGCATCGACTTCGACGACCGTGGCGGCAAGGCATACGGGGAAATCACGGGCAAGGCGGCATGCAACCCGTCTGGTGACCCCAAGCGTCGCATCGCCATCGTGCTCGACGGCAAGATCATCTCGTCGCCTCAGGTGAACGAAGACATCCAGTGCAACGTGGGGATCACGGGCGGCAAGACCGACATCACCGGCAACTTCTCCAACAAGGCCGCCAAGGATCTCTCCATCCTGATCGAGGGCGGCGCCCTGCCCGTTCCGGTCAAGATCATCTCGCAGAGCACCGTCGGCCCGACCCTCGGTGACGCGGCGATCGACGCCTCCGCCGAGGCCGGCATCATCGGCCTGATCATCACCGGCCTCTTCATCATCATCGTCTACCGCCTTGTCGGTGCGCTCGCGGCGATCGCGCTGACGTCGTACGCCGTCCTCTCTTACGCGATGCTGCTGGCGCTCGGCTCGACGCTGACGCTGCCCGGCCTCGCCGGCTTCGTGCTGGCCATCGGCCTCGCGATCGACGCCAACGTGCTGGTCTTCGAGAGAGCGAGGGAGGAGTACGCCGAGAATCCGAAGGCGGGCATGAGACGTGCCCTCCAGATCGGCTTCAACAAGGCGTGGACCGCGATCATCGACTCCAACGTCACGACCTTGCTGGCCGCTGCGCTGCTCTTCCTGCTGGCCTCCGGCTCGGTCAAGGGCTTCGGTGTCACCCTGTCGATCGGTGTCATCGCCTCGATGGTCTCCGCGCTGGTGATCGCCCGCGTGCTCACCGAGATCGGCGTCTCGACCAAGGCCGTTGCCAGGCGCCCGCGGATCACCGGTCTGGCGAACGTCGGACGGGCCCGCACCTGGCTTACCAAGAAGAACCCGAACATCATGGCCAAGGGCAAGATCTGGCTCGGCATCTCCGGTGCCGCGCTGGTCCTCGCCCTGGTCGGCATCTTCGGGCACGGGCTCAACTACGGCCTGGAGTTCACCGGCGGTCGTTCCATGGAATACACCACGGCGAAGCCGATCTCGGCCGACACGGCTCGTGAGATCGTGGCCGACGCGGGAGTGCCCGAGGCCGTCGTACAGATCGTCAAGGGCAGCGACGACGTCGAGCGGGTCTCGATCCGTGCCGGCGACATCGACGACGCGACGAAGGCCGAGATCGAGAAGGGCCTCACCGCAGAGGCCGGCAAGACCACCCAGTTCAGTGACGACACGGTGGCCGCCAGCCTCGGCAACGAGCTGAAGGAGAAGGCGTTGCTGGCCTTCTTCATCGCGCTGATCGCGCAGATGATCTACCTCGCGTTCCGGTTCCACTGGACCTTTGCCGTCTCGGCGGTGGGCGCGATGTTCCACGACGTGCTGATCGTGACCGGCATCTTCGCCTGGCTCGACAAGCCGATCGACGGCATCTTCCTGGCCTCCGCGTTGACCATCGTCGGACTGTCGGTCAACGACACCGTGGTCGTCTTCGACCGCATTCGAGAACGATGGCAGGGCACCAGAACAGGCACCTTCGCCGAGGTCAGCAACACGGCCTGCATCGAGACCATGCCGCGCACGATCAACACCGGTCTCGGCGCCATGTTCATCCTCGGTGCCCTGGCGGTGCTCGGTGGCGATTCGCTGCAGGACTTCGCGATCGCACTGCTCCTCGGCCTGATCATCGGTACCTACTCGTCCGTCTTCTCCGCGACCCCGGCACTGATCCTGCTGCAGAAGGTCGCGCCGTTCTCGCGTGAGAAGAAGGAGCGCAAGGTCCGCGATGCACAGGACTCCGGCGCCGTCGTCTGAGGCACGGGAGCGAGGGACGAGCGGTTCGTGGTGAAGCGACCGACAGAGCCGTCGTCCGACCCTTGTCGGTGCCGGCGGTTAGGGTTTCCGGGTGCCTGAAAGCCCCGATTCCCTGACCCCCGTTGCCGCCCTCCTCGGTGAAGCCGTCGAGGCACTCGGCGGTCAGGAGCGCCCGGGCCAGGTGCAGATGGCCGAGGCCGTCGCCCGGGCGATGGCCGACGACGAGCACCTGCTCGTCCAGGCGGGCACCGGCACCGGAAAGTCGCTGGCCTACCTGGTGCCGAGCCTGCTCCACAAGAAGCGCGTGGTGGTCGCCACGGCGACCCTCGCGCTGCAGCACCAGCTCGTCGAGCGCGACATCCCGCGGCTGGTCGATGCGCTGAAGGCCAAGCCCGGCATCGACACGTCGTACGCCGTCCTCAAGGGCCGCTCCAACTACGCCTGCCTCCACCGGGTGCGCGAGGGCGCGCCCGACGACCAGGGCGCCCTGGTCGAGTTGCCCACCGGGTCGATGGGCGCCGAGGTCATCAAGCTGCGCGAGTGGGCCGAGGAGGAGGCGAAGTCCGGCGGCACCGGCGAGAAGGACAACGCGCCCCGCCACACCGAGAAGGTCTGGCGCCAGGTCGCGGTCAGCGCCCGCGAGTGCCTCAGTCGCGCGAAGTGCCCCTTCGGGGAGGAGTGCTTCGCCGAGGCTGCGCGCGACCGGGCCGCGCAGAGCCAGCTGATCGTGACCAACCACAGCCTGTTGGCCATCGACGCCATCGAAGGCGTCCCGATGATCCCCGACTACGACGTGGTCGTGGTCGACGAGGCCCACGAGGTGACCGCCCGCGTCACGCAGGCAGCCACCGACGAGCTGAGTGTCAGTGACGTCGAGCGGGCCGCGCGACGTGCCCAGCGGTACGTCGACGGCGACGAGGCCAACGAGCTCGACGACGCTGCCGGGGCGTTGAAGGACGCCCTCGAACGCACCGAGGCCGGGCGCATCGACCGCGTCGACGAGCAGCTCGCCGACGCCTTGGTGCTGTTGCGCGACGGGGCGCGGGCGTGCCTGGGCGCGATGCCCAAGGAGTCCGACGACCCCGACCCCGGCAAGAACCAGGCCAAGGCCGGCGTGCAGGAGATCTTCGCCACCGCCGAACGCATGGCCGCCGACCTCGAGTCCGACGTGCTGTGGCGCAACGACCGCGAGCCGCAACGCGGCGGGCCGCAGCTGTGCGTGGCACCGCTCCAGGTGTGGGGTCCGATGCGCGACAAGCTGCTCACCGACAAGACCGTGGTCTTCACGTCCGCCACGCTGATGTTGGGGGGCGACTTCACCACCGTCGCCTCCTCACTGGGTCTCAAGCCCACCGAGCGCATCGCGTCCACCGAGGTCGTCGAACGCACCGACGAGGTGCTGCCCTGGCGCGGCATCGACGTCGGCTCGCCGTTCAACTACGGCCAACAGGCGATCCTCTACGTCGCCCGCCACCTGCCGCCGCCCGGGCGCGACGGCCTGGGCAAGGCCCAGCTCGACGAGATCGTCGACCTGATCGACGCCGCCGACGGCCGCACCCTCGGCTTGTTCTCCAGCAAGCGGGCCGCCGAGGCCGCAGCCGAAGAGGTCCGCAAGAGGCTGCCGCACCTGACCACGCTTGCCCAGGGCGAGGCCCAGCTGGCCGAGCTGCAGAAGCAGTTCGTCGCCGACCCGCACACCTGCCTGTTCGGCACGTTGAGCCTCTGGCAGGGCCTCGACGTCCCCGGCGACACGTGCCAGCTCGTGCTGATCGACCGCATCCCGTTCCCGCGTCCCGACGACCCGCTGATGTCGGCGCGCCAGAAGGCCGCCGACCGGTCAGGAGGCAACGGGTTCATGCAGGTCGCCGCGACACATGCGGCACTGCTGCTGGCGCAGGGCTCGGGCCGGTTGATCCGCACCCACACCGACCGGGGCGTGGTCGCCGTACTCGACCCGCGGCTGGTGACCGCGCGCTACGGCAACTTCCTCAAGGCCAGCCTTCCACCCATGTGGGCGACCACCGACCCGCAGATCGCCCGCAACGCGCTCAAGCGCCTCGCGGCCGACTGAGCCCAGACTCAGCTCAGCGCACGCCGCAACGCGAGCGGAACTTCACGCGGTAGTTGCCCAGGCTGCCGTAGTCGCTGTAGCCGGTGCTGCGCGGATCGCGTGCCCCGACGCCGTCGACCCGCACGTAGTAGGTGCCGGCTGCCCGGGTGGCGAGGTAGGTCGCGTCGAGGCCGGTCGGCGAGCCCGAGGCCGCCGACAGTGGGTTGCGTCGCGCCAGCACCCGGCCACTGCGGTTGAGCAGGGTCAGCGACACGTCGAGGTTCGGGCTGTACGGCGCGTTGGCGACCTGGACGCTCAGCCGGGCGCGGCACGTCGTACGCAGGCGGAACACGTCGGTGTCGTTGCGCTTGCCGATCACTCCGGGTCGGGCGACACCGGCGCGCAGCACGGTGGCTCGGCTCAGCCGGTAGGCGTGGTCGTCCGCGCGGTACGGGGCCCCGTAGGCACGCATCACGGAGAGGTCGTTCTCGCGTTCGGTGGCGCCGGTGTACTCGCCACGGCTCCACTGGGTGAGCGGGCGCATCGAGGAGCCCATGATCGGAGCCCAGATGCCGTGGCCGGAGTAGTAGGCGTCGCCGTTCTTGCCGTCGTGGCTCAGCCCCAGGGTGTGCCCGGCCTCGTGGGCGACCACGAGGCCCATCTGCTGGGGACGGTTGTCGACCTCACGCGGGAAGACCCAGAAGACGCGGGCGTTGTTGGCCGCCGCGTAGGGAAAGACTCCGACGAACGCGACACCGGCACAGCCCGGGCCACCGCAGACCTGGTTGCGGACCGTGGTCGAGCGGGTGATCACCGCGTGCACGCCGTACGTCGCATCGGCCGAGCCCGAGCGGGTCAGCGCACCCGCGTCCGGAAGCTCGGTGGTGACGTCGACCTGGAACGGCGCGTAGTCCTCCGCGGTCCGGCGCCACGTGCTCTGGATCGCCCGGAGCTCGCCGGCGCTGAACCCGGAACGGCCGTCGGTGTCGAAACCCGCGGCGTCGTAGCAGCGCGGACGCAGACCGTCGCTCCACTCGGAGTCGCAGACCTGCTCGCCGTTGAAGTCGAGGTAGATCGTGCGACGCGACCCGGGACGCGAGTGCAGCCGGAACGTCTGGGACAGCGGCGCCGAGGCGCGGGCCACCGGTTCGTTGCCGGCCTCTTCGCCGGAGCCCTCGAAGGTGTCGGCGTAGTAGAGCCGGTCGCCGGCGGTCAGTCGGGCGGCCGGGTCCTCGGTGAGCAGGCCCTTGACCTCCTCGGTCGCCTGCCCGGCCAGCCGCGCCGCGGTCGAGAGCTCGGAGTCATCGACGCGCTGGCCGTCGGCCGAGGTGAACTCGTGGTCTCCGTCGGTGCTGCCCGTCGCTGGTACGGCGGCCAGGCCGCCCAGGGCGAGGGCGCACACGGCGGTCAGGGTCAGCGTTGTGGTCCGGAGCATTGGGCGATTCTCCCACGATTGATTTGCGGCACGCTGCGGGCGGTCGGGCCTCATTGCAAGACCTTGTAGAACACCTTGATGAGGAACTTCTTGACGTCGTAGCGGCCTCCGACCAAGGTCCTGTAGGAGGTCGCTGTGGTCAGCCCAGCACGTAGTAGTAGAGCGAGAGTTTGTAGGACTTCACGTCATAGCGCTGGCCGTACCCCGTGGCCACCACCCAGTAGACGTAACCGTTGCCATAGCGCATCCGCGTGGCACTGGCCGTGCCGCCGTGGTGCCATCCGAGGCGTGAGGACAGTGCTCGTCCGGTGATGGGCTCAGCTGTGGTGTTGTTGATCAGCCACAGGGAGGCCCGATGCCCCGCCGAGGGGTTCACGGCCGCCCCGTAGGCCTGGACGGAGAATCCCTCGTACTTGAAGGCGCCCGGGATCAGGGCGCCGTGCAGCCCGATCGCGGTCCTGTCGTTGAGGGTGCGGCCGACGCAGCGCGACTTGCTGTAGTAGCCCACCGAGCCGGTCATCCGGCGCAGGCCAGGCCTGCGCAACGAGGAGCACCTGCCTGACCAGTTGTCCTTCAGGGATGCCTGAGCCGACACCGTCCGCGTCCAGTGCTTGCGGATGAGTCGCTTGGACGAGACCACCACCGGGGCGCCGATGAAGACTGACGAGTTCCCGAGCTCGTCGGTGAGGGTGATCCGGAATCGGTAGGTGCCCGCAACGGCGTACGCTCCGCTGGTTGTGCGACCGTTCCAACGGAACCAAGAGGGGCTGGCGGGGAGATTGCGCACGACGGTGCCACCGGAATTGAGGACCGCGACCCGGATCGTGCTGACCTCGGACTCTTGGTCGATGGTCGGCCTCAGTGTGACTGTGTCGCGATAGCCGTCGACGTACGGGAAGAAGCCGGTGAGACTGCGAGACACGCTGGTCACGCTGGGTGCGGTCACGTCGATGTCCAACCCCACGAAGGCAACTCCGGTGAAGTCGTGGCCATGATCGGAGGCGCTCGTCGTCACCCGGATTCGGTGATCCCCGGTCGACGGGGTGACGCCCAAGGCGGTGGGATCGACGGTTATCTCGGCGTCGCCACTCGCGTCCAGGGTGACCGGCTGTGAGTCGGTCAGCACGGCACCAGCGATGGTCTCCAGCTGCCAGGTGGCGACCTGACCGGGGAGCCCCTCGGTCTCGACGGTGGCCGTCGCCCTGTCGAGTCGTCCGTCCCCGTTGGGGCTCAGAATGTAGGGGTTGATGTCGTAGACCGATACGGCCAGGTTGCGGCGTGCGGTCAGCGCGGCGCTGGCGTTCTCGTTCGCACACATGCTGTAGAACGTGGCGCTGGTGTCACGGATGCATCGGCGGACGACGAGCTCTCCGGAGGCGACGTCGGCGTAGGGAGACGCGGTCAGCTGCCGTGGCTGGTCGCGAACCAGCGCCGGCCCTTGGGCCTGGTTCGCCCAGAGGAGGCTGAGCTCTCCCGGTCCGTCGTCGTGGACGGTCACGCTTGGCAGGGCCTCGGATCGGAGGTCGACGAAGACCGGTTCGGTAGGGGCGTCCCAGGTGACGGGGTTGGAGACGTCGAGGGTGGCAGTGTCGGTCGGCGTGCTCAGGCAGGTGGACGGTGTGCTCGTGCCACAGGGGGCGACCGTGATGACCGTTCCGGCGTCGAGGCCGAAGCTCGGCAGGGTCCAGCGAGCCACGCCGTCGACCGGATCACCGTTCGTGTAGTCGGCGATCATCTGCTTCCTGGTCTGGGCCCCGGAGCGGAAGGTGACCATGGCGTTGTCAGTGCCGGTCAGGGCCACCTCGATCGAGAGGTCGCCGCTGACCTGGTCACCCGTGGTGGGCGTGATCAGGGTGGCGTTCAGGTCTTCCGCCTGGGCGGGGGCGCCGGCCAGGCCGACGAGACCGCTGCCCACGACACTGGCGGCGAGAAGGGTGGCGAAGAGGCGTGGTGCGCGCATGGTTCCCCCGAACACAAACGTGGCGGAGAGCTCCGCCGATCTGGATGTCCCGAGACCGGAACCGCGGACACTTTATGTCACGAAACGTGCGGTGTGCGACGAAATCACGAAAGGCGTCGTACGACGACCGCGCGGTCGACGTACGACGCCTTTGTGGTGGCTGGTTCAGACGCGGCGCAGGACCGCGGTGACGATGCCGAGGATCGAGGCGTTGGTGCCGTCGATCGGGTCGTAGGCGTCGTTGTGCGGCATCAGCCAGACCTGGCCGTCCTTGCGCTGCAGGGTCTTGACGGTGGCCTCGCCGTCGATGAGAGCGGCCACGATCTCGCCGTTGCGTGCGGTCTGCTCCTGGCGGACCACGACGTAGTCGCCGCTGCAGATGGCGGCGTCGATCATCGAGTCGCCGGAGACCTCGAGCATGAACAGGGTGCCCTCGCCCACCAGGGTCTTGGGCAGCGGGAAGATCTCCTCGACCCGCTCCTCGGCCAGGATCGGGCCACCAGCGGCGATGCGGCCCACCATCGGCACGTAGGTGGCGGCCGGCATGGCGTCACCGATGCCGGTCTCGTCGATGTGCGACTCGTCTGCCGCGCTGATCGAACGGCGCGCGGCGAGCACCTCGGGCAGGAACACCTCGAGGGCACGAGGACGGTTGGGGTCGCGCTTGATGAAGCCCTTGGCCTCGAGCACCTTGAGCTGGTGGGAGACCGAGGACGAGCTGGTCAACCCGACCACCTCGCCGATCTCGCGCATGCTCGGCGGGTAGCCGCGTCGCTCGAGGGAATCACGGATCGTGTTCAGGATGCGCTGCTGGCGGGGGGTGAGGCCCGTTGCGTCCGGGGGGCCGTCGGGGAACTCGGCGACGTTGTCCTTCGATGCCATCGGGGTGCCTTCCGCAGTGCTGTTCCTGGTGGGTTTTCAACGTAGCCCCAAAACCCGACGGCTTCAAACACCTGTTCGAACGTGTCGCAAAGGTTTTCGAGCAGTTTCTCGGGTCGGGTCTCGGGAGTTCGGGGAGCGCAAAGGGCGGGCCTCCGTGGTGGAGTCCCGCCCTTTGTCTTCCCCATCCGCAGGCCGGGGTCGAGGCGACCTGCGGAAATTTCAGTGGCGTCCTGGCTCAGTCGAGCGGGACGTAGATCTGCTGGCCGGCGACCAGCATCGAGGAGTCGAGCGCGTTGAGCTGCTTGATGGTGTGCACCATGTCGCGCACCTCGCCGTCGTCGGCCACGTCGGCGGCGATCGCCCAGAGCGTGTCGCCGGGCTGGACCGTCACTGCGCGGGTTGGCTGGTCGACGCCGGCGTGGTTGGTGGCCATCGACGAGGTGCCGAGGAAGACCGCGGCGGCGAGCACGAAAAGCATCGCCGCGACGAAGACGACCAGCCGGCCGCGCTGCGTGAGGCGGACCTGGTTGCGGGCGCCGTGCTGCGCAGGGCGCATCGGCGTCTGGATGGCGGGGCTCAGGGTCATCGTGCTCATCGGGACCTCCGGGGGAAGGGGGTGGTCTGTGTCAGACGAATGTCTACAGACGACCACCGACAACGGACTTCCGGAGCGGAGGATCGATCAGACGTTCGATCGAACACATGTACGACGGTAGAGCATGTGTTCGAACGAATCAAGAGAGCGGCCGAACAAATGTTCGACGTGTCGCGGGGCGGGTCAGGGAACCCGTCAGCGGACCCGGATCACCTTCGACTGGGCCTGCCGGCACAGTCCCTGGGTGAGGAATGTCGGCTTGATCAGCGCGTAGAACTTGCCGGGCTTGCGCCTGGCGCGGGGCAGCGTCCAGACGCCTCGGGTGGACGTGCGGGCCAGGCCCACTCGCGCCGAACGACCCGGCCCCATCACGCGCCGGAGCTCGACCACCTTGCGCGAGACGCAGGCGTTGACCGGCGAGCGCAGCACTCCCTTGAACTGCTTCACGCGGACGCCGTAGGCGATCGTCCCGGTGCGGGCCAACGGCGGGCAGCCGGTGTCGTTGTAGGCGGCGGCCAGCGGGCAGGCGTCGCCCTTCTCGTAGCCGTCGGAGTCGGCGTCGGGGTCGCACGGGTCGCCCATGCCGTTGTGGTTCATGTCGCGCTGGGTGGCGTTGGCGTTGCTGGGGCAGTTGTCGTCGCCGTTGGCCACGCCGTCGCCGTCCATGTCGGGGTCGCACACGTCACCCAGCTTGTCGCCGTCGGTGTTGCGTTGGTCGTAGTTGTCGACCTCGGGACAATTGTCGTCCTCGTTCGCCCTGGTGTCGTCATCGAAGTCGCAGTCGTAGGTGATTGTCAGTGACCATGAGCTGATGGTGCCCGCCGTGCCAGCGAGGGAGTCCTTCTTCGAGGTGAGCGTCCATGTGCCGTTCGTCTCTGAGTTGTTGAATCCGCTCAGGGGAACGCTCGGCCTGTAAGTGCCGGTGCGGGGGGAGGCTGCGTTGTCGATACTGGTTGCTGCTGCATCGTCGAACACGGTATTTGTAAAATTGGGGTCGCCGCCGCCCAGACCGAGGAATCCAGAACTCGAGAGGGTAATTGCTTTGCTCGAGTTCTTCAGAACTACTGCGATGTCTTTGTGCTTGGCGACAGAGATGTTCACCCGCGCGGTGACCTTGAGTACCGGCAATCCGAGGATCGGTGACGTGCCTTGCTCCTGGGTCAGGGTCAGTGTTCCGGTGTCTGACGAGTCAGTTGAACCAGCCTGGGTCACCGTGCAGGTCGCCTCGGTGGGCAGGTCGTCGAAGTCGCCGCTGGCGAGGTTCGAGGACGGCGTCTGCACCACGGCAGCCGACGCGGACCCCACGACACCGACGACGCCGGAGATCACCACGGCCAGGACACAGGTGCGGGCAATGCTCGTGCGGACAGACATGTGGGGACCCCTCACGGTTCGACGACACCCTCCCGGCGCCCGGACAAGGCTAGGTCACCGGCCACCATCGGGTGAGCGGATTCCACGAACTCACTCCCCGGACCAGGCCGCCCAGAGCTCGGCGTACCTTCCCGCGGCAGCCAGCAGCTCTGGGTGCGATCCGGATTCGACGACCCGGCCCTCGTGCAGCACCAGCACCCGGTCCGCGGACTCCGACTGGGTGAGCCGGTGCGCCACGACCAACGCGCCGCGCCCCTCGGTCACCGCCAGTGCGGCCCGCTCAAGGTCTCGCGCGCCGGCGGAGCCGGCCTCAGCCGTGGCCTCGTCGAGTACGACGAACCAGGGGTCGGCCAACACGATCCGGGCCAGCGCCAGCTGCTGGGCCTGCGCAGGGGTGAGCGGGTGTCCGCCGTCGCCGACGACCGTGTCGAGTCCGTCGGGCATGGCGTCGACCCAGCCCAGTGCGGAGACGGCGGCCAGTGCCGAACGCACCGCCTCGTCACCCGCGGACGCGTCGACCAGGGTGACCGCCTCGCGCACGGTGCCGGAGAAGACGTGGACGTCCTGGCTGATCAGCGACACCTTCGAACGAAGGGCGTCGGGCGCGAGGTCGCCGTACGGAACACCGGCGAGGGAGACGGCGCCCGCCCCGGCGGGAAGTACGCCGGCGGCAATCGCACCGAGGGTGGTCTTGCCGGCTCCGGTGGCGCCGACGAGCGCGACCCGTTCACCCGGCGCGATGGTCAGCGTCACCTCGGAGAGGACCGGCCGGCCCTCGACGTACTCGTGGCAGACCGCGAGCAGCTCGAGCGGGCCGGGCGACGCGGGTGGCACGGCCGAGCCCGTGGGCGGTGGCTGCATCAGCGAGACGCCGGCCAGTCGGGCCAGCGAGGCGCCCGTGGACTGCACCTCGTCGAAGATGAACAGCAGCGCGCCGATCGGGTTGAACAGCCGGTGGAAGTAGAGCGCGGCAGCGGTCACCGCTCCGACGGTGACCTCGTCGGCCCGGACCAGCCAGAAGCCGGTGCCGAGCACCAGGCACAGGCCGATCAGCTCGGCGCGGTTCGACCGGGCGAAGAAGCGGGTCAGGAGCGCGAACACGGTCACGGTGATCTCGCGCGCGTCGTCGGAGCGCTTGGTGATCTCGTCGACGTGCGCGTCTTCCAGGGCGTAGGCGCGCAGGGTCGGCGCCCCCTGGAGCCCACTGACCAGCGCCTGGGCGCGCTCGCCCTGCGCGACGCGTTCGCGGGCGTAGAACGGGCCGGAACGCGGGAGGTACCACCGCAGCCCCATCACGTAGAACGGGATGGTCGCCAGGCCGGCGAGCCCGAGTCGCCAGTCGAGGGCGAACAGTCCGACCGCAGTGAAGCCGACCAGCACCAGCGAGTTGACCAGGGTCGGGATGATGTCGGTCAGCGAGTTCGCCACGGCCCGGGCGTCGTCACCGACGCGCGAGAGCAGGTCGCCCGTGCCGGCCGCCTCCACCCGCGCAGAGTCGAGGCCGAGTGCCTTGTCGAGCACTTCTTCGCGCAGCTCGGCCAGCGCCGGTTCGCCCGCGCGGGCCAGGAACGACACCGATGCCCACGTGGCGACCGCGCCCAGGACGGCAGCGGCGGCAATGGTCACGGCGTAGCGGTTGATGTCGGATCCCGGGGCGTCCTCGCGGACCGCGTCGACGATCTGGCCGAGCATCCAGGGTGCGACGAGTGCGGCCAGTCCGGCGACCGCGAACGAGGCCGTGGCCAGGGCCAGGGCGACCGGGTGGTGGCGCATGAGCTGCCACGCGAGGCGTGAGGTCTCCCGACGGTCGGCAATGGGCAGGATGTCGCGGCTCATCGCAGCACCAGCTCCGCGTAGGCCGGGTTCCCGGCGAGGTCGTGGTGGGTTCCCTCGGCGACGACTCGGCCCTCGCGCACGAGCACCACGCGGTCGGCCTGGGCCAGGAGTGCGGGGCTGCTGGTGATCAGCCACGTCGTACGCCGGTCGGTGCCGCGCGCCTCGCGGATGCCTGCGGCGATGCGGTGCTCGGTGACCGCGTCGACCGCCGTGGTCGGGTCGTGCAGCACCAGCAGCGGTACGTCGACGGCGAGGGCCCGCGCCAGCGCGACACGTTGGCGTTGCCCGCCCGACCACGTGCTGCCGTCGACGCTGACCGGCTGGTCGACGTCCTCCGGCGAGAGCGCCACGACGTCGGACGCCGACGAGGCCGCGAGCAGGGCCGCCAAGGAGTCGTCGTCGAGGCGGTCGAGCGGATCCACGTTGCTGCGCAGGGTTCCCTCGAAGAGGTCGACGTGGTGCGGGCTGACCAGCATCCGCGATCGCCGGGAGGTGATGGCCAGCTCGGAGAGCGCGACACCGTCGAGCGACACCTCGCCCTCCTTCGCGGTGACGTCACCGGCCAACAGGCGCACGAGCTCGCCGGCTGTGATCGGGTCCTCCACGGCCAGGCCGAGGATCTCGCCGGGGCGCGACGCGAGGTCGAGGCCGTCCAGGCCCTCACCACGAACCCCGCGCAGCACCAGGTCACCGCCGGGCAACGGGGTCGCGTCGCCGGCCGCGACCAGCGGTGGGGTCTGCAGGTAGGTCACGATGCGCCGTGCCGACGCGTGGGCGCGTGCTGTGTGGGCGCTGATGTCGCCGAGCATGCCGAGCGGTTCGGCGAGGTACTGCGTCAGCCCGACGACGGCGACGAGCTCACCGATCGTGATGTCGCCCGACAGCGCCCGGTGCCCGGCGACCAGGGCGACCACCGCGAGGAAGAGTCCGCTCAGGCCGGCGGTCAGGCCAGACATCAGGCCGTACGTCGACGTGCTGGCGATGCTCGCCGTACGCGCCTTCTGGCTGAGCGTTCGATAGCGCGAGCCGGCGACGGACTCGGCTCCGATGCCCTTGAGCACGCGCAGGCCGCGGATCAGGTCGGTGGCCACGCCGGTCGCCTCGGCGATCGTCTCCTGCTGGTGCTCGGTGCGTCGTGAGATCGCCGGCGTGACGACCTGGGTCAGCGCCAGGACCAGGGGAACGCCGATCACGACCACCAGCCCGAGCACCAGGTCGATGCTGAACAGCAGCACGGCGGCCACGATGACCGACAGGGTCGCCGCGATCGTGAACCCGACCGAGCGCAGCATGAAGCCGACCATCTCGGCGTCGGCGGTGGCCAGCGACAGGGTCTCGCCGGGCAGCAGCTTGCTGCGGGCTCCGCGCGGGTTCAGGGCATGGCGTGCGATCTCGACCCGGATCTCGTGCATCTCCCGTTGCACCACGGCGAAGGCGATGCGGGCGCCGAAGCGATAGGCGTAGCTGAGCACGGCGAACAGGACGACCAGGCCTGCGCCGGTGACGACGAGGCCGCGGACACTCGAGGTGGCCACGGCGCGGTCGATGATCACGCCGATCATCACCGGGACCAGGGTCTCGCACAGCTGCCACAGGCTGAGCAGGGCGAACCCGGCGGCCAGGCGGCCCTTGTTGCGGCGGAGCCCGCGCAGAAGGAGGCCCCAGGCCGTTGTCGGGGAAGGCGAGGACGACGGCGGGACCATGAAGTTAGGTTAACCTAACTAAGTTCTGTCGCTGCGGCGGGTGCTGGTCCTCCGGCAGCTGCTCTGCCGACCACCTGCTCAGCGAGCGGCGCGCTTGCCGCCCTGGTGGCGAGGTGCCGGAATCGTCGGCAGCTGCGCCGTGTCCTCGTCGGTCAGCCCGCCGGGAGAGATGCGTGGCGGCAGGTCGACGTACGACGTGATGGTCGGTTCGTCGGCGATCGGAGCCGGGTCGCTGACGATGCCGGCCGCACGGAGCAGGCGCCCGACCAGGATCATGCCGGTGAACAGGCACGCCGCAGCGCCCAGGCAGGCCAGTCCGAGGAAGGCCCAGGCCTGCGACTCTCCACCGCGCGCTTCGGAGCCGAAGTCGATGGCGGCGTAGACCAGATAGCCCCACGCGACGACGCAGAGCGTGATCGCGAGGCTGAGCAGGAGCACGCGTTTGTTCGGGAGTGACCGTTTCTTTGGCCCCCGCCGTGATCCCGCGCGCTTTCCTGCTGCACCCACGCGGGCCATTCTGACAGGCGTGCCAACTGCAGGTGACCGGTTCGCGACAGATGTGCTCGGGACCACGTCGGTCGCTGAAGGGAAATCGGCGGGATCCGCGTGATTCCCTGCAGTGATCGACGTGCGGCGTCGAGCTCTGTCCACAGGCAGCCCGACAGCCGGTTGCCGGGCACGGTCGGTCCGGGAACGCTCGACGGATGGAAGCTGCAGAGTGGGGCCACCTGGTGCAGGTGCAGTCAGGGGTGATCTCGCGTCGTCAGGTGATCGCCCGCGGAGGCACCGACAACGACCTCACTCGCATGGTGCGGCGCCGGGACTGGTTCCGTGTGCTGGACGGTGTCTACGTCAACCACAACGGTCCGCTCTCGTGGGAGCAATGCGCATGGGTCGCAGTCCTCTACCACTGGCCGGCAGCGTTGGCGGGGGAGTCGGCGTTGATCGCCCACGGGTTGAGGGTGCCGCGGTTCCTGGCGCGGGTGCCGCCCGGTGCGCCGGGCGTGCCTGCCCCGGGCGGCTCGAGCGGCCAGCCCTGGCCACAAGGTCCGCCCATCGAGGTCGCGGTCGACGCCACCCGCTCCCCGGATCGGAAGCCCGGCATCAGGCTGCACCGCATCGTCGGCTTCGAGGATGCGGCGCTGATGGCAAAGAGCCCACCGCGAGTCAGGGTGGAGCACGCCGTGCTTGACGTCGCCGCCCGCGCTCCCGACGAGACCGGCGCCGTCGCTGTCCTCTCGGACTCGGTCCAGTCGCGCCGTACGACGCCCGGGCGTCTGATCGACGCCCTCGAGGGGCGGCCCAGGCTGAGGCACCGGAAGTTCCTGAGGCGCCTGCTGGCCGACATCGCGACTGGGGCATGGTCCGTGCTCGAGCACCGCTACCTGGTCGACGTGGAGCGTCGCCACCGACTGCCGACGGCGAAACGTCAAGGCCGGGAGCGACGTACGTCGGGAGTCGTGTTCCGCGACGTCGACTACCCGGAGTACGGCGTGCTCGTCGAGCTCGACGGACGTCTCGGGCACGAGTGGAGCGACGACGGGTGGAACGATCTCGACCGCGACATTGACGCGCTCACGGATCAGCGGGTCACCGTCCGCGCGCGATGGCGTCAGGTGCTGACCCCGTGTCGACTGGCGGCGGCACTGGCGCGGATCCTGTGGTCGCGGGGCTGGACCGGTGTTCCCAGCTCGTGTGGGCCCAGATGTGCGGTCGGAGCGGTGCTGCGGAGTGGAGGTCAGGGCAACGCTGAAGGGAATTCGGCGGAATCCGCGTGATTTCCTGCAGTGACGGACCGGCCTCCACCAGCTGTGACGCCTGTGACTCGAGTGGTCCAGACAGCCGTGTCGCGGCGCCGTTTCGGCTCTGACCTGCGGTTATGCCGAGGTGTCGAAATTGATCAGGGGCGGGGCTTGCATCGGTTCCGTGACCGACGTACGGTTACCACTACATCTAGTAGTTACACCGTTGTGGTTTTCCACATCTAGTCCACAGGGGCCGGGTGCTGAACCCACATGTGACCGCAAGTTGTCCACAGGAAACGACTCGTCATCCACAACGTCGAGTCGATCATGACGCGTGAAGGAGGCTGCCAGACATGCACTGCCCGTACTGCCGCAGCACCGACACCCGCGTGCTCGACTCCCGCGTCGCCGACGACGGCGGCTCGATCCGCCGCCGCCGCACCTGCCCGTCGTGCAACAAGCGGTTCAGCACGGTCGAGCAGATGCAGTTGACCGTGCTCAAGCGCAGTGGCGCGACCGAGCCGTTCACCCGCGACAAGGCGATCAGTGGTGCCCGCAAGGCCTGCAAGGGTCGACCGGTCACCGAGGACCAGCTGGCCTGTCTGGGCCAGGCGGTCGAAGACGCGCTCCGCACCGAGGGGTGGGCCGAAGTGCCCGCCAACGAGGTCGGCCTCGCCATCCTGGGCCCGCTGCGCGAGCTCGACGAGGTGGCCTACCTGCGGTTCGCGAGCGTCTACCGGGCCTTCGAGTCGGCTGACGACTTCGAGGCCGAGATCGCCATGCTTCGCGCGGAGCGTCCAGCCTCCGCGTCGGAGCCCCAGCCCACGGGCTGACCAAGAACCGCCCGGCACGTAGTGGGGAAGCTGCGTGCCGGGCGCACCTTCACGAGAAGCGCAGACTTCGGAAACACCAGTCACATCTGCACCATCAGCACCATCAGAAGACACCAGCCGGAGTTCGGGAAAGAGGAGACATGACGGAGACGGTCAGCGGCGGAACTGCAAAGAAGCAGACTGACGCTACGGGGAACGGCAGCAAGGGCCTGAAGATCGAGCGGGTCTTCAGCACCGAGGGCGTGCACCCCTACGACGAGCTCAACTGGGAGCGGCGCGACGTCGTACAGACGAACTGGAAGACCGGCGAGACGGTCTTCGAGCAGCGCGGTGTCGAGTACCCCGACTTCTGGAGCGTCAACGCCTCCACGATCGTCACCACCAAGTACTTCCGCGGCGCCGTCGGCACCGACGCGCGTGAGTGGAGCCTCAAGCAGCTCATCGACCGCGTCGTGAACACCTACACCGACGCCGGCCAGGAGCACGGCTACTTCGAGACCGAGGCTGACGCCGAGCTCTTCGAGCACGAGCTGACCTGGCTGCTGGTGCACCAGTACTTCTCGTTCAACTCCCCGGTCTGGTTCAACGTCGGTACGCCGAGCCCGCAGCAGGTCTCCGCCTGCTTCATCCTCTCCGTGGATGACTCGATGGACTCAATCCTCAACTGGTACAAGGAAGAGGGCTTCATCTTCAAGGGCGGCTCCGGCGCCGGCCTCAACCTCTCCCGCATCCGTTCGTCGAAGGAACTCCTCTCCTCCGGCGGTACGGCGTCCGGCCCGGTCTCCTTCATGCGCGGCGCCGACGCCTCGGCCGGCACCATCAAGTCGGGCGGCGCCACGCGTCGTGCGGCCAAGATGGTCGTGCTCGACGTCGACCACCCCGACATCGAGGAGTTCGTCGAGACCAAGATGAACGAGGAGCACAAGATCCGTGCCCTTCGTGACGCCGGGTTCGACATGGACCTCGGCGGCAAGGACATCACCTCCGTCCAGTACCAGAACGCCAACAACTCGGTGCGCGTCACCGACGAGTTCATGCGCGCGGTCGAGGACGGCACCGAGTTCGGCCTGAAGTCCCGCGGCACCGGCGAGGTCATCGAGTCCGTCGACGCCCGTGGCCTGTTCCGCAAGATCTCCGAGGCCGCCTGGTCCTGCGCCGACCCGGGTCTCCAGTACGACGACACGATCAACGACTGGCACACCAACCCCGAGACCGGCCGCATCACCGCGTCCAACCCGTGCTCGGAATACATGTCGCTCGACAACTCGTCGTGCAACCTGGCCTCGCTGAACCTGCTGAAGTTCCTCCGCGACGACGACACCTTCGACGGTGAGCTCTTCGCGAAGGCCGTCGAGTTCATCATCACCGCGATGGACATCTCGATCTGCTTCGCCGACTTCCCGACGGAGCCGATCGGCGAGACCACCCGCAACTACCGCCAGCTCGGCATCGGCTACGCCAACCTCGGTGCCCTGCTGATGGCGATGGGTCTCGGCTACGACTCCGACGGCGGCCGCTCGATGGCTGCCGCGATCACGTCGCTGATGACCGGCACGTCGTACAAGCGCTCGGCCGAGCTGGCCGGCATCGTCGGCCCCTACGCCGGCTACGCCCGCAACTCCGACGCGCACAAGCGGGTCATGCGCAAGCACCAGGCCGCCAACGACGCGGTGCGCACCCTGCACACCGAGGACCTCGCCGTGCACAAGCTGGCCACCCAGGCGTGGGCCGACGTGCTCGCCACCGGTGAGGCCAACGGCTTCCGCAACGCGCAGGCCTCGGTGCTCGCACCGACCGGAACCATCGGCTTCATGATGGACTGCGACACCACCGGCATCGAGCCCGACTTCTCGCTGGTCAAGTTCAAGAAGCTCGTCGGCGGCGGCTCGATGCAGATCGTCAACCAGACGATCCCGCGGGCGCTGAAGAAGCTCGGCTACCAGCCGGAGCAGATCGAGGCGATCGTCGCTCACATCGCCGAGCACGGTCACGTGATCGACGCACCCGGTCTCCGTCAGGAGCACTACGAGGTCTTCGACTGCGCGATGGGTGCCCGGTCGCTCAAGCCGATGGGCCACGTGCGCATGATGGCCGCCGCTCAGCCGTTCCTTTCGGGCGCAATCTCGAAGACCGTGAACCTCCCGGAGAGCGCCACGATCGAGGACGTCGAGGACGTCTACCTGCAGTCCTGGAAGCTCGGTCTCAAGGCGACCGCGATCTACCGCGACAACGCGAAGGTCGGCCAGCCACTGTCCGAGGGCAAGGGTGAGAACAAGGGCAAGGACTCCAACGCCGCGACCGAGGTTGTCGAGAAGGTCGTGGAGAAGGTCGTCTACGCCCCCACCCGCAAGCGCCTGCCGAAGTCGCGGGTCTCGCGCACCACGTCGTTCACCGTCGGCGGTGCCGAGGGCTACATGACCTCGGGTGCCCACGACGACGGCGAGCTCGGCGAGGTCTTCCTCAAGCTGGGCAAGCAGGGCTCGACCCTGGCCGGTGTGATGGACGCCTTCTCGATCGCTGTCTCGATCGGCCTGCAGTACGGCGTCCCGCTCGAGACCTACGTCTCGAAGTTCACCAACCTGCGCTTCGAGCCGGCCGGCATGACCGACGACCCCGACGTGCGGATGGCGCAGTCGATCATGGACTACATCTTCCGTCGCCTGGCCCTGGACTACCTGTCCTTCGAGGACCGCTCCGCGCTCGGCATCTACTCCGCCGACGAGCGTCAGCGTCACCTCGAGACGGGGTCCTACGAGCCGGCCGAGGAGACCGGCTCCGCCGGCGAGCTCGTCACCGACTCGGTGGTCGAGACCTCCTCCTCGGTGGTGGAGCCTGTCGAGACCCCGATCGAGGCGACCGTGGTCGAGGCCCCCCAGGGTGCGCACACGACCGCCGAGCTCCTCGAGAAGATCAGCGGTACGGCGATCGACAGCCCGCTCTGCTTCACCTGCGGCACCAAGATGCGTCCCGCCGGCTCGTGCCACGTGTGCGAGGGCTGCGGAAGCACCTCCGGCTGCAGCTGATCGACTGAACGACTGAACGGGCTCGACACCTCCGGGTGTCGGGCCCGTTCGCATTGTCGGTGGGGAGTGGGTCAGTCGATCGGCTGACTCATCGTTAAGCCCGGTCGCCGCCTGACGTGGTGCGGCTCCGCAACCAGGACGTGGTGCCGGGTGCCATCCCGCGCGACTTCGGCGTCTGGTGCACAGGAGACACGATGAGCGACGCCTCCTGGGGCAGTGCCCACTTCAGGGCGTGATAGACGACCGAGAGCGTCTCGGCACTCTCCAGGAGCAGCAGGCCGGGAGCGATCGGTCGCGCTTCGTGCCACGGTCCGGCCAGGTCCTCGGGAGCCTCCGAGGTCCAGGCGAGGTACACATTCATGCCTCCATCCTGCACGGCGCAGCGACCCTCACGTGCGGGGTGTGACGTCGCGGGCGTGCTCCTCGGCCATCGGTTCGTGGTGCGCGAAGGTGCGGGTGAAGCTGCCGGTGCCGTGGGTGGTCGACCGCAGCTCGATCGCGTAGCGGGCCAGCTCGCGCTGCGGCACCAGTGCCCGGATCAGGGTGCCGTCGTCGCCCACCTTGTCCGTGCCCAGCACCCGGCCGTGACGTGCGGAGAGGTCGCTCATCACGGCGCCCACGAAGTCATCCGGTACCGAGACCGAGACCTCGTCGTACGGCTCCAGCATGGCGACCCGGCCGTCCTCGGCGGCCTCACGCAGGGCCAGCGCGCCGGCGCTCTGGAACGCCGCGTCGGACGAGTCGACGCTGTGCGACTTCCCGTCGGTGAGCGTCACCCGCAGCCCCACCACCGGATAACCGTTGCGGACGCCGCGCTCCATCTGCGCCCGGACGCCCTTCTCGACGCTGCCGATGAACTGCCGGGGTACGGCGCCCCCGACGACCTTGTCGACGAACTCGAAGCCCACAGGCTCCGGCAACGGCTCCACCTCGATGTCGCAGATGGCGTACTGCCCGTGGCCTCCGGACTGCTTGACGTGGCGACCGTGACCCTTGGCGGCAACGGTGAACGCCTCACGCAGCGGCACGACCAGGTCACGCTGCTCGACGGTGACGCCGAAGCGCCGCTGCAGCCGGTCGAGGGCCGCGTCGGCGTGCGCCTCGCCCAGCACCCACAGCACGAGCTGCCGGGTCTCGGTGTTGTTCTCGACCTTCAGGGACGGGTCCTCGGCGGCCAGCCGGGCCAGGGCTGCGGGGAGCTTGTCCTCGTCGGACTTCGTGGCCGCCTCGATCGCCACCGGCAGCAGGGGTTCGGGAAGCTGCCAGGGCTCGAGGACCCGCGGCTGTTCCACCGACGACAGCGTGTCTCCGGTCTCCGCGCTGGTGAGCCGGCCGATCGCGGCGATGTCGCCGGCCACCACCTTGCGGGCGGTGACCAGCTGTTTGCCGAACGGGTAGGACAGCCCGCCGATCCGCTCGTCGTCGTCATGGTCGGCGTGGCTGGTCGCAGACCCGAAGAACGACGAGAAGTGCCCGGAGACGTGCACGTCGGCGTCGGCGTCGAACGATCCGGAGAACACCCGGATCAGGCTGACCCGGCCCAGGTAGGGGTCGCTGGTCGTCTTGATCACCTCGGCGACCAGTGGGGCCGACGGGTCAGAGGTCAGGGCGTCCGCCTTCTTGCCGGCCGGCGTGAACACCTCGCGGGCAGGGTGCTCGGCGGGGGAGGGGAAGGCACGCACGCACAGGTCGAGCAGCTCGCGCAGGCCGACACCGGTCGTCGCGCCCACCGGAATGACCGGAAAGAGCGCGGCCCTGGCCACTGCCTTCTCGAGGTCGGCGACCAGCAGGTCCTCGTCGATCTTCTCGCCGGCGAGGTAGCGGTCCATCAGCGACTCGTCCTCGGACTCCTCGATCACGCCCTCGATGAGCTCCCCGCGCAGCTGCTGGGCCCGGTCGTCGTCCGGATCGCCCGAGATGAGCCCGACCAGCCGGTCGCCCTTCTGGAGGTGGACCGGCAGCACCTTGTCGCCGAAGGCGTCCTGTGCCGCGCGTACGACGGCATCCACGTCGGCGCGGGCGTGGTCCAGCTTGGTGACCACGAGGGCGCGGGGCATGCCGACCCGGTCGCACTCGCGCCACAGCTGCACCGTGCCGCGGTCGACCTGCTCGTTCGCCGCGACCACGAAGAGCGCACAGTCAGCGGCACGAAGTCCCGCGCGCAGCTCGCCCACGAAATCGGCGTAGCCGGGGGTGTCGAGGAAGTTGAGCTTCGCGCCGTCGTACAGCACCGGCGCCACGGCGAGCGACATCGAACGTCCGTGCTCGTGCTCGCCCTCCTCGAAGTCGGAGACCGTGGTGCCGTCCTCGACCGTGCCCACCCGGGTGATCGCACCGGCTTCCTTCAGCAGCCCTTCCAGCAGGGTGGTCTTGCCCGCCGAGGAGGGCCCGACCAGGACGATGTTGCGGATCCGGTCGGGCGTGGGCGGGTCCAACGGTCGGGAGTCCTTGTGCGGCTGCCGCTCGGCCATGGCTCCCACGAAACTCCAGATGGGTGCCGCGCACAAGGCCCTGTGGACGAGCTCATCGACCGAGCGCTGCTCGTGACGCCTGCGCCGAGTGTTCGCCACCAGATCGTCAGCGGCGAGCTGTGGCCCCTCGCGCGGACTTCACGGAGAAGAACCTGCCGGCCGCTCCGCTGCTGACCGTGTGGGAGCTCCGCGCCGGGGCATACGTCGAGGTCGCCGACGTGGCGGGCGACGAGTCGTGGACCGCGCAGTCGCCGTACGGCGTCACCGTCGTGCCGAGCGCCCTGCTCGCCTGACGACCCGCGCCGTCCTGAGCGGTCATCCACAGGCGCGGCGGACGGCCGTGCGGACGTGGGTCCGGGGCCGTACCGTTGGCGCCACGAAGGACTCGAGGGGTCGGGAAGCGGAGACACACGTTGCACCAGATGTTGGACGCGATCACCGGCGTGACCCTGTCCGGGGTATTCGACCTGGGCGCCCTCGCGCGCGGCCGCAGCTATGCCGCCCAGGGCATGGTGCTCGACTTCGAGGTCAACGAGATCGGCGAGATGATCGAGATCGTCGGCCGGGTCGCCGGCAACGAGGCGAGTCCCTACTCCGTCGCCGTGCTCATCACGCCACCGGCCGCCTCGCCGAGGGTGTCGTCCGACTGCAGCTGCTTCGTGGGAGTCAACTGCAAGCACGCGGTCGCCCTGTTCCTCGCCGTCCGTGAGTCCGTGGCCCGGGTCCCACCGTTGCCCTCGACGCCGACCTGGCGCCGCGACCTCGACGCCCTGCTCGACGATCTCGAGGACACCCCGCCCGAACCCGCGCGCCGCCCCGGGCTGGCGTTGCGGTTCAACCTGCCGCGACCGTCCCGGAGCCGGTACGCCGGGCACCTCCCGCCGGCCGTCACCTTGCGTCCGCTGCGCAAGGGCGCGCGCACGAAGTTCATCAAGACCGGCATCGGCTGGCCGCAGCTGCACTACGCCCACCTCCGCGACGAGTTCGACCCTGAGCAGGTGGCCGTGCTCAGCTCCCTGGCCGCCGCCATCGGCCCGGTCTCCGGCGACAGCGCCCACCTCCGCGACGTCGGCCCGCAGCTGTGGGCCCTGCTCCGTCGGGCCATCGAGGTCGGCGTGCCGTTCATCCCGCACGGCCGGCTCTCGTCGATCGAGCTGCTCGACGAACCGCTCGACCTGACCGCCGACGTCACTGGCGATCTCACTGGCGACCTCGCTGGCGACCTCACTGGGGCCGAGCAGGGGAGCCGCCTGACGCTCGGGGTCTGGCACGGCGACCGGCTGGTCACCGGAGACTCCGTGCACCTGATCGGTCGACACCCGCACGGCCTGGCCCTGACTGTGCCCACCCAGCCGAACTCCACGGCTCAGGTCCCGATGCAGCGACTCCTGCTGGCGCCGCTGGCCCGGCGCATCCCCGACGCATTGCAGCGCCTCCACGAACGCGGCGGCCTGCTCAACGTGCCGGCAAAGGAGCGTGCAACGTTCGAGCGCGACTACCTCCCGCGGCTGCGCAACAGTCTGCCGATCACGTCGTCCGACGGCTCGATCCCGTTGCCCGACGAGGTGCCGCCGCGCCTGCGGTTGACCGTCGACTGGCGTACGGCGACCGAGGTGGCGGTGCACTGGAGCTGGGTCTACCGCCGCCACGACGAGGAGTGGGTCTTCGACCTCGACAGCCCCGACCCGGCCCGCGCCGTACGCCGACCGGGTGCCGAGGCCCGCGTGCTCGACGACCTGACCCTCGACGAGGTTTCTGGAAACCTGCTGCGCGGGCCCGACGGCGCGCTGGCTGCCCGGCAGGTGCTCGACGACCTGTGGGTGCTGATGTTCGCCGAGGCAGTGCTGCCGGCGCTGCGCGCGGGCGGCCAGGTCGAGATCGTCGAGGTGGGAGCGCGACCCGACTACCGCGAGGCGGTCGGCGAGCCGGAGATCGAGTTCGCGCTGACCGAGCCCGAACCGGGCGACGCCGACCCCGATCACACCGACTGGCTCGACCTCGAGGTGGTCATCCAGGTCGACGGCGAGCAGGTCCCGCTGCCGTTCGTGCTGGCCGCGCTCACCGCCGGCAAGGAGCGCCTGATCCTCCCCACCGGGCTGCACATCTCGCTCGACCGTCCCGAGTTCGAGCGGCTGGCGAAGCTGGTCGCCGCGGCCGCCGAGATCCAGGACAAGGAGTCGGACGGCGTCCGCGTCGGCCGTCACGACCTGGGCCTGTGGGCCGAGCTGGCAGAGATCGGCATCGTTGACGCGCAGGCCGAGCAGTGGGTGGCCGCGGCGAAGGCGCTCACCCGGCTCGAGGGGCTGCCCGACGTCGAGCCGATCGGGCTCAAGAGTGAGCTGCGCAGCTATCAGCGCGACGGGTTCCGCTGGCTCGTGCAGCTGTGGCAGTCCGGGCTGGGCGGCATCCTCGCCGACGACATGGGCCTCGGCAAGACACTGCAGACCCTCGCCCTGATCGGCCATGCGCGGGCCTCCGGTGCCGCACCCTTCCTCGTCGTCGCACCCACCAGCGTGATGACGGCCTGGGCCCACGAAGCCGCCACGCACACGCCCGGTCTCGACGTACGCATCATCGACGCCTCGGCGGCACGACGTGGCTGCACCCTGGCCGATGCGGTGGCCGGTGCCGACCTGGTGGTCACCTCCTACACGCTGTTCCGTCTCGAGGCCGAGGCGTACGCCGCCCTGCCGTGGGGCGGCCTGGTCCTCGACGAGGCCCAGGCGATCAAGAACCACCAGGGCAAGACCTACCAAGCGGTCCGCAAGCTCGACGTGCCGTTCCGGCTCGCGGTGACCGGCACCCCGTTCGAGAACAGGTTGATGGAGCTGTGGGCCCTGCTGTCGGTGGTGGCGCCCGGCCTCTACCCGTGGCCGCGGCGGTTCACCGACCTGGTGGTCAAGCCGGTCGAGAAGGACGGCGACCAGCAGGCGCTCGACCGGTTCCGCACCCGGATCCGCCCGTTCATCCTGCGGCGCACCAAGGACCTCGTCGCAGCCGACCTGCCGGCCAAGCAGGAGCAGGTGCTCGAGGTGGCGCTCGGCGCCAGGCACCAACGCATCTACGACACCCACCTGCAGCGCGAACGACAGGCGATCCTCGGGCTGGTCGACGACTTCGACCGCAACCGGGTGGCGATCTTCAGCTCGCTGACCAAGCTGCGCCAGCTCAGCCTCGACGCCGCACTGGTCGACCCCGAGCACGAGGAGGTCGGGTCGGCCAAGCTCGATGCGCTGGTCGAGCACCTCGTCGAGGTCGCCGCCGAGGGCCACCGCGCCCTGGTGTTCAGCCAGTTCACCGGGTTCCTCAAGCGCGCCCGCGCCCGGCTCGAGGAGCAGGGCATCACCACCCGCTACCTCGACGGCGCGACGCGTGACCGGCGCGCCGAGATCGACGGCTTCAAGGAGGGTGAAGCCGACGCGTTCCTGATCAGCCTCAAGGCCGGCGGCGTCGGCCTCACCCTGACCGAGGCCGACTACGTCTTCGTCCTCGACCCGTGGTGGAACCCGGCCAGCGAGGCGCAGGCCGTCGACCGGGCACACCGCATCGGGCAACGGCGGCCGGTGATGGTCTACCGGCTGGTCGCGACGGGCACCATCGAGGAGAAGGTGATGGAGCTCAAGGAGCGCAAGGCCGCGCTCTTCGCCTCGGTCTTCGAGGGGGACGCCGCGATGGGCAAGGGCATCGACGCCGACGACGTCAGGTCCCTCTTCGACGAGTGAGCTCAGAGGCCGACGTCGCCGTCCATCGCTTCGCGGATTATGTCGGCGTGTCCGTTGTGTCGTGCGTACTCCTCGACGAGGTGCTGCCACATCCAGCGCACCGAGTGGGCTCGATCCCGGAAGAGGAAGGTGTCGTTCAGGCTCGCACCCTCGAGCGCGGCGTCCACGGCCCGGCACTCGGCGCGGTAGGTCGAAAGGTCGTCCTCAGCCCCGTCCGGCTCGGCCTCCGCGAAGTCCGCGTCAGGTCTCTCGGGTCGGTAGTAGAGGTCGGGGACCTGCTCACCGCGGAAGGTCTGCCTCACCCACCCGCGCTCGGTGTCGCTCATGTGCCGCACCAGTCCCAGCAGCGAGAGCTTCGACGGCGGCACGGCCCGCGTGGCCAGTTGGACGGCGTCGAGCCCGGCGCACTTGCGCAACAGGGTGGCGCGGTGCCAGTCGAGCCAGTCCCGCAGCAGGACCTGTTCCGTTTCGTTGCGGCGCTCCGGGTAGTCCTCCGAGCGCTCGACGTCGGGTGCGGTCCAGGTCATTGCGGCAACGTATACACGCGTGCGAGGTCATCGCCAGCGGATTCCCGCGGCTCCGACGTGCACTCGGTCTGCTGGCTCGTGGTCCCAACGAGCCTCACACACCCACCCAGCCCCGTCGGCAGGCCTCGTGGCCGAGCTGGAACCGGGTCACCACCTGGGCCCGGTCCATCAGCTGGTGCACGCGTCGTTGCACGGTGCGCAGCGAGATGCCGAGCTGCCCGCCGATCGCCTGGTCGGTCAACCCGGCCAGCAGCAGGGTGAGGATGCGCGCGTCGACCTCGTCGATGCGTGACGAGGCGAGCTCCTCGATGCCGGCGTCGGTGGGCATCACTTCGTTCGCGCTGCCCCAGACCAGGTCGAAGAGGTGCAGGAGCGCGTCGAGCAGTCCGCTGCGGTGGACCAGCAGGGCACCACCGCCACTGTTGGTCGCTGTCGGCGCGAGGGGCAGCAACGCGAGCTGGCGATCCGCGACGACCAGGCGCAGGGGGAGGGTGTCGGTGACGCGGATGAGCTCGCCGGCTCGGGCGGACTCGGCGACGAGGTCGAGGAAGCCGGGCTTCTCGAAGGCCACCCGCTCCACGACCACGCGATACGTCACGCCTCGCGACAGGGCCACCTCCTCGTCGACGTTCTCCTCCGCGGACACGACGGCCACGGTCGACTTCACCAACGCCAGCACCTCCTCGCTGGCACCCCGCTGCAGCTGGGCGAAGCGCTGGGCGACCGCCTGCTCGCCACGCACGACGTCGATCACGTCGGTGTCGGTGCGCTCCGCGATGCTGCCGCGGTACTGCTCGGTGAGCGCCCCGAGCTCGAGCTTCGCGCGCCGGATGTCCTCCTGCCGCTGCACGATCAGCGACCCGATGGCCAGGTCCGGGGGAGACGCGACGAAGTGGCCCTGTGCGGAGGTCGACCGGGCGACCAGGCCCTTGTGCTCCAGGGAGTCGAGCGCCTCGATCAGCGGCGCGACCTCGGTGCCCATGGCAGCGGCCAGCGCCTCCGCCGACCCCGACGGCAGTTCCACCAGTCGGCGATAGGCGCCTTCTTCGATCGCGTTGAGTCCGAGCACGTCGAGCATCGTGCCTCCGATGGAGTGGGCGGAACCGGGGAGCTGCTGGCGGGCACGTGTCATGGCACTTCTCCGCCATGGCGCACGGTACTCCACCGTGGCATGTTCATGCCTACCCCACAGTCCCACTCGGAAGGGCACACCATGTCCAGATCCACTCGCTCGGCAGTCGGCGGTCTCACCGCCACGGTGGTCGCCACCGCACTGCTGGCCACGGCCCCGTCGTACGCCGACGAACCAGCCCCGACTCCTGGCGCACCGGCCACCGCCACCGGCAGCTCCCACGTCGTCACGTTGATCACGGGCGACGTCGTCACCGTCACCGACACGGGCCAGGGACCGGGCACCGCCTCGGTCCGGCGGGCACCCGGCAACACCGGCGGCATCCAGATCCAGTCGGTCGGCAAGGACCTGCACGTCGTGCCCGACGAGGCGCTGCCGTTCCTCGCCTCCGGCCGGCTCGACGCAGACCTGTTCAACGTGACCGACCTGATCGAGCAGGGCTACGACGACGCCTCGGTCACGAAGATCCCGCTGATCGTGCAGTACCGCGCCGGCCTGCGCAGCCAGCCGACCACCCCGAAGTACGCCGACCGCGGGCCTGCGCTGGAGAGCATCCACGGCGCGGCCATGGCCGCCAGCAAGTCGAAGGCCGAGAAGTTCTGGGACGGCGTCACCGCCTCGCAGGCGCGGTCCGGGCCGTCCGGCCAGTTCGCCGCCGGCATCGCGAAGATCCACCTCGACGAGAAGGTCGAGGCCAGCCTGGTCGAGAGCGTGGAGCAGATCGGAGCCCCCGAGGCCTGGGCCCAGGGACGCAAGGGCGAGGGTGTCACCGTCGCGGTGCTCGACACCGGCATCGACGAGACGCACCCCGACTTCGCCGGCCAGATCGCCACGACCAGGAGCTTCGTCCCCGGCGAGACCGTCGAGGACGTCAACGGTCACGGGACCCATGTGGCCTCGACCGTCGCCGGCACCGGAGCTGCAGCCGGCGGCACGGAGAAGGGCGTGGCCCCCGGGGCCGACCTCGCGGTCGGCAAGGTGCTCAGCGACTCCGGCTCCGGCGTCGCCTCCTGGATCATCGAGGGGATGGAGTGGGGCGCCGCCAACGCCGACGTCGTCAGCATGAGCCTGGGCAGCACCGAGCCCAGCGACGGCACCGACCCGATGGCCCTGGCCGTCGACGAGCTCAGCGAGAGCACCGGCGCCCTGTTCGTGATCGCGGCCGGCAACTACGGACGGGTCAGCGGCATCGGTTCGCCCGGCGCGGCCGAGTCCGCCCTGACCGTCGGCGCCGTCGACAACCAGGACGAGCGCGCCTACTTCCAGGACATGGGCCCGCGCCTGGGCGACGCCGTCGTCAAGCCCGAGATCGTCGCACCCGGCGTCGACATCCTCGCCGCCCGTGCCTCGAAGTCCCCCGGCAGCGGCTCCTACAAGTCGATCAGCGGCACGTCGATGGCGACCCCGCACGTCGCCGGTGCCGCAGCACTGCTCGTCCAGGAGCACCCCGACTGGACCGCTGCCCAGCTCAAGGACGCGCTGGTCAGCACCGCGAAGCCGCTCGAGGGCGAGACGGCGTACCAGGTCGGCGGCGGTCGACTCGACGTGCCGGCCGCGGTCTTCGGCGACATCGTCGCCACCGCCACGCGCGAGCTCGGCTACTACGCCTGGCCGCACGGCGACGACGCCCCGGCCACCCGCACGATCACCTACACCAACCTCGGGGACACGGAGGTCACCCTCGACCTCGCCGCACACGTCACGGACCAGGACCTGGCCGCGGCGCCCGAGGGCCTGGTCACTCTCTCCGCCGCGCAGGTCACCGTGCCCGCCAAGGGCACCGCTGAGGTGACCGTGACGTCGACGCCGAACCTCGGTGCCGGCGGCAAGAACTACTCGGGAACGGTCACCGCGAGCCTCGCCGGCGAGCAGGTGGCGCAGACCGCGGTCGGCCTGGTCAAGGAGGAAGAGCGCTACAACCTCGACGTGAACGCGATCGACCGCTCGGGCCAGCCCGCGGGCGGCTACGTGACGCTCTACCGCTACGGCGACCAGTTCGTCAGCACGCTCGCCATCGACCCGGCCACCGGCACGGTCGCGTCGCAGCGGCTCCTGCCCGGCGTCTACACCGTCACCAGCTGGCTGCCGGTGGACGGCGACGAGGGTGTGGCGCTGGTCGGCAACCCGCACCTGGTCATCGGGCGCGACACCCAGCTCACCCTCGACGCACGTGACGCCAACCCCCTCACCGCGCGCACCCCGAAGGAGAGCGTCGACACCTACCGGCGTCCGGGCTACTTCCACGACTCCGGCATCGGTGGCCAGTACGCCTCGTTCGTCAACCAGTACGACGTGCCCGGCAACGTCGACGACGTGTACGCCGCACCCACCGGCCAGGTCGCCGGCGGGGAGTACGAGTTCCTCACCCGCTGGCGCAAGACCGCCCCGCTGCTGTCGATGACGGTGGACGGCGCGCCCCTGCACCCGCTCGTGCATCCGACCGCGAAGCGTTGGGACGGCACGGCCAAGCTCTCCGCGGTGCACGTCGGCAGCGGAACCCCCGCCGACTATGCCGGCATCGATGCGCGCGGCAAGGCCGTCCTGGTCACCCGTGACGACACGGTCGACCCGGCCACCCGTGCGCAGGCCGCGCAGGATGCCGGCGCCCGGATGCTGGTGCTGGTCAACGACCGGCCCGGCGAGGTCTGGGAGTGGGCCGGCGGCACGGACCTGCCGGTGGTCACCCTGACCGCCGCCGAGGGCCGGCCGCTCATCGCGGCACTCGACCGTGGCCGCAAGGTGCGGATCGACGTGACCGGCACCGAGGCTCCGCCGTACCTCTACGACCTGGTCAAGGCGTACGGCGGTGCGATCCCCGAGGACCTGTCCAACGCACCCGCCCTGAGCGACCTCGCCACGGTGACGAACAGGTTCGTCGGCCCGAAGGGCACCCTCGCGTTCGACTCCCGGGCGGACTGCCGTTCGTGGAACTGGCCGCCCTGCCTGCAGGTGGGCGAGCCGGTCCACCTGGGCACCACCCGCGTCGACTACGTCTCCACGGAGAAGGGCACCGAGTGGTACACCTCCGCCCAGCACCCGGCCGGTTGGGGCCTGCGCGGCAACCGGCTCAGCTACCGGCCGGGCGCACGGGTCACGGCGTCCTGGTTCGACCCGGTGGCCCGGCCGCGCGTCGGCGAGGGCTACTGGCACCCGCGACGCTCCGGTGACTTCTTCGCGGTGAACGTGCCGACGACGAGCAGCGGGAGCCAGGGCTACACCGGAAGCATGGACGACGACTCGACGGTGCAGACCACGCTGTTGCAGAACGGCGAGGAAGTCGACACCAGCCCGTTCCAGGCGATCCAGACCACGGTGCCCACCACCGCGGACTGGGCCGACTACCGGTTCGAGATGGAGACCGCCCGCTCGGGTGAGACGTGGAC
This sequence comes from Nocardioides sp. Root151, assembly GCF_001427925.1. NCBI lineage: Bacteria > Bacillati > Actinomycetota > Actinomycetes > Propionibacteriales > Nocardioidaceae > Nocardioides > Nocardioides sp. Root151. The sequence continues at coordinate 409,671 of NZ_LMGG01000007.1, forward strand.
GACCTCCACTCGCACCACCACGGCCTGGGACTTCCGGGCCCGCACCGGTGACACCGAAGGCTGGACGTACCTGCCGCTGGTGCAGGCCGACTACCTGCTCGACACCGACCTGCAGGGCGCGGTGAAGTCGGGTCGTCGCGCAATCGGCATCGAGGCGTTCCACCTCGACGACGTCGAGGGCGCCGGCAAGGTCGACGCGGCCACGTTGAAGGTCTCCTACGACGACGGAGCGACCTGGTCGCCCGTCAAGCTGAAGGGCTCGGGCGGTTCCTGGACCGGGATGCTGAACGTGCCGAAAAAGGCCGACTTCGCGTCCTTCCGCATCACCGCCACGGACGACGCCGGCAACGGCATCGACCAGGAGGTGATCCGCGCGGTGATCGTTCGCTGATCCCGCACCCGGTCGACGGCCGGCGTCCACCCTGGGGGTGTGGCGTCGGCCGTCGCTGCGACTGGTGCGCTGCGGGCTTGCGCGACGCAGCTGGCGTCGTGTGCGGCCCGCGCCGGCGAAGACACGACCCCTCGATCGCCCGGGCCCGAGTGGCTACCAACGGGCGTTGGCCAGCACCGGAATCGCAGCCCGGGCGCGGTCCACCTCGGCGAGGTCGAGGTCCACCACGAGCAGCCCCGGCTCCGCACCGAGCTCGTCGACGACCGTGCCCCAAGGTGAGACGACCGCACTGTGCCCGACCCCGGTCGGCGCGGTGGAGCCCGGGTCGGCGTCGGCCGGCAGCGCCTGGTCGACGGCCACCACGAAGCTCGTCGAGTCCAGCGCCCGCGCGCTGGTGAGCAGCTGCCACTGCTCGACCTTGCCGTCACCGGCTCCCCAGGACGCGCAGATCACGACTGCCTGCGCACCCTGGCGGGCCAGCTCGGTGAACAGGCCCGGGAACCGTACGTCGTAGCAGGTGGCCAGCCCGAGCGTCGCTCCCGCGATCTTGACGACGACGGGGGAGGAGCCGGGTGCGACGGAGTCGGACTCGGCGAAGCCGAAGGCGTCGAAGAGGTGGACCTTGTCGTACGACGCCTCGACGTCGGGCCCAGTGACCAGCAACGTGTTGCGGACCCGTTCGCCGTCGGCAGGCGTGAACATGCCGGCGACCACGGTGACGCCGTGCTCTGCAGCGATCTCCCGCACCCGCTCCGCCCACGGCCCGTCGAGGCCCTCCGCGACCGGATGCAGCGGGTTGCCGAACGAGCGCATCATCGCCTCGGGGAAGACGACCAGCTCGGCTCCCTGACGTGCTGCCTGCGCTGACGTCCGGGCGATGAGTGCGAGGTTGGCCTCGAGGTCCGCGCTGCTGCTGACCTGGGCAAGGGCGACTCTCATGACAGATCCCGTTTCCGGCGTGACTCTGCACGCCTGTTGTATACATTGTGTTCGTGACTACTGGGGAAGAACGACGATCCGGCCGCGAACGCGCCCTCGACTACCTGCGCACCGTGGTGCTGAGTGACCCGACCGTCGAAGGTCAGTTCATCAACGAGCAGGCGATCGCGACTGAGGTCGGGGTCTCCCGCACGCCGGTCCGCGAGGCGCTGCTGATCCTGTCGTCCGAGGGGCTGCTCCAGCTGGTGCCGCAGAAGGGCGGCTACGTCCCGCCCCTGTCGTCGCGGGAGATCCGCGAGCTGATGCAGCTGCGTGGGGTGATCGAGCGCCATGCGGCCGACACTCTCAAGTCGGGGGCCGAGACCGCCGAGGTGATGCAGGCGGTTCTCGACGAGCAACGCGCTCTCGTCGCCGACGTCGCCAGCACCGGCCGCGACTTCATCGACCTCGACCGCAAGTTCCACCAGGTCCTGGTCGACGCGGCCGGCAGCTCCCTGCTCTCCCGGACGTACGACGGACTGCGTGAACGCCAGGTGCGCGTCGGAGTCGCGGCCCTCGACGCCGAGCGCGAACGCCGCAGCTCGGTCTGCACCGAGCACGACGCGATCGTGAAGGCCGTGCGCAGCGGTAAGGCTGCCGCTGCGCACAAGGCCATCAACGCCCATCTCGAGAAGACCCTGGCCGCACTGCTCTCGGCCTGACCTCCGTCACGCCGGCGCTGGCGCAGGGGCCGGGGTCGGCCCGGCGAGCAGTGCCTCGTCCTCGGCGAAGTCGGGGTTGCGGCCCAGGAGCAGGCCGATGATCGTAAGGACACCGGCCACGGCGACGTACGCCGCGGGGGCCTGCCAGCCACCGGAGACGTCGAGCAGCCAGGTGAACGCCAACGGCGCGAGTGCGCCGCCGAAGACACCGGCGATCGTGTAGGCCAGCGACGAACCCGTGTAGCGAAGGCGCGGCGAGAACTGCTCGATCACGAACGCGGCCTGCGGGCCGTACATGAACGAGTGGATGCCCAGTCCGACCACCACGCAGGCGATCAGGGCGGCGGGGGAGCCGTTCTGGGTGAAGAGGAAGAACAGCACCGGCCACAGTGAGGCGAGGGCGGCGGCGATGCCGTAGACCAGGCGCCGGTTGTAGCGGTCGGAGAGCGCGCCGGCGAAGGGGATCAGGAAGAGCTGGAAGCCCGAGGCGACCAGGACCGCGGTGAGCACCTGCCCCTTGGAGAGGTCGAGCTGGGTGGTGCCGTAGGTGATCGTGAAGACCGTCATCAGGGCGTAGAGGATGTCGGGCGCCAGGCGCGACATGATCGCGGAGATCAGCGGCCGCAGCTCGGTCGTGAAGACCTCCTTCACGGGTGCGGTCGGGCGGTCCTCCTTCTCGGAGAGCGCCTTGAAGATGGGGGTGTCCTCGAGCTTCAGGCGGATCCACAGGCCGAAGGCGACCAGCGCCGCCGACATCAGGAAGGCCACCCGCCAACCCCAGGACAGGAACTGGTCCTCGGTGAGCATCGCGGTGAGCAGGAAGAGCATGCCGTTGGCCATCAGGTTGCCGGCCGGGGGACCGATCTGCGCCGCCGAGGCCCAGAGCCCCCGCTTCTCGGGGGTGCCGAACTCGCTGGACAGGAGGACAGCTCCGCCCCACTCGCCGCCGACGCCGACGCCCTGGGCGAAGCGCAGCAGCACGAGGATTGTCGGCGCGGCCACGCCGATGCTGGTGTACGTCGGCAGCAGGCCGATCAGGAACGTGGCGACACCGATCAGCACCAGCGTGATGACCAGGACCTTCTTGCGGCCGATCTTGTCGCCGAGCCGGCCGAAGACGATGCCGCCGATCGGTCGCGAGACGTAGCCGACGGCGTACGTCGAGAACGACAGCAGGGCGCCGGTCAGGGGGTCGTTGTTCGGGAAGAAGAGCTGGGGGAAGACCAGCGCGGCGGCGGCCGAGTAGACCGCGAAGTCGTACCACTCCAGGGACGTCCCCGCCAGGCTGGCGGCGTACGCCTTGGCCAGGGAGCGCCGGTCGACCTCGAGGTCTCCGGCGCGGAATGTCGTCGGTGAGTCGTTCATGGGAAGAGCCTCCTGTGTTGTCTGCCTCACATACTTCCTGTATACATTTCATATACGCAACCCCTTGAGTCCAACTTTTTCCAACTCACCGGAGGCCCCCATGACCACTCTGACCTTTGAGGTCGCCGACCGCGCTCCCGTCCAGGTGACGATCAGCCAGCTGCTCAATGCCGGGTACGCCGGGCGGGACCAGGGCAAGGTGCAGGCCCACATCGACGAGCTCGCCGAGCTCGGTGTGCCGGCTCCGTCGACGACGCCGACGCTCTACCCGGTCTCCCCGTACCTCGCCCGGCAGGCGAGCGAGGTCGACGTCCAGCACGCCAGGACCTCCGGTGAAGCCGAGTGGGCGCTGGTGATCACCGACGACGACGTGCTGCTCACCGTCGCCTGCGACCACACCGACCGTGATCTCGAGGTGCACGGCGTCGCGTGGAGCAAGAACGCCGGCCCGGACGTCCTCGGCAACCAGGCGTGGCGCCTTGCCGACGTGGCCGACCACCTCGACGACGTGCGTCTGCGTGGCTGGGTCGGTGAGGGTGACGACCGACGCCTGATCCAGGACGGAACGCTCGGCGACCTGCTCACGCCGGACTACTGGCTCGAGGTGCTCCGCGACCGCGGCCTGCACCGCCCCGGCACCGTGCTGCTCTCCGGCACCGTGCAGATGATCGAGGGCGTCGACCAGTTCGCCGAGCGCTGGGAGGTCGAGCTCTCCGACGCGGTCACCGGTCGCGCGATCTCACAGGCGTACGACGTCCGTGCGATGGCCCAGCCGATCGGCTGAGCCGAGCCGGTTCGGCCGGCGGTTCGGGTCAGGGGGAGAGGGTCGACTTGATCTCGGTCTTCAGCACCTTGCCGACCTTCGACCGGGGCAGGTCGGGCCAGACCTCGACCTGCTTGGGCGCCTTCACGCTGCCGATCCGCGCCTTCACGAACGCGGTCAGCTCCGCCGGGTCGACCGTGTGTCCGGGCTGGGGCTGCACGACCGCGACCACCCGCTCGCCCCACTTCTCGTCGGGCAGGCCGATCACGCCGCAGTCCTGTACGTCGGGGTGTGCGAGGACGGCCTGCTCGACCTCGGTGGAGTAGACGTTGAACCCGCCGGTGATGATCATGTCCTTCGCGCGGTCGACGATGTGCAGGAAGCCCTCGTCGTCGACGAAGCCGATGTCGCCGGTGTGGTGCCAGCCGTGCGCCGACGCCTCGGCCGTCGCGTCCGGGTTCTTGTAGTAGCCGGCCATCACCAGCGAGCCGCGCACGCAGATCTCGCCGGACTCGCCCTGCCGGAGCTGGCGGCCGGAGTCGTCGAGGATCGCCACGGTGACCAGCGGGGCCGGGCGTCCCGCGGCGGAGAGTCGCTCGGTCGCCACCGATCCGTCGGGTCTGAAGTGGTCGGCCGGCGGCATCATCGCGATCATCATCGGCGCCTCGGTCTGTCCGAACAACTGCGCCATCACCGGTCCGATGCGGGTCAGCGCCTCCTCGAGTCGAGTCGCGGACATCGGCGCCGCGCCGTACCAGAAGCACTCGAGTGACGAGAGGTCCGTCGTGTCGAGGTCAGGGTGGGCGAGCACCATGTAGATCAGCGTCGGCGGCAGGAAGGTGTGCGTCACGTTGTGCCGCTCGACCAGGGACAGGAAGCCGCCGACGTCGGGGGCGCGCATGATCACCACCTCGCCGCCACTGGCCAGCACCGGAAAGGTGAGCACACCGGCGGCATGCGTCAACGGGGCCAGCGCGAGGTAGACCGGTCGGCCGGTGAACGGGTAGCCCATCAGCGTGAGTGCCGTCATCGTCTCGAGGTTGTGGTCGGTCAGCATCACGCCCTTGGGCCGGCCGGTGGTGCCGCCGGTGCCGACGATCATCGCGAGGTCGTCGGCACCGGCGGGTCTGGTGGGTTCGCTCGTGGCGGCATCCAGGAACGCCTGCCAGGACAGGGCTCCCGGGACCTCGCCGTCGAGGCAGACCAGGGTCTTCAGCTGTGGCAGGTCGTGCCGGATCGCCTCGACGAGTGGCGCGAAAGACTCCTGGAAAACCGAGGCGACGCAGTCGAAGAGCTCGAGCAGCTCCCGGTTCTCCGCGGCCTCGTTGCGTGGGTTGATCGGGCACCACACCGCGCCGGCCCGGCTGATCCCGAACACGCAGGTGAACGCGATCGGGTCGTTGGCCGACAGGATCGCCACCTTGTCGCCGGGCTCGACGCCGTACGCGGACAACGCCGAGGCCACCCGGTCGGACAACTCCTGCACCTCGGCGTACGACAAGGACTCGCCGTCGGTGGTCAGGCACGGACGTTCCGGCCCGAGCGACGCGCCCTTGTCGAGGTAGTCGACCAGTCGCATCAGCGCAGGACCGTCAGCTGCGGCTCCGCGACCAGGCCGAAGGAGCGGAGGACGCCGAGCAGCTCGCGGTGGCCGAACGCCTGGCAGCCCGAGGCGAACCCGACCTGCTTGGGCGGGGTCTGCAGCAGCGAGTACGCGGCGTACGCCTGCAGCAGCCCGGTCTGCTTGTAGTTGCTGTTGCCGTGGATCACGCAGTGCGCGCGACCCAACGGCCCGGAGGCGTGCACGGAGTCGAGGGACTTGTTGACCCGCGGGTTCTCGCGCGGCGGCATCTCGTTCATCACCTGGGCGGCGGTCGCGGTCAGCGCGGCGTCGCGGTCGGCGTCGTTCATGTCCTTGGTGGCCTCGAGGGCGGCCGCGACGATCTGGGGTACGCCGTTCATCAGCGCCGCGTTGAAGACGCCGCCCTGCGCCTTCACGTTGGCCACCCGCGGATCGCGCTTGAACCACACCGGGTGCGACGTACCGCCCCAGGGCAGGGAGAGGGCCAGCTCGTGCTGGCCCGGTACGACGAGCGGCACGAGGCCCTGGCCGGGATCGAAGGCGACGTACTGGTTCTGCTCGAGGTAGTGCGCCGCGGACGTGGCGGCGTTGACCAGGATCGTGCGGGTCGAGGCGATCGTCGGGCTGCCACCCCAGAAGACCGCGATGTCGAGGGTGTCGAGCCCGGGGGTCTCGAGGCAGAGCTGGGCGGCGATCTCGCCGGTGGTGTACATCTGGGCGAGGCCGGGGGAGAGCAGGAGACCGGCCGCGGCGAAGTCGGCGCCGTACTGCTCCTCGCAGGTGATCAGCCAGTCCTGCTCGCCTGTGGTGTCGGTGTAGTGGACGCCGGCGGCCAGGCTGGCCTCGACCACCTCGGGGCCGTGGACGCTGAACGGACCGACCGTGTTGAGCACGACCTGCGCGCCCTGGAAGAGCTTGGTCAGCGACTCGACGTCGTGGTCGACGGTCTGGACCTCGTAGTCGGCGGTCTCGATGCCGGCGACGTTGCTGCCCATCGACGACTCGAGCTTGTCCTGGCTGCGGCCGGCGGCGACGAAGGGGACGTTGTACTCGCGGAGGTACTCGCAGACGAGTCGGCCGGTGTAGCCGGATGCGCCGTAGACGATGACGGGCTTGTCACTCATGGGGATGCCTTTCGGGAGGTGCTTCGGAGAGGGAGGGAGCTGGGTGGGAAGGCGCTGTCACATGCCCATGCCGCCGTCGACCGGCAGGCCGGCCCCGGTGACGAAGCGGGCAGCGTCGGAGGCGAGGAAGACGACGGCGTCGGCCATGTCGCCGACCTCGCCGAGGCGTCCTGCGGGGGTGAGTTCGATGACCGCGCCCACTGCCTCCTCCGGCGAGCCGAAGAGGCCCAGCGCTGCGACGTCGTTGGCCAGTCCGGCGCCCATCGCGGTGGGCACGAGGCCGGGGTAGATGCAGTTGACGCGTACGCCGGCGCCGAGCTTGCCGGCCTCCATGGCGGCCACCCGGGTGAGCCGGTCGACCGCGGACTTCGTCGCGGAGTAGACCGAGATGCCCGGGAAGGCGATGGTCGCCGCGACGGACGAGACGTTGATGATGCTGCCGCCGTTGCCGGCCGCGCCGCCGGGGCGCATGGTGCGCAGCCCGTGCTTGAGGCCGAGGGCGGTGCCGAGCACGTTGACCTCGAGCATGCGGCGTACGGCGTCGGGGTCGAGCTCGGTGATCAGGCTGGTGATCTCGATGCCCGCGTTGTTGACCAGGATGTCGAGCCCGCCGAGCGTCGAGACGGTCTCGGCGACCGCCGCCTCCCAGCTCGCTTCGTCGGTCACGTCGAGCCGGACGAAGCCGTGCCCGTCGCCGAGTGCCTTGGCCACCGCTTGGCCGGACTCCTCCTGGAGGTCGCCGATCATCACCTTCGCCCCCGCTGCCGCGAGCGCCTGCGCCATGCCCTCGCCGAGTCCCTGGGCACCTCCGGTCACCAGGGCTGTGCGCCCGGTCAGGTCGAACACGCTCATCTGTTGCTCCTTCGCGAGAGGGGTGGTGTGGCTCAGGTCACACGCTCCTCATTCTCTTGACAACTGTCAAGAGTTTCGCGAAGAGAGGTCAGGATTTCCCCCATTTGGTCGTCGTCCGGCCCCCGGTCCAGCCAGAAGCGCTCGCCCGTCGGCCTGGATGTGGGCGCGCACGGGAAGGTCGCCCATCACAGTGACCGTGGCGTGATGGGCGAGCTGGTGACCGGTGCGTCAGTTGCTCCAGCTGAAGTCGTAGTGGATCCAGTTGGTGTCGGAGAAGTCGAGGGAGACGCCCTCGGCAGAGGCGTTGAAAGAGCCGACTCCGCAGTTGCCGTCGGTCCAGATGAAGCCGTCGGGCAGGGTGATGTGGGCCTCGTGCGGCTCGTCGGTCACCGGGTTCCGCATCGACCGTCCCTCGGCGCGACCGACCCCCTCGATCTCCACGGCGGAGTCGATGCCGGCCTCGGTGATGTTGATCTGAGACTTGACCAGCCCGACCACGTCGTACGTCGTCCCGAGGATCTCCCACGGCATACCGCCGAGTGCACCGGTGTAGATCTGGCTCAGGGCCCCGATCTGGTCGTCGGTGGTCTCGGGCGCCACCACGAAGACCGCGCGTCCGTTGCCGTCGTGGATGGCGTGCGGCCAGTCGATGATCGCGACCGCGGAGACCCCGGCGAGGTCGACGTCCCCACACCGGCCCTCGCGGATGACGTTGGCGACGAGCGCCTTGCAGCTGCCGTCGGAGGACGACGGGAAGCCGCTGAAGTTGCAGGTGCAGCCGGGGTTGCAGTTGCAGTATTCGTAGCCGACGCCAGACAGGTTCCAGCGCGTCGTGGGCCCTGCTTCGGTGGTTGTCATGGTGTGCCTTCCTTCTTCTTCAGATCAGATCGGACAGCAGGGTCGGGCTCAGCACGACGACTGTTCCCAGGCCCAGTAGGGCCACCCCGAGCCAGGTGGCGAACGTGGCTCCCCATCGAAGGTTGCGTTCGACGAAGACGCCGACGGCGATCAACACGGCCCACCACGGGTTCATGGCAGCCGTCGCGACGAGCACGAGCATCAGGGCGACACAGCACCCGCAGCAGTAGCCCGCGTGCAGCAATCCGGCGCGGAATGCCCCGACGGGTCGCTCGAGCGATCCGCGAAGTCGCATGAAGTAGGACATCGGGGAGCGACAGTGCCGCAGGCAGGCCCGCTTCAACGGAGTGAGCTGGTAGGCGCCGGCGAACACCAAGGTGGCGCCGGCCAGCCGGAGCGCCCACCCCTCGCCGTCCTGGAGAGGCATCGCCAGTTCCCGCCACAGCAGGTACGCCGGCAGCCCCGTGAGTGCCCACACGATGAGGTAGGCAGTGACGAACCATCCCGTCGGCGCGACCTTTCCCGCGGCGGCTGCCCGCTGGTAGAGCCGAACCACCGGGGTGACCGCCGGCAGCATCATGGCCGCCATCATCAACGTCCACGCGACCAGGAACGGGCCGAGGGCCATGACGGTCTTGGTGTCGCCCATCTCGCCGCTCATGTCGCTGCTCATGTCGCTGGTCATGTCGGCCGAGAGCATCGACGTCAGCCACCATGCGGCCGCGGCGCAGGCGACCAAGGTCAGCGTCAGGATCTCGCCGCTGATGCGAGGGGTGCTCGATCTGAGGTGGCTCATCTCTCGGCAGTCCCTGCTGAGGGCTCCCCGAGAGGGCGATTGGACGTGCGGTCGGACGTGCGGTTGTCGGCGCAAGGCTCCCTTCGCAACCTACGCCGCCACGGTTCCGGACTCCATAGCCCGGCCGGGGCATTTGACGGGTCGGCATGCGCGTCGGAGGCTGTGGATCGAGTGTGGAGAACCTGGGTCTGGTGTGACGTGAGGGGGTGTTCGGAGTGGGTTCTCCACAGAAGCCTGTGGGACGGCAATTGTGGGTCTGACCTGCGGAAATAGTTNCGATCTCGGGAAGAATTGCTGCCATGACCACCACCTTCGACACCCCGTTCCCGGCCACCGCCGGTCACGGGTTGGGCGCGCTCTCGCAGGCGTTGCCCGGCGATGGGGGTGCGGGTGCGGTGCTGGCCGATGCGGTGCGGGCGCGAGGGCTGGCCGATGAGGCGGAGCGGGTGCTGCTGCTGCGTGCGGTGCAGTGGGCCGACACGCACCCCACCGACGTCCTGGCGGAGGCGGCGTTCGGTGACGAGGCGGCCGAGTGCCTGCCCCTGGTGCACTGGGCCGCGGTCGCGGAGTTCGCTGCGGCCCTCGGGTTGTCGACCGCGGCGGGTGAGCGGATGATCCATGAGGCGCTGGAGCTGCGGCACCGCTGCGAGCGCACCTGGTCGCGGCTGCTGGCCGGGGAGGTGACCGCGTGGCGGGCCCGTCGGGTCGCGGCGACCACGATCGGTCAGCCCGACGACGTGGCTGTGTTCGTTGACGAGCACGTGTACCCGATCGTGCACAAGGTCGGGTTCATCAAGCTGGAGAGGCTGCTCGACGAGGCGTTGTTGAAGCTCTACCCGCTCGAGCGGGAGAAGCAGCGGGCCGCGGCCCTCGACCAGCGTCAGGTGCGGCTCCTGGAGGGTGTCTCGGCCGGTGGGGTCGCGACGATCTTGATCTCGGCGGACCTCAAGGACGCCTACGACTTCAATGACACCGTCACCGCCCTCGCCCAAGCCCTGGGCGACGGGGGTTGTGAGGAGCCGCTGGACGTACGCCGGGCGTTGGCGGTCGGCATCCTGGCCGACCCGGCCCGGGCGTTGGCCCTGTTGGAGGGCGAGGAGGCACCGAGGCCGCGGCGCAAGCAGATGACCATCGTGATGCACCTCTCCGCTGATGCGGTGCACGGGATCGGTCCGGTGGGTCGGTTCGAGCGGGGTGATCAGCCGGTGGCGGCGGCGATGGTGGCCGAGTGGGCCGGACGCGGCGACACCCGGGTGACGGTGCGCCCGGTCGTTGACCTGGCTGATCACGAGATGGTGGGTTCCTACGAGGTGCCCGAGCGGCTCAAGGCGCAGGTCGCGGGAGTCAACGGGTGCTGTGTGTTTCCGTTCTGCACCCGCCCGGCACGGGCGTGCGACTGCGACCACGTGGTCCCGCACGGGGCGGGTGGGCGCACCTGTTCCTGCAATCTGGCGCCGTTGTGTCGGCGTCACCATCGCCTCAAGACTCATACCGGGTGGGGCTATCACGCTGTTGAGGCCGGCACGTGGTTGTGGACCTCGCCGCATGGGCACCGCTACCTGCGCGACTCCACGGGCACGAGTGAGGTGACTCGGCCCGGTGACGTCGCCGGTGACTTCGACGGATGCCTGCACACGCGGCCCCCGGACGACCCGGGGCCACCCGACGACCCCGGCGATCCGCCGATGCAACGGTGGCGAGACCAGATCATGAACCAGATCGACGAACGGATCGCGGTGACCAGCCAGAACAGTGGTTGGCCCTGGCTCGATCCCGACTACGACCCCACCGACCTCGACCCCCGCGACTGGGCCGGAGTCCCCGACCCGCACGCATCCGAGTGCTCGACGGAGCCCGGCTTCTGAGTTGCAGGCTTCTGAGTTGGGCGGCGCTCAGGTCATGGCAGGCTGGGCCGGTGACTTCTGACTCGCTTCTGGGCTCCTGGATCCTCGAGGCTCTCGGTGTCTCCGGTCGCCGCGCGTCTCCGCTGGCGGTGGCCAAGCTGGTCTGGGCTCGCCACGAGCAGGACCTGCGCTCGGCCGGCGACCTGCTGTTCACCTGGCAGCTCGACCTGCGCTCGATGGCTGCGGAGATGGTCGCCGACGGTCGGCTCTTGGTCGAGGAGTCGGGCGACTGGACGCTGCCCGCCGGTACGGCGGCTCCGGCTCCCGCACGTCGCACGTGGAGCGAGGATGAGATCCTCGCCGTCGTCGAGGGGTACGTCGCGATGCTCCACGCCGAGCACTCGGGTCAGCCGATCCGTCAGCGTCAGGTGCTTGCCGACATCGAGGCGAAGACGGGCCGCACTAGTGATCAGCTGGAGAGGATGCTGGCCAACATCTCGCACGTGATCCAGGAGCACGGCATTACGCCGTTGTCGAGCTACCGCCCGCGCTCCAACGTGCCGGCCGGCGTGCGGCCCGCGGTCGCCGCCGTGCTCGACGACTAGCGGCTAGTCACCTCGATGACCCGGCGTGATACCTCATTGGGGATCCTCATGCTCCGAGATGGGGATGACGGTCCAGCCTCCGTCGCGAAGCAGTCGATCAGAGTCAGCATCGCGTTCCCGATTCCGGGGGCTTGGATCTCCAGTACACGACGTGGGTCTTGGCATTCCTGACCGGTGGGTGCATCCGTCGAACCGCGGATTCAGGAGTCGGTTGTCGGTTCCTCCTGGTAGCCTGGGCTCATGGCGCAAACGAAGGACGAGGACAGGGAATGATCCCGGTTGTAGATGTATTCGCGGGTCCCGGCGGTTTGAACGAAGGCTTCTCGTCGTTTGGTGATCGCGAGGTCTTCGGGACTGTGGCTTCGATCGAGATGGATCCGGTTGCCTGTGAGACCCTCCGCCTTCGTGCGGCGGTGCGTCAGGCTCGGCGGCACGAAGGAAAGATTCCGGACGTCTACTTCGACTTCGTAGCTGGTCGGCTTCCGCTTTTTGAGCTCGTGTCGGCACCTGAGTTTGCTTCACATTGGAAACATGCGCTGTCAGAGGTTCACCAACACGAGTTGGCAGAGAAGACGCGCGCCGCATCAAACGACATCATCCGCGCTGCCCTCGCAGAAACGTTGGAGTCGAAGGCGCCATGGGTGCTCGTCGGAGGCCCTCCGTGTCAGGCGTACTCCTTGGCCGGTCGCTCCCGGCGCAAGCACGACGTGGCATTCAAGGACGATCACAAGCACACCTTGTACCGGGAGTACCTGAACATCATCAGGGAGTTCCGTCCGCCGGTTTTCGTCATGGAGAACGTCAAGGGGATCCTGTCATCGCAGCACGACGGCGGGGGGATCTTTCAGTCGATCTGGCGGGACCTGACTGAGCCCGAACCCGGTCTCACGTACCAAGTGCGTTCCTTCGTGGTGGAAGGGGATCCGGATGAGCTGGACCCGGCTGACTACATCATTCGAGCCGAGCGGTACGGCGTACCGCAAGCTCGGCATCGGGTCATCCTGCTGGGCGTACGAAGTGATTTGGACCCTGGGCAACCCTCCATCTTGAAGGTCAGGCCGAAGGTCTCGGTTTGGGATGCAATCCGAGACCTGCCGCCGATCAGATCTGGAGTCAGCACGCGAAGCGGCGGTGACGCTTGGGAAGCATGGTTGACCGCTTACTTGGAGGGACGCCAAGAACTGAACCTCGAGGATTCTGAACTCAAGAAGCTGCCTAAAGAATTGGACTTGGGGGCTGCCTACCTCAGCGGCTATCGACGACAGATCACAGGTGACCTCGCAGACTGGCTACGGGCGGACGCGGGACCGGGCGTCCTGCAGCACACGAGCAGGCGGCACATGTTGAAAGACTTGTCTAGATACGTGTTTTTGGCGGAGAAGGGACGACTGGGCGAGCGGCCTAGAGTTCAAGAGCTTCCGAAACGACTCCAGCCGCAGCACGCGAACGCGCAGAGGGTCGACGCTCCCTTCGCTGACCGCTTCAGGGTCCAGTTGAAGCACAATCCGAGTTCAACCGTCACTTCGCACATCGCCAAGGATGGGCACTACTACATTCACTATGACCCGAAGCAGATGCGTAGCCTCTCTGTCAGGGAGGCTGCCAGGTTGCAGACCTTCCCCGACAACTACTTCTTCATGGGGAATCGGACACAGCAGTATCACCAGGTTGGGAACGCAGTCCCGCCATACTTGGCGCATCAGTTGGCGGAAGTGGTCTCAGAGATTCTTGGCACTTCTTCGTAACAAGCGGTGGTCGTGAGTGGAGCCAATTGATGAAACTGTCCGCGCAAGGATGCGGACTCAACGCAGGGCAGACACCAAGCCAGAGATGGAGCTCCGACGCGAACTCCACCGACGCGGTCTTCGCTACCGTGTCGGCCATCCCGTTCCGGGCGTGCCGCGCCGCACGATCGACATCGCCTTCACCCGCGTCAGGCTTGCCGTGTTCGTGGACGGCTGCTACTGGCATCGGTGTCCCATCCATTCTGTGCCAGCCAAGAACAACGGCGAGTGGTGGGCCAGCAAACTTCAGCGAAACCATGAGCGTGATCAGGAGACCAATCAGCTCCTGGGTGATGCAGGGTGGGCCGTTCTCCGCATCTGGGAGCACGAGGGCGCCGTTGCAGCCGCTGACACAGTGACTCGGGTGCTCAACGAACTCAGAACCTAAGTTTCAAGAATCGCAGGCACCTACGGCCTTGGTCGCAAGGTCTTGATGATCAGGATCCGTTACTTGCGGCGAAACCCAAACGAGTGGCCTCCTCGAAGATCTTCTGTCCTTGATTGGCTTGCTTGCGTGACGGTTCCTTGTCGCTGGACGCAATTCGCCCCAGGCTGAACGCAAGACCGCGCTGCCACGCCTGCATGTTGCCTGTCTCCTTCGCCCACTGGCTGATCTGGAACCACGTGTCCGCAGGCACCTGTTTGACGGCCTCCATGGCTGCCTCTTCCTCCTTGCTGAGCACCTCGCCGACGCTTGAGGACGTGGTTGTTTTCGTCCGCTGTCCGCCCTTGATCAGGTCATCGGCCAAGCCGTCTCCTGGGCGCCAGTCAATTGCCTGGATCGCCGTCCAGCAGTCTTGCTTCTTGGCCCATTCCGACACGTTGCGAACACCGGCGGTCCGCACGAGAGCAGCGTGGATGACCGGAGCGAGGTCCATCACGGCGCTCTGCAAACTCTCCGACAACCCCTGTGCCCGATAGATTGCACCGAGGTCGATGCGTTGGCCGGTGGTATGCAACAACTTCGCGAGGGTGTACGTGACGGTCTGAGCCCTGTACCCGCCGAGCTGTAGCCCGCCGACCAGCTTCTCGGCCGAACGGAACAGAATGGCCTTGGCGATCAAGTTTTCGAAATAGGGAACGTCTGGGGTGAAAGCGCCGCGTTTGGCCAGCCTCAGCATGAATTCGCGGAAGTTCTTCTCGGCACCCATCGAAACGGTCGCGGGAAGCTGGTCCCACGTGTTCTCAAACTTGGCCACATCGGTCTTGGTGAACTTCTGGTTCAGTGGGTGAACCTTCTTGAAGTCTCGCTGACGGGCAGGCGTCCGTTCGCTGGCATGAGCATCGGCGTACTGGCCGCGAGCTCTCTCGTAGAACCATCGCGTCATCTGCGTGCCACCTGATGGTGCAGGAGCCCAGACAGTTCGTGACAACTTCTCCAACTCGACATGGAACGGGTCGTTTGCACTGAAGTCAGCCATGTTCACGCGGTTCTGGCTGTTCGCGTACTGACTGATGCGTGGCACCAGTTCGTCCAGCTGCGCCGGCTCCACCACAGACAGTTTGGCCTGTACGTGCAGGTTGCTCAGGTCTGCCTTGTTCTTGACTTTTGCGTAGTGCAGTGACGCTGTTGTCTGGCCTCCGTTGACGATCTGGAGGTCATGAATGTGTGTGATTGCTCGACCAGTCATCGCGTGGTCAATGACTTCGACTCGCGAGGCCGTCATCGACACCCCGTTGTTGTACGCGAGGAAGCGCGCAGGTTCGTCTCGGATGGTTTCCTGGATTCCCCGGTTGACCTTGCCGCGTGACTGGAGGAACGAACGCACGTTGAGTTCCAGCAACCTCGGACCGTGGATTTCGTAGATGCGTGCAAGCAGTTCACCTGGGATGGTGAGGAGGTACGCGTCGTAGTAGCCGGGGTCGCCGTGTGGACCCAAGCAAGGAAGGGGAGCTTCCCAGAGATCAGTGAGGTCAATGTGGATCGGTTCTTGTGCCCGGCTGCTGGATGCCAGCTTGTAGAGTCTGTCCAGGTCCCATACGCCGACGTGCACGGGTCTGCCGTCCAGTTCGAACTGCTGGGGAACGGACGTCTTGAGTTCGGCGTTGGTCAAAACTGTCATCCGGACTTCGGCGACCCGCTGCCAGACCTCATCAATCCGCTGCGCCATGTCCCAGCCTGAGGAGGTCTCTTCCAAGCTTTTCCAGAGCCCATCGGCGGCCTTGCTGACGAACCCACCCAGTCGGCGGACGTGCGCATCAATCTCGGTCTTGCCGATTGGCTGTGCGCCGGCAGTCGACCGGTAGTCAGAAAGGAAGACGTGCAAGGTGCCTTCGTCTTCGCTGACCTCGAAGGCGGATGCGCGGGCTCCGCGTGCTTCGTACATCGCCACGGCTGCGTCGTCGACCTCGCCGGCCTCGGCGAGGATGTCGAGCATGTACCTGGTGAAGCGTGAGTGAAGGCTCTCCTCCTGCCCCTCCTCCGATGCGAACAGGACGACTTCCTGTTGCAGCTGTTCGTTGAACTGTTCGAGCTCGTCGGTCACTTCGCCTCCAACAACGAAACGACCAACTCTTGGTCGATGAAGAATGGGTCGATCGCGCCTCTGTCGATGCGGTAGGAGACCGAGCCGATTCCGGTCGACAAGGACGATGGGGTCAACCGGGGAAAGCCGTCTTCCACACGGAAGTGCTCCTGGACGAGAACTGAATACCTCTCCGTGCGCACTTCTGCGAGGTCGTCGCGCCAGCGGGCCTTCAACAACTTGGTCTCCAGTTCCGCGCTGGCGGAGGCAGAGGCCGCAACCGCGTCGCGGGCTGCCTGCACCCGATCCGCCAAGGTTTCGCCGGTACCGTCCAGTCGCTCATCAAGGTGCACCCACGCAATGATCAGATGGGCAAGACCTGTGGAGTCCAGTTGTCGCTCTGAAGAGATCTTGAGCTCGCCAGCAGCTGCGCCGCGCCACGTCTTCACC
The DNA here is from genome assembly GCF_001427925.1 of Nocardioides sp. Root151. NCBI lineage: Bacteria > Bacillati > Actinomycetota > Actinomycetes > Propionibacteriales > Nocardioidaceae > Nocardioides > Nocardioides sp. Root151. The sequence goes on from NZ_LMGG01000007.1 coordinate 426,190, forward strand.
TCCACTGCGACGTTCGGCAACTGGAAGTCCTGCAACTTGCGGTCAGGTCCGGTCCAGTACTGGACCGCGGCCGGGGCACCGAGCGTCGGCGCCATCAATTCCGTCAGGACGAGAAGCTCGCCGAACAGCCCGGCGGCCTCGTCCGTGCTCAGAGCAGTCTTTCTAGCGAAGAAGGCCTGCCAGGCCAAGAGGCGTTCCAAGACTCGAGCCGCAGCTCCATCACCCGGATCGGTCGTGAGTAGATCGATGAGATTCTCGACGAGTTCTTCGAACTGTTCGGAACGTGGTGCGGTCTCGGTGACCTGGATGGTCGCCTTTGTCTTGGTTTCGAGAATGACCTTGACTTCGACCCCCTTGGTGGATGGGGTTCCGTGGGGAACATCGCCGATGGCCCCCACGAGGTGCATCCTCAGGAAGCGCACCTTCTTCGGTCGTTCCTCTCCAAGATGGAGGTCATGCGACAACTCAGGAAGTACTCGTCTGACCACGGCGAGGGCAGGGGCCGGGTCGCGGCTAATCTCCGACCAGATCTTCTCGTAGTTGATCATTCGTCGCCTCCTTCGTCGTCGAAGTCGAAGCCGTACTGCTCATCCCAGAAGACCTGGTTGACCTTGTAGGCGATGGGAACATCATTGATGGCTCGCGGGAAGGAGACTGCGTACCCGATTGCGGGGAGGCCGTCCTCGTTCTTGAATTCGCCGGTCGCCGGCCCGGCCGGATCAAGTGGGTAGATCAGGATCAGGCCATGCCTAGCGTCTCGCGCATGACGGGCCACGATGGGGCTCGGTGTCGTGGGCGGTTTAGCGAGGGTGTTGCCCTTGTTCTTGGCCTTCCAGATCTCCAAGGTCTTGGCCAAGAGGCGCGTCCACTCCGGGCTGCCTGTCTGAAGGGTCACCAACTCGTGCCTAGGGCTGACCAATCGGCGTATGGCAAACCGGGCCGTGGAGCTTTCCAAAGCTTCGCGAGTGGTCAGCCCATACAAGCGAGACGCGATCTCTTGGGAGTCATTGGGATCTTGCTTGTTGGCTACTGCAACCGTCCAACTGGTCAGTTCATCCTCAACGACAGCTCGCGCGATGTAGTCGGCAAGCACCTTGGGTTGAGTCCTGATCGCGGCGGGATCCGGCTCGTACGCATTCAGGAACGCGAGGACTTCGGTAGCAGGGACCCCTGACCAGAGATCGTGTGTGTTCGTCTCCGTGGCGTTTTCTGGGCCAATCGACGTGATGAGGTTTGCCAAGGCATCGAGATTGGGCTGCAATCCCTTGGATGTGAAGGTGATGGTCTCCGCCAGTGCCCCTGAGTAACTGATCGCCACCGAGGTCGCGTTTCGAAGTTTGCTCGGTGACGAGATGATGAGACCGTCTGGGTGCTGGCGCACTCGTAGGCCGAAGTCCCGAGGTGTGCGGCCAGTCGCGGACATTACGTCGAACTCTGCTTGCAGTTCCTCTGCGGCGGAGGTGATGTCGGTGTACCACTTGACTAGGGTGTCCGTGGTGTAGAGCCGGCAGACGTCGACGTAGTTTGGGCGATAGCCGAACCACCGCCCCATCTGCATCAGTGTGTCGTACATCCGGCTGGCTCTTAGGTAGTAACTAACCGACAGGCCCTCGAGCGTCAGACCACGGGAGAGCTTGTTTCCACCGACCGCGATTACGGTCAGACCGTCCGGGTTGTCGACGTAGGCGAGCGCATCCTCTGATGTCCCGTTGACGGTGTTCACAACGGCTTCGTTCGCGACGGTCTTCATTTCCTCCCAGACAGCAGCAAACTCGGGAACGGGCCCGGCCAGATGCGCGACGTCCTCCATGGCGAGGATTTTGTTTGTTGTCCGTGCGTGGTCGCTGGCGAAGAGTTCTTCCGCGGCTGTGCGTAGCACCGGGTTGGCACCTTCACCGAAGGTGATGCGATCGCGCATGTCCGACAATTCGTCCATGATCTGTGCAGCGACTTGTTGTTGCACCAAGGTGAAGTGAGTGACGTGGACCAGCATCGAGTTGTGTTTCTTCACTTGACCGCGCAGTCGTCGCACTGCGCTGGCGATCAGGAACGAAAGCATGGCCTGGCGAAGACTCGGAGGTAGGTCCGGACCAATGGTCGCCGTGGACTTGTGCTTGTCGGGTAGCCATCCCGTGTAATCAGCGACGGGGCGGACAATCGGCAGGCCCCTGACCTCATCGATGTTGCTCTGGACGTTCTGCGCGAGGCCGAACACCCTTGCCGGTCCGATGTAGGTGGACGGTGTCGGGAGATTGACGATGAAGCTCTCCGGGAACAAGTCCTTCCCGGCCTCGTCGTGTTCCTTGTCGGGCGAGATGAAGATGTTGGCGAACGGGGTCGCCGTGTAGGCGACGTACGCCGACTTCTCGAATGTCGTCAAGAACTGTCGGATCAGGCGGTTGATTGCGCTGGGGTCGACCTCATCGGGGTCCTGCCCCCGCTTTGGACCGTTTGTGTCGACGGAGGCGTGATCAGCTTCGTCATCGATCACCAGCACGGGGACGCCGCGAACGATGGCTTTTCCCGTGTCCGGGTCAATCTCTTGCTTCAGCGCCGTCGCCCACTTGTACAGGTTGGTGAGGATCGACTTGTTCTTCTTCACGACGAGGACGATCGGGTCGTTCCCACCGACTGCGACACCTATGTTCTTGGCGACGCTCAGATTGAAGTCACCCTTCTCGCTGGACGACGTGAACGAATTCACCGGCAGGAACGAGCCGGCAAGTTTGCCGACGCCAATCCGGTTTCCGTTCGTCTGGTCGAACCTCAGTGCGTTACGTGTGTCGAAGCCCAGGATGGCCTCATCGATTCGCGCCTGGGTCTGGCTTCGCAGACTGTTGTGAACACCCGCCAAGACAACGACCAGCTTGTATCCGCTGTCGAGAGCCTTCGCGATGAGACCGGCGTAGTTCGCGGTCTTTCCGGACTGAACCTGGCCGGAAACAAGTCCGCGACGGTCCCAGGCGCCCGGCCGTTCGGGGGCCTCCAAACGACCGAGGGTGTCCTCAGTGATCTCGCCCAACCGCTGTGTGCTGGCGGCCGGGAAGCCCTGATCGTCGCGCAGGTATCGCTCGTAGCGTTCCCAGAACTTCCACTCGATCTCGTCGCTGGCCTCCGCAAGCCAAGGCACGTGGTCACCATCATCCGCAAGTGAGGTCCAACTGCCGATGTGAACGTTGTAGTCTGCCTCGAGTGCCCTGACCAAGGTCTCGAGATCGTCGGCGAACTCTGGACCGCCCACCCCGAGCAGTTCCGCAATCTTTGTCACCCACTCGTTGATCAGTTCCGTTGTCAGTTGGGTGTGGGAGCGAGCCGCGGAGTCCAATTTGACGATGGTCATGGCACGGACTTCGCGCAGGGTCTCACTCATGCGATCTTCTCTCTGAACGCTTGGATCACTTCGGGGTAGTTGATGAACGGCTCAGCTGCAGCAATCCGTCCGACGGCTTCGTCTCGGTCCATCCCATCGCCGAGAAGGCCCTCCAACATCAACTCGAGTAGGGACCCGAGCTCAGGTCGGCTGTGGGAGAACGGGGCCGGCTGTTGATCCAGAGCGTCCGCGATCGAGACGCCAATCAGTGTGGTCGGGATCGTTTCCTCGATGAAGCGCAGCGCTCTCTCCACGACCTTCACGTTCTCGGTCATCTCTAACAAGCCGAGAATGGCTGGGTGCTTGCGGTTGATCTGGTATCGGATCTCGCCGTCGCGCGTCTTTACTTGGTGCCAAGCCAGCACGAACTCCTGCGAAGTCCTTCTGACCATCACTTTGCCCCGATGCCGATAGACTTCCTCGGCTTGTCTTCGCGCGGCGGATGCAATGCGTTTCAGATCAGGCGCCAGAGAGCCCGGAGCGCGGGCCGAAGACTTTTTCACGTCCACCTGCCACTCGTGATCGAGCGCCGATGGGAAATCAATTCGAATTCTCGCGAGTTTGGCGTGCTCGTCCCGAGCAAACCCGAGTCCCAGCCAATCCCCTTGGACCAGCAGCCGATTCCCTCGGTAGAGATAGAAGCCCTGCTGTTGATTCCAACCGCGGGCTCCCGCCCCGGTGTCCTGCTCAGAAGCGTTCAGTTTAGAGCGGTGCGGAAGGACGAACGGAGTGACGACGACAACACGGCCGGCTAGGGGCAGGACCTCGCTTCCTAGATTCTGCGTGGCGGGATGCACCTCCAGGAACGGATCCCACGGCTCGAGTTGGACGCCATTCAGGCGAATTGTGATCTTCCCTCTGCCCACCATGAACCGGTGGAACGTCGCGGCCAAGTGATGGCCGACGCGCCGAGCGGTCTCGTTGAAGCGAGTCTGTGCCTTGTGATCAGTAACGTCGGCTGCGCCCACAAGCCGGTCGCACTTGGTCCAAGTGACGACTGTGCCTCGGGACTTCGGCAGCGCTCCGGCATCGAGCTGGTCCGGAGCGGTGCGCAGCAGCTGCCACCTGTTGTTCGCAGCGACGAAATCAAGATCCCAACGACGCACCGCAAGTTCGCCGTCCGATGCGCGACTCTGGACTGTGAGCTCTCGCGCCTGTGAGAACGAAGCCGTCTTGAGGCCGAGCCCGAACCGGCCGAGATCAGATTCTGCACGGGCCGCCAAAGGGCTGGTACTGCCGAGCCGCATCGCGGAATAGAGCGCATGTGCTGACATCCCGCGGCCGTCGTCGGCAACCGAGATGGAGGAGTCGGAGCCGTTCCATGTGAAGGTGACGTCGACGCTGCGGGCTCCGGCCGAGATGCTGTTGTCGAGTAGATCGGCGATCGCGGTTTCGGGAGAGTACCCGAATGAGCGGAGCGACTCTATGAGTGCGTCAGCTCGCGGTTCCGCGATGTCCCACTGGTCGTCGCCGTCTTCGACTAGTGGGCTGTCGATCTCGTTCGACGACATAGGTGTCCACCTGCTTTCCCGATGGTCCGACCCTAACTGAAACAGCCAGGGCGGGAGGGATGAATCGACCCAGATTCCCAGCGGGCTGTCAGTGGCGCCACCTAGCATGCAAGCCATGCACATGTATGACGAGGAGTCGCGCACCTTGGGTGATCGATTCGTGGCGCTCCACGGGATCGCCGAGAAACGACTGGATTCCCCTGACCTTGACTACCTATTTGTGGGTCACTTCGAGCAGCTCCGGCGTATGTTCGTGCGGTACAGGATCACGAGCGTGGGGGATCTTCTGACCTTGAGCCGGAGCGACCTGATGAGGCTGCCCATGGTCGGCACCAAGAAGGCTGATTACATGGTCGCGCTACTTGAGCGGCTGAGTGGTCACACCGCCGCAGGTCAAAGCGACTCAAGGTCTGAAATCTATGCGCCAACCTTCGGTGACCGCTTTCCAAGTCTTCGGCCCAAAGCGGATCTTGCGTTGAATTCGACTCTGTTGAACTCCGTGTTCATGGGGCAGACCGCCTTGCGTGACCTTCTTGGACGAGTCGGCTACTCCACCGTCGGAGACCTTTTGGCATCGACAGAAGCCGAGGTTCACAGTCTGCGAGGGATCGGCGCAACGAAACTCGTGTCCATCGTCGCGTTGCTCCAGCGACTCTCGGACGACGTGGATGAGTCCAAGGCCGATGCCCCCGTCCGAATGGTGCCTGCGTCCGCGTTGGGAAAAGGTTGGGATCTCGACGATCTGGGACCGGACGAAGTACAGGTCGACTGGGATCTCGATGATGAGGCCGTATCGACGATGATCGAGTGGGCTCGAGAGATGTCCGACGATCGAACCTGGGGCGGGCTTCTGGAATGCCTGATGTCTCGCCCCCTGCCTGATGATGTCAAGCCCACCTTTGCCGAGTTGGCCGAACGGCCACTTCCCGCCGTCCTCCAGCCCGACGCGCGGACTTTCTTGGATGCATGGACCGTCAGTCGTGGCCCGAGGGATCTCGAAATTTTGGACCGGCGAGTCTTGGCTGACAAGCCGGCTACTTTGGATGAGTTGGGGGGACACCTAGGGGTGACCCGTGAGCGCGTTCGTCAGCTCGAGTCCAAGCTGCTGAGTGCCATCCAAACGGAGTTTCGTGACTCGTCGGAGTGGCGTTCGGTCCGCTGGGCAGTGGAACGGGTCCGCGATCGCTGTGGTGCCTACTGCCCAGGCGACCAATTGCAAGTGGCAACCAGGGGTCAGCAGTTGGTGCGGTGGTTGGCTGAGCTGGAGGCAAAGGACGACGTGCTGATTCGTCGCGGCTTCAAGTTGCCCGAGATCCCGCAGGTTCCCAGGGCCGAAGAAGAGGCAATGGTTGACGAACCGGCACTGGCCGAGATGCTTCGGGGGAGTGGAGTTGCCGAAAAATGGACGGCATTTGCCACCGACCGAATCGTTGGTTTGCGGCGGATTGATGAACGGTTGGTGCTGTGGCCCACGAGCCAGGTCGAAAGAGCGATATCCGTTCTCACCGTTCGAGGCATGCCCATGGACCCAGATGAGCTCGGTCCGGTGGTCGGGGAGTTGTCCCCGCGTAGCTTCCGGCAGCGTTTGTTCAGCGACCAGCGATTGCGGCGTGTCTCGAAAGACTTTGTTGCGCTCGCAAATTGGGGCGGGGAGGAGTACACGTCGATCGCGGATCTGATGGTTGCTCGGTTGGAACAAGGCCCGATGCTGCTCGAGGACTTGGTTCAGACGCTCTTTGACTCACACGGAGTCTCGGCGGCTTCCGTGAGGCTATACAGCCGGGCACCGGCGTTTCTGATGCGAGGTCAACAGGTCGAACTTCGAACCTCATCGCACCCGTATGAGCCAAGGAACCAGCCCGAACGTGTGACCGGGTTGTACCGCATCAGCGAGGATCAGATCCTGCTGTCCTTGGTCGTAGATCGAGATGTCGTGCGTGGTAGTGGCCGAAGCGTCGCTCACGAGGTTGCAACATTCATGGGAGTCCTGCCCGGCTCCTCTCTGACTTTGCACTCGGACATCAAGGACGTTCAATTAAGTTGGCGCGAGCGCTCCAACATTGGCCCCCAGATGGGTTCACTCAAGGCTCTCGTTGAGGACGCCGGCGTGAGTCAAGGAGAGCGAGTGCACCTCGTTCTTGATCGGGAGTACTTCACGATTGAAGCGCGACGCCCAAGCGAGCCCACAGCAAGGGAGTCACGTGAGCAAATGCTGCACAGACTGACGGGGCTTGAACTGAATGCGTGCGTGGGCTTGGCTGGCGTCGCGTGGGCGTCATGGTCCAGCGAGTTTGAGGTCGTCGCTGCCTTGGACGAGCGCGGCGATTCAGAGGTCGCCGCGGTAGCCGCCCTGCGTATCTCAGGTTGACTCAAAGAGGACACCGTGTCTGCCTGAGCCGGTGGTATCTCTGCGTGAAGCGATTGGATGACGCAGCGCCGACATGAATTTGCATCAGGTTCCCCATCTACCAAGAGAATGGAGTGACCGTGAGCCCTGCAGAGGCACTTGCCGCGGTGCTTGAGTTGAACTTGGATGACGCTCACCCGAGCGCGCTGGTTGAGGTACGCGCATTCATTACCGACGCGCTCTTGCGGAGGCTGGCTGTGGATCTCCGGGATGCGCTCGGAGAGGAGTTGGCTCATAGAAAGATTGGACACGAGTCCGTGGCCACAGTTCAGTTCTCAGCCGGACCTTTGGTGAACCTCGGCGACATGAATGTATACGAACACGCAGCTGCTCGCTTCTCCTCCGAGGCAGGCGACATGGCTCTGTCGGTTGATTTCGGGGACGACGATGCGTCGCTGGACAGGTTCAATCTGTTGTGCGAGGCGATATCGCAACTGGTTGCACCCACAGACGGCGACAGGCTCATCTTGTCGATGGACAGCGCATCGGTCTCGGTTGAAACAGGGCATCGGCACCGATTGAGTGGATCGCTGACGGATTGGGCTGCCAGTTCACGATCCTGACAGGGCCTCTGCGCTCAGATGCCTCGGCGATGCCTGATCGGGTGAACTGGACCAGACCGCACCGCGGCAACGACTGAACCGCACGAGTTCCTGCATTCCACTCCCGTCAGGGGAGAACTCGTTCTAGCTTCCTGGAAACAAGCACCGGGGGTGCGAATGGCCGGGGAGTCCGCGCGCGACCAAGCACGCCAGCAGCACGAGAAGGCAGCGCGCCACAAGCAGACCGCCGAGCGCTACGAGCGCGGCGCGGACGGCGAGCTCGCCACGGCCGAGGTGCTCGAGCCTCTGGAGGCCCAAGGCTGGGTGGTGCGGCACGACGTCGCCTGGCCGGGCCGGCCGCGGGCCAACATTGATCACGTCGCGATCGGACCGGGTGGTGTGTATGTCATCGACAGCAAGAACTGGTCCGGCGACGTCGTCGTACGCGACCGGGGGCTGCGGCAGAAGGGCCGCTCCCGCGAGAGCACGGTCGAGGCCGCTGCGGAGGCGGCCCGGGCGGTCTCGGAGGCGCTCGGCGGTGTACCCGTCACCGACGTGCTGTGCTTCACCGGCGACGCCGCGCTGGAGGGCTGGGTCGACGACGTCCTGGTCTGCTCCACCGGCAACGTCGCGGAGCTGCTGACCACGCGGCCGCCGACGCTGCACGACGAGGCGGTGGAGAGGTTCGTGCGGCGCGCGATCATCGCCCTGCCCGCGACGACCGAGCCCAGGGGCACGTTGCCGAAGAGCGTGGCCGACGCGCTGGAGGGTACGCCGACCCGACGCGTCGTCCTCCGCAGGAGCTCGACCCGTCGCCTGCGTACGGCGCTGGTCGGCGGCGCGATCACGCTCGGGTTCATCGGCGCCATGGCCTTCGTCGCACCCCGGATCGCTCCGACCCTCATGGACGTGTTCACCAGCGGAATGGAGTCCGCTGAGGTGAAGGTCGGGGAGTCGGTCGACCTCGAAGGTGCCGGGAGCAGGCCCGATCTCTCGTTGACGGTGAAGTCGGTCGACGACGTGGCCAAGGCCGGCGGGAAGAAGCCGGCGAAGGGCGAGCGCCTGGTCGCCGTACGGCTGCGCATCGAGAACACCGGGTCGACGCGCTGGGTCGCCGGGCGCGGGCCGGACATCTCGGTCGAGACCACCGACGGCCGCACCTACGACGCAGCTCCGCGCTTCTCGACGAACCCCGGGGGAGAGGTGTTCCAGGAATGCCACGCCTGAAGCCCGGCGCGTCGATGACCCGTCGCGCGATCGTCGTCGTACCCCTGAGCGCGAAGACGAAGGCGGTCACGGTGACTCTGGACGCGAACAGCGGCACGGTCCGCTGGGTCCGACAATTGAGAGAAGTGCGCTCGTTCACGGGGTGACGCGAGCCGCGGCCTGCAACCTGGACGGCGGCGTGATCCTCGAGGAGGGTGACCCGGCCGAGGTGCTGGCCAACCCGCAGCACCCAGGGGTCCCTGTCCCAGGTTGCTCTGTACCCGTGGGATAAACAGTGGCGGCCGATGACTTTCGCCGTACAGGCTGGTCTTCTCCGGCATCCACCGACTACGGAAGGCCCCAGCGATGTCTCGCAACGTCAGTGCTCACCTCTTCTACTCGGTCAACGGCGTGGTCGAGTCGCCCAACCTGTTCCAGTTCGACGCCTTCGGCCAGGAGGAGGGCGAGCGCATGGGCGCGGCCCTGGCTCCGGTCAAGGAGATCGTGATCGGCCGCAAGCTCTGGGAGGAGTGGCGCGACTACTGGCAGGGTCCGGGAGCCGGTGACGAGTTCGGCAACTTCATCAACCCGATCCCCAAGCACGTGATCAGCTCGACGCTGGGCGATGATCTCGACTGGAACTCGACGCGCATCTCCGGCGACCCCGTCGACTACGTCAAGAAGCTCAAAGACGGCGAGGGCGGCGACATCTCCGTCGTCGGCGGAGTCGAGACCGTGCGCTCGATGTTCCTCGGCGGCGCGATCGACGTCCTCACCCTGACCATGCACCCCGCGGTCACCGGCGAAGGCCGCCGGCTCTTCGACGACTCCACGCCGCTCACCCGTCTCGAGCTGGTCGACTCCGGTACGTCGAGCCTGGGCAACGTGTTCCTGAACTACCGCCTCAAGCCGCAGGACTGATCGTGCAGTTGACCGCATCGGTCCACACCGATGTGGTCAATTGCCCGCGGAAATTGGCATGACCGGCGTCTCTCGCTCCGGCTTGGTCCTTCCTCGCCGACGTGTTCTCCACAGGTTGAAAATTCGGTCTGGCGCTGGTTTCCCTTCCGGCGTTCACTCATGCCATGCCGAAGTCCCGAGGGCGACAGGGTCGCCGTAACCGTCCCAGCCAGAACGTCCGGTCCCCGCGCGGACAGGCCAGATCGCGTGTCAGGGTCTCCCCGCCGAGCGAGCTCACGTCCGACATGAGAGCGGTCATGGCCGCCAATGAGCGCGAAGCCGCTGGTGACGCAGGTGCGGCCATCCACGTGATCGCGGACCACCCGACAGATCCTTCGAGCGAACCGATGTGGAGCCCGTGGCGCATCGACCGACTGGGGCAGATCGCGGTGTTCAGGCGGTGGTTGCCGCCCTGGGCCTTCGGGCGCTGGATCGTGCGGCAGTCAGCGAACCAGATGACCCGTACCTCAATCGAGCGCACCGCCCGGGCCGTGGAGATGACCGTCGAGTCGCGGAGAGGGTCCCCGGCCGACCTGTCTATCGGCCGAATCACGCGCATCGGCGACCGTGACTGGATCGCCATGCAATTGGCCGTGCACGATCTCGGTGGGCTGGCCGAGTTCCTGGCGAGCGGTCCGGCCGTCGCCAACCTGGCGGGGGACGTCCACTCCTGGGTCGGCACGCCTATGCGCGGCTACCGATTGGTGGGGGAGACCGATCATGAACTGGTGTGGAGGGAGCTGGCCGCAGACGTCGAGGTGACCACCATCAACCTCGGCACGTCGGCGTGTGTCTCGGCCGACGGGTTCGTCATTGGTCGGATCGTGGAGAGTGACGAGCTACGCCTCTTCGACACCGCGCCCTGCCCTGTCACCGAGTCCCTGGCCCGGGCGGTTTCCGCGAGCCCGCGGCACTGGCTCGATGCGATCAAGCACAGTGAGGATCCAGAGATGGTGGGAGTGCTCGCCGCCGGACAGGACGCACCTCTGTTGACCGATGTCCCCGAGCATGTCTGGGCCGACCTGACCGCCGACGACATCCTGTCCCAGCTCCGCCACCCCAATGATGACGTGATTGACCCGCACTTGATCGGCGCGGCCCTGTTGTGCTTCGAGTCGTGCGTGGAAGTTGCTGGCCAGTTGGGACCGGAGCACGCACGGGGGTTGGCGTTTCTCTCCGAACGGCTCGACGGGCCGGTCTCGAACCTCTGCGCCGACCTGGCCTCGATGGTCCGTAAGACAGCCTGAGCAACGTGGAAGATCGAAGTGCTACAAAGTGCTACATTCGAGGACGTGAAGAGCATCAGCCAGCGAGAGCTGCGCAACGACAGTGCCGAGGTGCTGCGGAGTGTGGAGCGGGGTGAGTCCTTCCTCGTCACGAGGCGGGGGGTTCCGGTCGCGGTGATCGGTCCGGTCCGTGCGACCGATCTCGCGTCGCGTCCGGCGAGACGACGCAACGCGTTGGCTGCCTTGCCTCGGGTGCGCTCCTCGCTCTCCACCGCCGGCGTTCTTGACGACCTCCGGGGCGATCGTTGACCACCTGGTACGTCGACACGTCCGCGGCGCTCAAGTTGCTGGTCGAGGAGCGAGAGTCGGCAGCCCTCGTCGCCGCTGTCGAACCGGGTGAGATCGCGCTGGCCGGCACCTGGTTGGTCGAGACGGAACTCCGTCGCGCTGCCGGTCGCATTCCTGCGCTGACGCAGTCGATGGTCACTGACCTCCTCGATGAGTTCGACCTCTACGAGATGCCGGCGTCGCTCTACCGGGAGGCCGGCCTCCTCCCCGGCGACAGTCTCCGATCACTGGATGCCTTGCACCTCGCCGCTGCGGTCCGCATCGGTGTCGACGGAGTGTGCACCTATGACCTCCGGATGCAGGAGTCCGCCGAGAGGCTCGGACTGCCGGTCCATATGCCTGGCCGCTCCTCCTGACCTCTGCCCTGGCCCGGGCTCAGGCGGGCAGTCGCTGACCCAACAGCCGCGCGACTTCACCAACTGAGTCGTAACCCCAGTTGGTGAAGTCGCTTGAGAGCGGGATCCGCCGGTCCCCCCGGTCGGCGGACCCCGAGCTTGTGGTCAGGCCGCCGGATGACCCGGACCCGGTGGGAGCGGCAGCGCCTGACTGAATCGCGGTGCCCGCGGTTGCCTGCTCTCGGTGGTCAGGGCGATCAGTGCGATCCCGAGAACGGCGAGCATCATGAGCAGGCCCGGACGCTGGTCGCTGGCTGCCTCGAGCAGATCGTTGTTCTGCTGGGCCTGGATCGTCAGTAGGTTCTTGGCGGTCCACCCGTTCACCACGGTCTGCTGCGGAGCTCCTTCCGTCAACAGGTTGTTGGCGTCGTCATCGCTGAGCGCGGACGCGATGTCGTCCTTGTGGTCGGCCGCGCTGACGTCGTCAGGCGCGGCCACGAACCATACGACCGCGGCCGCGATCGCCAGGACGAGTCCGCCGACCCTGCGCACGATGCTCATCGCTGCCACACCCAGTCGCCGCAGCCCGACAGTTCCAGGTACTGGCCGTCAGACACGCTCAGGATTGCCGGACCTGAGACGTTGTTGTTGTCTGCGATGTCGCTGGTGTCGGTGCTGTTGAGCACCGCGTAGTAGCACTGCGAGCCGCCGATCGTCTTGTAGGTGCCGGCCTTGATGTCTGCGCCGACCTCCCAGATTCCGTCGCCGGACAGCGTGTTGTTCGCGATGGTCTGCTCGACCAGGCCGACCGCCTTCTCGCGCTTGCCGACGGACTTCTCCTTCTTCGTGACGGCGGCCTCCCGAGCCTTCACGGAGGCCTCGGCCTCGGTGACTGCCGCCTCGCGAGCCGGGATCTCGCCGGCGATCGTCTCGAGGTCGGCCTGAGCCGTCCTGAGGTCTGTCTTCGACGTGGCGAGCTCGGTCTCGGTGTCGGACAGGTCCGACCGCGCGGCGTCGCGCTGGTCGACGACCGACTTGTACTCCGAGGTGGTGGTGACGTCGGTCGTGCCGGCACTGGCCGCACCGAGGCCGAGGCAGACGAACCCGACCGCCAGGGCGATCACCCAGGTCCGTTTGTACCAAGCCGGCTTCTTCGCCGGCTGCGGCTGCATCCACTGCTGGCCCATGGTGTGCGTGCCCTGCGTTCCGTCGTACGACGGCTGCTGCTGTGCGCCGTACGGCGCGATGTTGTCGTTCATGTCGACCCCCGGTTTGAGTTGCTCTGGACAACTCGGACTGTCCACGGCACCACCGACAACGACGCCGATCCGTCTAGACCACCGCGACCTTCGGCTTGCTACGCCGACGGAGACCGCGGCCTCCGTCGGACGTCGCGGCCGAAAATTGGGGAGGTCGCGTCCCGGCGGTATCCGGCTCCCCAGCTGCGGCTCCTCACCGGCAACGAGGCCTCCAGCGGGGTGGCCCGAGCTCAAGGGAGCACCACCATGTCCGAGTTCAAGCGGTCCGACTTCCACCAGAAGGTCGCCGAGACGCTCATCAACAGCGGAGCGATCGACCTGAAGCAGATGACGACGGTCTTCCAGGAGTTCGCCGAGGAGGCAGTTCTCTCCCGGGAGGACCTGACTCTCATCATCAACAAGAACTTCCTCATCAACTGCGGCTGGCCCGGCCCGGAGCTGGACCTCGGCCAGTTCCAGGGACGCGGGTGAACCCAGCAGCTGAAGCGCGGCGCTGGCTGTTGCACAGCCTCGAGCTGTGCACGGCCAGCGTCGGCGCGGCCGGGTGGGACCTGCCGGGAGTGGAAGGGCTGCGGCCTCTGCGGCCGGTCAAGGTCTACGCCGAGGCTGCGCTGCTCAGCCGGTGCACGGGCCTGGTCATCGACCCCACCGACTCACCACTGGTGGCGGCCGACGAACAGCTCAGGCAGCGGATCGCAGACGCCCTGGATGCCGACAAGGCACGCCTCATGGTGGCGGTCGATCCCGGCACGTTCGTCGACCAGGTCTTCCCCTTCGCCTTGCTGGGCACGCGAGACGAACGACTGCGTGCGGTCGCCCTAGACCTGTGCGCACTGGTCGACGGCGTCGATTCCGGTGACGAGCCCTCCGCCTTCGACCGCCTCGAGCGCCGCTGGCTGCGCGCGATGGCGTACGACGAATCGCCTGCACCCACAACGATCTGCGGGTCCGTCCTCTCCCGTGGCGCCGACCTCCTGCACGGCGATCTGACCGCTGCCTACTCCTTCACCCACGCCATCGCGCACGCCACCGACCTGGGCACGCGCCGCGCGTCGTACGGACGGCCACTGGGAGCACTGATCGACGAAGCCGACGCCCTGCTCGGTCAGGCCCTGGCCGCCGAGAACCACGACGTCGCCGCAGAGCTGCTCTGGACCTGGCCCATGACCGGGACGCCGTTCTCGCCGTCGGCCGCGTTCGTGCTCGACACGCTGGCCGCGCGGCACGCGGAGCACGGCTTCCTGCCCGGGCCGGAACACGATCCGGCCGTCCATAGTCGAGTCGGCGACGACCACCTGATCCAGTCCAGCTATCACACCGGAATCGTGTGGGGTGTCCTCGCGACGGGCCTGCTGGCCGGCGCATCGTGCATGCCCGCAGACCTGTCGTCGTACGCCGACCCGATGCCGGTGCTGCACCACGCTGACGGATCGTGGGCCGATCGCCTGCGTGCGCTGCCGGTCCGCGAGAGAGCTGCCTGCACACCGCTGGTCCTCGGCGCCGAGCTCCGGCTGTGCGTTGCGCGTCGCGACCTGGTCGGCGTACGCCGAGTGCTGGCGTGGGCCGCTGCGCACGGCTGGAGCGAGCTGCCGTCGGTGCAACAAGCCAGCGACCTGCTCGCCCGCGTCGTGCACGCCTCTCAAGCAACAGGTGTCGGCAGCTGAGCCAGCCATCGTGCAAGAGCGCCTGACACCGCGTGGATGAGGCACCATGGAGGCCGTGACTACTTTGCTCGCGGCACCGTTCGACGTCTGTTGGGTGGAGGACGCGGACGTGTCACGGTTGATCCGACGACAGGTTCGTCGAGGTTGCCGACGTTTGCGAGTGACCGACCTTGGGTCGCGCGGACGCCGTACGACGTGACGATCGTGCCGAGCGCGCTGCTGCTCTGAGATTTCACTGAAAGACAGGGCCGCCGGCGTGATGCCGGCGGCCCTGTCGTGTCGTGCGTGAGGTCAGACGGTCGGACCTCCCAGCGGGTCGCCGGAATGCGTCCCACCAGTCGGGCCGCCGGCCGGGCCACCAGCCGGGCCGCCGGTCGACGGGTTCGCCGCCGACTGCTGGAGCCTGGCCAGCTGCTGGGCGGCTGCTTCACGGCCACCGAGCCCGAAGGCCAGGGCTGCGGCCAGGGCGCCGCCGATGACCACGGCACCGAAGCCCAGCTCGATGATCGAGTCGGCGATGCCCATGAACTTCAGGCCCATGGCCGCGAACAGCACGATCGTGGCGCCCTTGATGATGGTGCCACCACTGCCGGTGGCCAGCCTGGCGAGCTGGTTCGCGATGAGTACGCCGACCGCGATCACGGCGGCACCGAAGATCACGCGCCCACCCAGCTCGAGGATCGCGCTGAGGAACTCGGTCACCTGCGGGAACTCCAGCAGCTGCGCGGCCATCACGGCGAAGAACAGCACGATGCCGACCTGGGCGATCTTGGCGATCGCCGGGGTCGCGCTCTTGTCGGCGGGGAGGACCTCCATCGCGTGCAGCGAACGGTCGACGCCGAAGCCGTTGAGCAGTTCCTCGAGCAGGTCGCCGGCGAAGCGTGCGATCACGACGCCGATGCCGAGCAGCAGCGCCGCGGCGATGATGTTCGGGATCGCGGTGAAGATGGTGTTGAGCATCTGCTCAGCGGGCTCCGAGATCGAGGAGATGCCGAGGACCTGCAAGGCAGCAATGGCGACGACGATCATGATCAGTGCGTAGAGCACGAGGGCCAGCGTCTTGCTGATCGAGGTGTTGCCGGTGACTTCGTCGGCACCCGCCCGGTTGAGCCACTTGTCGAAGGGCAACGCGCCCAGCGCGGTCTCGACGAGCTGTCGCACCACCTTCGCCAACAGAGAGCCGACGACGAAGATCAGTGCCGCACCGATCAGGTTCGGGATGAAGCCGGTGACGCCGTTGAGCAGGTTCTGGATCGGCGCCAGGGTCTGGGTCAGTCCGAACAGCTGCAACAGGGCCATCAGGCCGAACATCCAGACCAGCAACGAGCCGATCGTGCCCAACGAGGCGCCGATGCTCTCGCCGTCGGACCCGGCCTTCTGCAGCACGGTGACCTTCTGGGTGGCCTTCACGAACGCGGCCTGCACCAGCTTCGCAATCAACCAGGTGACCACCAGGATGACGATGGCTGCGGCGACCTTTCCGGCCAGCCCTGCCCAGTCGACGTCCTCGAAACTTTCCTTGAGTGAATCCATTTCGACATCTCCTCCCAAGCGGAGAATCCGTACGACGATCGAGGTCGGCGCCCGCCCGAGATGACGGGCGCAACGATCGTCGCCTTTTTGTGACGTTATCGCGAAGTGGTCGAAGCGCGAGCGAATCGCCAGCCCCGTCTCACGATCGGCACGACACCTTGCAGAGCACAACAAAGAGCCCGACAAACAGCACCGGTCCGCAGCCACGAGGTGACTGCGGACCGGTGTGAATGCTGCGTGGAGCTACAGCGCGATCAGCGCCGGAACGGTGAGCACGGCGGCGTAGTAGCCCATGAACTGCACACCGGAGTGGACCCCGAGCAGACGGTTCATCAACCCGCCGATGAGACCGACGGTCACGGTGACCAGCACGGCCAGCAGCCCGCCCTCGTAGAGGCAGATGACCAGGATCAGCCCGGCGAAGGCGCCGATGATCGCCTCGTGCGAGACGTTGCGCATCACCCAGGACGCCGCACGGTGGGCGTTGGTCATCGCGAACGGGTAGGCGACCAGCGCGGCGATCGCCACGGCGAGCAGCCCGAAGACCAGGAACTCCCACGTGGAGAGCAGGTCGTGCAGGTTGTGCGTGTCACCGGTCTCGGCGTTGACCGAGTAGACCGGCGGCGCGTTGAACAGCGGCGCCGCGGGCCCGGCCGCCATCGGCGACAGCGGCAGGCCGAGGGCGATCAGCGGGATCAGCGTCTCGGCGATGTACGTCGACTCGGTGGTGCCGTTGCGCACCGACATCATCGTGGTGAGCCGGTGGTAGCCGTTCTTGATCCGCGACCCGGCGAACTCGCCCATCATCACGGTCATCGCGACCGGCGAGAAGACGAACGTCGCACTCGAGACGACCGCGGCACCCGAGGTGTAGGCCAGCTGCTTGCGGTCCAGGACCTTCAGCGGGTTGGGCATCCGGCCCTTCCAGGTGCGTACGTCGGGAGCGAGGTCGAACTCCGACGGCTTCGAACGCTCCAGGGTCTTGCGGCCCGACGGGGACATCGCGAGGAACAGGTCCGCGATCAGCGGGCCGGTGGCGATGCCGAGGAAGAAGCTGATGCTCAGCCCGTGGCCGAGCTGCTGGGTGACGAACAGGTTCAGCCCGACGACGAGCAGCACGAACGGGAACAGTGCGGCCATCGCGGCCCAGCGGCCCTTCGACGTGAACGCGATCAGCAGTGCGGCACCGGCGAAGATCCACGGTGCGGCGTCGCCGATCTCGTCGGCGATGGGGGAGAGCAGCGTCGCGAAGAGCACCGCGAACGGCACCGCGATGAACGCCGAGACCACGCCGCCCGAGATCGCCTTGCGCAGCGCGATGTGCGGCACGCCCAGGTCGCGCAGCTGTTGCGCGTCGGCGAGCATCGGCACCGCCATCGTGTCGCCGGGGATTCCCAGCAGGGTGGTCGGGATGGCGTGGGTGATGTGCTTGGCCACGACTCCGGCGAGGAAGAAGCTGAACACGCCTGAGGCCGGCACTCCGAGGAGCACGACCAGCAGGGTCAGGGGTGCCACGACGGCGGTCTCGTCGGTGCCGGAGACCAGGCCGATGGCGGCGAACGCGATGGCGCCGATCAGGCCCATGCCCAGGGCCCAGAGGAATGCCTCGATCATGCCGTCACCTCTTCCTGGCGGTCACGGTGCGCCTCGACGAGGACGTCGTACAGGCCGAGGGAGCGGAGCTCCTCCTGCACCTCACGAGCGAGCTCGGCAGGGTCGGTCCACTCGCCACCCTCGGCGGCGATCGCGTCGAGCGCCGCGCGGCGACCCTCGAGCGTCGCCTCGACCTCGGTGACGACTCGCTTCGGCTTGAACAGGCGCGCCGAGATGACGGCCGCGACCAGGCAGGCGCCGAGGCCGACCAGCAGGGCGTAGGACTGCGCCAGGGTCTGGTCGTCGACGGTGCTCTCGAAGATCCGCCGACCCAGCAGGAACGTGGGGGTGGCGATGCCGATCCCGAGGGCGATAGCGCCGGTCATGTGGCGGGAGTCGACGGTGTCGCCCCACACCTCGATGAGACGGGACATCAGGTGAGCTCCGATCGGTCAGTGATGCTGGGCGCGAGCGCGGTGACGACTCGCGACGGAGAGGGGCGGCCGAGGTGGCCGGCCAGCCAGGTGCTGGTCTCGACCAGTGCGGTGAGGTCGACGCCCGTGTCGATGCCGAGTCCGCGCAGCATCCACACGAGGTCCTCGGTGGCCAGGTTGCCGGTGGCGCTGAGCGCGAACGGGCACCCGCCGACTCCGCCGGTCGAGGCGTCGAACTCGGTGACGCCCGCGGTGAGTGCGGCGTACACGTTGGCCAGTGCCTGGCCGTAGGTGTCGTGTGCGTGCAGGGCGATCCGGTCGACGGCGATGCCGGCGTCGACCAGGGCGCGTACGACGGCGCGCACGTGGCCGGGGGTCGCGACGCCGATGGTGTCGCCGAGCGAGAGTGAGTGGACGCCGGTCTCCATCATCGCGACCGAGGCCTCGACCACCGCGTCGACGGGCACCGGACCCTCCCAGGGGTCACCGAAGACCATCGACAGGTAGCCGCGTACGTCGACCCCGGCGGCCAGCGCGTCCTTCGTGACGAGGGCCTGGGCGGCAGCCACGTCGGAGCGAGGAGCGCCGAGGTTGGCCTTCGAGAACGACTCGGTGACGCTGGCGAAGACCGCGACCTCACGGGCCCCGGCGGCCAGCGCGTCCTCGAGCCCACGCGCGTTCGGCACCAGCACGGGGTGGCGGATGCCGGCGTCGAAGTCGGTCAGGGCGGCGAGCTCGCGGGCGTCGGCCAGCTGCGGGATGCGCTTGGGTGACACGAAGCTGGTCAGCTCGACCGTCGACAGGCCGGCGCCGACGAGTCGGCGTACGAACTCAGCCTTCACCTCGACGGGCACCGGCACCCTCTCGGCCTGCAGTCCGTCGCGCGGGCCCACCTCGTAGATGCGCACCGCTGACGGCAGCTCGGGATCCGGGACCGCCATCGGCAGTCCGAGATGGACGGTGGAGGTCATCCGGCGCCCCGGATCTCGGCGAGCACGGCCTCGGCACGGTCGTGGCGGAACGCCTTCTCGGCGATCAGCGTGGCCACGAGCGGGCCGATCTCGTCCGAGGTGGCGCCGACGGCGATCGCGATGTTCTTCGCGTGGAGCGACATGTGGCCGCGCTGGACGCCCTCGCTGGCCAGCACCCGGAGGGCGGCGATGTTCTGGGCCAGGCCGACGGCGGTGACCAGCTCGGCCAGCTCGGCGGCGGTCTGCACACCGGTGATCGCGACGGCGGCACGGGCGCCGGCGTGGGTCTTGGTGGCCCCGCCGACCAGGCCGACGGGCATCGGCAGCTCGAGAGTGGCCACGATGTTGCCGTCGGCATCCTTCTCGAACGTCGACAGCGAGGTGTAGCGGCCGTCGGGACCGACGGCGTGGGAGTGGGCGCCCGCCTCGACGGCGCGGGTGTCGTTGCCGGTGGCGAGGACGACGGCGGAGATGCCGTTCATGATGCCCTTGTTGTGGGTGGCGGCGCGGTAGGGGTCGGCCGCGGCCAGCCGGTAGGCATGCACGATGTCGTCGACGACCTTCGCGCCACCGAGCGACTCGGCGTCGAGCACGGCGCGGGCCCGGGCCAGGCGCAGGTCGGCCTTGTTGGTGAGGATGCGCAGCACGACCCGGCCGCGGGCGATCTCGGCGATGCGGTCGGCGACGGCCTCGGCCATCGTGTTCACCGCGTTGGCGCCCATCGCGTCGCGTACGTCGACGACGAGGTGCGCGACGACGTACGTCTCGTCGACCGACTCGACGGTGCGCACGATCAGGTCCTTCACGCCGCCGCCGACCTCGGCCAGCTTCGGGTCCTGCTCGGCGGCCAGCTCCATCAGCTCGTGGCGTGCCTCGAGGATGCGCAGGCGCGCGGCCGAGGGGTCGACCACGTCGACGACCTGGATCTGGGCCTGCATGATCGGACCGGTGCTGCTGGTGTGGAAGCCGCCGAGGGGGCGGGCCATCCGGGCGCCGTTGCTGGCCGCGGCGACCACCGAGGCCTCTTCGGTGACCATCGGGACGAGCACGTCGCGGCCGTTGACGGTGAGGTTCGCGGCGACACCGATCGGCAGCGAGAAGGTGCCGATCACGTTCTCGCTCATGTGGGAGGCAGCGTCCACCGAGAACCCGGCGGCGTCGAACGCGTCCAGCTCAGTCACGTCGATGCCGGCGACCTCGGCGACCGCGTCACGGCGCTGGTCGACGGTCAGGTCGCGAAATCCGGAAATTCTGCTGGTGGCCACGTGCTGCTCCTCGAAAGTTGGGGTCAAGTTCTTCGACCTTCCTAGGAAAGCCCGGCCTGATCGTGAGGCACATGTCCGAACTGGACACACTTGGGGCGGTTCGTGTGGCCGTTCAGCGTTTGAGCTGATGGAGGCGCAGTGCGATGCCGAGCCGGAACTGGCGCTCCGGGGTGCGCCAGTCGTCGCCGAGCAGGGTGCCGATGCGCTCGAGACGCTGCTTGACCGTGTTCGGGTGCACGAAGAGGGCCTCGGCCGTCCGGGTCACGCTGGCGTGCTGCTCGAGGTACGTCGCCAGGGTGGCGACCAGGGCCGATGCGTGCGTGGAGTCCCAGGCGATCAGCGGCTGCAACTGGTCGGTGATGAACCCGCTGGCGCGCTGCGCGCCGCCGCCGAAGAGCACGAGGTACGGCGCGTAGGCCCTGGCGGTGACCGCGCCCTTCGTGACGCCGATGCCCGGGAGCGCCTCGGCCAGGGAGGTCACGGTGTCGACCTCGGCCGGCATCTCGCGCATCGGCACGGGGTCGCCGGCCACGACCAGCCCCGGCGACTCGGTGCCGGTCAGTCGCCGGGCCACCCGGTCGGCCAGCTCCTGCGCATCCTCGTCGGAGCGCACGAGGGCCAGCACCCCGGTGCCGTGCTGGGCCACCAGCCACTGCGTGTCCATCGCGGCCAGCGAGCGGGTCAGGCTCCAGCGCTGCCGGTCCCAGCCGTCGACGTAGACCGGCAACCAGTCGCCGTCGAGCACCACGCCGCGCTGCTTGGCGCGTTGCTGCAGCGCCGTCCAGTCGGCCCGCCCGGACACGAGGTCGCCCACGAACTCGCCGCGGACCCGCTCCTCCGCGTCGGCCATCGCGTCGCGTTGCATCGTGACCAGGGCGTGGATCTGGGCCGCGCGCTCGATGGTGCGGCGTTGCACGTCGTCGAGCTCGTCGCCGCCACCCACGAGGAGTGCGCCGAGGAGCGTGGACCCGGCCATCGCGGCGACCACGCCGTCGGGAAGGTCGGGGGAGTCGAGTCCGACCCAGTGCGCGGTGTTGCGGCTCTCCTCGACCGCGGCGACGATCTCGGGACGCAGCTGGTCGTCGACCCACCAGGCGTCGAGGCCGGTGCCGGCGACGCGCACCAGGTCGCGGTCTGCGGCAGAGACCTCCCGGCCCAGCGCGCGGGCCA
This sequence comes from Nocardioides sp. Root151, assembly GCF_001427925.1. Classification (NCBI taxonomy): domain Bacteria; kingdom Bacillati; phylum Actinomycetota; class Actinomycetes; order Propionibacteriales; family Nocardioidaceae; genus Nocardioides; species Nocardioides sp. Root151. The sequence continues at coordinate 447,984 of NZ_LMGG01000007.1, forward strand.
GCGACTCGACGATCGCCGACGAGCCTTCGCCCGCGAGCACGAGCCGGGTCAGCTCTTCGTGGAAGGCGGCGGACGCCTCCATGGCTGCCGCGCGACGCTCGGCCTCGGCGCTGGCCGTGGCGGCCTTCGCTGCGGCCGTGCGTTCGGCCTCGAGCAGCCGCGCCGTCTGCAGGATCACCGCGCCGTGGTTGGCGAACGCGGTCAGCAGGGCGACCTGGTCGGTGCTGAAGCCGTGGGTGGAGCGGTCGGCGGCGAACAGGACGCCCAACACCCGGTCGGAGGAGATCAGGGGCACGCCGAGGATCGAGCGCATGTGCTCGGCCTGGACCGCGGCGGTCACCTCCGAGTCGCGGGGGAACGCGCCCTCGTCGTACTCGTCGGTCCACTGGGGGCTGCGGGTCTGCACGACCTTGCTGGCCAGGCCGACTCCCGCGGGAACGCGGAGGCCGCGCATGTTGGCCGAGACGGCGCCGCGGTTCGCCCGCACGAAGAGCTCGTCGGTCTCGGCGTCGTACTCGGAGAGATAGGTGACGTCGGTGCCCATCAACTCGTGTGCGCGGTCGACGAGCTTCTGCAGCAGGGGTTGTACGTCGCGCACGCCGACGAGCTCACGGATGCTGGACATCAGCGCCGACAGCTCGCGGTCGCGGGACCGCAGTCGGTCGAGCCGGCCGCGGGCGGCGATCAGGGTGCGTGTGGTGTCGTCGTCGAGCCCCGCAGCGGCGTCACGCAGCTGGTCATCGGAGACGGGCCGGTCGGCGATGACCAGCTCGGCGAGGGCCCGCAGGTCCGGCGTGCTCATGGGCGAACGATAGCGGCCCGGCCGGGGCGGGGAGGACGGTCAGCGAGCGGCCGGCTGGAACAGCTCGACCATGTTGCCGGACGGGTCCCCGAGCAGGATCTGCTGGCCGCCAGGTCCGGAGACGATCTCGTTGCGGAACGTGAGCCCGGCAGTGCCCAGCCGCTCCACCTCGGCGACGAGGTCGTCGACGATCAGGTGGATGCGGTTCCACCCGCCGGGCACCGGCTGCGCGCCGTCCGGCATGGGGCGGCCTGCCGAGCTCGTGGGACCGCTCAGCAGCAGCCGCAGGTTGCCGCGCACCAAGTCGGCGAAGGCCGGCGCGAAGTCCGTGCGCACGGTGAACCCGAGGTGCTCGGTGTAGAACGCGATCGACTTCTCGACGTCGTCGACCATGTAGCGGACGCTCACCAGATCGGCGACGTCCGGCGTGGATGTCGTGCCAGGCATGTCGATTCCCTTCTCATTCTGTTGGTTGGCAGCCGAGCGCCGACAGCAGGAACCGGATGCGGGTCTCCAGCTCCTCCGCCGTGCGCACGAACGCCGGGTGGCCCTCGGCCGCCGGGTCGGCGATGCTCCAGTGCGCCACCGACGGAGTTCCGGGGAAGTCGGGGCACACCTCGCGCACCTTGTCGCAGAGGCTGATCACGTGGTCGAACCGCTGCCCGGCGTAGTCGTCGAGGTGCTTGCTGCGCTTGTCGCTCAGGTCGAGTCCGCGTTTGCACATCACGCGGACGGCGTACGGGTGGATCGGCTTGGGGTGGCTCCCGGCGCTGGCCACGTCGACCGCGGCGCCGCCGAGGTGTTGCAGGATCGCCTCGGCCATCTGTGAGCGCGAGCTGTTGCCGGTGCAGAGGAACAGCACGCGGGCCGGCGTCCTCCGCCTGCCCTTCGTTGGCGGGGGCCCGGGCGGGGCCAGCCCGGGATGCAGGGCACCGCCAGCCGCTCCGAGCAGCTCGCGGCAGGCGGACAGGTCGAGGCTGTAGTAGGTGTCGCGCCCGTCGGCCGAGCTGCGCCGCATCGTGACGAGACCGCCGTCGCGCAGGAGCTTCAGGTGGTACGACGTGAGGCTCTGCCGCTGGCCGACCGACGCGGTGAGCTCCCGCACCTGACGGTCGCCGCGGGCCAGCTCGTTGAGCAGCTGCCACCGGACCGGATGCCCGCTCAGGCGCAGGAACGCCGGCACCGTGACCGGTGGGGTGAGGGTCGCGGCTCGAGCCATCTTTCGATATTACATCAATCCAGATTGTTGGAATCGTCCATGTCGTGCACACGCCATGTCCGCACACCGCCACGGCCAGGGCTGTTCGGATGGCTGGCGGGTCCACTACGAAGGGAGGACGCGCCCCTTCTCATCTCTCCCGGGAGTCCCCATGAACCGACGTACGCCTCGACTGATCGGCGTCGCGGCCCTCTGCGCCGCCCTGTCCGCTGCCGGCCAGCTTCCACTCTCGGGTGCCAGCGGCGCCTCGGGTGTGGCGGGCTCCGACCGGCTCACCGGACCCGCGTCCCGCAGCGCCGTCGTCGGGCTCGGTCAGGGCGACCGGGTCCGACTGACCCCGCTCGGCCAGGACGGTCGGCAGGTCATCGAGCCGTTGCGCAGCCAGGACGGCACGACGCCGGGGCTGCTGGTCAGCACCGACGACCACGGCACCACGTTGCGGGCCACGGACGGCTCGGGTGAGCCGACCCTGGTCGACGGCACCGCACCGACCACGACGCGGGCGACCGCAGCCGACCTGGTCGAGCTCAACCTCGACGCCATCGCCCGCGACGGTCGCGCCGCCAGCGCCGACGTGACCGTCTACGACGTGGTCACCGGCGCCACCCAGGCTGTGCGCCGGATCCCCGGTGATCCTGACGCGGCCTGCAGCACCAAGTCGTTCGAGGACAGCTCCTGCGTGCTGGTCCCGCCCGGCACCTACTCGGTGATGGCGTTCGTGAACACGATGCCGGCCGCCCGCCCCGGCACGGCGCGCGAGCGGACGGTGCAGAACGTGTCGCTCGTCGGTGATCCGGAGGTGGCGGTCGAGGCGTCGCGTGACTTCACCTTCGATGCCCGCCGGGCGCGGCCGGTCGAGGTCCGCACCCCCGACCACCGCACCAAGGTCAATGCGGACGGCGCGATGCAGGTCGGCTACTCACGGACCGCGGCGAACGGGAGGAAGATCGTCCGGCAGTACCGGCCTTCCGCCATGCTCGACCAGCAGTTCTTCATGGAGGCCGCGGCACCGGTGCGCAACGGCGCGCTCGAGACCCTGACCCGGTTGCGCCTCGAGGCGCCCGACATCGAGCTGACGGTGGCCGGCCGCGCGCTGCACCCGGAGTACTACGACCAGGTGTGGTTCTCCGACGTGATCACCGACTTCCCGATGTACGACGGCCACGACCGCCTGCGCGTCGTCGACGTCGGCCACGCCACCCCGGCGGACCTGGCCGGCAAGAACCTGCGCGGGGCGATCGCGGTCGCCGAGCGCACGGACGACCTCTCCGTCGCCGAGCAGTCCAACGCGGCCGCCGTGGCGGGTGCGGCGCTGGTCGTCGTGCACAACGACGGGCCGGGCGACAACGACGACCCCAACGGCACCGGCACCAAGCTGCAGGTGCCGACGCTGCGACTGGACCGTGCGGAGGGCGAGGCGTTGAAGGCGGCACGTGGGCGGGTCGAAGTGCGCGGCGAGACCGCCAGTCCCTACCTCTACGACCTCGTGCTCAAGGAGCAGGGCAGCATCCCGAAGGAGCTCACCCATGTGTTCCGGGACCGTGACCTGGCCGCCCAGGTGCGCGAGATCCACGGGCAGCCGACGGTCGACTCGACGTTCTCCGAGGCGGCCTACCAGTACCAGCCCGAGGACACCTTCTCGATCTCGACGATGTACCCGTTCCGCGGCGGTGCCCGGAACCGCGTCGAACACCGCGTGCCCGACCCGGACACCCGGTGGACCTACGCGACGGTGACGCCTCAGACGACGTACAACGCGCTCTTCCCGCACCCTCCGGTGCTGCCGATGACGCTCAGTGACCCGGACCTGGTCGCCTACGAGTCGGCCGGGCGCACCACCAAGCCGGTCGGCACGGCGCCGGTCACCGCGGCCCCGAGCACGTTCCGGCCCATGGAGCGCTCCGGCGACCAGATGCGGGTGGCGATCGACGGTTTCGTCGACGCCGACGGCAACCACGGCACGTCGTACTCCACCAACAGCGGGATGAGCACACTGCTGCAGATCCGTGCGGACGGCGAGCTCGTGGGGGAGACCGACAACCTGCCCTCCGGAGTCGCCGTGCTGCCGGCGGGTGACTCACGGGTCGAGGTGTCGTTCGTCGCCGACAACCCGCAGCCGTGGGCCGAGCTCTCCACGCACACCGAGTCGGTCTGGACGTTCGCGTCGACGACCGTTCCGGCCGGTGAGGTCGTGACGCAGCCGGTGATCCTGGCCGACTACGACGTCGATGTCGACCTGCGCAACCGGGTGCTCGCCCGCGGTCCCCGACCGGTCGGGTTCGACGTCCGGCTGGCCCACGCGCCGGGCGCGGCGGCGTCGCCGATCAGCGACCTCACCGTCGAGGCGTCGTACGACGACGGGCGCACGTGGCGCGCGGCCCGGGCGACCGGGCGTGCTGGTGGACGCTGGCACGTCGAGCTGCCACGCGGCACCGGCCACGTCTCGCTCCGGCTGCACGCGGCCGACACCGCGGGCTCCACGCTGGACCAGACGATCGTCCGAGCCTGGTACGTCGCGCGCTGACGGCCCGGGCTGACCGGCTCAGCCCGGCGGCGGGCGGTCGTCGTCGGGCAGCCAGCCCAGGCGCACCGCCTGCACGCCGGCCTGGAAGCGGGTGCGCACGTGCAGACGGTTCATCAGCTCGGAGATCCGCCGGCTCAGGGTGCGGGTACTGGTGCCGAGGTGGCGGGCCAGCACGTCGTCCTTGGAGCCCGAGGCCAGGAGCGCGGCGAGCTGCCGGTCGCTCACGTGGGGGTCGGCCTCGGGCGCGATGAGCGGGGTGGCCTGGTCCCAGAGCAGGTCGAAGTGCTGGACGAGTGCGTCGAGCAGGGCAGAGGGACGGATGCACAGGGCGGCCTCGACCGCCTCGTCCACGCCGACCGGCAGGATCGCCACGGTCCGGTCCCCGATGGCCAGCTTCATCGGCACGTCGGCGTGCACCCGTGACAGCTCGCCGGCCCGGGCCGCGTCCTGGGCAGCCTCGAGAGCACCGGGCAGCTCGAGGGCCTCGGGCGCATAGATGCCGCGCACCGTCACCTCGTCGCGCAACAGTGAGCGGACCGAGGAGTCGGAGCTCTGCGCGTCCGCGACGTACGGCGGCCGGTCGAGCACGAGCAGCTCCTCGCGGGTGCCGGTGAGCACCTGCTCGAAGCGAGACGCGATCGCCTCCCGCCCGACCACCACCTCGACGATGTCCTCGGGACGGTGGCGCTCCTGCGCCGGCATCACCGAGAGCAGGTCGCGGGCCGCCAACTGGGCGCGGGCCAGCTCCTCCTGGCGCCTGCTGACCAGCACGTCGATCGCGACGTCCGGGCGGGCCGCCCGCATCCGCAGCGGACGACCGGGCAGCCGGTGCACGAGGCCCAGGCCCTCGAGTCGGGTCAGCGAGCCCTGGACGCTCGACCTCCCGCGGTCGAGTGCCCGTGACAGTTCGTCGAGCGACGCCTCACTCCGGGAGAGCAACTCGCGGTAGAGCGCCTCGTCGTCCGGTGGGACACCAATCGACTCGAGCATCTCGTCATGGTCGCACCTCGGGACCGTTCAGTCCCGGGCCGCGACCTCCTCGCGGGGTGCGACGGTCTCCTCGCGCTTCTCGTCGCCGTGGCCCGGCCACCATGCGGCGTGCCCGACCAGGGCGGTCAGCGCCGGCGTGAAGAACATCGCCATCACGAAGGCAGCGACGAAGATGCCGAACGACAGCGCGAAGCCCATCGACACGATCAGCGAGTTCCCGCCGAGCATGAGGGAGGCGAACGTGCCGGCCAGGATCACGCCGGCCGCGGCGATCGTCGGACCTGCGTGCCGGACCGCCTCGGCCGCGGCATCGCGCGGGTTGCGGCCCTCGCGGGCCTCCTCGCGTAGTCGCGCCACCATCAAGATGTTGTAGTCGGTGCCCAGTGCGGTCACGAACAGATAGATGTAGATCGGCAGCATGAAGATCAGGCCGGGCTCGCCCTGGATGTGCTGAAACACGATCACCGTCGCCCCCAGGGTGGCGCCGAAGCCCAGTCCCACGGCCAGCATGAGGTACCACGGCGCGACGAGGCTCCGGAGCAGCATCGCCAGGATCAGCATGATCACCAGGGCGGCGACCGGGAACACCACGGAGTAGTCGCGCGCCATCGCCTTCTGCAGGTCGGCGAAGACCGAGGGCGTGCCGCCGACGTACGCCGAAGTGCCCTCGGGTGCGGCGTCGTGGACCGCCGTACGGATCGGACCCTTCACGTCGGCCAGCGCCTCGTCGGAGGCGGGGTCGTGGTCGAGGATCACAGAGAACTGCGCGGTGGCCTTGTCCTTCGACAGCTGCGGGCCCTGCACCTGGTCGACGCCCTCGGCGTCCTTCAGCGCAGCGCCGACCGCGTCGGCCGCGGCCGGGTCGAGGGCTCCGCCGTCCTTGCTGGTCACCAGCACCGGGACGGGGTCGCTGGCACCGGCGGCGAAGTGGTCCTGGAAGGTGTTGATCGCCTCGGTCGACTCCACGCCCTTGGGCAGGCTGGAGTTGAAGTCGAAGCTGGGGTTGAACTGGAGGCCGAAAACCGCGAGCGCGGCCAGCACCAGTCCGGAGGCGGCGGCGAACACACCGGGCCGGCGACCGAGGGCCTTGCCGACGCTGCCGAAGTGGGCCGCCTCGGGCTCCTTGCGCCACTTCTTCGACGGCCAGAACAGGGAGCGCCCGAGGACCGTGACCACGGCAGGCACCAGGGTCAGGGCGGCGACCAGGGTGACCGCCACCGCGATGGCCAGCGCCGGGCCGATCGAGCGGAAGATGCTCAACGAGCTGAGCAGCAGCGCCAGGAACGCCACGATGACGGCGCCACCGGCCGACGCGATCGCCTCACCGGCGCGCTCGAGCGCGTGCACCACCGACGATCGGGTCTCGTCGCCCTGCCGCAGTCGTTCGCGATAGCGGAACAGGAAGAACAGGATGTAGTCGGTGCCGATGCCGTAGAGCACCACGATCAGGATCACCTGGATCGAGGAGTCGGCCTTGAGGTCGAAGGCCTCGTTCGCGGCACCGATCAGTCCGGTGGCGATCAACGACACGACCGTGACCACCACGATCGGCATCAGGCAGATGATCACGCTGCGGAAGATGATCGCCAGCAGGAGCACGATCAGCACCACGGTGGCGATGCCGACGATGGCCATCGTCGACTCGCTCGACTCCTGGGAGTCGAGGCTCTGCGCGGCCGCGCCGGTGCTCTTCACCTCGAGGTCGGTGCCCTTGGTGAGCGGCTCGAGGTCGTCGCGCATCTTCTTGGCGTCGTCCATCGCCTGGGTGTCGAAGCCGTTGGCCTTGTCGGCCAGCCCGATGAAGCCGATCGCGATCTGTCCGTCGGCCGACACCGAGGGCTTGCCGTCGGCGCCGACCGTGGCCACCTGCTTGACGAAGGTCTTCTCGCCGAGCTTCGGGCCGAGCTCCTTGCCGATCGTGGTCACGTCGGCGACGTCGGCATCGGTCAGCTTGGCGCCGTCCTTGCGCTCGAAGACCAGGATCGCGCCGGGTGTGGTGGCGGTAGGGAAGGCCTCCTGTTGCAGGTTGGCGGCCTTGATCGACTCGTAGTGGTCGGGCAGGAACTCCGACTCGTCGGTGGTGGAGGTCAGTGCCGGCGCGGTGAGCACCACCACGATCGCGATCACCACCCACGTGGCGATGACATACCAGGGATGACGCGACACGAGTCGACCGAGAGCACCGAACATGGCGCAAACGCTAGCCGGAAGACAGGTGGGTCAGCCAACCAATTTCGCCGGTGGCGGGAGGAACCGCAAGAACTGCCGGTTCGAGGCGCAACGACTGCAGGTTCGCGCAACAAGAATCCACGGTTCGCGCGGTTGATCCCTTGTGTTCACCAACTGACGAAAGCGTCGGCGGCATCATCCCTCACTCGGAAGATTGATGCCCGATGCGCACGATCGCGTCCAGCCGGTCACTCTCGAAATTCGCAGGTCTCTCCCTCGCCCTCGCCCTGGTCGCCGTTCCGCTGACCAGTGCCGCCCCGTCGCTGGGCCTGCTGTCCACGGCCCATGCCGACCCGACCCCGCCCGAGGTCGGCGCAGCCCCGACCCTGACCCCGAAGGACGGCGCCTATCTCGCCGGCACCCAGAAGGTCGCCAGCACGCCGACCGCTGCCGAGGACGACGTCACCTCGCTCGCCGTCGACGGCGAGGAGCTCGACGCCGAGACGACGTACGGCGACTCGATGCTGACCTTCGAGGTGGCCGACAACTCGATCGAGGCGCGCTACGGCAGCAAGCTGGTGATCAACGGGGAGCACAGCATCGACCTCGGCGACCACGTCAGCGAGACGGTGCGCGAGCCGATTCCCAACACCTGGTTGAAGACCGGGGAGAACACCGTCGAGCTGAAGGTCGGTGCGATCGAGACGTCGTGCGGCATGAACTACGACGACTACGACCTCTCCAACGTGCGCCTCGAGCTGCTCGGCGAGAGCGCGAACGGCGAGGAGAACGAGTGGAACTACTCGCTCGGCGACGGCTCCTGCGGCACCAACACGGCTCGGGTGAAGGAGGCCAGCCTCAGCTTCTTCATCACCGGGGACCCCAAGGCCTCCACCGGCCTCGAGACCGAGCTCGACACGACTGAGCTGGACAACGGCAGCCATGAGATCACCGCCACGACCCTCACCGGCGAGTCGGTGACGCACACGGTGACGGTGAACAACGCGCCCGCCGGTGCTCCGGACATCACGCCGCAGGACGGTCACCTGACCCGCGGCACCCAGCAGGTGTTCGCCAACCTGCCTGTCGGTGGCGACACGTCGGTCGACACGCTCACCGTCGACGGACGGGCGCTGCCCACGACGCCGACGCTCGGCTCCGGCGACGCCACCTTCACCTTCACCGTCGGCACGAACTCGATCGAGGCCCGCTACAAGAACTACCTGACGGTCAACGGCATACCGGTCGACGTCGGCGGCGACTGGGTCAGCCAGGCGGTGCCGCTGGTGATCCCCAACGAGTGGCTGCAGCCGGGGGAGAACGTGATCCGCTTCGTCACCGGCACCTACCCGGGCACGTGTGGCGACAACCGCGACGACTTCACCATCTCGTCGATCTCGCTGGCTCCCGCGACGGGTACGGCGACGGCGGTCGGCGTACAACCGAAGTACGACCTCGGCGACGGCAACTGCGGCTCGAGCACCAGGCCGCGCGAGGCCGTGCTGAAGTTCCAGATCGACGGCGCCGCGGCACAGGGCGTGCGCGCCGACCTCGACACCACCACGGTCGACGACGGCACGCACACGGTGCGCGCGACCTCGAGCACGGGCGAGGCGGCCACCCGCACCCTGGTCACCGACAACACCGCCCCCGAGATCACCGGCAGCACCCCCGAGGCAGGGAAGAAGATCACCACCTCGGTGCCGCTGTCCCTCGAGCTGTCCGACGACTCCGGCGTGCTCGGCGACCCGGCGGTCACGCTCGACGGCAAGCCGGTCGCGGCCGGTGACCTGGTCGGCCCCGGCCTCTCCGCGGGCGAGCACACCATCGCGCTGACCGCGACGGACTCGCTGGGCAACAAGGCAGACCGCACGGTCGTGTTCACCTCGGCCGGCATCCCCGACGACGCGAAGGACCTCTCGCCCACCTCGGGCGACAACGACCTCGGCACGACGGTCGACCTCAAGGCCCGCGTCGCCGAGCCCGACGGCGGCGAGGTGAACGCGACGTTCTCCGCCGCCGAGATCCTCACGCCCCGTAGCGGTTGGCAGGGCGAGGCGCCGCAGGTGCCCACGACCCTGAAGGTGCCGGGCGAGAAGAACGTCGGCGACACCCGGGTGCTCGAGCCCGGCAACAACGGCGCGCTCGACTCGGTGGCCAGCGGCGACGTCTCCTACCAGCGCTTCGACGTGCAGGTGAACTCCACCCGTGAGGCACCGGTCCTGCGCTGGGAGGGCGTCACCGACCCGACCCGCGTCGTGACCCTGCGCGCCTGGAACCTGCTCACCCGCACGTGGGACCCGCTCGACTCCGCACGCGGCGCGGTCGACGGCAACACGCTGCTCAACGCCGGTGTCGGCCGTCAGTACGTCGACGGCAAGACCGTGCACGTGATGGTCACCGGCGAGGACCCGTTCGCCGACGACCTCGACGCCACGGACCGGACCGGCTTCGACGACCCGTCGACGTACGACTTCTCGATGGTCCACTACACCGACACGCAGTACCTCTCCGAGGGCGCCGTCGAGCAGGAGACTGCCGAGGAGCGCGCGGTCTGGTCGAAGGCGTACGGCGACGTCGCGCGCTGGATCCGTGACAACGCCGACGCCCGCAAGATCGCGTACGTCGCGCACACCGGCGACATCATCGAGAACAACATCCGCCCGCCGGCGACGGAGGAGATGGAGCAGCAGGTGGTCGGCGAGTTCGAGGTCTCCTCCGAGCACCAGAAGGTGCTCGACGACGCGGGAGTCGCGAACGGTGTCATCGCCGGCAACCACGACAACCAGTCCGGCCGCGAGGACGGGCCGGAGGCGATCTACAACCAGTACTACGGTCCCGGCCGCTACGAGGAGTCCGCGACCCGCTGGAAGAACGGGTCGTACGGCGGCCCGTGGAAGGCCGGCGACAACCAGAACCACTTCGACCTGTTCTCCGCCGGTGGCCAGGACTTCGTGGTGGTCGGGCTGTCGTACGGCGTGACGCGCGAGGAGGCCGAGTGGGCCGACGCCGTCTTCAAGCGCTATGCGGACCGCAACGCGATCCTGCTCTCGCACGACTACCTGAAGCCGTCGACCAAGCCGGACGGTCGTGACGGCACGTTCTCCGCGCCCGACGGTTCGCTGCTCTACAACACGCTGGTGCTCGACAACCCCAACGTCTTCCTGATCCTCGCGGGCCACGAGCACGGTGTGGCCACCAACGTGAAGCCCGACGTCGGCGTGGTCGGCAACAACGTGGTCGAGCTGCTGGCCGACTACCAGTTCTACGAGACTCCGGCGTCGATGCTCGGCCTGGACGAGATCGGCGGCTACCAGCCCGACCAGGGCCTGCGGTTCGGGGCGAGCTACTTCCGGATGCTGCAGTTCGACGTCGACCGCGGCGAGATGTCGGTGGACACCTACTCGCCGCTGCTCGACGACTTCGGCGCCACCGAGTTCGATCCGCTCAAGCGCTACGACGGCCGCGAGGACACGATGGTGCTGCCGGTCGAGCTGGGCTCGCGCACGACCAGCTTCTCCACCGAGTCGCTGGGGCTCTACTCGCCGACCAAGGTGGTCGGTGAGGTCACGGTGCCCTCCGGCCAGGTCGCCTCGGTGACGTGGCAGGGCCTGCGCCCCGACACGGCGTACGCCTGGATCGTCACGTCGACCTCGTCCGGTGGCGGTGTGAACACCTCACGGCCGCAGGTGTTCGCCACGGCCGACGCCAAGGGTCGTCCGTCGAAGGCCCTTGCAGGGTTGGAGTTCCTGGCCGAATGAGGCGTCTCCTCCTGCTCCTGCTGCTGGCACCGCTGGCGGGGTGGCTCTTCACCTCGCCGGCGGTGGCGCACGACGCCACCTCCACGGCGTACGCCGACGTCACCGGCTCCGGCTCCGACGTGCGGGTGGTGCTCGATCTCGAGTACGACCTGCTGATGAAGTCGGCCTGGTTGTACGCCGACGCCTACCGCGCGACGGACCGGGCGGAGCAGGAACGCCAGCTGGGCAAGAACTTCGAGGCCGTCTCCACCTATGTGGTCGAGCGGTTCCAGGTCGCCAACGGTGACCAGCGGTGCGTAGGTCGCACCGACGGAACGGGTTCGATCACCTCGCGGAACGACCGCGCCTTCGTGCGGTTGTCGATCGACTACGCGTGCCCGACCTCCAGTGAGGCGCGGCATGCGTTCTACTCCTCGTTGTTTCCCGACGAGGAGAACTTCGTGCACAGCACGAAGACCGTGCTCACCTATGACGTCGACGGTCACACCGGCGCGGTCACGCTCGACCCGGGCAACCCGCAGCTCGACGTGACCGATGCGCCCGAAGGTTCGGTGACCCCGTCATCGTCAAGCAGGGCAGGGCATCTGTGGGAGTTCGGCAAGCTCGGTGCCGAGCACCTGCGGCTCGGACCGGACCACCTGTTGTTCCTCCTGGCGTTGCTGCTGGGGGTGCGCGGCTGGCGGGAGGTCCTGCTGGCCGCGACGGCGTTCACCGTCGCCCACAGCGTGACGTTCGCCCTCGGGTCGTTGGGCCTGGTGACCGTGTCGCCCGCGCTCGTCGAACCCGTCATCGCCCTGTCCATCGTCGTCGTGGCAGTGCTCGGTCTCGTGTCCTCTCGGTGGTCGAGCCAGCCGGGGCGCCAGGCCGAAGTGTCGAGACCACACAGCCGTTGGCAACTGCCTGTGGCGTTCGGCTTCGGCCTGCTCCACGGGCTCGGCTTCGCGTCGGCGCTGGGCATCGACGAGCCCGGCTCGTGGGAGCTGGTGTGGTCGCTGCTCGCCTTCAACGTCGGGATCGAAGTGGCCCAGGTGGGCCTGATCCTGCTTGCGTTCCCGGTGATCCTCGCGCTGCGGCGTACGAAACTCGAGCGGCCGGTGCTCACGGGCATGGCCGTGGCGGTGATCCTGGTCGGCAGCTTCTGGGTGATCCAGCGGCTCCCGGTGACGGGCGACCATGTCGCCGGCGCGCTGCCGTGGCTCGGGGCATGACGAGCCTGTGGATCGAGTGTGGAGAACCTGGGTCTGGTGTGACGTGAGGGGGTGTTGGGAGTGGGTTCTCCACAGAAGCCTGTGGGACGGCAATTGTGGGTCTGACCTGCGGAAATAGTTNTGGTCTCGGGAAGAATTGCTGCCATGACCACCACCTTCGACACCCCGTTCCCGGCCACCGCCGGTCACGGGTCGAGCGCGCTGTCGGGCGCGCTCTCGCAGGCGTTGCCCGGCGACGGGGGTGCGGGTGCGGTGCTGGCCGATGCGGTGCGGGCGCGAGGGCTGGCCGATGAGGCGGAGCGGGTGCTGTTGGTCCGTGCGGTGCAGTGGGCCGACACGCACCCCACCGAGGTGGTGGCGGAGGCGGCGTTCGGTGAGGAGGCGGCCGAGTGCCTGCCGCTGGTGCACTGGGCGGCGGTCGCGGAGTTCGCTGCGGCCCTCGGGTTGTCGACGTCGGCGGGTGAGCGGTTGATCCATGAGGCGTTGGAGTTGCGGCACCGCTGTGAGCGCACCTGGTCGCGCCTGCTGGCCGGGGAGGTCACTGCTTGGCGGGCCCGTCGGGTTGCTGCCACCACGATCGGGCAGCCCGACGACGTGGCTGTGTTCGTCGACGAGCACGTGCACCCGATCGTGCACAAGGTCGGGTTCATCAAGCTGGAGAGGCTGCTCGACGAGGCGTTGTTGAAGCTCTACCCGTTGGAGCGGGAGAAGCAGCGGGCCGCGGCCCTGGACCAGCGCCAGGTGCGGCTCCTGGAGGGTGTCTCGGCCGGTGGGGTCGCCTCGATCTTGATCTCGGCGGATCTCAAGGACGCCTACGACTTCAACGACACGGTCACCGCCCTCGCCCGGGCGTTGGCTGACGGGGGTTGTGAGGAGCCGCTGGATGTACGCCGGGCGTTGGCGGTCGGCATCTTGGCTGATCCGGCCCGGGCGTTGGCCTTGTTGGAGGGCGAGGAGGCACCGAGGCCGCGGCGCAAGCAGATGACCATCGTGATGCACCTCTCCGCTGATGCGGTGCACGGGATCGGCCCGGTGGGTCGGTTCGAGCGGGGTGACCAGCCGGTGGCGGCGGCGATGGTGGCCGAGTGGGCCGGCCGCGGCGACACCCGGGTGACGGTGCGCCCGGTCGTTGACCTGGCTGATCACGAGATGGTGGGTTCCTACGAGGTGCCTGAGCGGCTCAAGGCGCAGGTTGCGGGGGTCAACGGGTGTTGTGTGTTTCCGTTCTGCACCCGCCCGGCGCGGGCGTGCGACTGCGACCACGTCGTGGCGCACGGGGCCGGTGGGCGCACCTGTTCCTGCAATCTGGCGCCGTTGTGTCGGCGTCATCACCGTCTCAAGACTCATACCGGGTGGGGCTATCACGCTGTGGAGGTCGGCACGTGGTTGTGGACCTCACCGCATGGGCACCGCTACCTGCGCGACGGCACGGGCACGAGTGAGGTGACTCGGCCCGGTGACGTCCGTGGTGACTTCGACGGATGCCTGCACACGCGGCCCCCGGACGACCCGGGGCCGCTGGACGATCCCGATCCGCCCGCCGGTCCTGGTGATCCGCCGAGGCAGCGGTGGCGAGACCAGATCATGAACCAGATCGACCAACGGATCGCGGTGACCAGCCAGAACAGTGGTTGGCCCTGGCTCGATCCCGACTACGACCCCACCGACCTCGACCCCCGCGACTGGGTCGGAGTCCCCGACCCGCACGCGCCCGAGTGCTCGACGGAGCCTGAGTTCTGACTTCTCGCATTTCGCCACGCGCCGGGCTGATGCGTTCTAGCCTCCTGGAAACGAAGCACCGGGGGTGCGATGGCTGGGGAGTCTGCGCGCGACCAAGCACGCCGGCAGTTCGAGAAGGCCGCACGCCACAAACGCGCGGGAGAGCGCTACCAGCGCGGCGCGCAGGGCGAGCGGGCTACGGCGGAGGCGCTCGAGCCGCTGCATGCGCAGGGCTGGGTGGTGCGCCACGACGTCGCCTGGCCGGCCCGGCCGCGGGCCAACATCGACCATGTCGCGATCGGTCCGGGCGGCGTCCTGGTCATCGACAGCAAGAACTGGTCGGGAGAGGTCGTCGTACGCGACCGGGTGCTCCGGCAGAACGGCAGCTCCCGGGAGAGCGCGGTGGACGGTGTCGCGGAGGCGGCCCGCGCGGTCTCGGCCGCGCTCGGTGGAGTGCCGGTCACGGGCGTGCTCTGCTTCACCGGCGAGACCACGCTCGAGGGCTGGGTGGACGACGTCCTGGTCTGCTCCACCGACAACGTCGCAGAGCTGCTGGCCGCACGACCTCCGACGCTGCATCGCGAGGCAGTGGACCGCTTCGCCAGGAACGCGATCGTCGCGTTGCCGCCGGCGACCGGGCCCCGGGCCACGAAGCTGAAGGCTGCCAACGGTGTCGGCCTGCGTACGCCGAGGCGACGCGTCGCACTCCGCAGCCGGTCGAGGCGCCGGAGGCGTTCCGCGCTGGTCAGGTTCGCGGTCGCTCTCGGGTGCCTGGGGGTGCTGGCCGTCGCGGCGCCCGGGTTGGGCACGGCGGTGGTCGACCTGTTCACCAAGGGGTTGGCGCCCGACGTGACGAAGGTCGGCGAGGCTGTCGAGGTGCCAGGCACCGGCGCACGACCGGAGTTGTCCGTGACGGTCAGGTCGGTCGACGAGATGGCCAGGGCCGGTGGCGTGAAGCCGGCCAAGGGAAGCCGCCTGGTCGCCGTACGCGTGAGGTTCGAGAACACCGGATCGACGCCCTGGATCGCGAAGCGTGTGCCGGACATCTCGATCGCGACGGTGGACGGCCGGATCTACCACGCCGATCCCCGACTCTCGGTGACCGCCGGGGGAGCGGTGTTTCCCGGCAGACCACGGGTCAAACCCGGCAAGGCTCTGGCCGGCCGGGTCGTCGTCGCCGTACCCGAGGACGCGAAGGCGAAGTCAGTCACCGTCACTGTCGACGCGACGAGTGGGCAGCACCGCTGGGAGATGTGATCGTCGACGAGCGTGTCGGTCACTGCAGTGCTGTGTGCGTGGTCGCTCAGTGGATGACGGCGTACCAGCGCGAGGCGCAGCCCATGCACACGTCGTCGCCGAACCGGAGCTCCGGTGGTGTGGGCCGATGGCAGAACGTGCAGTACCTGATCGCCCGCTTGCGGCGCAGGCGCTGGGTGTAGACGACCGCCTCTGCCCTGCCGGTCGCGAAGTCCGCGCGGGGCAGGTAGACCTGATGGCTCGGCTGGTATTCGAGCCGGCTCACCGAGGACCAGGATCCGTGCGGCACCGCCAGGAAGACCCCGTGGTGGAACACCCGGATCATCAGCAGCGGCGGCTCGCCGGAGATGTGCCACGGCGTCACCTCCGCGTCGTACCCGCCGGACGGGTCGCTGTCGAAGTCATGGGACATGGGCCCCGATGACTGCGACCAGTCGGCGCCGAAGAGCTCGGCGAACTGGAGCTGCGTGAGCCCGACCGTCGGCGCGAGCTCTTCGATGCTGTCGTGCGGCATGGTGAAGTCGGTGTTGCACATGTGAAACCCCCCGGTTTGTCTGTCTGTACGTCGAGGACTCTGCACGGCGCCACCGACAACCGGGCCCACCTGTCTAGACCAGTTGCGGCACCGGATTCGACGACGGAGGTCTAGACCGAGACCCCAATACCTGTGCGGAATTCGGCGTTCCGGCACACGACGAGGACGGCCGGTCCTAGCCTCGAAGAAGTCATTGGAGGTGGGGGATGACAGGGGAAAGAACGCGCGAGCGCGCGAAAAAGAAGGATGCACCCACGGCGGGAACCGTGATGCAGCCGCTGCTTTCGAAGGGATGGGTCGCACTGCACGACGTCGCGTGGCCGGGCCGCCCGAGGGCGAGCATCGATCACGTCGTCTTCGGTCCGGGCGGGGTCTTCGTGATCCGTCGCGTCGGGTGGTCGGGACGGGTCGACGTGCAGGACGGTCTGCTGCGCCAGAACGGGCGCACCCGCGACAAGGTCGTCGGTGATGCTGCCGAGGCCGCGAGGGCGGTCGCCGAGGCGATGGGTGGGGTCGAGGCGACCGCCGTCGTCTGCGTCGAACGTGACGAACCGATCGAGGCCTGGGCCGACGACGTCCTGGTCTGCTCTCCGTCGAAGCTCGTCGCGCTGCTCGCGTCGCTCCCGGAAACCATGGACGAGGCAACGGTGGCGAGGCACGAACATCGCTCGCCGACCACGCTTCCGCCGTCCGCGGTGCCCCGTTCGATGCGATCGGGTCGGTGGTGGAGCCGGTAGGTCGTGTCGGGTCTGCGCGGAGCGTCCCTACTGGCAGGGGACTCGGCCGATCAGGGCCAGCCCGCGCAGGTCGCCCGGTCCGAATCGGGTGACGCCGACGCTCTCGGCGTACATCAGCTCGGAGGGATCGTCGACGTGCGCCAGGCCGACGAGGTGCCCGAACTCGTGGTCGACGACGGCCTGCAACTGGTCGCGGTCGACGTCCTCGTCGCCGAACACCTCGGTGTCGAGGACGACGTGCCCGGTCACGTAGTAGAGCCGGCCGCCGACCGTCGTGCGTTGGCTCCCGGCAACGCCGGCGACGTCGTCGGCGAGCTCCTCGACCTCGTCCTCCGAGGCCCAGGCGACGAGCACCGGTTCCCGTCGCGGAACGCTGGGCTCGAAGGTCGGCCGGTCGTCGGTGGTGCCCACGATGTCGAAGGCCAGACCGGTGGCTGAGGAGGTGTGGCGGGCGGCGTCCTCGACGAGTTCTTCGTATCCGTCGGGTGCGTCCTCGGGATTGATCTCGATCTCGATCTTCTTGCAGGGGTCGTAGCCGACCGGCGTCTTGCCGTCGCGCTGCGTCTCGACGAACTGGTACGACCCGCCGGTGTCCGGGACGTCGGGGGCGGCCAGGATCCGTTCATCGCCGAAGCCGAGGACCCTGCGCAGCGCGCTGGCCTGAGGTCCGGGATGGAGCGCGACGACGATGCTGAGCACCAACAGCGTGATCGTGCCGGAGAGCAGCAACGTGGTCCGACGGGTGTGCGTCCGCCTGGGGCGAGCAGGCGGGGGCCAGGTGCCGAGGCCGCCCCTGCGGTCGGCCTCGTCGAGCTCCTTCATGAGCCGGGCGAGCTCGCGGGCGCGCGCTCGCCGGGCGCGGTCGTCCGGATCCCTCGTCACGTTGAGCATTCTCGGTCATCGACCCAAGCCTTCTCCAGAGAATGCCAAGTCCGGTCCCATGCTCGTCCACAGGTCAGCGAGCTGGGACTTCCAACCGTTGTCCGATTTGCGTACGGTTCTGGGGTCGCGCTGAATCTCGGGAAGGTGAGCCGATGGTCGTACGTCGTTGGGTTGCGGCGGCGCTGTGCCTGCCGTTGTTGGCGTTGTCAGCGTGCTCGGACGACGAGCCGAACGCCAAGGACGAGCCGAGCCCGTCGGTGACGATGCCGTCGTCGAGCACCTCGCCCTCCGAGTCGACCACCCCTGAGCCGATCACTGCGCCGACGATGCCTGCTGCGGCAGAGGGTTCAGGCGACAAGGCTGCCCAGGCCTTCGCGCGCTACTGGGTCGCGATGGTCAACTACGCCCAGGCGACGGGCGACACCGAGCCCCTCAAGGCCCTGCACTCAGAAAAATGCACCCCTTGCTCCGGTGGCGTTGAGGCAGTGGATGAGGGGTACGCGAACGGTAAGTCCATGGTGGGCGGCCAGTACAAGATCACGTCCTTGAAGGCTGTGGATACGGATCAACCAAGCGTTCGGATGATTGGTCTCGTGGTCCACGCGACGCGCCAGAAGAAGCTTGACCGTCAGGGACGAGTTCTTTCCTCGACGCCACCGGGCTATCGAGGGTTTCGCCTGTATTTGCGCAAGTACTCGGGCGAATGGGCAGTGGGTTGGCTGGAGGTCAACGGAGGATGAGGTGGCTGGTGGCGTCGGTGATCGCGGCGGTGATGTCTATGTGCCAGTGCGCGCTCGCAGTCGCTGTTGATGCTCAAGGCTCACCCGCCGGGGATCCGTGCGACAAGAGCGCGATATCCGAGGTCGTTCACGCTGAGGCGACTCTCGATGCGTTCGCTCTTGGAGGGGAGACTTCTGATACTTCCAACTCCTGCCCCACGCGCGCGCCGACACCAGAAGAATTGATGAAGTGGGCCCTTCATGGTGCAGCGTGTGCATCCGTCTCGGTTGCCACGGATGGCGACACGGGCGACGTGTGCCAGGCGCCACCACAGCAGCAGATCACACAGGTGATGGTGCTGCGGGCACTGCAGCGGATCACTCTTCCGAAGCCGGCGATCGTCATCCAGCCGCCGGGTGGCAAGACCCTCGTGAACTTCGAGACGATCTTCCACACCGACGCGAAGCCATTCGTGCGCTCGGTTCGGCTCCTCGGAATCCGGGTCGACCTGGAGATCACGCCCACGTCGTACACCTGGACCCATGGCGACGGCACCACCCAGACGACGAGCGGACCGGGCGTCGCGTTCGACGCGAGCCTGCCGATGACCGCCTACGTCAGCCATGAGTACGTCGACGCGCACGTGACCGTGAAGCCTCAGGTGTCGACGACGTACTCGGCGCGCTTCCGGGTGCGGGGAGGGCCGTGGCGAGACGTGTCCGGAACGGTCACCTCCGAGGGCTCGTCGGTGCCCTTGCGCGTGGTCGAAGGCAAGCCGACGCTGGTCGACGGTCCGTAGGGACGAGGCATCCATCTCCGTGACGCCCTACTGTTCAGCCATGGAGACCACCGCATGATCGTCCGCCGCAGCATCGCCAGGGCCGCGTTGAAGGTGACCCGCTGGCGCACGGTCGGCGTGGTGCCGCCCGGCGGGATCATGGTCGGAGCCCCCCACACGTCGAACTGGGACTGGGTGGCGATGCTCGTGCTGCTGTGGTCGCAGGAGGTGTCGCCGCGCGTCCTGGTCAAGCAGGAGCTGTTCAAGGGCCCCGTCGGCTGGCTCCTGCGTTCGACCGGTGGCATCGCCATCGACCGCTCCAACGCGTCCGAGGTGGTCGCCGAGCTGGAGAAGGAGGCGGCGCAGGACGAGAAGTTCGTCATCGTCATCGCCGCCGAAGGCACCCGGGGCCACGCCGACCACTGGAAGTCGGGGTTCCACCGACTGGCCCGGCAGACCGGACTGCCGGTGTCGTTCGGCTTCATCGACGGACCCAGTCGCTCCCTCGGCTTCGGTCCGACGTTGCACATGACCGATGACGTGGCCGGCGACATGGACAAGATCCGTGCGTTCTACGCCGACAAGCGTGGCCTCAACCCGGAGTCACGCGTCGAACCGCGGCTGCGCGACGAACCCGGGCCACCCGAGAGCTGACCTCTGGACTGGCCGTGGCGCGGGCCACTGAACTGTCCTTGCGGGGACTGGGTCTTCTTGTCCACAGATGTCGAGAATCCCTTGCCAGGGTTGACGATTCTCGATAGACTCGAACACATGTTCGAAGCGTCGGAAGTCACCCCGCCCCAGGAGCCCACCGCGGCCCCTGGAGTGGTGCTGGACGCCTCGACAGTGACCGCGTGGACCTCAGGCCCTGCTGAACGTCTCGGAGGCGGTGGGCGACGACGACGCCCGCATCGACGTGATCGGCGCACTGGAAACTCTCAAGTCGGCCATCGCCGCGGCCCAGGCCGAGCTCTCGGTCGACTTCGACGAGTCGATGTGTGCCAAGGCCGCCGCCTCCGGGGTCGGGAAGCGCCGCCAGGGTCGCGGCATTCCCGAACAACTCGCCCTCGCCCGCCGGGAGTCCCCGCACCGCGGGAAACGTCACCTCGGGTTGGCGAAGCTGCTCCGCAAGGAGTTGCCGCACACCCGGGNGATGGCACGCGAGACCGCGTGCCTGGAGGTCGACGACCGCGCGAAGGTGGACAAGGAGATCGCCGGCAACCTCGAGAAGGTGGCCAAGCTGTCGGAGAAGCAGGTCGGTGACCAGGCCCGCAAGCTCGCCGCGAAGCTCGACCCCGCCTCGGTCGCGCACCGGCGGGCGAAGGCGGAGAAGGACCGCCGGGTCACCATCCGCCCCGCACCGGACACGATGACCTACCTCACCGGGCACCTGCCGGTCGGACAAGGCGTGCAGGTGTACGCGGCGTTGAAGAAGGCCGCCGACACCCTGATCGCCGGTGGCGACGAACGCTCCCGGGCACAGATCATGGCCGACACCCTCGTCGAACGCGTCACCGGCAAGACCCAGGCCCCGGCGGTGCCGGTGATGATCAACCTCGTCGTCTCCGACCAGACCCTCCTCGGCACCAGTCACGACCCCGCGCACCTCGACGGGCACGGCACCATCCCCGCCGACCTGGCCCGCCACCTGGTCGCCACCGCACTCGACGCCGGCGTCCAGACCTGGTTGCGCAAGGTCTACGCCTCACCCCACGGCGGCCTCACCGCCATGGACTCCCGGGCCCGGACCGTCCCCCACGGACTCGCCACCCTCATCCGCACCCGCGACGGCGGCATCTGCCGCACCCTGTTCTGCGACGCACCCATCAGACACATCGACCACGCCACCGGCATCGCCAACGGCGGGCAGACGGTGGAGGAAGACCTCCAAGGACTGTGCGAGGGCTGCAACTACGCCAAACAAGCACCCGGCTGGACCGCCAATGGCCACCACCCACCCGACGGGCGACATCAGGTCACCACCACCACCCCGACCGGGCACACCTACGTCTCCACCGCACCACCACTACCCGGCTGGGCCGAACTCGAACCGAGACATCTGACCGTGGTCGAACCAGAAGACCCCACCGATCTCCTCGAGGAGTACGAGCTCATCGACGACGCCGCCTGAGCGCAGTCGCCAGGTCCATCCTCACTGCGTGATGCGGTAGGCGGTCACGCCACGGGCAGTGGCCACCAGCCAGGTGGCGCCCGGCGCCTTCTCCGCCGCGCCCGACGTGAGTGCGGAGACCGACGGAACCCCCGAGACCCGCTTGCCACGCACGGTGCAGGTCGAGCGCAGGTTGTCCCCGGTGCGTCGGACTCCGGACGCGTCGTCGTCGAGGTGATAGGCGTAGGTCGTCACCTTGCCGGCGCACAGGAACACCTCGCCCGGCTCGGCCGCCCGGGTCCTGCCGTCGGTGAGGAAGACGATTCGCCAACCCTGCTTGAGATGCAGGTTCGTGATGCGTCCCGCGACTCGCCCCTTCTGGGCGTTGGCGTTCTCAGCAGCCTTGCCGCGGACCGACACCGACCAGGTGGTGCGGCCGGTCTTCACGTCGAAGCCCTCCATGCGCAGGCGCCGGACCTTCCCGCTGATCGACTGGCCGGGAACGTACTTCGTGAAGCGCATGAGGTGGAAGCAACGGACCGGCAGGTCGTCGTCCGCCTGGGTGCCGCAGTAGTTGTCGGCTGTCTTCCGACGCCACAGCACCTCTCCGGTGGCCGCGTCGAAGCCGACCACCCCCGTGTCGGAAGGGCTGAGCGGTCGCCGGTTGCGCCACAGGCTGTCGATGTCGTCGGAGGTGTACGTCCTGCCGACGCTGCCCCAGAAGACACCGGCCTTCTCGTCGTACGCCAGGCTCCAACCCTGGTCGCTGGTGTGGGCCGCACCGAAGGTCCCGGCCAGTCTGCGCACCCACTGCACCTTGCCTGCGTGTGCTCGTCCGAAGCTCTCGGGAGTGCCGCCGCTCGAGTAGAGCCCACCGTCGGCGAGCATGCGCGCCCCGATCGTGACGCCGTCGTGGGCAGGCCGAAGACCGCCCTTGTCGAGACGGAACCGCACGCGTTCGGAGCCGCCGTCGCGCACGATCGCCACGCACATGTCCTCGCCGTCGAGGCACGTGTCGACCGCGTCGGTGACGTCGACGGGCTCCGTCGAGTGGACCACCCTGCCCGAGCGCGGAGCCACCGCCACCAGGGGTTCGGCCCACTGGTCAGACCTCGCGACGTCGTCAGGCCGCTGGAAGACGACGAACCTGTGGCCGGACTTCGAGGTGCCCACGAAGGGCCGCGTGTAGTAGCCCGTGGCGATGTTGCTCGGCTGGAACGGATGCCGCCACAGGCGTCGTCCGTTGTCGGTGTCGAGCCCGACGATGGCCAGCCTGTGGCGGGGAGCCCTGGTGAGTACGACGGCAGTCCGGCCGACCACCACGGGTTGACCGATCGCCCGGAGCCTGGTGGTCCAGGCCCTCTCGACGTGCCCCTCGACGAACAGCCCGGTCACACCGGAGCCCTCAGTTGCGGGCGGTCCGTCGGAGCCATCGGAGCCGTCGTTCGAGCAGGCCGAGAGACAACAGAGAGCGAGCACGATCCCGAGAAGAATTGGCATGCCGGGAGGCTAGGTCGGATCGCTCGAACGGCGCGGAAGTTATCCACAGCCCCGGTCCGAAATGCCAATCCACCCACCGGTGCGTTGCGCCCGTGGCAAGGTGCGGGGCATGGTCCGCCTGATCCCCGAGAGCCCCGTCTTCACCACCACCTCCGAGCAGCAGGTGTGGGAGCTGCTGCGCGACACGCTCGGTGACGACGACGTCCTCGTGGCCAACCGGCGGTTGACCGACGAGACCAAGGACCACGAGATCGACCTGCTGGTGCTGATGCCCGACCTCGGCGCGCTGGTGCTCGAGATCAAGGGCGGCAGCGTCTGGCGCGAGGACGACAAGTGGTGGATCACCCGGCGCGGGCGCACCGCCGAGATCCACCCCGTCGACCAGGCCCGCGGCTCGAAGTACTCCCTGCGAACGTACGTCGAGCGCGACCCGCGTTGGGGAAGCCGGCAGCGGATCGCATGGGCCCATGGTGTGATCACGCCGTACACCGACATCGAGCTCGACGCCGAGGTGCCGGACCTGCCGCACTGGGCGCTGCACGGCAAGGCTGCGATGGAGACGCTCGTCGAGCGGCTGCGCATCAACGCGCGCGACATGCAGCACGGGCAGCGCCCGCCGACGTACGACGACATCGAGGCGATCGTCGACATCCTCAACGGGCGGCTGCCCACGTCGTACGACGTCAACGCGGACGCCGAGGACCGTGCGGCCACCGTCGACCGGCTGACGCAGGAGCAGGCCTCGATCCTCCAGGTGACCCGGCTGCTCAAGCGGGTCGAGGTGCGCGGCGGCGCCGGCAGCGGCAAGACCGTGCTGGCCCTGCAGCAGGCCAAGCAGCTGACCCGGGGACGCGGCGACCGCAAGGCACAACGGGTCGCCGTGCTCTGCTACTCCCTCGGCCTCGCCGAGCACCTCAAGCGCGAGGTGTCGACCTGGAACCGCAAGGAGCGGCCGGCATTCGTGGGCACCTTCCACGACTTCGGCAAGCAGTGGGGTGCCCCTGAAGGAGACCGCACCAACAGCGACTTCTGGGAGGTCGACCTTCCGCAGCTCATGGGCGACCTCGCCGAGGGCCTTGACGACGGTGCGAAGTTCGACGCGATCATCGTCGACGAGGCGCAGGACTTCGCCGACACGTGGTGGCGCCCGGTGCTCAAGGCGCTGCGCGACGAGGAGGAGGGCGGGCTCTACGTCTACTCCGACGAGAACCAGCGCATCTTCGCCAGGTTCGGCCGGCCGCCCGTGCAACTGGTGCCGCTGGTGCTCGACCACAACCTGCGCAACACCCGGCAGATCCACGACTCGTTCGGCCCGCTGGCTCCCTCACGCATGTACGCCAGCGGCGGAGACGGGCCCGACGTGCGCTTCGTGGCCGCCAGTGCCGACGACTCGATCGGCACTGCGGACGACGTGGTCGACCAGATGCTCGACGAGGGCTGGAAGCCGGCGAACATCATGCTGCTGACCACCGGCAAGCGGCACCCGATCCAGGTCGAGCGCACCGACTTCCACGACCAGGACGGCTACTGGCGATCCTTCTGGGACCCCGACGAGGTCTTCTACGGCCACGTGCTGGGGTGCAAGGGCCTCGAGCGGAAGGCGGTCGTGCTCTGCGTCAACGAACCCGAGGTGCGCGAGCGCGCCCGCGAGCGGTTGTACGTCGGGATGTCGCGGGCCACCGACGCCCTGGTGGTCGTCGGGGACCCGGCGGTGATCCGCGAGGTCGGCGGTGACGCGGTGGCCCGCCGACTGGGTGTCCAGCTCGTCTAGTCGGCGCTCGGTAGCCGGTAGAAGCGGAACATGTCGTTCTCGATCGGCAGCACCTCGGCCCCCTTGAACCCGGCCTCACGCGCATAGCGCTCGAGTGTCGCCGGACGCATCACGGTGCCGGTCGCCACCGAGTTCGTGTGCGACATGCTGTCGGGCAGGCAGACGAACATCGAGAAGTTGTACATCAGGTGCTCGACCGGGTCGCCCGGCCCGTTGAACGCCTCGGGCACCCGCTCGTCCATGACCAGCACCGTCCCGCCGGGCGCCAGGATCTCGCGGGCCGCAGCCAGGACCGCGACCGGATCAGGCAGGTCGTGGATGCACTCGAACGCGGTCACCACGTCGTAGGTCATGCCCAGGGGCTGGGAGACCAGGTCCCTGTGGTGGAAGGTGACCCGGCCGTCGACGCCGTACGACCGTGCGTGCTCGGTGGCCGCGAGGACCGAGGCCTCGTCGACGTCATAGCCGTGGACGACGGCCTTCGGGTAGGCCAACGCCATCCCGATGGAGGACCACCCCTCGCCGCACCCGATGTCGGCCACGGCGCCACCGCGGCCGAGGGCGGCGTGGATCTCCGGTACGGCCGGCAGCCAGTCGCGGCCCAGCGAGTGGAGGTAGAGCGGCCGGTTTCCCTCGGCCTGCGCGGTGCGCATCTGGGCGCCGAACTCGGCCCACCCGACACCGCCTCCGGTCCGGTAGGCCTCGAGCAGGGCGGGCATCTGGGCCACGGCCGCCGCCGCCAGTCGGGCGAACGCGGTGAAGTAGGCCTCGCTGTCCGGGTCGGCGAAGACCGGCACGTGGCCGGGCGGCAGGCCGTAGCGGCGTACGGCGGGATCCGCGCCCGCATCGTCGACCGCGACGAAGCCGGCCACGCACTGCTGCTCCAGCCACTCCTGCGTGTAGCGGGGATGCATCCCGGACGCGGCCGCGAGCTCGTGGGAGGTCAGCGCGCCGGGCCGCAGCAGGCGGTAGAGCCCGAAGCGGTCGCCGACGTACACGCTCATGATGTCCAGGCAGCCCAGCAAGGACGCGAAGAGGCGGTCGCCCAGTTCTTCGGTGTTCACATGTTCTCCCAGCCGGACGCGCGTGCACCCTCTGTCCACCTGCGCCGGACACCACGACGCTATGTCGGCAGGGACCTGCCGGGAGACCCCAAATCCGGGGAAGTTGTCAATCGTCCTCTTCGGTGCTGGCGACGGCCTGCTCGGCCGTCATGCCGCTCATCACCTGTCCGCGGAACCGGCGGTAGCTGTAGATCAGCAGGCCGAAGGCCAGGATTCCGGAGAGCACCAGGGTGATGCCGGTGCCCAGGCCGCCGAAGAGCCACCAGCGGTCGGGGACCGGCCACCAGTCCGGTGCCGGCGGCGAGACGATCCAGTAGATGCCGATGCCGACGAGCCAGAGCGCGCCCAGTGTCGAGCCGATGATGCGAGGCCAGGTCCGGACGCCCTCGGCAGCAGCCTGCATGGCCCGGCGTTCGACTGGCTCGAGGCGGCGCTCGGCCCATTCGTATTGCTGCGAGAGCACGAGGAGTCCGCAGAACAGGAGGACCAGCCCGGGGCCGGGCAGGACCAGGGCCGCGATGCCGGCAAGCACCAGCGTCCAGCCCACGATCTCGAGCAGGATTCGTTTCGTCGCGGCGGCTCCCCAGGTCACGAGGTGCAGCCTGTCAGATGGGCCAAGCCGTGTCTGGCAGAACGCGGCGAACGGGTGGGTGGGCTCGGCGACATGCCTGCTGTTGTGACCCGAACGCGTCGCCGCCAAACCTGTCACCTGCACGTCACCCCACGGCCATTCCGTCACGCTTGGCTGAGGCCATGACTCAACTGGGCAGGCACCTCGACCGTCGTACGCTCCTCCAGGTCGGCGCGGGAGGCGTCGTCGCACTGGGCGCCGGCCCGGCCCTCGCGTCGCCCGCCCTGGTGCGTGGCCGCATCGATCTCACCTCCGGCGTCCAGACGGGCGACGTGACCACCCGGTCCGCGGTCACGTGGGCGCGGGCCTCCCGACCGGGCCGCCTCGTCGCGCGAGTCGTCAGTGGCCGGAGCACCCGCGTGGTGCGCGGGCCCTGGGCCACCGCGGAGACCGACTTCACCGCCAAGATCGCGCTGGACGGGCTGGCGCCGGGCCGGGAGTACGCCGTGGAGCTGGCCTTCGAGGACGGCGACGGCAACCTCGGGGAGCGACAGACAGCGAGGTTCTCGACCGCGGCAGTGCACCCGGCGCGCACGAGCTTCGTGTGGACCGGCGACACCTGCGGCCAGGGCTGGGGGATCAACGAGGAGCTCGGCGGACTGCTCGGCTACCGCGCGATGCACGAGACCCGGCCCGACTTCTTCATCCACGCCGGCGACACCATCTACGCCGACGGCCCGATGGTCGCGGAGGTGGTCGAGCCCGATGGTCAGGTCTGGCGCAACCTGGTCACCGAGGAGGTCAGCAAGGTCGCCGAGACGCTCACCGAGTTCCGCGGCCGGCACAACTACAACCTGCTCGACCACAACGTGCGGGCGATGTACGCCGACGTGCCGGTGATCGCGCAGTGGGACGACCACGAGACGACCAACAACTGGTGGCCCGGCGAGGTTCTCGAGGACCCGCGCTACACGCAGGAACGCTCCGTCGACGTACTCGCTGCGCGGGCACGCCAGGCCTGGCAGGAGTACATGCCGATCGCGGATGCCCGGGCGCACCGACGCGACCACGGCTTCGCCCCGGCCCGCATCTACCGCAAGGTCGAACGCGGCCCGCAGCTCGACGTGTTCTGCCTCGACATGCGCACGTTCAAGGACGAGAACACCCCCGGCCTCGAGAAGGAGCGCACCCGCATCCTCGGCGAGGAGCAGGTCGACTGGCTGATCAGGGAGGTACGCCGCTCGAAGGCGACCTGGAAGGTGATCTCCGCGGACCTGCCGCTGGGGATCGTCGTCCCCGACGGGCCGGTGAACCAGGAGAGCCTCTCGAACCGCGATCCCGGCGCACCACTCGGCAAGGAGCTCGAGATCGCGGAGGTGCTCTCCGCGTTCAAGCGGCACGGCATCAAGAACGTCGTCTGGATCACCGCCGACGTGCACTACTGCGCGGCCCACCACTACGACCCGTCGCGGGCCGCGTTCACCGACTTCGACCCGTTCTGGGAGTTCGTGGCAGGCCCGATCGCGGCCGGCACCTTCGGGCCCAACGAGATGGACGCGACCTTCGGACCCGAGGTGGTGTTCTCCGCCCACGCCGACACTCCCAACGAGTCGCCGCGGGCCGGTCACCAGTTCTTCGGCCACGCCGAGATCGACCGGGACGGACTGCTCACGGTGAGCCTGCGCGACATCACCGGCGCGGTGCTGTGGAGCAAGGACCTCGACCCGGCCTGAGCGCACCGGCCGCCCACGAGCGCTGAGGCACCGACCGTTCGTCCCGTCGGACCTACCGTCGGGCGCTCCACGGAAATGCGTGTGTGACACCCCACGTCCGATGTGAGTAACGTCGGTCACATGCCACTCGGATCGGATTCCGGGGAGACGCGCGTCGTCCCGCCCGCCAACAAGTTCATGCTCGTCGCCGCAGGAGTGCTCCTCCTCATCCCGGTCGTCGCCCTGATGTGGGTCGGCAGCTACGCGAAGATCGAGCCCCGCCTCTGGGGCATCCCGTTCTTCTTCTGGTACCAGTTCGTCTGGGTCTTCCTCTGCTCCGCGATGACCTACTCCGCGCACCGCCTGGTGCTCGCGGCACGCGGCCAGAACGGGAAGGTGCTGAAGTGAGCGCGGACGTGACCGTGATGGCGGCCGACACCGGAGTCAACGGCGTCGCCCTCGCAGTGCTGATCATCCTGTTCCTCGTGGTGACCGTGCTCGGCTTCAGTGCCGCCCGGTTCCGCCGCGGTGACAACCTCGACTCGCTCGACGAGTGGGGCCTCGGGGGACGCCGGTTCGGCACCTGGGTCACCTGGTTCCTGCTCGGCGGCGACCTCTACACGGCGTACACGTTCGTGGCGGTGCCGGCGGCGATGTTCGCGACCGGCTCGGTGGCCGGCTTCTTCGCGGTGCCCTACACGATCGTGCTCTACCCGATCATCTTCGTCTTCATGGCCAGGCTGTGGTCGGTCAGCCACCGGCACGGCTACGTCACCAGCGCCGACTTCGTGCGTGGGCGCTACGGCTCGCGTGAGCTGTCGCTGGCGATCGCGGTCACCGGCTTCCTGGCCACCATGCCCTACATCGCGCTGCAGCTCGTCGGCATCCAGGCCGTGCTCGAGGTGGCCGGTGTCGGTGGCGGCGACAACTGGCTGGCCGCCGACCTGCCGCTGCTGGTCGCGTTCGTGATCCTGGCCGCCTACACCTACACGTCGGGCCTGCGGGCGCCGGCGATGATCGCGTTCGTCAAGGACGCCCTGATCTACCTCGTGATCATCGTGGCGATCATCTACCTGCCCACGAAGTTCGGCGGTTGGGAGCACATATTCGGTGCCGCCGAGGACAAGATGGCGGCCACCAGCGAGACCACCGGCAAGCCGACCGGCTCGTTCGTGCCCGGTGACGGCCAGATGTGGGCCTACGCGACGCTCGGGCTCGGGTCCGCGCTCGCCCTGTTCATGTACCCCCACTCGATCACCGCGTCGCTCTCGTCGAGCAGTCGCAACACGATCCGTCGCAACGCGGCCATCCTGCCGGCGTACAGCTTCGTGCTCGGGCTGCTCGCCCTGCTCGGCTGGGTGGCGATCGCGGCCGGCACCAAGCCGGTCGGCCTGGACGGCGAACCCAATGCGCAGCTGGTGATCCCGCAGCTGTTCGAGGACGCGTTCCCGGCCTGGTTCGCGGGGGTCGCGTTCGCGGCGATCGCGATCGGGGCGCTCGTGCCGGCGGCGATCATGTCGATCGCAGCGGCCAACACCTTCACCCGCAACATCTACAAGGAGTGGATCAACCCACGGGCGACCGACAAGCAGGAGGCCAAGGTCTCCAAGCTGATGTCGTTGCTGGTCAAGGCGTTCGCGCTGGTCTTCGTCTTCACGATGGACAAGCAGAATGCGATCAACTTCCAGCTGCTTGGCGGCATCTGGATCCTGCAGACCTTCCCGGCGGTGGTGTTCAGCCTCTACACGCGCTGGTTCCACAAGTGGGCGCTGTTGCTCGGCTGGGCGGTCGGCATGGTCTACGGCACGGTCCAGGCCTACCAGGTCGTCAACCCCGCGACCGGCAAGCACTTCGGTGGATCGCTCGACGTGATGCCGGTGATCGGAGACCTGGGCTACATCGCGCTGACCGCGTTCGTGCTCAACCTCCTGGTCACGGTGGCCGCGACGGTCCTGCTGCGGGCCGGCAAGGTCGACAACGGCACCGACGAGACCACGGCGTACGACTACCACGCCGACGCCGACGACCCGCGGGTGCGCAAGGACCTGGCGGAGAACCCGAAGACGCTGGGGGCCGAGGAGATCTGAGGACCGATTCCCGGATGACGTGCGGTGGGGAGCCGCCTAGGCTCCCCACATGTCTCGAGACGAGTGGTACCCCCACAAGCGCGAGGACGGCGAGACCGTCGGCTACGTCGTCGCCGCGGGTGAGCTGTGGCAGGCACTCGACATCCTCGGCCGGCCGGTCGCCGGTCCGGGGGAGTGGGTCGAGGCGGAGGACGTCCTCGAGGAGCGCGGGCTCGCGATGCTCCTTGAGCCGCACACCCTGGTGGACGACGGCAACCGCCGCCGCGTGCGCATCGTCGAGGTGACCCGCGAGTGGGTGACCGTGGTCGACGACGAGTTCGGCGCGGCCCAGGCGATCGGTGGCGACCACGAGACGTTCACGCTTCCGGTTCCCGTCGGGGACCGCCTGGTCTGACGCTGTCGTGCGCGCCACCCGTGACGAACCGGCGTCTCCTGCGTTGGTCCGGGAGTCCCCACAACAGACCACGAGAGGGCGGACATGGTTCTCGGCCGAGGCCGCGGCACATCGCTGGCCAGCATGCTGACGATGGGTGCATTGTTTCTTGGCGCACTGGGTCTCGGTGGCTGCGCGGAGGACCCGCCGCAGACCGGCGCGAAGGTCGACAGTCGGGTCGACGTGCCCAAGCCCGGCGGGCCGCCGCCCATCCCGAAGAACATGAGCATGACCGAGTCGGGTGCGAAGTACTTCGTCGGCTACTGGATCGACGCCTACAACTACGGCCTGCGGACGGGGAGGACGAAGATCGTCCGCGGCCTGAGCACGCCGGACTGCGTGGCCTGCGCGACGCTGGCCGACGCCATGGAGGCCGCGCACGAGGGCAAGGCGAAGGTCACCTCGCTGGGCATCGAGAGTGTGCCGATGGAGGTGCGAATGAACAAGCGCGAGAAGACCGCGCAGGTGAAGTTCTTCGTGATCCGCTACCCGGTGAAGATCAAGCGGGGCAAGGGACAGGTCGAGAAGATCAAGCCCGGAGTGGCGCCGATCAGGTTCACCCTCGTGCGGCACAAGCGCACCTGGCGGGTGCAGTCGCTGGAGCTCGTGCCGGTGAAGGACAAGCGCGACGGCGCGACGGAGAAGGAGAGGCGCAGGCGGCGCTGACTCACACCAGGTGGTGCTCGAAGGCGTACGCCGCCGCGGCGGTGCGTGAACCCACGGCCACCTTGGTGAAGATGTTGCTGAGGTGCCGGGCCACCGTCTTCTCGCTGAGCACGAGCTCGGCGGCGATCTGTGCGTTGCTGCGACCGGCGGCGACCAGGCGCAGCACCTCGACCTCCCGGCCGGTGAGGCCGTCCGGAAGGCCGGCCGGCTCGAGCAGTCGGGACGTCGCCTCCGCGGCGTCACGCGCACCGAGCTCGACGAACGTACGCCGGGCGTGGGTGAGTGCGCGCGTGGCGCTCTCGACGTCCCCGAGCTGACGCAGCGCGAGGCCGACCTGCACGTCGACCCGCGCCACCTCGTAGGGACAGTTGATCGCGCCCCACAGGGCGGCGGCCTTGCGCAGGTAGGGCAACGCGCCCGACGCGTCGCCGGCCGCCCGCTCGACCCGGCCGAGGCAGTGGGCCGCCATCGCCTGCAGGCCCTCGCACCCGAAGTCGGCGGCGACCTGCTCGAGCTCGACGGCGAGCCCGCGTGCTTCCTCCGGGTCGGTGCCCAGCAGGATCTCGACGGCGGCCTCGAGGAGCCGTGACCGGTGCACCGGGTCCGGCGTCTCGGCCAGCAGCCTGCGGATCGCCGCGGAGGCCGCTTCGTCCCGGCCGCGGGCCGACCACAGCAACGCCAACCCGGGCTGGGGTTCGAACCCGCGGTCGGCGGCGCGGTCATAGCTGGCCTCCGCTGCGTCGAGGTCGCCCATGATCCGCAGGACGTCGCCGCGTTCGGCCAGCGCAAGTCCGGCGGCCTCTGGGGTGTCCGCCGCCAGGTAGCGCTCGACCGCAGCGTCGTACTCCTCGATCGCGCGGGCGAAGTCGCCGTGCAGTCGCATGATCTGGCCACGGTGGACGGCGCACTGGCCGGTGAACGTGACGAGCCCCGGCTGCGCCGCGCACCAGCGGGTGAGGGCGGCGGTCCAGGCCGACGCGCGGCCGAGGTCCGAGATCTCCTGGCAGCCCTCGACCATCACGCAGTAGACGTTGCCGGCGAAGATCGGACCGACCTCGCCGGAGGCCACTCCGACCATCGCCTCGTCGAAGAGGGCCAGCCCCTCGGGAACCCGGCCGGAGTAGATCGACAGGCGGCCGAGGGAGGCGAGCCCGATCGCGGTGAGGTCCGGGTCGCCGTGCCGGCGTCCGTGCTCGACCACCGACCCAGCCAACAGGGCGGCGCCGGCCCAGTCGGCGGTGGCGATCCGTTGGTGCATCTGCAGGTACGCGACGTAGCCCCGCTCGACGGCCTCACCGTCGACCTGCTCGACGAGGCGTTGCGCGCGGGCCGCCCAACCGGCGGCCACCTGGTGCTCCCCACCGGTGTCGAAGGTCATGCAGAGCCGGAACGCCGTGAGCACCGCAGCGCGCGTGTCGTCGGCTGCGACCTGCAGTCCGAACGCCCGTTGCAGCGCTTGTACGGCGACCTCGCGCCGGCCCAGCAGGAACGCTGCCGTGGCGAACTCGGCGAGGTCCTCCGGTGCCAACGCGTCGGGCGCGACCGTGGTCCAGGCCTCGAACGCGGCCGCCCAGTCACCGCGCTCGAAGGTCTCCCGAGCGCGCACCAGATCGTCGACCACGCCCATCGCGCGAACCTCCTCGTGCGAGCATACGGCGGGATCGGGGCCGGGCGCGCCGGTTCGCTCAGGCTGCACGGGCCGGGCGCGGTGACCTCTGCGGCTGTGCGGCGCGGCGCACGATCTGGCGGGCCAGGAACTCGGCGTCGCGGCCCACCCCGGGGAGCACCATCGAGCTGAACGCGAACTGGAAGGCCAGGCCGCAGAAGAACAGGCCGGGCGCCTTCTCGACGACGCCGCGCATCTCGGTGGGCCAGCCGTCGTCGCCGAGGATCGGCAGGTGGATCCAGTCGAGCGTCTGCCGGAAACCGGTCGCCCACACGACGTTCGCCACGTCCTTCACGTCGTCGCCGACCACCGGCAGTCCGTCGCGAACGCCGGTCACCCGGTCGGTGGCGCGCTCGACCCCGCGGGCGGCCAGGTCGGACCGCTTGACCCGGATCATCGGGCCGCCGTGGAACCGGACCTCGGGCATCAGCTTGCGCCCGATCGGCGTACGCCGGGTGAGCACGTGGCGCCACGCGAAGACGATCAGCGGGAACATCGCACGTCCGACGGGCTTCTCGATGCGGATCGGGATCTGGCCGCAGTCCCTCCCGGCCAGCATTGTGGTGTGGGTCTGCGCGACCTCGTAGGCGATGTCGGTGCCGGAGTGGGAGGCGCCCACGACCAGCACCGGGCCGTCGCGCAGCTGGCCCGGGCGGCGGTACTCACTCGAGTGCAGCTGCAGAATCCCCGGGTCGAGCTGGTCGGCGAAGTCGGGAAGTCGCGGCGTACGGCCGAAGGTGCCGGTGGCGACGACGACGTTGTCGCAGGTGAAGGTGTCACGTTCCGTGGTGACCGTGTAGCCCCCGCCGGGGTGCGGGTCGAGTCCCGTGACCCGGGTGTCGAAGCGGATCGGCAGGGAGAACTTCGCGGCGTAGGCCTCGAGGTAGTCGGCCACCGCCTCCTTGCCCGGGAACGACCACGGCCTGGCCGGGAAGGGCATTCCCGGCAGGCCGTCGTACTTCGCGGGGGA
Source organism: Nocardioides sp. Root151 (assembly GCF_001427925.1). Classification (NCBI taxonomy): domain Bacteria; kingdom Bacillati; phylum Actinomycetota; class Actinomycetes; order Propionibacteriales; family Nocardioidaceae; genus Nocardioides; species Nocardioides sp. Root151. Next base: position 481,835 of record NZ_LMGG01000007.1, read on the forward strand.
GTAGAGCCGCAGGGTGTCCCACTGCCGCCGCCACTGGTCCCCGACCCGGCTCGCGGCGTCGAGGATCACGAACTTCCGACCGGCGCGTTGCAGGTGGTGGCCGGTGGCGAGTCCGGCCTGGCCGGCGCCGATGATGACGGTCTCGATGTGCGTGGTGTGCATGGCTCCTCCAGTGGTTCGGGAGCTCCACGCTAGGAACGCGAGACCTCTTTCCGCGTCGGGCGGATGACCCATCCGCTCAGCTGCCCGATGGGTGCATCCACCCATCGGGCAGCCGGGTCAGGCCAGCGGGTCGACCTCGTCGTAGTCGCCGACCCGGGAGGCCAGCGCGCGGACGTGGTGGTTGCCGTCGCCGAACATGTGGTCGAGCGCGGTGAGATGGCTGGTGTAGCTGCCCACGGAGTACTCCGCGGTCATGCCGATGCCACCGTGCAGCTGGATCGCCTCCTGGCCGACGTGCCGGCCCGCGCGACTGACCTGGAGCGACGCCCGGGCCGCGGCGTCGGTGACCTCCTCGGGTGTGCCCTCGGCCAGCACCATCGTCGCCCACGCCACGATGCTCTTGGTCAGCTCGAGCGAGACGTACATGTCGGCCGCCCGGAAGTTCAGCGCCTGGAAGGTGTTGAGCGTGACGCCGAACTGCTTGCGGCTCTTGAGGTACGCCGTCGTGGTCTCGAGCGCCACCTCCATCGCGCCGACGGCCTGGTTGCCGGCCATCACACGGGTGCCGTCGAGGACCAGTGCGATGACGGTGCTCTGGTCGCCTTCGCCCAGGGCGACTGCGGGCGTGGCGTCGAAGGTGACCCGCGCCGCCCGACCCCCGTCGTACGTCGCATAGCCGGTGCGGGTCGTCGCGGACCCGTCCACCAGGAACAGCCCGGTGCCGCCTTCAGGAAGCGCGGCACTGACCACGAGACGATCGGCGCGGGCGCCGTGCAGCACGGGCTCCTTGACGCCGAACAGCACCCGGCCTTCCGAGGAGTCGGTGGCGACCACCGCCTCGCCGGGCTCGTCGTGGGCGAAGGCGAGCACGCTCTCGCCGGCCGACAGTGCACCGAGCACGTCGGCCCGCTGCTCGTCGGAGCCGGCCATCGCGACCAGTCCGCCGGCCAGCACGACCGAGGACAGGAACGGCTCGGGTGCCAGCACCCGGCCGAGCTCCTGGGCCACGATCGAGGTCTCGACCGGGCCGGCGCCGGTGCCGCCGTCCTCCTCGTCGAACGGGAGCCCGAGGATGCCCATCTCGGCGAGCGCCTTCCAGAGGTCCTCGTCGAAGCCCGGGTCGTCGGCGACCGTACGGCGCCGGTTCTCGAAGTCGGCGTACTTCTTGCCGACCAGTCCGCGTACGGCGTCACGCAGGGCCTGCTGTTCGTCGTCGTAGGTGAAGTCCATGTCAGCTCCTCACAGTCCCAGGATCGTGCGCGAGATGATCTGCCGCTGGATCTCGTTGGATCCGCCGTAGATCGAGGCCTTGCGCAGGTTGAGGTAGGCCGGGGTCGACCGGCGGGTCCAGAAGTCGAGGTCGGTGGCGTCGTCGGCGGCGCCCGAGGCCAGGGACGCCGAGCCTGCCAGGTCGACGACGAGCTCGCTGACTGCCTGCTGCAGCTCGGTGCCCTTCAGCTTCAGCACCGAGGAGGCCGGGTGCGGCTTGCCGTCGGCGGAGTTGGCCGCGACCCGCAGGGCGGTCAGCTCCAGGGCGAGCAGCTCGTTCTCGAGCTCGACGATGCGGCTGGCCACCAGCGGGTCGGACAGCTGGTCGCCGGCCCACTTCTTGGCGTTGGCCAGCACCCGCTTGGTGGCGCCCACGGGGGCGACGCCGACGCGCTCGTTGCCGAGCAGGAACTTGGCGTAGTCCCAGCCGTGGTTGAGCTCGCCGACCAGGTTCTCCGCCGGCACCCGCACGTCCTCGAACCAGACCTCGTTGACCTCGTGGCCGCCGTCGATCAGCTCGATCGGCCGCACGGTCAGACCCGGCGTGGTCATGTCGATCAGCAGGAACGAGATGCCGGCCTGCTTCTTCGCGTCGGGGTCCGTGCGGACCAGGCAGAAGATCCAGTCGCCGTACTGGCCGAGCGTGGTCCACGTCTTCTGCCCGTTGACGATGAAGTCGTCGCCGTCGCGGACGGCCGTCGTACGCAGCGACGCCAGGTCGGAGCCCGCGTCGGGCTCGGAGAAGCCCTGCGACCACCAGATGTCGAGGTTCGCCGTCTTGGGGAGGAACTTCTCCTTCTGCTCCTGCGATCCGAACGCGGCGATCACCGGGCCGACCATCGAGGCGTTGAAGGCCAGCGGGATCGGGACGCAGGCGCGCTGCAGCTCCTCGTGCCAGATGTGGCGCTGCAGCTCGGTCCAGCCGCGGCCGCCCCACTCGACGGGCCAGTGCGGCACGGCGTACCCGCCGGCGTTGAGGATCCGCTGGGCCTCGACGATCTGCTCCTTGGTGAGCTCGTGCCGCGCGGCGACGGCGTCGCGGATCTCCTGGGGGATCTTGGTGGTGAAGTAGGTGCGCAGCTCCTCACGGAACGCGGCATCCTCCTCGGACAACTTCAGCTGCATCGGTCACCTCTCGCATGTGCGTCCCTGACGGGCTCCATCATGTCCGTTGGGTCAAGGGAGCGCGAGGGATTGGGTGACGTCGGCGCGGGGAAGGAAGCGGAGGTGAACCTCGACGAGCTCGACCTCAGCAACGTCCCCGACGCCGTGGTGCGCGACGCCCGGTCCGGCTGGGACGACGACGCCCGCGCGTGGGTGGTGACGATGGACGGACAGTCCGGACTGCTGGTCGCGACGGACGGCGGAGCCGTGTGGCGCTTCGCCAGGAGCACCTGGACCATGCCGTGGGCGGCGCTCGACGACGCCGTGCCCCTGGGCGAGCGCGACCTCATGGTGCTGCGCTCCGGCGGCGAGGCCTACCGCTTCGGGTTCGCGGGGCAGGACGAACGTGCCGCCTTCCTCGTCGTACGCCGGGAGCGGTCGGTCGCACCACGCGGGCTGCCGTTGCCCGAGCGAGGTGGGGCCCAGTCGACGCTGACCTTCCTCTTCGTCGCCGGCATCTTCCTCGCACTGGTCGCCGCATTCGCACTCTCGTCGGCGGACTCCCTGGGGATCGCACTGGTGCTCGTGGTCCCGGCGCAGGTGTGCCTCTGCGTCGCCGTCATCGGCTGGGGCGTCATGCTCGGGACACGCGCGGCCCACGAGCACTGAGGCTGGCAGGCTGACGGACCGTGCAACATGCAGTTCGGGTCTCAGTACGAGCCGTTACGCCTGGCTGTGTCCCGAATCAGGCGAACTGCATGTCGAACGGTCCGCCCATGGGCCTGTGGAGAACGGTTCGCGCCTGAGCCGGCTGGCGACGAGACTGGGCGGGTGGATCCGCTCTACGTCCTTCGGCAGCTCGGGGGCATCGCCAGCTCGGGTGAGTTGCGCAAGCACTGCACCAAGCGCAGCCTGGCGAAGGCGGTCTCCCGCGAGCGGATCGTGGCGGTCGGCAAGGGGCGGTACGCCGTCCCCGGCCTTGAGGCGGCGTGGCGCGAGGCCCACCGGCTCAGCGGTGTGGTCTCCGGTCGGAGCGCTGCCCAGTTCTGGGGACTCAATCTGCGGCTCGTGCCCGGTGAGGAGGTCACGCCGGTGGTCACCGTTGCCCGCAACAGGCGTGTCGAACCCGGACGTCGCGTCGGTGTCGACCTCAAGTGGCGCGACCTCTCGCAGGGCAGCGTGGTCGACGTTGCGTCGGTGACGCGCGGTGCCGCGGGCGGCCGGGTGACGTCGCTGGTGCAGACCGTGCTCGACTGCTGCCGCGACCTCCCGGAGGTGGACGCCCTGTGTGTGGTGGATGCCGCCCTGCGCCGTGGTGTCCTGCGGGACGACCTGTTGGCCCGCGCCGATGAGCTTCCGCGGTCCTGCCGTAGTCGGGTGCGCGGCGTCATCGAACTCGGCGACGGCCGGGCCGCGACCGCGTTCGAGACGTGCCTGCGGCACATCGCGCGCAGCGTTCCTGGCCTCACCGTGACGCCGCAGGTGGTGATCGGGCAACACCGGGTCGACCTGGCCGACACGGACCTGAGGATCGTGATCGAGGCGGAGTCCTACGCCTTCCACGGGAGCAAGGAGATGTTCCGGGCAGACACCCGCCGCTACACGTGGTTGGTCGTCGACAACTGGATGGTGGTCCGCTTCGTCTGGGAGGACGTCATGCTCAAGCCGGACTGGGTCCGGGACGAGCTGATTCGGGCGGTCGCCGTACGGGAGAGGCGCCTGGGCCATCGCAGCGCCGGGTAGGCGGCCCGTGCGACATGCAGTTCGGCCCGGTGGCCCGGATGTTGAGCGTGAGACTGCGCCGAAGTCGGCGAACTGCATGTTGGATGGTCCGTTCGGGCTGGGGGACTCGGCCTCTCGGCCTCAGTCGCAGCCGATCGGGCATGCTGTGGGGGTGACCGTGCTGATCGACCCGCCGAGCGTGCCGTGGCGCGGACGCCTGTGGTCGCACCTGGCCTCGGACACCTCCTACGACGAGCTGCATGCGTTCGCCAGGGCGCTCGGTGTCCCGGAGCGTGGCTTCGACCGCGACCACTACGACGTACCCGCCGAGTACTACGACGACGCCGTCGCCGCGGGCGCCGTACCGGTGCGCAGCCGGGAGATCGCCACCCGGTTGCGGGCCGCCGGGCTGCGTCGGCCGAAGGCCGCCGAGCGACGCGACTAGCCCAGCGAGCGGTGGTGCAGCGCGCGCATCTGCTCCTCGAGCTCCGCTGCCGGACCCTGTACGACGACTCCGGGCGCGATGTCGCCGACCGGCAACGGCGTCACCGGCGAGTCAGGGGCACCCCAGCCCGACCGCCACTCGGTCAGCTGGGCCGTCGACACGGCGTAGACGATGCGCCCCAGGCCGACCCAGCCATGGGCGGCGGCGCACATCGGGCAGTGCTCGCCGGAGGTGTAGACCGTAGATCCGGCGCGGTCCTCGGGGCTCAGGTGCGCAGCGGCCCAGCGGGCCAGCTCGAACTCCGGGTGCCGGGTCTGGTCACCACCGGAGGTGCGGTTGACGTCCTCCTGGAGGACGGTGCCGCCGGGGCCGACCAGCACCGAGCCGAACGGCTCCTCGCCGGCGTCGAGGGCCTGCCCGGCCAGCTCGACGCAGCGGCGGAGGTGGGCCAGGTCGGCCGCGCTCAGCTAGGCGGTCATGAGGCGGTGAACCTGATCGGGAACTTCAGCGGCCCGGTGTTGCCCGAGACCGGCATCCACTCGCCGGGACCGTCGGGCACCGCGTCGGGCATCCGGCTGGCCAGCAGCGGCAGCGCCACGGCCATGTCGGTGCGGGCCACGAAGTGCCCGAGGCAGTGGTGCACACCGGACCCGAAGCCGAGGTGCGGCGTCCGCAGCTGGGTGATGTCGAAGCTCGGGTCGGGCACCGCCCGCGGGTCGGTCCCCGAGGCGTGCGACAACATCTGCACGATGCCGCCCTTCGGGATGTGCAGGCCGCCGAAGTCGACGTCCTCGATCGCCTCGCGGGTGACCCACGTGACGGTCGGGTTGACCCGCATCACCTCCTCGACGGCCTGGCTGCCGAGGTCGGGGCGTTCGCCCAGGAGCCGCCACTGGTCGGGGTGCGCGAGCAGGGTCTGCAGGGCCAGGCCCAGCTGGTTGCGGGTGGTCTCCATACCGGCGAACGCGAGGAAGACCAGCGACACGCTCAGCTCGTGCCGGCTCAGCCTGCCGTCGGTCTCCTGGGCCTGCAGCAACGTGGTGACCAGGTCGTCGCGCGGGTTGGCCTGACGATCGGCGACCACCGCGTCGAGATGGTCACGGAGGCCGTCGAGTGCGGCCTCGATGCGGGGCACCTGGTTGGCCACGTCGATGCTGAAGCTGCCGCCGAGGTCGTCGGCCCAGTGCGCGACCTGGGCCCAGTCGTCCTCCGGGAGCCCGAGCAGCACGCAGATGATCCGGGCGGCGTACGGCTCGGCGAACTCGCTCACGAACTCGACCTCGCCGCGGGGCGCGAAGCCGTCGATCAGCTCGTTGGCGAGCGCCTGGAACCGGGGCCGCATCGCGGCGATGGTCTTGTTGCGGAAGGCGGGCATCAGCAGCCGGCGGAGGCGCGAGTGGTCCTCGCCCTCGAGGCTGAGCAGCGTCTCCTTCCACCAGTCGGAGAACATGCCGGAGTGGATGCCGTTCTGCGCCGGCCACTTCGCATTGCCCTGCTGGAACCGGCGGTCCTTCAGCAGGGCACTGGCCTCCTCGTGGCGCAGGACGGCCCAGCCGAGGTTGGTCTCGACGTACCAGTCCTCGTCGCGGGCGGCATGCACCGCGGGGGAGGTGACGTCGAAGGTCGGGTCGCTCAGGTCGAAGCTCACGGGGTCAGCGTAGGCCCGTGGTCAGGACTCGAGCGCGGAGATCTCGCGGGACAGGTTGGCGCGTGCCGCGGGCTCCCAGTGCGCGCGGGCGTACGCCGTGTGGAACAGCGTCGGCTTGGCCAGCAGGTCACGGAGTACGGCGGCCCGTCCGGCTCGGAAGTCCGGCTCGGGCACGGTCGCGTACTCCCGTCGTACGCCGGCCACGTAGTCGGCGTACCGATCGGCGGGAGCGGCGAGGATGGCCAGGTCTGCGTCGCAGAGCACCTCGCCGTCGTGGTCGCCGGCCTCCGGCCGGTGGCGTTCGGTGAGCCGGACCAGACGGGCCACCTCGGCGACGTCGACGCCGGAACCCGCCAGCTCGTGCTCGGCGAGCACGGCGGAGCGCTCCTCGTTGTCGCCGGAGTCGTCGTAGACCGCGTCGTGGAACCACGCCGCCAGCACAACCTCGACGTTGTCGCTCGCGCCGAGCTCGTCGAGGCGGTCCAGCACCTCGGTCAGGTGGAGGAGGTCGTGGTAGCCGCGGTCGGTCGACCAGGCGGCGAGCAGTCGGTCCCGGAGCGCGGTGCGGTCCGGGAGTGGCCAGTGCAGGTCGGAGGTCATTCTTCGGCTGCCGGCTTGACCAGGAACGTCAGCGAGAGGCCGAGCACCAGCATCACCGCGCCGAGCACGCCGAGCACGACGCGCTCGCCCACGTCGGGCAGCTGCCAGCCGGTGGCGGCCAGGGCGACCGCGCAGACGGCGAGGACCAGGAGGACGGCGCCGGTCACGCGGGTCCGACGACTGGTGGGCCGATGGCGCCGGTCGGTCTGCAGCTCGGCGTCGGTGAGCACGACGCCCGCGCCGGCCAGCAGGGCGGCCCAGCGCTGGCTGGTGACCTCGACCGGCACGTCGTGGGCCCGGGCGTGCTCGACCACGGAGCGGGCGAAGTCGAGGTCGGGGGTGCCGGGCGCGCGGGTCGCGGCCGGGGCGACCACGTGGGTGGAGAGGGGCAACCAGGCTGGCTTCACCGGACCGCACACCCGGATCAGCAGGGCGGGCGGCGAGAGCGGCCCCGGCCGGAGATAGCGCCCGTAGCTGATCTCCCGGAACTCGACCGGGCTCCGCGGCGACCACGAGGCCTTGACCGGGATGCGCAGCCTCCAGCGCAGGCCCTCGGGGCCGACCGAGGCGCCACCGGTCGCGCCGGCCAGGAGGAAGAGGAGGGCCACGACGCCCATCCCCAGGGAGGACAGCACCGCCGGGTCGGTGACCGAGGGCCTCAGCGCGACGACGAGGACCGTCATCATGACGACCACGGTCAGCACCAGCACCTGCAGCAGGTCGGGACCGACGATCCGTGCCAGCACGGATCGTCGCAGCCCCGTGACCCGGTCAGTCCTCGTCACGGTTGTTGACGTGTGATCCACCGGCGATGATCGGCTTGGCGTACTGGTCGGCCTGCTCGGCCAGCTTGATGAGGCCCTGCGAGACGGCCCGGCCGGTGCGCGCACCGGCCTCGGCGCTGGCCAGCAGGACGCCGATCCTGGCGTAGATCTCGGCCACCTTGACCGAGGCGGCGGCGACCTTTTCCCCGAGTACGCCGTAGGTGATGGACGTCGAGATCGTCATCCAGGCCAGGAAGGCCGCGATGCTCGAGCCGAAGCTGACCCAGGACGCGGCGAGGGCGGCCAGGGCCTCGATGATCAGGGGCTGCAGCCAGCTCGCGATCACCCAGTAGCAGACCTCGCGCAGGGCGGCGACGACGGCGCCGATGCCGGTGATCCAGTAGGACATCGTCTGGGTCTCGCCGGCGACGCCACGCAGGATCGTGTCGTAGTCGGTGGCGGCCTTGAAGAACGTCTGGGCGGCCGGGCCGGTCCAGTTCGACATGCCGCTGACCAGGTCGTTGAAGGCATCGGCCGAGGTGCCCAGCTGGGTCGAGATGTTGTCCCAGGTCAGGGCAACGGCCTGGATCGCACCCGGGTCGCCGGCCAGCCGGTCCCAGAGGTCGCTGATCCACGGCACGTGCTCGAGCAGCCAGCCGACGCCGGCCGAGATCGCGGCGCCGAACGGGTCGACAACGGTGATGAGCACGTCGAGTCCGGCCGAGACGCCGTCGATGGTGAAGTCCATCGCGTCGCTGTCGGAGGTGAAGTCGCCGTAGAGGTTCGACATCGAGCTCAGGATGCCGGCGCCCTCGGCCCAGCCCTTGGACTCCTCGCCGACGATCAGGTCCTCAGCAGCCATAGGGACCACCCGGGTTCGGAACGTTCTCGACCTCGCCGTTCATCTTGTCGATCGCCTCCTGGAGGGCCGTCTCGGCTGCCTGGTAGGAGTTCGCGTTCGACTGGAGTCCCTGTGCGATCGAGTCGCCGACGTCGGCTGCGGTGCCGATCAGCTCGGTGTAGTTGTTCTGGGCACTGTTGAGGATCGGCAGCGCGGTGGGGTCGAAGATGACGCCGTAGATCAGCCCGCCCACCCCCACGGTCTCGGAGGCGTCCTTGCAGTCGCGGACCGGGCCGGCAACCGCCTCCACCTGCTTCGACTTCGCGGCGAGGGCCGTGTGGTCGACGTAGAACCCGCCCGACATCAGCGGTCGCCCTCTTCGTCCGCGTCGGGGTCGGGCGGCAGTGCCTCGCGCATCTTCCGCATCGCCTGGGTGTCCCTGCCGAGCGCCTGGCCCATGATCTCCGACGCCTGCTCGGCGGCCTGACGTGCGGCCGACGCGTAGGCCTGCATCACTGCCTCGCAGATCTGCACCGCGGTCATGTTCGACGCGGCCGAGCCCGGGCGGACGCTCTTGAGGATGCCGCCGCTGCCGGCGGTGACCGTGACGGCCTTGTTGCGCGAGGTCACCGAGACCTCGAGGGCGGAGATCTCCTCGCCGGCCACCTTGGCACGTGCCGCGGCTTCGGAGGCCTGCTTCATCATCGCCTGGATCGCCTGATCCGGCGGCAGGCCGGGTGGAACGGTCATGCATGCCTCCACGTGTGGTGTGCCGAGTGACGATCGGCCGTGGGCTCCCCGAGCGGGCGCCGACCAACATCGTAGTGACCCATCACTTCCCCGGTCGTGAAGTCTGAAACGTGAGGGTCGATGCTGGCCGGCGCCGCGCTCACCCGGATCGTCGCGCCGTGACCAGCAGGTACTCCCACTTCATCGTCGCGTCGGGTCGGTGGTGCCTGCGGCCCAGGTCAGCCAGGGCCTCGTCGAGCGCGGCCACCTTCACCGGATCGTCGGCGATCGCCCTGTAGACCGCGATCGTCGGGCCGTAGCGCTCCTTGAAGAACTCGCGGTAGCCCTCCGGGGTGGCGAACGCGTCGACGACGAGGTCGCGCCGCTCCGCACGTACGTCGTACACACCGTCGCCGAGCAGTGACGCAACGTGCTCCGGGTCGCCCCAGCGCGGGGGCGGGGTGGCACCGGCCGGCGGCGGGGGAGCGTAGGGCCTCATCGCGGCGAACATCTGGCCGATGAAGCCCTCCGGCGTCCAGGCGATGAGCCCGATCCGGCCGTCGGGACGGGTCACCCGCAGCAGCTCGGCGGCGGCCTTCTCGTGGAACGGCGCGAACATGATGCCGACGCAGGAGATCACGGCGTCGAACCGGCCGTCCGCGTAGGGCAGGTCCTCGGCGTCGGCGACCTCCCAGGTGAGCTCGAGTCCCTGGTCGGCGGCCTCCACCCGTCCGGCCTCGAGCAGCTCGGGGGTCAGGTCGCTGGCAACCACGGTGGCGCCGGTGCGGGCCGCGGGGATGGACGCGTTTCCGGAGCCGGCGGCGATGTCGAGCACCGTGTCGCGGGCGGTGATTCCGGTGGCGGCGACGAGGGTCTCGCCGAGGTCCGCGATCACGTCGGTGGCCACGGACGGGTAGTCGCCGAGCGCCCACATCGCCCGGTGCTTCGCCTTGAGGTCGGGGGTGACTGTCATGGTGTTCTCCTTGCTGGTCGGTGGTGCTTCCAGCGTCCGCGCGCGGTCGTCGTACGACCAGTCCCAGGTCTGAACCACCGAGGGTTCACGATCTGTACTGGTGCGGTGCCCGGAACGGCGGTGTACTGGTCGAGGGGGTTCGAGCACCGGGAGCCCAGATGACGTCGTACGGCCAGTTCTGTCCTGTCGCGAAGGCGATGGAGATCCTCGACGAGCGGTGGACGCTGCTCGTCGTCCGCGAGCTGCTGGCGGGCAGCACGCACTTCAACGAGCTGCGCCGGGGGAACCCGAAGATGTCGCCGGCGCTGCTCTCCAAGCGGCTGCGGACCCTCGAGCGGGTGGGCGTCGTACGGCGCACGGGTGACGCCGCGGGCCGCACCAGCTACCGGCTGACCGAGAGCGGTGAGGAGCTGCGCCCGATCGTGGAGGCGCTCGGTGCGTGGGGCGTGCGCTGGATCGGCGAGCTCGGCACCGAGGACCTCGACCCGCACCTGCTGATGTGGGACATCCGGCGCACCGTGGCGGTCGACGCGTGGCCGCGCGAGCGCACGGTGCTGGCCTTCGAGCTGGACGACGTCGCGCCGCGGGTGGCGCGATGGTGGCTGGTCGTGAGTGGCGCCGAGGCCGACGTCTGCGACTACGACCCGGGTTTCGACGTCGATGCCACGATCAGGGCTGGGCTGCGCACGTTGACCGAGATCTGGCGTGGCGACCGGGAGTGGGTCGACGCGCTGCGCTCCGGAGCCGCGTCGGTGACCGGTCCGACCTCCGTGGTGCGGCAGGTCCCGCGCTGGCTCGGCCAGATGCAGCTGGCGGCCGTGCCCCGGCCGGCCTGACCCGGTCATCGCACGGCAGGTCGTGGGCTGGGACTGTCCAGACGCGCCATCTTCTGGAATCCTTCTGGGCGGGAGGGTCGAGCGAAGGTGTGAGACCCATGAAGGCACAGATGTTCCGGCGGATCGGCCTCGCCGCCGCCGCCCTTGCGGTGGCGTTCCTGGGCACGCCGATGGCCAACGGTGGCGACCCAGCCGTGGCACGCACGAGTGTGCGCGCCGCCGTCGCGGCCGGGGCCTGTGGAGCCACGGTGCTCAAGCCGGACGGCCAGCCGTGGACCTGCACGTTCGTCGACACCTTCTCCACCAGTGCGTTGAACACCGACAAGTGGATCGTGCAGCGGACCGCGACCAGCAACTTCACCACGGGCGAGCCCGGCGGCGCGCGCGCGTGCTACCTCGACTCGCCGTCCACCGTGAGGGTGGCAGGCGGAAACCTGCGTCTGTCGGTGGTGCGGCAGGCGACCGCGTTCACCTGCAACGCGAGCAGTCCCTTCTCCACGAGGTACGCCGCCGGAATGGTCTCCACCCATGGTCGGTTCAGTCAGACCAACGGGCGCTTCGAGGTGCGGGCCCGCATTCCGGCGAGCCGACTCCAGGGCCTGCAGGAGACGCTGTGGCTGTGGCCGGTGAACCCCACGAAGTACGGCCCCCATCCGGACTCGGGGGAGATCGACTTCGCGGAGTTCTACAGCCTGCACCCCGACCACGTGATCCCGCGGATCCACTACAGCTATGACCCGGCGACGGTGAACCGGCTCACGAGCACCAACGTGGTGACGTCGTACAACTGCGTCATCGACCAGTCGGCGTACAACACCTACACGCTCGAGTGGGAGCCCGGCCGACTCACGATCCTGGTCAACGGCGGCGTGTGCCTGGTCGACAACTACCAGGCCGACAACACCACGGTGCCCTACGCGCCGTTCGACTCGCCGTTCATGGTCGCCCTCACCCAGGCCCTCGGCCACGGCACCAATGCCCTGCCCGCGGACGCACCGCTGCCGGCCACGACGTACGTCGACTACGTGAAGGTGTGGCGCTGACCGAGCCGAGACCAACTGGTCTGACCACTTGACCACCTGCCGTTCCGCGGCCTAGCGTTGCCGGCATGCCACTGCAACCGGTCAACCGCAGGTCCGTGCCCGACGAGGTGTTCGACCAGCTGGTCGGCGAGCTCACCGGCGGCGGGTTCGGCCCGGGCCAGAGCCTGCCCAGCGAACGACGCCTGGCCGAGGTGCTGGGCGTCTCGAGACCTGCGGTCCGGGAGGCGTTGCAGCGCCTGGCGCAGGCCGGGCTGGTCGACGTACGCCAGGGCGGCGCGACCACGGTCCGCGACTTCCGGCAGGTCGGCGGGCTGGAGCTGCTGCCCCGGTTGCTGTTCGCCGGCGGCAACCTCGACCTCTCCGTGGCGCGAAGCATCCTCGAGGCCCGGCTGCACGTGGGCCCACGGATCGCCGCGTTGGCGGCCGAGCGTGCGGGCGCGGGCCTGGCGGATGCGCTCGACGCCGCCGTGGCCGCACTTGCCGCCGAGAGCGACCCGGTCGCCCGCCAACGCTGCGCGCTCGTGTTCTGGGACCTCCTGGTCGACGGCGCGGAGTCGATCACCTTCCGGCTGATGTTCAACAGCATGCGTGCCGCCTACGAGCCGGCGCTCGAGGCGCTGGCGGTCGTGCTCTCATCCGAGGTCGACCGCATCGAGGCCTACCGCGCCGTCGCCAAGGCTGTCGTGGCCGGCAACGCGAGGCTCGCGGAGCGCCGGGCCGCCGCCCTGCTCGCGGTGGCGACCGATGCGGTCAATGCGGCCATCGACGACTTCGAGGGCGGCGTCGAATGAGCACGGACCGACCCGACGTGGCCGAACAGCGCCTGGCGGCCGACGAGGCGCGCGTCTCCCGCAGGCCGAAGGTCTCCCTCGGCTCGAGCTTCCGCGCGTTCTGGGCCCACCCCTCGCCGTGGATGGTCATGACCGTGCTCGTGGCCGGGGTGACCGCGCGCGCTCTCGTCGGGGACTGGCGCTGGAGTGACCTGTGGGCGCCGGTGGTGCTGGTCGCGCTCTTCCCGGTGCTCGAATGGCTGATCCACGTCTTCGTCCTGCACTGGCGCCCCCGGCGGGTGGCCGGCGTCACGGTCGACACCCTGCTGGCCCGCAAGCACCGTGAGCACCACGCCGACCCGCGTGACGTGCCGCTGGTCTTCATCCCGTGGCGTGCGCTGGTGTGGGTGATCGTCGGCTACCACGCGATCGCGCTGCTGGCGTTCCCGCGGCTGGGCCAGGCGCTCACGTTCACCGTCTCGGTCGCCGTCGTGGGGCTGGCCTACGAGTGGACCCACTACCTGATCCACAGCGACTACCGGCCGGTCTCGCGCGCCTACAAGGCGGTGTGGCGCAACCACCGGCTGCACCACTACCGCGACGAGCACTACTGGTTCACGGTCACCACCACGAACACGGCCGACCGCCTGTTCGGGACCTACCCGGACCCGGCGAGCGTGCCGGCGTCGGCGACCGCGAAGAACCTGCACGGCGACTCATGACTCCGAGCCGCCGCGCAGGTCCGGGTCAGCGGATCTTGACCAACGCTCCCGGACCGAAGACCGGGCCGACCGCGTAGATCGTCCCGTTCCTCGCCACGTCGGCGCCGCCGGGCATGATCAGCTTGTCCTTGGCGATCTCGGTGTGGTTGCCGCTCCGGCTGACCTTGAACAGGCCGCCGACCTCGGAGCCGGGAAGTCCGAGCTCCATGGCGAGCCAGCTCATCTTCGACAGGCTCACCGCGTAGACCGACCTGCTGTCGGCGGTGAGGTCCACGATCGACGTCAGGCCGTCGGCGTACCGCGTGCAGGTGCCTGCGTCGGGCACCTCCGGGTCGCACACCGCGTCGAGCGAGCCCGGCTTGATCCGCCAGATCTGCGAGGTGCCGGGGTTGGCCGGGAAGCCGCGCAGCTCGCCGACGTACCAGTAACCGTCCGGTCCGACCGTGACCGACGTGGGCACGGCCTCCGAGTTGATCGGGGTGCCGGCCGGCGGCAGGCCGGTGGGGTTGCCCTCCATGTCGACGTCGGGGAGGCCCTCGGGCACCTCGACCATGCGCGGCCTGAACCGGGCCACCGTCTTGACGGTGCCGTCCGGCCAGACCCGGAGCAGGTCGTTGCCGCCGGCGTCGGCGACCAGGACCGTGCCGTCCTTGAGGGCGAGCACGCCGTACGGGTTGGTGTCTGTGGGCACGCCTTCCTGGTCGTCGGGGTCGGGGTCGGTGGCCTGATGGCCCTTGATGTCCGCGAACGGCTGCAGCTCACCGTGACGCAGCTTGTAGAGCGTGGCCGCACCGGGCGGCAGCTCCTCGGCCGCCCCGCCGCCACCGGTGAGGAAGTAGAACCTGCCCCGCGACTGCGAGGCGTCCGACGCGAACCCTGCGGCCTCGTCGATCCCGCCGAGCCGGATCACCCGGGCCGGTCGGTTGCGGCGCTCGACGACGAGGCTGAAGCTGCCGTCGTCCTCGGTCACCAGGGTGATTCCCGGTCTGATCGACTCGACGCCACGAGGCCCCGAGAGGTCGACCACGGTGGAGATCCTGTCGTGCCGGTGTCCGGCTTGGGCCGGTGTCACGCCGGCAGCGACGAGTGCGACCACTCCCAGGCCCACCGCCGCGGTTCGTGCTTTCGAGTGAAGCATTGAGGCCTCCCAGCCTTGTCTTCCCGCCGCGCACCCAGACAAGCAGCAGGAGTCCGGGCTGTCATCGGCCAACTTGGGGAACTCGGCGTATCGCGGGACGTGGGTGTGGAACCCGGGCGCCGGGGCGGGTGAGACAATCAGTGCATGTCCGAGACCAAGCCCGTCAAGCGCGCCAAGCACCTGATGGACCCGAACAACCCGCGTCCGTCCGTTCGCAAGGACGCGATGCACGTCTCGCACGTGCAGAAGTGGGTCATGTCGGTGCTCGCGGTGACCACGATCCTGCACCTCGTGGTCGGACTTGTCCTCGCCGCCGCGATGGTCGAGGACGACCGCCTCGACGCCCAGATCGGCCTGCTGGTCATCGCCGGAATCTTCGGCGTCCTCTCGGTCGCCGTCGGCCGGGTCATCCACCAGCGCTCGATGCTCACGCCCTGGTTGCTGCTCGGTCCCGTCCCGGCCCTGATCGGCGCCTGGTTCGTCCTCTGACCCGTCGCCAGTTCCTGTCGACCCGTCGCCAGTTCTGGCGCATGGCGTGAACTCACGACGGGTCGATCGGAACTCACGACGGGTCGATTGGTATTGACGACGGGTCGATCGGAACTCACGACGGGTCGGCGAGGGCGGCAGCTGCTTCGTCGATGATCGCCTGCATGGCCGTGCGGGCGTCGTCCGCGTCACCGGTGCGGATCGCGTTCGCCACCCGCTCGTGCAGCGCGACGGCGTCAGCTCGCGGGGTGGCGGGCATGAGGTGGTGGTGGGTCCGGCCGGCCAGCACCTCGGCGACGACGTCCCCGAGGGCGCGCAGCATCTCGTTGCCCGAGGCCTCGAGCATCGTGCGGTGGAAGATCGTGTCGGCGACCAGGTAGGCCTCCAGGTCACCCGAGTGCCGGTGGGCCACCATGTCCATCACCGCGCCGGAGAGCGCCGAGCACTGCTCCGGCGACGCACGTTCGGCGGCCAGGGCAGCGGCCACCGGCTCGACGCCCGAGCGCAGCTCGCTCAGTGAGAGCAGCTGGTTCGTGCGATCGTCGCCGGCCAGGCGCCAGCGGATCACGCGCGGATCGAAGACGTGCCAGTTGTCGCGGGGGCAGACGGTCACGCCGACGCGGCGGCGAGAGGTGACCAGCCCCATCGACTGGAGCACCCGCACCGCCTCGCGGGAGACCGAGCGCGACACGGCGTACTCGGTGTCGACGGAGTCGAGGGTCAGCACCTGCCCGGGGGTGAGGTCGCCGGAGACGATGCGCAGGCCGAGGGCCTCCAGCACCGTGGAGTGCAGGCCGCCCGGGTCGTCCATGGTCATCCCCAAAGATCAGATTTAATGCCACAAGGTCTTGATAAGAGCAGATCAATCGTTGCATGCTGTGACGCGGGGCACAACACGTCCCCACGAATTCGGACCCGCGGGAGGAACCGCAGATGAGCACAGACCGGAAACCACTGCTGGTGGTGATGGGCATCTCCGGGTCGGGGAAGTCCGTGGTGGGCGCGGCCCTGGCGCAAAGGATTCGGGTCCCGTTCGTCGACGCCGACGACCTGCACCCGGCGGCCAACATCGCCAAGATGTCCGCGGGTCACCCCCTCGACGACCGCGACCGGCACCCGTGGCTGGAGACGATCGGCGCGTGGCTGGCCGAGCATGAGTCGGGCGGTGGCGTGGTGGCCTGCTCGGCCCTGAAGCGCAAGTACCGCGACCAACTGCGCCACCACAGTCACCGGGTCGGCTTCGTGCACCTCGACGGCAAGCGCGACGTCATCGCCGCCCGGCAGGCCAGTCGCCCGGGCCACTTCATGCCGGCCTCGCTGCTCACCTCGCAGCTGCAGACCCTCGAACGCCTCAGCCCCGACGAGGGCGGCCTCGTCATCGACATCGACCAGAGCATCGACGCCATCGTCCAGGAGTACGTCGACCAGACCGGGAGCACCCGATGAACCTGATCCTTCCCCTCGCCACCGACGACATCATCGAGCCGGTCGCCTCGTCGGGCCAGCTGATGGCCGCCACCGGCCTCGGCATCGCGGTGATCGTCGTGCTGATCACCTGGGCCAAGCTGCACCCCTTCCTGTCCCTGACCTTCGGCGGGCTCACCGTCGGCATCGTGGCCGGCGTACCCCTCGCCGACGGCATCGCGAGCTTCACCAAGGGCTTCGGCGAGACAACTGCCGGCGTCGGCACGCTGATCGCGCTGGGCGCGATCTTCGGCAAGCTGCTCGCCGACTCGGGTGGTGCCGACCAGATCGTCGACACGATCATCGGCCGGGCCTCGACGCGGGCCCTGCCGTGGGCGATGGCCGGAGTCGGCGCGATCATCGGGCTGCCGATGTTCTTCGAGATCGGCCTCGTGCTCCTGATGCCGGTGATCTACCTCGTGGCGCGGCGGGCGCAGCTGTCCCTGATCGCGGTCGGAATCCCTGCCCTGGCTGGCCTCTCGGCCATGCACGGCCTCGTGCCCCCGCACCCCGGACCGCTGACCGCCATCAACTACCTTGACGCCGACCTGGGCATCACCCTGGCCTTCGGTGTCGCGATCGCCATCCCGACCGTGGTCCTGGCCGGACCTGTCTTCGCGAAGGTGGCCGACCGCTGGGTGGGCGACGTGTTCGTGCCCGAGGGCCGCTTCGGTGACAGTGACGACGCGGACGCCGGCGCCGGCATCGCCGACCACCGTCCGAGCTTCGCGCTGACGCTCTTCTCGGTGCTGCTCCCGGTCGTGCTGATGATGGCCCGCGCCCTGGCCGAGATCATCATCAACGACGAGTCGAACGCCGTGCAGAAGGTGCTCGACGCGCTCGGCACGCCGATCGTGGCCCTCCTGATCGCCGTCATCGTCGGCATGTTCACCCTGGGGCGTGCGTCGGGGATGAGCCGCGACCAGATCTCGAAGTCGGTCGAGAGCTCGCTTCCCGGCATCGCCGGCATCGTGCTGATCGTGGCCGCGGGAGGCGGCTTCAAGACCTCGCTCGTGGACACCGGCGTCGGCACCCTGGTCGCCCGGTGGGTGGCCGACAGCGGTGTCTCGGTGCTGCTGCTGGCCTGGTTCGTCGCCGTACTGATCCGCCTGGCCACCGGCTCGGCGACCGTCGCGACGGTGACCGCGGCCGGCCTGCTGACCCCGCTGACGGCCGGGCTGTCCCAGCCGGAGGTCTCCCTGATGGTGCTGGCGATCGGCTCCGGGTCGGTGTTCTTCTCCCACGTCAACGACGCCGGGTTCTGGCTGGTGAAGGAGTACTTCGGGATGTCCGTCACGCAGACCCTCAAGTCGTGGTCCCTCATGGAGACGCTGCTCTCGGTGACCGGCCTGGTCTTCGTGCTTGCCCTCGGCCTGGTCGTCTGAGCGGTGCTCCTGGTGAGGGAACCGTTCCGGAGCCCCTATCGTCGGATCACCATGATGCGTTCACTTGTTGCTCGACGGACCAGCCTCCTGCTCGCCGTGCCGACCACCCTGCTCGCGCTCACCCTCGGCGCCTGCGGCTCGGAGTCGGACGGCGACGATGACACCCGCGCGGAGGACACGACACAGACGACTCCCTCCACCGGCCCGGGCAGTACGTCGCCCAGTCCGTCAACGGGTGGGGGAGGCGTCGACTTCGACGAGGTGGCGATCCTGCACGCCACCGCTGCCGGGGGTGAGACGAGCGCGGCGCCCGTCGTACTCGACTCGGACGCCGCGGTGGCCGACTTCGTGGCCCCGTTCACCCGGGGCGACCTGGGCCAGCAGGTGCAGACGACGTACGACGCGACGAAGGTTCCCGACGGCCGGACGATGGTCGGCAGCGTCATCTCGATCGGCTGTGACGTGCCCCCCGGGGTGACCGTCAGCGCCGCCGACAGCCTCACGATCACCCCGAAGAAGGTGGCCTCACCGCTGCCCGAGTGCCTCGCCCCGGTGACCACCGTGGCGCTGGTGCTGGTCGACTCCGACGCGGTCACCTGAGACCGACGATCGGGCGCCCAGCGCGCGATGCGGCAGAATGAGTGCCGATGACCCCTGACTACGCACTGCCCGAAGACAACCGTTTCGAGAGCGATCCCGAGGAGGTTCTTCCCGATGACCCCGGTCTGCCGGTGGGTTGGGAGGCGGGAATCCCCGACCCGGACAACTCCGAGGACGTGCTCCGGCTCACCGAGTTGCTGCGCGCCCACGAGGACTCCGGCCGCGGCTGGGCCGGTGCCTCCGAGGACGACGTCCTGGTCGAGGTCTCCGAGCACGGGCTGCGCATGCGCGAGAACCTCGTCATCCGTGACAAGTCCGGCACGATCCGCGCCTGGGCCAGCGTGCACGACCGTTCGCTCAACCGCATGCTCTACGTCCACATCCTCGACCGGTCGCTCTCGCCCGGCGCGGCAGAGCGCTGCTCCGACGTGCTCTTCACCTGGGCCGAGGGCCAGGCGCGCGAGGTCGGCGCGGCCCGTGGGCTCGACGTGCAACAGATCGACACGGGAGCCTTCGCCGACGACGAGCGCCAGCACAAGATGCTCGAGGAGGCGAACTTCAACCGGGTCCGCACCTGGTGGCAGATGAGCCGCCCGGTCACCGCCGACGAGGCCGGCCTGGTGCCCGATCCCGAGCACTGGGAGCGCAAGGGCGTGGTCTTCCGGCAGGTGCGTCGCGAGGGCGGCGGCATGCCCGACGTCAACGATCTGAGGGCCGTGCACGAGATTCTCGAGAGCGCCTTCACCGACCACTTCAACTCCTCCGAGGAGACCTTCGCGGAGTTCGTGCACCGGGTGCGTGAGGACCCGGGCCACCGTTGGGACCACTGGTGGCTGGCCGAGATCGTCGACGGCGAGGGAGAGCCCGAACCGGCCGGTGCGCTGGTCGGCACGGTGTCGGAGAGCTCGACCGGACCCGACGGCTCCTACGTGTCCTACCTCGGCGTGCTCGAGTCCGCCCGCGGCCGCGGAGTGGCCAAGGGGCTGCTCAAGACGATCATCGCCGACGCCGCGGCGAGGGGTCGCGACCGTGTCGGCCTCGAGGTCGACGCCGACTCCTCGACCGGCGCCGACCAGCTGTACGTCGGCATGGGCTGGAAGACGAAATACGTCACCGAGTCGTGGCACAAGGACATCCCTGTCACGTCATGAGCGGGTGCTAGCGTCCCCGGCATGCCTGCACCTGCGTTCGACCAGCTCCGCGCCCGGGCCCGTGCCCGGCTCGGTCCCCGACTACGCACCCTGACCGCCCGCGGTGACACACCGACGTGCCTGGTCTGCGGCTCGAAGAAGTACGTCGAGCGCACGGTGGCCTACACGCGTGAGCCGGCGAAGACGTGCGACGTACGCGTCTGCCAGCACTGCGGGTTCGTGCACATGCCGGGCCACATCGAGAGCCGCTACGCAGCCAAGACCGACATCGAGCAGCTGCCGGCCGGTCACGGGCGCCTCGGCGACCTCGAGGTGCCCGGGCGCGAGTTCCACATGGTCAAGATGGGCGTCGACATCCTCGGCGGCACCGGCCACGAGGCGCTGATCTTCGGCGCCGGGCGCAGCATGGACAACCACCACGTGGCCAAGCTTCCCGAGGTCGAGCGCGTGGCGATCAGCGACATCATGAAGGTGCGCGACGACGCCGAGTTCATCGACGCCAACGACCCGCCGAAGCGCAAGTTCTCCGTGGTCGTGGCCAGTGAGGTGATCGAGCACTTCCGCGACCCGCACGAGGACTTCGCCCGGCTGCTCGGGCTCGTGCGGCGCGACGGGCTGCTGATCTGCGGCACCAACATCCACGACGGCGGCAAGCTCGCGGCCGACCGCTACATCTTCTATCCCGACCACACGTCGTACTACTCGCCGCAGGCGCTGCGGCTGGTGGCCGACCGGGCCGGCGTGCACCTCGACTTCCGCGCGCCGCTCGTGGGCCAGGCGATGCGCAAGCGCTACGTGATCATGAGTCGTTCGTCGCGCGCGATGACCAGGGTGGCCGACTACTTCGGCCGCGAGGTCTACGCGCCGTCCGAGCTGGCCCGCCCACCGCAGCCGGTGCCGCAGCGCAGCCACCAGGCCTGGCGCTAGCCCTCACTCCCAGCTGCCACCGACCATGACGCGAACCGGCTTGGGCATGGGCGCGGCGGCGTCGGCGACCTGGGAAAGGTCACCGTCGAGGACGACCAGGTCGGCACGCATCCCGGGTGCGAGGGTGCCGACGTACTGCTCCTCGTGCACCAGGTAGGCGCTGTCGACCGTCATTGCCTGAACCGCACGGTGCACGTCGATGCGCTCGGCCGCGCCGAGCACCGAGCCGCCGCTGGTGAGGCGGTTGACGGCGGTGCGCAGGGTCGCGAGCGGATCCATCGGCGTGATGGGGCAGTCGGAGTGCAGCCCGAACCGCAGGCCCGCAGCAGCCGCCGAGGCGAGCGGGTCGAGGAAGTCGCTGCGCACGTCACCCAGGAACCTCTCGCGGTGCCGGTCACCCCAGAAGTAGACGTGGTTGACGAAGAAGCTCACCCCCACACCCGCCTCCTTCAACGCGTCGAGGTCGGCCGTGCTCGTCACCTGGCAGTGCTCGATCCGGTGCCGCGGGTCGTGCGTGCCCTGCCCGGCGCGGTTGATCGCGGTCAGCGCAGCGCCGACCGCGGCGTCGCCGTTCGCGTGGACGGCGAGCTGGCCGCCGGCCGCGGCGACGGGCGCCACCATCGCGTCCAGCACCTCCTGGGGCTGCAGGAGCTCGCCGTGGTGCCCCGGGTCGCAGAGGTACGGCGCGCGCAGGGCCGCGGACAGCCCCTGGATCGAGCCGTCGGCCCAGAACTTGGCGCCGGCGAGGCGGAAGCGGCCGACGGACTGCCCCGCCGCTTCGAAGACCGTGTCGCCGTCGAGGGGCAGGTCTCCCCGCAGGAAGCCCACGACGCGGACCGGCAACCGGCCCTCGGCGTCCAGCCGACGGTAGGCGTCCAGCTCCTCGGGGCCGCCGATCAGGCCGACACCGAGGTCGTGCACGGTGGTGATGCCGCGTTCACGAGCCCGGGACAGTGCGCGGAGCAGGGCGTCCTCCAGGTCCGTGTCCGAGAGTGCCGGCACCGCCGCGAGCACCCGGCTCACCGCGTCGATCTCCCAAGCCATGCCGGTCAGTCGCCCCGATGCGTCCCGCGGGAACCGAGGGTCGTCGATCGCGACGGTCTCCTCATCGACCTGCGCCAACGCCAGAGCGACCGTGTTGGCGACCAGGAAGTGACCGGAGATGTGCGAGACGATCACCGGGTCGGTGCTGCTGACGGCGTCCAGGTCGTCGCGGGTCGGGTGGCGTCCCTCGGCCAGCAGGGTGTCGTCGTACCCCCACCCGCGGATCCAGGCCCCGCTCTCCACGGGCAGGGCGGCCAGCGCCGCCTGCAGGTCGGGGATGGTGCCGACACCGGGCGAGCGACAGTCGGCCCACAGGTCGGTCAGTCCGGTGTACGCCGGGTGCACGTGGGACTCGATGAGGCCCGGCAGCACGGTGGCGCCCTCGAGGTCGAGGCGTTCGACGTGCGCGGAGGCCAGAGTGGCCACCTCCGACTCCGTGCCGACGGCCACCACGACCCCGTCCCGGACCAGGATCGCCTCGGCCCCCGGCCGATCGGGATCCATGGTCACGACGTCGGCGCCGACGAGGAGCAGTTCGCTCATCGAGCCTCCACCACCTTCGCCGTGGGGCGGGGCGAACGCGTCGAGTGCGACCGGGGGCGGAGAGCGCGCAGGCCCGGCACGGGGTGCTCGGCCGGCCACACCACGCGGCTGACGATCACCACGGTCGCGTTGACCAGCAGGGCCAGGAACCCGATGTTGAGACCGTGCTCGGCCCACCAGGGCGGAGTGTCCGCGCCCTCCTGGACCATGAACATGGCCAGGACGAGGACGTCGCCGACGATCACGCCGAGCGCCAGCGCGGCGGGGCGGACCTTCCAGCCGAAGATCATGGCGAGGAAGACGATGAGCGCCTGGGTGACGCCGTAGTACGAGGTGTTGACCAGCGTGAGCAGCAGCGACGGCAGCTCCAGGGTCAGCACCAGCGAGACGATCAGATAGGCGAAGATCACGACTCGCACCCAGCTGCGCTGCTTCTCGGCGGGGATGCCGCGGATGATGTTGCGGGACACCAGTGAGCCGATGCCGAGGGCCGAGCCGCACAGGACGACGATCGCGCAGAGCGCTGCGCCACCGGCGACCAGGCCGGTCAGCCAGTCCGGCAGCACCTGGCGTGAGAGCTGCAGCAGCGCCTGGTTGGAGGCGGGACCCTCCAGCCGGTGCGGCAGGAGTACGACGGCGGCGAACGCTGCCGCGACCAGGAACGGGTACATCAGCATGTAGAGCGGGTTGAATCGCGCCGCACGCTTGAGAGTGCCCTCGGACTTGGCGGCGAAGATGGCCTGGGCGATGAACGGGAAGACGAAGAACCCCATCGCCTGGAAGACCACGGTCGTCATCGTGAACGTCAGCGACGAGCCCGTGAGCGTGTAGTGGGTCGACGGTACGGCGCCGGCATCGGCCGCCTTGTCGAACAGCGCGGTCGTGCCGTCCGACTTGGCGACGGCGGCCAGGCCCACGAGGATCGCGCCGAGGAGCAGTGCGCCGTCCTTGACGAACGAGACGAACGCGGGCGCGCGGACCCCCGAGAGCAGCAGGAAGACCATGGTGAGTCCCGCGCCGGCGAGGACCGCGGCGGTCGGGTCGATCCGGATGCCGAGCGCGCTCATCGCCACCTGGAGGCCGGTCAGCTGGAGCTGGCCCCACGGGATCAGGAAGATGACCGACGAGATCGCGATGGTGAGCTCGAGCGGACGCGAGCGGAAGTGGGAGCCGGCGGCGTCGGGCAGCGTCATCGCGCCGTAGCGCTTGCCGGCCTGCCACAGGTAGGGCGCCAGCCAGTAGCCGATCGGGTAGGCCAGCAGGATGTAGGCGATGAACCACACGCCGTAGTTGGCCCCGAAGGCGTAGACGCCGCCGGGGAAGCCGAGCAGCGTGCCGATGCTGTAGGCCTCACCGGCACCGAGCACGAAGATCAGGATCGGGCCGAACGACCGGCCACCGACCAGGTAGTCGTCGATGTCGGCACTGCTGGCGCGCCGGGACATGATGCCGGCGGCGAGCGCCAGGCCGAGGACGAGGCTGAACGTCAGGAGGATCATGCGAGCTCCTCCGCGTCCTGCAGCTCGCGCTCGACGTACTCGGCCTCGTCGTAGCACTTCCACGCGACGTGGATGCACAGGGCGGTCAACGGCATCCAGAGGAAGAGCCAGGCGAAGAGGACCGGGAAGCCCGCAACCTGGGCTGTCGAGTCGGCGAACATGAGAATTCCACCGAGGACGCCCACGGAGGGCACCCCGATGGAGAGCAGGACGCTCTTGAGCTCGTTGGACATGGTGTGCTCCAGGTGAGTGGGGGAAACTGATTTCAGTGTGTCCCCGGTCACGCCGGACGGGCCACTGCGAATGCACGATCCTGTGCGTCGGATTTCGTGAAATTCACCAAGGAGGAACCGTGGCCGCGGACGACACCCTCGCCCGGGCATGCGCCCGGGTCGCCGAGGACCTCGACGGGCTCGTCGGACGCGTCGTCTCCCGAATACGTTCCGTGGTTCCGGCGTACTCGGTCGTGGCCTACCAGGAGCAGTTCGACTACATCCGCAGCGAGTTCGCCACCATGCTGGACTGCCTGGCCCGGGGCGCGGCGCTCCCTGCTGACCTGGTCGAGAAGACCCGCGAGGTCGGGAAGCGACGCGCGCAGCAGGGCATGACCCTGCAGGACGTCGTCCAGAGCTACCACCTCGGGCTCAAGGAGATCTGGTCGTCCCTGGTGGAGCAGGGCGGGGACGCCGGCCCGGCGCTGCTCGACGCGTCCAGCTACCTCTGGGACAACGTGCATGTGCTGACCTCGGCCGTCGCGGTGGGTCATGGTGAGGCCACGCGCAGTGCCCAGGCCGTCAGGGTCGGACTGCGCTACCGCCTCCTCGAGGCACTCGCCCAAGGGTCGGGGTCGGTGGGCGCGGACCTGGAGGGGCTGGCGAACCGCCTCGGCTTCGACGTGAGTGGCCCCTTCGCGGCGATCGTCACGTCCGCCGCGGAATGGAGTGAGGTGGACGTCGAGTCCGTCCAGGCGGTCCTGGAGCGAACGCATCGCGGCACTGACGGCCACCGAGGTCTCGTCCAGTGCAGCCGGGTGGGTGATCTCGTCATCACCCTCACGCAGCACAGCGCGTCCGGGAGGCTGGTCGAGTCCCTGCGTGGGCATCGCGGCGCGGTCTCCGTGGGGGTCGGGATGCCGCGCTCGGGCCTGGCCGGCGCCGCCGCCAGCATCGAGGACGCCCGGCTCGCGGCACGCGCCGCCCCGGCCGGGTCCGTCGCGTACTTCGAGGATGACTGGATCGCCGCGCTGCTGGCGGCCCACCCGGCGCAGTGCCGCCCACTCCTGGCTGCGGGGGACGCTGCGGCGCGCGAGCAGACCCACCTGGCCGACGCTGTGACGGCGTACGCCGAGAACGGCTTCTCGGTGAGTGCGGCCGCGCGGGCGTTGCACCTGCATGCCAACTCGGTGACCTACCGCCTCGAGCGTTGGGCGCAGCTGACCGGGTGGGACCCGCGCACGTTCGACGGTCTCCTCAGGTCTGTGGCGTGTCTGCGCACGCGGAGCCTTCCCGGCTCCGAGTGAGCTTCACTCGAGCGAGCTCGGGTCGGCGGGTACGTCGACCGAGTGCTCCTCGAGCAGCTCGCGGGGGATCGCCTCGAGGGCGCGCTCGTTCGTGGCCGCGAGTACGACGGGTGCTGCGGCGCCGGCCTCGTAGGACTGGAGCCACCGTGGCGCGACGACGCACCAGCGATCGCCCGGCACCAGGCCTGGGAAGTGCCACTCGGGACGTGGCGTGGTGAGGTCGTTGCCGACCGACTTCTGGTGCTCGAGGAACTCCGTGGTCATCACCGCACAGACCGCGTGCAGTCCGACGTCTTCGGGCCCGCAGGAGCACAGTCCGTCGCGGTAGAAACCGGTCACCGGATCATCGCCGCACGGCTCGAGCTCGCCGCCGTTCACGTTGCGCTCGGAGGACATGCCCGGATCCTCCCACGAGTGGCCTGTGGAGAACCGGATGACCGGTCGGGAGATCGCGCCAGACTTGGTTCCCTTCATCGACGGGGAGGATTTTCAATGTCGAACGACGCCGGATTCGGCGTACGACCGCCGGCGCTGCGTGACGCCGCAGGGGCGATTGCGCGCGCCGCCGAACGCGTGGGCGCCCTCGAGCCCGCCTCGGCGCTGAACCGGATCGAGCGGGCAATGCCGGGCTCCGCCAGCGCTGCGGCGGCCCGCGACCTGGCCCGGGTCTGGCGCAAGGGGTACGCGGAGTGGGAGGCGGCCGCACGGCGCCACGGCGTCGCGTTGCGGGCCGGGGCCGACGACTACGAGGCCGTCGACGCACGGGCCGCTGCTCGCCTCGAGTCGAGGGGGAGCCGTGACCCTCTCGACCGGTGACCTGCTGGCGTGGCTGCCCCACAACCTGGCGGCCGCGGCCGATGCCCTGGCCGGCACCGGCGCCTCCCTGCGCGCCCTCCAGGACGAGCTCGACGACGCCTCGGTCATCGGCCTCTGGACCGGGTCCGCCGGTGCCTCCGCAGAGGCCGATCGGCTTCGGCTCGTGCACGCCATGAACGACCTCGTGGCCTCGACGGCGTGTGTCGTGCGGGGCCTCGACGTGGCGGCCGAGGGGGCGGCCCATGCGCGACGGGTGCTCGTGGAGGCGATGGAGTGGGCCCGCGCCGAGGGTTTCGCGGTCGACCTGGCGGGAGCCGTGCTCGACGTACGCCCGCCGTCGCCGGACCCGCACGCGGTGGCCGACCGGCTGCGTCGGCACCACGAGATCAGCGACCACGTCGAGCAGGCGCTGGTCGCGGCCCGGCACACCGACGAGGAGCTCGCCGGTCTGCTGGGCGTGGTGGCCCTGGGTTTGGTCGACGGTGGCTCCGGGCGCTTGTCGGGCGCCGCGACCCTGGGCACCCGGGAGGGCGAGCGCACCCTGCTCACGCCTCCGGTCGGCGGTCGCGTCGGCGACTGGAACGCGTGGTGGTGGGGGCTCACCGACGGTGAGCAGCGCCGCATCATCGCCCTGCACCCGGAGTGGATCGGCAACACCGACGGCATCCCGGCCCGGGCCCGACACCTGGCCAACCTGCGCCTTCTTGCCCGGTGGGGTACGCCGACCGCCGGCCTGCGCGCCCTGCAACGGCTGCTGGCCGCGCACCCGGGCGAGCGGCAGCTGCTGGCCCTTGACACCACGGGTCGGGACCTGCGGGTGGTGCTCGGCGTCGGAGACCTCGACCGGGCCCGCCACGTGCTGGTGGTGACGCCCGGCTTCGGCACCACCGTCGCCGGCGATCTCGATGCCTGGGACGACCGGTTGGTCGACCTGCTGGCCAGGTCCCGGGCGCTCGACGGCGGGCCGGCCTCCGACCACGCGGCGGTGCTGTGGCTCGGCCACGCGCCGCCGCAGCTCGACGACACGCTGGTGCCCGGCCGCACCGTGCTGCGCGACGACGCGGCCCGCTCGGCGGCGGACGACCTGGCCGGTTTCCTCGACGGGGTCGACGGATCACGCGCCGATGACCCGCACCTGGGGGTGGCCGGCCACTCCTACGGGTCGCTGGTCACGGGTCTCGCCCTGCGGCACTCGACCGGTGTCGACGAGGGCGCCTTCCTGGGGTCTCCCGGCACGGGCACCGACGACCTCGGCGACCTCGACCTGCCGCGCGGCCATGCGTTCCACCTCGAGGCCAGTGGCGACGTGGTCGGCGACGCCGGGCTGTTCGGCCGGGACCCGTCGTTCCTCGAGGACATGCGCCATCTCTCGACGGAGGCGAGCCCCGAGTGGGGCACGTCGGGCGGGCACGGGCACTCGTCGTACTTCGACGACGGGTCGACCAGCCAGCACAACCTGGCCGCGATCGCCTCGGGGCACCCGGAGGCCCTGGTCGACGACACCGGCCCGCCGTCGTTGCCCGACCTGACCCGCGAGGGCCTGTGGCGGCTGGGAGAGCTCGATGCCCGGCTGGAGGACCTGCTCGCCCGACACGTGCCGGCGTGGCCGTGAAGGACGCGCGCGACACGCCCGTTTTGAGTTTAAGTTGATAAAATCAGTAGACTAACTCTCAGTTGGGTCGAAGTGGCCCGATCGCGGGTGTCGCAGACCCCGCCCACCCGGGTGCATCCAGAGGGGTAGACATGCGTGTCTCCGTGATCGGGACCGGATATCTCGGTGCAGTACACGCGGCCGGAATGGCCGAGCTGGGCTTCGACGTCGTCGGTGTCGACGTCGACGAGAGCAGGGTCGCCACGCTCCAGGAGGGCCGCGCGCCGTTCTACGAGCCCGACCTCGAGCCGCTGCTGCGCAAGCATGTGGGCTCCAGCGGCCGGCTCCGCTTCTCGACCGACTTCGCCACCGTGCGCGACGCCGACGTGCACTTCCTGTGCATCGGCACGCCCCAGCGCAGCGGTTCGACCGCCGCCGACCTCACCTACCTCGAGGCCGCCGTCGAGACCCTCGGCACGCTGCTGGCCGGGCGCACCGCGGTGGTCGTCGGCAAGTCGACCGTGCCGGTCGGCACCGCCGACGTGCTGCAGGCCAGGCTCACCGAGCTCGCCGGGCCGGGCGTCGAGCTCGCCTGGAACCCCGAGTTCCTGCGCGAGGGCTACGCCGTGGAAGACACGCTGCGCCCCGACCGCCTCGTCTTCGGAGTCCGTTCGCCGGACGCGGAGGCCACCCTGCGGCGCGTCTACGCCGAGACGATCGAGTCGGGCACCCCGGTCATCGTCACCGGCTACGCCACCGCCGAGCTGGTCAAGACCAGCGCCAATGCGTTCCTGGCCACCAAGATCTCGTTCATCAACGCCGTCTCGGACCTGTGCGACGTCACCGGCGCCGACGTCACCACCCTGGCCGACGCGATCGGGCTCGACGCCCGCATCGGACGCCGCTTCCTCAACGCCGGCCTCGGGTTCGGGGGCGGCTGCCTGCCCAAGGACGTGCGGGCGTTCCGTACCCGCGCCGAGGAGCTCGGCGCGGGAGCCTCCTTCCGGTTCCTCGACGAGGTCGACCAGATCAACCTGCGCCGGCGCGACAAGGTCGTCGGGCTCGCCCACGAGCTGGTCGGCGGCGACGTCCGCGGTCGACGGATCGCCGTGCTCGGCGCGTCGTTCAAGCCGCACTCGGACGACGTCCGCGACTCGCCGGCGCTCGACGTGGCCACCCAGCTCGCCCTGGTCGGTGCCGACGTGCACGTCTACGACCCGGTCGCCAACGGCGTGGCCGCTGCCGCCGCGCCGCAGCTGTCGTTCGACAAGAGCGCCTTCGAGGCCTGCCGCGGTGCGGACGTCGTGCTGCACCTGACCGAGTGGCCGGAGTTCCGCGCCGTCGACCCGGCCGCCCTGGCCGAGGTGGTCGGCGAGCTCAACGTCATCGACGCCCGCAACTGCCTCGACCGGGACCGCTGGCGCGGCGCCGGCTGGACCTACCGCGGACTCGGTGTCGCATGACGGACGTCGTGACCAGCCCGCTGGCCGGACCGTCGATCGGCCCGCAGGCGCCGACGCTGACCCGGGTCCGCACGGCAGTCTCCGTGGTGATGCCGGTGCTCAACGAGGAGCGCTACCTCGAGGAGTCCGTACGCCGGGTGCTCGACCAGCACTACGACGGCGAGGTCGAGCTCGTGCTCGCGGTCGGGCCCAGCAAGGACCGCACCATGGAGATCGCGCGCACGCTGGCCGAGACCCACCCGCGCGTCGCCGTCGTCGAGAACCCGACGGGCTTCACGCCCCACGCCCTGAATGCGGCGATCGCGGCGACCAGCCATCCGTTCGTCGTCCGCGTCGATGCACACGGCTTCCTGCCCGACGGCTACCTCGAGGACGTCGTCGACCTCCTCGAGTCCACCGGTGCGGCCAACGTCGGCGGCATGATGCGGGTCGAGGGCGACACGTCGTTCGGCCACGCGGTCGCGGCGGCGATGTCCTCGCCGCTGGGCATCGGCGGGTCGAAGTTCCACGTCGGTGGTGAGCCCGGGCCGGCCCGCACCGTCTACCTCGGCTCGTTCCGGCGCGACGCGCTGGTCAAGGTCGGCGGCTTCGACGAGCACTTCCTGCGCGCCCAGGACTGGGAGCTCAACTACCGGCTGCGGCAGGCCGGCGAGACCGTCTGGTTCACCCCCGACCTGGCCGTGGTCTACCGACCGCGGCGCGACTTCAACGCCCTGCGCCGGCAGTTCTTCGGGTCCGGGCAGTGGCGCCGCCAGATCGTCGACGAGCACCCCGACACGGCCTCGTTCCGCTACCTGGCCGCGCCCGTCGTCACCGGCCTGGTCGCCCTCGGCTCCCTCCTGGGACTGGTCGGTCTCGTGCTCGCACTGGTCCCGGGGCTGCACGTCCCCGGCTCCGCCTGGCTCACCCTCGGGTTCCTCGCGCCGTTCGGCTACGCGTTCGGAGTGCTGGGTGCGACGTACGAGATGGGGCGCCGGCGTCGGCTGCCCTGGCGGGCGCGGGTGCTGCTGCCGTTCGTGGTGGCCACCATGCACCTCTCGTGGGGCAGTGGATTCCTCCGCTCCATCCCCCGTTCCTCCCGCCGCTGATCCCGATACTCCCTGACGTTTCGGCCCTGATCTCCCGATACTCCCTGACGTTTCGGCCCTTCTCCACCGGGGTGGGGGGACCGAAACGTCAGGGAGTATCCAGTTCTGGGGGCCGAAACGTCAGGGACTATCGATCGGGGGCGTTGGCGATGGCGCCGAGCCGGCTGACGAACTCGCCGGATCGGCGGGCCCAGTCGAGGTGGTCGGCGGCGTGGCGGTGGCCGAGGGTGCCCATCCGCAGGCGGGTGGCGGGTTCCGCGTGCAACGCCAGTACGGCGTCCGCGACGGCCGAGGCCACGGCTGACGGCTCGCCGAACGGTACGACGACGCCCGACCCGACCGACGTGACCAGGTGCTCGGCCCGGGGGAGCGGAGTCGTGATGACCGGGACGCCGTGCGCCATGTACTCGACGACCTTGGTCGGCTGGGAGTGCCGGTAGTTCGGCTCGTCGTGCAGCAGGGAGAGCCCGGCCAGGGCGCCGTCGACGTGCTTCATCGCCTCGTCGTGCGGCAGGAAGCCGAGCCAGTCGACCCGTGAGGACGCGTCGGTCAGCGCCGCGGTGGCCTCCTGGTCGGCATGGCCGATGGCCTGCACCATGATGCCGGCGGGCGCCAGCAGCCGTGCCAGCGCGACCAGCTCGTGCACGCCACGGGCCCGGGAGAGATGGCCGACGTAGACCACCCGCGGGTCATCGGGCGGGGCCGGGTCCTGCGGCACGCGCGTGGTGTTGGGCACGACGGGATGCCGCTTGCGGAAGCGGAGCTGGTAGGCCTCTTCGGCGAGCAGGAGGTGGTGGCGGCGCTCGGCACGGCGCTCGATCCGGCGGACCGCCCAGGCCGCGGGACGACCGAGCCCGGCGGGCAGCCATGGCTTCAGCGAGATCGCGGCGGCGGTGTCTTCGTGCACGTCCCACACGACATGCGGGTGGTGGAAGCTGCCGACCGCGAGGAGCAGCTCGGGATCGTGCAGCAGCACGATGTCGTGGTCGGCGCCCAGCCGGTCGAGGAGCGCCCGGGCCGCGCGCATCGAGGCGAGCCGTGACGTGCCCAGGGCGCGCGGCACGTCGACCGTG
Organism: Nocardioides sp. Root151; assembly: GCF_001427925.1. NCBI lineage: Bacteria > Bacillati > Actinomycetota > Actinomycetes > Propionibacteriales > Nocardioidaceae > Nocardioides > Nocardioides sp. Root151. The sequence continues at coordinate 513,253 of NZ_LMGG01000007.1, forward strand.
GTCAGCTGCGCGGTCGGAGGCGGCACCGGCAGGCCGTAGCCGGAGAAGGGCGCCGCATAGGTCACCTGCCAACCGGCCTCGAGCAGCGAGGCGATCTGGCGGTGCCGGATGCGGGCGTCCTCCGGGTGGTGGACGACCGTGACCACCAGGGCGCGTGCGGGCAGCGTCATCCCGCGACCGCCTGCTCCGACGAACGGCCGTCGGCCCGGGACCGGGCAGGAGTACGGCGGGCGACCGGCCGGCCGGTCGCCTCGGCATAGGCCTCGAGCACCTCGTCGACCTGGCCGTCCAAGCGGAGTCGTCCACCGTCGACCCACAGCACCCGGTCGCACATGGAGCGGATCGTCGACATCGAGTGGCTGACCAGCAGCACCGTGCCGGCCTCCGAGCGGATCTGGTCGACGCGTTCGCGACTGCGCCGGCGGAACTCCGCGTCGCCCGTCGAGAGCGCCTCGTCGATCATCAGGATGTCGGGGCGGGCCGCCGACGAGATCGCGAACCGGAGTCGCGATCCCATGCCGGACGAGTAGGCCCGCATCGGCAGCTGAAGGAAGTCGCCGATGCCGGCGAAGTCGACGACCTCGTCGAAGCGTTCCTCAACCTGGGCTGGCGTCTGCCCGAGGGCGAGGCCGCCGAGCACGATGTTGCGCTCACCGGTCAGGTCGCGCATCAGGGCCGCGTTGACCCCGAGCAGCGAGGCCGTGCCGTCGGCGTACACGGCGCCGGACTCGGTCGGCAGGACGCCGGCGATGGCGCGCAGAAGCGTGCTCTTGCCGGAGCCGTTGTGGCCGATCACGCCGATCGACTCGCCGTGGTCGGCCACGAACGAGATGCCGCGGACTGCGCGGACCTTGTCGACCGCCCCGACGTGGCGGCCGATCGTGTGCCAGGTCTTCTGCTGTCGCGCGGTCAGTCGGCGCCCGCCGTACGTGCGATAGGTGACGTGCACGTCGTCGACGATGAGGGAGGGACGGTCAGCCACGGCCGTACCTCTCCTCGGCGTGCCAGAAGAAGACGAAGCCCAGCACGAGGGTGACCAGGGCCCACCCGGCAGCCCAGCCCCACAGGGCAGGGGTGAGAGGGACCTCGGAGAGCAGCGTGCCGCGCACCAGTTCGAGGTAGACCGCGACCGGCTGGTGCGAGAGCACGGCGGCCGCGGTGCCGCTGCCGACGTAGTGGTCGATGGAGAAGAAGACCCCGGAGACGTACATCAGCGCGCGCAGCACGAACGGGATCAGCTGCTTCACGTCGCGCCACTGCGAGACGAGCCGCGCGCAGACCAGGGCGACCCCGGTGCCGAAGACCCATTGCAGGCCCACCGCGAGGGGGAGCAGCAGCCAGGTCCAGGCGAACGGCTCGCCGGTGAGCGGCACCAGGACCAGCAGCACGACGAGCGCGGGGACCAGAGTGACCAGCTCGGCCAGCACCGACGCGATCGGCAGGAGTGCCCGCGGGAACTGGAGGGAGGTGATCAGGCCCTGGTTGCCTACGATGGCGTTCGAGCCGGTGGTGATGCTGGCCGAGCTGAAGTGGAACATGAAGACGCCGACCACCAGGAAGCCGATGAAGTTCTCCACGCCGCGGCTGGTGTCGAGCAGCACGCCGAAGACCAGCAGGTAGACCAGCGCCCACAGCACCGGGTTGAGCAGCGCCCAGACCTGGCCGAGGTAGTTGCCCTGGTTGCGCGCGTAGGCCTTCGACCCGGCAAGGGACACCGCGAAGTGCCGCCGCTGCCACATCGTGGCCAGGTAGCGACGCAGGGGCGGGCGTACGCCGACCCGCTGGAGGCCGTGCTCGGCGGCCAGCGCGGCCAGCGGGCTGGGCGCCGTGCTCACAACCTGTTCACCTCGGGCCCGGTGGTCACGCCACGGGTGTCGAAGAACAGGCGCGCGTCGGCGGCCAGCGACGGGACGTCGTACTCGTCGTGGGCCTGCACGAGGATGACCAGGTCGGCGAACGCGATCGCGGTGGCCAGGTCATCGGCGCGGGTGACCGGCACGCCGGCGTCCCACTCCTCGACGCGCGGGTCGTGGTAGACCACGCGGGCTCCGAGGGTGTCGAGCGCCTTGGCCAGCGGCACCGCCGGGGACTCCCGCTGGTCGGCGATGTTGGGCTTGTAGGTCACGCCTAGCAGCAGCACGGTGGAGCCGTGGATCGCCTTGGCGTGGTCGTTGAGCAGGTTCTGCGCGCGGTGTGCGACGTACGACGGCATGGTGGCGTTGATCTCCTCGGCCAGCTCCACGAACCGGAACGGGTAGCCGAGCTTGGCGCGCACGTTGTGGGAGAGGTAGTTCGGGTCGATCGGGATGCAGTGCCCGCCGACGCCGGGCCCGGGGTGGAAGGCCTGGAAGCCGAACGGCTTCGTGGACGCGGCGCGGATGACGTCCCACAGGTCGATCTTGAGCTCGTGGCAGAAGCGGGCCATCTCGTTGACCAGCGCGATGTTGATGTGCCGGTAGGTGTTCTCCAGCAGCTTGGCGGTCTCGGCCTCGCGGGTGCCGGCGGTCTCGACGATCGTGTGCACGAACTTGCCGTAGAACGCCGCGGCCCGCGCGGTGCACGACGCCGTGTGGCCGCCGACGACCTTGGGCGTGTTGACCAGGCCGTACGTCGGGTTGCCCGGGTCGATCCGCTCGGGGGAGAAGGCCAGCGCGAAGTCCTCGCCGGCGACCAGTCCGGAGGCCTCCTCGAGGATCGGGCGGACCAGCTCGTCGGTGGTGCCGGGGTAGGTGGTCGACTCCAGCACCACGAGCCGGCCGGGCAGTAGGTGCTCGGCGATGGCCCGGACGGCGGAGGTGACCGCGCCGAGGTCCGGGCCGCCGTCGGGGCTGAGCGGGGTGGGCACACAGATGACGGTGACGTCGGCGTCGGCGAGGACGGCCGGGTCGTCGGTGGCCCGGAACCCGGTGGACACCATGGCAGCGACGTCGTCGTCGCTCAGGTCGTCGACGTGGGAGACGCCGGCGTTGAGGCCGTCGACGGCGGCGCGGTTCAGGTCGAGGCCGGCGACGCGCAGGCCCGCGGCCGTGGCGGCCTGGGCCAGCGGCAGCCCGACGTAGCCGAGGCCGACGACCACGAGGTCGAGGTCAGTGGTCCGGGTCATGAGGTGACTCCTTCGATCAGGCAGGTGCCGGTGCGGATCTCGTCGTAGAGGCGGGCGCAGGTCTGTGCGGCCCGTTCCCAGGTGCGGTGGGCGAGCACGTCGGCCCGGCCGTTGGCGCCGAGCCGTCGTCGTACGTCGGGGGCGGCGGCCAGCTCGGCGAGCACGTCGGCCAGGGCGTGCGCGTCTCCGGCGCGGACCAGCCGGCCGTTGTGTCCGTCGCGGACCAGCTCGCGCAGCGGCGGCAGGTCGCTGGCCACCACCGGACGACCCAGCGCCAGTGCCTCGACCGGCTTGATCGGCGGCACCAGTCGGGTCACCGGGAGGTCGAGGCGGGGCGTGGCGTGGATGTCGATGCGCTGGTGCTGCGCCACGACCCGGTCGGGGTTGACCCGCCCGGTGAACTCGGCGTCGATGCCTGCGGCACACGCCCGGGCCTGGAGCGCGGTGCGGGCCGGCCCGTCGCCGACCAGGAGCAGGCGCGCGGTGCCCGGGGGCAGCAGGGCCACCGCGTCGATGAGGACGTCGAGGCCCTCGTAGTCGTTGAGGGTGCCGACCGCGCCGACGGTGACCGGTCTCGATACACCGCCTCGTGCCTCGGCGGCACTCGACCTCCGAGCCTCCTGCTTTTCGGTGGTCGAGTAGCGAGCGCCAGCGAGCGTATCGAGACCCGGCGCCACGAACTGGTCGCCGACGGAGTTGGGAACCACGTGCACCTTGGCGGCCGGGATGCCGCGGGCCACGATCGCCTCGCGCATCACCTCGCTGATCGTGAGGACGGCGTCGGCCTCGCGCATGCAGTGCGTCTCGACCGCCCGGGTCAGCCGCTGGCGTTCGTTGGGCAACGCGTCGGGCCCGCGGCGGGAGCGCTCGGTCTCCTCCAGGAAGCCGCGCACCTCGTAGACCACGGGCAGGTCGAACCGTTCACGCAGGGCCAGGGCGACCCGGGCGTTGAGGTGGTTGCTGTGCGCGTGCAGTACGGCGGGCCGCATCCGCTCCACGAGGCGGGCGGTGCGCTCGACGTCCTTGGCCAGCGCCCGGTCGGCGCGCAACGGCACGGTGGTGAGGATGCGGTGGTAGGGGACGTCGTCGACGTACTCCACCGCCGGGACGGCGAGGTGGCCGCGGGTCACCGGGTAGCCGATGCGGGTGGCCGCACGCGCGTCGGTGCCCGCGGCGCGCTGGGCGGCCAGCAGGCCCTGGGTGCGGGTCGTGTAGCCGGCGACGGAGTGGGGGAGCGAGTTCGTCACCAGGTGCAGGACGGAGGGAGTCGGCTCCGGAGTGCCCGGGTGCAGGGGGCGCTCCGGAGCCGACGTCTGGGGGTCGGTCAGCACCGACAGCTCGCCGGCGAGGTGCTCGCGCAGGCGGGCGCCGGATCGACCGGCGTGGGTGGCGTGTTCATGGGCCCGGCTCAGCTCGCCCGCGGCGTACGCCGACTGTGCCTCGGCGTACGCCGGCCCGCGCCCGGAGGTGGTGACCAGGCGGGTGAGCGGGCCGGCGACGCCGGGCAGGACACGTGCGCCGATCGAGGCGGTGTGTCCGCGCCCGCGGGCCAGATGCCTCCGGACCACCGAGGCGGCGATCGGGAGGTTGCGGGCGGCGAGGAGCAGTCGGGCCGTCGTGCGTGACGCGGTCATGGCTGCTCCTCTCGTGTGGTGACGGGCGCGCCATGGCGTCCCTCGATTACTAAGTACAGTAACTTACTAGATATAGTACCGAAGCGGCGAATCGAGTCGTGTCGCCGCCCAGGTCCCACGTCGTAGATCCACCAGGAGAGGCCCCCATGACCACGAAGCTCACCCATGTGGCCGGAGCCCGCCCCAACTTCCCGAAGGCGGCTCCGGTGATCGCGGCCGCCGGCGAGCTCGGCCTCGAGCAGACGCTGGTGCACACCGGCCAGCACTACGACGAGGCGATGTCGGAGGTGTTCTTCCGCCAGCTCGGCCTGCCCACCCCGGACGTCGACCTCGGCGTCGGCTCGGGCAGCCATGCCACCCAGACCGCCCGCATCATGACCGGCCTCGAGGAGCTGTTCCTCGCCCAGCGGCCCGACATCGTGGTCGTCTACGGCGACGTGAACTCGACCGTCGCCGCCGCCCTGGTCGCCGCGAAGCTGCAGATCCCGATCGCCCACGTCGAGGCCGGCCTGCGCTCCTTCGACCGCACCATGCCCGAGGAGGTCAACCGCCTGGTCACCGACCGGCTCTCCGACCTGCTCTTCGCGACCAGCCCCGACGCGGTCGCTCACCTCGGCAACGAGGGTGTGGCCGCCGACCGGATCCACCTGGTCGGCAACCCGATGATCGACACCCTGCTGGCCAACCTCGACCGGTTCGACGTCGCCGCCGCCCGCGCGCGACACGGCCTCGAGGGTGACTACGCCGTCGCCACCCTGCACCGTCCGGCGAACGTCGACGACCCGGCCGACGCATCGGCACTGGTCAAGGCACTGCACGCGGTGGCCGACCAGGTCGACCTCGTGCTGCCCCTGCACCCGCGCGGCCGTGCGGCCTTCGAGGCGGTCGGCCTCTTCGACCACCCGCGCGTGGTCGTGCTCGACCCCCAGGGGTACGTCGAGTTCCTCGGCCTGGTCCGCGGCGCCCGGGCAGTCGTCACCGACTCCGGCGGCGTCCAGGAGGAGACCACGATCCTCGGCATCCCCTGCCTGACCCTGCGACCCAACACCGAACGCCCGGTGACGATCACCCACGGCACCAACCAGCTGGTCACCCGCGAGGACGTCCCGTTCGTCCTCGCCGACGTGCTCGCTGCGCCTGTTGCGACGGCCCACCGGGTGCCGCCGCTGTGGGACGGCCAGGCCGGTGCCCGCATCGCCGCCGTGCTCCAGGAGTTCCTGTGAGCCGGTTGCTGCGCCGGGTACGCCGACCCCGCCTGCCGGCGTTCGAGCTGCCCGAGGTGCACCCGGCCCGGACGACGAAGGCGGCGGTGATCCTCGACCCGTTCTCCGAGCTGGCCTTCGGCTACGAGTGGCACCAGGTGAAGGTGACGCCGACCGACTGGCGGGCGGTCCTGACGGAGCAGCGCCCCGACCTGCTCTTCGTCGAGTCGGCGTGGAACGGCAACGACGGTGCCTGGCGGCTGCACATGACCCGCGACCACCAGCCGTCGCCGGAGCTGCGCGCCCTGGTGGCGTGGTGCCGCGACGAGGGCATCCCGACCGTGTTCTGGAACAAGGAGGACCCGCCCAACTACGACGTCTTCCTCGAGACCGCCCGGCTCTTCGACCAGGTCTTCACCGTCGACGCCGACCGGATCCCGGTCTACCAGCGCGACCTCGGCCACGAGCGCATCGACCTGCTGCCCTTCTCCGCCCAGCCGCGGCTGCACAACCCGGTACGCCGCGGCAAGGGCCGGGTGCTGCCGATCGCGTTCGCCGGCACCTGGTTCGCCGAGAAGCACCCGGAGCGTCGCGAGCAGATGGAGCAGCTGCTGCGCCCGGCGCTCGACCGCGGACTGCACATCTGGTCGCGCATGCAGCGTGGCGACAAGCGTTACCGGTTCCCGGCGCCCTACCGCAGCCACGTCGTCGGGTCGTTGCCCTATCCGAAGATGCTCGCGGCCTACTCGGCGTACAAGGTCTTCCTGAACGTGAACTCGGTGACCGGCTCCAAGACGATGTGCAGCCGCCGGCTCTTCGAGCTCTCTGCCGCGCAGACCGCCGTGATCACCACGCCGGCGGCCAGCATCGAGCCGTTCTTCGGCTCCGACCTCGAGGTGGTCCGCGACGCCGACGAGGCGCGCGCCGCGATCGACGTGCTGCTCGGCCAGGACGAGTACCGCGACCGCCAGGCGCTCAAGGCGCACCGTCGGGTGTTCGACGAGCACCTCTGCACGCACCGCGTGGACACCGTGCTGCGCTCCCTCGGTCTCGATCTTCCGTTGGTCGAGGAGCGAGCGTCAGCGAGCGTCTCGAGACCCGGCGAGGTGGTCTCGACTGGTTCGACCACCACGCAGGTCAGTGCGGTCGTCCCGACGATGCGGCCCGAGCAGCTCGACCACGTGCTCGCCATGCTCGGCAGCCAGAGCCACCGCGACCTCCAGCTGGTGCTGGTCACCCACGGCTTCGAGGCGCCGGCCGACCTGGCCGTGCGCGCGGCACGCGCCGGGCTCGACAACGTGGTCACCAGGTACGCCGACGCGCCGCTCACCCTCGGCGCCTGCATGAACCTCGGCGTCGACGCGGCCGACGGTGAGCTCGTCGCCAAGGTCGACGACGACAACTTCTACGGCCGGCACTACCTGACCGACCTGGTGCGGGCGCTGGACTACTCCGGCGCCGACGTGACCGGCAAGTGGGCGCACCTGGTGCACCTCGAGTCCAGCGGCGCCACGCTGCTGCGCTTCGAGCACGCCGAGCACCGGTTCACCGACCTGGTGCAGGGCGGCACCCTGCTGACCCGTCGCGAGCTGGCCCGCGACGTGCGTTTCGAGGACCTGCCGCGCCGGGTCGACACCACGTTCCTCGAGAAGGTCAAGGCGCGCGGCCTGACCACCTACTCCGCGGACCGCTTCAACTTCGTGTCCGTGCGCCGGGTCGACCCCGGCAGCCACACCTGGCCGATCACCGAGAAGCAGTTGATGGCGCGCTCGTCGCGGCTCCTGTTCTACGGCAACCCCTACCCGCATGCGGAGGCATGATGACGCTCATCGCTGACGGTCTGAAGGTAGACCCGAACGACAGCCCTGACCGCGCCGACGGCCCCAAGCGCCGAGCCGGCAGGAACGACACGACGAAGGCGGCCAAGGGCAACAGTCGGATCCGCCGCGACATCGAGGGCCTGCGCGCCGTCGCCACCTTCCTCGTCCTGCCCTACCACGCAGGGCTGATGCTCTTCCCCGGCGGCTTCGTCGGCGTCGACGTCTTCTTCGTCATCTCCGGGTTCGTGATCACCGGTCAGCTGATGAAGGAGGTCGACCGCACCGGACGCGTCGGACTCCTCGGCTTCTACGCGCGCCGGGCCAAGCGCCTGCTGCCGGCCGCCTCCGTGGTGCTCGGCGCGACCGCCGTGATGACCTGGCTGTGGGTGCCGAAGATCAGGTGGGAGACCACCGGCGGCGACATCGTCGCGTCCGCGCTCTACTTCGTGAACTGGCGCCTGGCCGACCGCTCGGTCGACTACCTCGCCGAGGACATCACTCCGTCGGCCGTGCAGCACTACTGGTCGTTGTCGGTCGAGGAGCAGTTCTACTTCGTGTGGCCGATCCTGCTGCTCGGCGCCGTGGTGCTCGCCGCGCGACTCGGCGTACGACGCAAGCCGGCGCTGCTGGTCGGTCTCGCCCTGGTCGCCCTGCCGTCCTTCGCCTGGGCGGTGCACCAGTCGTTCTTCGCCAGCGAGCGGGCCTACTTCATCACCACCACACGCATGTGGGAGTTCACGATCGGCGCCTTCGTGGCGATCCTGGCCACCCGCCTCGACCGGATCCCGAAGGGCCTGGCCATCGTGCTGGCCTGGGCCGGCCTCGGCATGATCCTGCTGGCCGGGCGCATCTACACCTCCGAGATCACCTGGCCCGGCTACTACGCCGTGCTGCCGACCGTGGGCGCGGGCCTGATGATCGCGGCCGGTGTCGCGGCCGGTCCGAAGGGGCCGGTGGCGATCCTGGGCAACCGGTTCATGCTGTTCATCGGCTACCTCACCTACTCGCTCTACCTGTGGCACTGGCCGCTGCTGATCGTGGCCCGCGAGCACTTCGGCGGCATCTCGGTGCTGACCGGACTGGTCATCGTCACGGCGTCGGTGATCCCGGCCTGGCTGACCTTCCACCTCGTCGAGAACCCGCTTCGCAACTCGAAGTTCGTCGGCAACACCAAGGTGTCCCTGTCCCTCGGGGTCAACTGCACCCTCATCGCGGTCGTCGCCGGGCTGATGCTGGTGGCGCTCTTCGGCAAGGCGGCCGGACCCACCATCGACCCGGCGAACGTCAAGGGCTCGATGGCGCTCTCGGCCAGCTCACCAAAGGACGACCCGGCCGGCGAACCGGTCGACTCGGTGCAGGGCGGCATCACGCCGAACCCGCTCGAGGCGCCCAAGGACGTGCCCGACCTGTACGCCGAGGGCTGCCAGGTCGACTCCGACGTGGCCGAGGTCGCCACCTGCGAGTACGGCGCGGCCGACGCGAAGACCACCATCGCGATCGTCGGTGACTCGAAGGCCGCCCAGTGGGTGCCGGCCTTCCAGGTGCTCGCGAAGACCCACGACTGGCGGATCGTGACCTACACGAAGTCGGCCTGCCAGTTCTCCACGGCCACCTCCGTGCTGGACGGCGAGCCTTACGACACCTGCCGTGAATGGGGTGGCGACGTCCTCGACCGGCTCACGGGCGACGAGAAGCCAGACGTCGTGGTGACCGCGGGCCAGCGCGACTCCGCGTTGACCGGCGACGGCGACGACATGAGCGAGGACACCATGCAGGCCGGGTTGGAGGATGCCTGGACCCAGCTGCGTGACGCCGGCATCGAGGTTGTCGTACTCGCCGACACCCCGCAGACCGGCAGCGACGTCTACGCCTGCGTCTCCGAGCACCAGGACGACCTCACCCAGTGCACCTACGACCGCGACCACGGCGTCGAGGCCAGTGGCGTCGGGGTGCAGAAGGCGGCCGCCGACGAGCTCGGCGCGGTCGACATCTCTCCGGGCGCCGCGTCCGACAGCGGTGCCGGCGACACGGGCCTCTACTTCCTCGACCTGGTCGACGCGATCTGCCCGACCGACGAGTGCGCGCCGGTGATCGGCAACGTGCTGGTCTACCGCCAGGGCTCGCACATCACCAAGACCTACATCGAGACGCTCGCACCACGGGTCGAAGAGGCGCTGGCGAAGGCGGGTGTGCGATGAGCCGCCTCGCCCGCCTCCGGGACGTGGCCTCGGGCCTCCGGCCTCGCCCCGCTGAATCCGCGACCACCGATGCGTGGGCGCTGCCGCCGGAGCGAGGGCCTCTGAGGCCCGACGTGCGCGCGGTGGTGCTGGCGGGTCGTCGCCTGACTGACGGGCTGGCCGCCCAGTGGCGCCAGAGCGTGCTACCTGATCTGGTCGGCGCTTCCGTGGGTGGGCAGGAGCTCACGGACGCCGGCCTCCTCCTCGTCGAGTACGTCGACGGTGCGGTGCCCGGGCACGAGGACCTCGTCGTCTCGGCGGCCCTGCGCTCGGCGGCCCGGGCCGGCGTACCCGTCGTGGCCTGGGCGACCGCCGGTGGACCACCGGCAGACGTGACCGCGCTGGTCGAGGCCGGTGCCCGCGTCTTCGTCGCCGACCCGGCGCACCTCGACGCGTGGAAGTCGGTGTCCGACGAGGTGACCGAGCTGCCGGTCGGTGTCGACGTACGCCGCACCGCGGCCGGTGTCGACCGCAGTGGTGCGGTCCTCGTCGTCGACGGACCCGTCGACCCGCGTGTCGCCGGGGCAGTGGCGGCCGACGTGGTCAAGGCGGTCCGGCCCCTCGACGGTGTCTCGGTGCACCTGCGCGACCCGGACGCCCCGGTGAGCAGGGTGCTGCGCGGCCGGGCGCCGCACCCGGTGCCGCTCGACCAGGCGGCCCTGCTCGTCGACGCGCCACGTCACCGCGTCGAGGACGTCTCGACGCTGCTCGACGCAGGCGCCCTCCGCACGCCGGTGGTCACCCTCGACCGGCTGCCCGTGCCTGCCGACCTCGAGGCACACGTCGTCCGCGCCCGTGACGCCCGTGCCCTGCGCAGCGAGATCATCGCCCGCGTCGAGCAGCCGGAGCTCCGTGACCGTGAAGGGCTGGCGCTGCACCGCGCGGTGCAGGCCGGCCATCGCCTCGACGACCGCGTCGACCTGCTGCTGGACGGCATCGCGCCACCGCGGCTGACCGTCCGCTCCGTTTCGGCCATTGTGCCGACCAACCGGCCCCACGAGATCGACAACGTGCTGGCCAACGTCGGTCGCCAGTCCCACCGCGACGTCGAGCTCGTGCTCGTCCTCCACGGCATCGACCTCGACCGGGCCGACCTCGTGGTGCGCGCGGAGGCGGCCGGCGTACCCCACCTGACCGTGGTCGACGCGCCGCGCACCGCCACGCTGGGCACCTGCATGAACCTCGGTCTCGGGGCCTCGAGCGGGGCGTTCGTGGCGAAGATGGACGACGACAACCACTACGGCACCCACTACCTCACCGACCTGCTGGACGCCGGGGTGAGCAGTGGTGCCGGCATCGTCGGCAAGTGGGCGCACTACGTGTGGTTGCGGTCGACCGGGGCCGTGGTGCTGCGCTACCCGGAGACCGAGCACAGCTACGTACGCCGCATCCAGGGCGGCTCGATGCTCTTCGACGGCGACGTGGTGCGCGGCCTGCGGTTCTCCGACATCCCGCGCGCGGTCGACAGCGACATCCTCGACCGGGCCATCTCCGACGGCGTGAAGATCTGGTCGGCGGACCGGTTCAACTTCGTCTCCGTGCGCGGCCTCGACCGGCACGCGCACACCTGGACCGTCGACGACGCGTCCTTCATGACCGCCCACGGGCGGCTCGAGTTCTACGGCGATCCCCGCCAGCACGTGGAGGTCTGACATGTCCGTGACTCCGTTCGTCCAGATGAGGGGCCGCGCCAGGCGCGCCCTGCGCACCCGGGGCGCGACTGCCCTCGGCAAGCTGCCGGTCGCCCCGGGCCGCGCCGGCCAGCTCGTGGGCCGGGCCCGTGTCGCCGAGGCCAGGCGGGTGCTCAAGGCGGGCGGCGACGCCGAGGCGGTGGTCGCACCGCTCCTCGACGCCGACGCCGACTCGAGGGTCCGTGGCCGGGCCTGGGCGCTGGTCGCGGAGGCCAGGTCCGCCGCCGGACAGCACGGCTCCGCCCTGGAGGCGGCCCGTACGGCGGCCGCGCTGGACGACGACGTCGAGACCTCGTTGATCCATCGACGCCTGGCGCAGTCCACCTCTCCGGACGAGGCGGCGACGGCCCTGGCCCGCGCGTTGGGCCAACGGCCGCGGAACCGCGCGCAGATCGCCCTGGTGGTGGAGGCGCTCCGCTCCGCAGATCGTGAGTCGGTCGAGGCCTGGCGCACCCACCTGGCGCGCTGGGGCATCGACGGTCTCGACGAGCGGCTCGCCGAGGTGGAGGCCGAGATCGCGCTGGTGGGGGCCGACCCGCTCGACCCGGTGCTCGCCCACTGGTGGGAGCAGTTGCGCCGGCCCACGCCCGCCGTGGCACGCGCCCTCGACCGGCGGCGCGACTGGGACCGCCTGGCCGCCCAGGTGAGCGCGCACCCGCCGGCCGCGGACGACGTACCGGCGTTGGTGAAGGAGGCCGCCCTCGAGCTGCGCAAGGCCGCCGCGCGGGCGCTGACCGCCGGCTACACCTCCGCCGCCGAGACGCTGGTCAACCACTCGCTCGCGCTGCGTCCCGACGACCTCTGGGCGCGCGACACCTGGTCCAGCGCCACCGACCAGCTGCGGGTCGTGCGTGAGGGCTGGACGCCGACGCCGCGCGGGGAGCTGCGCCTCGACGCCGCCCCGCGGCACGTGCTGTCGGTGCTGGCCCAGTCGTTGCCGCACCTCTCCGGCGGCTACGCGACCCGCACCCACGGCGTCCTCACCGGTCTGGTCGCCGACGGGTGGTCGGTCGAGGCCGTGACCCGCCCGGGCTTCCCCTACGACCGTTGGTCCAAGCACGACACCCGCGTCGTGCCGCCGGTCGACGAGATCGACGGCATCCGCTACCACCGGGTGCTCACCGACGCCCGCGTCTATCGGCAGTACCCGCTGACGTCGTACGTCGACAAGTACGCCGCCGCGATCGAAGCCCATGCGCGGCGTCATCGTGCCTCGTTGATCCACGCGTCGTCGTTCCACGTCAACGGGCTGGCCGCGCAACAGGCGGCCGCGCGGCTCGGGCTGCCGTTCGTCTACGAGATGCGCGGGCTCGAGGAGCTGATGAAGGTCTCGCGCGACCCGGCCTTCGAGTCCTCGGACCGCCACCGGTTCACCGCCGACCTCGAGACCACGATCTGCCACGCCGCCGACCGGGTCTTCGTGATCACCGAAGCCCTGCGTGCGTTGATGATCGAGCGTGGGGTCGACGCGGAGAAGCTGGTCGTGCTGCCCAACGGCGTGCACACCGACCAGTTCACGCCCCGGCCACGCGACGCCGACCTGGCCGCCTCGTTGGGGCTGACCGGCAAGACCGTCATCGGCTACGCCGGCGGGCTGGTCGACTACGAGGGGCTCGACCTGCTGCTCGAGGCGGTGGCGCTGCTCAAGGAGCGCGCGGGCTCATCGGGTCCGGACTTCCACGTGGTCGTCGTCGGCGACGGTCACTTCGAGTCGCAGCTGCACGCGCTCTCGACCTCGCTCGGTCTCGACGACGTGGTCACCTTCACCGGACGCGTGCCCCACGACCAGGTGGCGTCGTACCTCTCGCTCTTCGACATCACGCCGTTCCCGCGGCTGCCGCTGCCGGTGTGTGAGGCGATCTCGCCGATCAAGCCGTTCGAGTCGATGGCGATGGGCAAGGCCGTGGTGACCTCGTCGGTGGCCGCGCTGACCGAGATCGTCGACGACGGCCGCACCGGACTGGTCTTCGACAAGGGGTGCGCGCGTTCCTTGGCCGACACGCTCGAACGGCTCCTCGAGTCGCCGGCGCTGCGGGACCGCCTCGGTGGTGCGGCTCGCGACTGGGTGCTGGAGAACCGCGACTGGCGCCACGTCACGTCCATCGTCGACGCCACCTACCGCACCCTCCTCGCCTGAACCTTCCCGATACTCCCTGACGTTCGGGCCCTCAAGTCTCGATAGTCCCTGACGTTCGGGCCCTTGAAACTTCCGTCCCAGGGGGCCGAAACGTCAGGGAGTATCCCGACAGAGGGGCCGAAACGTCAGGGAGTATCCCCACGGAAGGGCCGAAACGTCAGGGAGTATCCCCACGGAGGGGCCGAAACGTCAGGGAGTATCGGTGGGTCAGTCGCCCCAGCCCATGGGGAAGACCTCGAAGGGGGCGGCGAACGTGACGCCCATGCGGGTGCCGGTGGCCCGGCCGAAGCCCTCGAGCATTTCGGCCGGGTCGAAGTTCTCCCAGCCCAGGCCGTCGATGTAGGCGCCGTGTGCGCGCAGCGAGTCGACGCCCGCCTCGAACGTGTCGGTGGTGTCGACGCCGTGCTCGGCCAGCGGTGAGCCCGCCGCCCAGACCTCGCGTACGCCGCCCCACGGTTCGAGTCCGTCGGTCAGCTGCTCGGCGAAGATCCACCGGTTGCCCGCGTCGCGTACGGCGTCCAGCACGGCACGTCCGACGGCGATGTGGTCGGCCTGGTTGAGGTTCCGGCCGCCGAACGTGTCGTGGAAGTTGCCGGTGACCACGATCTCCGGACGATGCCGCCGCACCACCTCGGCGAGCACCCGCCGCAACGCGACGCCGTACTCGATGACGCCGTCCTGGAGGCCGAGGAACTCCACCTCGTCGACGCCAACGATGCGCGCCGACTCGACCTGCTCGGCCTCACGGACGCTGCGGCACTCGTCGGGGTGCAGGCCGTCGATGCCGGCCTCGCCGCTGGTCACCATGCAGTAGATGACCTGCTTCCCCTGGCCGGTCCATCGGGCCACCGCCGCGGCCGCACCGAACTCCATGTCGTCGGGGTGCGCCACGATGCACAGCGCACGCTCCCAGGTCTCGTCCAGGGGGCTCAGGGAAGGGGGTGCGTCACTCATGTCCCCAGACTGGCACGCGGACGCCCGCCGCGGGAGACCCCGTTAGGGTTGCCCCAGTCGAGCAGAGGGGATTCCGATGGGCAAGAAGGCCAAGACCGCTGTCGTCGTGATCGGCGCCGGCGTGAAGGTCGCCGTCAAGTACGGCCCGCAGGCCAAGATCGCCTGGGACAACGGCGGCAGGAAGGCCGCGGCCTCGGCCACGAAACGCGCCCGCAGCCTCACCGCACGACGCAAGGCGCTGGCCCATGCCGCCACGGTGGTCGACGGCTCGATCCTCAAGGTGGCGCCGTCGGGCACCACGTCGTACGTCGTGTTCACCGGCGACCAGCCGATCGCGACGTACCCGCCGTCGGAGCTGCCGTTCGAGGTGCTGCTGGCGCACACCGACCTCGCCAAGCGGATCCACCCGGAGCCGAAGCCGGCCCGTCGGGTGCTGCCGCGAGGACGGCGTTGACCAACGTCTTCGTCGAGGGCGACAACCTCGACGTGCTGCCCACTCTCGAGCCGGGCAGCATCGACGTGGTCTACATCGATCCGCCGTACAACACCGGCAACGACTTCGCCTACAACGACCGCCACGGCACCGGCCGCGACCGGCACCGTGCCTGGACCGACATGATGCGGCCGCGCCTCGAGGCCGCGCGCGACCTGCTCTCCGACGGCGGCGCGATCTTCGTCTCCATAGACGACAACGAGGTCGCCCACCTGCGCCTGCTCATGGACGAGGTGTACGACGAACGCAACTTCATCGCCCAGATCGTGGTGAACCTCAACCCCAAGGGCAGGCAGCTCGGCAACTTCTTCGCCACCTCCCACGAGTACCTGCTGGTCTACGCCCGCGACATCGACGCGTGTGTGCTCGACGCGACCTCGACGCACCACGTCGACCCGGCCGACTTCCCGCAGGAGGCCGTCGACGGCCGCCGGTTCCGGCACCTCCCGTTGCGCAACACCAACAAGAAGTTCAACCCGGCGACCGCGCGCACGCTGCACTTCCCGTTGTGGGGCTCGCCGGTGACCGGCGAGGTGGCGACCGCGCCGTTCGAGGGAGCCGTCGAGGTGCTGCCCATCTTCGGCGACGGCACCCCGGCGGTCTGGCGCTGGTCGGTGCCGCGCATCGAGGCCCGCCCCGACGACCTGGTGTGTCGCGAGATCCGCGGCCGGCTGGGGGAGCGGGTCGACATCTTCCAGCGCGACTGGCTGCACGACGGTCGGCGCAAGAAGCTGAAGACGATCTGGCTGGCCGAGGAGGTCGGCTCGACCGACACCGCGGTGGCCGAGCTGAAGGCGATCGTGGGCCACGTCTTCGAGTCGCCGAAGCCGACCGGCCTGGTCCGCCGGATCCTGGAGTGCTTCCCCGACGACGCGGTCGTGCTCGACTTCTTCGCCGGCAGCGGTACGACGGGGCACGCCACGGCGCTGGCCAACGCCGACGACGGCGGCAGCCGCACGTGCATCTCGATCAACTCGCCCGAGCCCACTCGGCCCGGGTCCAACGCGCAGCTGGCCGGACTCGAGACGGTCAGCGCGATCACCGAGGCGAGGCTGCGGGCCGTCGCCGAGACGCTCGGCGGCGGACTCGACGTACGCCGACCCTTGTCGTAGTGACTGCCGTCACACTAGGTTCGGCGACGGCTCACTCACTCATCTCGGAGGTCCCATGCGTCGGATCGCAATTGCCGTCATCGCCGCCCTCGCCCTGTTCCTGACAGTGCTCGGACCGACCGCCTCGCAGGCGGCGCCACGCTCGACGGCAACGGCGGCCGGGCACGACCCCGTCATCTTCGTCCACGGCTGGAGCGGCGCCTCGTGGAACTGGGACTACTACGTCGGCCGCTTCGAGGCCGACGGCTGGTCGGCCGACGAGCTCTACGCCTGGGACTACGACTTCACGCAGTCCAACGTGACCACGGCTGGCCAGCTGCGCGCGTACGTCGACGATGTGTTGGCCCGCACCGGCGCGTCGAAGGTCGACATCGTCACCCACTCGATGGGCGGGCTGTCCTCGCGCTACTACCTGAAGAACCTCGGCGGCACCGCC
Source organism: Nocardioides sp. Root151 (assembly GCF_001427925.1). Classification (NCBI taxonomy): domain Bacteria; kingdom Bacillati; phylum Actinomycetota; class Actinomycetes; order Propionibacteriales; family Nocardioidaceae; genus Nocardioides; species Nocardioides sp. Root151. Next base: position 530,072 of record NZ_LMGG01000007.1, read on the forward strand.
AAGGTCGACGACTGGGTGAGCATCGGCGGCCCCAACCACGGCACGAACTTCGCGTGGGGTTGCTGGACCACGTCCTGCGGAGACATGCGACCGGGATCGACGTTCCTCACCGCGCTCAACTCCGGGGACGAGACGCCCGGCTCGGTGAACTACCGGACCTTCTGGTCGCCGTGCGACGAGATCATCAACCCCGACACGTCGGTGATCCTCAGCGGCGCGACCAACACCCAGACCGGCTGCGTGGGTCACCTGGGCCTGTTGGCCGACGGATCGACGTACACCGGGGTGGCGAACGCCGTCCGCTGACCGGCCTACTGGACGCCGGCGGCCTTCTCGAGCGCGGACAGCTCGTTGTCGAGGTGCGTCAGCAGCCGCTGCAGGTGCGGCACGGTCCGGCGGCACCCGGTGAGCCCGAAGCCCATCTGGCCGTCGTACGACGTGCAGGTGATGTTGAGCGCCATGCCGTGGATCGGGATGGACAGCGGGTACATGCCGACGAGCTTGGCGCCGTTGAAGTACTGCGTCGTCCGCGGGCCGGGCACGTTGGAGATGATCAGGTTGAACGGCGGCCGGATCACGCCCTGCATGCGCAGCATCGGGGTGAGCATCGCCGGGGCCATTCCGATCGCGGACATCGCCAGGATCTGCATCGGGCTCATCGACGACAGCGCGCGCTTGCCCTCGAGCATCGACTTGTGGATGCTGCGGAGGCGGTCGGCGGGATCGGCCAGGTCGGTGCCGAGCTTGACCATCACGGTGCCGATCGCGTTGCCGCCCTCGGCCGAGGCGACCTGTGCCTGCTTGGCGTTCAGGCCCACCGGCACCATCGAGACCAGCGTGGTGTCGGGCAGCGCGTCGAGCTCGACGAGATAGGCGCGCACCGCCCCGCTGCACATGGCGAGGACGACGTCGTTGATCGTGGTGCCGGTCGCCTTGCCGATCGCCCGCATGCGCTCGATCGGCCAGTCCTGGGCGGCGAAACGGCGTGACCCGGTGATGGTCTGGTTGAAGATCGTGCGCGGGGCGTAGAGAGACACCGCCGACGTCTCGTTGCGCACGCCGCTGTTGAGGGTGCGCAGCAGGGCTCTCGGGAGGCCCGCTGCCTCGGCGCTCATCCCGAGCGCGCTACGCAGTGCCTTCATGGGTACGACGGCGAGGTTGCGCTCCGCCTCGGCAGCCGTCTGCACGGCCTTGGGTGGGCGGGGCCGCTGGGCCCACGGGGCCGGCATGTCGCGCTTGTCGGGGTCGCCGGAAAGGACGCTCTGCGTCAGGCGCATTGCCGAGACGCCGTCGACCAGCGAGTGGTGGATCTTGGTGTAGAGACCGACGCGCCCGTCCTTGAGGCCCTCGATGACGTGGGCCTCCCACAGCGGGCGCTCGTGGGCCAGGCGGGTGCTGTGCAGGCGCGAGCAGAGGTCGAGGAGCTCACGCACGCGCCCGGGCTGGGGGAGCGCGCTGTGGCGCACGTGGTGCTCGATGTCGAAGAGCTCGTCCTCCGCCCAGACATACTGGCCGGCCGTGGCCAGGGACCTGCGGGGGTGCTTGAGGAACAGGGGTGCGATCGCCTCCGGGGAGCGCATCTGCTCGTAGAGGTCCTTGATGTAGTCGGGGCCGGCGCCCTCCGGCTTCTCGAACAGCTGCAGCCCGCCGACGTGCATGGGCATGTTGCGGTTCTCCGCCACGAGGAAGGCGGTCGAAGTCGGGTCAATCGGCGTGGCCACTTCTGTGTACCTCTGCTTTCTCCCGGACTGCACCGGAAGTTCGATCCTTGCGTGAGCGGAACTGCTTGTCGAGGGCATCGACAACGTGCCAACGCAGCGGCGGGGCCGCGGGTTACGTGTGACGTCCCGCTCGCCCCGGTCTCGGGGCCGAGAGCAGCCCCTCGACGTCGGGCAGCTGGGTGAACCCGGTGAACGTTCCGTCGTCCTTGATCTCCTGCGCGGCGTCCAGGAATCCTCGCCACGCGGCGCGGGCCAGGGTGCCGCCGACACTGATCCGGCGTACGCCGAGTGCGGCTGCCTCGGCGACGCTCAGGAACGGCGCGTTGATCAGCAGGTTCACCGGCTTGGGGGACACCGCCGCGAGCACCGCCGCCACCTCGGCGACGGTCGTGATGCGGGGCGCGTAGAGGCAGTCGGCACCGGCCGCGGAGTAGGCCTCGAGCCGGCGAACCGTCTCGTCGATGTCGGGGCGGCCGACCACGAACCCCTCGGACCGCGCGGTGAGCAGCACGCCGGTGCCGCTGTCGTCGATGGCGGATCGTGCGGCCCGCACCCGCTCCACCGAGAGGTCGAACTCGTGCAGCGGGTCCGACTGGTCCCCGGTCGAGTCCTCGATCGAGAGGCCGGCGATGCCGGTGGCAGCGGCGAGCAGCACATGGTCGTGGACGCCCTGCGGGTCCACCGCGAACCCGCCCTGGAAGTCGGCGTTGACGGGCACGTCCACGGAGTCCGCGATCATCCGCAGGTGTTCGAGGGACGCCTCGAGCCCGACCTGGTTGTCGCCCACGCCCGTGGTCCAGGCGAAGCCGGCGCTGGTCGTCGCGAGTGCCTCGAAGCCCATCTCCTCGAGGACCCTGGCACTGCCGGCATCCCACGGGTTCGGCATCACGAAACAGCCCGAGGCGTGCAGGCGATGGAACCTCTTCACTCGCTCGTCGGGCATCCGCGGGACTCCTCGCTGACGGGGAATTTCCAGCGTACGCCGGTCGCGTCCCGCCGCGCCCGGCCCTGCGTTCCGGGCGGCGGAAAATACCTTGGACGCCCCCGGGGCCGGGTCTATCGTCGCGTCGAGGAGGGTCAGATGGTGAGCACGGCGAACGGGCGGGTACTGATCTCGGGGGCCAGCATCGCCGGCCCGGCGCTGGCCCACTGGTTGCACCGGTCCGGGTACGACGTCACGGTCGTCGAGCTCGCCCCCGACGTACGACCGGGTGGTCAGGCCGTCGACCTGCGCGGCGCCGGCCGGACCGTGATCGAGCGGATGGGCCTGCTCGACCGGGCTCGCGAGCTCTCGCTCGACCAGCGCGGCATCGAATGGGTCGACGCCGAGGGCAAGGTCACCGTCAGGATGCCGGCCGACGCCTTCGGTGGGGAGGGCCTCATCTCCGAGGTCGAGATCCTCCGGGGCGACCTCGTCCACCTGCTCTTCGAGGCCACCTCGCCCCACGTGGACTACCGGTTCGGCGACTCGATCGAGGCGATGGACGATCGCGACGACGCCGTCCACGTCCGGTTCCGGTCCGGCACCGAGGAGTCGTTCGGGCTGGTCGTCGGAGCCGACGGACTGCACTCGAGGGTGCGTCGACTGGCCTTCGGCGACGACTCGGGCACCGTCGTGCCGCTGGGTTGCTACACGGCCTGGTTCACCGCGCCGGGCATCCCCGAGCTCGACGGGTGGTACCAGATGCACAACGCACCCGGTGGCCGCGTCGCGTCGGTCCGGCCGGGCCGCGATGCCGTCGAGTCGAAGGCGTCGCTGAGCTTCCGGTCGGCCCCGTTGCCGTGGCAGCGGCTCGACCTCGCCGACCAGCGTCGCGAGCTGGGGGACCGTTTCGGTGACCTCGAGGGTCGGGTGCGCCTACTGGTCGAGGCGTCGCAGGAGGCTCCCGACCTCGCCTTCAGCCCACTCGGCCAGGTGCGGATGCCGCACTGGACGCGCGGACGGACCGCCTTGGTCGGGGATGCCGGCTACTGCCCCACACCCCTGACCGGCCTCGGCACCAGCCTGGCCCTGGTCGGCGGCTACCTGCTGGCCGCAGAGCTGGCCGCGGCCGGCGGCGACCATGCCCGCGCGTTCCGTCAGTACGAGTCGCGGCTGCGCCCCTATGCGGACGCCTGCCAGCAGCTGCCTCCCGGGGGAGTCCGCAGCTTCGCGCCGATGACCCGCACCGGAATCCGTCTCCAGGCCGCCTCGATGCGGTCGATGCTGCGTTGGCCGATGCGCGGGATCATGGAACGCCAGGCCGGCAAGGCAGCGGACATCGACCTTCCCGACTTCGAGCAGCAGCAACCGTGACGAGGCAGCTGCCCGGTCCGGGCCGAGGTCCGGGGGCAGGGGGTTCCGGCGCGGACCGATTCGGTGTTGTCTGGAGGTCGACCACGCATCTCACTCGGGAGACGTCCTCATGCTGCCTCGCCTTGCCACCGTCCTCACCTTCACCGCACTGCTGATCGGCCTGCCGGTCACGGCGTACGCCGACGACTACTCGGCACCACTGCAGACCGCCGTCTCGGACCTGCCCGTCGCCACCGAGGTCCGCACCGGCTACGACCGGTCGAAGTTCAACCACTGGATCGACGCCGACGGCGACGGCTGCAACACCCGCAACGAGGTGCTCCTCGCGGAGGCCGACGACCCGCCCACCCGCACCGGCACGTGCACGCTGAGCGGTGGGCGTTGGTACAGCTACTACGACCGGGTCTCCTGGTACGCCCCGTCCGACATCGACATCGACCACATGGTGCCGTTGGCCGAGGCCTGGGACTCCGGCGCCCGCACGTGGAGTGCGGCCGAGCGCGAGGGCTATGCCAACGACCTCGGCGACTCGCGGTCGTTGGTCGGTGTCACCGACAACGTCAACCAGGCCAAGGGCGACCAGGACGTGCGGGAGTGGCTGCCGACGTACGACAAGTGCCGCTACCTGCGGGAGTTCGTGGCGGTCAAGCACCGGTGGCGGCTGAGCGTCGACAGCGGCGAGAAGTCGGCGATGACCACGCTCGCCGGCACCTGCACCAACACCACGATCACGGTGACGCTGGCTCGCTGATCCGGGCCGCTGATCGTGCACAGGTGAGTTCGCGTACCGGTTCTCCACAGGTCGGCCCGCGCCCGGCTCCGGGTGGCGCTGGTCGTCCCTAGCGTCTCGTGGTGAAGGGCCGGAGCAGCCGGCCCGTGACCCACGGAGACCTGCATGACACGAACCTTCCACCTGCTCGCCCTGACGCTCGGCATCGGGTGCGGCCTGCTGATGGGCCTGACCGTCGGCGCCGGACACGCCGAGACCCGGGCGCCCGCCGCCTGGGAGCCCCCGGCGCACACCATCGTGGCCGTCGAGGGCGACAAGGCCAACGGCTTCGGCATCCACTACTACGACGGCAGCTCGATCTACCCGCCGACCGACTCCGAGGCCCTCGCCGAGTGCGGTGAGTACGACACCCGCGTGGCCCGCGTGCGATGCCGCACCGAGGTGCGCATCTGGTACCGCGACCTCGGCCAGCTCAAGCTCGCCCTGCGGTATGCCCACCACCCCTAGGGGCGGCATCTGACACGATCAGCGCATGGAGGTCCACCCGCTCGATCGCGCCTGGCAACGCGGTCGCACGTCGGCCCGGACCCGCCTGCGCCGGTTGCGGACCAAGTCGTTCGCGATCGCGCAGTGCTCGATCGCGGCCGGCGTCGCCTGGTTCCTGGCCAGCGACGTGTTCGGGCACCCCACGCCGTTCTTCGCACCGATCGCTGCCCTGGTCTGCCTGGGCACGTCGTTCGGGCAGCGCCTGCGGCGCGTGGTCGAGGTGTGCATCGGTGTCGCTGTCGGGGTGCTGATCGCCGACCTGCTGGTCTATGCCGTGGGCACCGGCTGGTGGCAGCTCACCTTCATCGTCGCGCTGGCCATGTCGAGCGCCTTCCTGCTCGACGGTGGACCGTTGCTGGTCACCCAGGCGGGCGTGCAGTCGATCGTGGTGGCGACCCTGGTCCCGTCCTCGGGGCAGGCGCTCACCCGTTGGACCGACGCCCTGATCGGTGGTGCGGTGGCGCTGGTGGCGGCCACGGCGGTGCCGGCCGCGCCCTTGCGGCGGCCACGCGAGCAGGCTGCGGAGGTCGTGCACAAGATCGCGACACTGCTCCGCGCCGCCGCCGACGTGATGGTCGACGGCGAGGTGGAGCCGGCGCTCGACCTGCTCGCCGACGCCCGCGCCACCGACTACCTGATCCGTGAGCTCCAGGCGGCCGCCGACGAAGGGCTCTCGGTGGTGGCCAGCTCGCCGTTCCGGGTGCGGCACAAGGGCTCCGTCCGACGGATGGCCGACCTCGTCGAGCCCCTCGACCGGGCCCTGCGCAGCACCCGTGTGCTGGTCCGGCGTACGGCGGTGGCGGCGTACCGACGACGCCCCGTGCCCGCGTCGTACCCACTGCTGTGCCGCGACCTGGCCGATGCGTGCAAGGTCGTGGCTGGTGAGCTCTCCGCCAACCGGATGGCCGCCGACGCACAGGGCGCCCTGCTCGCCGTCGGCAAGGCGACCGGCACCGTCGAGCGCACCGACGACCTGTCCGTCGAGGTGGTGCTGGCCCAGATCCGGTCGGTGATCGCCGACCTGCTGGTGCTGACCGGCATGGGCACCCTGGAGTCGACCGACGCGCTGCCGCCGACGAAGCGCTGATCATGCGCTGGGTGCTGCACGTCGACATGGACCAGTTCCTGGCCGCCGTGGAGATCCTGCGCAACCCCGAGCTGGCCGGCAAGCCGGTCGTCGTCGGCGGCCGGGGCGACCCGACCGAGCGCGCGGTGGTGTCGACGGCGTCCTACGAGGCGCGGGCGTACGGCGTCCGTTCCGGTATGCCGTTGCGGGTGGCGCGGCGCAAGATCCCCGACGCGGTGTTCCTGCCGGTCGACTTCCCGGTCTACGAGGCTGCCTCCGAGCGGGTGATGCAGGCGCTGCGCGAGACGCCCGGCGCCGTGGTGCAGGTGCTCGGCTGGGACGAGGCCTTCGTCGGCATCGAGACCGAGGATGTCCTGGCCACCGCCCACGACCTCCAGGCCCGCGTGCTGGCGGCCACCGAGCTGCACTGCTCCGTGGGCATGGGCGACACGCTGATCAGGGCGAAGAACGCCACCGACTTCGGCAAGCCACGGGGCACCTTCCGGCTGACCCGCGACAACTGGCTCGAGGTGCTCGGCGACCATCCGACCAAGGACCTCTGGGGCGTCGGACCACGCACCTCCGCACGGCTGGCCGACCTGGGCATCACCACGGTGCGTGAGCTCGCCGCGGCACCGGTCGACGTGCTGACCGCGGAGTTCGGGCCCAACACCGGCGTGCACGTGCACCGGCTCGGCACCGGCGCCGGGAGCGCCGTGGTCGACGACACCCCGTGGGTGCCGCGGGCCCACGGCCGCGAGACCACGTACCAGCAGGACCTCACCACCCCCGACGAGATCGCCGCGGCGGTCCACGCGCTGGCCGTCCAGGTCGTCGCCGACATCCGTCGTGAGGGCCGACCCTGCCAACGCGTGCACCTGAAGGTGCGGTTCGTGCCGTTCTTCACGTTCACCAAGGTGCGCAAGCTCGCCGAGCCGACGTACGACGTGGACGTCATCGCCCGCACCGCCCTCGACCTGCTCGCCGCACTGGAGGACGACCGGGCGATCCGGTTGCTCGGCGTACGCGCCGAGATGGTCCCTCCCGAAGGCGGCTACTGACGCGAACCGTGGATTGTTGATGCGCGAGCCGTGGGTTCTTGCGCCGCGAGCCGTGGATTCTTGCGGTGGTGCGCGCTCAGGGATGCAGTGAGGCCCGGAGCTCGCCGACCACCGAGTCGACCACCGCGACCAGGTCGCCCCCGGTGTCGGCGGCGACCGCGCGCTGGCGCTGGTACGACGCACCGCGCCGCGGGATCTCCGCGACGGACCGCAACTCGTCCTCGCAGCCGAGGCGCTTGGACACCGGTGTGAGGCGATCGAGCAGGTCGTCGAGGTCGTCGGTGATCAGGCGTTCGTTGGACGCCGCGTCGAGGATGATGATCGCGTCGAGGCCGTACCGGGCGGCCCGCCACTTGTTCTCCTGCACGTGCCACGGCGGCATCACCGGAAGCCTCTCCCCGGCGGCCAACCGGGTGTCGAGGTCGACGACGAGGCAGTGCATCAGGGCGACCAGTGCGGCCATCTCGTCGATCGTCGAGACGCCGTCGCAGACCCGGTTCTCGAGCGTGCCGAGCCGTGGCACCGGCCGGACGTCCCACCGGATCTCGGACAGCTCGTCGATCACCCCGGTGGTCAGTTGGTCCTGGGCGAAGACCTCGAACTCCGGCCACGTCTCGAACTGGAAGGGCAGTCCGGCGGTCGGCAGCTGCTGGAACATCAGCGCCCGGTTGGACGCGTAGCCGGTGTCGGTGCCCGCCCAGACGGGGGAGGAGGCCGAGAGCGCCTGCAGGTGGGGGTACTGGTTGAGCAGCGCCGACATCACCGGCAGCACCCTGTCGCGTTCGGGCAGACCGACGTGCACGTGCACGCCCCAGATGAGCATCTGCCGGCCCCACCACTGGGTGCGGTTGATCAGCTCCTCGTAGCGGTGCCCCTCGGTCAGCTGCTGGGCCGACCAGTTCGCGAACGGGTGCGTGCCGGCGCCGAACAGGTCGACGCCCAGCTCGTCGGCCACCGGCAGTACGACGTCCAAGGTGCTGCGCAGGTCGGCCATCGCCTCGTCGACCGTCGTGCAGATGCCGGTGACGACCTCGACCGTGTTGCGCAGCAGCTCCTTGTGCAACTTGCGCGCGTCGGCGAGCTCGGGACCCACCGCGGTGAAGAGGTCCGCGGCGGAGTTGACGAGATCGCGGGAGGTCTTGTCGACGAGCGCGAACTCCCACTCGACGCCGAGTGTGGGCCGGGGTGAACGGTGGAAGTCGATGTGCACGACTCAAGCGAACCACAGTCCGACCCCCGTGAAAGCATGTCGACCATGGCGGAGCCACGCGAGATCGCTCTCACTGTCGACCTGAGCCTGCGCATCGGCGAGATGTTGCTCTCCAACGGCGCGGGTGCGGCCGACGTCACCGCCACCATGCAGTCAGTGGCCTACCACCTGGGCCTGCGCAACCCGATCGTCGACGTGACCTTCACCAGCCTGTCGATGAGCTACCAGCCCGAGCCCGGCGACGTACCACTGGTGATGATGCGGCAGGTCAAGCAACGCGACATCGACTACGAGGACCTCACCCGCATCGACCACCTGGTGCGTGACCTGCTGGCCGACCGCATCGACCTGGTCGAGGCCCGAGCGACGGTTGCCCGGATCAGCTCGTCGGGCCACGCACGGCATCGTTGGGCGGTGACCGCGGGCACCGGTGTGATGTCGGCCGGCGTCGGCATGATGCTCGGCGGCAACACACTGGTGGTGCTGATCGCCTTCATCGCCGCGGTCCTCATCGACCGCACCCAGATGCTCCTGTCGCGCCAGCGGCTGCCGACGTTCTACCTCCAGGTGGCCGGTGGGGCCGTCGCGACCCTGCTCGCGCTGGCGGCAGCCGCCGCGGAGCTCGACGTCGACCCGTCGGTCGTGGTGACCGCCAACATCATCATGCTGCTCTCCGGCATCGGCTTCATGGGCGGACTCCAGGACGCACTCTCCGGCTTCTACGTCACGAGCAACGCCCGGATGACCGAGGCGTTGCTCTCCACCGCCGGCATCATCGCGGGGGTCAGTGGCGGCCTGGCGCTGGGTGACGTGGTCGGCGTCGACATCGGACGCCTCGAGCCCGGTCGCGGCGGCCTCACCACTCTCGCGACGATGTCCGTCGGGGCAGCCGTCGCAGCTGCGGCCTTCGCGTTCAGTGCCTATTCGCCCAAGCGCATCCTCGCCCCGATCGGCCTCATCGCCGGCGTCGCGCTCGCGATCACCTATGGCATCGAGGGTGCCGGCTTCGGGCGCACGTGGTCGGTGGCGGCGGCCGCCCTGTTCATCGGTCTCGTCAGCTACTCGGTCTCGGGTCGGGTCAAGGTGCCACCGCTGGTCGTGGTGGTCTCGGCGATCGTGCCGCTGCTGCCCGGCCTCTCGATCTACCGCGGACTCTCACTGATGGCCGAGGGCGGCGAGACCTCGCGGGGACTGGTGGCGATCATCACCGCGGCCTCGGTGGCGATCGCCCTGGCCTCCGGCGTGATCCTGGGCGAATACATCGCCCAGCCGCTCAAGCGTGAGGCCCGCAAGCTCGAGGGTCGTCTCTCCGGCCCGCGCCTGGTCGGTCCCTTCCGCGCCCGCAGCAAGCGCTGACCTGTCGCCAGTTCGTGCCGACCTGTCGTGAGTTCGGTGGCCAACCAGAATTCACGACGGGTCGATCCGAACTCACGACAGGCCGTCCAACATGGCCCGCCAGGCTGCGGCGGTCGGGCCGTCGTACGGCGCCACCTGCCCGAGCACTGCGGCGTGTACGGCGGCACAGTTGGCCAGCGCCAGCTCGATGACCTCGTCGGGATAGCCCAGGGCCACCCGGTGCTCGGCGAACTCGTCCTCGTCGTCGATCCACGTGCGACCGCTGAACGCCCGCACCACGTCGAGGTCGAGGTCGACCGAGCGGACCGTCGTACCGTCCCAGACCGGCTGGGTGGCGATGTCGACGTACACCTCGACCGGGAAGGCGGGCTCGAACCCGGCGCCGGTGCCGTCGGCGCGACGTGCGTGGAACGTCGCGAACCAACCGCTCTGCGAGAGATCGCCGGTGGTCGGGGCGAGGCAGACCTGGTCGACGGCCGACAGCATCTCGACGCCCGGCCGGGCCATGCGGGTGCCGGCCGGGACGCCCAGCCAGTCACCGTGCTCGTCGCGACCGAGGTAGTGCGCTCGGTAGGCCCAGTGCGGACGGTCGCGCCACTTGGTCATCGCGACATCGATCGGGTCCCCGAACTCCATCCGCCATTCCTAGCACGCACGACGTCCTGCGTTCCGGCTGTCGGAGCAACCGGAACGCAGGACGTCGTGAAGATCGAGCGTTACTTCTTGGCGGGGATCACGCGCTTCGACGTCAGCGCCACGATGTCCTGGTAGCGCGACCCGGTGACCTTGGCGAAGTGGTGCAGGAGGTGCGCGTCGATGCCGACGAGCTGGCGCGCCTTCCCCTTCATGCCCGCGGCGAGGATGATCGCGGCGGCCTTGTCGGCCGGCATCCGGGCCAGCTTCTCCTCGAAGAGCCGGTCGATCGTGCTGCCGTCCTGGCCGGCGGTCTTGCGACCGTTGCGCGAGATGCCGGTCTTGATCCCTCCGGGGTGGATGCAGGTCACCGTGACCGGGTGCTTGTTGACCAGCATCTCCTCGCGCAGTGCCTCGGTGAAGCCGCGGACGGCGTACTTGGTCGCGTTGTACGCCGACTGGCCGGGCATCGAGATCAGGCCGAACAGGCTGGAGATGTTGATCAGTGCGCCGTCGCGCGAGGCGATCAGGTGGGGGAGGAACTCCTTGGTGCCGTTGACGACGCCGTTGAAGTTGACCCCGACGATCCAGTCGAACTCCTCGTAGGTCATGTCCTCGAAGTCGCCGGTCATCGTGACGCCGGCGTTGTTGACCACGACGTTCACGACGCCGAACTGCTCGACGACGGCCGCGGCCCAGGTGGCCATCGCGGCGCGGTCGGACACGTCGACCACGTCGGAGCGCAGGTCGGTGGCGCCCTGCTCCTTCAGCAGCTGGACCGTGCCCTCGAGGCCGTCGGGGTTCCAGTCGGAGACGGCGACCCTGGCGCCCTTGCCGGCAGCCAGCAGCGCGAGCTCGCGGCCCATGCCGGACCCGGCCCCACTGATCACGACGACCTTGTTCTCGAGCGACTTCATGCGGACACCTTCTTCTTGGAGGGGGTGGGCGAGGAGGCGGTCACGTCGTACGACGCTACGTCGAACCGCGCGAGCAGTCGACGGAAGGTGAACGTGGTGCGTGGCCAGAGGGTGGTGTTGCGGCCTTCGTCGTCGAGGTACCAGCTGGCGCAGCCGCCGGTGTTCCACACCGTCTTCTTCAGGCGCCGCTGGAGGTCGTCGTTCCACTCGTCCTGCACGTCGGTGCGGGGCTCGACGCTGGCGTAGCCTTCGCGCTCCATCGTGCGGATCGCATCGCGGATGTAGGCGATCTGCGACTCGATGACGAACACCATGCTCGAGTGGCCGAGGCCGGTGTTGGGTCCGACGATCTGGAACAGGTTGGGGAAGCCGTGCACGGTGGTGCCCTTGTAGGCGACCATGCCGGTGTCGCGCCAGGTCTCGGCGAGCGTCGCGCCGGTGCGACCGGTGATGGCCTCGGCGATCGGCTGCTCGGTGGTGAAGAACCCGGTGGCCACGACGAGTACGTCGATGGGGCGCTCGACGCCGTCCGAGGTGACGACGGCGTCGCCGGTGATCTTGGAGATGCCGTCGGTGACCACCTCGACGTTGTCGGAGGCCAGGGCGGGGTAGTAGGTGTTGGAGATCAGGATGCGCTTGCAGCCGATCTCGTAGTCGGGCGTCACCTTGGCGCGCAGCTCGGGGTCCTTGATCCCGCGGGCGATGTTGGTGAGGGCCATCTGCTTCGCGGGCCAGGCCAGCTTGGGCTCGAGGGTGAAGCCGGGCACGTAGAGCTCGCGACCCCAGTAGATCGCCGTGCGGTAGGCCTTCTGCACGAGCGGCAGATGCCGGAAGGCGAGCTTCTCGAGGCCGGTGTAGCGCCGGTCGTTGCGCGGGATGACGTACGGCGCGGTGCGCTGGTAGACGTCGAGGTGGCCCACGACCTTCTGCAGCTCGGGGACGATCTGGATCGCCGAGGCGCCGGTGCCGATGACCGCGACGCGCTTGCCGGTCAGGTCGATGTCGTGGTTCCACTGGGCCGAGTGGAAGACCTCGCCCTGGAAGCCCTCGATGCCGTCGATGTCGGGGAGTCGGGGTTCGGAGAGGCCGCCGGCGCCGGAGATCAGGTTGGTCGCCGTGACCTCGCTGCCGTCGGAGAGCGTGACCTGCCACTGCTGGGCGTCGTCGTCCCACACGGCCTTCTCGACGGCGACCTCGAAGCGGAAGCGGTCGAGCACGCCGGACTCGTCGGCCACCCGCCGGATGTAGGCCTGGATCTCGGGCTGCGGCGAGAAGGACATCGACCAGTCGGGGTTGGGCGCGAACGAGTAGCTGTAGAGCTGGCTCGGTACGTCGCACGCGGCGCCGGGGTAGTCGTTGGCACGCCAGGTGCCGCCGACGTCGGAGCCCTTCTCGACGACGAGGAAGTCGGATTCGTTGTCCTCGTCGAGCTTGACGGCCATGCCGAGGCCGGCGAAGCCGGCGCCGACGACGAGGTGCTTGACGGTGGTCGTGGTCATGCCAAGTGACGGTACGCGGCTTACTGAACAACCGTCAATAGTCCTGTTGAAAAGAATTCAGTAGGGTGGGGCGCATGACCAGCACCCCGCGGATCCGGCTCAACCCGGAGACCCGCCGCGAGCAGCTGCTCGACCTCGGGGTCACCCTGCTCGCGACACGTTCGCTCGATGAGCTCTCGATCGAGATCCTCGCCGAGGAGGCCGGCATCTCGCGCGGGCTGCTCTACCACTACTTCGGCAACAAGCACGACTTCCATGAGGCCGTCGTACGCCGTGCCGCCGACGAGCTGATCGCCCAGACCGCGCCGCCGGGTGAGGGGGAGCCGCTCGAACGGCTGTTGGCCTCGATGGCGGCCTACCTCGACTATGTCGTGGCCAACTACGAGGGCTACCTCTCGCTGGTCAAGGGTGCGGCCGCCGGCACCGCGTCGATCCGCGCGATCTACGACGAGGCGCGCAGGGCGCTGACCGACCGGCTCTTCGACGAGGACGCCGAGGGCATGATCCTGCCCGACACTCCCGCGACGCGTCTGATGGTGCACGCCTGGTCGGCCTTCGCCGAAGACGTGGCACTCACCTGGGCGGAGAACCCCGACGGGGTCAGTCGCGACGAGGTGCTCGAACTGCTGGCCGGTTCGCTGCCGGCCCTGGTCGAGGTCGTCCAGCCGTCCTGAGTCGCGGCGCGAACATCCACAGCCGCATCGCCAGGAAGCGCATCACGGTCACCACGAGGTTCGCGATCGTGAGTACGACGACCTCGGCGCGATGCGACGCGGTCGGCTCCACCGCCTCGAGCAGCCACAGCGACCCACTGGTCATCGCCAGCCCGACGCCGAACACCGCGAGCCCCTGGGCATGGTGCCGCAGGTGTCCGCCGCCGCTGACCGCAAACGTGAAGCGACGGTTGACGGCGGTGTTGCCGATCGCGGTGACCAGCAGGGCCAGTGCGTTCGCCCAGAGCCCCGGCATCAGCTGCCGGAACAGCAGGTAGAGCACGGCGTACGCCGCGGTGCTGAGCACGCCCACGCAGGCGAACAGCGCGAGCTGAGTACCCGGTCGACCCTGCGCGCGGGCCGTGCCGAGCTGGGCGCGCACCGCCTCCATCGGCAGTCGGCCGGTCGCCAGCGACCACGCCAACCGCCGGATGCCGCGCAGGTCGTCGAGCGCCGTGCGTACGACGTCCACGCGCGAGTCCGGGTCGTCGACCCAGTCGACCGGCACCTCGTGGATGCGCAGCCCCGAGCGCTCGGCCAGCACCAGCAGCTCGGTGTCGAAGAACCACGTGTCGTCCTCCACCAACGGCAGCAGCACCTCGGCGACGTCGCGCCGCAGCGCCTTGAAGCCGCACTGCGCGTCGCGGAACCGGGCCCGCAGCGTGGAGCGCAGGATCACGTTGTAGGAGCGGGAGACCAGCTCCCGCCGCGGCCCCCTTGTGACCCGTGCCCCGCGGGAGAGTCGGGAGCCGATCGCGACGTCGGAGTGCCCGCTGATCAACGGGGCCACCAGCGGCAGCACGGCGTTGAGGTCGGTCGAGAGGTCGACGTCCATGTAGGCGAGCACGTCGGCCTGCGACTCGCGCCAGACCTGCTTGAGCGCACGGCCGCGGCCCTTTTCGGCGAGCGTCACGACCCGCACGCCGTCGTACTCATGGGCGAGTCGGCGGGCCACCAAGGGAGTGGCGTCGGTGGAGGCGTTGTCGGCGATGGTGACCTGCCACGTCCACGGCAGCTCGGCCAGGTGGCGGGTCAGCATGGCGACGGCCCGGGGGAGGGCGACCTCCTCGTTGTGGACCGGGATCACCACCTCGAGCACGGGTGCCGGCTCGAGGGCTTCGACGGCACTCACGCGACGCCTTCGGAGAGGTCGTAGAGCGTGACCCCGTCGACGGTCTGCGCGGTGAAGTTCTCCTGCACCCACTGCGAGATCTCGGACGACGCGCCGGAACCGCGCATGCCACCGCCCATGCCGCCCATGCCTCCGCCGGCGATGTACCAGTGGACCTCGCCGTCGGCGACGTACTCCTGGAACCGCGCCAGTGTCGGGCTCGGGTCGCTGCCGTTGAAGCCGCCGATCGCCATCACCGGTTCCTCCGTGGCCAGCTGGTAGCCGGAGGCCGCGTTGGATCCGGACGCCGCGGCCACCCAGGTGAAGGCGTCGGAGTTCTGCAGCAGCAGCTCGGTCAGCGCGGTCGAGGGGTCGCTGCCGTTGAGCAGGCTGCCGGTGCCGGTGCCGGTGCCGGTGCCGCCCGGGCCACCCGCCCCGCCCGGGCGTGCGCCACCCATGCCGCCCATGCCAGCCATCCCGCCCGTGCCGCTCGGCCCGGCGCTCGGGATCGAGCCGGTGTGCGGCGTCGCCGCGGTGGCGAGGGAGAACGCGAACGGCCCGGCGAGGACGGCGACCAGTGCGCCGGCCGCGACCACGACGGCCACCCTTTGCGGGAGGATGCGTACGACGCCCAGCATCAGCGCGCAGGCCAGGCCGACGGTGACCACGACGTACTTCAACCAGGGGTGCCAGTCGCCGGCCCGGTCGAGCAGCACGAACGCCCAGGCGCTGGTGAGGGCGGTGACGAAGGCGAGGACCCCCGAGACGACGAGCGACTCGCGCTTCTGCCACAGCCCGTGCAGGGCGATGGCGACGACTGCCGCGACCGCCGGGGCCAGGGCGACCGTGTAGTAGGCGTGGAAGATGCCGGCCATGTAGCTGAACGTCAGCCAGGTGACCACGAGCCAGCCCATCCAGAGGGTGAGACCGGCCCGGGCCCGGCGTCCGGCGACTCCGTTCTTCCGGGAGAACCAGAGCCCGGCGATGCCCAGGACGAGCGCGGCCGGCAGCAGCCAGGAGGCCTGGCCGCCGATCTCGGAGTTGAACATCCGCCAGAAGCCGGTCTCTCCCCAGCCGTTGCCGCCGCCGACCGAACCGGTCTCGTCGCCGGTCAGCCGGCCGAAGCCGTTGTAGCCCAGGGTCAGCTCGAGGATCGAGTTGTCCTGCGAGCCGCCGATGTAGGGCCGCGACGACGCCGGCCAGAGCTCGACGACCGCGATCCACCAGCCGGCGGCGAGGATCATCGACCCGAGGGCGACCAGCAGGTGGCCGATGCGACGGCGCCACGGCACCACGGCGAAGAGCGCGTACGCCGCCGCAAGTGCCGGCAGCACCAGGAAGGCCTGCAGCATCTTGGTGAGGAAGGCGAGCCCGACCAGTGCCCCGCCGAGGGCCAACCACCGCATGGCGCGCGGTGATTCGAGGGCTCGGACGGTTGCGTGGATCGAGCCGATCAGCAGGAGCACGAGCATCGCGTCGGGGTTGTCGAAGCGGAACATCAGCACCGCCACCGGGGTCAACGCCAGGATCGCCCCGGCCAGCAGTCCGGCCCCCACCGATCCCGTCGTACGGCGCACGGTGGCGTGCAGCAGGGCCACGGAGCCGACGCCGATCAGCGCCTGGGGAACCAGCAGGCTCCACGACGACAGCCCGAAGATGCGGATGGAGAGTGCCATCGGCCACAGGGACAGGGGCGTCTTGTCGACGGTGATCGAGTTGGCGGCGTCGGAGGAGCCGAAGAGGAACGCCTTCCACGACTCCGAGCCGGCCTGCGCCGCGGCGGCGTAGAACGAGTTCGCCCACCCGGACTCCGACAGGCCCCACAGGTAGAGCACGGCCGTGCCGAGCAGCAACCCGGCCAGGGCCGCCCGCTCCCACACGGGTCGGGGGACCGCGCGGGGAGCGGGCGGTCCTGGCCGGGCTGGTGTCCCCGGGTCAGGTGGTCGTACGACGGGCAGCAGGGTCTGGGTGTCCATGCCGCAACATTCGGCGGCTCGGCTGGGTCAGCCGTGGGTGGAACCTGTCCCTCACCTGTGAGTCGGGAACCTCAACGTGAACCGGGTCTCGCCGGGCCGGCTGGACAGCTCGACCGTGCCGCCGTGGGCCTCCATGATCGCCTTGACCAGCGAGAGGCCGAGGCCCACGCCGCCCGCGCGGTTGCGGGCCTCGTCGCCGCGGACGAAACGCTCGAACGCGGTGTCGGCCAGCTCCGGCGCGAACCCCGGGCCGTCGTCCATGATCGTGATCTCACCGGGCCGGGCGCGGGCCGTGACCGTCGTGCCGGCGGGGGTGTACTTGCGGGCGTTGGTGAGCAGGTTGGTCACCACCTGGTGCAGCCGCTGCTCGTCGCCCAGCACGGTGACGCTCTCGGCGGGAAGGTCGAGCCGCCACTGATGGGTGGGGGAGAGCACGCGGGCATCGGCCACCGCCTCGAGCAGCAGGCGGGTCAGGTCGACCGGGGCGGAGTCGAGCGGGCGTCCCGAGTCGAGTCGGGCCAGCAGCAGGAGGTCCTCGACCAGCGTGGTCATCCGGCCGGACTCGGCCTCCACCTTGTCGAGCGCGGCGAGCACACCCGCCGCGTCGTCCGGTCGGCGCCGGGCCAGCTCGGCGTACCCCTTGATGGTGGCCAGTGGCGTGCGCAGCTCGTGCGAGGCGTCGCCGACGAACTGGCGGACCTGCTGCTCGCTGCGGTGCCGGGCATCGAGGCTCGACTCCACGTGGGCGAGCAGCGTGTTCAGGGCTGCTCCCACGCGGCCTACCTCGGTGCGCTCGTCGGTCAGGTGCTCGGGCACCCGGTCGGTGAGGTCGATCTCGCCGGATGCCAGCGGCTGCTCGGCCACCCGGTGGGCGGTGTCGGCGACGTCGTTGAGCGGCTGCAGCTGCCGGCGTACGACGAAACTGCCGGCTGTCGCCGCGAGGAGTACGCCGAGCACGGTGGCCAGCATCTCCCACTGCACCAGGTCGCTCAGGGTGCCGTCCACCTCCTCCGTCGTCATCCCGACCAGCACGCGCTCGCCGTCCCTGGTGGTCTTCGCGAGTACGCGGTAGCGGGGCAGGTCGGGCACGTTCAGGGTTTCGGGGGAGTCGTCGGTGACATCGGCGAACGCGGCGAGCTGCTCGTCGGACAGGGTGACGGCCGCACCGAAGGTTGCGCCGTTCACCTCGACGACCACGGTTCCGCGCGTCCACCCCGCCCCGGTGCCCTGCAGGGTGATCGTGCCGAGCGGGGGACCGATTCGTTCCCCGTCGGGGAGGGGGCCCGCAGTCTGGCCGGCTGGGACTCGGGGCGCGTCGGACACGCGGTCCAACGTGGTCCGGATCTCCTTGTCCAGTTGGGCGTTGAGGTTTGCCCGCATCGCCAGCGTCGTCGCCGTGGCGATCAGGATGCTGGTCACCGCGACCAGCAGCACCGCGATGCCGACCAGTCGCCAGGTCAGGCTGCGCCAGCGCATCATGCCGGCTTCAGGACGTAGCCGGCGCCGCGCATGGTGTGGATCATCGGCTCCCGGCCGGCGTCGATCTTCTTGCGCAGGTAGGAGATGTAGAGCTCGACCACGTTGGCCTGGCCGCCGAAGTCGTAGTTCCACACCCGGTCGAGGATCTGCGCCTTGCTCAGCACCCTGCGTGGGTTGCGCATCAGGAAGCGCAGCAGCTCGAACTCCGTCGCGGTCAACGAGACCTCGTCCTTGCCGCGGCGTACCTCGTGGCTGTCCTCGTCGAGGGTGAGGTCGCCGACGGTGAGCACGTTGTCCTGCTGCGCGTTCAATGCCCCGGCCCGCCGCATCAGGGCACGCAGCCGGGCCACCACCTCCTCGAGGGAGAACGGCTTGGTGACGTAGTCGTCGCCGCCCGCGGTCAGGCCGGCGATGCGGTCCTCGACGGCGTCGCGCGCGGTCAGGAACAGCACCGGTACGTCGGGATCGGTGCCGCGCATCCGTTTGAGCACCTCGAGGCCGTCGAAGTCGGGCAGCATCATGTCGAGCACCACCGCGTCGGGGCGGAAGGCCTTCGACTCGGCCACCGCCTTGCTGCCGGTGTGGGCCTGGCGTACGTCGAGTCCCTCGTAGCGCAGCGCCATCGCGAGCAGCTCGGCGATGTTGACCTCGTCGTCAACGACGAGCACGCGCAAGGGGGATCCGTCAGGTCTGGTGAGCTCCATGGTGACCAACCTCTCGCGCGCCGATGGGCAGAGTCTGTCAGGTTCCTGTGTGCTCCCTGTGAACCTGTGCAAGCACAGGCTGGCTTCATCGCCCACACAGCCTGCGCACAGGTCTCCGGCGCACGCTCGGAGACATGACTGACGAGAACCAGCACCCCGACGTGCCCGGACGGGCCACGGGGAGCGACGCCGCGTCGTACGGCGCCCAGCAGCCCGATGACCGACCGGTCCCGCAGGAGTCGACGCAGCAGTTCGCGGCGCCGGCGCCGGCCGCCGTACCCGCCGAGCGGAGGCCGTGGAAGGACCGCGTGCTCGGCTACCGGGGCGTGGCGGCGGTGGCCCTGGCCAGCGTGATCCTCGGCGGCGCGGGTGGTGCGGCGCTCGGTGCGATCAGCAACGGATCCGACGACGGGCCCGGAGGAATGCGCGGCCCCGGAGGCAACGGCCCCGGCAACTTCGGCCAGATGCCCGGCCAGAACGGCCAGCAGATGCCCGGCCAGAACGGAATGACGCCGCCCGGCCAGGGCGGCCAGCAGGACAGCACCACCTCCTGACCCGTGTCCGCCGGCCCGACGGTTGGCCCGGGTTCGGCGCCGCCGCGAAACCCGGTGGCGTCGACCGGGATAATGGTCGACGTTGTGCAGCCAGACCTGAAGATCACCTACCCAGACCTCCCCGTCAGCGACCGTCGCGAGGACATCGCTGCGGCCATTCGCGACCACCAGGTGGTGATCGTGGCCGGCGAGACCGGCTCCGGGAAGACCACCCAGCTGCCCAAGATCTGCCTCGAGCTGGGCCGTGGTCTGGGCGGCCGCGAGGGCAAGCTGATCGGGCACACCCAGCCCCGGCGGATCGCCGCGCGTTCTGTCGCCGAGCGCATCGCCGAAGAGCTCGGCACCGAGCTCGGTGACGTGATCGGCTACCAGGTCAGGTTCACCGACCGCACCAGCCGGGCCAGCCGCGTGAAGCTGATGACCGACGGCATCCTGCTCGCCGAGCTGCAGCGTGACCGGATGCTCAAGAAGTACGACACCCTGATCATCGACGAGGCCCACGAGCGCAGCCTCAACATCGACTTCATCCTCGGCTACCTCAAGCGGCTGCTGCCCAAGCGGCCCGACCTCAAGCTGATCATCACCTCGGCGACGATCGACCCCGAGCGCTTCGCGAAGCACTTCGGACTCGATTCCGGTGGTCGAGTAGCGAGCGCCAGCGAGCGTATCGAGACCCCCGCGCCGATCATCGAGGTCTCCGGCCGTACCTACCCCGTCGAGGTGCGCTACCGGCCGCTGATCCAGGCGGGCACGACCGACAAGGACGGCGTCGACGACGAGGGCGAGGTCGTCGTACGCGACCAGACCGAGGCGATCGTCGAGGCGGTCAAGGAGCTCTCCGCCGAGGGCCCCGGCGACATCCTGGTCTTCCTGCCGGGCGAGCGCGAGATCCGCGACACCGCCGACGTGCTGGGAGACCTCAACCTGCGCGACAGGCTCGAGGTCGTGCCGCTCTACTCGCGGCTCTCCTCCGCAGAGCAGCACCGGGTCTTCGAGGCGCCCAGGTCGGGCCGCGGGCGCCGCGTCGTACTCGCCACCAACGTCGCCGAGACCTCGCTGACCGTGCCCGGCATCCGCTACGTCGTCGACTCCGGTGTCGCCCGCATCTCCAGGTTCTCGGTGCGCACGAAGGTTCAGCGGCTGCCGATCGAGGCGATCAGCCAGGCCTCAGCCAACCAACGCTCAGGCCGCTGCGGTCGTGTCGCGGCGGGTGTGGCGATCCGGCTCTACTCCGAGGAGGACTTCGAGGCGCGTCCCGAGTTCACCGAGCCCGAGATCCTGCGCACCAACCTGGCCTCGGTGATCCTCCAGATGACCTCGCTCGGCCTGGGTGAGGTCGGCCGCTTCCCGTTCGTCGAGCCGCCCGACAAGCGCAACGTGCAGGCCGGCACCCAGCTTCTCGAAGAGCTCGGCGCCGTGACCGGCCCCAAGCTGACCAGGCTCGGCGGACGCCTGGCCAGACTGCCGATCGATCCGCGCCTGGGTCGGATGATCCTCGAGGCCGAAAGACTCGGCTGCGTGCGCGAGGTGGTCGTCATCGCGGCCGCACTGTCGTTGCAGGACCCGCGCGAGCGTCCGGCCGACCTCCAGGCCCAGGCCGACCAGCAGCACGCCCGCTTCAAGGATCCTGAGTCCGACTTCATGTCGTGGCTCAACCTCTGGCGCTATCTCAAGAAGCAGCAGAAGGACCTGTCGTCCAGCGCGTTCCGCCGCATGTGCAAGAAGGAGTTCCTCAACTACCTGCGCGTGCGCGAATGGCAGGACTTCGAGTCCCAGTTGCGCCAGGTGTGCAGGGAGATGGGTCTCGATACGCTCGCTGGCGCTCGCCACTCGACCACCGAAAAAGACTCGACTGCCGATACTCCCGACTCCGACGGCATCCACCAGGCGCTGCTCTCCGGTCTGCTCTCCCACATCGGCGCGCTGGAGGAGAAGGAGCCCGCCGGGAAGCCGAAGAGTGGCCGTCGTCCGATGCGCGAGTACCTCGGTGCCCGCGGTGCCCGCTTCGCGATCTTCCCCGGCTCCGGCCTGGCCCGGAAGAACCCGCAGTTCCTGATGGCCGCCGAGCTCGTCGAGACCAGCCGGTTGTGGGCCCGGCAGAACGCCGCGATCAACCCTGAGTGGGCCGAACGCCTTGGCGCCCACCTGGTCAAGCGCAACTACTCCGAGCCGCACTGGTCGGCCAAGCGGGCCGCCGTGATGGCCCGCGAGCGGGTCCTGTTGTACGGCGTACCGCTCGTCGCTGATCGACTGATCAACTACGGCAACGTCGACCGCGAGCTGGCCCGCGAGCTCTTCATCCGGCACGCCTTGGTCTATGGCGAGTGGTCGACGCACCACAAGTTCTACGCGAAGAACCTGGCCCTGCTGAAGGAGGCCGAGGAGCTCGAGCACCGCGCCCGTCGCCGCGACATCGTGGTCGACGAGCACACGCTGTTCGACTTCTATGACGCGCGGATCGGCGCCGACGTGGTCAGCGGCGCGCACTTCGACACCTGGTGGAAGAAGGAGCGGCAACGCAACGGAAACCTGCTCACCTTCGACCCGCGCATGCTCACCCACGACACAGCCGACGAGGTGCAGGCCGACGACTACCCCGAGCTGTGGCACGCCGAGGGCCTGACGTTCGACATCGGCTACCACTTCGAGCCCGGCTCGGTCGACGACGGCCTGACCATCGATGTCCCGGTGGCCACCCTCAACCGGGTCGAGGCCGACCAGTTCAGCTGGAACGTGCCCGGCCTGCGCGAAGAGCTGGTCACCGCGCTGATCCGCAGCCTGCCGAAGAACCTGCGGGTCAACTTCGTCCCCGCACCCAACAAGGCCCGCGAGTTCCTGGCCGCCGTACCCGCCGGTGACGAACCGCTGCTCGAGGCGCTCGAACGCTGGTTCCGCGCCACCACGGGCGTGGTCGTGCCCCGCGACGCGTGGGACTGGGACAAGGTCCCCGAGCACCTGCGGCCAACGTTCCGCGTGGTCGACGAGTCGGGTCGCGAGCAGGCCCGTGGCAAGGACCTCGAGGCGCTCAAGGAACCGCTGCGCCCGAAGTTCGCGGCCGCGATGGCCGAGGTCGCCGCCGACTCGGGGATCACCGTCACCGGCCAGACCTCCTGGACCTTCGGCGTCATCGAGTCGTCGTTCACCCAGGTGCGCGCCGGCCACGAGGTGCGCGGCTACCCGGCGCTGGTCGACGAGGGTTCGACCGTGGGCCTGCAGGTCTTCGGCTCCGCCGACGAGCAGGAGGCCCGGCACCGCCTCGGCGTACGCCGCCTGTTGCTGCTCGGCACCCCGTCGCCGGTCAAGGAGATCCTCGACTCGCTGGGCAATGCCGAGAAGCTGGCACTGGCCGGGTCGCCGTACCCGAACGTCACCGAGCTGCTCGAGGACTGCCGCGCGGCCGTGCTGCAGCAGGCCATCGACGCCCGCCCCCCGGTTCGCACACCGGAGGAGTACGCCGCCCTCGCCGCGGTCGTGGCGACGGACCTGCCCGCCCACGTGCGTGGCGTCATGCACGACGTGTTCCGGGTGCTGGAGGCGTGGCGGCGCACCGACAGGACGCTCAGCGGCCGGGCCGACATGTCCACGCTCTCCGCGATCACGGACATGCGGGCCCAGCTCGACCGGCTGGTGCACCGGGGCTTCGTCGCCGACGCCGGGCTGCCGCAGCTGCGTGAGCTGCCGCGCTACCTCGCCGCGATCGACGTACGACGGGAGCGGCTCGACTCGCAGGTCGCCAAGGACCGGCAGGTGATGGACCAGATGAGCGAGCTGCAGAACGCGTGGCTGCACCGCGTGGAGGCGTTGCCCCAGGGGCGCCCGCCGGGTGCTGCGCTGCGCAAGGTGCGCTGGATGCTGGAGGAGTACCGCGTCTCGCTGTGGGCGCAGCACCTCGGCACCGCGCAGACCGTCAGCGACGCCCGGATCCGCAAGGCCCTCGGCTGAACCCCGCCCTGCCCAAGTAACGCGGGGTTATGGTCGCTCCACACGCGTTGTGACGCGGCGGAAGCGACCACAGCACCGCACAAGTGCCGGCCCACCGGCTTCGCGGCCCGTGGGTAATGTGGTCGGGTGACTGAACGCCCGCACCACCGCCCGACCATGCAGACCTCCGACTTCTTCGACGGCATGGTCGGCGGCACTGATCCGGCGCTGGTCTCCGAGGCGGCCGACCGCGCCGCGTTCCTCCTCGTGCGAGGTGCCCGGGACAGCGACGACCGCGAGGTGGCGCAGCGCCTGTTGCGGCTGGCCGAGACCGAGGGACTCGAGACGCTGGCCGACCTGTGGTCCGGTGCGCCGTCCGACTCGCTGGCGGGGTGCCTCTGGCGTCTCTACGTCTTGCGGGCCTGGGTGCACGCCTCGCCGCAGCTGGCGTCGTCCCAGTTCGAGGCCGGACGCGCCGCCGCCCAGGTCGCCCGCGTCGTGGCCGGGGTCGCCGACCCGCCCGGGCCCGACCAGGTCCGCACGATGATCGACACGGTGCTGACCGGCATCTCCGAGAGCGCCTTCGCCGACGTGCTCCTGCGGGCCTCGGCCTTCGCCCGCGTGGTGGCGGTCGGTCGCGCCCACCTGCACAGTCCCGATGCGCGGCAGATGCTGGTGCTCTCCGAACAGCTCGAGACGGCCGCCCATCAGGAGCTGGCCGTCGGCCTGGCCTGATCGCGGCATTCCGGACAACGCGGACGATCCCGGTCATCAGGTGACTGGGATCTTCCGCGCTGTTCAGCAACGTGGTCTGAGTACGCCGGACCGGGAGCGCCTCACGGCGCGTGGCCGCTCTAAGCGGCTAATTTTGGGACCCGGGGCTGCCGCGGTCCGGCGTACTTCGGCAATTGTAATCGCCGCACCAACCATCCGCGGCAACTTCGCCGGTTACCGGGAAGTTAGGGTCGCTCGCATGGACGCGACGTACGCACCGGTCGAGAACGGCGAGCCGGATCCGGGTGAAGTGGTGTGGGCCTGGGTTCCCTACGAGGAGGACGCCAGCCAGGGCAAGGACCGTCCGGTCGTGCTGCTCGGCAAGGACGGCGACACGTGGCTGGCCCTGCAGCTCACCTCGAAGGACCACGACCGCGACGAGGTCCAGGAGGCCGAGGAGGGTCGGTTCTGGATGGACGTCGGCACCGGCGGCTGGGACCGCGAGGGCCGGCCGAGCGAGGTGCGCCTCAACCGTCTCCTGCGGCTTCCCGACAGCGGCCTCCGTCGCGAGGGTGCCGCCCTCGACCGCGAGGTCTTCGAGCGGGTCGTCGAAGGCGCACGGGCCCACGGCACACTCGACGGGTAGCGTCTGGAGGCATGCAGACACGACAGCTGGGTGACCGCTCCGTCAGTGCCATCGGACTCGGCGGGATGCCGCTGTCCCGCGTCCGCTTCGCGACCGGTGAGCTGCCGCCGCGCGACGAGGCGATCGCGACCGTGCACGCGGCGCTCGAGGTCGGCGTGACGTTCATCGACACCGCCGACTGCTACGCGCCCGACGGCCCCGGGCTGGGCCACAACGAGGAGCTGATCGCCGAGGCGTTGCGCGCCGCCGGCTCACCCGACGTACTCATCGCCACCAAGGGCGGCATCCGTCGCGACGGTGCCGACTGGCCGGTCGACGGGCGTCCCGAATGGATCCGCGAGGCCGTGCAGGGCTCGCTCAAGCGGCTCGGCGTCGAGTCGATCGACCTCTACCAGCACCACCGCCCCGACCCGGCGGTGCCGTACGCCGAGACCATCGGCGCCTTCAAGGAGTTGTACGACGACGGGCTGGTGCAGCGCGTCGGGCTGTCCAACGCCGACCCCGACCAGATCAGGGAGGCGCACGGCATCCTCGGTGACGCGCTGGTCAGCGTGCAGAACCAGTTCAGCCCCAGCTTCCGCAGCAGCGAGCCGGAGCTGGAGCTCTGCGAGGAGCTCGGGCTGGCGTTCCTGCCGTGGAGCCCGATGGGCGGCATGCGCCACGCGGCCGACCTGGCCGACGACTTCAAGGCCTTCGCCGAGGTGGGGGAGGCCCACGGCGTGAGCCCGCAGCAGGCCTGCATCGCCTGGCTGCTGGCCCGCTCGCCGAGCATCATCCCGATCCCCGGGGCCAGCCGCCCCGCGTCGATCCGCGACACGGCGGAGGCCACCCACCTCGAGCTCAGCGCCGACGAGCTGGCCCGCCTGAACGCCTGACCCGCTCGTGGACGTCAGCCGAGCTTCTCCGCGACCGCGCGGGCGGCCTGCTGGGCCGGCTCCTGGCCGGGCTCGTAGTTGTAGTCCTGGCCCTGGTTGTCGATCAGCACGATCGAGAGGCGTGAGCCGACCCGGTTCACCGCGACGCCGTTGAAGTGGTGGTCCTGGGCGTCCTTCTGACCGAACTGGAGCAGGTAGGTGAACGACTTGCCGGCCGACACCTGCGCGGCCTGCAGCGGGTTGACCTGCTCGACGTCGGCGTTCAGCTGGGCGGCGCAGTCACGGTGCCACCCGCGTAGCACCTGCTCCACCCGCCAGGCCGACTTGTCATCGGCGAAGGTGGCGATCAGCTGGGCGGCGCGCTGGTTGCCGTCGGCCTTGAAGGTGCGGATCCAGGCCTCGTCGGCACCCGAGTCGACCAGCGAGAACTTCGCGCAGTCGCCGAACGGGTCACTGCCTTCGGGCTTCGTTCCGGCGTCGGTCCAGACGGTGATGTCGTTGAGCCCGGGCATCTCGTCGGCGGTGAGGAACAGGTCGTCGACGGGAGAGGTCACCGGAGCCTCGGTCGTCGTACTCGGTGCGGACGAGGCGCTCGACGAGCTCGGCGGTGGGGAGGACTCGGTCTCGGTCGGGGCGCTCTCACTGGGCACGTCGGAGGCCTCGACCGATGCGGTGTCGGAAGGGTCCGCACCCGAGGTGTCGTCGGGGCCCGATTCGCTGCCACAGGAGGTCAGCACCAGCGCGGCGAAGAGACCGACTGCCACGCGGGACAGGGGGCGGGGAAGGGATGCCATGCGGTCAGCGTAGGGGTGAATGCATGTGCTGCAGGTCGACGCTTCGGTGTGTCCCGATATCGTGTCGGGACATGGTGCAGCGAGGAAAGGGCGTTCGGGCGTGAAGACTCGTGCGGCAATGGTGTGTGGAGCGGTTCTGTTGGCGATGCTGGCGGGAGCGTGCGACACCGAGACGGGTGAGCCCCAGCAGGACCCGGTCGGGACCGTGAAGAACCCGGTCAAGCTGAGCTTCATGGCTTATGGAGCCGACGAAGAGGTCGAGGCGATGCAGTCGACCGTCGACCAGTTCAACGTCGACCACCCGACCATGAAGGTGACCCTGCAGCACGCCGCGGACGCCGACGAGGTCATCGACCGACTCAACGCGAAGAACCCTCCGGACGTCTACCTGCTCTCCCAGCGAGACCTGGCCGAGGTGGCCAAGCAGGGCCTCAACCAGCCCCTCGAGGAGCTGCTCGACTCGCGCGGCGTCGACTTCGGCGACTACTACAAGCGCGACGCGATCGACTCGTTCTCCCTCGACAGTCGCCTGCAGTGCATGCCGTACGGCGTCTCGCCGATGGTCATCTACTACAACACCAACCTGATCGACTGGGATGCGATGAAGGAGCAGGGCCTCGACTCCCCGGCCTCGCACGCCGCCTGGACCCTCGACCAGTTCAACGCGGCCGCCGAGTTCGCCGCCAGCCGCCCCGGTGCGAAGGGTGTCTACATCGACCCGACGCTCGAGGGCCTGGCCCCGTTCGTCTACTCCGGTGACGGCCAGCTGTTCGACGACCCGGCCGACCCCACCACGCTGACCCTCTCCGACGACGCGAGCCGTGACGCACTGTCGCGCACGCTGCGGGTGCTGCGCCCGTCGAAGGTGAACCTGACCCCGCGCCAGCTGCGCAAGGAGTCGGCGCTCGACCGCTTCAAGACCGGCAAGCTCGGCATGATCGCTGGCTACCGCAACATGGTGCCCGAGCTGCGCAAGACGCCGAGCCTCAGCTTCGACGTGATGCCGATGCCGGTGCTCGACAGCCAGACGACGGTGGGCGATGTGAGCGGTCTCTGCATCAGCGCTGAACCCTCCAGCGTCTCCGCGGCGGCCGACTTCATCGTCGACATCATCTCGACCGAGGCGGTCGAGCGGGTCGCCGAGGCCGGCTACCTCGTGCCGTCGAACAACGAGGTCGCCGAGGGCGAGGCGTTCCTCCAGCCCGACCAGCTGCCGGCCCACGCCGCGGTCTTCAACCAGACCGTCCGCAACATCGTCCAGCCGCCGCTGCTCGACTCGTGGGACGACCTCGAAGAGGCCGTGCACGCCCCGATCTACAAGCTGTTCTTCAACCGGGTGCTCAACCTCGAGGAGCTGACCGAGGCGATCGACGAGGCCTCCAAGTCGATCCTGGAGAACCAGGACGAACCCTCCGAGACCGCCACCAACTGACCGACAGTCCCCAACGTCTGACCCCTCCCGGGAGCCAGGCGTTGGGGACTATCCGTCGGAGGACGGGGCGTCGGTTGGCGTGTCTGCGTCCTCGGGTTCCTCGTCGGCAGCCAGGATGGCGGCGGTGAGGACCGGCTCGACGAGCCCGATCTGCCACGGCCGCGCGCCGTGACCGGCGAGCTGTTCCTGCACGGCCTGCGCCAGCGCAGCCGGCTCGCGGGTCCCGGGCGGGGTCCAGAGCACGCGTCGCAGCGTGTCGGGGGTCAGCAGGTTCTCCACCGGCAGGTTGTTGGTCTCCGCGAGCGTGGCCATCCCGGCGCGTGCCGCGGTGAGCCGGCGTGCGGCCACCGGGTCCTTGTCGATCCAGGTGCGCGGCACCGGCGGCCCGTCGCCGCGCGGTCCGCGTTGCGGCAGCTCGCTCTCGGACAGCCCGCGGGCCTCGGCCAGCGCGGCCACCCACTGTGAGGAGTAGCGGTCGGCGCCGCGGCCGTGGAAGCCGCTGGTGCCCAGCAGGGCGGCCTTGTCGACGGGCAGTGCCAGCGCGGCGGCGATGATCGCCGAGTCGGGCAGGATGCGGCCGGGCGTGACGTCGCGCTGCTCGGCGATGCGGTTGCGGGTCTCCCAGAGCGCGCGTACGGCGGCCAGCGCGCGACGTCCACGCACCCGGTGCAGCTGCGACGTACGGCGCCAGGGTTCGGCGCGCACGGCCGGGGTGAAGTCGAGTAGGTGGTCGAACTCCTCGCGGGCCCAGCCGGCCTTGCCCGACTCGTCGAGCTCGGAGGCCATCACGGCCCGCAGCTCGATGAGCGGCTCGACGTCGAGTGCGGCGTACTCGAGCCACGACTCGGGCAGCGGGCGCCTCGACCAGTCGGCCGCGGAGTGCTCCTTGCGCAGGTGCATGCCGAGCGTGGTCTCGACGAGGGTGGCCAGCCCGACGCGGGGATAGCCGAGCAGCCGGCCGGCGAGCTCGGTGTCGAAGAGCGACGACGGGCGCAGGCCGACCTCGGCCAGGCAGGCGAGGTCCTGTGTGGCGGCGTGCAGGATCCACTCCACGCCCTCGAGGGCGACCTGCAGGTCGTCGAGGTTGTCGAACGCGATCGGGTCGACCAGTGCGGTGCCCGAGCCCTCGCGCCGCAGCTGGATCAGGTAGGCGCGGGCGGAGTAGCGGTAGCCGGAGGCCCGCTCGGCGTCGATCGCCACCGGCCCGGTGCCTGCGGCGAAGCGGGCCACCACGTCGGCCAGCCCGGCGTCGGTGTCGATCACCGGAGGAAGTCCGTCACGCAGGGTCAGCAGGGGAGCCGGCTCGGGCTCCGGGGCCGCGTCGGTGGTGCCCTCCGGAGCCGCCTCGGCGGAGGCCTCGTCAGGTGTGTCGCCCGGATCGCTCACTGGGCGGGACCGCGCTGGCCGCGACGGCTCGGGATGGCGGTCACTCCCTCGGGCACGGGCTCGAGCCCGACCGCCGTGCAGAGCAGCTCGCCCCACGCCTCGACGTGGGCCGAGACGTCGAAGTTGCCGTTGTCGGGACCGGCCGGCGTCCATGAGGCGCGCACCTCGAGCTGTGCGGTGGCGTCCTCGTCGGCCATCGAGCCGAAGCTCTCGGTCGCGACGCGGGTGACGGTGCCGGAGGGGGCGACGAACTCGGCGCCGTGGGCCTCGAGGGCCTCGGTCAGCCAGGACCAGCCGACTGCTCCGAGCATCGGGTCGGTGACCATCTCGGGGTCGATCTCGGCGCGGGCGTAGGCCACGAAGCGGAACGTGCCCGCCCAGGCGTCGTTGCCGGCCGGGTCGTGCAACAAGATGATGCGCCCGGTGCCGATGTCGGCGTCGTCGACGGTGACGTCTGCGGAGAGTGCGCTGGCGTAGGGAGCGATGCGTTGGGGCGCGGGCATTGACTCACACAGCACCTCGGGACGCAGCCGGGCTGCTCGCATGCTCTCGACCGCAACCCGGAAATCCTCGGGGGGTAGGCCCGCACCCGACCCGGGGTGCGCCTCTTGACGGACCACCATGCCCTCCACAGTAGGGCGAGTCCGAAGGGTCCGTTGTGTGCCACGCCGCCTGACCTGCGAAGATTCGCGGTGTGACTGCCTCCACCGACCTGCACGACTCCGCCTTCCTCCGGGCCGCCCGCGGCGAGCCCGTTCCGCACACCCCGGTGTGGTTCATGCGGCAGGCGGGGCGCTCCCTGCCGGAGTACCTCAAGGTCCGCGAGGGCATCGGCATGCTCGAGTCGTGCATGGACGCCGACCTGGTCACCGAGATCACCCTCCAGCCGGTCCGCCGGTACGGCGTCGACGCGGCCATCTTCTTCTCCGACATCGTGCTGCCGCTCAAGGCGGTGGGTGTCGACCTCGACATCTTGCCCGGCATCGGCCCGGTGGTCGCGAAGCCGGTCGAGACGCTGGCCGACGTCGCCGCGATCCCCGACCTCACTCCCGAGCACGTCCCCTTCATCACCAAGGCCGTGCAGAACCTGGTCGCCGAGCTCGGCGCCACTCCACTGATCGGCTTCGCCGGCGCCCCGTTCACGGTGGCGTCCTACTTGGTCGAGGGCGGTCCGTCGAAGGAGCACGCGAAGACCAAGGCGATGATGTTCGGCGCCCCCGACGTGTGGGACGCGCTGATGCGCAAGATCGGTGGCATCGCCGCGGCGTACCTCGAGGTGCAGGTCGAGGCCGGTGCGTCCGCCGTACAGCTCTTCGACTCGTGGGCCGGCGCGCTCACCCCGGGCGACTACCGCGAGCACGTCATGCCGCACTCCGCGAAGGTGCTCGCCGCTGCCGGCGAGCTCGGCGTCCCGCGCATCCACTTCGGCGTCGGTACGTCGAACCTGCTGCCGCTGATGGGTGAGGCCGGCGCCGACGTGGTCGGTGTCGACTGGCGTACGCCGCTCGCGGACGGCATCAGGGCGGTCGGTGACCGGGCCGTCCAGGGCAACCTCGACCCGACCCTGGTCTTCGCACCGACCGACGTGATGACCGCGCGTGCCGCCGAGATCATCGAGGCCGGCCGGGCCGCCAAGGGCCACATCTTCAACCTCGGCCACGGGGTCATCCCCTCGACGAACCCCGACCAGCTGAAGGCGCTGACGGAGTTCGTCCAGGCGTACCCGCTCTGACCTACTCGGCGTTCGCGACCTGCGGGGCGACCTGCTGACGGGTGCGCAGTCGGCGTGCCAGCACCAGCACCGGGTAGCCCAGGATGCCGAGCACCACGGCGAAGGGCAGCAGCGCCCCGACCACCGTGGCGAGGCCGGCACCGACGCCGGTGAGCGCGTGCCACCCGTCGAGCAGGCCGCCGACGAACGCGTTGTGCTCGTCGTCCTTCTTCTCCTTGGCCGCCGCCGCGGTCTGGTGCTCGAGGTGGACCGTGATCGTGGAGAGGCTGGTCTGGTCCTCGAGGTAGGCCTGCTGTGACTTGAGGGAGTCGAGCTCGGCCTGGCGTGAGGTCAGCTGGGCCTCGATCGAGACGATGTCGGCGATGCTCTCGGCCCGGGCCAGCAACAGCTCGATGCGCTTGAGACTCTTCTCCTGGGCGCGGACCCGCACCTCGGTGTCGATCACCTGGGTGGTGACGTCCTCCGAGCCCTGGCTGGAACCGGTGAGCTCGGCGACCTTCTTCAGCTCCTTCATTGCGTCGGCGAACTCCCTCGCCGGCACGCGAACGACCACGCGTGAGCGACGGATGGTGCCGTCGTCCTCGGTCGAGGTCTCCTCCTCGGCGATGGTGCCGCCATGGCTGTCGACCACCTTCTGGAGGTCGAAACGCGCCTTCTCGGTGTCGGGGCTGGCCAGCGAGACGGTGCCGGTGTTGATCATGGCCTTGGTGGCCGGCGCCGGTCGGTTGGCGCCGCCGTTGTCGCGGGTGCCGCCGGCGTCCGAGCCGGAATCGGACTGGGTCTTCAGGGTCGCCTCGCCGTCGCCCTCGCTCGGCGCGTCCTCGGCGGCCAGGCCATCGGCCGCGACCGCATTCCGGCTGGTGTCGCCGGAGGAGTCGGAGTCGCCCGAGGAGCAACCCGTGAGTGCAATCAGTCCGGCGGCCAGCAGGGCCACCGCGAACTTCGTGGGAGAGGTCTTCATGAGGATGGGACGCCCGCGGCGTACCACCGGTTCCCTCGGGCAGGGTGGGCTCAGCTGGCGCGGTGGTACCCGCGGGAGTGCGCGACCAGGCTGGCCTGCAGGTCGCGCACGGCCTGGGGCAGATGCTCGCCCCGGCGCTGCAGCATCATCAGGGCGACACCGGTGGAGTCGCCGGTGATCGGCCGGTGGGTGATCAGGCCGGCACGTTCCATCGGGTCGCCGATCACGCTGTAGTCGGGCAGCACGGTGACGCCGAGCCCCTCGGCGACCATCACCTTGCCCATCTCGGCCCCGTCGGTGCTGAACGCCACTGGCGGCATGTCGCTGCCGAAGAGCCGGTGCACGAACCGGTGCATCAGGTAGCCGGCGCGCATCACGACGAACTGGTGCTCGCGCAGCTGGCCGACGGTGACTTCGTCGTACGCCGCCAACGGGTGGTCGTGGCGACAGATGAGGACCGGCCGGCCGTGGATCAGCCGGGTGCCGTCGAGGTCGACCGGAACGTCGTCGCCCTCGAGCACGTTGATCAGGCCGAGGTCGAGCGCGCCCTCGGCGAGGCCTTGGTGGATCTCGGCCTGTTGGGTGTTGACCACCTCGACGGTGGTGGCCGGGTTGGCCTGCTGGAAGTCGCGGACGGCCGGCACGAGCAGGGTGGACGTGGCGGCATTGACCGTGCCCATGCGCACCATCCGGGTGGTGAGGTTCTGGTCGCCGGCGGCGGTGCGCAGGCGGCCGACCGCCTCGAGCACCTCGACCATGTTCTGCAGAAGGTCGCGTCCCTGGCGACTGATCTTCGAGCCCGAGCGGCGTCGGTCGAGGAGGGTGACGCCGAGCTCGCGTTCCAGCTTGCTCACGGCCTCGCTGAGGGCCGGCTGGGAGAGGTGCAATGACTCACTGGCCTTGCGGAGGGACCCGTGCTGGGTCACTGCCGCGATGTACTGCAGCTGTTCGATCCGCACCCTGTGACTCCTTCTGGACAACCGACCGGCGGAAGGCCGCGCCGCTCGCCCCCTCGGAGATTCGCTGACCGGCCGTGCGTGCCTTTTCCTTGCATTCAGAATTGTAGACTAGTTCACTAGACATAATTCAAATTGCGTACCTTCTGAGAGGCGAACACATGTCGATCACCACACCGGCCACCGCCACCTGGGCCGACCCACTGCCCAGCAGCCCCGCGGAGTGGGTGGCTCGTGCCGAAGCCGTGGCCACTCAACTGGCCATCGACGCCGTGGAGCGTGACCGCGCGAACGCCACGCCGCACGCCGAGGTCCAACTGCTGAAGGACTCGGGTCTGGTCACCCTCCTCGGACCGGTCGAGCACGGCGGAGGCGGGCAGGACTGGACCACGGCGAATCGGGTGATTCGGGCGATCTCCGCCGGGGACGGCTCCATCGGCCAGCTGATCGGGTACCACTACCTGTGGTTCTGGGCGGTCCGTCTGGTCGGCACCCCCGAGCAGGTCGCGGCCGTCGAGCAGCAGGCCGTCGAGAACCGGTGGTTCTTCGGTGGTGCGGTCAACCCGCGCGACAGTGACCTGGTCATCACGGAAGTCGACGGCGAGCTCGTCTACAACGGCAAGAAGTCCTTCTCGACCGGTGGGCAGGTCTCCGACGTCACCGTGCTCGAAGGCGTGCTGGACGGCACCGACAACCACGTCTTCGCGATCGTGCCCACCGACCAGGACGGCATTCGCTTCCTGGGCGACTGGGACAACCTCGGCCAACGCCTCACCGAGAGCGGCGGTGTCGAGATCGTCGACGTCCACGTGCCGTGGGAGGCCGCTGCGGGCTACGTCGACCGGGTGTTCCGGCCGAGGGTCTACAACACCTTGAACGTGCCGCTGATCCAGCTGATCTTCGCCAACATCTATGTCGGCATCGCCCAGGGCGCGTTGTCGACCGCGACGACCTACACCCGGGACAAGACTCGCGCCTGGCCCTACGCGACGGACGTGAAGGCCAGTGCTCACGAGGAGTTCTACATCCTCGAGACGTACGGCGACCTGCAGTCCAAGCTGTGGGCCGCGGAGGCGATCACCGAGCGTGCCGCCGTGCTGATCGAGCGGATCAACGCCCACGCCGACACGGTGACTGAGCAGGAGCGCGGTGAGGCGGCCGTCGTGATCGCCGCCGCGAAGCAGGTGGCGATCGACACCGGCCTCGAGGTCACGAACCGCATCTTCGAGGTCACCGGGGCCCGGGCGACCGCGAACTCGGTCGGCCTCGACGTGTTCTGGCGCAACATCCGCACCCACAGCCTCCACGACCCGGTCGCCCACAAGCGCGCCGAGGTCGGACGTCACGCGTTGCTCGGCGAGATCCCCGAGCCGACTTGGTACACGTGATCGGACCGTCCTCCTGAGCTGCGGCCGGACGATCGGCGGGTGCGCTCCCGGCGGTCGTCCGGCCGTTCTCCGTCTCCCGTCCCACCACTACTTCCCTTCACTACCTCCGAGGTGAACCGCATGACCCTGAATGAAACGGCCCTGAACGAAACGACTCCGCATGAAGGCGCGCTGAACGCGGCGGCGCTGAACACGAAGCTCGCCGAGGTGCGGACGTCGTACCAGCCGCTGTTCGAGAAGATCTCCGCCGGGGTGGTCGAGCGCGAGCGCGACGGCACCTTGCCGAGCGAGCAGGTCGACTGGCTGAAGGAGGCCGGGTACGGCGCACTGCGCGTGCCGGTCGAGCATGGCGGGGCCGGGTTGAGCTGGCCCGAGCTCACCCAGCTGTGGATCGACCTGGCCGCGGTCGACAACAACCTGCCGCAGGCCCTGCGAGGTCACTTCGCGTTGGCCGAGGACCGGCTCCACCAGCACGTGATCGGTGTCGACCAGACGACCTGGTTCGCCCGTTTCGTGGCCGGTGAGATCGGTGGGAATGCCTGGTCGGAGGTCGGGTCGACGGCGATCGACACCCAGCAGACCGTGCTCAGCGCCGACGGCGAGGGCTTCCGGCTGAACGGCACGAAGTACTACACGACCGGCACGATCTTCGCCGAGTGGGCCGATGTCTATGCCCTGCGCGAGGACGGAACCTTCGTGATCGCCCTGGTGCGCACCGATGAGCCGGGTTTCAGCGTCACTGACGACTGGGACGGCTTCGGGCAGCGGGGGACCGGCAGTGGCACGGCCACCTTCGACAACGTGTGGGTCGAGGCGGCAAACGTGCTGGTCTTCTCCGAGCGCTTCCCCTACCAGACCGCGGTCTATCAGCTGAACCTCCTTGCCACGCTGAGCGGCATCGGTCGGGCGGCGCTCCGCGACGCGGTCGCCGAGGTACGCCGACGCGAGCGCAACTACTCCCACGCGAACGCGGCCCGTGTGCGTGACGACGCCCAGGTGCTGGCCCGCATCGGTGAGATCTCTGCGGCGGTCTACGCCGCCGAGGCGACCACCCTGCGAGTGGCCGATGCGGTGCAGGCGGCCTTCGAGGCGGCGGGGGCCGAGCATGACCGGGTGCTGGCGATCAACGAGGCGGCCGAGATCGAGTCCGCTGCGGCCCAGGTCGTGGTGACCGACCTGATCCTCAAGGCCACCAGTGACCTCTTCGACACGCTGGGCGCCTCGGCCACCTCTCGGGCCAAGGCGCTCGATCGGCACTGGCGCAACGCTCGGACCGTGTCGTCGCACAACCCGCGCATCCTCAAGGCGCGTGTGGTCGGGGCCTACGAGGTCAACGGCACGCCGCCGCCGTACGCCTGGGCGATCGGGACGACCAAGCGCGACTGACCCACCCGTGCAAGGCGTGACCGATCACCACATAGCGAGACGCGTCCGCGTGGTGGGCGGCCCCGCCTTGATCTCGCCTCGTAAATCAAGCAATCTAATAGACATAAACATCATTAAGGAGTTTCGATGAGCGCGATCGCACCAAGCACCGACCCCCTCAAGTTCGCCTACTGGGTGCCCAACGTCAGTGGCGGCCTGGTCGTCAGCAAGATCGAGCAGCGCACCGACTGGGGTTTCGAGTACAACAAGAAGCTGGCCCAGCTGGCCGAGAACAACGGCTTCGACTACGCGCTCTCGCAGGTCCGCTACATGGCGTCGTACGGCGCGGCGTACCAGCACGAGTCGACCAGCTTCAGCCTGGCGCTGCTGTTGGCGACCGAGCGACTGAAGGTGATCGCGGCCGTCCATCCCGGCATGTGGCAGCCCGGCGTGCTGGCCAAGTACATCGCCACCGCCGACCACCTCTCCGGTGGTCGCGCCGCGATCAACGTGGTCAGCGGCTGGTTCAAGGACGAGTTCACCAAGATGGGCGAGCCGTGGCTCGAACACGGCGAGCGCTACCGCCGCTCAGAGGAGTTCATCCGCTACGTGCGCGAGATCTGGACCTCCGAGCACGCCGAGTTCAACGGCGACTTCTACCGCCTGCACGACTTCGACCTGAAGCCGAAGCCGCTCGCCAGTGAGGGCCGCCCGCACCCCGAGATCTTCCAGGGCGGCAACTCCGCCGACGCCCGCAAGATGGCCGGCCGGGTCTCGGACTGGTACTTCTCCAACGGCAACAACCCCGACGGCATCTCGGAGCAGATCGCCGACGTCTCGGGTGAGGCCCGGGAGCACGGCCGCGCGGTGCGGTTCGGCCTCAACGGCTTCATGATCGCCCGCGACTCCGAGAAGGAGGCCCGCGAGACCCTGCGCGAGATCGTCGCCAAGGCCGACACCGAGGCCGTCGAGGGCTTCGGCTCCGCGGTCAAGCAGGCCGGGCAGTCGACGTCGGACAAGAAGGGCATGTGGCAGGACTCCTCCTTCGAGGACCTCGTGCAGTACAACGACGGCTTCCGCACCAACCTGATCGGCACCCCCGAGCAGATCGCCGAGCGGATTATCGAGTTCAAGCGCCGTGGGGTCAACCTGTTCCTGCTCGGCTACCTGCACTTCCACGAAGAGGTGGAGTACTTCGGCCAGCACGTGCTCCCGATCGTGCGCGAGATGGAGCAGGCCGAGGCGGAGCGTGCCGCATGAGCACCTCGGCCGTCGCGCAGTCGCAGGGGCCCTGGTCGCTGGTTGAGGAAGGCGCGCCAGCGCCTGTCTCGAAACCAAGGGCGAAACCACCCGTCCTCACCGCCGACCGGGCCATCCGTGTCGCGCGCGAGATCGGCGCCGAGCTCGCCGAGGGTGCGGCGCAGCGCGATGCCGAGCGCATCCTGCCGACCGCGGAGCTCGACCGGCTCTCGGCCAGCGGACTCCTGGCGATCACCGTTCCGGCGGAGTACGGCGGCGCGGACCTCTCCACCGAGACCGTCGTCGAGGTCTTCCGGGCGCTCGCCCAGGGCGACCCGTCGGTGGCCCAGGTCCCGCACAGCCACTTCGTCTACGTCAACGCACTGCGCCACCACGCGACGGCTTCGCAGAAGGAGTTCTTCTTCGGCGAGGTGTTGCGCGGCAAGCGCTTCGGCAACGCCCAGTCCGAGATCGGCACCAAGCACGTGCGCGACATCCGCACCACCCTCACGACGTACGACGGCGGCTACCGCCTCGACGGGAAGAAGGGCTACTGCACGGGCGCGCTGTTCGCCGACTGGATCCCGGTGCTGACCCATCTCGGCGTCGACGGCCCGCTCCATGTCGCGTGGGTGGAACGCCACGCACCCGGAGTCACCGTGACCGACGACTGGGACGGACTCGGCCAACGGACCACGGCCAGCGGCACTGTCGAGCTCGAGGGGGTCGACGTACGCCACGAGCGCATCACGCCGTTCCACCTCACCTTCGAGGCGCCCCAGACGTACGGCGCGTTCGCGCAGGTGCTCCATGCCGCCATCGACGCCGGCATCGCGCGGGCCGCACTGGTCGAGGCCGCCTCGTTCGTGCGCACCAAGAGCCGGCCCTACCCGGACGCCGGGGTCGAGCGCGCAGCCGACGACCCGTTGGTCGTGCACGCCTTCGGCGAGCTCGAGCTGCAGGTGCGCGGCGCGGAGGCGTTGGTCGCCGAGGCCGGTCGTGCGATCGACCGGGCGAACGCCGTACTCACCGCGGAGTCGGCGGGTGCGGCGAGTCTCGCCGTCGCTGCGGCCCGGGCCTCGACCACCGCGGCCTCCGTCGACGTGGCGAGCCGGCTCTTCGAGGTCTCCGGCACCCGCTCCGCGCTGGCCGGCCTCAACCTCGACCGGCACTGGCGCAACGCCCGCACGCACACGCTGCACGACCCCGCGGCGTGGAAGGTGCAGCACCTCGGCCACTTCGCGGTCGACGGCACCCTCCCACCCAACCACGGACAGATCTAACCGACATAGGAGCGACATGACCGACCTCAAGTTCCACTGGTTCCTGCCGACCAACGGCGGCGACAGCCGCTACGTGCTCAGCGGTGGCCACGGCGTCTCGGCCGACGCGGGGCCCCAGGGCCGGCCGGCCTCGGTGCCCTACCTGGGCCAGATCGCGCGCAGTGCCGAGCAGCTCGGCTTCGAGGCGGCGCTGACCCCGACCGGCGCGTGGTGCGAGGACGCGTGGATCTCCACCGCGATGCTCGCGTCGCTGTCGGAGCGACTGAAGTTCCTCGTCGCCTTCCGCCCGGGGCTGCTCTCGCCGACACTGGCCGCGCAGATGGCCACCACCTTCACCAACATGTCCGGCGGACGCCTGCTGCTCAACGTGGTGACCGGGGGTGAGAGTGCGGAGCAGCGCGGGTTCGGTGACTTCCTCGACAAGGAGGCGCGCTACGCCAGGTGCGGTGAGTTCCTCGAGGTCGTCACCCGGCTCTGGACCGGCGAGACCGTCGACTTCGAGGGCGAGCACCTCAAGGTCGAGGGCGCCCAGCTGGCCGCGCTGCCGCACGAGACTCCGGAGATCTACTTCGGCGGATCCTCGCCGGCGGCGGGTGACGTGGCCGCGAAGTACGCCGACGTGTACCTGACCTGGGGCGAGCCGCCGGCCGCCGTGGCGGAGAAGATCGCCTGGATCCGTGGCCTGGCTCAGGCGCAGGGTCGCGAGATCCGCTTCGGAATCCGCATGCACGTGATCGCCCGCGACACCTCCGAGCTGGCCTGGGCCGAGGCGCAGCGCCTGCTCGACTCGATCGACGACGAGACCATCGAGCGCGTGCAGTCCGGGCTCAAGCAGAGCGAGTCCGAGGGGCAGCGCCGCATGCTCGAGCTCAACCAGGGCAACCGCGACGACCTCGAGATCCACCCCAACGTCTGGGCCGGCGTCGGCCTGGTTCGTGGTGGCGCCGGCACCGCCCTCGTCGGCAGTCACGCGGAGGTCGCCGACCGCATCGAGGAGTACGCCGACCTCGGCATCAGCGAGTTCGTGCTCTCCGGCTACCCGCACCTCGAGGAGGCCTACTCGTTCGGCGAGGGTGTGCTGCCGGTGCTGGCCGAACGCGGCCGCTGGACCAACCCGGCCCCCGCACCGGTCTCGTCCGTGGCGAGTGTTCCGTTCGGTGCCCGCAAGGCCGCCTCATGACCCGGGTTGCCGTGGTGGTGGGCAACCCCAGGCCGCGTTCACGCACGTACGACGCGGCGGTGCGCCTGGCCGGCGAGCTGGGCGCCGTCGACCCGCTGGTCGTCGACCTCGCGACCCTCGGGCCGGCGCTCCTCGACTGGTCGGACTCCACCGTCTCCGGCCTGGTCGACGAGGTGTCGTCCGCGGACGTGGTGGTCGTCGCCAGCCCGACGTACAAGGCGACCTACACCGGCCTGCTCAAGGTGTTCCTCGACCGCTTCGCGCCCGACGCGCTGCGGGGGACCGTCGCCGTACCCCTGATGCTCGGGGCCGGTCCCGGCCACGCGCTGGCGCCCGAGCTGACGCTGCGACCGGTGCTCGTCGAGATCGGCGCCTCGGTCCCCACCTCGGCGCTCTACCTGCTCGACGGTGCGTACGACGACCCCGACGCGTTCACCGACTGGCTCGCCGTGAACCGTCCGCTGGTCGCAGCCCTGCTCGCCTCCACGGAAGGAGCCTCCGCATGACCACGCTCACCACCAACCAGGACCTCGACCCCGCCGCGCTGCGCGAGGCGTTCGGCGTCTTCCCGAGCGGAGTCGTCGCCGTCGCCGCCGAGGTCGACGGACAGCTCACCGGCCTGGCCGCGAGCTCGTTCACCTCGGTCAGCCTCGACCCGCCGCTGGTGTCGTTCTCGATCGCGAACACGTCGAAGACCTGGCCCGACCTGCGACGTGCGCGACACCTGGGCGTGAGCATCCTCGCCGAGCACCACGGCTCCGTGTGCCGCCAGCTCGCCGGGCCCGTCGAGAGCCGCTTCGACGGCCTGTCGGTCTCGGTGACCGCCGACGAGGCGGCCACCCTCGACGACGGGCTGGCCCGCTTCGACTGCACGATCCACCGGGAGGTCGAGGCCGGCGACCACACCATCGTGCTGCTGCGCCTGCACGCCGTCGACGGCGCCGGCTTCGGTGACCCGCTGGTCTTCCACCGCAGCGGTTTCCGCCGGATGGAGATCGAGGCCCGCCTCCGCGCCGCCGTGTGACCCCTCCCGCGGCCAACGTGGTGGACTTGCCACCCGGTGACCGCCCTGCGGTGCACAAGTCCCGTGATGCCGCCTGACAACGTCCAGTGAGACGGCGTCTGCTCATTTCGACATACAGTTCACGCCACGGGTGCGCTTCTTGAGCGTGACGTGAGCGTGACGTGAGCGTCGCGGCGAGCGAACTGCATGTTGAAATGAGCGCCTTGGCCGGGTGGCCGGCATGTCGTACGGTCCGCCGGCTCCGTCGCGCTGATCCGTGAGGGCGTGTCGGAGGGTGCTGGCCTTGTGAAACCGCAACACCCACCAGGTGCAGGCGATCCACCACGTTGACGCGATCACGGATCTGGCAGGCTGGCCGGGTGACTCGAACCGTCGTTGTCGGCGCAGGCATTGCCGGCCTCACCGCAGCCCGCAGGCTGGCCGCCACCGGACGAGACGTGACCGTGC
Source organism: Nocardioides sp. Root151 (assembly GCF_001427925.1). NCBI lineage: Bacteria > Bacillati > Actinomycetota > Actinomycetes > Propionibacteriales > Nocardioidaceae > Nocardioides > Nocardioides sp. Root151. The sequence continues at coordinate 570,987 of NZ_LMGG01000007.1, forward strand.
TCGAGTCGTCGCCGCAGGTGGGTGGCAAGCTCCGGCTGGCCGAGGTCGGGGGAGTGCAGGTCGACGTCGGTGCCGAGGCGATGCTGAACCGCCGGCCCGAGGCGACCGGCCTGGCCCGCGAGCTCGGACTCGACCTCGTGCACCCCGGCACTCTCTCCTCACGGCTCTGGACGCGTGACGCGCTGCGCCCCCTGCCGCGTTCGGTGATGGGGGTCCCGGCAGACCTCGAACAATTGGCCGCGTCCGGAGTGCTCTCCGACGACGGCGTGGCCCGGGCGCGCGCCGAGCAGGTCCTGGCGCCGGAGGCCGACGACGTGTCGGTGGCCGACTTCGTGGCCCGGCGCCTCGGCGCCGAGGTCGTCGATCGTCTGGTCGAGCCGCTGCTCGGCGGGGTCTACGCCGGACACGCCACCGAGCTCTCCGCGCGGGCCACCATCCCGCAGGTGGTGGGACTCCTGGCTCGCTCGCCGTCGTTGCTCGAGGCCGCGCGGGCCACGCCGGCCCCGTCCGACGTGCCGGTCTTCGCCGGGCTCGTCGGCGGCGTGGGTCGGCTGCCGCTCGAGGTGGTCGCTGCAGGCGGCTTCGAGGTGCGTACGTCGACCACCGTGCGCGCACTACGCAGCCGGCCGGTGGGCGAGGCGCGAGGAGCCATCTCTCGCTTCGAGGTGACCGTCGGCCCGACGACACACCCGGAGCTGATCGAGGCGGACGAGGTGGTGCTCGCCCTCCCGGGCACCCCCGCTGGTCGGCTGCTCGGCGACCTTGCTCCGAACGCCGCGCGTGCCCTGGCCGAGATCGACTACGCGTCGATGGCGATCGTCACCCTCGCCTTCCGCGCCGCCGACCTGGCCGGCCTCGAGGGCTCCGGCTTCCTCGTGCCGCCGGTCGACGGGCGCCGGATCAAGGCGGCCACGTTCAGCTTCAACAAGTGGGACTGGGTCCGCGAGGCCGGCGACGACCTGTTGCTGCTGCGCACCTCGATCGGGCGTCACCACGAGGAGGCGGCGTTGCAGTTCCCCGACGAGGAGCTGGTCGAACAGTCACTGGCGGACCTGGCGCTGGCCACCGGGATCCGTGCCCGGCCGGTCGACTCCCTCGTGCAGCGCTGGGGCGGCGGCTTGCCGCAGTACACCGTCGGCCACCTCGACCGGGTCGCGCGGATCAGGGCCGCCGTGGCCGAGGTGCCCGGCCTGGCCGTGTGCGGTGCGGCGTACGACGGCATCGGGATCCCGGCCGTGATCGCCTCGGCCGAGCGCGCCGTGGCCGACCTCCTCCACCTGGATACTCCCTGACGTTCGCGCCCCGAATCGCCGTACCGAAGGACCGAAACGTCAGGGACTATCCCAACTGGAGGACCGAAACGTCAGGGACTACCCGGGGGAGGGGGCGGGGCAACGGCGCGGCACAATGGGGGCATGTCCAACCCTGCTCCCACGAACGCTGCGCAGATCCGCGAGCTGAACGACAAGATCCGCTACACGATGTGGTCGGTCTTCAGGCTCGACACGACCTTCGGCGACGCCACCGCTGAAGACCGGGCCGCCGAGGCGCAGGAGCTCGAGGCGTTCTACGAGAAGCTCGCCGCCGACGACGTGGTCGTGCGCGGCACCTACGACGTGTCCGGCTTCCGGGCCGACGCCGACGTGATGATCTGGTGGCATGCCGAGGAGTCCGAGAAGCTCCAGGCGGCCTACAACGCGTTCCGGCGTACGGCGTTCGGGCGACGCGTCGCACCGGTCTGGTCGCAGATGGCGTTGCACCGTCCGGCCGAGTTCAACAAGAGCCACCTGCCGGCCTTCCTGTCCGAGGAGCCCCGCACCCACGTCGCGGTCTACCCGTTCGTGCGCTCCTTCGAGTGGTACCTCCTCGAGGACGCCGAGCGTCGCCGGCTGCTCGCCGAGCACGGCGGCATGGCCCGCGAGTTCCCCGACGTGCGTGCCAACACGGTTCCGTCGTTCGCGCTCGGCGACTACGAGTGGATCCTCGCCTTCGAGGCCGACGAGATGTACCGCATCGTCGACCTGATGCGTCACCTGCGCGGCTCCGAGACCCGCCGCCACGTGCGCGAGGAGGTGCCGTTCTACACCGGCACCCGGGCCACGCCGACGGACCTGCTCGACCGCCTGCCCTGATCGCCGCGCCGTGGGCGCACGCCGGACGAGCAACGCAACCGATCCGGCCGCTCGTGCGTCTATAGGGGTATGAAGCTGTCGCTTGCCCGCTTCACGGGCTCGGCCAATGCCTGGCCGCTGCTGAGCGTCCTCGCCGTCCTGGCGCTCCTGCTGTTGTTCATGGGTCGCACCTGACCACACCGTGAGACCAGCCTTGAACTGGTGGCCCCCACCCCGCACACTTGATTCATGACCTCGGTACTCGACATTCACGGAACGCGCTGTGGCGCGCCCGTCGAGTGTTGTCGTTTCGCCTGACACTCGCTCAGCCGAAACCCCGCGCACCGTCTCCGTGCGCCCTCCGAGAGAAGTCCCCATGTCCTACCCGGCGTACCGCCGTCTGCACGTCGACCTGCTCCGCACGGCCAGTGACCTGTGTCCGTGGATGTCCTCCCGCGCCCCGACATCCACCCAGATCCACCTCCGACACAGGAGAAGCCATGACCGTCCTGACCGTCCTGCCCCTGCTGCAGACCCTGCGTGACTACGCAGACGACCCCGACCTGCTCCACCTGCACGACCCGAACGCGACCGAGCGCCAGTGGACCGAGCTGGTCTCCACCGACGACTTCCAGCTCTGGCTGATCTCGTGGCCACCCGGCTCCCGCACCGGCTGGCACGACCACGGTGACGCCTCCGGTGCCTTCACCACGATCTCCGGCGAACTCACCGAGCACAGCGTCACCGAGCACGGCCAGGAGGTACGTCGACTCGGCATCGGCGAGGCCTGGGCCTTCTCGGCCAACCACGTCCATGACGTCGTCAACCTCGGCGACCGTCCGGCGCTCTCGGTGCACGCCTACTCGCCCCGGCTGGCGGCGATGACCCGCTACGTCCTGGTCGACGGCCGACTCGAGGCCACCGGTGTGGAAGGACGTGAGCAGTGGTGACCGCCGAGGCAGTGACGGCCCCGCGCTTCGAGGAGATCTACTTCAACGGAATCGACGACATGCTCGCCGAGGCCCGTTCCCACCTGGACCGGGCCAGCGCGCGTGCGGCGTACCAGGAGCTGATCGGCGGTCGGGCGATCCTGGTCGACATCCGCCCCGACGCACAGCGCGCCGCCGAGGGCGAGGTCGAGCCGCTCCCGGGCGTGCTGGTCATCGATCGCAACGTGCTCGAGTGGCGTCTCGACCCGCGCAGCGAGACCCGCCTTCCGCTGGCGTCGTACGACGCACGCGTGCTGGTGCTGTGCCAGGAGGGCTACACGTCGTCCTTGGCCGCCGACTCGTTGCGCCAGCTGGGAGTCCACCGGGCCACGGACGTGGTCGGTGGGTTCGCGGCCTGGCGCGCGGCGGGGATGCCGGTCACCAGGGACCTGCGGGCTCGTCGAGGGGCGATGTAGCGCGCGAGCACCCACATCGGCACCAACCAGATGATGAACTTCATCAGGGTCTGGTTGTCCCAGCCCAGGGGCAGCACGAACACGGCGGCGATCACCGCGACGCCCGTGTTGAAGCCGCTCCTGGGCCGGCGCCGCTGGGCCGCAGCCACGAGACCGACGATCAACCCGGAGATGAGCCCACCCAACGGCAGGCCCAGCCACCCGAAGTTGAGGTACCACAGGGCGCCCGCGCCCATCGGCCAGCCGTTGATCTTGCGGGGCTCGTAGACCTGCCGGAACCACTTTCCGGGTGGGATGCCGACCGGCTTGTCGCGCCAGACCGCTCGTGGGACGACGCCGACCAGGCCCTTGTAGAAGTCGTCACCGCCGCGGAACTGCTGGCGGCTCGGCCAGTCCCGGAAGGACAGCATGGCGGCGTCGAAGTAGATCGAGTTGGTGCCGACCGAGGCCTGGCGCCAGGCGCTCGAGGAGGCGTAGCCGGCCTGCACCTCGCCGTGGGTCAGGGTGTCGCGGGCCATCCGCATCCCGCTCGCCCCGACGATCACCAGGACGACCGCGATCAGCAGCCGAACCAGCACGCGCTGCCGGTGGACCGGCCTGTCCCGGCGACGCCGGGCCTGCATGCCCAGCACAAGGGTCGCGCCGACCACGATCAGCGTGCTCCGGCCGCCCCAGATGAACACGAAGAACGCGTTCGCGAACGCGCAGACCAGGGGAACCGTCGTGAGCAGCCTCGAGCTGGAGCCCTGTCGGCGGAAGTCGATGAACGTCGTCGCGGCCACCACCGCACCGACCGCCGAGAACGAGCGGAGGACGTAGAGGCCGGCCAGCTCCTTGTCGTACTTGCCGGCGCGGATCACGCCGCCCACCCCGCCGTACCGTGCGACCAGGTACGCCGAGATGACCAGGCCGAGTGCGGTCAGGATCAGGGTGACGTTGAGCGAGCGGCGCAGGTCGACCTCGTGGTCGGCGAAGAACGGGCCCCAGCCACGCACCCCCGACCGGAGTACGGCGGCGATGCCGACGAGGACGAAGAAGAGATAGAGGGTCAGGCCCAGCAGCGTTCTGGTGAGGACGTGCGAGAACCCGGCCGGTGGGAACAGCTCTCCCGGGTGGGGACCGTCGAGTCCCAGGACGAAGAGGAGTGGGCGGAACCCGTAGAAGAGGCAGAACACCAGGACGAACAGCAGCACCACGTCGCTCGGCCCGGAGGTGAAGAGGGCGGCGCAGGTGACCAGCAGGCCGAAGAACAGGAACGTGGCCAGCAGCACGGACAGGGTGATCTCCACGTGTCCCTCCTAGCCCGGAGTCCTGCGGAGCAGGGACATCTCTGGACGAAGCGTGGCATGGGTGAACAAGCCGACCGCCTGGTGAGCCCGCCACCACATCACCGTGAACACGAAGATCGAGACGGCCAGGGCGGAGAGGGTGAGGCCCATCAGACCGCCGAACAGGGCCGCCGGCACCCCGAGCCCGATCCGGAGCAGCGCGCCCGACCACTGGACCTGTGCCGACACCCCCTCGCGTCCGAGCATCGACAAGGTGGTGCCCGCCGTACCCGTGGCCACGTTCCCGATGGACCCCAGGGCCAGCAGCAACAGCACGGGGACGGACTCCTCGAAACCGGACCCGTAGACGAGGTCGACCACGCGGCCCGGGGCGACCAGGAACGGCAGCGCGAGCACGACGCTCAACCCGGTGGCCACGGTGGCGGCGGTGCGGAGCAGGGGCTCGAGGGACTGGTCCTCACGCCCGGCGTTGGCGGCGCGGGCGATCACCGGAGCCAGCACGACCTGGAGTGCGGTCAGCGGCAGCACGAGGAGCAGGGCCAGGCGTTGACCGGCGGAGAACATCGAGGCGTCGACCTTGGCGAGCAGCAGCGCCCCGATCCAGATCTCGGTGCTGACATTGAGGTACGTCGCCACCTGGGCGCTGAGGAACCGCCAGTCCCGGCGGATGGTCAGTCGGAGGTCACGCCACAGCTGGGGTTGCGGATCGGTCACCCCGCGCCACCGCCGATGGACGGTCCACCGGGCCGCGACGACGGGGATGAGGAATCCTGCGGCGACCGCCATCAGCGCGCCGGCCAGGCCGGCCCCCGACCAGAGCAGCCACGCGATGAGCACGAAGACGGCCTGCAGTGCCGCGACGAGTGCGCCGCCGGATCGTCCCTCCAGCAGGCTGGCGAAGCGGACGTGGCCGAGCCCGCGCACGTAGTTCGCCCACAGCTGCTGCTGGCCGCACAGGACGACGAGGGCGACGACGGTGAAGGCCAGCAGGGCACGCGTGGTCGCACTCTCGTCGGAGGCGAGGACCCAGGTCGCTGCTCCACCGAGCAGCCCGAGGGCGGGCAACGTGGTCAGGTTCACCGCGCGGACGCCGTTGCGCAGGGCGCCCATGGCCAGGGGGTCATCGACGTCCCGGAGCCGGGCCACCTCGCGCAGGCCCGACCGGTGGGAACCCACGAGTCCGATCTGTCCGAGCAGTCCGGTCGCCGCGATGGCCGCCACGAACAGGCCGAAGTCGGCAGGTCCGAGCCACCGTGCGGCGACCGCATTCACACCCAGGAATCCGAGCACCGCGCCGGCGTAGGAGACAGCGAACCAGACCATGGCTCCGCTGACAGACATTCCCGACCCAGATTGCTTCACTCGCTCTAGACTGCATGAAAAAGGACCGATGGGGGCCGTTTTGCTGATGACCGAAGATGTCGCGGACGTGCCGGACCGAAAGAACTTCAGCGACTACGCCCGGGCACTGCGCCGGCGGTGGCGTCTGGTGCTGGTCGTTCTCGTGGCCGCGGTGGCGCTGGCCCTCGCCTATTCGCTGGCCGCGACTCCGCAGTACGTCTCCACCGCCGACGTCCTCATCGAACCCTCGGGCACCGAGCTGGCCACTGACATCGCCGCCGAGGAGGTGGCCACGCAGACTCAGGTGGTCACCTCGCTGCCCGTCGCACGCCTGGTGCAGACACAGCTCTCCCTGGACAAGACGCCTGACCTGACGAAGCTGGTGACCGTGCAGGCGCTCAACACGAGCCGCATCCTGCGGGTCACCGCCGAGGACACCTCTCCCGACCGGGCCGCCGACACCGCGAACACCGTGGCCACGGCCTACCTGCAGTTCCGCCAGCAGGAGTCGATCTCCCGCTACGAACGCGCCCGGGACCGCCTCACGCAGGAGGAGACGGAGGTCGACCGCCGGCTCAAGGAGATCGACCGGCTGCTCGCCAAGGACGGCTCGGGCAAGGCGGAGCTCCAGGCGGAGCGGCGCAACGTGCTCACCAAGCTCGGCCAGATCGCCACCCAGATGGAGTCCCTGACCGACCAGTTGACCTCGGTCGGATCGGGTGGCGAGCTGCTGCGCTCCGCCGAGGCCGACCACGATCCGGTCTCACCGCAGACCCTGCTCAACGTGATCCTCGGAGCCCTCTTCGGGCTGCTGCTGGGCATGGGTGCGGCCATCCTGCGGGACCGGTTCGACGACGCCGTGCACGGTGAGGAGTCGGTCCGCCAGGCGGTCGGCTCGGTGGTCGTCGGCAGAGTCCCGGCCTGGCCCGAGCGTGCCTACCGCAATGCCCTCGTGACGGTGGAGAACCCGCACGCGCCACCGAGCGAGGAGTACCAACGCCTCGCCGTCAACGTGCGGTTCATGGCCGCGACCTCGCGCGCCGACGACACCCACGGAGCGGTCGTGCTGATCACGTCGGGGCAGGAGGGCGAGGGCAAGACCATCACGAGCTGCAACCTCGCGGTCGCCGCGGCCCGCCTCGGACTCCGCGTGGTCATGGTCGACGGCGACCTGCGCCGAGGAGCCGTGGCGGGGCGCTTCGGCCTCGAGGACCCGCCCGGCCTGTCCGACCTGCTGGTCAGCGAGGACAAGGCCTCGTCCTACCTGATCGACGTCGGGGTGGACAACCTCGACGTGCTCGCCGCCGGAACGGCGCCGCCGAACCCCGCGGCGCTGCTCAGCTCCGTCCGGATGCGCGTGGTGCTGTCGGAGCTCGCCGCCGAGGCCGACCTGGTCATCCTTGACAGCCCCCCGGTGCTGACCGGGGCCGACTCGCTCGAGCTGGCGACCCTGGCCGACGTGGTGATCGTGGTGACCCGTGACCGGGTGTCCCGACGCCGGCAGCTGGTCGCCGTGCGGGAGACCCTGCGCCACCTCAAGGTCGGTGCCGTGGGCATCGTGTGCAACGCACTCGGTGACTCGCCGCGCGCGGCGTACGCCCATGACGTGCGCGAGCGCGCGGTCAGGGAACCGGCCGAGAAGGCTGAGGAGTCGGCCGTCGCCGACCCGGCGGTCAGCTCGGCAGGGTCGGAACCGTCAACCGGAGGATCTGGCTCTGCGGCCCCTCGCTCCCCAGGAGCACGTGGGCGCCGTCAGCCTCGAAGGTGATCGCCTCGCCCTGGGGTTGCTTCGGCAGGGTGACGCCCACCGGTTGGCCCTCGAAGCCGCGGTAGAAGTACGCGCGACCCTGGGTGCGCAGGACCAGCATCGAGCCGTCCGGGGAGAAGTCGCCGGCCGTCACGTTCGCGGGGGCCTCGGCCAACGGCTCGAGGACGTTGACGCCTTCCGGGTCGAGCTCACTCGGCGCCACGAAGACCGTGCCTCCGACGGGGTCCTTCGTCACGAGGTAGAGGCGGTGCGTGGTCGGGTGGACGAGGAGCGCCTCCGCGTTGTGCGACCCGTCCGGGTAGGTGAAGCGGTACGTCGTGGTGGCCAGCGTGCTGCTGGTGAGCACGGACGGCTCGGTCACGACGTACACCGCGATCGACGAGCGAGCGCCGTCGTTGTCACCGGTGTCGGCCACCCAGACCCGACCGTCGGGTGTGCTGGCGATGTCCTCCCAGTCGACCGCCGGTGCCTCGAGAGTGAGGACGGCGCGGGTGCCACTGGCGTCGATGGCGAAGATCTGGGGCGCCGACGTGCTCCGGTCGTTGTGCGTGTAGAGCACACCGGGGTGGAGGTAGCTGCGGGCCAGGCCGCTCGACTGAGCCACGCGCGGGTCGTCGATCGAGGTGGCCTCTTGGCTGGCGTCGGGCGGGTGTGTCTGCGAGGTGGTCGACGAGGCCGAGGACGTGTCGTTCATCTCGAGTGGATGCTTCGCCGGCTCCGCGTCCTGACAGGCCGTCGTCACGCCGAGCACCAGCAGGCCGACTGCACATGAGAGCCGGATCCTGACCATTCATCCAGCATCGCACAGGCTCGGCGGTCCCCGTTTCGGATTGGAGAATGTCCCCAGTTCTGGTGTCGAGCGACCTGCGATCACCTAGCCTGCCAAGGAAGCCGACGGCCAGACCGAGTCTCCGGGAGGGGTGCCTGATGGGGCGAGCGTCCGAGTCCGCGCTCCTGCTGGACACGGCCAGGGCGATCTGGCCGGACGCCGTGCGCATCGACCTCACCCGGGCGATGCGTGCCGATCCCGGACAGAGGTTGTACGCCGTGCTGCCGCACGTGCGCTCTCCCCACTGGCTGCTGCCCACCGACGCGCCGTCGACCGCGGTCGCGCTGGGAGCCGGGGAGTCCCGTGGGCTCACGTCCGCCGGACGACGTCTCCTGGCCCTGGCGCACACCTCCGGCCTCACCCGTCTGGTGCCGGTGCCGCGCCTCCGGGTCGAGCCGGGGGAGGCCGAGTCGCTGATCACCGTGCTCGAAGGTGTGGTCGGGCGGGAGACCGGCATCGCGATCAGGATCGGCAACTGGACACACGCCCGCAGCTTCGTCGTCCGGGTCCTCGACCGTCGTGGCACCACCGTGGCCTTCGGCAAGGTCGGGATCGACGCCCACGGTCGCGCAGCCGTGCACGCCGAGTCTGCCGCGTTGGAGCGGGTGTCGCGGTTCGGCCTGCAGGAGGTCGTCCTGCCGGGGCTGCTGCACCAGGGTTCCTGGCACGGCCTGGAGATGCTGCTGGTCTCACCGCTGGTCGCGCCGGCGCGATCGTCGTCGGGGGTGGGGATGCCGCTGACCGCCATGGCGGAGCTCGCCCACGCCGACTCGCCTCGTGTCGACCGGCTGGCCGACAGCCGCTGGATGGACAGCGTCCGGCAACGGGTCGGTGAGGTCGACGACGCCGGTCGGCGGTCGCGTCTCGGAGCGAGCCTGCACACCCTGGAGGCCCGTGCCGGCGACGTCAGCCTGCCGCTGGGATGCTGGCACGGAGACTGGACCGCCTGGAACATGGCGTGGGACGGCGGTCGCGTCCTGCTGTGGGACTGGGAGCACTTCGCCGAGGACGTCCCGGTGGGCTTCGACCAGATCCACTACCTCGCCCAGCAGCTCCGGGTGGAGTCTGGCGTCGGTCGGGCCGAGGAGCAAGCCTGGCAGGCGCAAGCGGCCGCCCTGCTCTCCGGCGAGATCGGGCTCGGCCGGGCCCAGGCCGACGCGGTGGCCGTGGCCTACCTGCTCGAGGTCAACCTGCGGTTCGTCCTGGACCGGCAGGCCACCCCGGCGAGCGCGACCGAGCGTTCCGGCTGGGGGCTGGACCTGCTCGCCCGGGCCACGGAGGCTCTGCCGGTCCCGTGACCCGCATCCTTTGACCAATTGAGGTGATGAAACCGGTCGGGCACCGGGAGAGCATCGACCACATGACCCCAACCGGCCCTGACTTCGTTGTCGCGGGTTCGGCACGGGCAGGGACCACCGCCCTGATCGAGGGACTGCGCGCCCATCCTCGGGTCTTCGTCACCGATCCCAAGGAACCCCACTACTTCGCGATGCACGGCACCCGGCCCGACTTCCGTGGGCCGGGCGACCAGCTCTCCATCAACCGGGCCGCGGTCACGGACCGTGACGACTACCTTGCGCTCTACCCGCGGGACTCGGGTCTCGCCCTGGGCGAGGGCTCCGTGTCGACGTTGTACTACTACCAGCACGCCCTGCCCGAGCTGCTGCGGATGAACCCGGACGTCCGGGTCGTCGTCCTCCTGCGCGACCCGGTCGCGCGGGCGTACTCGAGCTTCCAGTACCTGCGCTCCCAGGGCCGTGAGCCGGAGGAGGACTTCCTCGCGGCGGTCCGGGCCGAGCCCGAGCGACGGGCCGCGAACTGGCACCACCTGTGGCATTACACCGCGATGAGCATGTACGCCGACGCGATCGGCGCCTTCCGGGAGCTGCTGCCGCGCGACAACCTGGGGATCTGGTTCTACGACGACCTCGAACGCGACTACGCCGCGACGCTGGCCGAGGTGCTCCGCTTCCTCGAGCTCCCCGAGGTGCCCGGGCTGGGGGAGCGGATGCCGCGGGTGAACATCTCCGGGACACCGCGCTTCCGACACGTCCAGCAGGCACTCTGGAAGGCATCGGCCAGTCCCGGACTCCGTCGTACCGCCCGACTTCTGACCAGCTGGCGGTTCCGGGAAGCGGTCAAGAGCCGGATCATCCGCCGGGACCCGTTGCCCGCCGAGATCACGCGCAGCCTGGCCCCGCTCTTCGAAGCGGATCTCCTGCGCCTGCACGACTTCCTCGCCGACGACGTCGACCTGCCCGCGTGGCTGGAGCCGAGGAGCCGGGCCCACCTCCGTTGAGGACGCGGACCGGGGGGCGATGACGATGCGACTGGCGATCAACGGACGATTCCTGCTGCAGGACGTCACCGGCGTGCAGAAGGTGGCCATCGAGTTCGTGCAGGCTCTGGACGCCATGCTGGACGAGGGTCTCCTCCCCGGCCTGGAGGTGGAGCTGCTGGCGCCGGCGAGGGGGTCGCTCGTGACCACGCCGGACTTCAAGGCGATCCGGCTCCGGAGAGCGGGAAGGTTGAACTCGCACGCCTGGGAGCAGCTGGAGCTGCCCCGGCTGGCGGGTTCGGATCCCTTGCTCTGCCTGGGAAATCTCGCCCCGCTCGCCCTGTTGCTGCGTCGTCGGCGCCGGGTCCACACGATGGTCCACGACCTGTCCTACAAGTACTTCCCCAGCGCCTACAGCCGCGGCTTCCGGCTCCTCTACAGCCTCGTCATCCCGGTCGTGCTGGCCCGGTCCGAGCGGGTCTACACCGTGTCCCGGAGCGAGGCCGCGGCCATCCGCCACCACTACCGGCGCCTCGTCCCCGCTCATCGCCTGGTCGCCGTGCAGAACGGCGGCGGCGAGGGCGCCGTCGAGGCCCACCCCAGTGACCGGCCGGCTTCCCTGGAGCCCGGGGCGCCGGAGGTGCCGACCCTCCGGGCACGCGAGCGTCGCTGCCTGTACGTCGGCTCGCTGACCAAGCGCAAGAACGCCGAGGGGCTGGCCCGTGTCGCCGTCGACCTGGTCCGCACCACCGACCTGGACTTCGTGTTCGTCGGGGCCGGCGGAGCGAGCTTCGAGCAGATCGGCTTCGCGATCCCACCCGAGCTCGAGGGGCGCATCCACTTCCTCGGCCAGATCAACCAGCCCGAGCTGATCGAGGCCGAGTACAGGCGCGCCAGCGTCTTCGTGTTCCCGTCCTTCTACGAGGCGTCGCCGCTCCCTCCGGTCGAGGCAATGCGGTTCGGCACTCCGGTCGTGGCGGCCGACATCCCGAGTCTTCGCGAACGCTGCGGCGAAGCGGTGCTCTACTGCGACCCGGCCGACGTCGGCTCGATCAGCGCCCAGGTGCGACGCGTGGTCGAGGACGACGCACTGTGGGCCGAGCTCCAGGCCGCCGGTCTGGACAACGCAGCGCGGTTCTCGTGGCGGGCACAAGTACAGGGCGTGCTCGAGCACGTCCTGGCCCAGTCGTCATCCGTCCGACCGTGAGACCAGGATGTCGGCGAGGGTCGACTCCAGCGAGCGCGTCGCCGTCCAGCCGGTGGCCCGGCGCAGGGCCGAGGGATCGCCCTCGACCAGCGGCGGATCGTTGGGACGGACCCGGTCGGTGTCGAGCTCGACGCGCACCGAGGGGCTGCCCAGCAGCTCGGTGACCAGCTTGAGCAGGATCTCGCCCGACACTGCCCGGCCACTGCAGACGTTGAAGACGCTGCCCGGCTCGACGTCGGCCTCCAGGAGCAGGCGGTACGCCGCGGCGACGTCCCGGACGTCGGTGTAGTCACGGCTCGTGGCGAGGTTGCCCACAGGCACCGCGGCTCCCGTGTCCCTGGCGTGTGCGACCGCGGTGAACAGGTCCGGCACCAGGAAGCCACTGCCTTGTCCCGGACCGACGTGGTTGAACGGGCGGCCGACGACCGTGGAGAGCCCACGGAGGGCGTAGTACGCCGCGATCGACTCGACGGCCAGCTTGCTCACGACGTACGGCGACGTCGGGGTGGTGCGGCCACGTTCATCGATCGGCATCGACTGTGCGGGGTCGTAGACGGCCCCGGTGCTCACGACCAGCACGCGGGCCCGGCTGCCACGCTCCTGCAGTGCGGCGCACAGTGACGTGGTCATCGCGGTGTTGGCCGTGATGTAGCCCTGCGGATCCTCGAAGGACGGCCCCACGGCGGACAGGCCCGCGAGGTGCACGACGGCGTCGACGTCCGGCAGCGACGGCGGGCCCGCGACCAGGTCGACGGCAAGGTAGTCGGCGAGGTCCGTCGCGAGCTCTGTCCGGGGCCCGGGCTCCTGCGACAGGCCGACGACGTCGTAGCCGTGCGCGCGCAGCTCGCGCACCAGGTGGGGCCCGACGAATCCGTTGACCCCGGTGACCAGCGCTGTGTCGTTCATCAGGCGCGCGGTGCGGTCAGCCTGATGTCGTGCTGCACCATGCGGCTGACCAGCGCGGGGAAGTCCACCTCGCGCTTCCAGCCGAGGACCTCCTCGGCCTTCGAGGGGTCGCCGAGGAGGATGTCGACCTCGGCAGGCCGCATGAACTCAGGGTCCTGACGGACGTAGGGCCGCCAGTCCTCGATGCCGATCTCGAGGAAGGCCAACGCGAGGAAGTCCTCGATCGAGTGGGTCTCGCCGGTGGCGAGGACGAAGTCGTCCGGCGCGTCGTGCTGGAGCATCTGCCACATGCCGCGCACGTAGTCGCCGGCGTAGCCCCAGTCCCGCTTCGGCCAGAGGTCGCCGAGCACGATGTCGGCCTGCAGTCCGTGATGGATCCTCGCGACGCCGTCGCTGATCTTGCGGGTGACGAACTCACGCCCACGCCGCTCGCCCTCGTGGTTGAAGAGGATCCCGCAGGTCACGAACATGCCGTAGCTCTCGCGGTACGTCTTCGCGATCCAGTGGGCGTAGAGCTTGGCGACGCCGTACGGGCTGCGCGGGTGGAACAGCGAGTTCTCGTTGTAGCCGGTGCCCGGACGGTTGTAGTCCAGTCCGCCGAACATCTCCGAGGTGGAGGCCTGGTAGATGCGGATCTCGTCCGCACGCCCCGAGGTGCGCACCGCCTCGAGGAGGTTGAGCACGCCCTTGGCCGTCACATCGGCGGTCAGCTGCGGGTTGCGGAACGAGTAGCCCACGTGGCTGATTGCGCCCAGGTTGTAGATCTCGTCCGCCTCGGAGGTGAGGACCGACGCGAGCATCGAGGTCGGATCGATCAGGTCGGCCTCAAGCAGCCGGACGTAGGGGAACTCGGCCACGAACTCCTCCCGCCGGGCGTTCCGCTGGCCGCGGATCAGCCCGAACACCTCGTAGCCCTGGTCGTGCAGGTGCTCCGAGAGGTGTTGCCCGTCCTGGCCGGTGATGCCGGTGATGAGTGCCTTCCGCGGCTCGGTCATGCGATCCCCCTGATGTGTCGACCCGCGGTGCGGGTGTGCTCTGCCGGTCGTGCGAGGTCGAGCACGTGCTGCTCGATGGTGGAGAGGAACTCCGACTCCGAGAACCGCTCGCCGTGGGCCATGATCTCGCCGGTCGACCACGTGCGTGCGAACAGCCGCCGGATGCCGTCGGCGATCCTGGCCGGCTCGGGGGCGTCGAAGAAGACCGCCGTCCGGTCCTCGACCATGGTGTCCAGGAAGCCTCCCGCGGCCAGCACGACGCTCGGCTTGCCGAACGCCGCGGCCTCCAGCGGGGTGAGCCCGAAGTCCTCGTGGCTGGCCGCGACCAGGGCCGCGGACCGCTCGTAGACCGTGCGCATCTGGCCGTCGGTGAGGTCGCGGAGGAAGGTGACGTTGGCGGGCAGGTCGCGGGTGAGGTTGTCCCACTCCGGACCGCGCCCGACCACGACGAGGTGGCGGTCGGGGAGCTCCCGGAAGGCCGCCACCACCTTGTCGACGTTCTTGTAGGGCAGCAGCCGGGACACGCACAGGACGTAGCCGCCCCGGTCGACCGCCGGTTCGTCGATCGCCTCGGCGGCGACGTCGAGCAGGGGCGCGCACGAGGGCGCCGGGACGATGGTCGAGTCGAGTCCGTAGGCGTCGCGGATCCGCGCCTGCACGACGGTGGAGATCGCGAGGTACCGGTCCGCGGCGCGTGCGTGGCGCCGGTCCCACTCCCTCAGCGGCGTGGAGACCGCGCGCAGCCCCAGCCGGGTGAGCACGGCCGACTCGCCCGAGAGGTAGACGCCGGACTGGTAGAGCCAACGTGCGGGGGAGTAGCAGTAGACCAGCTTCTTGTGGTCGCCACCGACCCCGTGGGCCCACCCGCTGCTGCTGGCGATCACGACGTCCGCGTCGATGGTCATCTGTGACATCGCATGGGCCAGGAACGGCAGCGCCTTGCGGTGGTCGGAGCGGAAGGCCCTGACCCGGTTCAGCGACGAGGTGCGGATGTCCAGTCCCTTGAACTCGGGGAAGGTGGTCTCCGGCTCGTAGAGCGACGTGTAGATCGGCGCGTCCGGGAACCCCTTGGCCAGGGAGAGCACGACGCGCTCGGCGCCGCCCCGCTGGGTGAGGTAGTCGTGGGCGATCGCCACCCGAGGTCTGGTGATTCGCATGTCAGCTCCAGTGCAGGTCGCGGCCGAGCCGCTCGTAGAGGGCCTGGTTCCAGGGCCGGTAGTACTCCCGCAACCGGTCGCGGGTGCGTGGGTCGATCGGCGGCTTGGAACGCTCGTTGTAGGTCTTGAGATCGATGTCCGGGCACACCCGCAGGCCCAGGAACTCCTGGACCCGGGCGAAGACGCCTGCCGGGTCGTCGTACATGTCCTCGGCCCGCAGGACCAGGGTCTGCTCCTCCGGATACACGTCGAGCCAGGTCGGCAGGTGCTCGACGTACCGGCCCCGGGCCAGGTAGGTGAACTGGTCGTGCTCGAGGGAGTAGTACGCCGGGTCGCCCCGCAGGCGATCGTGGTCGACCCCGGCCAGGCGTCCCTCCTCCGCGTCGATCGCCGCCTCGAACGTGGGCAGGGTCTCGGTGCCGGCCGCGACCCTGTCCCAGTAGTTCGAGTAGGCCCGGCTCACCGGGTTGCGCAGGACGGCGATGATCTTCGCGTCCGGCACGACCGAGTGGGCCCGGCCCGCTGCCGCCGGGTGGAACATGTAGTAGGGACTGGCCTCGCCCACGACGGCCCCGGGGTGCCCGGCCCGGAACCGTTCGGTCGGGAAGTGGCCCCGGTACCAGTCGACGCCCTCGTGGAAGCTGATGTCGAAGAAGTGGGCGCTCTTCAACGGCTGGAAGGAGGGGAACATCCTGAGGTTGTCGGGGTGCTGGATGAGCCAGTTCGTCAACGACGACGTTCCCCCCTTCTTGGACCCGATGATCAGGTAGTCCGGCAGCGGACGGCGAGCAGCGGTCTGCTCGCCGTACCGCCGGACCAGGGAACGAACAGCCAGTTGGGCGGGCCGAGGAGTCCTGNNACGTCATGGTCATGACCGTGTGCGTCCTCTCACGGAGCCCTGAGGAACAGGGCCCCAGTGCTCCAGTCGTGGCCGTCGACGGAAGGACCGCTGAGGGTCTGGACCGTTCCCGGCACCGCCCCGCTCTGCCACTGCACGGTCTGCAGCGTTCCGTCGCTGTTGCTGAAGTGGAGCTTGCCGTTGGCCAG
>NZ_LMGG01000007.1:587454-618214 GCF_001427925.1 Nocardioides sp. Root151
GTCGTCGTCACCCACGGGAGGCGGCGGGACGATGTCGGGCCGGACAATCTCGATGGCACTGATCAGCGGGTTCTCCACCACGTGGCCCAGGTCGATGTCGACGTTGCCGTCATTGGCCGCGGCGGAGATGTTGAAGGACTTCATCGTCCCCGTCGAGTGGCCGACATCGGCCGCGATGTCGTAGTTGTCGAGCACCGTCTGGCCCTCGACGCTGACGTCGAAGACCCGCTGTCCCGGGAACTGTGTGCCGTCGTACCCGTTGGCGAAGTAGAGGCGCACCTGCAGCGGCACACCCGTGGTCACCGGGAAGTCCCACTGCATCTCCGGGTCACCGTTGGGGTCCCAGCGCTCGTCGGCGAAGACCTCGGTCGGCGTGGCCGTGGGAACGCTGGCGTTGCGGCCGAAGCCCTGCGTCCAGCTGGCCGCGTTGCTGCCGCTGTTGCGGTACGCCGAGCTGGCGTCCTGGTCGGCTGCCCAGTTGGCGTAGCCGTCCGTGGAGGGAACCTCGGGGCCGCCCGCGTTGACGCGGTAGACGATCGGACTGGGACCGGTGGGTGCGACGACCCGGCCCAGCTGGAAGGCGTCACCCGGGAGGCTGCCGGTGTCGTCGTCGGGGAGGATCTTCCCGTCGACGAGCGGCATCAGCCCGACTCGGCCGGCCGGCTGTCCACCGAGGGTGGTGCCGTCGTGGCCGATCCAGAGGCCTTCGGCTGTGGAGTTGAAGCGCATGACTCCCCAGCGGAGCGGCAGCTTGCCGGCGTTCCAGGTCAGCGGGAGCCCGTTGCGCACGTCGAGTGCGGCCATGCCCGAGCGCTTGACCGTGCCGGGACCGATGCAGTCACCGCAGTAGGCGTTGTTCGTCCACCGGAAGTGGCCGCCGATGTAGACCGCGGAGCCGGTGATGTGGACGGCCGTGCCGGAGTCACCGCCGAGGTAGTCGACCCAGGTCGGCTGCTGGCCGGCGCCGCTGCGGGCGGTCTCCCATCGTGCGATCGAGTCGCAGAGGGTGCCGGAGTTCGCCCCGCCGTTGAAGGCACCGCCCGTGGAGATGGCGAAGTAGCTGCCGTCCGGGGAGGTGTCGACGCCGGTCGTGTACGTCGGGAAGTTGCCGGAGCACGTCGTCGAGTAGCGCGTGGTCGACCAGTCGGTCAGCGCCGCCGTGGCGCCGCTGGTGTCGACCATCGCGACCTGGATCCGGCTCTGGCCGTTGACGTTGCGGAAGTTGCCGACCGCGATCAGCCGCGAGCCGTCCGGAGTCATCGCGAAGCGCTCGATGCCGACGCCGGAGAAGCCGGACGGGATGGTCGCCGTCGTGGAGCTCCGGAAGACGTCCGTGAAGGTCAGGTCGACGTGGTTGGTGAGGGCGCCGGTGTTGGGGTCGAGGGCGACCAGCGCCGTGTGCGGCTGGCCTCCGACCACGCTGAAGTAGCCACCGACGTAGAGCCGGCCGTTCTTCAGCTCCACGTCCATGACCTTGCCGTCGAACCCGGGCGACCGGAAGGTGGTCATCACCGCGCCGGTGTTGACGTTGATGCGGGCGATCCGGTTGGTCCGGGAGACCCGGTTCACCGAGCCGAACTGGCCGGCGACGAACACGCTCACCCCGTCGCCGGCGGGGACGATGTCCCAGACCCGGGAGCCGATGGTCGGCACGAAGGTGTTGCTGATGGTGCCGTTGGAGTTGAAGGCGAAGATGTTGTTGCGGGTGACGGCGTTTGCCGCGCCCCGTGCCCGGACCCTGGTGAAGGATCCACCGACGACCGTGACGTTGCCTACCGTGGCCGTTCCCCACACTCCACCACCGTCCTCGACGATGGGAGTCCAGGTCGCGGGCACCCTGGCGACCACCCTGTCGTGGTCCTCACCCGCCGTACTCGGGCTCGTGGCGGACAACGCCGTGAGCACGAGGGCAGCCACCCCCAACCCCACACCAAACCTTGCAGACCTTCGCATCTCTACACCCCTTGGCTCGAGGGGGTACGAGATGCACCCCCCATGACGTAAGCCCGCCTGTAGCCGCGTCCCTGAGCCGTCGGCGTCTACGGATGAGTGCAACTCTGCTGAGATCTGGGCGTCGGCGCCTGCCCAACGTTGATGAAAATTGGGCCGGCGCGCTGAGATCGGCCCGTGGCCGAGCGGTCCCTCGGCGTGGTCGGGCGCGCAGGTGGCCCGTTCGGGGGGTGTGGGTGTGGCGCCGTGGGGGATGCGGAACGCCTCGCAGGACGAGTATGCCGTGCGAGTGGGTGCGGTCAGGCCCGGCCAGGCCCGGCCTCGGGCTGGGTCAGACCTGGGCCTCGGGCTGGGTCAGGCCTGGGCCTTGGGCTCCAGCGTGAGGGAGATCGAGTTGATGCAGTAGCGGTCACCCGTGGGGGTGCCGAACCCGTCGGGGAAGACGTGGCCGAGGTGCGAGCCGCAGTTGGCGCAGCGCACCTCGGTGCGCTTCATGCCGAGGGAGGAGTCGTCGATGTATTCCACCGTGTCGGTCATCGGCTGGTAGAACGACGGCCAGCCGCAGCCGGAGTGGAACTTGGTGTCGCTGGTGAACAGCTCGGCCCGGCACGCCTTGCAGCGGTAGACACCGGTGTCCTCGGTGTCGGTGTACTTGCCGACGAACGGGCGCTCGGTGCCGGCCTGCCGGAGCACGGCGTACTCCTCGGGGGTCAGCTCTTCACGCCACTGCTCGTCCGTCTTCTCGACCTGGTAACCCATGGCGCCGAGTCTATTCCGGTGCCTCAACTCCCCGGGCGGTAGCGTGACGGCCATGGCGAAGGCAACAGCCGCAGAGGTCGACGTGGACGGGCGCGCGGTGCGCGTCTCGAGCCCGGACCGGGTGATCTACGAGGCCACCGAGCACACCCCCGAGGTCACCAAGCTGATGGTCGCGGAGTTCTTCGCGTCCGCCGGAGACGGGCTGATGCGGGCGTTGCGGGACCGGCCGACCGCGCTGGAGCGCTGGCCCTCCGGCGTGCGTGAGGGCATGAAGCTGGCGACCGGTCCGCAGGACAGGAACGCCGACGCGTTCTACCAGAAGCGGGTGCCCAAGGGGGCTCCCGACTACCTCGAGACCGTGCAGGTCACGTTCCCGTCCGGCCGCACCGCCGACGAGATCTGCCCGACCGAGCCGGCGGTCCCGGTCTGGTGTGCGCACATGGGCACGCTGACCTTCCACCCCTGGCCGGTTCGCCGCACCGACGTCGACCACCCCGACGAGCTGCGCATCGACCTCGACCCCCAGCCCGGTACGACGTTCGCCGACGCCGTGCGAGTCGCGGGGGTGGCCCGCGAGCTGCTCGAGGACGTCGGCATCACGGGCTTCGTGAAGACCAGCGGCAACCGTGGCGTGCACATCTTCGTGCGCATCGAGCCGCGCTGGGACTTCGTCGACGTACGCCATGCCGCGATCGGCTTCGGGCGCGAGCTGGAGAAGCGCGACGACGGCGTCACCACCGCGTGGTGGAAGGAGGAGCGGGGCGAGCGGATCTTCGTCGACTTCAACCAGAACTGTCGCGACCGCACGATCGCCTCGGCGTACTCCCTGCGGCCGTTGCCCGGTGCAACCGTCTCGACACCGGTGACCTGGTCGGAGCTGGCCGACCTGAGGGACCCGCGGGCGTTCAACCTGTTCACCGTGCCGGACCGGCTCGCCGACGGTGACCCCTGGGCGACGATCGACGACGTGCACCACGACCTGACCCCGCTGATCGACTTCTACGAGAGCTCGGGGCTGGGCGAGATGAACTATCCGCCCGACCACCCGAAGATGCCGGGAGAGCCGCCGCGGGTGCAGCCGTCGAAGAAGGTCGCCGAGCACTGGGACGAGGACGGCAACCGCATCGAGTGACCGTGCGCCTCCCTCGTCGGTTTCCCCGGTGCACCGGGGAAACATGAACTCCCCGGCCGAAATTTCGCCCGGGGAGTTCATGTTTCGGCCGGGAGGTCCTCCCGGCAAGGTCGTTGCTCAGACCTTCTTCTTGCCCATCGTTCCTTCGGCCACGCCGATCAGCACGATGGCCGCGATGACGCCGACGATGGTGCCGATCACGTTCAGCTCGAAGATCTCTCCGGTGCCGATCAGCGAGGCGATGATGCCGCCGATCAGGGCGCCGGCGATGCCGAGCACGAAGGTCATCACGAGGCTGATGTTCTGCCGGCCGGGCTTGAGAAGGCGGGCCACGACGCCGATGATGATGCCGATGACGATGAGTCCGAGGATCTGCATGCTCACTCCTACCGGTTCATGCCGCGCGACGTTGCACGGCGTACCACTCGAATGTAGACGCAACCGGGCCGAAATGGTGGGACGCTGTGGCCGGTCAGCTCGTTCGGCTCAGACGCCCGTGATGCCCTCGCCGTAGCCCTCGGCCTGCTCGTCGAAGGTCTCGCGCTCGAGCAGGTGGAGCACCGGAACGCCGATCTTGCGGCGGGCACGTGAGGTCCAGTCGACGTGGAAGAACTCGGCCACCACGTGCGGCCGGGTCAGGATGATCGCCTCGCGACCGTCGTGCTCGGTGACCGCCGCGGAGAGCGCGTCGATCGGGTGCTCGTGGACGACCTTGCCGTCGGCCGTGGCTCCGGCCTTCTTCAGCGCAGCCAGGGTGAGGGCGAGCTCGCGCTCGGAGTGGTCGAGGCACTCCTTGCGGACCTCGGCCAGGTCGACCTCGCCGATTGCCATCGCCGGGGCAGCCATCACCTCGCCCGCGGCCAGTGAGCCCATCGCCGCTTCGACCCGGGCCGCGGCGTCCTCGACGGGCATCAGCACGTGGTAGACGACCGGCTCCTCGAGCTCGTTGTGCAGTGAGGTGACCTGCGTTGCGTCTTCGTCGGAGAGCGCCTGTTCGCACAGGAGAACGACGTCGTAATGAGTAGCCATGATCATGCCTCCGGATCGTCAGCTGATAGAGAGAATTCTACCCAGGTCGTAGGAAACCGGCTCCTCGAGCTGGTCATATCCGCACGACTCCGGATCACGGTCCGGACGCCATCTCTTGAACTGTGCCGTGTGCCGGAAACGACGGCCCTCCATGTGGTCGTAGCCGACCTCCAGGACCCGCTCCGGACGCAGGGGAGTGAAGGACAGGTCCTTGCCTGCACTCCATCTCGACTGGGTGCCCGGCACCCGATCCGGGTTGGCGGTGAGGAACTCGTTCCAGCGCCCCCACGGGTGGTCGGCGATGTCGCAGACCAGCGGCTGCAGCTCGGCGATCAGCTGGGCGCGACGGGCCGCGGTGAACGAGGCGGAGACCCCGATGTGCTGCAGCTCGCCGTCGGCGTACAGCCCGAGGAGGAGGGAGCCGAGCAGCGGTGCCTCGGGGGTCGACGTCTTGTGCTCGCGGTAGCCGGCCAGCACCACGTCGGCGGTGCGGGAGTGCTTGATCTTGAGCATGGCGCGCGCGTTCGGCTGGTACGTCGCACCGAGTGGCTTGGCGATCACGCCGTCGAGTCCGGCACCCTCGAACTGCTCGAACCAGTCTTCGGCCTCGGTCGGATCGGTCGTGGTGCGGGTGAGGTAGCACGGCCCGGCCAGGCCGACGAGTGCTTCCTCGAGGGCGGTACGTCGCTCGGCGAACGCGCGGTCGACGTACGACGTGTCGCCGAGGGCAAGCAGGTCGAAGGCGACGAAGCCGGCCGGTGTCTTCTCCGACAGCATCTCGATGCGCGAGGCGGCTGGATGGATGCGTTCCTGGAGGACCTCGAACTCCAGCCGGTCGCCCACCGCGACGAAGAGCTCGCCGTCGAGCACGCAGCGGTCGGGCAGCTGCTGGCGCGCGGCGGCCACCACCTCGGGGAAGTAGCGGGTCAGCGGCTTCGTGTTGCGTGAGGCGAGCTCGACCTCGTCGCCGTCCTTGAAGACCAGGCAGCGGAAGCCGTCCCACTTGGGCTCGAACGAGAGGCCGTCGTGCTTCGCCGGGTCGGGGATGCCCTTGACCGGCTTGGCCAGCATCGGTTGCACGGGTGGCATGACGGGCAGGTCCATGGCTCGACACTAGGGCAGATTGGTCGCGCCGCGACGACGGCCAGTAACCTTTGGGCAATCTTTCCCCGGTTGGTCTGCCGGCAGGGCCCGCCTGACTTTGAATCAGGACTAGCGACGTAGGTTCGACTCCTACCCGGGGAGCAAATTCCGTTGCGGCGCAACGGTCACCGTCCTAGCGTCGGTGCAATGACCGCACGTCTGCACGCGCTGACCTTCGATGCCAACGACCCCGTCGGGCTGGCCCGCTTCTGGGGCGAAGTCCTGGGCCGGGAGAGTGTCGACGGCGGGCTCACCCTGTTGCCGGACGACGAGCCGGGAGTCAGGCTCCGGTTCGTCGCGACGGAGGAGAAGAAGGTCGGCCAGGGCCGGATCCACTTCGACCTGACCAGCGCCTCCGACGACGCCATGCAGCAGACGGTGGCCCGGGCCCTCGAGCTGGGCGGGCAACACATCGACATCGGCCAGACCCCCGACGACGGGCACGTCGTGCTCGCCGATCCCGAGGGCAACGAGTTCTGCGTCATCGAGCCGGGCAACAACTTCCTGGCCGACACCGGTTTCATCGGCGCGATCAACTGCGACGGCTCGCAGCAGGTCGGCTACTTCTGGAGCGAGGCGCTGGGCTGGCCGCTGGTCTGGGACCAGGACGAGGAGACCGCGATCCAGTCGCCCCGAGGTGGCTCGAAGGTGACGTGGAGCGGTCCGCCACTGATGCCCAGGCACGGCCGGGACCGCATGCGCTTCGAGCTCGTGGCCGACGGTGACCAGCGGGCCGAGGTCGACCGCCTGGTCGCCCTCGGTGCCGCCCGGGGCGCAGATGTCGGTGATGGCTCCGTGGCGATGACCGACCCCGACGGCAACGAGTTCGCCGTCATCGCAGCGCCCTAGACGCGACCTCGTCGCTTGACGGTGCGGGCCAGGATGCCGAGCGTCCCCTTCAGGTTCGCCTCGGAGATCACCGGGAAGATCGCCTTCCACTCAGATAGCGCGGTCGACCAGTCGTAGTAGCTGGTCACCAGCGTGCGCACGGTGCCGTCCTCGGCCGGTTCGGTGGGGTCGAGCCGGTAGCCGTAGACGTGGCCGATCGGCGGCTTGATCGTGCCGACGATGCTCCACCCGATCTCGCGGCCCGCGTCGAAGCGCTCGATGACCACCTCGACGTCGTACTCACCCATCGGGACGTCGCCCAACGCCTCACGGTCCATGTGTACGACGAACCGGTCGCCGACGCCGGTCACCGGATCGCCGGTGGCGTCCATCAACATGCCGGAGGAGTCGATGTCGACGTGGCCGAGCGGGTCGCACAGCACGGCGAAGATGTCGTCCGGCGTGGCTGCGACGGTGCGCTGCACCTCGATGCGTTCGTCCGTCCGGGTTCCCGAGTCTGAGGGCATGCCGCGAGAGTAGCGAGTCCCCGAAGGGCCGGCGAAGCGATTTCCCGGGGCGGCCCGAGCGCGCCTGACATGGCACACTCGGAGGCCGACGCTGCCCAGCGCACCAGCAGTCACACAACGGAGGAGCACCTGTGCCGCACAACCTGACCGTCGTCGTCCTCGCTGCCGGCGGGGGCACCCGCATGAAGTCGAAGACCATGAAGGTGCTCCACGAGGTGGGCGGGCGCAGCATGATCGGCCACGTGCTCAACGCCGTACAGGCGATGGAGCCGCAGCGGATCGTCGCCGTCATCGGCACCCAGCGTGAGCAGGTCGGGCCGCACATCCAGCAGCTGGTGCCGGAGGCGATCCTCGCCGTCCAGGAGTCCCAGGACGGCACCGGCCACGCGGTGCGCGTGGCGATCGACGCCCTCGACGGCCCGCTCGAGGGCACCGTCGTGGTGGTCACCGGCGACACCCCGCTGCTGCGCGGCGACAGCCTCCGCGCCTTCGCCGAGGAGCACGAAGCCGCGGAGCGCGCGGTCAGCATCCTGTCCGGCATCGTGCCCAACCCCTTCGGCTACGGCCGCATCGTGCGCAACAAGGAAGGCGACGTCGAGGCGATCGTCGAGGAGAAGGACGCGACGCCGCTGCAGCGCGACATCGGCGAGATCAACTCCGGCATCCTGGCCTTCGACGCGTCCTTCCTGGCGGAGGCGCTGACCAAGATCGGCAACAACAACGCGAACGCCGAGTTCTACCTGACCGACACGGTCGGCATCGCGCGTGAGGCCGGCCTGACCGTCGGCGCCTACGCGATCGACGACGTCAGCCAGACCGAGGGTGCCAACGACCGCGCCCAGCTGGCCGCCCTGGGCCGCGAGCTCAACCGGCGCATCGTCACGCAGTGGATGAAGGACGGCGTGACGGTGATGGACCCCGAGACCACGTGGATCGACGCCGACGTGGTGCTCAACCGCGACGTGACGATCCTGCCCGGCACCCAGCTGCTGGGTGCCACCGTGATCGGTGAGGACGCCGTCGTCGGTCCGGACACCACCCTCAAGGACTGCGAGATCGGCCAGGGTGCCCGCGTCGTACGCACGCACGGCGAGCTCGCCGTCATCGGCGACGAGGCCAACGTCGGCCCGTTCTCCTACCTGCGTCCCGGCACCAACCTCGGCGCGCGCGGCAAGATCGGGGCGTTCGTCGAGACCAAGAACGCGCAGATCGGCAACGGGTCGAAGGTGCCGCACCTGTCGTACGTCGGGGACGCCGAGATCGGCGAGGAGTCCAACATCGGGGCCGGCACGATCTTCGCCAACTACGACGGCACCAACAAGCACCGCACCAAGATCGGCAACCGCACCAAGACCGGTTCCAACAACACGTTCGTGGCTCCGATCGAGATCGGCGACGACGCGATGACGGGCGGCGGGACCACCGTGCGACGTGATGTTCCTGACGGTGCCCTGGCGGTGTCGGCGGGTCCGCAGCGCAATCTGGAGCGGTGGAAGGAACGTCGCGCCGCCGTACAGGACGCCGCGGGGTCATCCGAGGACTGAGCCGGATTAGCGGCGAGTGAAATCTGGGGGCAGAATCAGGAACACCGGCGCACAACCACGCGAACTTGAGGAGCCCCCGGCGTGAGCGGAATGAAGCGGACCACCGAGAAGAACCTGATGGTGTTCAGCGGAAGGGCCCACCCGGATCTCGCGCAGGCGGTCGCCGAGCACCTCGGCACCGGCCTCGTGCCGACCCAGGCGTACGAGTTCGCCAACTCCGAGATCTACGTCCGCTACGAGGAGTCCGTCCGCGGGTGTGACGCCTTCGTGATCCAGAGCCACACGGCTCCGATCAACGAGTGGATCATGGAGCACCTGATCATGGTCGACGCGCTCAAGCGCGCCTCCGCCAAGCGCATCACGGTGGTCATGCCGTTCTACGGCTACAGCCGCCAGGACAAGAAGCACCGCGGCCGCGAGCCGATCTCGGCCCGCCTGATCGCCGACCTCTTCAAGACCGCCGGCGCCGACCGCCTCATCACCGTCGACCTGCACGCCGACCAGCTGCAGGGCTTCTTCGACGGCCCGGTCGACCACCTGATGGCGCTGCCGATCCTGGCCGACTACGTCAAGGAGAAGTACGGCGACCAGCCGCTCGCCGTGGTCTCGCCCGACGCCGGCCGGATCAAGGTCGCCGAGCGCTGGTCCGCCCGCCTCGGCGGTGTGCCGCTGGCCTTCATCCACAAGACCCGCCGCACCGACCGGCCCAACGAGACCGTCGCCAACCGCGTCGTCGGTGACGTCAAGGGCCGCTACTGCGTGCTGACCGACGACATCATCGACACCGGCGGCACGATCGTGAAGGCCGCCGAGGCCCTCATGGAGGAGGGCGCGGCCGGCGTGATCATCGCGGCCACCCACCCGATCCTCTCCGGCCCGGCGGTCGACCGGCTGAAGAACTGCTCGGCGACCGAGGTCGTGGTGACCAACACGCTGCCGCTCTCCGACGAGCAGAAGTTCGACAAGCTGACCGAGCTCTCGATCGCCCCGCTGCTCTCCAGTGCGATCCGCGCGGTCTTCGAGGATGGTTCCGTCACCTCCATGTTCGACGGTCACGCGTAGGAGCCTGGCGAGGAACGAGCCAGGGTCCGTGACGCGGGAGGTCGAGCAGGCCCGCCGCTGAGCTTGCGAAGCGGCGTCGGCCGTGTCGAGACCCACGTCATGCGGGGAGGTCGAGCAGTGTCGACGCCCGCGTGAACGAGAACCGCCCGGCACGCACGCCCGGCACGCACGCTGGCGGACCGTAGAACATGCAGTTCGGCTCATGGTCGCGACGGTTCACGCTCAGCGTCCGGGCCGTCGGCGCGAACTGCATGTCGAACGGTCCGCTCGTCACCCCACCAGCGCCAGCCCCTCGCCGCTGAGCCCGGTCGCGACGCGGGCCCGCCCGGCGCAGACCATCAGCAGCTCCTGCATCGGGCCGCGCACCGTCGGCCCGGACCCGCGCACCCAGTCGACGTCGGTCGCCTCCATTCGCACGCTGCGGACCACCTTGCGGGTGCCCATCAGGAAGGCCAGTCTGCGGACCCGGTCGGCCGCGAGCGACGCGGCCTCGGGGTCCATTGTGTGGGAGAGGCCCAGCGGACGCACGATGTCCTGGTGGTGCACAAGTGCGTCGATCAGCGGCTCGACGGTCGTCGTGACCGGCACGTGCCGGCGTGAGTCGGCGTACGTCGTGAAGTCGGCGAGCACCTCGTCGGGGGACCGGGCGGCGGAGAGCCTCCTGACCTCGCGGAAGATCATCGCGTTGTAGCCGCGGCCGAGGTTGCGCAGCGTCATGCCCGGCATGGCGCGCCAGCCGATCTGTGGGTTCGAGATGACATGGGCGGCGACGTCCTTGACGGTCCAGCCCGGGCACAGTGACTCGGTCTGCCACTCGGCGGCGGAGAGACCGGCCAAGGTCGCCGCGAGTGAGCGGCGTTCCGCGTGGATGTGGCTCCACAACGTGTCGAGGTCCATCACGCCCACCGATAAGTAGTAAGATTGCCTGACCAATATGGTCAGCCTGCCTGACCAGTTCTGTCAAGGGTCAATCCTCAAGGGGGAGCAGATGGTCGACGAGGAGCCGATGAACCCGGCGCTGCTGATGTTCGTGTCGTCCCGGTACGCCGAGACGCGCATCCTCGAGCACCTGGCCGCAGAGGGGTTCGGCGACCTGACCCTGGCGCAGGCGAGGGTGGCCGCCCGCATCGGTCCGGACGGGACCCGCCTCACCGACCTCGCCGAGCAGGCGCAGGTCACCAAGCAGAGCGCCGGGTCGCTGGTCGACCAGCTCGAGAAGGCCGGCTATGTCACTCGCGAACCCGACCCGACCGACGCCCGGGCCCGGCTGGTCAGCCTGGCCGAGCGAGGTCGGCGTGCGCAGCAGGCTGCCCGCGAGACGGAGCACCTGATCGAGTCGGAGTGGGAGCAGCACCTGGGCGCCGCGAAGATGCGCCAGCTACGCCGGGCGCTCGAGGACCTGCGCGAGATCACCGACCCCTGGGCGTGAGCACAGACCGGGGCGCAAAAATCCCCGGTTCGCGCATCGAAAGCACGCGGTTCGCGCATCAAGAATCCACGGTTCGCGACCTGACGTGGAGGGCGAGGGTGAGGTCGTCGAGGCGGTCGGACCACTCGCGGTGCAGCACGGTCGGGACGCCGGCAGCGGTGGGGACACCCCCGGTGGGGACGCCAGCGGTGGAGTCGGCCAAGGCGCCCGTCACGCCGTCGCGCAGGCGCTCCATCGCGGGCAGCGGTAGCGGCAGCACCGGGAACGAGTGGCCGACGCCCTTCGAGAAGGCCTGGCCCCGACGGCGGGCCACCTCGGGCCCGGCTTCCACGTACCGGTCGAGGTAGGCGTCGACGAGGTCGTGCTGACCGGAGGTCCAGAAGCCGTCGTTGACCGCGCGGAACTCGCGGTTCGACGGCTCGCCCTCGTAGACCAGCGCCCAGGCCGCGGCCTTCGCCTCAGGAGTGGGTACGGCGGCGCGGGCTCGCAGGGCACCGATCTCCCCGCTCGCCGAGGGGTCCTGCTCCAGCGTCCGGTCGATCACCGAGGGGTCGGCGCCGAGCTCGACGAGTCGGCGTACGGCGGACCACCGCAGGTCGGGGTCGAGCGGGTGGCCCGGAGCTGTCTGGCCGGAGGACAACCACTCCTCGAGCAGGGCGACGTCGGTCGTCGTGGCGGCCAGGGCCTGAGCGGCGGCGACCGCACGGGGCCCGTCCCAGCCGTCGGCCAGCACCAGGGTCGCGACCGCGGAGACGACCCCGGCCGCCTCCTCCAGTTGCGCGGGTGCGACGAGACGCGCGAGCACCTGCTCGCGCACGAGAACCAGCGCGCCCTCGAAGACCATCGGGTGCGGCTCCGCGGCCAGGTGGGCCGCGACCAGGGCGAACAGGTCGGGCACCCGGAGGTCGCCCGTGCGCGTCATGTCGACCGCGGTGTGCCAGAGCACGGCCCGGGTCAGCGGGTCCTCGAGATGGCTCAGCCGGTCGACCACGAACGCCCACGACTGCGGGTCGGGCCGCACCCGGGCGAAGGTCTCGTCGCCGCTGTTGGCGACCACGGCCAGACCGGCGAACTCGGGCAGCGGTACGGGCTCGTCGGCGAGATCGACGAGTCGCGAGCCGACCACCTCGCCGGAGTCGGCGTACCCGGTGACGGTGAGGCGGTGCGGCCGCCCGCCCTCACAGGTGAGCACCGGCACGCCGCCGTCGCGGCTGACGAGGATCGTGTCGAACCCGCTCTGCCGCAGCCACACCTGCGCCCAGGCTCGGACGTCGCGATCGCTGACCGAGTCCAGGGCCTCGAGGAAGTCGGCGAGCTCCGCGTTCCCGAAGCCGTGGCGGGTCAGGTAGGCGTTGGCCCCGGCCACGAACGTGTCCTCGCCGAGCCAGGTGACCAGCTGGCGCAGCACGGCGTTGCCCTTGGCGTAGGTGATCATGTCGAAGTTCCCGAAGGCGGTGTCGACGTCGACCATCGCCTCGGCGTCCTCGGCCACCGGGTGGGTGGAACGACGCTCGTCGGCGCGGTAGCCGCTCGGCTTGCTGTTGACCGCACACGCGATCCAGCCGTCGGTGAAGCCGGCGGCGGCACCGGCCACCTGGTAGCCCATGTAGTCGGCGAACGACTCGGAGAGCCAGGAGTCCTCCCACCACTTCATGGTGACCAGGTCGCCGAACCACATGTGTGCCATCTCGTGCGCGATCACCATGGCGCGGTGCTGCGCCTGCATGGCGCTCGGAGTGCCGCGGAAGAGCAGTCCGTCGTCGAAGGTGATGCAGCCGGGCATCTCCATGGCGCCCCAGTTCAGGCCCGGGACCATCACCTGGTCGTAGGAGTCGAACGCGTAGGGCTCGTCGAAGGTCGCGGTGAGGTGGTCGAAGCAGGAGGTGGTGATCCGGCGCAGCTCGTCGGCGTCCCGCTCGAGCTCGGTGGCCAGCGACTGGCGCGCGTGCCAGCCGAAGGGCAGGCCGCGGTGCTCGAACGTCACCGAGTGCCAGGGGCCGGCGCACACCACGAAGAGGTACGGCGAGATGGGCGGCGTGGTGGCGAAGGACCAGTGGCCCTCGCCCGAGAGCGTGCACTGACCGTTGGCCAGCACGGTCCACCGCGGGTCGGCGTCCACGGTCAGCGTGACCGTCGCCTTCAGGTCGGGCTGGTCGAAGCAGGCGAAGACCCGCGAGGCGATGTCCATCCCGCAGTACGCCGACACGTAGGTCTCCCCGTCGGCCGGGTCGACGAACCGGTGCATGCCGTCGCCGTTGGTGACGTAGGGCAGCGTCGCGTCGACCACCAGCTCGTTGTGCTCGGCGAGATCCGTGAGTGTGATGCGGCCGTCGGCCCACGCGCCCGCCGGCAGCTCCACGCCGTTGAGGGTGGCCCGCACCGAGAGTGCGTCGGCGATCTCGACGAACGTCTCCGCCCCGGTCTCCCGTGCGGCGAACCGGATCGTGGAGCGTGAGCCGAAGTGCTCCACGCCGGTCAGGTCGAGGTGTACGTCGTACGACGTGACGTCGAGGACGGTGGCGCGCTGACGGGAGTCGGAGAGCGAGAGGGAGGTCACGCGTCGACGTTACTGGGCGGCGGGAAGGCGTGAATTGGTCAACCGGGGGGACCCGGCCGTAAGATCGTACAGTTGCCTCGGCGAGGGAGCGCTGCACATCCGCAGGGACTCCGTGATCGACAGGGCCGGTAGATCCATCACGCCGCGCTTTCCGATCCGGAAGACGCGGCGTTTCTCGTCTCCGGCATCCACTGCCCTCATCTGAGAAGCACGCATCCGCGAACCACGCCAGGAGAAGAACATGTCAGCCGAGAAGATCAAGGCCGAGACCCGCACCGAGTTCGGCAAGGGCGCCGCCCGTCGGGCCCGTCGTGCCAACCAGATCCCCGCGGTCATCTACGGCCACGGCAACGACCCGATCCACGTGACCGTGCCGACGCACGCCACCACCATGGCGCTGCGCCACGGTGGCGCCAACGCGCTGCTCGAGCTCGACATCGACGGCAAGACCCAGCTCGCGCTGACCAAGGCCGTCCAGGTCGACTCGGTCCGCCGCCTGATCGAGCACATCGACTTCGTCGCCGTCCGCAAGGGCGAGAAGGTCACCGTCGACGTCCCCGTGCACCTGGTCGGCGAGGCCGCCAAGGAGACCCTGGTGATGACCGAGAACACCACCCTCCAGGTCGAGGCCGAGGCGACGCACATCCCCGAGTACTTCGAGGTCTCCATCGAGGGACTCGAGGCGGGCACCCAGATCCTGGCCAACGCGATCACGCTCCCCTCGGGCAGCACGCTGCTCTCCGACGACGAGCTCCTCATCGTCAACATCGTCGAGGCGCCCACGACCGAAGAGGTCGAGGCCGAGCTCGAAGAGGCCGAGGCCGAGGCCGGCATCGAGAAGGACGAGCCCGAGGTGCCCGAGGTCGGCGAAGAGGCTGCCGAGGGTTCCTCCGAGGAGTGATCTTCCGCCGAACCCGTTTGATCGTTTCGCGCAAGGACCGGGATACTTCAGGCATGACCGAACCACAGGACGTGTGGCTCGTCGTCGGCCTGGGGAATCCCGGTCCTTCGTATTCCGGGCACCGGCACAACGTCGGCTACCTCGTCACGGACGAGCTGGCCGCGCGGATGAGTGCGTCCTGGCGTGCGCACAAGACCGGGCGCGCCGACGTGGTCGAGGGCAGGCTGACCCCTGCCGGCACGCCCGGACCCCGCGTCGTGCTGATGCGCGGGCGCGGCTACATGAACGAGTCCGGCGGGCCGGTCTCGGCAGTGGCCAAGTTCTACAAGGTGCCGCCCGAGCGCATCATCGCCGTGCACGACGAGCTCGACATCGGCTTCGGAACCCTGCGGGTCAAGCTCGGCGGTGGCGACAACGGTCACAACGGCCTGCGCTCGATGCGCTCCTCGCTCGGCACCGGCGACTTCTACCGGGTGCGGGCCGGCATCGGCCGCCCCCCGGGCCGCCAGGACGTCGCCGACTTCGTGCTCTCGAACTACTCCGCGAAGGAGAAGAAGGAGCTCCCGTTCCAGGTCTTCGACGCCGCAGACGCGATCGAGTGCCTGACCACCGAGGGCCTCGCGAAGACGCAGTCGCGCTTCAACAGCTGAGCGTCGTACGACGGCTCGCCGGGACCATCTCCACGGACCATCTCCGCGGACCATCTCCAAAATGGGCGATAGACCCACTCGACCCGGGTCCGCGCGCGTTCTGGTGGCACGATGGGCGGGTCTGCTCAGTTCGTCCCGGGGAGGGGCATCCCGGGATGAGCGGTCAGGTGGGTGGCGTGATGAGGAGCGACAGCGGGAACTGTCCAGGGCTCGTGCGGTTGCTGCTGGCCGCGCTCGTCGGCCTGGCGCTGAGCCTGGCGGGCCAGGGTGTCCTGGCCCCGGTCATGGCGGACGTCCACGTCGACGACACCCCGGCGCCCTCCTGGCGGCTGAACGGACGCACCTACGCCACCAAGATCGTGGGCGACACAGTCTTCGTCGGAGGCACGTTCACTGCCGCCGTCAGCCCCACCGGACAGTCCGTGCCACGACGCAACCTGGCCGCCTTCGACCTGACCACTGGTGCCCTCCTGACCGACTGGCGGGCCGACGTCGATTCCACGGTGCAGGCCCTCGACTCCGACGGCTCCTGGCTGTACGTGGGCGGCTCCTTCACCAACGTGGACGGACAGACCCGGCGGCGTCTGGCCAAGGTGGGCGTCGGGAGCGGTGACCTGGACCCGGGCTTCGCGCCGAACGTCAACTCGACCGTCCGCGCGCTGGTCCTCGACGGGTCGTCGCTCTACGCCGGTGGCCACTTCACCAGCGTGGACGGGGCCTCCCGGCTCCGGGTGGCGCGCCTGTCGACGACCGGTCAGCTGGACGGCCAGTTCACGCCGGAGGCCAACGGCAACGTCTTCGGCATCACCAAGGCGCCTTCGTCCCCCGTGGTCTACGTGTCAGGCCCGTTCGGCCAGCTGAACGGCGTCAACCGCAACGGTGTGGGTGGCCTGAACGCCGTCACAGGCGCCACCACGGGTCCGTCGTTCGGCTCCTCGGCCCGCCCCACCCTCGGCCTGACGGTCAACGAGGACGGGACGATGCTGTACGGCGCTGGTGGCAGCGGGCTCAACGCCGTCTCCGCATGGAACTCGAGCACGGGCGTCCGGGTCTGGACCCATCGCGCCATGGGGGACATCCAGGCGATCGAGCACTACGATGGCACGGTCTACTTCGGCTTCCACGAGGGGTTTCAGGGCAACACCGGGCTGAGGATCCTCGCGGCCGACGACCTGACCGGGGCCCTCGACCCCGACTTCCGCCCGACGTTCAACCTCTTCTGGGGCGTGGACGCCATCGACGTGACCGCCGACGGCGTGGTGGTCGGCGGTGACTTCACCCAGGTCTCCGGGGTCGCGGCGCAGGGGTGGGCCAGGTTCCCGGGCTCGGGGACGCCCGACGAGACGGCACCGTCGCCTCCGACCGGCCTGCACACGACGTCCGTCCAGCCGACCTCGGTCGCCCTGTCCTGGAGCGCCGCGAGCGACGATCGGGGCGTCGCGGGCTACGACGTGACTCGCGACGGTGTGCCCGTCGCTGCGGTGGGTGGCACCACCCTCACGTTCAACGACACGGCACTCCAGCCGGAGAGCACCTACCGGTACGCCGTCCGAGCGCGCGACGCCGCCGGCAACGAGTCGGCGTACTCCGCGGAGCTGTTGGTCACCACGCCGGAGCTGGGGCCTGAGCCCGAGGAGCTGGTCTTCGGCCCGTCCGACGACGCCACGGTCCGGCAGGACCAACCGCAGGGGAACTTCGGCGGCACCCAGCGGCTGTCGGTCGACCTCAGCCCCGCCGTCCAGCACAGCCTGATCCGTTTCGAGGTCGACGGAGTCGCCGGCCGTGACGTGGAGCGGGCGGTGCTGTCGCTGGCCGCCGTCGACCAGTCCGAGGCGGGCGGCACCGTGGCGCCCACGGGCGAGGCCTCCTGGGACGAGGACACCGTCACCTGGAACACGGCCCCTGCTGCCGCGGCACCTGTCGCCACGCTGCCCCGGGTCAACGCTGGGGTGCGCTACGACGTGGACGTGACCAGCCTGGTCACGGCGGACGGTGACGTGAGTCTGCGCCTCCAGCCGCAGTCCGCGAACGGCGCCGACTACGGGTCCAAGGAGGCCGGTGCTGCCCTTGCGCCTCGTCTCGAGGTGACCGTCGCCGGGGAGCCGGATCCGCCCGACCCGCCGACCGACGACCCGGTGCTGGTGGGTGCCGGGGACATCGCCGCGTGCGAGACCACGGACGACGAAGCCACTGCTGCGTTGCTCGATGACGTCGAAGGGACGGTCATGGCGCTCGGCGACACCGTCTACCCCGACGCCACGGCACAGCAGTTCGCCGATTGCTACGGCCCCAGCTGGGGTCGGCACCTGGACCGCACCAGACCCGCCGTCGGCAACCACGAGTACCAGTCGCCCGACGCGGCGCCCTACTTCGCGTACTTCGGGTCGGCGGCAGGCCAGCCGGACCAGGGCTGGTACAGCTACGACGTCGGGACCTGGCACATCGTGGTGCTCAACAGCAACTGTGCCCGCGTCGGTGGCTGCGGGACAGGGTCGCCGCAGGAGCAGTGGCTGCGTGCCGACCTGGAGCAGACCACCCGGGACAACATCGCCGCCTATTGGCATCATCCCTGGCAGGTCTCGGGAACGCGCCAGGACGGGACTGAGATGGGAGACCTCTGGGGCGTCCTCCACCAGCACGGCGCGGAGTTCGTGGTGGCCGGGCACGAGCATTTCTATGAACGGTTCGCGCCCCTCGACGCACTCGCCCAACCGGACCCGTCGTTCGGAATGCGCAGCTTCGTGGTCGGCACCGGCGGGCGAAGCCTGTATCCGCTCCCGACGCCGGCCACCCACAGCGTGGTCCAGGGCCAGGCCTTCGGTGTCCTGAAGGTGACCCTGCACGAGGACAGCTATGAATGGGAGTTCCTCCCGGTGCCGGGATCGGGCTTCACCGACTCGGGCATCAGCGCGGTGCACCCGGCGCCACCGGAAGACACCGAGCCGCCGACCGCCCCCACGGGCCTGATCGCCACGCAGGCGGGCCAGGACCGGATCGACCTGGCATGGGCCGCGGCGAGCGACAACCAGGCCGTGCTCGGCTACCAGATCGAGCGGGACGCCACGGCTGTCGCGACGGTGGGCGACCTGCTGGCCTACAGCGACACGGGGCTGGTCGCTGGTCGCGCCTACACGTATCGCGTGCGGGCCCGCGATGGCGGAGGCAACTGGTCGGCCTGGAGCGAACCGGCGACCGCCACGACGTCGGTGCCCTCCGACACGATCGTCATCCCGCTCGAGCAGGACTCCACCGCCCGTGCAGACCTGCCGACACGCAACTTCGGCGCCGCCGCAACCTGGCTGGTCGACGGCAACACCGTCAAGGACGGGCTCCTCCGGGTCGACGTGGCCGGGGTCGGCGATCGCCAGGTGCTCTCCGCGACCCTCCACGTCCACTGCGTCGACCCCTCCAACAACGGCGGGTCCTTCTTCGCCATGGGCACCGGATGGGACGAGGGTTCGGTCACCTGGAACACCGCGCCGCCTGCCACCGGTCCGGCGCTGGACACGCTCGGCAGGGTGACGGTGGGTCAGGACTACGACGTCGACCTCACCGGCTACGTCACGGGTGACGGCAGCTACGCGTTGAGGGTGGCGTCGTCGGCACCCGACGGCGCGGACTACGCATCATCGGAGTCCACGACCGCACCCGGCCCCGTCCTCGAGCTCACGCTCGGTCCGCCGTGAGACGGGGTGCCGGGCGAACAGTCGGCCGCGAGGTTCACCAAGTTGCGGTATATCCCGGCGCACTCGGCCATCGCCGACCCTCCTGCGTCCAGAGTTGAGGGGAAGTTCTCGGGGGCCGCCCGGTCGAGCGTGCTCGACCAGTGGGGCGCCTTGGGGGGCAGTGGCGACGACCTCGCCTGCCGCGACCCCTCGAACCGAGTCAATGGCAACGGACGCGGATGCAGGGGAGCAGGACATGAAGGGGAAGGTGTGGTCCCTCGGCGGTGCACGGCGCCTGCTGGTGGGTGGCCTGCTCGGCGCCTCCTTGAGCATCGTGGCGCAGGGAAGCTTGTCCACCGCGTCGGCGGACGTGTTCGTGGACCAGAGGCCAGCGGCGTCATGGCGGGTCAACGGAGTCGTGCGGGCCACGGTCATCGTCGGAGACACGGTGGTCGTGGGCGGGTCGTTCACCACGGCGGTCAGCCCCAACGGCCAGTCGGTGGCGAGGCGGAACCTGGCCGCCTTCAGCCTGACCACGGGAGCCCTGCGCACGGACTGGCGGGCTGACGCGAGCGCTGACGTCCGGGCCCTCGAGACGGACGGCAGTTCCATCTATGTGGGTGGAAGCTTCACCACGATCGCCGGGCAGGCCCGTCAGCGGATCGCGAAACTCGGTGTGGCCACCGGCGCCGTGGACGCGCAGTTCCGGCCCAATCTCAACAGCACGGTCAGGGCGATCGAGACCGACGCGTCCGCCGTCTACGTGGGCGGTCAGTTCACCACCGTGAACGGCGCGACCAGGCAGCGCATCGCCAAGCTCACCTTCAACGGGGCACTCGACCCGGACTTCCGTCCCAACGCCAACGGCTACGTGTGGGGGATCGTGAAGACGCCGACCTCGTCGGTGGTGTACGTGTCCGGCCTGTTCACCCAGCTGAACGGGGTGAACCGGAACGGGGTGGGCGCCCTGAGCGCCACCAACGGGTCGACCACCGGACCGTCGTTCGGGTCCTCCGCCCGGCCCACCCTGGGTCTGGCGATCAATCCTGACGGGACCCGGCTGTACGGCGCCGGCGCCAACAACACGGCAGCGGCGTGGAGCACGACGACCGGGACCCGGGTGTGGCGTGTCGTCACGATGGGCGACATCCAGGCGATCGTGTACTACCAGGGCACCGTGTACTTCGGCTTCCACGACGGCTACCAGACCGACCAGGGGATCAAGCTGCTCGCCGCCGATGCGGTGACCGGCGCGCTCGATCCGGACTTCCGGCCCCGGTTCAACCGGTTCATGGGCGTGATGGCGCTCGACATCTCGCCCCTCGGCCTGGTGGCCGGCGGAGACTTCACCAGCGTCACCGGAGTGGCCGCCCAGGGGTGGGTCAGGTTTCCACCGGAGGGCCCGCCCGACCCGGGCACCGAGGAGGTGACGTTCGCAGCCACGGACGACGCCACCATCCACCAGGGCCAGCCGACGACGAACTTCGGCGGGGCCGACCGGCTCCTGGTCGACTCGTCACCTGCCGTGCTCAACAGCCTGGTGCGGTTCTCGGTCACGGGCGTCGCAGGTCGCCAGGTGCAGCGGGCGACGCTTCGCCTCTACGTTCTGGACCCGACCGAGATGGGTGGCGCGGTGTCCGGGACGAGTGACACGACGTGGAGCGAGCAGACAGTCACCTGGAACACCGCGCCGGCGGCCGGACCCACGGTCGGCACTCTGCCCGGCGTCCAGGCGGGCAGCTGGTACGAGGTGGACGTGACCGATCTCGTCACCGGCGACGGTGCGGTGAGCCTACGCATCACGCCGATGTCGACGAACGGCGCCGACTACGCGTCCTCGGAGTACCCCGGCGGTCTCGGACCCGCACTCGTGCTCCGTGTGGAGGACCAGTGACCGGGTGCAGGGCCGTGATCCGGCTGCTCGTGGCCGGTGCGGTCGCAGCGGCGATCAGCCTGGTGTCGGTGGGCAGCCCGGCAGTCGCGTCGGCCGAAGCGGTGCCGTACCGGGTTCCCGAGGGCTCGTGGCAGGTGAACGGTCCCGTGTTCGCCACTGCCATC
Organism: Nocardioides sp. Root151; assembly: GCF_001427925.1. NCBI lineage: Bacteria > Bacillati > Actinomycetota > Actinomycetes > Propionibacteriales > Nocardioidaceae > Nocardioides > Nocardioides sp. Root151. The sequence continues at coordinate 608,689 of NZ_LMGG01000007.1, forward strand.
GTCGGTGACACCGTCATCGTCGGAGGAGCCTTCCGCACGGCGATCAGCCCCACGGGTGCGGTGTATCCCCGCCGCAACCTTGCCGGGTTCAGCATGACCACCGGTGCCCTGCGGATGAACTGGTCCGCCGACACGGTGGGCACCGTGCGCGCCCTCGAGGCCGACGGAAGCTACGTCTACGTGGGTGGCTCCTTCACCCAGGTCGCGGGCCGTGCCCGGCTGCGGATGGCCAAGGTCTCGGTCACCTCGGGACGGCTGGACTCCGGCTTCCGGCCCCGTTTCAACAACACCGTCAGGGCCATCGCGGTGGACCGCACCTCGGTGTACGTCGGTGGCAAGTTCACCGACGTCAACGGGAAGACCCGGTGGCGCCTCGCCAAGTTCTCGAGGCGAGGCGCCCTCGACGGTCGCTTCCGGCCCCGCGTCAACAATGTCGTCTGGGGACTGGCCAAGGCCCGCTCCTCGTCGACGGTCTACGTGGCCGGCCCGTTCAGCAAGGTCAACCGTGCGTGGCGCAACGGTGTCGGTGCGGTGCGGTCGACCACCGGTGCCACGACCGGGCCGGCCTTCGCCCGCGCCACCAAGCCCACGCTCGGCCTCGCGGTCAACGCCACCGGCTCGCGGCTGTACGGCGCCGGAGGGTCCGGGGCGAACACTGCCTCGGCGTGGAGCACCCGCTCCGGAACTAGGCTCTGGCGCGTCGCCGCGATGGGCGACATCCAGGCGATCGAGTACTACCGGGGCCGGGTCTACTTCGGCTTCCACGACGGGTTCCGGGGCAACAAGCGGATCAAGATGCTGGCGGCGTCGGCGGTCACCGGGGCCCTCGACCGCAACTTCCGCCCCCGGTTCGACGGGTTCTGGGGGGTGAAGGCGATCTCCGTGTCGCGTCTGGGTGTGGTCGCCGGCGGTGACTTCAACACCGTCGACGGTGAGCAGGTCAGGGGCTGGGTCAGGTTCCGCCCCTGAGCCTTGTCGCGCGCTAGCGCACCGCGACCTGGTAGACGGGGCTCCGGACGCCTTCGCTCCCGGCGAACAGGCGTCCGCCGGCGCGGTTGAACTCGATCGACTCGCCCTGCTGGCGCGAGGGCAGCAACACCCGGTGGGCCCCGGCACTGAGCGAGGAATAGGTGTACGCCGACCCGTAGGTGCCGAGCACGTAGCCCCACCCGCCGGGCCGGAACGACGCACTCGTCACCGTCGACGGTGCGCCGCGCAGCTTCCGCAGCCGGTTCACCGACGTGGCGGAGAGGGTCCGGGGGCCGACGTACACGGCGCCCCTCACCTGCTTGGACACGATGAACACGCGACCCGTGCGGGGGTTGACCATCATCCCCTCGGAGTCGTGGGCACCGTCGGGGTAGGCGAAGGTGAACCTGGTCGCCCTCACCGTGCGGCTGTAGAGCCGTGCGGGCTCCCGGAACCGGTAGACCTGGATGCGCGAGCGGGACCGGCTGTTGTCGCCCGTGTCGCCGACCCAGAGCGTGTGGTTCGGGCCCGACGACATGTCCTCCCAGTCGTAGGACTTGGCACCGCGCAGGGTCAGGACGGCGCGGGTCCTGCCGTTCGCGCCGACGGCGAACACCCGGGGGCGGTCGCCGCTGTCGTTGTGGGTGAACAGCGTGTCGCGGGCGTAGGTGCTGCGGGCCAGCCCGCTCGACTCCGTGACGCGGGTGTCGAGGATGTGCCGGTTCACGGGGGTCAGGGCGGTGGCGGTGGTGGCCGTGGTCGCGCTCGAGGCGAGGGGGACCGGCGATCCCGAGGCGGGGGACCAGGCCATGGTGGTGGCCGCGAGGGCCAGCCCGGTCGTGGCCGCGGTCAGGGCGAGGCGCGTGCGGACGTGTGACATGAGGAGCTCTCTCCGGTTGTCGAGACTGGGCCGGCTTGCTTCCCGAGGCCGCCGCAACGCTACGGCGATTTTCTTGACGAGTGTCCAGCTCATCCCCAGATTTGGGGATGAGCTGGGGCGTGTGAGAACCAGAGTGGCGGATGGGCACCGAAAAGTCAGCCACTAGGACAAGCAATGTTGACCGCCTGTGACTTCAGTAGGCTCTGCCCGTGACTACAGAGATCCCCGCCGCAGCGGCCACCGACGACCACATCTTCGCCACCTGGCTGGCCACCGTTGCCGGTGAGCGACTCCTCGAGGTGCGCACCCAAGGCCTCGAGGGCCGCGAGCTCAAGGACGCCGGTGACGCGGCCGCCCAGGCGTTGATCGCCGAGCTGCTCGCCGAGCACCGGCCCGACGACGCGGTGCTCTCCGAGGAGGCCGCAGACGACAAGTCCCGCCTCGACGCCTCGCGGGTCTGGATCATCGACCCGCTCGACGGCACCCGCGAGTTCTCCGAGCCCCCGCGCGACGACTGGGCGGTCCATGTCGCGCTCTGGCAGGACGGCGACCTCACCGTCGGTGCGGTCGCGCAGCCCGCCCTTGGCGAGACCTTCAACACCGGCACTCCTTCCGTGGTTCCGGCCCGTACGTCGACCCGGCCCCGCATCGCCGTCTCGCGCACCCGTCCGCCGGCGTTCGTGCAGGCACTGGCCGAGGAGATCGACGCCGAGCTCGTGCCGATGGGCTCGGCCGGCGTGAAGGTGATGTCCGTCGTACGCGACCTCGCCGACGCCTACGTGCACGCCGGCGGACAGTACGAATGGGACAACGCGGCACCGGTCGCCGTGGCGCGGGCAGCCGGCCTCTTCTGCTCGCGGGTCGACGGGTCCGAGCTGGCCTACAACCAGGACGACGTCTCCCTGCCCGACCTGATCGTCTGCCGCCCCGAGCTTGCCTCGCAGATCGTCGACTTCGTCAAGCGCCACGGCACCGAGTGACATCGGCCCTCCGGGGCGGATGAGCGGCCGGAAATGAAGAAACCCCCCGACGGGAATCGGGGGGTTTCGCAGCGCAGGGGGGGACCTGAACGCTATTTCCGCCGAGCCCGTGGGGGTGGGCCGGGGTGTTCCTTCCAGTTGGCGCCGGGGGGATTGTTGCCAACTGGACTTGACTGAAATTTACCCATAAGTCCCCGAAGTTGTCTTCCTTTTGCGAGAATTCGAAGGAAGTCGTGCTGAGAACGTCACGCACGACGAATTCGGGAGCAAGATCAGGCTCAAAGAGCCGGATCTCGCCGGCGCTGGTCTGGACCAGTGGCGGCTCAGTCTTCGGGGGAGACTGATCAATCAGGGAATCACTTCTGGGAGGAAGAGCATCATGAAGAAGGCACTCATCACACTGGTCGTCACCGCTGTCGCAGCACTCGGCGTGGCAGGTCCGTCGATGGCCAAGTCCGACAACGACGCAAGGGGCGGCAACACCACCATGCGCATCGGCGACGGTTGGTGCTGCTGAACGCTCTCCGCCTCGGGTGAGCCAGGGCGCGGCGTTCACGTAGGTCAGGAATCCACGCGGACCTTGACCTGGACGCTGCGTGCCCGGCTGCGCAAGCCCGTGGATGCCGCCGCACTCCGGTAGGCATCGCGGGCTGCATCCGTGTCCCCGATGTCCTCCAGCTGACAGGCCAGCTCGAACCAGAGCTGGGCTGCGCTGCGGTCTGCACCGAGGCCGGTCAGGATCTGCACGGCCTCGAGGTAGCGTGCCTTGGCGGCCTCGGGCTCACCCAGTGCTGCCATCGCCTGTCCTTCGACGGACTTCGCGTCGGCTGCGATGAGCGGTGCGGTCTCGAGCGCCGTCGCGTGGACGTGCGCGCTCAGCTGTCGCGCCTCGGTGACGTCGCCGGCCAGCAGCAGGGCGCGCGCCATGGTGAGGTCGTTGCGGGCCAGGTCGACCGGGGCCGCACTCGACCACGAGAACTCCAGGGCGGCCTGCTCGAGGTTCAGCCGGACCTTCTCCAGGTCGGGACTTTCCTCGGTCAACCGCATGGACTCCAGCTGCGTACGCAGCCGCGCCAGGTTGCGGGTGTCCTGCCCTTCTCCGAGCAGGGCGAGGGCGCGTTCGGCCAGCGGGATGGCCGAGCTCACGTTGCCGCGGTGCGCCTCCATCATCGAGGCGTTCCAGTACGCCGACGCGCGGGCGGTCGGCGAACCGAGCAGCTCGGCCTTCGACACGGCGGTGCGGCAGACCCGGATCGCGTGACCGGTGTCGCCGCGCTCGAAGTACGCCGAGGCGAGGGTCACCGCCAGCTGCACGGCCTCGTCGGACTTGTCGAGCCCGGCTTCGGTGATCTGGTCGAGCAGGCCCTGGCCGGTCTCGATCGCGGTGGTGAGGTCGCCCGAGTCGCGGTAGCCGCGGGTCAGCGCGATGCCGGCCTTGATGCGCAGTAGGGTGCCGCCGTCCTGGGCGACCAGTGACTCGAGCTCGAGGATCGAGTCGTCGAGCTCGCCGGTCGCCTCGAGTGCCCGGGCCCGCAGGTAGCGAGCCCGCTCGGCGTGCTCGGCGAGCGAGTTCGCCTCCGCCCGGGCGAGGGCGTTCTCGGCCTGGTCGCGGGCCTCGCTGGCCTGGCCCGACTCCAGTGACAGCTCAGCGAAGTCGAGGGTCAGCCGGATCTCGTCGTACTCCGCGGGTGCGACCCCCCCGAGCAGCTGCTCGAGGCCGATGCCCATGCGGGCGGCCAGATCGGTCAGGACCGAGCCGTTGGGACGCCGCTGACCCGATTCGATGCGCGAGATGTAGCCGGTCGAGACGTTGCCACCGGCCAGATCGGACTGGGTCATTCCCTTCGCCACCCGAGCGGCGCGGAGCCGCTTCCCGAGGACGTGGGGGTCGAGTCGTCCGAGAAGCGCGGCCTGGTGAGCGTCCATCTGATGATTGTGACTCGTCGGAGGCAATCGCGGGCAACTTTCACGGCATTCCTCGGGATGAAGGCACGTTCTCAGGAAAATTTCTCCGGAATCCGCCGGAGGGCCTCCTGCCGGGCGGCCCAAAACGGGTCGACCGGCGGGTGCGCGAGCGCGAGACTGCCCCCATGACGTCCTACATCTCGCACACGACGATCGACTGCCACAACGCCTACGAGCTCTCCGAGTGGTGGAAACCCCTCCTCGGGTACGTCGACCTGGACGGCGACCCCAACCTGCCCGGTCACGAGGAGTGCATGATCCGGCACCCCGAGACCGGTCACCTGCTGCTGTTCATCGAGGTGCCCGACGAGAAGCAGGTCAAGAACCGGATCCACTTCGACCTGCGGCCGGTCGAGGGCACCCGCGACGACGAGGTCGTGCGGGTGCTGGGCCTCGGCGCCACGCAGGTCGACGACCAGCGTGGGAAGTACGGCCCCGGCACCGGATGGGTCGTCCTGGCCGATCCCGAGGGGAACGAGTTCTGCATCCTCCGATCGGAGGCCGAGGCCGCCTCCGACAGCTGATCAGCGCCGAACTCACGACGGGTCAGCCAGAACTGGCGACGGGTCAACGAGAACTGGCGACGGGTCGGCATCCACGATGGATCAGTCGGGTTGGGCGCTGCGGCAGAGCGCGTCGTCGTAGGACCAGTCGGCCTCGGCCTCGTGCCACACCGGCGCCGCGCGGTGACGGCCGAGGTTCCACTCCAGCCAGTCGTCGTCGCTCCCGAAGCCGTGACCCATCAGTGCGCACTCGACGACGTCGTCGGGGAGCGTGGCGAGCACGGGTACGGCGTCGTCCGAGAGCCCCTCCAGGTAGAACCAGTCGACCTTGCCGGTCTCCTCGTAGCGGTCGATGTTCTGCTGCGCGATCCACGCGTCGGGGTTGATCGCTGCGAGGCCGAGAATCAGCGTGGCGCCGCTGAGCAGCGCCGCCCGCGGCAGCCAGGTGGCCCGGAGCGTCACGCCGGCGACCATCACGCCGAGGACCAGAAGGCCGAGCCAGCCCTCGAAGACGTCGACCAGCAGGCGGAGCTCGGTGAAGCCGTAGGCCTCCTGGTAGACGTGCATCCGGTAGAGCGCGGAGGCGACCACGACCAGGGTCAGCGCACAGAGCAGTCCGAGTGATCCGCGTAGCCAGGCCAGGTCCGCGGTCGTCGTACGACGTGCCTTTCGCGCGGCGGCCCACACCACCAACAGCGTCAGGGCAGTGGCGACGGTGAGCTGGCCGAAGCCCTGGTGGACGTAGTCGGCGTAGGTCAGGCCGGTGGTGCGCTCGAGGTAGTCGTGGCCGCCGAAGATGACGGTGGCCTGCGCGACCAGGAAGGCGACGAACACGGCGTCGACGAGGAGGACCGGCGCCAGCCACTCGTAGCGGTTCGCGACCGGGCGGGCCGGGGCACCGCTCGCGGCGACGTCGGGAGGGTTGAGGCCGAGGTACGTCGCCGCCAGCACCACGCCGCCGACGGCCACGGTGAGGAACGCGCGCAGCACGAACGAGTCGAGCTCGAGGTCGGGCACCAGCGCGCCGACCCACTCCGCGAACAGCGCATCGGCGGAGGCGAAGAGCAGTCCGAAGACCAGCACGCCGGCCAGGGACAGGACGACCGTGCGGATCGCCGCGGCACTGGTGGCTCGACCGGTGATGCCGCGGGCCGAACGGCCCAGCCAGGGCAGGCCGCGCAGCCCGGCCAGCGGCCACGCGAGACCGGCGATCACGAACGCGGGCAGCGTGCGTCCGTTGACCAGTCCGGCCACGCACAGGGCGCCGCCGGTGAGGAGGCTCAGGACGGCGATCCACTCCGCGTCGCGGAGGACGACGGTGCTGGCGAGCAGCGCGCAGAGGGCCGCGCAGGCCAGGGTGAACGGTGAGCGGCGGTTGACGCTGAACCCGAGGATCACCCCGCCGGCGGCCAGCAGCACCACGAACGTGCCCAGGCCGAGGTCGCGGAACGGGAGCACGATCGCGGCGAGGAGGCCGACCCCCAGGCAGGCCAGCAGGGCACGGAGGTTGCCGGGCAGGTCGTCGGGCCAGAACCTGCCGAACAGGCCGTCGAGCACCGGCTCGGGAGTGACAGTCGGTGCCGCCTTCGGCACGGGGTACGGCGTGGGCGGTGTCGGCACGGTGTTCTCCTGGCTGGTCGCGGTCGCGGTCGCGGTCGTGGAGGTGTCGGCCGGGGCGGCCACGGGTCGGGTGGGCAGTGGCGGTGGGACGGTGGTCCCCGGACTGCGGGGAAGCTCGACGCGCACCCGCGCGCCGCGGGTGCCCGGCTCGGGATCGACGAAGGCGATCCGGCCGCCGTGGAGGTCGGTCACCCAGCGGGCGATGGCGAGCCCGAGCCCGGTGCCGCCACCTCCCTCGGTCTCGGTGAGCGTGCCGAATCGTTCGAAGACGCGCTCCCGGTCGGCGGCCGGGATGCCCGGGCCGCGGTCGGCCACCTCGAGGCGCCAACCGCTGGTCGTCGACCTCGCCGAGATGTCGACGACTCCGCCTGCCGGGCTGTGTCGCGAGGCGTTGTCGAGCAGGTTGGCCACGAGCTGCTGGAGCCGCGCGGGGTCGGCCTCGACCGTGAGCGCTCGGTCGACCGAGACGTCGTACGAGACCTGACGGCCGGTGGCGCCGGCCTCGGCGACTGAGCGTTCGAGGAGGTCCCGCACGTCGACCCGCGTGGTGGAGAGGCTGGCCTCCCCAGCGTCGACGCGGGCCAGGTCGAGCAGGTCCGTGGCGAGGGCAGACAGTCGTTCTGCCTGGGCCAACGCGCTGCGCAACGTCGACGGGTCGGGCTCGGCGACCCCGTCGACCAGGTTCTCGAGCACGGCGCACAGTGCGGCCAGCGGCGTACGTATCTCGTGGCTGACGTTGGCGACCAGGTCGCGACGCTCGCGGTCGACGCCGGCGAGATCCTGGGCCATGGTGTTGAACGCGCGGCCCAGCTCGCCGACCTCGTCGCGGGAGGTGGCGGTGACCCGCATGGTGTAGTCGCCGGTGGCCATCCGTCGTGCGGCGGCGGTCATCTCGCGCAGGGGAGAGGTCATGCCGGAGGCGAGCAGCTGGGTCACGCCCAGGGCGAGGGCGACGGTGACCGGGATGCCGAGCCAGAGCGGGACGCCGCCGCCGGAGCCGATGGAGGCGACCACCGCGGCGACGATCGCGCTGGCCGCGACCAGCAGGCCGAGCTTGACCTTGATCGACGGGACGACGTCGAGCAGCGGGCTGCTCACGGCGTCGCGACCGGTTCGAGCGCGTAGCCGACGCCGTGCACGGTGCGCACCCGGTCGGCGCCGATCTTGGCGCGCAGTGCCTTCACATGGCTGTCGACCGTGCGGGTCCCCGAGGCGCCGGACCAGCCCCACACGTCGGCGTACAGCGTCTCGCGGGTGAGTACGACGCCCGGGCTGCCGGCCAGGCGCATCAGGAGGTCGAACTCGGTGGGCGTCAGGTGGACCTCGGCGTCGGAGACCCAGGCCCGGCGTGCGTCGGAGTCGATGCGCAGGTCGCCGAGGTCGGGCTTGGTGTGGCGGGCCAGCTCGGCCGCCCGCTCCACCCGTCGCAGCAGGGCGGCCACCCGGGCCACCAGCTCGCGCATGCGGAACGGCTTGGTGAGGTAGTCGTCGGCGCCGACGCCGAGCCCGACCAGCACGTCGGCCTCGTCGTCGCGCGCGGTCAGCATCAGCACCGGCACCGGCCGTTCGGCCTGGATCCGCCGGCACACCTCGTGGCCGTCGAAGCCCGGCAGCATCACGTCGAGCAGCACCAGGTCGGGTGCCGACTCGCGGAACAGTGCGACGGCACCGGGGCCGTCGTACGCCTGGACGACGTCGTAACCGGTGCCGCGCAGGCGGTCGGTGACGGCCTGGTTGATGACCGGTTCGTCCTCGACGACAAGGATCCGGGGCGTTGGGCTCTCGGGCATGGAACGAGCGTAGGAGCCGACATGGTCGGGAGTCGCGGACGACTCGTGAAGGTTCTGTGCAGGTCTGCTCAGACTGGCCGTGCCTCGCTCCTCAACCATCGGACCGGGCCTCGGTGCCGGTCATGCATAATGGAACACGTTCTAATTCTGGGCGATGGGCGGAGACATGACCACACCTGCGATCGAGGGCTGGTTCACCACCGGCCACGAGCCCTCGCTGCTGGGCAGCACGTGCACCGAGTGCGGGAACATCGCGTTCCCACCCGAGCGCGACTTCTGCCGGAACCCCGCTTGTGCCGGTGAGACGTTCGAGCTGAGTGAGCTGTCGAGGCGCGGAACCGTGTGGTCCTACACGGACGCGCAGTACCAGCCGCCGTCGCCGTACATTCCAGCGAGTGAGCCGTACGTGCCGTTCGCGTTGGCGGCGGTGGAGCTGCCGGAAGGCCTCGTGGTGCTCGGGCAGCTCGCGTCCGGCTTCGGGGTCGCGGACGTGCGGGTCGGGTCGCCGGTGGAGCTGGTCGTGGAGACGGTCTACTCGGATGAGGTCGGGGAGCGGTCGATGTGGAAGTGGCGTCCCGTGGTCGAGGCTGAGGTCGAGGGGGAGGGCGCATGAGCACCGAGGTCGCGATCGCCGGTGTCGGCATGCATCCGTGGGGGAAGTGGGGTCGTTCGTTCGTGTCGTACGGCGTCGCCGCAGCCCGTGCTGCGTTGGCCGATGCGGGCATCCCGTGGGCTGACGTGCAGCTGATCGTGGGTGGTGAGACGGTCCGCAACGGGTACGGCGGCTATGTCGCGGGTGCGACGTTCGCGCAGGCGTTG
>NZ_LMGG01000007.1:618233-618378 GCF_001427925.1 Nocardioides sp. Root151
ATGTGCGACCGGTGCGCAGGCGTTGGACACTGCCCGTGCGCAGATATTGGCCGGCCAGGTCGAGGTGGCGCTCGTGGTGGGCGCGGACACGACGCCGAAGGGGTTCCTGGCGCCGAATGCGGGGGAGCGGTGGGATGACCCGGAC
>NZ_LMGG01000007.1:618401-927768 GCF_001427925.1 Nocardioides sp. Root151
CGCCCGTCGTCGGATGGACCTGTACGGCGCCACGGCGGAGGACTTCGCGGCCGTCAAGGTCAAGAACGCACGGCACGGGTTGGCGAACCCGAACGCCAGGTATCGCAAGGAGGTCAGCGCTGAGGACGTGTTGAACTCTGCGGTGGTGGCGGATCCGTTGCACCTGTTGGACATCTGCGCGACCAGCGACGGCGGTGCGGCCGTCGTACTGACCTCGGTGGAGTACGCCCGCAAGCACGGGCTCACCGACCCGGTCACGGTCAAGGCGATCTCGACGGTGACGCCGGTGTTCCCGCAGACGGTGATCGACATGCCGTTGTTCTCGACCGAGTCCACCCGGGTGACGGGTGCGCCGGAGCGGACGTTCAAGGAGTCGCTGGCCGACGCCGCGTACGACGAGGCCGGGCTCGGTCCCGATGAGGTGGACGTGGCGGAGGTCTATGACCTCTCGACCGCGCTCGAGCTGGACTGGATGGAGGACCTGGGGCTGTGCAAGCGCGGGGAGGCCGAGCAGCTCCTACGCGCCGGGGACACCACGATCGGTGGCCGCATCCCGGTGAATCCCTCGGGTGGGTTGGCCTGCTTCGGTGAGGCGGTCCCGGCGCAGGCGTTGGCCCAGGTCTGTGAGCTGACGTGGCAGCTGCGTGGGCAGGCCGAGGGTCGTCAGGTCGAGGGCGCCCGGGTCGGGATCACCGCCAACCAGGGCCTGTTCGGCCACGGCTCCTCGGTCATCCTCGCCCGCTGACCCGTTCCGGCGGCGGTGATCGCAGTGCCGGGAGGAGCCTCCCGCTGGCATGGCCTCGAGAGTTGCAGTTCGTACGCGTACTCGACCGTGAGTGGTACGAACTGCAGCTCTCGGTGCGCTCGGGTGGGTGCCGGTGGCGGACCAGATGGAGCCGCGTCACGCACTGGCCGGCTGGGTGACGGCTTCGGGAGGCGCGACCCGGGCGCGCGGAAGGCGACTGCCCAGGAGGACGCCGCCCACCACCAGGGCCGCGCCGGCCAGCTCGCCGGGACTGACGGACTCACCGAGCATCACCCAGGCGGCACTCATGCCCACGACCGGCACCAGCATCGAGAACGGCGCGACGACGCCGGCCGGGTGGCGGGCCATCAGCCACGACCACACGCCCGAGCCGGCGATCGTCCCGATCAGCACGGTGTAGGCCAGGCCGAGCAGGGCCGGTCCGGCCGTGGGGTCACCCAGCCCGGTCAACGAGTCGGCGATCCGGTCGGGGCCCTCGACGACGAGCGCCAGGGCGAGCATCGGGACCGGCGGCACCACCGACATCCACAGCGTGAAGTGCAGCGGGTTGGAGGCGCGAGCTCGGGCGTTGCAGATGTTGCCGATCGCCCAGCCGAACGCTCCGGCCAGCACCAGCAGGAAGGGGAGGAGTGCGGCCGACTCGGCGCGTTGCCAGCCGACGACGGCCAGTCCGGCGACGGCGACCAGGATCCCGGCCAGCCTGCGTCCGCTGACCCGGTCGCGGGCGACGGTCGCGCCGAGCAGCACGGTGAACGGGGCGGAGGCCTGCAGCACCAGTGAGGCCAGGCCGGTGGGCATCCCGACGGCCATGCCCCAGTAGAGGAACAGGAACTGCAAGGTCCCGAACCCGATGCCGTAGCCGACCAGCCAGCGCAGCTCCACGTCAGGGCGCGGCACCAGCAGCAAGGTGGGGACGGCGATCAGGGCGAATCGCAGCGCCACCAGGAACATCGGCGGGAAGTGCTCCAGCGACGCATGGATGGCGACGAAGTTGAGACCCCACATCACCGCCACGGAGACGGCGAGAAGGCGGTGGTTCAATGGCATGTGCCTCATCGTTTCCCGAACGAGGATGAAGGACAAGCGAATAGTTCTTCACTGTCTCTGTAGGCTGCCTTCATGGACGTCCGACACCTCGAGCTGCTTCGCGAGCTCGCCGTCAGGGGCAGCGTCACTGGCGTGGCCAAGGCCACGCACCGCACACCGTCGGCGGTCAGCCAACAGCTGCGCACGGCCCAGCGCGAGCTCGGTGCGGTGCTCGTCGAACCCTCCGGTCGGGGTCTCCGGCTCACGCCGGCCGGTCGCCTGCTCGCGGAGGGAGGTGAGGACGTCGCCCAGGTGGTCGAGCGCGTTCGGGGCAGGTGGGATGCGTTCCGCGGCCAGCCGTCCGGCACCGTCACCGTGGCCGGCCTGCCCAGCGCCGCGACGTACCTCCTGCCGCGGGTCTTTGCCGATCTCGACGGCAGTGCGATCGAGCTGGTCTTCACCGACGAGGACGTCGCCGAGCGGGCGTACGCCGGCCTGGTCGTCGAGCACGACATCGTCATCGCGCACAGCCTGACCCGTCACGCGCCGGAGGGCACCGAGGACCTGGTCACCGTCGAGCTGGTCCGCGAACCACTCGACGTGGCGATGGCGTCGGACCATCCACTGGCCGCCCGTGACGACGTACGCCCCGCCGACCTGGTCGATCAGGAGTGGGTCGGGGTGCCGGTCGGGTTCCCGTTCGACACGGTCCGCCTCGCCGTCGAGGAGAAGACCGGCCGGCCGCTGCGCGTGGTCCAGAGGATGCGCGACAACCGGCTGATCGAGGCGGTCGTCGCCAGCAGTCGGAAGGTCGCCATCCTGCCGCGGTTCACCTCGCCACAGGGGAGTGGTGTGGTCCTGCGGCCACTGCGCGGCATCTCGACCGCGCGACACATCTTCGCGGTGATGCGACCCGACCGGGCCGAGCGCCTGGCCGTCCAGCACGTGCTCGCCGCCCTGCAGCGGGCCTCGCTCGACGCGCAAGGCGGGCGCGGGCGCTGAGGAAGGCGTCTCGCCCAGTGGGCGGCCGCGGTGACAGCACCGGAGACTCTAGGTTAGCCTTGCCTAACTCTCCCGCCCGACCGAGGACCACCGATGATCGTCTGCCACTGCGCCGCCGTCAATGACGGAGCGGTTCGGCGTGCCTACGACGAGGGCGCACGCACCGTGTCGCAGGTGTGCCGCTCCACCGGAGCCGGTCAGGACTGCGGATCCTGCATCTTCACAGTGAAGCGTGTGGTGTGCCAGCATGAGGCGTTGGCCCCGACGTCACCTGTGGAGGTGGAAGGTGCAGCCAGTTAGCCCTCGAGTCGTGGAGTTGCTGAACTCGGCGCTCACCTTCGAGCTCTCCGTCACGAACACCTACTTCCTGCATGCGCGCATGCTCGACAACTGGGGACTCTCCAACCTCGGCAAGGTCTTCTACGACCTCTCCATCGACGAGATGAAGGACGCCGACGAGCTGATCAACCGCATCCTGCTCTTCGACGGCCACCCCAACGTGCAGAAGCTCAGCGCGATCCAGATCGGCGAGACCGCCGAGGAGATGCTGACCCTGGCGCTGGCCAGCGAACGCGCGGCGGTCGCAGAGTTCAATGCCGGTGCCCAGGAGTGCCACGACCTGGGCGACCACGGCACGGCCGCGGTCTTCGAGGACATGGTGCGTGACGAGGAGAAGCACGCCGACTGGTTCGAGGGCCAGCTCGACGCGATCGAGCGGGTCGGCCTCCAGCAGTACCTCGCCCAACAGATCGCGATCGGCGGTCCCTGAGTAGGGTCACCCCGATGCGCCGACCACTCAGGTGGGCGATCTTCGGAAGGAACCTGCCTTGAGCACGATGGCCAACTCGTCCCTGCCGCCCTCGGTGTCGCTGGGTCAGAAGCTGATCTACGGCCTGGTCGGCTTCATGGTGCTGCGCACGCTGCTCACGATCGTCCTCAAGGACGACATCATCGATCACTACCTCGCGGCCCGGAACTCATCCCTGCCCCGCGAGGTGGCCGAGGACGGCGCCCCGGCGTACGTCGCCATCTCGATCATCTCGCTGGTGATCTTCGGCGGACTGCTCGCGTTCAGCGCCTACATGTTCAAGTCCGGCGCCGGCTGGGCGCGCATCGTGGCCGTCGTGATGGCGGTGCTGACGGTGATCGGTGGCCTGAGCGCGTTCGCCCAGGACGCACCCGGCTGGTTCGTGATCCTCAACGTGCTGGCTGCGCTGATCGCTCTCGCCGTGATCGTCGTGCTGTTCCGCCCGGACGCGAGCGAGTGGTTCCGCAAGACCGCCTGACTCGTACGCCGCTCAGACGAAGGGGCGCAGCGCCTCGACGGACTCAGAGGGGACCTTGACCGCGATGCCCTGACCGATCGCCTTCAGCTTCCACTGGGGGCCGTCGCGCGTGATGCGGGCCATCACGGCACCGGTCTCCTTCACCCCGTTGGTCAGGGTGATGCGGGCCAGTTCGGTGTCGTGCTCGTCGACCAGACGGCAGTAGGCGTTGCGCACCCACTCGAGCGTGTGGCCCTGGTAGCTGCTGACCTGGAAGAGGATCGTGTCGATCTTCGGGTGCACGCGGGCCAGGTCGACGGTGATGACCTCGTCGTCCCCTTCGCCGCGCCCGCTCTGGTTGTCGCCGAGATGTACGACGGACTCGTCGCGGGTCTGCAGGTTGTTGTAGAAGACCATGTCGGCGTACTGCCCACCGGCGAAGGCGACTGCCGAGGCGTCGAGGTCGACGTCGGGGGCGCCGGAGCCGATGAAGCCGGCGGACTTCTCCTTGTCCCAACCCAGGCCCATCAGCACCTTGGCCAGCGGGGTGCCGTCCGCGCTGGTGAGCGCGAGCTCCTCGCCCTTGGTCAGCTCGATCATCCGGGACCCTCCTGTCGACGGCCGATCTGTTCCTCTCCGGCCGAACCTACTCCCGACCCGGAAAGCCGCGCTGTGTTCCCGAGTTCGCTGGCCGCGAACGCCGGAACACCACCGACCGGGAACGCCTTGTACCGGCATGACGAACCCCATTCAGCTTCCGGTGCTGTTCCTCTCCGACGTCGTGGTGCTCCCCGGGATGGTGGTGCGGGTCGAGCTCGACGAGCCCGCCCGTGCCGCCATCGACGCCGCACAGATCGCCTCCCGCGAGAGCGGTGGGCCCGCGCAGGTCCTCGTCGCACCACGGCTCGAGGACCGCTACGCGTCGTACGGCGTGGTGGCCAGTGTCGAGAAGGTCGGCCGGTTCTCGGGCGGCGAGCCCGCGGCCGTGCTCAAGGCCGGCGGCCGAGCCCGCATCGGCAGCGGGGTGACCGGCCCGGGCGCGGCCCTGTGGGTCGAGGTCGAGCAGGTCGACGCCGAGGCCGTGGACGACGACGTCCGCGCGCTCGCCGAGGAGTACCGCCAGCTCGTGGTAGGCCTGCTGCAACGACGCGAGGCGTGGCAGGTCGCCGACCAGGTGACCCGCATCGAGGACCCGTCGGTGCTCGCCGACACCGCCGGCTACGCGCCGTACCTCTCCGACGACCGCAAGTGGCAGCTCCTCGAGACGCCGCTCGTCGGCGAGCGGCTGCGACTGCTGGTCGGCTGGATGCGGGACTTCGTGGCGGAGTCGGAGGTCAGCGACAAGATCGAGTCCGACGTCCGCGAGTCCCTGGAGAAGTCGCAGCGCGAGTTCCTGCTGCGCCAGCAGCTGAGCGCGATCCGCAAGGAGCTCGGTGAGGGCGACGCCGACGGAGGCGACGACTACCGGGCCCGGATCGAGGCGGCCGACGTGCCCGAGGCGGTGCGGGAGGCAATGCTGCGCGAGGTCGACAAGCTCGAGCGCGCCAGCGACCAGAACCCGGAGGCGGGCTGGATCCGGACCTGGCTGGACACCGTGCTCGACCTGCCCTGGTCGGTGCGGACCGAGGACGACACCGACGTCGCCGCTGCCCGGGCGGTGCTCGACGCGGACCACCACGGGCTCGACGAGGTCAAGGACCGGATCACCGAGTACCTCGCGGTGCGCGCACGTCGCGCCGAGCGTGGTCTCGACGTCGTGGGAGGCCGGGGCTCCGGTGCGGTGATCCTGCTCGCCGGCCCTCCCGGTGTCGGCAAGACGTCGCTCGGCGAGTCGGTGGCACGGACCCTGGGCCGCAAGTTCGTCCGCGTCGCACTCGGCGGGGTCCGCGACGAGGCCGAGATCCGCGGCCACCGGCGGACGTACGTCGGCGCCCTGCCCGGCCGCATCGTGCGCGCCGTGAAGGAGGCCGGTTCGATGAACCCGGTCGTGCTGCTCGACGAGGTCGACAAGGTGGGCTCCGACTACAGGGGTGACCCGGCTGCGGCACTGCTGGAGGTGCTGGACCCCGCGCAGAACCACACGTTCCGCGACCACTACCTCGAGCTGGACCTGGACCTCTCCGACGTGCTGTTCATCGCGACCGCCAACGAGGTCGGCCAGATCCCGGCCGCGCTGCTGGACCGGATGGAGCTGGTCTCGATCGACGGCTACACCGAGGAGGACAAGGTCGCCATCGCCCGCGACTTCCTCGTCCCGCGGCAGCTCGAGCGGGCCGGGCTGGGCGTCGACGAGGTCACCATCGACGACGAGGCGCTGCGCGAGATCGCGGCCAACTACACCCGCGAGGCCGGCGTACGGCAGGTCGAGCGGCTGCTGGCCAAGGCGTTCCGCAAGGCCACCGCCCGGATCGCGTCGGGCGAGGTCGAGCGCCTCGACATCGGTGTGGAGCAGCTGACCGCCCTTCTGGGGCGGCCCCGGTTCACGCCGGACCTCGAGGAGCGCACGTCGGTGCCCGGGGTCGCGACCGGGCTGGCCGTCACCGGCATGGGCGGCGACGTCCTCTACGTCGAGACGTCGGCCGCAGACGGGGAGGCCGGGCTCACGGTCACCGGGCAGCTCGGCGACGTGATGAAGGAGTCGGCCCACATCGCCCTTTCCTGGGTGCGCTCGCACGCGGCGGAGCTCGGCATCCCGGCGAGCGCCTTCGAGCAGTCCCTGCACGTGCACTTCCCGGCGGGGGCGACACCGAAGGACGGACCGTCCGCGGGGGTCACGATGGTGACCGCACTGGTGTCGCTGCTCAGGGGTCGGGCGGTGCGCTCCGACATCGCGATGACCGGCGAGGTCACGCTCTCGGGTCGGGTGCTGCCGATCGGCGGGGTGAAGCAGAAGCTGCTCGCGGCGCAACGGGCGGGGGTCACCGAGGTGTTCATCCCGGAGCGCAACCGCGCCGACCTCGACGACGTACCGGCCGAGATCCTGGCGGCGCTGACCGTGACCCCGGTCGGTCGGGTCACCGAGATCCTCGAGCGGGCCCTGGTGCCCGAGGCCGAGCAGGTCGTCGCGGCCTGATCGGGCGGGCGCGTCCGCATCACCACGCGGGCGCGCCCGATTCCGGCCGGGAACGTGGAAAACTCTGCGCCATGGTCTCGCCGCGACTCGCCCTGCGCCCCCGTGATCCCCAGGAAGAGCATCGGGCGGCGACGCCGCTCGAGCTCTTCACCGATCTCTGTTACGTCGTCGCGATCGCGCAGGCGGCGCTGCAGCTGCACCACGCGATCAGCGAGGACCACGTGGCCCACGGGGTGCTGTTCTTCGGCATCGCCTTCTTCGCGATCTGGTGGGCGTGGCTGAACTTCGCCTGGTTCAACTCCGCCTTCGACAGTGACGACCCGCTCAACCGGGTGCTGACGCTGCTGCAGATCTCGGGATCGCTGGTGGTCGCCGCCGGTGTGCCCCGGCTCTTCGAGGAGGACTTCACCCTCATCGTCGTCGGCTACGTGATCATGCGGATCGGCCTCGTCTCGATGTGGCTGCGTGCCGCGAAGGGCCACACGAGAGGTCGGGCCACCTGCCGCCGCTACGTGCTGGGCCTGGTCGCCGTACAGCTCGGCTGGGTGGCGTTCCTGTGGGTTCCGCACGACCTGCTCGTGCCGGCCTTCCTGGTGCTCGCCCTGGCCGACCTGGCCGTGCCGTTCTGGGCCGAGCAGTCCGGGCCGACGCCCTGGCACCCGCACCACATCGCCGAGCGCTACTCGCTGATGTTCATCATCGTGCTCGGCGAGACGGTGCTGTCGACGACGGTGGCGATCCAGGTCGCCATCGACGACGAGACGATCGGCTGGCGGGCCGGCCTGGTGGTCGTCGGGGGACTCCTGGTGGTCTTCAGCACCTGGTGGCTCTACTTCTCGCGCGACACCGGCGACGTGCTCTCCGGCGACAACGACGTGAACCCCTTCGCGTGGGGCTTCGGCCACTACTTCATCTTCGCCTCGGGTGCCGCCCTCGGAGCCGGTCTCGCGGCGCGGATCGACTACTACTCCCACCACTCCGAGATCAGCGACGTGGTCAGCTCGGCGTTCGTCACCGGACCGGCGGCGGTGTTCCTGATGGCCCTGTGGGCGGTCCACCTGCGGCTGCACGACTCGTCGGTGCGCACGTGGGGGCCGCTGGTCCTGGTGATCGCCGGCCTGGTCGCGGTCACGTTCGTTCCTTGGTCCGAGCTGTGGGCGGGTGTGCTGTGCTGCGCCCTACTGGTCCTCGAGCTCCGCCCACAGAAACCTGTCGCCTGGGCCCCGTAGGATGGCCACGTTCACCCCCTGTCATTCCTGACCGGGGGCTGTCGTCGTGTGGAGGAACGCAATGCGCCTGCAAGGGCTCGCCGATGTCGTGCTGGCCGACAAGACCCTGGCCGGGGCGCTGGCCGACGTCGGCACCGTCAACGCGCTCGACCTGACCGGGCCGGCCGGCGTACGCCCGTTCGTCGTGGCCGGGCTGGTCCGCGAGGGCCGCACCGTGCTGGTGGTGACCGCCACCCAGCGTGAGGCCGAGGACCTCGTCGACACGCTCTCCGACCTGATCGAGCCGAGCCTGGTCGCCTACTTCCCGAGCTGGGAGACGCTGCCGCACGAGCGGCTCAGCCCGCGCAGTGACACGGTCGGCCGACGCCTCGCGGTGCTGCGTCGCATCGTGCACCCGGAGGAGGGCGAGCTCAAGGTCATCGTGGCACCGGTGCGCAGCGTGCTGCAGCCCCAGGTCAAGGGCCTCGGCGACCTGGCGCCCGTCGAGCTGGTCAAGGGCGACACCGTCGACCTCGACGACGTGGCCCGCCGGCTCAGCGACGCGGCGTACTCCCGTGTCGACCTGGTCGAGAGGCGCGGCGAGTACGCCGTCCGCGGTGGCATCGTCGACGTCTTCCCGCCGACCGAGGAGCACCCCCTGCGCGTGGAGTTCTGGGGCGACGACGTCGAGGAGATCCGCAGCTTCGCGGTCGCCGACCAGCGCACCCTCGACACCGTCGAGCGGCTCTGGGCACCGCCGTGTCGCGAGCTGCTGATGACCGACGACGTACGCCGACGCGCCGCCGAGCTCGGTGCCGCCCACCCGCAGCTCCTCGAGCTGACCGACAAGATCGCCCACGGCATCGCGGTCGAGGGCATGGAGTCGCTGACTCCGGTGCTGGTCGACGAGATGGAGCTGCTGGTCGACCTGATGCCGGCCGCCACCAACGTGCTGGTGCTCGACCCCGAGCGGGTGCGCTCGCGGGCCCACGACCTGGTCGCCACGAGCGAGGAGTTCCTCGGCGCCTCGTGGGCCGCCGCGGCCAGTGGCGGTGTGGCGCCGATCGACCTCGGCGCCGCGTCCTACAAGGAGCTCGGCGACGTGCGCGAGCACGCGATCGCCAGTGGCCTGTCGTGGTGGTCGGTGAGCCCGTTCGGACTTGACGAGGATGGCCTGGACGGCCCGGGCTCACCGCTCGACCCCGACGCACCCGCCACCCGGGTGATCGCGCTGAACCCGGCCGAGGCCTACCGCGGCGACGTCGCCCAGGCCGTGCAGGACATCAAGGGCTGGCTCGATGCCGGCAGGCAGGTCTTCGTGGTCCGCGAGGGCCACGGCCCGGCCGAGCGCACCGTCGAGGTGCTGGGCGAGAACGAGGTCGCCGCCCGGCTGGTCGAGTCGCCCGGTCTCGATACGGGCGCAGAGCGCCCTACTCGACCACCGAAAGACCTCGATACGGGCGCAGAGCGCCCTACTCGACCACCGAAAGACGTCGACGGCGTGGTCAACGTGCTGCAGGCACAGCTGATCGCGGGCATGGTCGGCGAGCACTTCGCCGTCCTCACCGGTGAGGACATCTCCGGGCAGAAGTCCAGCACCCGCGACATGCGCAAGCTGCCCGCGCGACGCAAGAAGCAGATCGACCCGCTCGAGCTGAAGCCCGGCGACTACGTGGTGCACGAGCAGCACGGCGTCGGCCGCTACGTCGAGATGAAGCAGCGCGAGGTGCAGGGCGCGACCCGTGAGTACCTCGTGCTCGAGTACGGCGCGGCCAAGCGTGGCGCGGCCCCTGACCGGCTCTACGTGCCGGCCGACACCCTCGACCAGGTCACCCGCTACGTCGGCGGCGAGGCGCCCAGCCTCGACCGGCTCGGCGGTGCCGACTGGGCCAAGCGCAAGGGCAAGGCCCGCAAGGCGGTGCGCGAGATCGCCTCCGAGCTGATCAAGCTGTACGCCGCACGCCAGGCCACCAAGGGCCACGCGTTCGGACCCGACACCCCGTGGCAGCGTGAGCTCGAGGACGCCTTCCCGTTCCAGGAGACCGCCGACCAGCTGAGCACGGTCGACGAGGTCAAGAGCGACATGATGCAGCAGGTGCCGATGGACCGCCTGGTCTGCGGCGACGTCGGCTACGGCAAGACCGAGATCGCCGTCCGTGCCGCGTTCAAGGCGGTGCAGGACGGCAAGCAGGTCGCCGTCCTCGTGCCGACCACGCTGCTGGTGACCCAGCACTTCTCGACGTTCACCGAGCGGATGAGCGGCTTCCCGGTCAACCTGCGCGCCCTGTCGCGGTTCCAGAGCGACAAGGAGGCCAAGGAGGTCATGGAGGGCCTGGCCGACGGCACCGTCGACATCGTCATCGGCACCCACCGGCTCTTCAACGCCGAGGTCAGGTTCAAGGACCTCGGCCTGATCGTCGTCGACGAGGAGCAGCGCTTCGGCGTCGAGCACAAGGAGAAGATGAAGACGCTGCGCACCAGCGTCGACGTGCTCTCCATGTCCGCCACCCCGATCCCGCGCACGCTCGAGATGACGATCACCGGCATCCGCGAGATGTCGACGATCGCCACCCCGCCGGAGGAGCGGCACCCCGTGCTGACCTACGTCGGCGGCTACGAGGACCGCCAGGTGACCGCCGCGATCCGCCGTGAGCTGTTGCGCGAGGGCCAGGTCTTCTACATCCACAACCGGGTGCAGTCGATCGAGAAGGCCGCGCAGAAGATCAAGGAGCTCGTGCCCGAGGCCCGTGTCGCCACGGCGCACGGCCAGATGAACGAGCGCCAGCTCGAGCAGGTGATGCTCGACTTCTGGGAGAAGCGCTTCGACGTGCTGGTCTGTACGACGCTCGTCGAGTCGGGCCTCGACGTGTCCAACGCGAACACGATGATCATCGAGCGGTCCGACACCCTCGGACTCTCGCAGCTGCACCAGCTGCGTGGCCGCGTCGGGCGTTCCCGTGAGCGCGCCTATGCCTATTTCCTCTACCCGAGCGAGAAGCCGCTGACCGAGACCGCCCACGAGCGGCTGGCCACGCTGGCCCAGCACTCCGACCTCGGCGGCGGCATGGCGATCGCGATGAAGGACCTCGAGATCCGCGGCGCCGGCAACCTGCTCGGCGGCGAACAGTCCGGACACATCGCCGACGTCGGGTTCGACCTCTACGTGCGACTCGTCGGCGAGGCGGTCACCGAGTTCCGCGGTGACAAGGAGCCCGAGCTGGCCGAGGTGCGCATCGAGCTGCCGATCGACGCCCACCTGCCCCACGACTACATCCCCTCCGAGCGGTTGCGCCTGGAGATGTACAAGCGGCTGGCCGAGGTGCGCTCCGACGCCGACGTCGAGCTGCTCCGCGAGGAGATGCTCGACCGCTACGGCAACCCGCCGAAGTCGGTGGCCTCGCTGCTCGAGGTAGCCCGGTTCCGCGCGCGGGCCCGGCAGGCCGGCATCAGCGAGGTGACCCTGGCCGGCAAGAACGTGCGCTTCGCACCCGTCGAGCTGCCCGAGTCACGCACCCTGAAGCTGCAACGGGTCTACCCGAAGTCGCTGGTGAAGACGACCAGCAAGACCGTGCTCGTGCCGCGGCCGACCGTGCCCGGTGGCCACATCCGTGACGAGGACCTGCTCGCGTGGGCACGCCAGGTGATCGACGGTGTGATCGACCCGCCGGCGGTCGCCGTACAACCCGGGGCGTGAGCGGCGTCACGCCGCCTGCTTGAATGTGGGTGGACGCAAGATCAGCAAACCTCGAAGGAGTCCGACCGTGAGGATCCGCCTCGCCGTAGCCCTGAGCGCAGTGTCGATGGGCACAGTGTCGATGCTGGCGCTCTCCGGATGCGGGTCCGACCTCGGCCCCGACGTGCACCCCGGTGCGGCCGCCGTGGTCGGCGACCACGAGATCTCGATCGACCAGGTCGACGCGCGCGCCAGGGAGTTCTGCGACTTCAACCTCGAGAGCCTGCACGCCCAGAAGCTCGAGGTGCCGATGGCGCTGGCCCGGTCCGCCGCGATCGAGGACCTCGCCACCGAGCAGGTGGCGGAGCAGTACGCCGAGGCGCACGACCTCGACCTCTCCGAGGCGAAGGCGACCCTGCTGCCGGTGCTGCGCAAGCAGGCCGAGGACGCGCTGAATCCCAAGGACGCGGGTGCTCCGCCGGCGAGCGAGGAGTCCATCGACGAGTACGTCGACCTGAGCCTCAAGCCCACCGCGAGCGTGATCTACCTGGCCGCCGGCATGGACACCGGCCTGCCCGCCGGCCAGAAGGCCCTCGATCGGGGCCGTTCCGTCGTCCAGGCCTGGGGCCAGGAGCTCGAGATCACCACGGACCCACGCTTCACGGGCGACTCCGGGCAGCTCTCCGTCGCGGTCAGTGACCTCACCGCCGAGGCGTTGAAGTTCGCCAACGGCAAGTCCGAGGGCAAGGCCTACCTCGCGTCGTTGCCGGACTCCCAGAAGTGCGGCTGAGCGAGGCCCTCTCATGACAGGTTCGTCGGACGCGGCGTCGGACTCGTTCCCGGACACGGTGCCGGGGGAGCGGCTGGTCGAGCTGACCGCGGTGATGACCCGGATGCGCACCGAGTGCGCGTGGAAGGCCGGGCAGACCCATCGCTCGTTGGCCCGCTTCCTCCTCGAGGAGACGCACGAGACCCTCGAGGCGATCGAGCTCGGCGACCTGGCGCACCTGCGTGAGGAGTTGGGCGACCTGCTGCTGCAGGTCTGGTTCCACGCCGAGATCGCGGCCGAGACCGGCGCCTTCACGATCGACGACGTCGCCGCCGACCTGATCGCCAAGATGGTGCGCCGCAACCCGCACGTCTTCGGCGACGCCGCCGCCTCCGACGATCCGGCCGAGATCAACGAGATCTGGCAGGCGATCAAGGCCGACGAGAAGCAACGCACCTCGGTCTTCGACGGTCTGCCCCCGACGCTGCCGGCGCTGCTGCTGGCCGACAAGGTGCTCGACCGGCTGGCTCGCGAGGGACGCACCGTGCCGGCCCTGGTCGAAGTCTCCGATGCCGACGCCGACCTCGGTGACCGCCTCCTGGCCCTCGTCGACGAGGCCCGCCGCGACGGCGTCGATCCCGAGCAGGCGCTGCGTGACGCCGTACGCCGCGCTGCCGGGACGTGAACCTCTGAGCCCGTTCGCCTGAGCGGGCTCCGATCCGGCGGTAGGTTGGCGCCAACCAACCCGGAGGAGCCGTGATGACTGAGCCGCGCAAGTACCTGCTGGACGAGTCGGAGATGCCGACGCACTGGTACAATATCGTCGCCGACCTGCCCACGCCTCCTCCGCCGCCACTGCACCCCGGGACCCACCAGCCGGTCGGTCCCGACGACCTCGCGCCACTCTTCCCGCCGGAGCTGATCGCCCAGGAGGTCAGTGCCGAACGGTTCATCGAGATCCCGGAGGCGGTGCGCGAGGTCTACGCGCAGTACCGACCCTCGCCGCTGTTCAGGGCCCGGTCGCTGGAGCGGAAGCTCGGCACGCCGGCGCGGATCTACTACAAGTACGAAGGCGTCTCGCCGGCCGGTTCGCACAAGGTCAACACGGCCGTGCCGCAGGCCTACTACAACAAGATCAACGGAATCAACCGGCTCACCACCGAGACCGGTGCCGGGCAGTGGGGCACCGCCCTGTCCTACGCCTGCTCCCTCTTCGACATGACCTGCGAGGTCTGGCAGGTCGGGGCGTCGTACGACACGAAGCCGCAGCGCCGCACGCTGATCGAGGTCTTCGGCGGCAAGGTGCACCGCTCACCCAGCCGGATGACCGAGTCGGGCAAGGCGTTCCCGGAGGGCCACCCCGGCTCGCTCGGCATCGCGATCTCCGAGGCCGTCGAGCTGGCCGGCCAGGACCCGAACGCGAAGTACGCCCTCGGGTCGGTGCTCAACCACGTGCTCCTGCACCAGACGATCAGCGGCGAGGAGACCCTGCTCCAGCTGGCCAAGGCCGGCGAGTCCGGTGCCGACCTCGTCGTCGGCTGCGCCGGCGGTGGTTCCAACTTCGCCGGGCTGGCGTTCCCGTTCCTGCGCGAGAAGCTGGCCGGCAACCAGAGCCCGCGGATCCTGGCCGTCGAGCCCACCTCGTGCCCGACGTTGACCCGTGGTGAGTACCGCTACGACTTCGGCGACACCGCCGGCCTCACCCCGCTGATGAAGATGTACACCCTCGGTCACGACTTCGTGCCGTCCACGATCCACGCCGGGGGCCTCCGCTACCACGGCATGGCGCCGCTGGTCAGCCACGCCGTGCACGAGGGCCTGATCGAGGCCACCGCGCTGCACCAGAGCGAGTGCTTCGAGGCCGCTGTCGAGTTCGCCCGCACCGAGGGCATCGTGCCGGCACCCGAGTCCGCCCATGCCCTGGCCCAGGCCCGCCGCGAGGCGCTGGAGGCCAAGGAGTCGGGCCAGGAGAAGGTGATCGTGATCCTGCTGTCCGGCCACGGGCTGCTCGAGCTCGGCGCCTACGACTCGTTCCTCGCGGGGCATCTCGAGGACGACCCGCTCTCCGAGGCCGACCTCACCGCCGCGCTCGCCGGCGTACCCGAGGTTGCCGAAGTTTCGCCCTCGTCCTGACGGGGAAACAACCCGGCATGAGACTCCGATTCGACAAGGGCCGACGCGTCCTCGACGAGAACGACGCCGTGGTCGCCACGCTCGACAAGGTCTCGTTCAAGGAGCAGGCCACGGTGCACATCGGTGAGCAGGCGTGGTCCTACGGCACGGCCGGCTTCGTGGTGACCGGAGACTGCGACGACGACCCACGGCTGCGGTTCAACGCACACCGGGCAGGCTTCCGCAAGCCCGACATGAGCGTGACCTGCGGCCGCGTCGCCTACGCGGTCAAGTCCCTCGGTTGGATGGCACCCGGGTTCGATGTGCAGCGGAGGGGTGTGGCGGTGGGCACGACAGGCACCGATCGGCGGCACGACAACTCGCCCTGCATCGAGCTGCCTGACGACGTGCCGGTCGAGGACGCGGTCTTCCTGCTGTGGGTCTCCATGCTGATGGTGGCCAGGAGTCGGCGTGGAGCCGCCGCGGCCAACGCCTCGACGTGAGCCCGCGACGCCGTACGACGTGAGGTTTCCCGGTCGCGCAGATCGGGCAGTGACTGCGCCATGAGATATCAGCTCGAGAAGAGCATGAGCCTGATGTCCGTCTCGCGCGCGGACGGCACGACGATCGCCGAGCTCGACAAGTCGTTCTGGACGGAGCGGGCGACCGTGGTCATCGAGGGCCGCCCGTGGTCGTTCGGCAAGGACGGCGGTGCCCGCACGGGCATCTGCGAGTCCGACCCGGCCCTGCGCCTCAGCGCCACCCGGCCCAGTTTCTGGCGCCAGGGCTGGCAGGTCACGTCCGGCAGCACGACGTACGAGATCAAGCCGGCCGGCGTGTTCATCAGCGCGTACGACGTGTTCCGTGACGGCACCGCGATCGGGGCCAGCGGCAAGGGCAGCTTCTGGACCAACAAGCCGTGGGTCGACGTGCCCGACGACGTGCCTGCCGCCGACGCGGTGTTCCTGCTGTGGATCGCGTTCCTGATGCGCGCCCGCGCCGCCCAGTCCGCCGCCTCCGCCTCCACCTGACAGATTCTCCCCAACGTCTGGCGCCTCGATCGGACGTGAGGAGGAGCCAGACGTTGGGGAGTATCGAGAGGCTGGGCTCAGATCTGGCGGCGCGCCGTGTAGCGGAGACGCACCCTTTCGACCACGAACGAGCGCCAGTAGGTCACCTTCACGCGGACCATGAAGCGAGTCGGGGACACTCGGGTCCCGGTGCGAATGAGGCGGCCGCTGTCACAGCACAGGCTGTAGCCGCCGACTGCCCAGCGGATGTTTCGGGCGTTCGCCGGGATGGCGAAGTTGTAGCTGGCCTGGGCGTAGGCGCCACCCCAGCAGTCGAGGTGGTTGCCCGGGTCGTAGTCGCGGGTGTAGCAGTTTCCGCGGGTCTGGTCCCGGGAGTCGTACCACCCGTCCTTGACCTTGGAGATCGTGAAGGTCTTGTATCCCGTCGCGACCTGGACGACGACGTGGGCAGTCGCCGATCGGCCGCCCAACGTGGACTTGACGATGGCGGTGTAGCGACCGACGGGTACCTTGCTGCCCGCAGCGTTCAGGCCGTTCCACGCGAGCGTGCGTCGCCCGTAGTAGTCGGCCCAGGAATTGGCCGATGACTTGAGGGTTCGCACGACTCGACCCGTCGCGTTCCGGCGGATGCTCACGGTGATGGCCGAGTCAAGTCGGCTCCCGAAGGTGAAGCCCGTCTTGTCGAGGTACCCGTCGCGAACCCTGGGATAGAACGTGGTCCGGCTGGCGCTCAGGTTGCGGACCTCGGGTGCGGGCAGGGCGACGGTGAAGTCGCTGTACGTCGACATGCCCGTGTCGTAGTTGTAGACCTCCAGACGACAGTCCTCACCCGCGTTCGCCGGGCCCAGGGATCCGCTGAACTGCTGACCGGCGTACGAACTGGAGTGGGACACGTAGTCGTAGGTGTCGTCGCAGGTCAGCTCCACGTAGTAGGAGGCCGCGTCGCCGGCAACGAACGTGTAGCTCACATTGCCGGCAGGGACGTTGGCGCCGTTCGCCGGCGCCAGGATCCTGTCGGCGTACGCTGCCGCTGCGGACGGTGCCTCAGACGCCGTGATCCCCGGGGTCGTCTTCGCGCCCTCAGTGGATTCTGGCTGGGGTGTGGCCGCGTCGTCATCCGCCGGCCCGGCTGGCGCGACGGGTTCCGAGGGGGTCTCGGTCTCGTCCGCCGGCACCTCCGACGACGACTCGGCCGGCGAGTCGGATGGCTCCGGGTCGCCCGAGACCGACGTCTCGACCTGTGCCGAGTCGTTGGTCAGCGACGAGTCATCGGCCGTCGCAGGTCCGGTGGCGACGAGAGCGCTGAGTGGAACGGCCAGCACAGCTGCCGTGAGTGCCGAGACTGCGAGACGCATGCATGTTCCTGTCCGAGGCGTGGCTTGGAGGACATGCGCGTGCCGGTTTGTGTCCGTCGTCGTGGCTCACCTGACCGCGCGGGCCCCCGGTCCGGGGCAGAAGACCGCGGACGCACCCGAGCGTAGGGCCAGACACCCTTGCACCGTGGGGGAACGGATGAACATGGCCTACTTGGGTCCCTCGGTGTGCATTTCGGACCATGGGGCCATGGTTCGATCCGACTACAAGCGCTCAGATCTGGCGGCGCACCGTGTAGCGGATCAGGGCCCGGCGGACGACGTACGACCTGTGATCGGTCACTCGGACCCGGATGCGGAAGCGAGTCGGCGCGACCCGGGTGCCGGCACGGACGAGTCGGCCGCTGCCGCAGCACACGCTGGAACCACGGACGGCCCAGGCGATGTTGCGGGCGTGTGTGGGGACGGTGAACGTGTAGGTCGCCTGGGCGTAGGTGCCGCCGTGGCACTCCAGGCGGTTGCCGGGATGGGCATCCCGGGTGCGGCAGTTGCCCCGCGTGGTGTTGCTGGCGCCGCGGCGCCCGTCCTTCACCCGGGTGACGCTGACATTGCGGTGGCCGGTCGCGATCCAGACCGGGACGTGCTCCGTGCTCGAGTGACCGTCCAGCGTCGAGGTGACGAATGCGGTGTAGCGCCCGACTGGGAGCATCGCGCCGCCGGCGGTGAGCCCGTCCCACGTGAGGGTTCGCCGACCGTAGTGCAGTGACCAGATGTCCTCGGGGGACTGGAGGGTCCGGACTGTCCGGCCGGTCGAGTCCTCCCGGATCCTCACCGTGATGGCGGAGTCCAGCCGGCTCTGGAAGGTCAGGGCCACGTGGTCCTGGTAGCCGTCACGCACCCGCGGGTAGAAGGTGCTGGGTCCGGCCGTCAGGTCGACGACCGTGGGCATCGGTGGCGACACGTTGAAGTAGGACCACGTCGTCACTGCCGTGCCCGAGTTGTAGACGCCGAGGTTGCAGTAGCCCCCGGCCACGCTGGGGAAGGTCCCGGTGTGCAGGCTCCCCGGAGCGTCGCTGCGGAAGGAGGACTCGCTCACCGGGTCGTCGTTGCACGTGAGGGTCACCTCGAAGTAGCCGACGTCTCCGGCCGTGACGCTCCAGCTCACCGGGCCGGCGGGGATCATCGAGTCGTCGGCCGGCGTCACGATCTGGTCGGGGCCGGCCGCGGTCGGGGTCTCGTCGGCAGTCACCGGACCGGCCGGGGTCAGGAGCGCGAGCGGAACGGCGGCCAGGCCTGCAGCCAGTTTCACGAGCGTGCGCCGCATGGTCCCCCCGGTTGCCTGATGGACCCTCGGGGTCGCACGGCCGTGCGGCCCCCAGTCATGTCTCGGAACTCGAACGTATGACGGCGGGTGCGCGGTGCGCGTCGTACCGCAGGGAGATACCCGAATCCGATGACGTGGCGGTCCGGGCCGGGCAACCCGGGGTCAGCGGCGCATGACCTTGCGGGCCAGGGTGTTGCCGAGGAACTGAGCGAGCTGCACGATCAGGATGATCATGAGTACGGCGGCCCACGTGACGACCTCGTCGAACTGGCGGTAGCCGTAGACGATCGCGAAGTTGCCGAGTCCGCCACCGCCGACCACGCCGGCCACGGCCGACATGTCGACCAGGGCCACCAGGGCGAACGTGTAGCCGAGGATCAGCGGGCCCAGGGCCTCGGGCAGCAGCACCGTGAACACGATGCGGGTGCGGCTGGCGCCCATGGCGCGGGCCGCCTCGATCACGCCGGGGTCGACGGTGAGCAGGTTCTGCTCGACGATCCGGCTGATGCCGAACGTGGCCGCGATCGCCATCACGAAGATCACCGGCTTGTTGCCGATGCCGGTGCCGGTCACCGCGCGGGCCAGGGGTTGGGCCGCGGCGATGAAGATGATGAACGGGATCGGCCGGAAGACGTTGACCACGATGTTGGCGACCAACGAGACCGGGGCGTTGGGCTTGATGCCGCCACCGCGGGTCACGTAGAGCAGGATGCCGAGGAGGAGCCCGCCGAGTCCGCCGAGCACGAGCACCGCGAAGACGATGTAGAGGGTCTCGCCGGTGGCCGCCCAGAACAGGTCCTGCAGTTCACTGAGCCGCTCCATCACGGCACCTCCGTCGTCTCGACCATGGCGGAGACCGCGGTCACGGCCTCGGCGACGCGGTCGCCGGTCAGCGAGAGCGTGAGGTGCCCGAAGGTGCGGCCGTTGACGTCCTCGATGCCGCCGTGGATCAGCTCGAAGCGCACACCACGGTCGATGAGCTGGGCGAACACGTCGGACGGCGTCACCGAGTCGTCACGCAGCGAGAGGGTGATGAACCGGCCGTCGTGGCGTTCGCGCAACCGGGCCCGCGCGTGCTCGGGCGGGCCCTGCTCGACCAGCGTGCTGACGAACCGTTTCGTCGCCTCGTGCTGCGGGTTCGCGAACAGGTCGAAGACGGGACCCTGCTCGACGATGCGCCCTTCCTCCATCACCGCGACGGTGTGGGCCAGGGTGCGCACGACCTCCATCTCGTGGGTGATCAGCACGATCGTGATGCCGAGCTCCTCGTTGACCCGGCGCAGCAGGGCCAGCACCTCGTCGGTGGTCTGCGGGTCGAGTGCGCTGGTCGGCTCGTCGGCCAGCAGGATCTTCGGGTTCGTCGCCAGTGCGCGGGCGATGCCGACCCGCTGCTTCTGGCCGCCCGAGAGCTCGTTCGGGTAGGCGTGCGCCTTGTCGGCCAGGCCGACGAAGTGCAGCAGCTCCGAGATGCGCCCCTGGTGCTCAGCCTTCGGCACCTTCGCAACCTGCAGCGGGTAGGCGATGTTGCCCCACACGGTGCGGCTGGAGAGCAGGTTGAACTGCTGGAAGATCATCCCGATCTCGGCCCGCACCGGCAGCAGCTGGCGCTCCTTGAGCGTGCTCACCACCGAGCCGTCGACCGTGACCGTGCCGGACGTCGGCTGGTCGAGGGCGTTGATCAACCGCAGCAGCGTCGACTTGCCGGCGCCGGAGTAGCCGACGATCCCGAGGATCTCCGACTCCTGCACGTCGAGGTCGACCCGGTCCAGCGCAAGCACCGGCGTACTGCCGCGGCCGCGCCCCGGGAACTCCCGGGACGCGGCGCGGATCTCGATGAGGGCCACGACTACTTCTTCTGTGCCTCGGTGTCGGCTTCGACCTTCTCGAGCGACGACGCCAGGTCCTTGACCGGGGTCTTCACCGAGACCCCGGTGCCGGCGGAGGCCTCGATGAGCTCCTTCTGCACGGCGTCGCTGTCCTGGAAGATCTTCACGAGCTTCTTGTACGTCGCGTCGTCGGCGTCGTCCGCACGGGCCACGAACACGTTGACGTAGGGCACGGCGTTCGGGTCGGACGGGTCGTCCTGGGCGATGGCGTCCTCGGGCTTGAGGCCGGCGTCCGCGACGAAGTCGTTGTTGACGATCGCGGCAGCCAGGTCCTCCAGCGAGGTGACGGTCAGCTCGGCGCTCAGTGCCTTGACCTTCACCTTCGAGTTGGCCTCGTCGACGTCGGAGAGGTCGGAGAAGATCGAGCCACCCGACTTCAGCGTGATCAGGCCGGCCGACTGCAGCACGAGCAGGCCGCGGGCCTGGTTGCTCGGGTCGTTCGGCACGGCCACGGTCTCGCCGTCCTCGATGTCGGCGACGTCGTCGTACTTCTTGGAGTAGAGCGCCAGCGGGTAGATCGCGGTCGAGCCGATCGGCGTCAGGTCCTGGTCGTTGGCGACGTTGTAGTCAGCCAGGTAGACGATGTGCTGGAAGACGTTGAGGTCGATGTCCTTGTTGGTCAGCGCCGGGTTGGGCTGGGTGTACTCGGTGAAGTTGACCAGCTCGACGTCGATGCCTTCCTTC
The DNA here is from genome assembly GCF_001427925.1 of Nocardioides sp. Root151. NCBI lineage: Bacteria > Bacillati > Actinomycetota > Actinomycetes > Propionibacteriales > Nocardioidaceae > Nocardioides > Nocardioides sp. Root151. Next base: position 639,534 of record NZ_LMGG01000007.1, read on the forward strand.
TTCGCCTCGTCAACGTACGTCTGCCAGTAGGCCTCGCTGGAGTCGACGACGCCGATGGTCACCTTCTCGTTCTCGTCGCCGCGCAGGAACACGGCGTACATGAGACCGGCGATCAGCGCGAGGGCGACGAGGCCGCCCAGGATCAGGAACAGCGGGTTCTTCTTGGGGGCCTCGATCAGAGGTACGTCGGGCGTCGACATCGTCGTCCTTTCCGGTCCGTCCCGGGGGTGGTGGGGCGGAGGTGCATGAGTGGTGACGTGACCTTAAGTCCACTCGCTCGCTCGACATTCCCCGATCTCACGATTTCGGGGTGTGCGTTCCCTCACGGTTGATCTTTCAACGGGATACTCCCTGACGTTTCGGCCCCAAGGAGGACCGGAACGTCAGGGAGTATCGAGGATCAGCGGCGGAAGAGGGACTTCGCGGAGCCGAGCTCGAGCAGCTGCGTCTCCCCGGTGGCGTCCTTGAGCCCGTCGTTGTCGGTGACCGCGAAGACCCGGCCGTCCCCGGTGATGCCGAGACCCTCGAGCTTCTCCTGGGTCCAGCCGTTCAGCGCCTGCATCGCGGGCAGTACGTCGACCGCGAGCCGCTTCCTCACCGGTCGTACGGCGGCCTTGTGGGACATCGGCAGGTCGACCGTGTAGACCGCCTTCAACGCAGCGCGCGGACCGTTGAGCTTGTCGCGTTCGATGACCGCGACGGTGTCGGCGTCGATCGCGGTGATCTCGGACAGGCCGACCCAGTCACCCTCGACGTCGGTCCTCTCGAGCGTGTAGCCGAACCAGGTCCAGCGACCGGCGCGCACGTCGTACCGACCGATCCGGGCGAACGGCTCACCGGCGACGGCACGCTGCAGCGCGACATAGACGTATTCGTTCACGCCGTTCCGGACCGCCGAGACGCCCTCGAGTCCCCACTTGCCGAGGCCGCCGGCGACCGTCGCCGGCAGCGCAATCGTCTGGACGACACGACCGGTGCGGTCGAGGCGGAGCACCTTGTTCTGCGGCCCGGTCGCGCCCTCGGAGGCGACCCAGAAGCCGCCGCCCCGGCGAGCACTGATGCCCTCGATGTCGACCTTGGCCCGGGCACCGTCGGCATCGGTGACCTCGAGGACGCTCTCGATCCGGGCCGGGCTCGCGCTCACGTCGAGGTGGTAGATCCGGCCGGTGGCGTACGCCGAGTCGCTGGCCGCCCACAGCTTGTCGGCGTCGGCCGGGTCCTCGCTCAGCGCGCCGAGGGCGCCCCAACCGATCGGCTGCCCGTCGACGTCGTCGGAGACCACCGAGGGGAACGCCGGGGCGCCGTCCTCGAGCTTGAAGATCCCGACCGACGCCCGCACCCCGGCCTCCGCGTCGTCCTCCTCGGAGGAGACCACCAGCAGGTCACGCGACGGGATCGGCAACAGTCCCTCGGGTCCGTTGGTGGTGGCCAGCGCCTGCGTGAAGACCGGCGCGGTCGGTTCGGTCATGTCGTAGACCGCGACGAAGTTGCTGCGCTCCGAGCCGACGAACGCGTACGGCGTACCGCCGATGGTCTCGAACGCCAGGCCCTCGGGCTCTGCGCCCTTCTTCGCGGCCCGGTCGTTGTTGTGCAGGCCGAGTCGTGTGGCGATCTGCTCGAAGGTGTTGCCGGCGTCCCAGACCACGTCGCCGGTCGCCGTGTCGAAGACCGTCCAGCCGCGCGTGCCACCCAACCAGTCGCCCTCGTTGGCGGTGGCGACCAGGCCGTCGCCGACCCACTGGATCGCATCGGGCTCGCGGGGTGCGTAGATCGAGCCGGTCGGGTCGAAGAGGCCGTTCTTGGTGGTGTCGACGCCCTCGACCCGCGCGTTCCCGGCGCTGAAGGCGTGGTCGATCGTGGCGGTGGCGAGGTCGATCACCACGACGCCGTTGTTCTCCTGCAGGGTCAACGCCAGCTTGTTGTCGTCGTTGATGTCGACGTACTCCGGCTCGGCGTCCTCGGGGGTTTCGAGCCCGGCCAGGGCTTCGGCGGGCAGGTCGACGCGACGGGGCTCCCACGTGGTGGGGTCGGGGTTCGCCAGGTCGATGATCTGGACGAACCCGCTCGGGAGCTGGGGCAGGTCGCCCTCGTCGCCGCCCTCGGGGGTGACTGCCTCGTTGCGCTGGTTCTCCATCGCGATCGCGGCGTACCTGCCGTCGGGGGAGATGGCGATCGAGTCGGGCTGGCCGCCCAGGTCGATCGAGGCGATCTCCTCGTGCGGCGCCGCCAGGCCCACCACGTCGAGGCGTCCTTCGCGTACGCCGGGCGCCGGGTCCTCGTCCTCCCACGGGGTGTCCTCGAGCCCGGGGTAGGTGCTCTCGTCGACCACGACGAGAGCGACCTCGCCGGCACTGGAGTCGGTCACCGCGACCGACGTCGGCTGCCCGCCCTTGCTGCTCCCCGACACGTCATGGCTGCCGAGGCCCTTCGGCGCCGACGGGTCGGCGATGTCGAGGAACCCGATCCGGCCGCCGAGCGCGTCGGTGTAGGCCAGGGTGTTGCCGTCGGCGCTGCCCGACGAGATCTCCGCGACCGTCGGGTCGGCGGGGTCCACGCCGTCCGGCACGTTCTGGAAGACCGGGTACGTCGCGAGGCGGTGGAAGGAGGTCTCGTCGGGTGGTGCGGCGGAGGCGGTCGTGCCGACGAGCGACAGGAGCGAGAACGGCAACGCGGCGACGGCGGCGAGCGCCAGTCCACGGCGTACGAGCATGAGTGTGCCTTTCGAGCGACGGTCCCGAGACGAGACGTGGGCATGCTCGTGGGGTCGTCTGGCGTGCAGGTAGCCGTCAGGTGAACCACCGACAGTGCTGCGGTGACCGTTGCACACCCGTCCCACACGCGCGGGTGCTGCCGGAATGCCGGAGTCGTCCCGGTTAGGCTGGGGCCGCTCGATCCATCGACCCCCAGGAGCATTCCCAAGTGGCTTCCATTGCTGCAGTCGGCGCCCGCGAGATCCTTGATTCGCGCGGCAACCCCACGGTTGAGGTCGAGGTCCAGCTCGACGACGGCACGTTCTCCCGGGCGGCGGTGCCCTCCGGTGCCTCCACCGGAGCCTTCGAGGCGGTCGAGCTGCGCGACGGCGGCGACCGCTACGCCGGCAAGGGCGTCGAGAAGGCGGTCAAGGCCGTCCTCGACCAGATCGCTCCCGCCATCGAGGGCCTCGAGGCCGACGACCAGCGCCTGGTCGACCAGACGATGCTCGACCTCGACGGCACCCCCAACAAGGCCAACATCGGTGCCAACGCGATCCTCGGCGTCTCGCTGGCCGTGGCCCGTGCCGCCGCCGACTCGGCCGCGCTCCCGCTCTACCGGTACGTCGGCGGCCCCAACGCCCACCTGCTGCCGGTGCCGATGATGAACATCCTCAACGGTGGCTCCCACGCCGACTCCAACGTCGACATCCAGGAGTTCATGATCGCGCCGATCGGTGCGAGTACCTTCCGCGAGGCGCTCCGCCAGGGCACCGAGGTCTACCACGCGCTCAAGTCCGTGCTGAAGGAGAAGGGCCTGGCCACCGGCCTCGGCGACGAGGGCGGTTTCGCGCCCAACCTCGACAGCAACCGGGCCGCGCTCGACCTGATCGCCACCGCGGTCGAGAAGGCCGGCTTCACACTCGGCAAGGACATCGCCCTGGCGCTCGACGTCGCGGCGAGCGAGTTCTGCACCGACGGCACCTACACGTTCGAGGGTGCCTCGAAGACGGCCGCCGAGATGACCGCCTACTACGCCGAGCTCGTGGCGGCGTACCCCATCGTCTCGATCGAGGACCCCCTCGACGAGGACGACTGGGAGGGCTGGAAGACCATCACCGACGAGCTCGGCGCCAAGACCCAGCTGGTCGGCGACGACCTGTTCGTCACCAACGTCGAGCGGCTGCAGCGCGGCATCGACGGTGGCCAGGCCAACGCCCTGCTGGTCAAGGTGAACCAGATCGGCTCGCTCACCGAGACCCTCGACTCCGTCGACCTCGCGCACCGCAGCGGCTTCCGCTGCATGATGAGCCACCGCTCCGGCGAGACCGAGGACACCACGATCGCCGACCTCGCCGTGGCCACCAACTGCGGCCAGATCAAGACCGGTGCCCCGGCCCGTTCCGAGCGAGTCGCGAAGTACAACCAGCTCCTGCGCATCGAGGAAGAGCTCGGCGAGGCGGCCCGCTACGCCGGTGCCGCCGCGTTCCCGCGCTACGCCCGGAGCTGACTGACCCATGGCTGAGCGTCGACCGAACCGGGGCAGCGGTCCCCGAGGCACCCGGAGGCCCACGAGCCCCCGGGGGTCGCGGCCGCGCCCCGGTGCGGTCGCGACGCCCGGTACGTCGCCACGCCGTCCGGCCGCGCGCCGTACGCCGGTCCGCCCGAAGCTGACCGGTCGCGGCACCGTGCTGGTGCTCGTGCTCGCGGTGCTGACGGTGTCGTTCGCCTCGTCGATGCGGGCCTACCTCGAGCAGCAGAGCCACATCTCCGACCTGCACGCGCAGATCGACGAGACGACACAAGACATCGGCCAGCTCGAGCGCGAGAAGCGCCGCTGGGACGACGAGGCCTACGTGAAGGCCCAGGCCCGGGAGCGGCTGAACTACATCATGCCCGGCGAGACCGGCTACATGGTGCTCGACGAGAACGGCGACCCGCTCGACTCCAAGGACCAGCTCACCGACGCCAGTGACCTGCCCGAGGAAGAGCCGCCGGCCTGGTGGGACACCGCCTGGGGCTCGGTCGAGGCCGCGGGTTTCCCCAACAAGGACAAGCCCGACACCCCGGTGAACAAGATCGCCCCGCCGAAATGATCGAGCCTGCAGACGTCGACGCGATCGCCGCCCAGCTCGGCCGCGAGCCCCGCTCGATCCACGAGATCGGCCACCGTTGCCCGTGCGGCAACCCCGACGTCGTGACCACCGAGCCGCGCCTCGACAACGGCACACCGTTCCCCACGACGTACTACCTCACCTGTCCCCGCGCCGCCTCCCGCATCGGCACCCTCGAGGCCTCCGGGCTGATGAAGGAGATGCAGCAGCGCCTCTCCGAGGACCCCGCCCTCGCCGAGCAGTACGCCGCCGCGCACGAGGCCTACCTCGCCGCGCGTGAGGCGATCGCCGCGTCGACCGGTCAGCAGGTCCCCGAGATCGCCGGCATCTCCGCCGGCGGCATGCCCAACCGGGTCAAGTGCCTCCATGTGCTGGCCGGCCAGTCGCTGGCCCAGGGCCCGGGCGTGAACCCGCTCGGTGACGAAGTGCTCGAGATCCTGGGTGACTGGTGGAAGTCGGGCCCCTGCGTCTCAGCCTCCTCGACCTCGGCCTCCGACTGATCCTGCGTCGCGCTGACTCGTCGTACTGGCGCCCGCCGCGTGCCCGCGTGCGCAACGCGCCCACCTGATTACTGCGTTGAGTGCACGATTTCTGTCGAGAGTCGGCCCGACCGCGACACAAATCGTGCACTCAACGCCAACGAGCGGTCTGACGGAGTGAACCGGACCGCACGGAAGTACGGGAGTATGGGTCCACTGGTATGGTGAGCAGTATGAAGACGACGATCGAGATTCCCGACGAGCTTGCGGCGGAGGCCAAGGCGCTCTCCCGCACTCAGCGGACCACGTTGCGCGAGTTGATCGTTGCCGGGCTGCGAGCCGAGCTGCAGCGCCGCAGCGAGAGCGGCCCGCGTGTTGACTTCGTCTTTCCGACCGTCAAGGGCGAAGGGCTGCTTGCTGGCATCACACCCGCTGACGCGATCGCCCGGTCCTACGACCTGCCCGCATGATCGCGGTCGACACGAACGTCCTGGTCTACGCGCACCGAGAGGACAGCCCCCATCACGCTCCGGCGGCTGCGGCCCTCCACGGACTCGCGACGGGCCGGGCCGCTTGGGCGATTCCCTGGCCGTGCGTCCATGAGTTCCTGGCAGTCGTCACGCATCCGCGCATCTATCGGCCCGCCACAGCGCCCGACGTCGCCTTGGCAGCTGTTCGGCAGTTGGTGGATCTGCCCAACCTTCACATGATCTCCGAGTCGCGCGACCACGCCACCATCCTCGCCGATCTCTTGGACAACACCTCGGTCGTCGGCCCCAAGGTGCACGATGCGCGCATCGCTGCCATCTGCCTGGGCCACGGTGTCGAGACCCTGTTGAGCGCGGACCGGGACTTCTCGTGGTTCCCGGCGCTGAACGTGGCCAATCCGCTCGTGACCTGACCCGCCTACGATGGCGCGCGTGACGAACCAGGGCGAGCAGACCAACACCGTGGCGGCGATCGACTGCGGCACCAACACCATCAAGCTGATGATCGCGAACCTGCCCGACGTGCTGGTTCGCGAGACCCGGATGGTGCGCCTGGGCCAGGACGTCGACCGCACCGGCCGGCTGGCCGACGAGGCGCTGGCCCGCACGTTCGCCGCGATCGACGAGTACGCCGCACTCATCGAGCAGCACCCGGTCAAGAGGCTCCGGTTCTGCGCCACCTCGGCCAGCCGCGACGCCTCGAACGCCGACGTGTTCGTCGCCGGGGTGCGTGAGCGCCTCGGCATCGAGCCCGAGGTGGTCGCCGGCCACGAGGAGGCCCGGCTCGCCTTCGACGGTGCGGTCCGCAACCTGCGAGAGGCACCCAAGACGCCCGTGCTGGTGGTCGACATCGGCGGTGGGTCGACCGAGCTGATCCTCGGCACCGACCGGCCCGAGCAGGAGTTCAGCATGGACATGGGCTCGGTGCGCATGCACGAGCGCCACCTCCACTCGGATCCGCCGACGGCCGCCGAGATCGCCGCCGCCACGGAAGACATCGACGCGCATCTCGACCGGTGCCCTGTCCCTGCAGGTGACGCGGCCACCGTCGTCGGGGTCGCGGGCACGATCATCACCCTCGCCGCCGGCGTGCTCGACCTGCCGACGTACGACCGCGAGCGCATCGACCAGTCGGTGATCCCGGTGGCCGGGCTGCACGAGTTCACCGAGCGGCTGCTGGCGATGACTCATGAGCAGCGGCTCGCGCTGCCCTACATGCACCCGGGCCGCGCCGACGTCATCGGCGCCGGGGCGCTGGTGCTCGACCGGGTGCTGAGGCGTACGACGGTCGAGACCCTCGTGGTCTCCGAGGCGGACATCCTCGACGGCATTGCCTGGTCGATCAGCTAGAGCGATACGGTCGAGGCACCACACGCTCACGAGGGAGGACGACATGTTGAAGCTCATCAAGGTGCTGTTCTGGATCGCCATCGGCTACGTGCTCGGGGCCAAGGCCGGTCACGAACGCTACGAGCAGATCGCCCGGGCCGCGGGCAAGGTTCGCCAGAGTCCGCCGGTGCAGGCCGGAGTCGCCAAGGCCGAGGAGACCGTGCGGGCGCAGGCCCCGGTCGTGAAGGAGAAGGCGGCCCACGTCGCCAGCGCCGCGGCGGAGAAGCTGCCGTTCGGACACTCCGAGCCCGGCGGCGCGCACCTCGCACCCGACGCCGGCTCCAACGGGCTGGGCACCAACGGAACTGGCTCCTGACGCCCACGTGGCCGAGCTGCTGCCGCATCCGCTGACCGGGCAACCGTTCGGCTCGCCGGTGCCGCCCGGCACCGGCTGGCCCGACGACCCCGCGTCGCCCGACACGGAGGTCGCCCACACCGCCGACGACGTACGTCGACTCGCCCGCGAGGCGTCCTTGTCCGAGCTTGATGCGGGAGTCTCGGTGTGTGCGGCGTGCCCGCGCCTGGTCACCTGGCGTGAGGACGTCGCCCGTGACAAGCGGGCCAGCTTCGCCGACCAGCCCTACTGGGGCAGGCCGATCGCGGGATGGGGCGAGGAGCACCCGGGGATCGTGATCATCGGCCTGGCTCCGGCGGCCAACGGCGGCAACCGGACCGGGCGCATCTTCACCGGCGACCGTTCGGGGGACTGGCTGTTCGCCGCGCTGCACCGGGTCGGGCTCGCGGCCCAGGCCACCTCCGAGCACGCCGGCGACGGGCAGCGGCTGATCGGTGCGCGCATGGTCGCGACCGTGCGGTGCGCCCCGCCCCAGAACCGGCCGACCACCCAGGAGCGCACCATCTGCTCGCCGTGGATCGAGCGCGAGATCGAGCTCCTGGCGCCGACGGTCAAGGTGGTCGTCGCGCTGGGCGGCTACGGCTGGGACGCGACGCTGCGGTCGTTCCGTGCGGCCGGCTTCGACGTACCGAGGCCGAAGCCGAAGTTCGGCCACGGCGCGGAGGCCACTCTCGGTGCCGGGTCCGCCCGCGGCGACGGCGTCACCCTGCTGGGCTGCTTCCACCCCAGCCAGCAGAACACGTTCACGGGTCGGCTGACCGAGGAGATGACCGACGCGGTGCTGGCCCGGGCCAAGGAGTTGGCCGGCGAGTGAGTGGGCGGGGCACGGGTCCGGCAGAATGGGCGCCGTGACTCTCCACGCCATCACCGTCCTCGGCCACGACCGCCCCGGCATCATCGCCGAGACCACCGCAATCCTCGGCGGACTCGGGCTGAACCTCGAGGACTCCTCGATGACCCTGCTGCGCGGCCACTTCGCGATGACGCTGATCAGCGCGGGCGACGCCGACGTCGACACGGTCGAGGCGGCGCTCGCTCCGCTGGCGTCCGGCGGCGACCTCACGGTGTCGGTGCGCGAGCTCCCGGTGGAGAGGGTCGCGGACCTGGCTGGTACGTCGTGGGTGCTGAGCGTGCACGGCGGAGACCGCCCCGGCATCGTGTCGTCGGTGGTGTCCCGGGTCGCCGAGGTGGGCGGCAACATCACCGACCTGACCACGCGACTGGCCGGAGACCTCTACGTCTTGGTCGCCGAGGTGGACCTGCCGAAGGACGTCGACTCCGACGCACTGCTGGTGTCGCTGCGGGAGACCGCCGCCGAGCTCGGGGTGGGCGTGAGCCTGCACGAGGTCGAGGCCGACGAGCTGTGAGCTCGGCGGACCTCAACGACGAAGTCGCCGCGTGGACCGAGTCCTCGCTGGCTGTCGAGGGGCGCGTGCTCGAGGTGGTCACCGCCCCGGCGTCCGTGCTCTCCACCGTGGGCGCCGACGTCGACCCGACCTCGCCCGAGATCGTGCAGCTGGCCGCCGACCTGGTCGCCACGATGCGGGTCTCGCCCGGCTGCGTCGGCCTGGCCGCGCCCCAGGTGGGGGAGTCGGTCAAGGTCTTCTGCGTCGACGTCTCCGAGCACCCCAAGACCCGCGACCACCACGGCACCTTCGTGCTGTGCAACGCCGAGGTCGTCGAGTCCTCCCGCAACGAGAAGGCCCGCGAGGGCTGCATGAGCGTTCCCGACTTCACCGGTGACGTGAAGCGGGCGACGCGGGTCGTCGTACGCGGGCAGCTGCCGGGGACCGGTGAGACGGTGACCCTGCGCGCCAACGCCTTCGAGGCGCGTGCGCTGCAGCACGAGATCGACCATTGCGACGGCCTGCTGTTCCTGGACCGGGCCGCCGGCGCGCACGCCATCCACGCCCGCAAGACCTACTTATAGTCGGGACCCGGGAGCCCCCGTATCCCAACTGGCAGAGGAAGAGGTCTTAAAAACCTTTCAGTGTGGGTTCGAACCCCACCGGGGGTACGTCAGATCGGCCGGCCGGCCCGCTCGGCCGCGGCTTGCGCCGCCGACCGACCACGATCGTGCACACGTCGTGTTGTGACCACGATTTCGCGAATTCCTGCGTCACAACAGCCCACCTGCATGATCGTGGTCGCTCAGCAGCCGACCGCGTCGGCCCGAGGTCAGTGCAGCAGGCCCTCGAGCAGCGGTACGACGGCAGTGGCCGGCGGCAACGCGTTGACCTCGGCCTGGACGCGCTGTGCGGCGGAGCGGAACAGGTCGTCGTTGAGCACGTCGTCGACGGTGTCGGCGAGGTCGGATGCGGTGACCTCGACCGCGTCCAGCTCGACGGCCACGCCCATCGCCACGGCCTGCTCGGCGTTGTGCGGCTGGTCGGCGCCCAGGGGCAACAGCACCGACGGCAGTCCGTGGGAGAGCGCGCCCATCAGGCTGCCGGATCCGCCGTGCGAGATCACGAGGTCGCAGGTCGGCAGCAGCGTGGCTTGGGGCACGAACCGCTCGATCCGCACCTGGGGCGGCTGGGGTCCGAAGGAAGCGGGGTCGAGCTTGCTGCCGACGGTGACGACCACGTCCGCGTCGACCTTGCTCAGCCCGGCCAGCACCCGCTCGATCAGGTCACCCGACGCGCCGCCCATGACCGTGCCCAGGGTGAAGTAGACCTGCGGCCTGGGGTGACGGGCTCGTACCGGCACTGCGTCGCCGGGCCGGTAGAGGAAGGCATCGGTAGGCAGCGGATGCTCGGGGTGGCGCAGGCTCGGCAGGAACGGGGAGAGCACCAACGCGCCGTGAAGCCGTTCGAGTCCGGGGTCTGCGGGAAGTCCGTGCTCGGCGCGCACCTCGTCGAGCACCGGCGCCACCAGGTCGCGGCGCAGCAGCGCGCCCGAAGCGAGCACCAGCACCGTCGCGCACGGCACCCCGCAGCGCTCGGCGGCGACCGCGGAGCCGAAGTCGGCCTCGTCACGCACCACGACATCGGGCACGAACTCGCCGATGATCTCGCGCAGTGCGGTCGCATGCCGCCGCGCGCCCCTACCGGCGAAGTTGTCGGCGAACTCGCGCTCGGCGGCTTCGCGGTCGGCCGGCTCGAGGGGAGAGTCGTCGCGCAAGCCGGTGTTCGGGTCGCCGCCCGGTGGGTGGGGATCGCTGGTGCCGAAGGCGGTGAACCCGGCGCCACGGACGACGTCCAGCAGCTTGCCCGACCCGGCGACCGCCACCGTGTGGCCGGCCGCCTCGGCTGCGCGGGCGATCGGGACGAGCGGCCAGAAGTGGCCCTGTCCGCCGATGAACGTGAAGAGGATCCGCATCCCGGCCAACCTACTCCCGGGGCCCCCGTTGGTTGAGGAGGTCGCCGCGCCTTCGTTGGTTGAGGAGGTCGCTCTGCGACCGTCTCGAAACCAAAACCCGCTCGGGTTTGGCGCCGGCGTACTCTGGGTAGCGAGTCTTTCGGGTGGGCAGGGGGTCTACTACAAGGAGGACAGCCGTGAGCGAAGTCTTCGGTCTGTTGCTGACATTCGCCCTGTTTCTCGGCGTCATGGGACTCACCTTCCAGGCGTACGGCGAATGGGCCCGCCGCAAGAGGTAGTTACTCCACGCTCCACTCGATCGCCGGCGCCCGCACGCGTGCGCAACGCGGGCAGCCATAGTCGTCGGTGAGGTGGACCCGGGCCACGAGCACGCGGTCTGCGTCCTTGTCAGCGACAGAGACCAGCGCCGCATCGATGTCGTCGACCATCAGCTTGGCCCGGCGGAACATGCCCCACTCGCCGTCCGACACGTCGCCCCACGTCAGGTAGAGGAAGCGCTCGCCGCGGCGACCGTGCACGGCCTCGCCGCGCCAGTCCGGGCCGTCGTCCGTGGGCACGACGCGTACGTCGAACTCCCAGCTCGCCTCACGCGCGTCACCCCGCACCGGTTCGTGGGGGAGCCGGCCCACCTGCACCGCCACGTGCACGTTCGTGTGCTCGGCGTACGCCCGGCCCGGCAGGTGGTGGCCCTCGATCCGCACGCGCATGCCTCGATCCTCTCCGTTGGTTAATGAGGCGCGCCAGCCCTCCCAGGCCGGGATGGTCGCCGCGCCGCCGATCGGACAGTTCATATAGTCCGATCGGACCACCTTTCAGGCTTTCGCCTCGGAGGCCGGCCCCTGTGCCTAGCGTGAGTGCGATCTGTCATCGCTCAGCAGGGGGTCCCGGGTGTCCAGTCACTCCACCACGACGTCTGCACGTCGTCACTGGCTCGCCGCTCTTGTGGCCCTAGGGGCTGTGGCCGCTGCCTCTCTGACCGGTGTGTCGAGCGCGAGTGCAGCGGTCGGCCGCCCCACGAACCTGGCACCCGACGGCGCCATCTCCAGCAGCACGCCAACCCTCTCGTGGTCGCGTCCCAGCGGCGCCGTGAAGTTCGAGGTGGAGGTCGACAACGACAGCGACTTCGGTTCGCCCGGGTTCACCACGACGACCACCAACACCCGTGCCGTCCCCACCGTCCTGCTGTCCACCGGAGAGCAGAACTGGCGAGTGCGTGCACTCAACTCGGCGGGCTTTGCGTCCGGATGGGCGGTCTCTTCCTTCGACATCGCCCAGATCGCGGCCCCGACCCCGATCTCGCCCGTGGACAACGCTCCCCTGAAACAGCCCGTAGACCCGCCGCTGCTCTCGTGGACCGGCACCCAGGGGGCGACGTCGTACGTCGTCGAGGTCGACACCGAGGACGACTTCGTCGGTGCCAAGTCCTACACGACCAGCACCACTTCCCTTGTGGTGCCTGACCCGCTCGAGGCCGGCACCCGCTTTTGGCGCGTCCAGGCGGTCAAGGGCTCGGGGGTGGTCTCCCAGCCGTCTCCAGCGGTCAGCTTCACGGTCCAGTCGATCAAGTCGGTCACGATCACCGGTCCGGCGAACAGCGCAGACGAGGAGGTCACCGACGTCGTGCTCGACTGGGAGCCCGTCGACGGTGCGCAGTACTACCAGCTCCAGGTTGCCACCGACGACGCCTTCCAGACGATCGTCGACAACAAGGAGAATGCCAAGGTCTACGGCACGAAGTACTCCCCGGCGATCACCTACGACAACAACCAGTACTACTGGCGGGTGCGAGCCGTGGACCTCGCCGGTCAGCCGACCGCCTGGACCGAGACTGAGAACAATTTCAACCGGGTCTGGAAGAACCGCCCCGAGGCGGTGTTCCCGGCCGGCGACGGTCTGCAGCACGTGAGTGGTGCGCCGTACTTCCAGTGGACCCCGGTGACCCACGCGACGCAGTACCAGCTCGACGTCGGCACCGATGCGAACTTCTCGCCGAACACCTTCGAGACCTGTCAGACCGCCGGGACGACGTACACCCCGGGCAACTTCGTGGTCACCGGGTCCTCCGCCTCCGTGCGGCCCGACGAGGACTGCGTCATGGACCCGGGCACCATCATGTATTGGCGGGTCCGTCCGCTCGACCGGCCGTTCACCAAGCCCGGCGTCCCCGGAGTCCAGGGCATCTACTCGGCCACCCAGTCGTTCGTCTACGACGCCGCCTACTTCTCCGGAGTGAGCCCGGCCAACGGTGCCACCGTCGACGTGCCGACCTTCCGGTGGAACGCGGTCAAGGGCGCCGCGAAGTATGACCTCACGATCAAGAACAGCAGTGGCAGCAACGTCAAGACCGCCACCACCTACTCGACGTCGTACACACCGACGGCCGTCCCCCGGCTCACCGCGGCCGCAGGCCCCTACACGTGGACGCTCAGGGCCCTCGACTCGACCGGCGTCGCCTCGGTGATCGAGCAGCGGTCTTTCAACGTGAGTGGCGACATCCCGACGACGGGCGTCGCTCCACTGACCGCGCTCGCCGGACGCCTCAGCGACCCGGCCACCACCCGAGCCCCAGCGTTGACCTGGGAGCCGCATCCGGAGGCCGACCACTACAAGCTCTCCGTCGGTGTTGCCGGGTCCGGCACCTTCTACACCGAAGACGCATGGTCCGACGACGTGCTGGGGCTGAAGCTTCCCTACCCGGCGGTCACCGACACCTCGAGCCACTTCTTCCTTCCTGGTGGCTACGACTGGAAGGTCACGGCCTACACCGCCGGCGGGGCCATCATCGAGGTGGGACCGACCAACACCTTCCGGATCGCGGACTTCGCACCCGTGCAGGGCCAGCGCCTCGCCCTCGACGGGCAGGCCCTCGACGCGGGCACGACCTGTGGTGCCGCTTTGTGCGACGGCGTCCCGGCCACTCCCGTGCTCTCTTGGGACCCGCAGCCGGACATCGCGTTCTACATCCTCTACATCTCTGAGGACGCCAACTTCACCAACCTCGTCGAGACCACCATCCCGGGGACGACGAACACCCGCTATGCGTTCACGATGAGCAACAACCGGGCGGCCCTTCCCGAGAGCCAGGCCGGCAGCGCCTACTACTGGCACATCAGGCCCTGCAAGGCCCTCAACGTCTGCGGCCCGGACCCGGTCTCCAGCATCGGCACGGGATCCAAGTCCTTCCGCAAGCAGTCGCCCCCCGTCAAGCTCACCGGGCCCGCATCTGACTCGGATCCGACCGGAGAGAACGTGTCCAGCAACGAGGTGACCTTCGAGTGGGAGGACTACTTCGTGACGAACCAGGCAACGACGTGGTGGGCGACCAGTGAGAAGAGCCCACAGGCGGGCATGCAGTACCGGATCCAGGTGGCCACCAGCCCGACGTTCTCCGGAGCCACGCTGATTGACGATCAGAAGGTGGACCAGACCACGTACACCGCAGTCACCAAGCTCTACCCCGAAGGCACCCTGTACTGGAGGGTTCAGGCCATCGACGCCGAGAGCAACGGGTTGGCCTGGTCCGCGCCGCGAAGCCTGGTCAAGGAGAGCCCGCGGGTCCTCCTCGAGGCACCGGCCAACGGTCAGACGGTATCGGGCACGGCCGCCTTCCAGTGGGCGTCGCAGGCGTTCACCGGCTCCTACCGCGTCGAGGTCTACAAGAACAACGACACGACCTTCTCGACCGCGAACCGGGTCTTCTACAAGGACGTCAAGACCTCGGCCTACGCCTGGGACCAGCCGCTGCCGCCGTCGAGCGTCGCCTATCGCTGGCGGGTCCGTCGCACCGACTCCAGTGGCAATCCTGGGCAGTGGTCTTCGGCCGGCAGCTTCCTGTCCAAGGGAGCCGTGCCGACCCTGACGGCGCCTGCCTCCGGGGTGTGGGTCAGCCCGAACGCGTCGCTGTTCAGTTGGGGTGAGGTGCCGGGCGCCACGACGTACAAGCTCGAGATCCGCAACGACGCCAGTTCCCGCAACTGGAAGACGATCACCACCGCAGCCAACGCGTGGGCTGCCACCGAGCCGGTCCCCGACGGGTCCTACAAGTGGCGCGTGACCGGCATCGACGCCAAGCGGAACGCTGTCGGCTCCTCCGCGTGGCGCGCGTTCCGGGTCGACGGCACACGCCCCACGGTGACGTCGGCGACCCCAACGTCGACGGCGAGGGCCGGGACCAACGTCGGTGTGCGCTTCAGCGAGCGGGTCGCCGGGGTCACCACATCGACCTTCAAACTGACCCTCCGCGGCTCCACCACCCGGATCCGGGCCGTCCTCCGCCTCAACTCGACTCGTACGGCGGCGACCCTCAACCCGTCGGCGAACCTCAGGCGGGGCAAGTACTACCGCGTGACGGTCTCGTCGGGCATCAAGGACGTCAAGGGCAACGTTCTCGTCGGCAAGACCTGGACGTTCAAGGTCAGCTGACCCTTGCCGTCGCAATGCGCTTGCTCGGCCGGATACCTCGATGGCGTGGCCAGGTCGCTGCCCGGTGAGTCGTGCGGATTACCTCCGTCACGGGAACCTGGTGGTCGACGTGGGAGTCAAACCGCGGCGTATGGGCGACTCAAGGTGGTTGTCACCGTGCCAGGATCTCGCGCCTCCAGTCGAGTGCACGTCAGATCGTGTCAGGGTGCTTGCCAGGCGTCCTGAAGTCGTGGAGGCGTGAATCGAGAAGGAGTCGAACCCGAGGCCGCGTTCAGCTGTTGCTGCAGTACGGAGTCTTGTCGATGACGACTGGACGGAAGAGAAGGAATTTGTACTCCCACCACTCGAGCGGGGCGAATTTGGTCTGGCCCGCCCGCGGACCAAACGTCACCGTCTTTCCGTGGAGGTCTCCCGTGACTTCCAGGTCGGGATTGTCCATGGCCATTCTTCGAAGACTCATGAGCGGAATGCCGATGTGCCCGCCGCCGGCGGTTTCGATCGCGTCGTCGTTGGTTGACTCCATTACGACCAAGTCCTCCTGCCAGTCCGTGAGGTGAACAGTCGGAATCAGAAGTGGGTTTGGTGCCGTCCCCTCGGTGCGAATACCAGAGAACATCGTGAAGACTCCCGTCGTACGCCCTCCGAGGTAGGGGCTCGCAGCCCACAACACCGTCAGAACGATCACGGGAACCTGCACCCACAGAACGCGGCCAAAGGCCTTCGTGGTTCGAGCCGCACGCCAGGTCAGGAGCACTCCGAGCATCATGCCGCCGAGATACAACAAGCAGAACGTGAACACGATCGCCCTGGCTGCGGGTGTCAGGTAGCCCAGGAACCCGAAGGCGAGAACGGCCAACGTCGCAGTGACCCAGGGCAGCCGTCGGGCATCGCGAACGACGCTCGAGCGGTCGGTGACGCGTTTGATTCGATCCAAGACGTGGTTGATGTCTTCGATGGAGAGAAAGAGGAGGAACAACGCGAACAGAGCTGACGAGAAATCCGGGACTGCAAACCCCGGGCTCGCACTGAGCATGAAATGGAAGATCATCGCCACGCGGACGCCGTGGCGTCGGGTGAATGGCAGAACCAGCAAGATCGGGATTGAAGTCTCAGCGACCATCACGGATATTGCCCAGAACGGTCCAAGCTCCATGCGTGGTGTCAACCCGAAGCTGGCGAGGCTGGCAATGGCTCCGGCGCAACTGGTGACCGGCTCCATGAATGTGCTGTTGTACTTGGCCAAGGCAGAAGCGCTGTAGGCGACCAGCATGATCACACGCACGGCAGGAAACGATGCGGCGAGAGCATCGAGGTTCGCGGACCGCCGACGTGCCATGGTGATCAGGATCGCGAGGTTCACGAACGCGAGGAGTGCCCAATGGTCGGGACTGAACGGCATCTCGGCGACAAAGTCTGCGATCTGGGCTGTGAGCATCACACAAAGCCAGCGGCGCGACGTCGGTCGAAGGATCAGCACGGCCGCGGCGACAACCACACCAATGTTGAAGGGTGAATCCAGACGCGACCCAGTGTTGACGGCGAGATGGATGACATGGGCGCACGCCCACATTCGCACGAACAGGACCGTGGATCTGTGAAGAGGGTTGGCCGACTCGGATCCACCGGATGAACGGTCAGCGCGTGACAGTACAGAAGGCCATGGCATGCGCTCGCCCTGCTCTCACTACGGTCGACGTGTTCACCGGTCAATTAGCGCATGGCACGACGAATCTCGCAGGAGGTTCGACAACTTCGCGCCACCTTGTGTCCTGGTCCTGGTTCAGGAAAACGTGCAGCGAACCTACGTTCGGGAACAACTGCTCGGAGCCGTTCGTTTTCACTCATGCAGGCAGCCCCTAGACTGAAGATGCACGTGGGAGTCGTCAGAGCGACGGCACCGCCCCGGCCTCCAAGGAGGAGACCACCATGAAGAGCAACAACCCGGTGTTCAACCGCTCGCCCGAGTTCAACGGGCAGGCCAACGCCTATGGCAACCAGACGTACGCCGGCAACGGCCAGACGCACGGCGGCTACGGACAGCAGCCTGTCTCCGACCCGTCGCAGTGGGGCACCGGTGCTCCCGGCCAGACCGGCTACGGACAGGGCCAGGTCGACCAGGGCCGCATGACGATCGACTCGGTCGTGCAGAAGACCGCGATCTCGCTGGGCCTGGTCATCGTGACCGCGCTCGCGACGTGGATCCTCACGCCCGAGATCAAGGACAACGCCAACCTGACGCAGAGCGACCTCAACCAGCTGATTGCTGCGGTGACGATCGGTAGCCTCGGCGCCTTCGCGCTGTCCATGGTCAACTCCTTCAAGCGCAGCGTCAGCCCGGCCCTCGTGCTGCTCTTCTGTGCGTTCGAGGGTGTCGCCCTCGGCGGCCTCAGCAAGCTGTTCGACGCCCAGTTCGGTCAGGGTGTGGTCAGTGGAGCCGTGATCGGCACCTTCGCTGCCTTCGCCGGCACGCTCGCTGCCTACAAGTTCTTCAACATCAAGGTCACGGCCAAGTTCCAGAAGTTCGTGATCGCGGCAGTCTTCGGCATGATCGGCCTCTCGCTGATGGAGCTCGTGCTGGGCATGTTCGGCGCCCAGATCGGCCTCTTCGGGGTCAGTGGCCTCGGCATGGTCACCGCCTTCGCCGGCCTGATCCTCGGTGTGTTCATGCTGATCATGGACTTCGACTTCGTGGAGAAGGGCGTCGCCGCCGGACTCCCGGAGAAGGAGTCCTGGCGTGCAGCGTTCGCGATGACCGTGAGCCTGGTCTGGATCTACACCAACCTGCTGCGCATCCTGGCGTTCTTCAGTCAAGACTGACACATCTGACACCCCAGTGCCGCCACGGCGGACTTCACGAGGCGCTCCCCAATTTTGGGGAGCGCCTCGTTGCATCTACCCGTCTTACCCATTTCGTGTCACTCCGGTCTAGTCCATACGGGTGGTCTCTGTGGACAAGAGGGCCTAAATAAGGGCTTTCATGTATCTGGCTCTCCGCAGGCACCTAATGTCCGTTTTGGCCGGGGGGTTGGCCGGAGACCAAGGGGTGGGCAGATGTGTGGGGAACACAAGCGAGCACGCAAGCGCAATGAGCGCGGTGCGGCTGCTGTCGAATTCGGCTTGATCGCCGTCATCCTGCTGACCCTGCTGATCGGGATTATTCAGGCATCCATCTTCTTCTGGGCCTACCAGACTGGCGCCAACGCCGCACGTGAGGGGGCCCGGCAGTACGCCGTGGACCCGTGCAACGCCGATGCGAGCGACAATGTCGCCAAGGTCAAAGCCTTCGTCGGTGGTGCAGCGTCGGGTGCAATCACCGTCACGCCCACTTTCAGCAAGGGCCCGGGCAACACCGGCGCAGGCAAGGAGCCGGGCGACCAAGTGACGGTGAGGGTGAAGTTCAAGTCACCCTCCATCGGCGGCTTCCTGCCCGAGTTCCCTGACGTCGAGAAGACCGCCTCGGCTCGCATCGAATACGTGGGAGGCTGCTGATGAAAAGTTTCCTGGGACTCGACCGGCCGCGCGGCGAGCGCGGCGCCTCGGCAGTGTTGTTCGCGCTCCTCGCATTGGTTCTCTTGGGTGTCGGCGCGGTCGCCGTCGACATGGGCCAGGTCTATGCGAAGCGCGCGTCGTTGCAGAGCGCTGTTGACCAGGCGGTTCTGGCGGCGGCACCCGAGATCGACGGCACCAACGTGTGCACCCCTCTCTCCAAGGAGATTGCCGCGGAGTATCTCCTCAAGAACTGGATCGACCAAGGTGGCGACCCGAAGGCCCTGGGCGACATAAAGCTCGACGGCACGCTCAAGGGCGGGAACGTCAAGTGCTCCGGATGGCGCATCGAACTGACCGCACCCGTGGCCAAGGTGAACTTCGGTCTTGCGAAGGCGGTCTCGGATGTCGACTCCGTCAACGTGCCGGCGTTCGCCGCAGCAGAGGTGAAGTCGCCGCCGCGCAACGGCAACATGCCGTTCTACGCCAGCTCCACCTGCAACTATGGTCAGCAGATCCTCTCCCAGGACTCCAACGGCCACGGCAGCCCTCCGGTGATTCCGTTGACGCCGACGACGCCGACCCTGACAAACGCGAGCCCGACCGGGTTGTCGACCAGCCTGTCGCCGGTGGGCACGTCGCTGCCGGGTTTCGTGATCACCGGCACCAACCTCACCGGTGTGACCAAGGTCGGTTTCACCAATGCCTCGGGCGATCACTGGGAGAGCCCCGGTGGCGGCACCACGATGACCGTCAACTCGAACACGAAGATCACCGTCTCCACCGTGCCGAGCGACGTGATCAACAACGACGACATCTGGTATGTCCGGGTCTTCAAGGACAACAAGTGGTCGGCAACAGACGGCAACGCGACCAGTGGGGTCAAGAAGCTGACCATCGGCGACGAGAAACTGTTCTGCCAGGGCAGCGAGCAGGGCAACTTCGGCTCCCTCTATATCGACCGCAATGACGGCAAGACCGCCGGAGGAGGACCGAACGGCATGCTGGCGCTGAACGTGGCCCTCGGGCTGTCGCACAGCCTGGGCACCATGCCAGGCGCGCCGAACGCGCCGAACCTCTGCAGTGGTGTTGCTGGTGCGATCCAGACCGCGACGAATGGCCAGAACTGCCTGTCGACCGACACAGGTCTGCCTGCCAACGCACTCGGCGACGGTCTGATCAACGGAGTATCGGGATACCCGGGAAGGCTGGTTCGGCCGGCGACGTCACCGTGCAGTCGGCCGAACACGAGTGTTGGCGGAAAGAGTCTCAACGACGACGTGCTCAGTTGCTTCTTCACCAACTCTTCTGTGCGCGTGGGCGACGTGACCCAGGCCAGCTACGACGGCGGGCCCGTGATCAGCCCCGACATCTTCAAGTCGCCGCGGTTCCTGTGGGTGCCGATCATCACAGAAGCGCCGAACGGCAAGAAGGACGTCTCGGTGCAGGGCTTCCGGCCTGGCTTCATCACAGACCAGCCAGCCTCGGCGACCAAAAACTCGCCGGGCACTGTCCCGACTGAGAACGGGATCGACCTCAACGGGACCAAGGTCCGCGAGCTGCGGGTTTGGTTCCTCAACGAGAAGGCACTGCCTGACACGGCCCTCGCCGAGGGCGGCGAATCCGAATACACGGGCACCGGAGCCAAGGTAATCGTCCTCGTCGACTGACGACTCGGGGCGAACAAGACATCAAGCGACAAGGACAACACTCATGGGTAGACGCTCAATCCTCCTGATGGCAGCGCTCTTCATCGCAGCCCTGGGCACAGCGATGATCGTGATGTACGTACAGGGCATCGACGCCCGGGCCACCGAAGGCCAAGAACTGGTCGAGGTGCTCACCGTCACGGACACCATCGACGCAGGCGAGTCCGTCAAGGACGCGCAGTCCGCCGGGAAGTTCGAGACCGCTGAAGTGGTCCGTGACGACATGGTCGACGGGGCCCTGACCTCGACGAACTCGATCACGAACGACGTAGCTCTGGGCGCGATCTATCCGGGTGAGCAGATCATCAGCAAGAAGTTCGGGGCCGCGGGTTCCGAGGCTGCCCTGAACATCCCGGACGACAAGTTGGCCATCAGCGTCGACCTCACGGACCCGGCACGCGTGGCTGGTTTCGTGATTCCGGGCTCCGAGGTGGCGATCTTCGCGTCCGGTGACCCGGAGGCGATCAAGGCCGACGGCAGCACCCAGAAGCTCTCGACCTACACACGTCTGCTGGTCTCGAAGGTGCAGGTGATCGGTGTCGGCACGACGACGATCACGTCGAAGACCACCAAGACCAAGGACGGTCAGACCACGGAAGAGATTCCGCGCACGATCCTCACCCTCGCAGTCGACCAGGAGCAGGCCGAGAAGCTGATCTTTGCTGACCGCAACGGCGACCTCGCCTTCGCGCTGCTGAGCGAGAAATCCAAGGTCAAGGACGGACCGGGCGTTGTCGTCCGCGACATCATGCCGGAAGTCTTTGCGGGGATCGGGCAATGACCACCCTGGTTGAGCAGGACCCCGAACTGATCCGCCTCGTGCGTGAGGAGCTGGGTGCTGACGTGAGCGTGGTCGACTCGCTCGACCGTTTGCAGGAGCACCTGACGCAGCACCTGCACGAGTACGCCGTCGTCCTGGGTACCTCTGTCGACGCGGGCTCGGCAGGTGCCTTTGCAGAGGCCAGCCGCATCCAGCGCCCCGCCCTCGGCGTGATCATGCTCAGGCCGGCGGTGGACTCTGATGTGCTGGCCAGCGCACTGCGCTCCGGTATGCGCGACGTGCTAGCGGCCAACGACCTTGCCGGTCTGGGCGGGGCCGTCGGGCGGGCTCGAACCCTTGCGCACGCAATGATCGGCACAGCCGATCGCACCGCCGATGCGACTGACGGTGCGCTGTTCACGGTGTTCTCCACCAAGGGCGGCGTGGGCAAGAGCATGGTGGCCACCAACGTGGCGGCATCGCTGGCCGACCAAGGTCACAGTGTGTGTCTCGTCGACCTCGACGTGCAGTGTGGCGACGTGGCGATCATGCTGCAACTGACTCCACTGCACACGTTGGCCGACCTGACCCAACTGTCGGGTCGCATCGACGCGAGCGGCATCGAGTCCCTGCTCAGCCAGCATTCGGAGCGTCTCAGCGTTCTGGCGGCGCCCGTGCAGCTCGAGACCCATGTGCAGCCCGACCAGGTGTCCACGGTGCTGGCGACACTGAAGACGATGTTCGAGGTCGTGGTGGTTGACACCTCCGGCGCCTTCGACGACCACGCGCTTGCGGCTCTCGACCACAGTGAGCTGCTCGTAGTGGTCGGCACTCTCGACATCCCCTCCTTGAAGAGCCTGAAGCTTGCCGCGGGCACCCTCGACCTCCTCAACTTCCCGCGTGAACGCTGGCGTCTGGTGCTCAACCGTGCCGACTCCAAAGTAGGCCTGTCTGCCAAGGAGTTCGAAGAAACCCTGGGCGTCGACGCCACGATCAGCCTGCCGTCGAGCCGCGACGTTCTCGCGGCGGTCAACCGTGGTGAGGCGATCGTCCGCTCGAACTCCGGCCACCAGATCAGCAAGACCCTGGCCGGTTTCGCCGGTCAGTTGTACGCCGACGCTGCCCCGGCTCCCCCTCAGGAGTCGGCAGGTGGCTCCCGACGGGGAAGCCGACGCAAGCTCCGGATGAAGAAGGTGAGCTGACATGGCACTTGCAGACCGCATCCAGGCGGCACAGCGCAGCATGACCCTGGTGAACAGTGACCCCGAGGCGGGTGTTCCGGCGGGTGACCGCGCGAAGCGCCCGACGCTTCGCGATCCTTTCGCCGACCTCAAGAAGGTCGTCCACGCCCAGTTGGTGACGGCACTCGGGCCGAAGCTCTACGACGTCAACATGACGGCCAGCGAGCTCGAGGTTCAGGTTCGAGCCGCGCTGCAGACCGCCATCGCCACTACTGACCAGCCGATGTCCGGCGCCGACCGCACGCGCATCACCCAAGAGATCGCCGACGACATTCTCGGCTACGGTCCGCTGGAGCCGCTCCTCCGCGACCCCGACCTCACCGAGGTCATGGTCAACAGTGCCACGGACATCTTCGTGGAGCGCAGTGGCAAGCTCACCCGGGTCGATGCAGTCTTCAGCGATGAGGCGCATCTGCGACGCACCATCGACAAGATCGTCGGCAAGATCGGCCGCCGTGTCGACGAGGTCAGCCCGATGGTGGATGCGCGCCTTCCCGACGGCAGCCGTGTCAACGCGATCATCCCGCCGTTGGCGCTGGATGGTTCCAAGCTCACGATCCGAAAGTTCTCCGAGGACCCGTACACCGTCGAGGACCTGATCTCCTTCGACACCCTGAGCCGAGAGTCGGCCACGCTGCTTGAAGCGTGCGTCAAGGGACGCCTCAACATCCTGGTCTCGGGTGGAACCGGTGCCGGCAAGACCACGACACTCAATGTGCTCTCTTCTTTCATCCCTGAGGACGAGCGCATCGTCACCATCGAAGATGCCGCCGAACTTCGGCTCCACCAGGAGCACGTGCTTCGCCTCGAGTCTCGCCCGGCCAACATCGAAGGCAAGGGCGCCGTCCACATCCGCGACCTGGTGCGCAACTCCCTGCGCATGCGGCCCGACCGCATCGTCGTCGGTGAGATCCGTGACGCGTCCGCGCTCGACATGCTCCAGGCCATGAACACCGGCCACGACGGTTCCATCTCGACCGTGCACGCCAACACCCCACGCGATGCGCTGTCGCGAGTCGAGACAATGGTGATGATGGCCGGGATGGATCTGCCGGTGCGCGCTATCCGTGAGCAGGCCTCGAGTGCCATCGACCTGATCATCCAGCAGACCCGTCTCAAGGACGGCACCCGTCGGATCACCGCGATCACCGAGGTGATCGGCATGGAAGGCGACGTCATCACGTTGCAGGACGTCTTCCTTTTCGACTACGCCGCCGGGTTCGACGAGCACGGTCGTGCACGGGGTCACCTCAAGTCGACCGGGTTGCGCCCGCGGTTCCTCGACCGCCTGGCCGATCACAACGTGCACGTCGACCCGGCGGTCTTCGCGATGGGGGCTTACCGGTGACCAAGCGCCGCCTGGCTCGGGCCGCAGCCACGCTCGGGGCAGTGGGGATCGTGCTTTTCGCATCGCCCGCCCACGCGGCCGATGAGATCAACATCGATCACGTCGAGTCCGCGGACGGCAAGGTGTCGGTGTTGGTCGCGGTTGACAAGTTGCCCGGTGGTGCCACGCCCGACCTGGACGCGGTGACCGTGACCGTCGACGGGGACCCGGTAGACGCCACGGCGAAGACTGTCGAAGCGGGAGAGATCGAGCGGACCACGGTGCTCGCACTCGACACGAGCCGGAGCATGCGTGGTGCACCCATCGAGGACGCGAAGGCTGCAGCCAAGGCGTTCCTCGACGCGGCCCCTGAGGACGTGAAGATCGGCCTGCTGACCTTCTCCGGCACAGTGCAGAGCACCATCGAGCCAACCACCGATCACGCCACTCTGGCGGCGGCCATCGATGACATCAAGTTGACCCTCGGAACCCGCGTCTACGACGCAGTCGTCGAAGCCGTCGACCTCGCCGGAGTCGACGGAGCACGCAACGTGTTGGTGCTCTCTGACGGCAAGGACCAGGGTGGCGGTGCGCCGATCGCGGACGCGATCGCCTCCGCGACCGACAAGCAGGTTGTTGTCGACGTGGTGTCCCTCGACCAGAGCCCGGCCGACCGAGCGCTGCTCTCCCAGATCTCCGATGCCAGTGGCGGCAGCGTCATCGACGCTGACCCAGCGTCGCTCGAGGGCGTCTTCACCGCCCAGGCCGACGCTCTGGCCAGCCAGGTGCTGGTCACCTTCCCGGCTCCCAAGAAGTCCACTGACGAGGTCAACCTCGCGGTGCAGCTCACCGCGGGCGGCGCGACGTACGACGACTCGGCGCTGGTCACGATCGCGGTGGCCGATCAAGGGCCGCAGGCGGTCTCGCACGGCGAGGCGAAGGTCGGCAAGGGTGCCCTACTGCTCGGGGGACTGGCGCTCGGCGTCGGTCTCGCGATCCTGCTCGCCATCGTGATGATGGGTGCCAAGGGCCCGAGCGAGAACCAGCGGCGTCTCGCGGTGTACCTCGGCGAGGCCAAGCCCGGAGGCAAGGGCAAGCGCGCGGGGGAGGCTGCGCCGGCCAGCCTCAAGGAGTCCGCGGTTGCCCTGACCGAGAACTTCGTGAAGGGGGACTTTGAACAGAGGCTGAACAAGCGTCTCGCCGGCGGAGGAGTCTCGCTGACCGCTGCCGAGTGGCTGTTGATCCATGCTGGCGTGGCGGCTGCTGCGGGACTCATCGGACTAATCCTCGGTGGTGGTCCGGCCATGGTGGTCTTCCTTGTCCTCGGTACCATCCTTCCCTGGCTCTACCTCAGGCGTCGGCACAGCAAGCGACTGGCTGCGTTCAACTCCCAGCTGGCAGAGACGCTCACGCTCATGGCGGGCGGACTCTCCGCGGGATTGTCGATGCCGCAGGCGATCGACACCGTCGTGCGCGAGGGCATCGAGCCGATGTCCGGTGAACTACGGAGGGCTCTGGTCGAGCAGCGCCTCGGCGTACAGATCGAGGAGGCCCTTGATGGCGTCGCGGACCGGATGGAGAGCGAGGACTTTGCCTGGGTCGTCATGGCGATCCGGATCCAGCGCGAGGTCGGCGGCAACTTGTCGGAGTTGTTGAACACCGTGGCGAACACGCTCCGCGAGAGGGAGTACCTCCGTAGGCAGGTCAAGGTGCTCAGTGCCGAAGGACGCATGTCCGCCTACGTGCTAGGTGGCATGCCAATCGTGCTCTTCCTCTACATGCTGTTGGTCCGCCCAGATGCGGTCCGCCCGCTCTACACCGAGCCCCTGGGGTACGCGATGAGTGCGGCGGCGATCACGATGCTCCTCGGTGGATTCTTCGTAATGTCAAAGATCGTCAAGGTGGAGGTCTGAGATGGGCGCGGGAATGCTCCTCCTTCTGGGCGGTTTGCTCCTGTTCGGCGCGATGGCCCTGACTCTCTCTGTGATCGGTGTGGCCACGAATGAACGGCGCGGCGTCGCACGTTCGCTGGCGGCGGTGCGGGCCATCGACCAGGCTCCCGATGTGCTCAAGCAGGAGCTTGAGCGGCCCTTCTCAGAGCGTGTCATTGCGCCCATGGGTGAGCAGGTGGTGGGTCTTGGGCGCAAGTTGACCCGTGCTGACACTGCAGAGCGCCTCCAGCACAAGCTTGATGTTGCGGGCAACCCTCAAGGCTGGGATGTCAATCGCATCATCGGACTCAAGGTTCTGGGGATGGCGTTCCTGGGCGGGTTGGGAGGGTTGTACGGGCTGTCCCAGGACTACGCAGCCCCCAAGCTGCTCCTAGTCACTGGAGCCCTTGGGGCACTGGGGTACCTCCTGCCGAACATCCTGCTGCACAACGCGGGGGAGAAGCGGTCGCTCCTGATGCAGAATGCGTTGCCGGACGCTCTCGACCTGTTGACGATTTCGGTGGAGGCCGGGCTCGGCTTCGATGCCGCGGTTGCTCGGGTGGCAAAGAACACCACGGGGCCGTTGGCTCAGGAGTTCGCGCGCCTGCTCCAGGAGATGCAGATCGGCGTGGGTCGCATGGAGGCGATGCGGGCCATGGGCGAGCGCACGACGATCAAGGACCTCAAGTCCTTCTGCCTGGCGATGGTGCAGGCCGATCAGCTCGGCATCCCGATCGCCCGGGTCTTGCGGGTGCAGAGCAAGGAGATGCGTGACAAGCGACGACAACGCGCCGAGGAGAAAGCCCAGAAGGTCCCGGTCAAGATCCTGTTCCCGCTGATCTTCTTCATCCTGCCGTGCATCTTCATCGTGATCATGGGGCCGGTCGTGCTATCGGCTCAGGGTCTGTTCGGCTGATGAGACTTCGATCCGGCACTCCCTCGCGCGCGGCCTCGGCTGGCGCGCGGTCTTGGCGCGTCACGACGGCCGCCCGGGCCTTCGTGCTGGCGATCCCGACGGGCCAGGCCCTGAGTGTCGGGAGCATCGACTCGGTGGGCATCATCCTGATCTCGTTGGTGTTGCTCGCCGCGGTTGCCTGCGCGGTTGAGTTCAACCCCGAAGGCAGCACGCTGCCCTGGACACCGGTGGTCGAGGGAGTCTTGGCCGTCGTGCTGATCGGCACAGCCGATGGACCGGTTGAACCCTTGCTCATCTATCTCGTTGTGCCGCCGGTTGTCGCGGGTTTGCGGCACGGATGGGTGACAACTGTCAACACGTCGTTGGCCTGTGGTGCTGCAATGATCGGCGCCTGGGCAACAATGAACTCACTGGAAAGAGACGGAGCAGCGATCCAGGCTTCCATGCCTTGGCTGGTCTTCGGCCTCGGCGCGGGGATGCTCGCCGTCTGGCAGAGCCGGTCTGTCCGCGAGATGGAGACGACGCAGGCACCGTACGCCGCAGCCCACCACCTGGTTGCGCAGCTGCACACGTTGACTCAACAACTTCCGGTGGGCCTGGACAGTGTCACTGCTGCCCGCGCACTCAACGAGGCGGCACGAAAGGCGGTGAGCGCGGAACGGTCCGCCGTCATCCTCAAGATCGGGAAGGACACGTTCGAATCGCTCGTCATAGACGGCCCGGTGACCGCCGCCGACGAGAAGATGGCGTCGATCTGCGCCTGGACTGGCCGCCCGCGACAGGGGAAGGGCTTGGTCGCCCTGCCGCTGCGGGTCGGTGACCATTGCTTCGGTGTCCTGCTGCTCGGCCGCACCTCCACGTGGTCGAAGGCGGAACTGGCCGACCTCCAGGTCATTGCCGACACCCAGGCGGTGCGTCTCGACACGGCACTCCTCTTCGACGATGTGCGCTCCTTCGCCACGTCGGAAGAACGCAACAGGCTGGCCAGGGACATCCATGACGGTGTTGCCCAAGAGATCGTTTCTCTGGGCTATCTGGCCGATGAGATCGCGGAGACCAGCGTCGACCCCGCCACACGCCAAATGGCCGACGACTTGCGGGCCGAGATCACCCGGGTGGTCAGTGAGTTGCGATTCTCCATCTTTGACCTTCGGCACGACCTCGACGAGGCCAGCAGCGTCTCGGGTGCTTTGGCTGAGTATGTCCGCGAGGTGAGTCACCAGAGCGGCATGCGCGTCCACCTGCTCTTCGATGAGCGCGGCCCACGACTGCCCCCGCGCGTCGAGCAGGAGCTCTTGCGCATTGGGCAGGAGGCGATCGGCAATGTGCGCAAGCACGCGCGTGCCATCAACCTGTGGGTCACGCTGGCCAGCGACGGAAAGTGCGTCCGTCTGGTCATCGAAGATGACGGTGTCGGAGCGGCGGGGGCACGCCCCGGCCACTACGGGATGCACACGATGCGAGAGCGTGCGGAGCGAATCGATGCCAACTTCACCATCACGCCCCGGCCAGATGGTGGCACTGTGGTGACAGTGCAGTCCAGGAACAACAGTGCGATCACGGAAGGCCCGAGCGATGACCACACGCGTCCTGCTCATCGATGACCACGAGCTGATCAGGCAGGGCTTGGCCCGCGCCTTCGAACGGCAGGGAGAGATGACGGTCATCGGTCAGGCGGGAAGCGTCGCCGAGGGCAAGGCCGCTTGGGCAGCACTGCAACCCGACGTCGTGGTGACCGACCTGCAGTTGCCGGACGGCACTGGACTGGAGATCATCCGGGCCATCCGTGCCGAGAGCGCCAGCGTGGGTCTGGTGATGCTCACCATGCATGCCGGCGACGAGCACATCTTCGCGGCCATGGAGGCGGGTGCCTCAGCGTTCGTGGGCAAAGACAGCAAGGCCAGCGAGGTCGTTCAGGCAGCCGGTCACGCGGCTGTATCCCCCCGAAATTTCTTGTGCTCCGGTCTGACCGCCGCCATGATCCGGCGAGCCTCGGAACCGCAGCCGACCAAGCTGACCGGTCGCGAGACAGAAGTGCTTGAGCTGCTTGCCGAAGGTTTGGGCACTGTTGCGATCGCGGGCAAGCTCTTCATGAGTGAGTCGACGGCCAAGACGCACATCACGCGCATCTACGAGAAGCTCGGCGCCACCAATCGCGCCCAAGCTTTGGTGACTGCGATGCGCACTGGTCTGCTCTCCTCCGTCAAACCCTGACGACTACTGGACCAGACCACCTGGTGGGTCCCGGGTAGTCCGAAATGACCATGGGGTGTGAGCGGATCACCCGATCCGCAGGCCCAAGGATCCCGGCAAGATTGAGCCCAGAACGAGTCCTGTGGGGGCTCGGACTCAACATCCGCAGGACTCAACACAGGGAGAATCAAATGCTCGAGAAGTTCATCACCCTCATGCTCATCGGCAAGACCGACAAGGACGAGAAGGGCGCGACCGCGACGGAGTACGGCCTGCTGGTCGGGCTCATCGCCCTGGTCATCGTCTTCGGTGTCGCCATCTTCGGCAACGCGCTCAACACTTTCTTCGCCGGTCTGGGCGGCACCGTCGGCGGTTGGTGATCACAGCCTGACCTGAACACGGCCGGCCGCTGCCGACAGACGTCGGCAGCGGTCGGCCGTGGGCATTTCACCAACAGATTCACTCGGAGGGAACATGAGAATCCTGATGCGTCTCTTGCAGGGATCGAAGACCAGGTCTTCGGAGTCCGGCGCAACCGCGACTGAATACGGCCTGCTCGTCGGCTTCATCGCCATGGCCATCCTTCTCGGCGTGGCCACCTTCGGCAATGCCCTCAACTCGTACTACGACACCCTTGCTGCGGCTGTCGGCAACTTCTGAGCAATCGAACTCTCGGGGGCAAAGCACATGGAGCAATCGCTGACTGATCAGGCACCTTCCGGAGCGAGGACAACGGGGAGCGACGAGTCGGCGCCGGCAAGAGCCGGCGCCGACGGCGCGTCCGGCATCCTCGGTTGGGCACCTCTCGTGTTGCTTGCAATGTTCATCGCGGCCGTGGTTCGTCAGGCTGCCCGTCCCATCTCGGATCCGGACAGCTTCTGGCACCTCCGGCTCGGATCCGACGTCTGGACCGCGAAATCAGTCGGCCAACCGGACTGGTCAACGTCAGACGATCGTCCGTTCGTCCTCACCCAGTGGCTGCCGGAGGTGATCGCGTCCCGCTTCGAGTCCGCGTTCGGACTGGCCGGCGTTGCGTGGCTTTTCGGGCTCTCCCTCGTGGTGCTGGTCGTCATCATCTACCAGACCTGCAGACGAAGCGCTGGGTTGACCGCTGCCGCGTTCACTGTCGCACTCTGCACGGTCGGCATGAGTGCCAGTTTGTCGCCGCGACCGCACATGGTCACCTACATCCTGTTGGCAGTCACGGTTGTTGCCTGGCTCCGCACGGCCGACGACCTGCGCGCACGCTGGTGGCTGGTGCCCTTGACCTGGGTGTGGGCTTGCTCGCACGGCATGTGGTTCACCGGGCCTCTCGTCGGCATCGCTGTCGTCCTCGGACTGGCCCTGGATCGCCGTGTGGATAGACGAACCCTGCTCCATTTTGCAGCCCTCCCCGTCGCGTCAATTTGCGCAGCGGCCATCACGCCGGTGGGTCCCGCGTTGTTGGAGGCGCCCTTTGCTGTCAGTGGAATCAGTGCATTCATCACCGAGTGGCAGGCTCCGTCGTTCCGTGCGATCGGACCAGGAGCGACAGCCCTCATGCTCGCGTTGATCGTTCTCACCTGGGCTCGTCAGACAGAGCGAGTTCCGTGGACGCGCTTGCTGCTCTTGCTGATGGCGACTGGATGGACACTGCTCGCAGTTCGCACCGTCACATTGGGCGCCATCATCGCGGCGCCTCTCCTGGCCGCTGCCATCCAAAGTTGGCTGGGTCGATCGCGAGAAGCGGGCAGCCGTCGCGAAGCGACGGTTCTGCTCGGCGCGGTGGTGGCTTCCCTCGCCGTCCTTGCCATGGTGGTGCCGCACGTGGCGGCCAAGCCGGCTGGCATGCCCTCAGGAATCAATGATGAGCTCCGTGCCCTTCCCTCGGGCACTCCCGTGCTGAACGACTACGCGTCGGGCGGCTGGTTGCGCTGGGCGCACCCCAACGTCGACCCGCTCATCGACGGGTTCACCGAGGCCTACTCCTTGGGCGAGCTTCACGACTACGCCACCATGAACGCCGCGGCCGCCGGGTGGCGGGAAGCGGTTCGGACCACGGGTGCGCGCCACGCGCTGCTGGTGGAGGACTCACCGTTGGCCACGGCCCTGCAAGAACGCCTTTCCTGGGACCTGATTACTGCTGACGCGGGACGCGTCTATCTGGTCGCGCCGTGAGTCTCGCGCGCAGCCGCGAACGAGAGACCTGGCACCTCGGTCGCCGGCCTGTCCTGGACGGCGTGCGTGGGATCGCAATCCTCATGGTCCTGCTGGCACACACGATGGTGCCGCAAGTGCATGCGTCCGGCACCGTCGGAGTGACCATGTTCTTCACCCTGAGCGGGTTCCTGATCACCGCGTTGCTTCTGGACGAACGGGCCGGGGCTGGCTGCGTGTCGTTCCGTGCCTTCTACGTCAGACGAGCGCTGCGACTGCTGCCCGCACTCTTGTTTTTCCTCGGGGTGGTCGCCGTCCTGACCGTGGTTTCGGACAGTCCTGTAATGCCGAGCGGTCAAGACTTCCTCGGAGCCGTGTTCTACGTCGGAAACTTCACGACGGCCATGCAGGGCCACGACACCATCATCATGCACACGTGGTCCCTGGCGGTTGAAGAGCAGTTCTACATCGTGTGGCCCTTGGTCTTCGTCGCGAGCATGCGTTGGGGGCGGCGAGCCGTCATGTGGGCGGCGGCGGCGGGATCGGCGTTTGCCATCATCGAGCGGCTCTACCTGTACTCCGTGGACGCAGACCCGCTTCGCATCATCTTCGGCACCGACTCGCGCATGGATGGGCTTCTCGTTGGCTGTCTGGCGGCGGCGTGGTTGTCGGGGCGGCCCGTGGGACGGAATCGCCCGTTCATCGCCGCTACAGCGCTCGGGGTGGTGCTGGCAATGAGCTTGGTCGGCCTCCGGACCGAGTTCCTCATCGTCACGACCCTTGTGCCGTGGCTGACTGCCGCGGCGATCGTGATGCTGGTGCAGGAGCCTCGGTCCGGTCTCCTCACGAGCCCCATCATGAGACTGATCGGCCAGCGCTCCTATGCCATCTATCTGTGGCACTACCCGATCTTGGCAGCGGCGGCGGGCGTGTCTTGGCCGGGCAAGGCTGTGTCCTTCCTTGTGGCGATTCTCCTGACGGCGACCATCGTGCACTTGTCATGGGTGTGCGTCGAGGAACCCTTCTTGCGGTTGAAGCACCGTCGCGGTACCCCTGCGACTCAGCCAGAACTCGCTGTCGGTGGCGCTGTCTAGCATCAGTTTCCTGTTCGATCACCTCGGAATTATCGGCTCGCTGGGCGACAACGCCTCGATGGCGGCATCAGACGCGAAGTCAGTGGCCGGAGCGGCACACGATCGAGATCACCACGCCGACCGGCCAGACCTACGACGCAGTTGCACCACCGTTGCCGATGCCGCCCACCCGCAGCGGGACGTGGCGCGCGCGCTTCAGGAATCAGTACATCCTGATTCGTTGAGTGGTGGTTGGTTTCGAGACGGGCGCAGAGCGCCCTCCTCAACCAACGGCGGGGTGGTGGTTTCGAGACGCTCGTTCCTCGGCCTGCGCGACCACCGAGGGCTCAGCCGCCGAGGAAGGTGAGGACGGCGAGGACGCGGCGGTTGTCGTCGGAGGCCTGGGGGAGATCCAGCTTCGTGAAGATGCTGTTGATGTGCTTGCCGACCGCCTTCTCGGTGACGAACATGCGGGCGGCGATGGCGGCATTCGACCGGCCCTCTGCCATCAGGGTCAGTGCCTCCCGCTCGCGGGCGGTGAGCCGTTCGAGCGGGTGGTCCCGGGAGACGCCGCCGACCAGGGCGGCGACGACCTCGGGGTCGAGCACGGTGCCGCCGTCGACGACCTGCTGCACCGAGGCCACGAAGTTGTCGACGTCGGCGACCCGGTCCTTGAGCAGGTAGCCGACCGCACCCTCTCCGCTGGCGAGGAGCTCGCGCGCATACAGCGGCTCGACGTACTGGCTGAGCACCAGCACCGGGAACCCGGGCCGGGCCTGCCGGGCGGCGATCGCCGCGACCAGGCCCTCGTTGGTGAACGACGGCGGCATGCGTACGTCGACCACGGCGGCATCCACATCGGGGCCCGCGAGGGCAGCGGTGAGTGCCGGGGCGTTGTCGACCGCCGCGACGATCTCGAAGCCGGTGGCCTCCAGGATCCTGGTCAGGCCGGCCCTGAGGAGGGCCTGGTCCTCGGCGAGGACGATCCGTGGGCGGTCGGGCACGGCAGCTCCATGGTCACGACTGTGGGTCCCCCGAGAGGGCTGGTCAGGTCCATTGTGCCGTCGAAGGCGAGCAGTCGCCGCGACACACCGGCGAGCCCGGAGCCGGCCGGGTCGGCGCCGCCGCGTCCGTCGTCACCGACGACGAGTCGCAGCAGTGCGCCGTCGTAGGAGCCGGTCACCCAGGCCCTGCTGGCGTCTGCGTGCTTGACGATGTTGGTCAGGCACTCCGTCACCGCGAAGTAGGCGGCCGACTCAACCGGCGGAGGGAGCTCGCCGTCGATGTCGAGAGCCAAGGTCACCGGCAACGGGATCGCCATCGCGATCGCCTCGACGGCACCGCCCAGTCCGCGGTCGGCCAGCACCGGCGGGTGGATTCCGCGCACCACGGAGCGGAGGTCCTCGAGGGCGGAGACCGTGGTCTCACGCGCCTCCTTGAGCAGCTCCGCGGCCGCGCCCGGATCGGTGGCCAGCAGCTTCTCGGCCAGGCCGACGTTCATCCCGACCGCGGCGATGCGGGCTTGGGCACCGTCGTGCAGGTCGCGCTCGATGCGGCGGACCTCCGCGGCGGAGTGGTCGAGTGCCTCGGAGCGGGAGACCGCGACCTCCTCGACCCGGCGCTCGAGCTGCTCGACGCGGGAGTGGCCGAGGATGCCGCGCTCGGCCAGCGCCCGGGCCCGCACCAGGGCCGGCGTGACCAGCCACCACACCACCAGCATCGGACCCGAGAGGAGCAGGAGCAGCGCCCACGCCACGCTCGTGTCGAGCACCAGCCCGAAGAGGTAGGTGATCGGCGAGACCAGCAGGCCGACCACCACCAGCGACAGCACGAAGCCGCCGGTGACGGAGAACCAGAGGAACGCGAAGTCACGCCACCGCGCCGGGTCGCGCAGCCAGATGAACGCCCGGGTCAGCGGGTTCGTGCCGGTGGTGTCGGCGTACCCGCTGCTGATCGTCTCGCCCAGCAGCTGACCGGAGACCCAGCGGTGCAGCCGGGTCAGCTGGGCCGTGGCCGGCACCGCGAGGTGGGCCAGCCCGAAGCCGACCAACACCAGCAGCAGCGGCCAGGCCAGCAGGGTGAGGATGCCGAGCACCAGCGCCGGCACCATCAGCAAGGCCTGGCCGAGCGCGACGGTGGTCAGACGGAGCCGCTCGATGAACGCTTCGCGGTTCACCGGCTTCGGGAGGATCGACTCGATCCGCGGCAAGGGCAGGGACATGGTGATTGAGTCTGTCACTGCGTCGGCCTTCATTGCCCTGCACCCGCGACGGCCAGGGCCTGGCGTGCCGTGGTGCGGCGTACGGCGACCGCGGCGGAGCACAGCGTGATGGCGACGG
The DNA here is from genome assembly GCF_001427925.1 of Nocardioides sp. Root151. Lineage (NCBI taxonomy): Bacteria > Bacillati > Actinomycetota > Actinomycetes > Propionibacteriales > Nocardioidaceae > Nocardioides > Nocardioides sp. Root151. Next base: position 673,903 of record NZ_LMGG01000007.1, read on the forward strand.
CGACGACGGCCAGCACCGGCGGCAACCACAGCTGTCCGTCGGGGACGATGCCCTCGTCGCGGGCGATCGCGAACGGCACGACCGTGGCGAGTGAGGCGGCAGTCCCGAGGACGACGCCGACCACCGCGACGATGGCGGCCTCCGCGACCACGGATCCACGCACCTGCTCGGGAGTGGCGCCCAGCAGGCGCAGCCGGGCCAGCTCACCGCGGCGGTGCGAGACGACGGCCGCGAACGCGTTGACCACCATGATCGCGGCGAACAGCGAGATCATGCCGACCACGACGTTGTTGAGCATGTTGATCGTGTCGGAGTCGGGGTTCGACTCGGCCAGGGTGCGGCCGTCGATGCCGACCGCCATCAGGGTGCCGATGCTGGCGGAGGTGAAGACGATCACCGGGGCGAGCACGCCGGCCAGCAGCGGTGCCCGGCGCGAGGTGTTGTACGCCGCGAGGTGGCCGGTGCTTCCCGCGCGACCCACGAGCGGGCGGATCAGGGTGGCCGCCCAGCGCAGCAGCAGGGGAGCGATGCAGGCCAGTCCGGCCGCGACCAGGATCGAGCTGGAGCCCGAGGTGGCCATCGCGTCGTACGGGTCGTCGGAGTGGGCGGTGACGGTGATCGTGATGACCGCCATCGTGACGCCGTAGCCGATCAGGAGCACGGCGACGAGCACGCGCCACCAGCGCATCCTCTGCGTGCCGGCATTGCCGTCGGTCAGTGCGATCGTGGCGGCACCGCTGGTCGCCTTGCGACCGGCGATCGTCGCCGAGACCAGGCTGGTGGCGAGCACGGCGAGCATTGTGATGCCCAGGGAGGCCGGGCCGCCGGCGTAGTCGACGGTGTCGGCGACCATGCCGCCCTCACGGATCATCGTGAAGAGCGCGCGTCCGCCGAGCCAGGCGGCACCGGCGCCGAGTGCCGAGGCGACCAGGGCGACCACGAAGGTCTCGATGCGGATCATCCGCCGGGCCTGGCGGGGCGAGGCGCCGATGGTGCGGAGCAGGGCGATCTCGACGTCGCGTTGGCGGACCGCGATGCCGAGCGTCGAGGCGAGGGAGAAGAGCACGATGATCGTGCCCCAGCTGCCGACAACGGCGCCCATGATGAAGAGCGTGTCCTGGTCGACCTTGGCCATGTCGGTGAACGAGGTCTCGAGCAGGGTCGCGAACGATCCGATCAGCACGGTGCCGAAGAAGATCGACGCGAACGTGGCGGTGAACGCCGTACGTCGAGCGCTGAGCGAGCGCATTGCCAGGCCGATCATGACGCCGCTCCTGCCATCACCAGGTCGTCGAGGTGGGCCATCTGGCTGGCCACCGCGTCGGCGTTGGGTCGGTCCATCCGGCCGGCCACGCGGCCGTCGACGAGGAACACCACGGAGTCGGCGTACGACGCGGCGACGGGGTCGTGGGTGACCATGACGACCGTCTGGCCCAGCTCGTCGACACTGTGCCGCATCAGCTCGAGGATCTCGCGGGCGCTGGACGAGTCGAGCGCGCCGGTCGGTTCGTCGGCGAGCAGCACGGCGGGCCGGCTGACCAGGGCGCGGGCGATCGCCACACGCTGCTGCTGGCCGCCGGAGAGCTGGCCGGGGAGGTGGCTGCGGCGTTCGGCGAGCCCGACGCGACCGAGCAGGTCACGCACGAGCTGCTTGTCGACCCGGTCGCCGGCCAGGCGCCGGGGGAGCCCGACGTTCTGCTCGGCGGTCAGGTAGGGCATCAGGTGGAAGCCCTGGAAGACGATGCCGATGCGGTCGCGGCGCAGCTTGGTGCGCTGCGACTCCGACCAGTCGGTGACGTCGTCGCTGCCGATCAGCACCCGGCCGCCGTCGGGGCGTTCGAGGCCGGCGGCGCAGTTGAGGAACGTGGACTTCCCGGAGCCGGAGGGGCCCATCACGGCGATGAAGCTGCCGGTCGGGATGGTGAGGTCGATGCCGTTGAGGGCGCGGACCGGGTTGGCTGCGTCGCCGTACGAGCGGGTGAGGTCGCGGACGGTGAGGGCGGGTTGGGTGTCGAGGGCTGACCGGGTTTCGTGGGTCTGTGAGTTCATGCCTCTGACGCTATTTGCGCGGTGGCTCCGGATCGATGGTCGCAAACCGCCAACCGGGGTAGGGAAATCCCTACTCTTCGGTCCTCACCCCGTCGGCCCTACCCTTGGCTCACCGACACCTGGAGGACACGATGAGGATCTGGCAGTACGCCGGGGCAGTGCTTGCCGTGTCTGCCACGCTGGCCCTCGGCGGGTGTGGCACCGAATCATCCGAGCCCGACGACACCACCGCGGAGGACACCATGAGCTCGACAGATCCCTCGGACTCGGCGTCACAGTCCACGTCCGGATCGGCGTCGTCGTCCGGGCCCGCACTGCCGCAGGTCGCGCAGGACGCGGTCGCGGACCTGGCCGGAATGCTGGGCGTCGACGCGAGCGAGGTCGACGTCGTCCGGGTCGAGCAGGTCACCTGGCGCGACGGCAGCATCGGCTGCGCGAAGCCGGGCTCGATGTACACCCAGGCGCTCGTCGACGGGCAGCGCGTCGTGCTGTCGGCCGGTGGTCGGGATTACGAGTACCACGCCGGCGGATCGCGCGACGTCTTCCACTGCGAGAACCCGACCGAGTAGGCGCCCGCTGCGGGCGGGTCTTCGCCCGGTCTGGCCTCGAGAGTTGCAGTTTCGACCAGCCGACGGGGGCCACAGGTACAAACTGCAACTCTCGCGCGGCAAAGCGTCGCTGTTGCCTACTTCTCGGCGTGCGCCGCCTCGGCCTCGTGGGGCTCTTCGGTGGTCGTGGTGGGGTGACGGCGACGGTGCCGCAGCTCGACCCAGAGACCGCGTACGCCGCGGCGCGAGCCGGCCACCTCGGTGCCGTCGAGCTCGGTGCCCGGCGTGCGGGCCGCCTCGACCGCGGCACGGGCGATCGGCAGGACGCCCTCACCGCGCAGCGCCTCGGGGGAGGCCTCCGACTCGGGGATCAGGTCGAGTGCGGCCATCACCGACGGCAGGAGTACGGCGGCGAGCGAGGCGTACCCCTCGGCGGAGGGGTGGAACTGGTCGGGCCCGAAGAGCAGTGCGGGTGCGGCCGCGAACTCCGGACCGAGGATCGAGCCGAGCGAGACGGTGCGGCCGCCGGCCTCGACGACCGCGATCGACTGGGCCGCGGCCAGACGGCGTGACCAGTTGCGGGCCACCTGCTTGAGCGGCGGGTTGATCGGCTTGATGGTGCCCAGGTCGGGACACGTGCCGACCACCACTGCCACGCCGGCGCCGAGCAGTCGGCGTACCGCCTCGGAGAGGAACGCCACCGACTGTGACGGGCGCACGGTGTGGGTGACGTCGTTGGCGCCGATCAGGATCACCGCGACGTCGGGCTCGATCGGCAGCGCCTGCTCGACCTGCGCGGCGAGGTCCTTGGACTGGGCGCCGACGACGGCGAACGAGCGCAGGTATACGCGGCGGTCCGCGCGGGCGGCCAGGCTGCTGGCCAGGTTGGCGCCCGGGGTCTCGACGACCTGCCCGACGCCGTACCCGGCGGCACTGGAGTCGCCGATCAGCGCCACCTTGAGGGCGGGACCGGGCCGGCCGCGGCCGTACCAGCCGGTCGCGTTCGGCGGAACGCCCTGGGCGTCGCCGATCGCCTTCCTGGCGAGCTTCGCCTCGGCGCGCAGGACGCCGTACAGGCCGGCCCCCAACGCAGAAAGGCCCCCGCCGCCGTACATCGCAGCAGAGGCGAGCTTCTTGGCTGCCGCTGTCTTCCCCACGGCGAGAGTCTAGTTGGGCCTCCTCAACCGGCGGCGGTCGCCGTGGCAGAGCGACCGGCGCTAGCCTGAGCGAGTGGACTACGTGAACTCACTCCTTGACCTCATCGGCAACACCCCGCTGCTGAGGCTTTCCCGCTCGCTGGACCTGGACCCGTCGACCGACGAAGGACCTCTCCTGCTGGCAAAGGTCGAATACCTCAACCCCGGCGGGTCGGTGAAGGACCGCATCGCGACGCGCATGATCGAGGCGGCCGAGGCCTCCGGCGAGCTGAAGCCCGGCGGCACGATCGTCGAGCCGACGTCGGGCAACACCGGCGTCGGGCTGGCGATGGTGGCGCAGGCGAAGGGCTACAAGTGCATCTTCGTCTGCCCCGACAAGGTCAGTGAGGACAAGCGCAACGTGCTCAAGGCGTACGGCGCCGAGGTGGTGGTCTGCCCGACCGCGGTCGCACCGGAGCACCCCGACTCCTACTACAACGTCTCCGACAGGCTGGCCTCGCAGCCGGGGGCGTGGAAGCCCGACCAGTACTCCAACCCGCACAACCCGCGCTCCCACTACGAGACCACCGGCCCCGAGATCTGGAAGCAGACCGAGGGCAGGATCACCCACTTCGTCGCGGGCGTCGGCACCGGCGGCACGATCAGCGGCATCGGCCGCTACCTGAAGGAACAGAACTCGGAGGTGCAGATAGTCGGCGCCGACCCGGCCGGCTCGGTCTACTCCGGCGGCACCGGCCGCCCCTACCTGGTCGAGGGCGTGGGTGAGGACTTCTGGCCCGAGACCTACGACCGCGACATCGCCGACCGCATCATCGAGGTCTCCGACGCCGACTCCTTCGCCTTCACCCGGCGCCTGGCCCGCGAGGAGGCGCTGCTGGTCGGCGGCTCATCGGGGATGGCCGCCTTCGCCGCCAAGCAGCTCGCCGCCGAGCTGGCCGCCGAAGGCCGCACCGACGCGGTGATCGTCGTACTGCTCCCGGACTCCGGCCGCGGCTACCTGACCAAGGTCTTCAACGATGAGTGGCTCGGCCAGTACGGCTTCGCGTCGGGCTCCGAGGACGCCGATCGCCGTACCGTCGGCGAGGTGCTGCGCGGCAAGTCGGGCCAGCTGCCCGACCTGGTGCACACCCACCCCAACGAGACCATCGCCGAGGCGGTGCACATCCTCCAGGAGTACGGCGTCTCGCAGATGCCCGTGGTGCGCGCCGAGCCGCCGATCGTGGCCGCCGAGGTGGCCGGGTCGGTCTCCGAGCGCACCCTGCTCGACGCGCTCTTCGCCGGCGACGCCAAGCTCACCGACACGGTCGAGCAGCACATGTCGCCGGCCCTGCCGACGATCGGCTCGACCGAGGCCGCACGGGACTCGGTGGCGCTGCTCGAGCACGCCGACGCGCTGCTCGTGCAGGAGGACGGCAAGCCGGTGGGCGTGCTCACCCGGCAGGACCTGCTGGCCTTTCTCGCGAAGGCGTGACCTGACGGCGCGGGTAAGAGGGCTCTCAGGTCCGTCTCATGACTGCTTCACGGTGGCTGTCGAGGATCAAGGCAACTCCTCGACGAAAGGTTCTGTCATGAAGCGCATGCTCACTCTCGCCGCCGTACTCCCGATCGCCCTGTCCGCCTCGTTCGTCTCGCTCACCGCAAGCCCGGCCCAGGCCGGCGACGACCGTGTCTGTCGCGGCTCGATCGGGGCGCGGTACGTCGACGGCAACGTGATCGTGCCCAGGGGTGCGGTCTGCGCGCTCAACGGAACGCGCGTCGACGGCGACGTGAAGGTCTATCGCAACGCCCGCCTGGTCGCCAGCGGGGTCAAGGTCGGCGGCAACATCCAGGCCGGAAATGCCAAGCGCGTGGTGGTCCGGATGCGTGACGGGGTGCGCTCACGTGTCGACGGAAACATCCAGCTCAAGAGCGGTACGTACGGCGGCATCGTCGCCGGAGCCAGGGTCAACGGCGACATCCAGCTGTTCTCCAACCGGGGCCGGTTCACCGTGCGCGGCAACGTCGTCGACGGCAACCTGCAGTGCAAGTCGAACAGCCCGCGCCCCATCGGCGGCAACAACCGGGTCGAGGGGAACAAGGAGAACCAGTGCCGTGGCCTGTGACGTCCGTGCCTTGATCCTCTGACTCCGGCCCCGTGCCAACCGGCCGCTGGAAGGAACTCGACATCGCGTCGACCCGGGACCTCCGGGGCGACGCGATGTCCGTTTTGTCATCGGACGATCGGTCAACCGCGGATACCATCCGGGTCATTTGCCGTAGTCGATCTCGTGAACTGGCGAGTACGAGGCGCGCCACGGCGACGCTGCGTGTTCTGCTTCCCCAGCATTCATTCATACCTAATTTTGGGGGAGTACTACTCCATGTCGATTCTCAAGAACCGCGTCATCGCGGTCGTCGCCGGCACCGCCGTTCTCGGCCTCGCGACCACCACGGGCGCCGTCGCCGCCAAGGCCATCACCGGCGCCGACATCAAGAACTTCTCGATCACCTCCGCCGACCTCGCGTCCGGCTCGGTGACCTCGGCCAAGATCCAGAACGGCACGATCTCCGCGACCGACCTCAACGCCGACCTGAAGGCCAAGGTCAACGCCAGCGCCAAGAACGGCACCGACGGCGTTGACGGCAAGGACGGCAAGGACGGCGCCGCGCTGGCCGATTCCTTCGCCGGTGGCGGCACGATCGTTGACCTCGGTGGCTCGTTCAAGACCCGCAAGACCGAGGTCGGAACGATCAACCTGCCCGAGGCCGGCACCTACATGATCAACGCCTTCGGCTTCTTCGACACCGTCGCTGCCGACTCGGTCCGCACCGACGGCACGCACCTGCAGCTGGCCGTCCGCGGTCCGGTCTCCGAGGCCGACGCCTTCGGCCAGGACTTCGGCACCTGCTTCACCTCGGCCTTCCCGGCCGGCGACCGTGAGGCCACCTGCCAGTCGGTGCGCGTCATCACCGTCACCGAGGCCACCGAGCTGACGGTCATCGGCTTCGGCTACAACGACGACCAGAGCTCGACCGGCAGCGGTTCGTTCACCGTGACCGCTGACGTCTCGGCGATCAAGGTCGGCTGACACCTGCTCGGGCCACGCGCCTGAGTGAAAGACCTGAGTGAACAAAGGGTGGAAGGGCTCATCGAGCCCTTCCACCCTTTTGCCATCCCCCCGGATGTGCCATGCGGTTCAGAGGTGACCAGTGGTCAGAGGTTGCCGTTCGCCGCGCTGAGTGCGGGACAGGTGATGGTCTTGCTCCACACCTGGCTGGTCCAGTTGCCGAGCACCGCGTGCACGGTCAGCGTCCACGTGGTCGCCGCGCCGTCCACGCCCATCGTCGGCGTCGCGACCGTGGCCGACCTCGTCGTCGACGTCATCGTGTACACCGCGGTGGTGCCCTGGTTGCGGAACACCTGGTAGTGGTAGCTCGCCCCTGCCGGGCCCGCGTCGACGAATCCCGTGACCGTGAAGGTGGTGCCCTCGGTCAGGACCGACGAACGGCAGGCCCACTTGCCGGTCACTGCGGTCGGCGCGACCATGCTCGCCGTACCGACCTGGACGGCGGCGCTGCTGCTGCCGGTGAACTTCGCTTCCGCGGCGCCGCTCACCACGAGCAGGCAGGCGGCGACGGCGAGCACGGTGAGTGCGCGGCGTACGAAGTCGGAGGCAGTCATGTTTCCAGTCATCTCGGTGGGTGGCTCGGGTTCAAGTCTGGTGGCGGCACTTCAAGGCCGACGCGCGTCGGGCCTCAAGGTTTCCTCAAGGAATGCTGGCAGGATCGAGGAATGGAACGGACAGCTTTGGTCATCGAGGATGACTCGGACATTCGCGGGCTGATCGAGCACACCCTGACCAGCCAGGGCTTCACCGTCAGCACGGCCGAGGACGGGCCGGCCGGCGTCGAAGCCGCACTCAGCCTCGACCCTGACCTGATCACGCTCGACCTGGGCCTGCCCGGCTTCGACGGGATCGAGGCCTGTCGGCGGATCCGCCAGCACAGTGACGCGTACGTCGTGATGATCTCGGCCCGCCGCGACGAGATCGACAAGTTGATCGGCCTCGAGACGGGTGCCGACGACTTCATGGTCAAGCCGTTCAGCCCGCGCGAGCTGCGGGCCCGGGTCAGTGCGCTGTTCCGGCGTCCGCGCCGTACGACGCAGTCAGGCTCGGCGCAGATCGGTACGGCACAGATCGGTACGGAGCAGGCCGCGCCGGTGGCGCCCGCGACGGAGACGCCCACTGCCGAGCCGGCGGCACAGCCGGACGTCGAGAACGAGGTGCTGCGCCACGGCGTGATCGCGGTCGACGTCGACGCCCGCCAGGTGTGGGTCGACGAGGTGGAGACCGAGCTGACCCGCATCGAGTTCGACCTGCTCACCGAGCTGGTCCGCCGCCCCGGCCGGGTGTGGAGCCGCGAGGCGTTGCTGCGCACGGTCTGGGGCAACGAGTGGGCCAGCGACACCCACCTTGTCGAGGTGCATGTCGGCAACCTGCGCAAGAAGCTCGGGGAGCAGCCGGATCGGCGGTTCATCCGCACGGTGCGGGGAGTCGGATATCGCATGGAGACGCCGGCCTGACCCTCACGCGGCCATGCAGGTCTGCAGGTCGTGGCGGCTTCGGTCGGCCAGTTGCGGAAGTCCCGTGAGCAGGTCGTCCGCGAGCTCCCAGGCGGAGTCGGCGATCGCTTCCTCCAGCAGTGCGGCGGTCTCGGCCAGGTCGACGGCACCGATGCTGGCCGACGACACCTTGAGGCTGAGCACGGCGTCGTTGGCGGTCAGCGCGTCCCGTGCCCGGACCGCGGCGTGGACCCGGTCGATGCGTCGGGGCAACAGGTCGGACCACTGCCCGGCGTACGTCAGCGCGTAGTCGGCGTCGAGGTCCTCGGCGAGCGCGGCCAGGGCCGCGGTGTAGCTCCACTGGTCGGGCTCCAGGATCGTCACGACCACCGGCTGCTCCGTCTGCTCCTGCTGCTCGTCGTCGCGGCTCCAGATCATGCTGAGGCCGACGAGGAGCATGAGGGCGAGTGCGCCCCAGAAGACGTGTCGTTGCACGAAGGGACTGCGCAGGGCACGAATGCCGTTGCCGATCCACGGCACGACGGCCTTCTTCTCCCAGACGGTGTCGCCGTCGAGGGTGGCAACCCACGGGTCGGCGGCGGCGTTGGCGTCGCCCTGCGTGCGGACGGCGATCGTGCCGTCGTCGTTGCCGATCACCTCGATGACCCGGTGCGTCTCGACCCGGTGGTCCTCGACGGGGATGTGGTAGCTGATCACGTCGCCGACCTCGACCTCGTCGGCCGGCTTCGGCAACGAGACCACGACGTCGCCCGGCGTGATGCCGGGGTCCATGCTGCCGGTCAGCATCGTGGCCGTCCGGTAGCCGAAGACGTGCGGGCCCAGGGCGATCAGGCCGAAGACCAACAGGCACCCGACCAGGACCGCGGAGACGGCCAGGCTGAGCAACCGGGTGAGCGCGAGGCGCAGGCGGTGGAGCGTCATGGTCTTCTCCTGTTCGTGGTCTGGTCGAGCCTGGGTCAGCGGGCCTGCGTCACTGGGCCTGGCCGGCGCGCTGGGTCGCGGTGAAGTCGACGTTCACGGCGTTGCTCAGGCCCTGGTAGTCGTTGTTCGCCGTCTGGGGGAGCGAGAGCTGGATGCGCAGGTTCGCGACCCTGGTGGCGCTGTCGAGGTCGGCCAGCGCCTTCGGCAGTGCGACGTCCGTCTGGGTGGCGGCACCCGAGGCGAGCACGACGGTGGTGGTGCCCGAGCAGGTCAGGTCGTTGCTGCCGGCGGCCTTGACCCACGGGGCCGAGCACGCGTCGATCTGCAGCTTGAGGCCGTCGGCGCCGGTCTTGAGCAGGTTGTCGGTGGTCAGACTCGTCTTGAGGGTGACGCTGCCGAAGCTCTCGGAGGTGGCCGAGCGGGTCAACTGGACGGCGCGCTGGGCGTAGTCGGCGGGCACCATGTTGGTGACCGCGATGTCGAGACCGCGGGTGGCCTGGTTGGCCAGGTCGAGCTTCACGGTGCCGGTGCCGACGTTGGTGCTGGCGCTGGTGGTCGAGGTGAACGAACCGTAGGTGCCCAGGCCCGCGACACCGGCCGCGGCGATCACGAGTCCGGCCGAGGCGAGGATCTTGACGGAGTGCTTGCGGCCCGGCTTGGAGATGCTGCGCATGGTGTGTTCCTTCGTGTGAGTGACCAGCCCCGCTGGTCTTTCTTCTGCGACAACCAGAACTCTGGTCGTCGCACCTCAAGCACGGGCTCGGCGTACCTTCAGCGAATCCTCAAGAGATCCGCAAGACTCCACCGGTCTCCGGTCGGTCTAGGGTGGCGTGGTGCCCGAGCCGACGCTGACCGTCATCAGCCTGCTCGTGCTGGCGGCCCTGGCGGCGGGCTTCGTGGACGCGGTCGTCGGCGGCGGGGGACTGATCCAGCTGCCGGCCCTCGTGATCGGGCTGCCGGGGGCCGCGCCGGTGCACATCCTGGCCACCAACAAGCTCGCCTCGATCTGCGGTACGACGGTCAGCTCGGCCACGTTCTACCGCCGGATCAAGCCCGACCCGAAGACGTTCCTGCCGCTGATGCTGGCGGCCTTCGCCGGGGCCATGGGCGGGGCGCTGGTGGCGACGCTGATCCCCAAGTCGGCGTTCAACCCGATCATCCTCGCCGTGCTGATCCTGGTCGGCGCCTACGTGCTGCTCAAGCCGGAGGCCGGGGAGCTGACCGAGCTGCGGTTCTCCGGGCACCGGCACACGATCCTGGCCGCGCTGACCGGCCTGGCGATCGGGTTCTACGACGGTGCGCTCGGGCCGGGCACCGGCTCGTTCTTCGTCTTCACCCTGGTCGGCCTGCTCGGCTACAACTTCCTGGAGGCCTCGGCCAAGGCCAAGCTGGCCAACTGGGCCACGAACCTCGCCTCGCTGGTGATCTTCATTCCGCAGGGTGCGGTGATGTGGAAGATCGGACTGTTCATGGGGGTGGCGAACCTGGTCGGCGGCTACCTCGGCGCCCGGGTGGCGGTCCACAAGGGTGCCGGGTTCGTGCGGGTCTTCTTCGTGGTCGTGGTCTCCGCGTTCATCGTCAAGATCGGCGGCGACGTCCTCGGCGTGTGGTGACCCGCGGCCTACGATGCCGACATGACCAACGGGGACGAGATCGCCAAGCGACTGGCCGACGCCGAACAGGCCCGCAGTGAGAGGCGCACGCTGCGCTTCGACGTCTGGTTCGACAACTTCTTCAGCGACCTCGCGGTGCGCGACCGGATCGTCGACTCCACCGCCCGGGTGCGTGGCGCCCTTGCCGCGGTCGCGGGAGTCGGCCAGGAGATCGAGCGCCGGCGTGCCGCCGTGGCCCAGGGACTCGCACAGTGCGCCACCGAACGCGAGAGCCAGCTGGGTGCCTGACTCCTACCTCACCGTGGCCCGCGACGGGTCGGCCGAGATCGAGGTCAAGCGGTCGCGGTTCCTCTGCACGGTCGAGCGGGTGACCGACGAGTCCGCCGCGCGTGCCGTGGTCGACCGGCTGCGCAAGGAACACTGGGACGCCCGGCACCACTGCTCGGCGTTCGTCCTCGGGCCGGCCGCCGACGTGCAGCGCTCCTCCGACGACGGGGAGCCGGCCGGTACGGCAGGCGCCCCGATGCTCGACGTGCTCCGCGGGCGCGAGGTCTCCGACGTCGTGGTCGTGGTGACTCGCTGGTTCGGCGGCGTCCTGCTCGGCGCCGGCGGCCTGGTCCGGGCGTACGGCGACGCGGTGCGCGCCGGCCTCGACTCGGTCGGCACGTTGCAGCGCGCGTTGGTCGTGGAGCACTCGCTGGTCGTCGAGCACGCTGCCGCCGGTCGACTCGAGACCGAGCTGCGGGCCCGTGGGATCACGGTGCTCGACGTCGCGTACGGCGCTTCGGTGACGCTGCTGCTCGGCGTACCTGCCGGCTCATCGGACGCGTTCGTCCCGCTGGTCGCCGAGCTGACCGGTGGAGCCTCGGAGCCCGTCGAGGTCGGCTCGCGCTGGGTCGATTCGTTGGTCGAGTAGTCAGCGCGGGCGAGTTTTCTCGGTGGTCGAGTAGTGAGCGCCAGCGAGTCTTCTTGGTGGTCGAGTAGTGAGCGCCAGCGAGCGTATCGAGACCTGGGTGGGGGTGGTCTCGATACACCGCCTCGTTCCTCGGCGGCACTCGACCACCGAGGGGGGACGCTCGCTCGTCAACCGGCGAGGGGGGCGGCGGTGAGGTAGAACCAACGACCTGCGCGGCGCTCGAACGTGCTGCGTTCGTGGAGCACGTCGACCCCTGAGGGCGTGGTGAAGTGCGCCCGGAACTCGACCATGCCCGAGTCGTCGTCGGGGCCACCGGCGACCACGTCGACCATCTCGAGGCCGGTCCACGTGGTGCCGGGCTGCGGCTTCGGGTCGGCCGGCCTGGTCCGCGGATGCCAGGTGCGAAAGACGTAGTCGAGGTCGTCGACGGCGTACGCCGCGTAGCGCGAGCGCATCAACTCCTCGGCGGTCGAGGCCTGCTCCGCACCGCGGTGGAAACGCCCGCAGCACGCGTCGTACAACGCACCGGAGCCGCAGGGGCACGCATCGACAGCGAACATGCTCGTACGGTAGCGGCATGGACTCACCGTTGTGGATCTCAGCGTTCCTCGACCTGCCGGGGTCGTCCTTCGAACGAGGCGTGATGTTCTGGAGCGAGGTGGCCGGCTGCCGCGTCTCCGCCCCGCGTGGCGCGCGCCGCGAGTTCGCCACGCTGGTGCCGCCGACCGGCGAGCCGTACCTCAAGGTGCAGCGGCTCGACGAGGGTGCGCACGGGCTGCACCTCGACCTCCACGTCGGCGACCCGGAGGCGGCCGCGGCAGAGGCGGTGTCCCTCGGTGCGACCGTGGTGGCGGACCGGATCCTGCCCGAGGGCTACCTGGTGCTGAGCTCGCCGGGTGGCTTCGTCTTCTGCTTCGTGGAGCACGGAACTCACGACGGGTCGACCAGAACTCACGACGGGTCGACCAGAACTCACGACAGGTCGAGCGCGGTCGACCAGGTCTGCCTCGACATTCCGTCGGCGGGCCATGACCAGGAGTGTGCGTTCTGGGCGGCAGTCACCGGATGGGCCCACGTGCCGTCGCCGGGACATGACGAGTTCACCGCGCTCGAGCGCCCACCGGGGACGCCGCTGCGGCTGCTGCTCCAACGGCTGGGCGAGAGCTCCGGTCCGGTGCGGGCCCACTTCGACCTGGCCGCCGAGGACCGGGCAGCGGAGGTACGCCGCCACGCGCAGCTCGGCGGCCAGTTGGTGCGGGAGGAGTCGGAGTGGACCGTGATGCGCGACCCCGCCGGGTCGGCGTACTGCATCACTGATCGCCGACCGGATCTCGGTGGGTGAGGAACCAGCCGGACCATCCCGCCGAAAAGCGCTGTCCCGGCCCGAACCCGCGACGCTACGGTGAGCCGCATGACAGCCACTGAACGTCTGGATCCGCCCCTGGCCGCCGACGAAGCCACCATGGTGCGCGCCTACCTCGACTACCACCGCGACACCCTGCGTGCGAAGACTGCCGGCCTGAACAGCGAACAGCTCAACCAGACGCTGGCGCCGTCGACGATGACGCTCGGCGGCATGCTCAAGCACCTCGCGCTGTGCGAGGACAGCTGGTTCTCCGGGCGACTGCTCGGAAACGAGGACGCCGACTACTGGCAGGGCGTCGACTGGGAGGCCGACGTGGACTGGGACTGGCACAGTGCCGTCGACGACACCCCCGAGCAGATCCGCACGCTCTTCGACGACGCGATCGCCGCCTCGAACGCGATCCTCGACCGGGTGATCCCCGAGCACGGTCTCGACCTGCTGTCGGTGCGCCTCGACCGGAGGACCGGCGAGAAGTTCAGCCTGCGTTGGATCCTGCTGCACATGGTCGAGGAGTACGCACGACACAACGGCCACGCCGACCTGCTCCGGGAGTCGATCGACGGAGCCACCGGCGAGTGAGGACGGCGGTCAGCGGCTCAGGTCGACTCGTGGATGCACAGCACGTTGCCGTCCGGGTCCTTGAACCAGGCGGCCTTCTCGGCTCCCATCACGCAGATGTGGTCGACGGTCTTCAGGTCGGGCAGGTCGTAGTCCTCGAAGACCACGCCGCGCTCGGCGAGCCCGGTGACCTCCGACTCGATCCCGTGGACCTCCCAACTCATCGCGGTGCTCTCCGACTGCGTTCCGGCCGGACGCGGCAGCAGCACCAGCTCGGATCCGCCGCTGAGCGTGAACCGCGGTGCGCCCTCCGAGGTCATCCCGTCGTAGGGCAGCCCGAGGGTCTCTCCGTAGAACTTCTGCGCACGGTCGGGGTCCGTGATGGGCAGCATCACGGCGACAGCGCTCTTTGCCAGGGCCATGGGGCACCTCCTCCTGATGTCCCCATGATTCCGCGGCCGACGAGACGGCACATCCCCAATCCGGGTTGGCCCCGGGCACGGAGCCGACGATGATCCGCCCCGCAACCGTCGACGACTGGCCGCAGATCTGGCCGGTCTTCGACGAGATTGTCCGGGCCGGCGAGACCTACGCCTACCCGACCGACCTCACCTCCGAGCAGGCTCAGGCGCTCTGGCTCGAACCGGAGCCCGGCCACACCGTCGTGCTCGAGGAGTCCGGCACGATCCTCGGCACCGCGAAGATGGGCCCCAACCGGCCGTCGTACGGAGCCCACATCGGCACCGCCAGCTTCATGGTCTCGCCGCGGGCCCGCGGCAAGGGCGTCGGGCGCCGGCTGGGGGAGTACGTCGTGCAGTGGCACCGCGACCACGGCTTCCGAGGCATCCAGTTCAACGCGGTGGTCGAGACCAACACCGCGGCGGTCGGGCTGTGGCAGGCGCTCGGCTTCGAGATCGTCGGCACCGTGCCGGGAGCCTTCCGCTCGAAGGCGCACGGCTACGTCGGCCTGCACGTGATGTTCCTCGACCTGGCGTGATCCGACCCATGCTCGCCGGGCCATGCCCGCCGTCCTGGACGCGGGACAACCCAACGGCTGCTCGGTCTGGCGGGTCGATTGGCCTCATCTACCAAGAGCAGAAGGAGCCGATCGGCCCGGCAGACCTAGTGCCCGGACGACTTGTCCGTGGCGCCCGGCGCGGGGCAGATCGACAGGCGGCTCGACCCGTGACCGCGGGTGCGGGGCCGTTCCCTAGGATGGGCGGCGTGACTGCACAGAAGCTCGACGGGACGGCCACTGCTGCGGCGATCAAGGACGAACTGCGTTCCAGGGTCGCCGCGCTCAAGGAACGGGGCATCACCCCCGGGCTCGGCACGGTGCTGGTCGGTGACGACCCCGGCAGCCGGTGGTACGTCAACGGCAAGCACAAGGACTGCGCCGAGGTCGGCATCGAGTCGATCCGCGTCGACCTTCCCGAGGTGGCCACCCAGGCCGAGATCGAGGACGCCGTCCGCACGCTCAACGAGGACCCCGCCTGCACCGGCTACATCGTGCAGCTGCCGCTGCCCCGCGGCCGCGACGAGAACCGGGTGCTCGGCCTGATCGACCCCGCGAAGGACGCCGACGGCCTGCACCCGACCAACCTGGGCTGGCTGGTGCTCGGCAACGAGGCGCCGCTGCCCTGCACGCCGCACGGCATCGTCGAGCTGCTGCGTCGCCACGACGTGCCGATCGCCGGCGCCGACGTGGTCGTGGTCGGCCGAGGTGTCACCGTCGGTCGTCCACTCGGCCTGCTGCTGACCCGCCGCTCCGAGAACGCCACGGTCACGCTGTGCCACACCGGCACCGTCGACCTGGCCGCCCACGTGCGCAATGCCGACATCGTGGTGGCCGCCGCCGGCGTGCCCGGCATCATCAGCAAGGACATGGTCAAGCCCGGTGCCGCCGTGCTCGACGTGGGGGTCTCGCGGGTCGACGGCAAGATCGCCGGCGACGTGGCCGACGACGTCTGGGACGTCGCCGGATGGGTCTCGCCGAACCCCGGCGGTGTCGGCCCGATGACCCGCGCGATGCTGCTGGCCAACGTGGTCTCGATCGCCGAGAGCACGCTGGCCTGATCGTGGCCGAGCAGCCCGAGGACGTGTCGCCACAGGAAGACCCGGCGGGCCAGCCGGCGGCGGAGCCGGCTGGACCGGTGGCGGATCCGGCGGCTGACCCGGTGGCTGACCCGGTGGCGGAACCTGTCGCCGAACCCCCGGCGCCGCGCGCGGTCACCGAGATCAAGAAGCCGTCGACGATCGGCGGCATCATCTACCTCGTGGCGCTGGCCGGTGCCCTGATCGGCGTCGTCGTGGCCGCGACGGGGTCGTGGCGCTCCGGGGTCAGCTGGCTGGCCCTGTCACTGCTCGTCGCCGCCGGTGCCCGTCTGGCGCTGAACGACGACGACGCCGGCATGCTGCGGGTGCGCCGCAAGGGACTGGACGCCACGATCCTGGTGGTGATGGCGGTGTCCCTGCTGGTGCTGGTCGCCTCGATCCCCGACCAGCCCGGCTGAACCGCAGCCCGGCTGAAATGCAGCCCGACTGAAATGCAGGAAGCCGGCACGAGTTGTCTCCAACTCGTGCCGGCTTCGTGCGTGATGCGGGTGCTGCCTCAGATCAGGCCGAGCTCGGTCACCGCGGCGCGCTCTTCGGCGAGCTCGGCGACGGTGGCGTCGATGCGGGTCTGCGAGAACTCGTTGACCTCGAGGCCCTGGACGATCTCCCAGTTGCCGTCCTTGGTGGTGACGGGGAACGAGGAGATGAGGCCCTCGGGCACGCCGTAGGAGCCGTCGGAGCGCACGGCCATCGAGACCCAGTCGCCCTCGGGGGAGCCGTTCAGCCAGTCGCGGGCGGCGTCGCAGGTCGCCGAGGCTGCCGAGGCGGCCGAGGAGGCGCCACGGGCGTCGATGATCGCGGCGCCACGCTTGGCGACGGTCGGGATGAACGTGTCGGCCAGCCAGGTCTGGTCGTTGACGACCTCGGCGGCGTTCTTCCCACCGACCTCCGCGTGGAAGATGTCGGGGTACTGGGTGGCCGAGTGGTTGCCCCAGATCGTCATCTTCTTGATGTCGTTGACCGACGCACCGGTCTTCGCGGCGAGCTGCGAGATCGCGCGGTTGTGGTCGAGACGGGTCAGCGCCGAGAACCGCTCCTGCGGGATGTCGGGCGCGTTGGTCATCGCGATCAGCGCGTTGGTGTTGGCCGGGTTGCCGGTCACACCGATGCGTACGTCGTCCGCGGCGACCTCGTTGAGCGCCTTGCCCTGGCCGGTGAAGATCGCACCGTTGGCGGAGAGCAGGTCGGAACGCTCCATGCCCGGTCCGCGCGGGCGCGCGCCGACGAGCAGGGCGAGGTTGACGCCGTCGAAGATCTTGTTGGGGTCGTCGCCGATCTCGACGCCGGCAAGGTTCGGGAAGGCGCAGTCGTCGAGCTCCATGACGACACCCTCGAGTGCCTTGAGCGCGGGCGTGATCTCGAGCAGTCGCAGCTCGATGGGCCGGTCGCCCAAGGCGCCACTGGCGAGACGGAAGAGCAGGCTGTAGCCGATCTGGCCGGCTGCGCCGGTCACGGCCACCTTGAGCGGTGTGCTCACAGGGGGTCTCCTTCGAAGATGCGGGTGATCGTTCCTGACGCTAGCAGCGGGCGGGAGCCCCCGACCGCCGGGGTCTCACGGATGGGATGCTGTGCGCCATGCGTCTCCTGGTTGCCCGAGTTGTCGGCCCGGTCGTGGCCCCCGGCCTGGCCCTCGCCCTGCTGTGCGGCTGCGGCTCGGCGCCGGAACGGATCGACCCCACCGGCATCGACTCGCTGACCATCCCGACCCCGTCGCCGGACCCGGCCGACTTCACCGTGCGCATCGACAACCGCTGGCTGCCGCTGGCTCCGGGCACCACGTGGACCTACGAGGTCACCGGCAGCGCCCGGGCCAGCACCGCGACCACCACGGTCACCGACCAGACGTCGACGATCGCCGGCGTGCGGACGGTCGTCGTACGGCACGAGACGCTGGGGCGGCGCGGTCGGGTGCTCGAGACGACCGACTCCTACTACGCCCAGGACCGCGACGGGAACGTCTGGATCTTCGGGACGACCGGGCCCGACGGTTGGCGGGCCGGCGAGGACGGCGCCGAGGCCACCCTGGCGATGGCCGACGGGCCTCGTCACGGCGACGGGTACGCCGCCGAGTTCGTCGGGGGAGCGATCACCCGCGCCGCGGAGGTGCGTGCGACGAACGCGACCACCTTCACGCCGTACGGCGAGTTCGACGACGTGGTCGAGGTCGAGGAGACCGGAGTCGAAGAGGGAGCAGAGCCCTACGTGTCGTCGTACGCCGAGGGCGTCGGCCTGGTCGAGGTGGACCGCGCCGGAGCCGAAGGACTCGAGCTGGTGGACGTGCAGCGCTGACTCCGTCCTCGACATGACGAAGGCCCCGACATCGCGGCTGCGATGTCGGGGCCCCTCGTCTGTTCTGTGTCAGCTGACCCGGATCAGATGGGTCTTCTCAGCTGGGGTCGTCGGGCTGGCGGATCTGGGTCCGCGAGCCGTCGTCCTCCGGGGGAGTCCACGGCTCGGGCTCCGGAGCCGGCTGGCCCCACGACTGCTGCTCGGGAGCCTGCGGTGCCTGCGGCGCCTGGGGCGCGGGCCACTGCTGCTCGGGAGCCTGCGGTGCCTGCGGGGCACCCCACTGCTGCTCGGGCGCCTGCTGTCCCCACTGCTGTTCCGGAGCGGGCTGTCCCCACTGCTGCTCGGGTGCGCCCTGACCCCACTGCTGGTCCGGGGCGCCCTGCTGGGGCGGTGCCTGGCCGGCCCACTGCTGCTGGTTGGGGTCCCAGCCCTGCTGCGCGTTCTGGTCCCAGCCGCCCTGCTGGTGCTGGGCGTTCGGGTCCCAGCCGCCGGCGAAACCGGTGGCCTGGGCGTTGCCGCCACCGAAGTTGAGGCCGGAGCCGGCGACCGGCTCGCCGTCGCTGCCGAAGATCAGGGCGTAGGTGAAGCCGGCGATCGCGGCACCGAGGAGCGGGGCGACGATGAAGACCCAGACCTGCACCAGTGAGTCGGTGCCGGCGAAGAGCGCCGGGCCGATCGAACGGGCCGGGTTGACCGACGTGCCGGTCAGCGGGATGAGGGCCAGGTGAATGCCGGTCAGGGCGAGGCCGATGGCGACCGGAGCGGCAGCGGTGCTCGGGTTGCGCTTGTCGGTCGCGGCGAGGATCACGTAGAGGAAGATCGCGGTGCCGATGACCTCGACCAACAGCGCCGACCACAGGGCGATGCCGCTGCCACTCTCGTCGCCGTAGTTGTTCTGACCCATGGCGCCCTCGGCGTCCCAGCCGTCGATGCCCTTGAAGACGATGAACAGTGCGGCGGCCGCGACGATCGCGCCCACGAGCTGGGCGGCGGCGTAGAAGCCGGCCTGGACCCACGAGAGCCGGCCGGCCATGGCGGCACCGACCGAGACGGCGGGGTTGAAGTGGCCACCGGAGATGTGGCCGACGGCGTACGCCATGACGAGGACCGCGAAGCCGAAGGCCAGGGCGACACCGGCGATGCCGACGCCCAGGGTCCCCCCACCCTCCAGATCGGGTGCGAGGGACATCGCGGCGCCGACGCCGACGAAGACGAGGACGAACGTGCCGAGGACCTCGGCGGAGAGCTTCTGGACCAGTGTCGGTTCAGGTGTGGCTGGTGTGTCGGTCATCCGAGAACCCCTTTGTCGCACGACGTTGACCCCTGACGTTTCAGGGCGCACCCAGAACTCTAGACCGATGAGGTGTCGGGTGCGAGGCTGGACGCGACCCCGTGTCAGGTATCTTGATGTCAAGAAACCCACTGACCGCACAGGCACACCCCACCCAGGGGCACAGACCGATCAGGAGTCGCCGCACCCATGGCCAAGATCCTCTACACCTACACCGACGAGGCGCCGATGCTGGCGACCCACTCGTTCCTCCCGATCATCCAGGCGTACGCCTCCACCGCGGGCGTCGACGTCGAGACCCGCGACATCTCGCTGGCCGCCCGGATCCTCGCGCAGTTCACCGACCGCCTCCCCGCCGAGCAGCAGGTCCCCGACACGCTCGGCGAGCTCGGGGCCCTGGCCAAGACGCCCGAGGCCAACATCATCAAGCTGCCCAACGTCAGCGCCTCGATCCCGCAGCTGAAGGCCGCGATCAAGGAGCTCCAGGCGGCCGGCTTCGACCTGCCCGACTACCCGGAGGACTCCGACTCCGACGAGGCGAAGGACATCCGCGCCCGCTACGACAAGGTCAAGGGCTCCGCGGTCAACCCGGTGCTCCGCGAGGGCAACTCCGACCGTCGCGCGCCCGCGTCGGTCAAGGCCTACGCCCGCAAGAACCCCCACTCGATGGGCGCCTGGAGCGCCGACTCGAAGACCAACGTGGCCACCATGGCCGAGGCCGACTTCCGGCACAACGAGAAGTCCGTGATCCTCGAGGCCGACGACGACCTCCGCATCCAGCACGTCGCCGCCGACGGTACGACGACCGTGCTGCGCGAGTCGATCCCGGTGCTCGCCGGTGAGGTCGTCGACGGCACCGTCATGCACGTCGCCAAGCTGCAGGAGTTCCTCAAGGCGCAGATCGCCAGGGCCAAGGCCGACGACGTCCTGTTCTCGGTGCACCTCAAGGCCACGATGATGAAGGTCTCCGACCCGATCGTCTTCGGCCACGTCGTCAAGGCCTTCTTCCCCGATGTCTTCGCGCAGTACGGCGACCAGCTGGCCGAGGCCGGCCTGTCCGCCAACGACGGACTCGGCGGAATCCTGGCCGGCCTCGACAAGCTCGAGAACGGTGCGGAGATCAAGGCCGCGTTCGAGAAGGGCATCGCCGACGGCCCGCGCCTGGCGATGGTCGACTCCGACAAGGGCATCACCAACCTCCACGTGCCCAGCGACGTCATCGTCGACGCCTCCATGCCGGCGATGATCCGCACGTCGGGCCACATGTGGGGTCCCGACGGCAACGAGGCCGACACCCTCGCCGTACTCCCCGACAGCAGCTACGCCGGCATCTACCAGGCCGTGATCGACGACTGCCGGGCCAACGGCGCCTACGACCCGACCACGATGGGCTCGGTGCCCAACGTCGGGCTGATGGCCCAGGCGGCCGAGGAGTACGGCTCGCACGACAAGACCTTCGAGGTCGCCTCCGCCGGCAAGGTGCAGGTGCTGAACAAGGCCGGCGACGTGCTGATCGAGCACGACGTCGAGGCCGGTGACATCTGGCGCGCCTGCCAGACCAAGGACGTGCCGATCCGCGACTGGGTCAAGCTCGCCGTCACCCGGGCCCGTGCCTCGAAGACGCCGGCCGTGTTCTGGCTCGACGAGACCCGTGCCCACGACCGCAACCTGATCTCGCTGGTCGAGAAGTACCTCAAGGACCACGACACCAAGGGCCTCGACCTCCGCATCCTCGCGCCGATCGAGGCCACCGCGTTCTCCATCGAGCGGATCCGCAAGGGCGAGGACACCATCTCGGTGACCGGCAACGTGCTGCGTGACTACAACACCGACCTCTTCCCGATCCTCGAGCTCGGCACGTCGGCGAAGATGCTGTCCGTCGTCCCCCTGATCAACGGTGGTGGGCTCTTCGAGACCGGCGCCGGCGGCTCGGCGCCCAAGCACGTGCAGCAGCTGGTCAAGGAGAACTACCTGCGCTGGGACAGCCTCGGCGAGTTCCTGGCGCTGGCGGTCAGCTTCGAGCACTTCGCGCAGGTCAACGACAACGCCCGTGCGCAGATCCTGGCCGACACCCTGGACCGCGCCACCGGCACGTTCCTGCTGGAGAACAAGTCGCCGTCGCGCAAGGTCGGCTCGATCGACAACCGAGGCTCGCACTTCTACCTCGCGCTGTTCTGGGCCGAGGAGCTGGCCAAGCAGACCGAGGACGCCGAGCTCGCGGCGGCGTTCGCGGAGCTGGCCGGCAACCTGCGCAGCAACGAGGAGGCGATCAACTCCGAGCTGATCGGCGTCCAGGGCTCGCCCGCGGACATCGGTGGCTACTACAAGGTCGACGAGGCCAAGACGGACGCCGTGATGCGTCCCTCGGCCACGCTCAACGACCTGATCGGCTCGCTCAGCGTCTGATCACCACGCGCCACCAACGGTGTGGATCGCAGTCACCCAGTGACTGTGATCCACACCGTTCTCGTTCTCCGCCCCGGAACTGTTCACCCCCGCGCTCTTCACAAGTGGCCCGGAGCACGATGAACTGTCGGCCACGGGCCTTCGGGCCGTTCTCGGGAACAGGAGTGAACCATGCCGATCCGCATGTCCAGCCTCGTCGCCGCCCTGGTGCTGGCCCTCTCCAGCCTCGTCCTCCTCGGCTCCGCACCGGCCAGTGCTGACGCCTGCTACACGTGGAGCCGCACGCTGCGCTCAGGCACCACCGGGTCCGACGTCGCCAAGCTCCAGGAGCGCGTCGCCGGATGGGCCGGCTACGGCGTCAACATGGCCATCGACGGCAGCTACGGCCCGCAGACCACCCAGGCAGTGAGGAACTTCCAGGCCGCCTACGGACTGAGCCCCGACGGTGTCGCCGGCCCGGCCACCCAGTCGAAGATCTATGCGCTGCAGGACGCCGACTGCTCCCCGCTCCACTTCGCGTGGAGCGAGGTCGACGGGGGCTGCGGGGCCGGCGGCTACAGCGGTGGCTCGGTGAGTGCGACGACGGTCAAGACCAACCTGTTGCGGTCGATGTGGCGCGCCGAGGCACTCCGCCACCGTATGGGCGACAACCCGATCCGCGTCACGTCAGGTTTCCGCTCCCAGGCCTGTGACCGCCAGGTCGGCGGTTCGGGCACCGGTCAGCACACCTATGGTCGCGCCCTCGACCTGGTGCCAGAGAACGGCAACTCGACGTTCTGCCGGATCGCCCAGAATGCGCGCTACATCGGCTACGGCACGATCTTCGGTCCGGGCTATCCGGACCACAACGACCACGTGCACGTGGACATCCGGTCCGGTCGCACGTGGAGCGCGCCGAACTGCGGCATCTGACTGCGGCATCTGACTGCGGCATCTGACCCGACGGGTGGCTCCGCCGGTGGACCTGGCGGACGCCGTACCTGTGCCGAAAACCAGATGAGTCTGTCGGTGCGGAGACGTAGTCTCGACAGGTCATGACCGAGACCCTCACCACCGCCCCCGACCGGCCGCCCGTCGCCCCGTCGCGACCCGCACCCGTCGACGAGGCGCGGCGGGTCGACTGGCGTCGCATGAAGTCGCCGATCGCCGCCGCGGCACTGGTGTGCGCGGCCATCGCGGCGATCTCCACCACCTTCGGAACGGTCGTCATCGGCCGGCTCGCCGAGCACCCGACGAGCGGCCTGGTGTGGCTGCTGGCGGCGTGCGTGATCGGGGCCTCGATCATCGACACGTTCGGCAAGATCGTGTGGGTCGGGCTCTCCGACCGCGCCGAGGGCCGGCTCCGTGAAGACCTGCTCAGCGCGGCCATGCGCCAGCCGCTGGCCACCCTCTCCGAGCAGGCCGTGGGCGAGATCCTCGACCGGGTCGACGACGACACCCACGAGGTCGGCAACCTCGTGCGCTGGCAGCTGTGGATGTTCGCCCGCACCGTCTTCGGGGTGGTGCCGATGTGGATCGTGGCCGGTGTGACCTGGTGGCCTTCGTGGCTGCTGTTCCCGGCACTCGGGGTGGTCACCTGGTTCGCGATCAAGCCACTGTTGGGCGAGATCTCCCGTCGCAAGGTGATCGAGGAGATGGCGTGGACCGACCACGCCGCCGCACTCGAGGAGGGCATCGCCGGGCGCGACGACCTGCGCACCAGCCTCGGCCAGGCCCACGTCATCGCACGCGTCGCCAAGCTCTCCTCCGCCGTGCACACGAAGTTCCGGGCGGTGCTCGACATCGAGCGCCGGCTGGCCCTGCGCGCCGGCCTGTTGCTGCACGCCCTCCTCGCCGGCATCGGCGTCGCGGGCATCGCCCTGGCCGGCAACGGCGACCTCTCCGTCGCCAAGCTGGTCACCCTCTTCCTGGTCACGTCGACCTTCGTCGGCCAGATCGCGATGCTGGCCAACCACCTGCCCGACCTCCAGGCCGGCCTCGGTGCCGTCATCCGGCTGCGCCAGATGCTGGCCTCCGAGCCCGAGCCCGAAGGTGGCCGGCCGCTCCCGTCCGCCGACCGGCTCGAGCTCGAGATCCGCGGGCTCACCTTCGCGTACGACGAGGGCACCTTCGCCCTGCGCGACATCAACCTGTTCCTCCCGGCCGGCGACACGATCGCGCTGGTCGGCCGCACCGGTTCGGGCAAGTCGACGCTGGCCTCGTTGATCTCGCGTGCGGTCGAGCCGCCGCGCGGTGCGGTGCTGCTCGGCGGCGTCGACGTTCTCGACCTCGACCTCCAGCAGCTGCGCTCCGCGGTCGGCGTGGTCACCCAGCGCACCGAGATCCTGGCCGGCACCCTCGCCGAGAACATCACGCTCTTCGGCGACACCTCCCGTGACGAGATCGAGCGCGCGGTCGCCGAGCTCGGCCTCGACGACTGGGTCGCGGGCCTCCCCGCTGGCCTCGACACCCTGCTCGGCCCGGGCGGCACCTCGCTGTCGGCGGGGGAGGAGCAGTTGGTCGCCTTCGCCCGGTTGTTGATCCGCAACGTGCGCGTCGTCGTACTCGACGAGGCGACCGCCCGCATGGACCCCCTCACCGAGCACCGCGTCGTCGCCGCCGCCGACCGGCTGCTGCGCGGGCGCACCGGCGTGCTGATCGCGCACCGGCTCAGCACCATCGAGCGGGCACCCCACGTGGCGGTGCTCGACCACGGCCGCGTCGTGCAGGACGGGCTCCGCGCCACCCTGGCCCTCGAGCCCGGGGCGTTCCGCGACCTGCTGCACGACAGCCGCATCCAGCACCTGGTCGACCACGAGGACGACGACGCCCCCGCGCCGGTCGAGCACTCCACCCTCGACCATGCGGCCCAGAGCGCCGCCGAGGCCGCCGCGGTCGGTGGCCGACGCCGCACCGGTACGCCGCCCCCGGTGCGCGAGGTCGGCAACGGACCGTCGCTGGCCAAGGGCATCTTCCACGCGCTGCTGGTGCGCCCGTCCTGGGGCATCGCCGGGGCCGTGCTGTTCCTGAT
Organism: Nocardioides sp. Root151; assembly: GCF_001427925.1. NCBI lineage: Bacteria > Bacillati > Actinomycetota > Actinomycetes > Propionibacteriales > Nocardioidaceae > Nocardioides > Nocardioides sp. Root151. The sequence goes on from NZ_LMGG01000007.1 coordinate 698,706, forward strand.
GGTGTCGGTGATCGGCGCCCAGGGAGCCGTGACCGGCCTGGTCTGGGGCCACATCGTCGAGGACCTCCAGGACGGCGACACCCCCGGGCTGCTCAGCGTGGCGCTGGTCGCCTGCCTGCTGGCGATGCCGTTCATGCTGGCCGACGCGTTCTGGCGCTACCCGCGCTGGTGGATCGAGGTCATGCTGCGCACCCGCATGTCGGTGCTGCACGGCCAGACCGCCCAGGAGCGCCTCGTGCGTACGCCTCCCGGTGAGGTGGTCGCGCGTTCCATGGACGCCGACCGCTACGCCCGCTACGCCGACCGCTGGGTCGACTTCATCAACGGCATGCTGATCGCCGCCTTCACCGCGTTGCTGGCCGGCACGTGGGTGGCCGGTGCCGTGCTGCTCGCGGTGATGGTCACCTCGGCCCTGGCCTCCTCGATCGGCCGGCCGATCGCCGGACGCTCCGCGGCGGAGGCGTCCGCGGCCCGCGCCAGGTTCGGCCGTGCGCTGGTCTCGGCGCTCGAGTCCGCCCGCACCGTCAAGCTCGCCGCAGCGACCCCGTCGGTGCACCGCCACCTGCGCGACGTCGACGCCGGACGCGTCAACGCCGCGGTGAAGGAGCACCGGGTCCAGGCGTTCCTCGACGGCGTGCCGATCGTGATGGTGCAGTGCGGTGTGGTCACCGCCTGGGCGATCTACTTCGGCGGCGGCTGGGGCCTGGCCACCGCGCTCCTCGTCGCGAACGCCGTGGCCGGCTTCGACTGGTTCGGCCGCGTCGCCGGCATGGTCGTCACCGAGGCCCCGGGCACCCGTGCCTGGCAGGTCGAGACCAGCCGGTTCGCTGGTGGTGTCGACCTGATGGACCTGCCGCCCGGCGTCGACCTCGTCTCCGGTGCCGCACCCGAGCCCGCTCCGTCGAGCCGGGTTCCTCTGCAACAGCTCGAGCTGCGGGGGTTCTCGGCCTTGCACGACGACGGCACGCTCGGTGTCTCCGGGGTCGACCTCACCGTCGAGGCCGGAGAACTGGTGCTGCTGGTCGGTCAGGTCGGCTCGGGCAAGTCGAGCCTGCTCGCCGCATTGGCCGGACTGATCGGGCACCGCGGCGAGATCCTCTGGAACGACCGCGACGTCGACGACCCGGAGAGGTTCCTGCGCCCCGGCCAGGTCTCCCACGTGGCCCAGGTGCCGCGGGTGCTGTCGGGCACCTTCGACGAGAACGTGCGACTCGGCCACCAGCGCGCCTTCGACGCCCCGGTCGGGGTGGCGCGGCTGGGGTCCGACATCGAGGAGGCCGGCGGCAAGGACGCCCTGGTCGGTCACCGAGGTGTCCGGCTCTCCGGCGGACAGGTGCAGCGTCTGGCCCTGGCCCGCGCCCTGGCCACCGACGCCGAGCTGATGCTCGCCGACGACGTCTCCAGCGCGCTCGACGCCAGCACCGAGGTCGAGCTCTGGCAGGCCCTGCGCGACCGCGGGGCCACGGTGATCGGCGCGACCGCCAAGCGTGCCGCGCTCTCGCGTGCCGACCGGGTGGTCGTGCTGGTCGACGGCGAGGTCGCCGCGGTCGGACCGTGGAGCGAGCTCGCTCCACGGTGGGGTCATCTGGCCGGGTGAGCGTGGTTTCGAGACGGTCGCCGGCGCGACCTCCTCAACCAACGGTGTTAGTGGTGGCGTGTGTGTGCCCAGCGACACGGAATAGGCGGTCGGCGTGAGCCGGTTGGAGAATGCGATGAGCATGCCAGCCACAGAGCGCCCCGCCGCCGAACCCCGCACCCCGACCCGGTCCTCCGAGACGTCGACCCACTTCGGGTTGGCCGTGCTCGCCCTGGCCATGGGTGGGTTCGCGATCGGCACCACCGAGTTCGTCACGATGGGCCTGCTGCCGCAGATCGCCGACGGCGTCGACGTCAGCATCCCGACCAGCGGCCACGTCATCTCGGCGTACGCCCTGGGTGTCGTGGTGGGCGCGCCGCTGCTGGCGTTCTTCGGTGCCAGGCTGCCGCGTCGGGCGCTGCTGGTCTCGCTGATGGTTGCCTTCGCGATCGGCAACGGGCTCAGCGCCCTGGCGTCCAACTACGAGCTGCTGACCGCGGCCCGCTTCCTCTCCGGGCTCCCGCACGGCGCCTACTTCGGAGTGGCCTCCCTGGTCGCGGCCCAGCTGGCCGCCCCCGGCCGCAAGGGCCGGGCCGTCGCCCTGGTGATGCTCGGACTGTCGATCGCCAACGTGATCGGGGTGCCCGCGGCCACCTGGATGGGGCAGAACCTCGGCTGGCGCTCGGCGTACGTCGCGGTCTCCGTGCTCGGCGTCGTGACGATCTCGATGATCCTGGCCTCGGTGCCCTCGATCCCGGCCGACCCCGGGGCGAGCGGACGGCGTGAGCTCGCGGCGTTCTCCCGGGTCCAGGTCTGGCTCACCCTGCTGGCCGGTGCGGTCGGCTTCGGCGGCATGTTCGCGGTCTACTCCTACATCTCGCCGACGATCACCGAGGTGGGGGAGCTCCGTGAGTCTGCGGTGCCGATCTTCCTGTTGATGTTCGGCCTGGGCATGACGTTCGGGACCTGGCTGGCCGGCGAGCTCGCCGACTGGTCGGTCTTCGGCTCGCTGCTCGGCTCCGCCCTCGGCATGGGTGTGGTGCTGCTGCTGTTCGCCGCGGTCACGCCGTACGGCTGGTGGGCGCTGCCGTTCGCGTTCGCGATCTCCGCGATCAGCTCGGTGCTGGTGGTCAACCTGCAGCTGCGGCTGATGGAGGTGGCCGGTGACGCGCAGACCCTCGGTGCCGCGATGAACCACGCCTCGCTCAACGTGGCCAACGCGTTGGGCGCCTGGCTCGGCGGTCTGGTCATCGCCGCCGGGTGGGGCTATCGCTCGCCCGCGCTGGTCGGTGTGGCGCTGTCGGTTGCCGGGTTCGTCGTGCTGGTGGTCTCGCTCGTCCTGCACCGCCGCGAGGGTCACGTCGAGGCACTGCCGCAGTCCTGACAGAATGCCCGCATGTCCACCTCGACCACCCCTCAGGTTGCTGTGGCCGGCGCCGGGACGGGCACTGCTCGCCCGCGGGTTCTCTCCGGCATCCAGCCCACCGCTGACTCGTTCCACTTCGGCAACTACCTCGGTGCCCTGCGCCAGTGGGTGGACCTGCAGGAGAACTACGAGCCGTTCTTCTTCATCGCCGACCAGCACGCGATCACGTTGGAGCAGGACCCGAAGGTGCTGCGTGAGCGGTGTCTTCGTGCGGCCGCCCAGCTGATCGCGATGGGCATCGACCCGTCCCGTGCGGCGATCTTCATCCAGAGCCAGGTGCCCGCCCACTCGCAGCTCAGCTGGGTGCTGCAGTGCCTGACCGGCTTCGGTGAGGCCCGACGGATGACCCAGTTCAAGGACAAGTCAGCCAAGGGGGGAGAGGGCGCCGCGTCCGTCGGGCTGTTCACCTACCCGATCCTCCAGGCCGCCGACATCCTGCTCTACCGGCCGCACTACGTGCCGGTCGGCGAGGACCAGCGCCAGCACCTGGAGCTGACCCGCGACCTCGCCCAGCGGTTCAACCACCGCTACAAGAAGACGTTCCGGCTGCCCGAGCCCTACATCCTCAAGGCGACCGCGAAGATCACCGACCTCCAGGACCCGGTCTCGAAGATGTCGAAGTCGGCGTCCTCGCCCAGCGGCATCATCGACCTGCTCGACGACCCCAAGGTGAGCGCGAAGAAGATCCGCTCCGCGGTCACCGACTCCGGGTCGGAGGTGCGCTTCGACGTCGAGGAGAAGCCGGGCGTCTCCAACCTGCTCACGATCTACTCGGCCCTGACCGGTCGCGCGATCGACGACATCGCGGGGTCGTACGACGGCAAGGGGTACGGCGACTTCAAGAAGGACCTGGCCGACGTCGTGGTCGAGTTCGTGACGCCGTTCCGGGACCGGACCCTCGAGCTGCTCGAGGACAAGGACACCCTCAGCGACGTGCTCGCCTCGGGTGCCGAGAAGGCGTCCGCGGTCGCGGAGAAGACCCTCGCCGACGTCTATGAACGGGTGGGCTTCGTGGCACCCGGCAGGCGTTAGGGTCGTTCCGTGTCGACCATTGGTGTTGCGATCGCCATTCCGGAGCCCTGGGCCACCCAGCTGCAGGACTACCGAACCTCCATCGGCGACGCCACGGCCACGATGATCCCGACGCACATCACGCTGGTGCCGCCGACAGAGTGCCACGACCTCGACCTGGTCGAGGACCACCTGCGCTCGGTGGCCGGGTCCGCAGCCCCGTTCACCGTGCACCTGCGCGGGACCGGGTCGTTCCGTCCGGTGTCTCCCGTGGTCTTCGTCGGTGTCGTGGAAGGCATCTCCGCGTGCGAGCAGCTGGCGTTCGCCGTACGCCGTGGCCCGCTGGCCAGCGAGCTCGAGTTCCCCTACCACCCGCACGTGACGATCGCCCACCACCTCGACGACCAGACGCTGGATCGTGCGTTCACCGAGCTGGCCGGCTTCGAGTGTCGCTTCCCCGCGGACGAGTTCCATCTCTACGTGCACGACGACCAGATCGGCTGGCAGGTGGACAGATCGTTTGCGCTGGGCGGCTCCGCCGTGATCGCCTGAACGCGTGCCTTCACTGAAAGAACGCCTCGACGAGCGCATCACCCGACTCCGGGCCCGACGTCCGATCTTCGACCACCTGATGCGGATGGTGGAACACTTCGGCAACGTCAAGGGCAACCTCCAGGCCGGTGCGGTGACCTACTTCGCGTTCCTGTCCTTCTTCCCGATCCTGGCCCTGGCGTTCTTCGTGGTCGGCTACGTCGCGAAGGTCTACCCCGACGCGCAGGACAACCTCACCGACGCCCTGACCGGTGTGCTGCCCGGCATGATCGGCAACGCCGACGGCCAGATCTCGCTGAAGGCGATCCAGGACTCGGCCGGTGCCGTCGGGCTGATCGGTCTGGCCGGTGTGCTCTACGCCGGACTCGGCTGGTTGTCCGGCATGCGTGAGGCACTGCTGGTGATGTTCGAGACGCCTCAGCGCGAACAGCCGAACTTCGTCGTAGGCAAGCTCCGCGACCTCGTCTCGCTCGCCCTGATCGGCCTGGTGATGATCCTCAGCGTGGCGGTCTCGAGTGTGATCGCCCGGTTCTCCAGGGAGTTGCTGGATCTGGTGGGTCTCGGTGTCGGCCTCGCGCCGTTGCTGCAGGTGATCTCGGTGGCGGTCGGGGTGGGCGCGAGCATGGTGCTGTTCTTCGCGATCTTCAAGTTGCTCGCGGACCCGGAGGTCCCGCGCCCCTCGCTGTGGTCCGGGGCCCTGCTCGGTGCGCTCGGGTTCGAGGTGCTCAAGCAGCTCTCGACGTTCCTGATCGCCTCGACCAAGTCGCAGCCGGCGTTCCAGGCGTTCGGGATCGCGCTGATCCTGGTGGTCTGGATCAACTACTTCTCGCGAGTCGTCATGTACGCCGCCGCCTGGGCCTACACCTCGACGGCAGCGCGGACCATCAGGGAGGCCCAGGCCCGCGAGCAGGAGGCCATCGAGGCTGCGGCCGAGGGACCCATCGGGCAGTTCGTCGTACCCACCGGGTCCAGTTCCTTCGTGCGCAGTCCCAAGGCCGCCTTCGTCGCCGGTGCGGGATCCATGCTCGCCGTGATCGGTGTGGTGCGTCGCAAGCGGGGCTGAGTCGTCAGATCCCCCGCGGCCCCGCGACCCCCGCCGACCCCACCGCCTCCCGAGGTTGCTCAGCCGGCGGGCAGGGACGACCCGAGCCAGGGAAGGGCTCCTGCGGCCGTAGGGATCAACGTCCATGGCCCGCCAGGGGGCGTGGGGACGAGCCGCCCGTGCAGGCTGGGGTACCACGGACCCGGTGGGTCCAGGGAGAACCGGGTCCTCTCGGCTCCGGCCACGTCACGGTGCGGAACGGCCGCCGTGACCAGTCCTCCGACCACGACGAAGCCACTCACCGTGGCGAGGAACGGCATCGGGTCCATACGCTGTGCGCGCAGCCGGAAGAAGAGCCGGGTGATGGCAGAGACCCGCCACCCATCACAGACTGCCGCCCGTCGTTCGGAGTCCGTGACGAGTCCGGAAACACGCGACGGGTCGATGCGGGCGACGAAGCATCCCTGCTGCAGCTCCGCCGGTAGCGCGGACTCAGGGACGGGCGGCCGCACGAGCGCCTGAACGGCCGCAGCGCGATAGAGCAGGCTTCCCCGCAGTCGCAGGGCGTCTCCTGCCAGACCGGCCTTGAGGGCGCGCCGGGCCGGCTCCCGGGCGAGGCCGAGTGCACCCAGCATCGTCGTTGCTTCCCGCTCGCTGATCATCACGGCATCGGAATCTGAAGCTTTTTCGGATGCGTGGGGTGTTGCTGAGTCGTCGTCTGCTGTCATGGCCCGACACGCTAGGCATGGCCACCGACACCCACACCGGCGCCGGCGGTCTGCTCGGCCCCGGAGCAGTCGGGCGTGCACTCGGTCTGATGGGCCGATTGGCCTCAACTACGCATGACAGAAGGAGCCAATCGGCCCGGCAGACGTAGTAGGAGACCGGCATGCCCTCGCGCGAGTGGCCCGCGGACAGGCAGACAGCACAAGGCCCGTAGGCAGCACGGGGCCCGTAGACAGCACGGGGCCCGTAGACAGCACGGAGCCCGTAGACAACACAGGGCCATCCGGAGATCCGGATGGCCCTGGTTGATCGATGCTGAACTGCTCAGCGACCGTGCTTCATCGCGGTGCGCAGGTCCTTGTTGAGCTGGGAGATCACGTCGAGCGGGATCTCCTTGGGGCAGGCCGACGTGCACTCACCGATGTTGGTGCAGCCACCGAAGCCCTCGTGGTCGTGCTGGGCGACCATGTTCACGACGCGCTTGTCGCGCTCGGCCTGGCCCTGGGGGAGCTGGCCGAGGTGGGTGATCTTGGCACCCATGAACAGGGAGGCCGAGCCGTTCGGGCACGCGGCCACGCAGGCGCCACAGCCGATGCAGGTGGCCATGTCGAACGCGCGGTCCGCGTCCTCCTTGGGCACCTGGACCGAGTGCGCCTCGGGTGCGGAACCCGTGTTCACCGAGATGTAGCCACCCTGCTGGATGATCCGGTCGAACGCGCCACGGTCGACGACGAGGTCCTTGAGCACCGGGAACGCGTCGGCACGCCACGGCTCGATGGTGATCGTCTCGCCGTCCTTGAACGACCGCATGTGCAGCTGGCAGGTCGTGGTGGTGACGGGTCCGTGCGCCTGGCCGTTGATCATCAGGCCACACATGCCGCAGATGCCCTCGCGACAGTCCGAGTCGAACGCGACCGGGTCCTCGCCGGCAGCGTTGAGCTGCTCGTTGAGCACGTCGAGCATCTCGAGGAACGACATGTCCTCCGAGACGTCCTCGACCTGATAGGTGTGCATCTTGCCGGGGGACGTGGCGTCGGGCTGGCGCCAGATGTTCAGGGTCAGCTTCATACCGGTCTTCGTTCCGTCTGGCGCGCTCACTTGTAGCTCCGCTGCTTCATCTCGATGGCGGTGTAGGTCAGGTCTTCCTTGTGCAGGATCGGCTTCTCGCCGTCCGCGACGAACTCCCAGGCCGCGACGTAGGCGAACGCGTCGTCGTGACGCAGCGCCTCGCCGTCCTCGGTCTGGCTCTCGGCACGGAAGTGTCCACCACAGGATTCGCGGCGGTTCAGCGCGTCGATGCACATCAGCTCACCGAGCTCGATGAAGTCGGCCACCCGGCCGGCCTTCTCGAGGCTCTGGTTGAGGCTGTCGGCGGTGCCGAGCACCTTCACGTTGCGGTAGAAGTCGTCCTTCAGGGTGCGGATGAGGTCGATCGCCTTCTTCAGGCCGTCCTCGGTCCGCTCCATGCCGCAGTACTCCCACATGATGTGGCCGAGCTCGCGGTGGTAGGAGTCGACGCTCCGGGTGCCGCCCACGGTGAGGAAGTGGTTGATCCGCTCCTCCACCGCGGCCTTCGCCTCGACCACGGCCGGGTGCGACTCCTCGAGCTTCTCGAAGGGTCCGTCGGCAAGGTAGTCGCGGATCGTGTGCGGGAGCACGAAGTACCCGTCGGCCAGGCCCTGCATCAGTGCGGAGGCACCGAGACGGTTGGCGCCGTGGTCGGAGAAGTTCGCCTCGCCGGTCACGAACAGGCCCGGGATCGAGCTCTGCAGGTCGTAGTCGACCCACAGGCCGCCCATGACGTAGTGCACGGCCGGGTAGATCCGCATCGGGGTCTCGTACGGGTCCTCGCCGGTGATCCGGGCGTACATGTCGAAGAGGTTGCCGTACTTCTCCTCGACCGCGTCACGGCCGAGTCGGCCGATCGCGTCGGCGAAGTCGAGGTAGACGCCACGGCGTACGCCCTCCACCTCAGGACCGACACCACGGCCGTCGTCGCACTGGTACTTCGCGGCGCGGGAGGCGATGTCGCGGGGGACCAGGTTGCCGAAGCTCGGGTAGATCCGCTCCAGGTAGTAGTCGCGGTCCTCCTCGGGGATCTCGCGCGGGTCCTTGGCGCAGTCGGCCTTGTTCTTCGGGACCCAGATCCGGCCGTCGTTGCGCAGCGACTCCGACATCAGGGTCAGCTTCGACTGGTGCGGGCCCGAGACCGGGATGCAGGTCGGGTGGATCTGCGTGTAGCAGGGGTTGGCCATGTAGGCGCCCTTGCGGTGTGCCCGCCACGCGGCGGTGACGTTGCAGCCCATCGCGTTGGTCGACAGGTAGAAGACGTTGCCGTAGCCGCCGGAGGCGAGTACGACGACGTCGGCGAGGTGGGTCTCGATCTCGCCGGTCACCATGTCGCGCACGATGATGCCGCGGGCCCGGCTCTGACCGGCCTCGTCCTCCGCGACGATGACCTCGAGCATCTCGTGCCGGGTGTACGTCGTGACGGTGCCGGCGGCAACCTGGCGCTCGAGGGCCTGGTAGGCGCCGATCAGCAGCTGCTGTCCGGTCTGTCCGCGCGCGTAGAACGTGCGGGAGACCTGGACGCCACCGAACGAGCGGTTGTCGAGCAGGCCGCCGTACTCGCGGGCGAACGGGACGCCCTGGGCGACGCACTGGTCGATGATGTTGGTGCTGACCTCGGCGAGGCGGTAGACGTTCGACTCGCGCGAGCGGTAGTCGCCGCCCTTGACGGTGTCGTAGAAGAGACGGTGGACCGAGTCGCCGTCCTCCTTGTAGTTCTTGGCCGCGTTGATGCCGCCCTGGGCCGCGATCGAGTGCGCGCGACGCGGGGAGTCCTGGTAGCAGAAGGACTTCACGTTGTAGCCGGCCTCGCCGAGTGTGGCCGCGGCCGAGGCGCCGGCCAGACCGGTGCCGACGATGATCACGTCGAGCTTGCGACGGTTGGACGGGTTGACCAGGCGGGCCTCGAACTTGCGCGTGCTCCAGCGCTGGTCGATCGGGCCGGTCGGTGCCTTGGCGTCGACGATCGGCTCGCCCGGCGTGTAGTAGTCGATCGCGTCGTCGATCAGGTCCGGGTCGATCGTGGGAGCGTCCGCGTGCGAGTCGACGTCGGAGGAGAACTCGGAATGAGAGTCAGTCATTTGTGCGATCAGTCCTTAGTCGACGATGCCGAGGAGGATGGACAGCGGCACCAGGGCGAAGCCGCCGGCGATCACCACTGCGAGGAATACACCGGCGAAGTTCGCGCGGGCACGGCTCTTGGCGTTGTTGGTCAGGCCGAGGGTCTGGCAGGCACTCCACACGCCGTGGCGCAGGTGCATGGCCAGGGCGCCCATGGCGAGCAGGTAGATCACGGTGACCCACCACATCTCGGGCTGGAACGAGCTCACCACGCGCTCGTACGGCGAGTCCTTGTCGCCGTTGACGTTGATGGTGCGGGTCGTGAAGTGCAGCAGGTGGAAGATCACGAACAGCAGCAGCGTCACCCCGCCCCAACGCATCATCTTCGAGCTGAGCGTCGCTGCGACGGCCTTCTTCACGACGTACTTCTGGGTGCGCGCCCTGTTGGCACGGCCCCAGAGCGTGAAGGCCGCGTAGGCGTGGCCGATGATCGACAGCAGGAGTACTGCGCGGATGATCCACAGCAGTCCCTCGTGCGGGAGCATCGGCTCCCCGAAGGTCCGCAAGTGGTGCGCGTACTCGTCAAAGGCTTCCTGGCCGGCGAAGACCTTGAGGTTGCCGTACATGTGCAGCAGCACGTAGCCGATGAAGACCAGGCCGGTGACGGCCATCAGGAGCTTCAGTGCGATCGTCGATCGCGTCGACCGGCTGCCTTTTACTAGAGTCGGGATTGCCACGGTGGCACGGTACCGCTCCAGATCGGGCCATGGGAGTTGAGGCCGCCCTAACCGGGTGTGAGATTCCCCCCGTTACTCGTGGGTTGGAACTTTTGCCGGGTCGGTTCGTTCTTTGCGCGCGGCCCCTTCCACTCGACGCGACTTCCTGCCATGGTCATTCAGAACATGAACTCGGAGGTGGCGATGGCGTCGACCGACGCAGGGGTGACTGGGCCCACCAGGGCGCGTATCGAAGAGAAGACACTGCGCGAGGACAGATGGTGGCTCGCCCCGCTGGCCACGTTCATCGTGTTCACCGCGTTCGTCATCTACGCCACCTGGCGGGCGTTCATGGGCTCCGACTACTACGCCTCGCCGTACCTCTCGCCGTTCTACTCTCCCTGCCTGGGTGACTGCGTCGACGGTGCGTCCGACTTCGGCCAGCCGTTCCGGGCGTTCCCGCTCTCGGCCGCCCTGATCATCCTGATCTTCCCGCTCGGCTTCCGGATGACCTGCTACTACTACCGCAAGGCCTACTACCGGGCGTTCTGGCTCTCGCCGCCCGCGTGCGCCGTCGCCGAGCCGCACAAGTCCTACTCCGGCGAGACCCGGCTGCCGCTGATCCTCAACAACCTGCACCGTTGGTTCTGGTACGCCGCCATGGTGGTCGCCGTCGTCCTCACCTACGACACGGTGCTCGCGTTCCGCAACGAGGACCACGAGTGGGGCCACATGGGCCTCGGCACCCTGCTGATGATCGTGAACGTCGCGCTGATCTGGCTCTACACCCTGTCGTGCCACTCGTGCCGCCACGCGGTCGGCGGCCGGTTGAGACATTTCTCGAAGCATCCGGTGCGCTACAAGCTGTGGACCTGGGTGTCCCGGTTGAACGGCAGTCACGCGAAGTTCGCGTGGTACTCCCTCTTCTCGGTCGCGCTGGTGGACCTCTACGTCTACCTGCTGGCGACCGGGACGATCGACGACGTGAGGTTCTTCTGATGGGCTCGGCACACGAGGGAACGCGGCACCCGATGACCGGCAACGAGATGTCGGGCAGTTCCCGAGGGGGGATGGAGCACCACACCTTCGACGTGGTGGTGCTCGGCGCGGGCGGCGCCGGGCTGCGGGCGGCCATCGCGGCCCACGACGCCGGCGCCAGGGTGGCGATCGTGTGCAAGTCGCTGCTCGGCAAGGCCCACACCGTGATGGCCGAGGGCGGCATCGCCGCGTCGATGGGCAACGTCTACCCCGACGACAACTGGCAGGTGCACTTCCGCGACACCATGCGCGGCGGCAAGATGCTCAACAACTGGCGGATGGCCCAGCTGCACGCGCAGGAGGCACCCGAGCGGGTGATGGAGCTCGAGGACTGGGGCGCACTCTTCGACCGCACCGACGACGGGCTGATCTCCCAGCGCGACTTCGGCGGCCACAAGTACGCGCGCCTGGCGCACGTCGGGGACCGCACCGGCCTCGAGATGATCCGCACCCTCCAGCAGCGAGCGGTGGCCCTCGGCATCGAGGTGTTCATGGAGTGCACCGTCACCGACATCCTCAAGGACGGCGACCGGGTCGCCGGGGCCTTCGGCTACTGGCGCGAGACCGGCCGCTTCGTCACCTTCGAGGCACCCAGCGTGATCCTCGCGACCGGGGGCATCGGCAAGTCGTTCAAGGTCACCTCGAACTCCTGGGAGTACACCGGTGACGGTCACGCCCTGGCGCTGCGGGCCGGCGCCAGCCTGATCAACATGGAGTTCGTGCAGTTCCACCCGACCGGCATGGTCTGGCCGCCGTCGGTGAAGGGCCTGCTGGTCACCGAGTCGGTGCGCGGCGACGGCGGCATCCTCAAGAACTCCGAGGGCACCCGCTTCATGTTCGACTACATCCCCGATTTCTTCAGGGCGGAGACGGCCGACACGATCGAGGAGGCCGATCGCTGGTACGACGACAAGAAGAACAACCGGCGCCCACCCGAGCTCCTGCCACGCGACGAGGTGGCCCGCGCGATCAACTCCGAGATCAAGGCCGGGCGCGGCACCCCGCACGGTGGCATCTACCTCGACATCGCGTCGCGGCGCAGCCCTGAGTTCATCCGCCGCCGGCTCCCGTCGATGTACCACCAGTTCAAGGAGCTGGCCGACGTCGACATCACGGCAGAGCCGATGGAGATCGGGCCCACCTGCCACTACGTGATGGGCGGTGTGGAGGTCGACGCCGACACCGAGCTGAGCGCCGTCACCGGCCTGTACGCCGTGGGCGAGTGCTCCGGCGGCATGCACGGGTCGAACCGGCTCGGCGGCAACTCGCTCTCCGACCTGCTGGTCTTCGGCCGACGCGCCGGCGAGAGCGCTGCTGCGTACGCCGTCTCGACGGCCAGCGCACCACCCGCGATCGACCCGGTCGACGTGAAGGCCGCGGAGGCCAGCGCCCTGGCGCCGTTCGACGTCGCCGCCGACGCCCAGGGAGGCGGGGAGAACCCCTACACGATCCAGCACGACCTGCAGCAGTCGATGAACGACCTGGTCGGGATCATCCGCACCGCCGACGAGCTGAGCGCCTCGCTCGGCGCGATCGAGGAGTTCAAGCAGCGGGCCAGCCGGATGGTCGTCGAAGGACACCGCCAGTACAACCCTGGCTGGCACCTCTCGCTCGACCTGCGCAACATGCTGCTGGTCAGCGAGTCCATCGCCAAGGCGGCCCTGTCCAGGCAGGAGTCCCGCGGCGGACACACCCGCGACGACTTCCCCGGACCCGACCCCGTGTGGGGCACGAAGAACCTGGTGGTGACGCTTCACGCCGACGGTGCCGGGGTCGACCTGCACGAGAAGCCGCTGCCGGAGATGCCCGCCGAGCTGCGGACGTTCTTCGAGGAGCCGCCAGCTGCCGGGGAGCCCAAAGCTCCGTCGGTCGAACCTGTCGAGACCCCCGAGGAAGGGAAACAGTCATGAGCTACGACCTCAAGATGCGCGTGTGGCGCGGCGACAGCGACGGCGGCGACCTCGGGGACTACACGGTCTCGGTCGAGACCGGCGAGGTCGTGCTCGACGCGATCCACCGGCTGCAGGCGACCCAGGCCGGCGACCTCGCCGTCCGGTGGAACTGCAAGGCCGGCAAGTGCGGGTCCTGCAGCGCCGAGATCAACGGCCGCCCCCGACTGATGTGCATGACCCGGCTCTCCGACTTCGACGAGTCCGAGACGATCACGGTCACCCCGATGCGGGCATTCCCGGTGATCCGCGACCTGGTCACCGACGTCTCGTTCAACTACGAGAAGGCCCGCGAGCTGCCCGGCGTCGAGCTCGGCCCGCGCGACGCAGACAACAAGCGCCGCATGATGCAGGTCGACGTCGAGCGCGGCCAGGAGTTCCGCAAGTGCATCGAGTGCTTCCTGTGCCAGGACACCTGCCACGTCATCCGCGACCACGAGGACAACAAGCAGGCCTTCGCCGGGCCGCGGTTCTTCCTCCGGTACGCCGAGCTCGACATGCACCCGCTCGACACCCACGACCGGCGGGCCCTCGCCCAGGAGGCGGCCGGCATCGGCATGTGCAACATCACCAAGTGCTGCACCGAGGTCTGCCCCGAGGGCATCAAGATCACCGACAACGCGATCATCCCGATGAAGGAGCGCGTCGTCGACCGCAAGTTCGACCCGCTGGTGTGGCTGGGCGACAAGATCGGCCTCCGCAACAAGGACAACGACGGCCGCGTCGAGCCCTGAGCTCCGTTGGTCGAGTGCCGGCGAGGAACGAGCCGGTGTGTCGAGACCCCGGACCTGAGGCAGCCCGCCGGGCTCCGCGGCCGTCGTACGGCGACTGCCCTGATCAGCACTTCCCTCTAGCCGGGCTCGACCGGCTCGGAGTCGACCGGACCTGACACGGTCAGCGCGGCGATCGCCGTGGTCGCGGGCACGGCCAGCACGAGACCGATTGCCGAGGCCAGGGTGCGGACCACCTCGGCGGCGATGCTCTCGTCGTACAACGTGTCCATCAGTGGCCGGTCGTAGAGCGAGAGCAGCATCAGCACCGCCAGCGCCGTGCCGGCGTAGGCGAACACGATCGTGTAGATCGTGGAGGCGATGTGGTCGCGGCCGATCCGCATGCCGCTGGTGAACAGCTGCGTGCGCGTCATGCCGGGTGCCGCGGCCCGCAGCTCCCACACCGCGGACGACTGCGTGATCGTCACGTCGTTGAGCACGCCGAGGCCGGCGATGATCACGGCACAGGTCAACAGCCCCTGGAAGTTCAGGTCCGGTGCGTTGAGCATGAGGTATGCGTTCGTCTCGTCGGCGACGCCGCTCAGCCGGGCTGCGTCGACGCCCCACAGGCCGAGCAGCGTGATGATCGCGATGCCGCTCAACGTGCCGGCCAGGGCAGTGCTGGTGCGGATCGACACCCCGTGGGTCAGGTAGAGGACGACGAACATGATCGCGCTCGAGCCGACCAGCGCGACCCCGATGCCGGAACCGCCTTCGAGCAGTGCGGGCAGCATGAACTTGGCGACCACGAACCCGGCGAAGACCAGGCCGAGCAGGGCCATCACTCCGCGCAGCCTGGCCACGATCGCGACCACGAGCACGAAGGCCAGCGCCATCGCGCCCAGCGGGAAGTTGCGCTCGGCACCGACCCAGCCGTACGTCGGTTCGGCACCCTCCCTCGGGGTCTTGGCCAGCTTGACCTTGTCGCCCTTCTCGAGGCCGGACTTCGCGACGTACGGCGGCACCTGGATCACGACGTCGGCGCCGTCAACCGACGCGGTCAGCTCGTTGCAGTGCTCGGGGAACGACTCGTTCTCGCCGGGTGGCAACGAGGGGTCGGCCACGATGACGGGGCACGGGTCGCTGACCGAGACCACCGTCGCCTGCGGGAACGTGGTGCCGGCTGCGGAGTACTGCACGGCCTCGGGGCGGTCGCCGTCCCCGGGCCACAGGGCGAAGAGCCCGGCCACGGTGCCCAGGGCCACGAGTCCGAGCAGGCCAAGGAGCAGCAGCCGGGGGAGCACCCCCACCGCGACGTCCGGCACCGGGCCACCGTGCGAGTGCCCGTGCCCGTGTCCGGGTCCGGAGCTGCGTTTCGAGTGAGAGCTGTGTGCACCGGCCATGGCTGAATCCTGCCCGAGTGCAGGTCAGGCGACGCGGACGCCCCTCCCACGCCCGTTGGTCGAGGAGGTCGCGCGGCGACCGTCTCGAGACCACCCGTACTGCTCGGCCACCAGCTCGTCGACCGCGTCGACCCAGCTGCGCTGCACCGCGAGCTCGCGTCCGCGGGCTCCCAGCAGGCCGCGTCGGGTGTCGGCGGCGAGGCTGGCGACGGCCTCACGGAATCCGGTGGCGGAGGTGGGGTCGTGGAACAGGCCGGTCTCGAGGTGGCGCAGCACGTCGAGGGCGCCACCGGAACGAGGGGCGACGAGCGGTACGCCGGACGCGGCCGCCTCGCGCAACGCGTGGGAACAGGTCTCGAACTCCCCGGGGTGCACCAGCACGTCGAGGGAAGCCATTGCGGTGACCAGGTCGCCGGGCTCGACGGCGCCGGTGAACTTCGCGTCGGGCAGGTGGGTCTCCAGCCAGTGGCGTTGCGGTCCGTCGCCGATGACGACCAGCCGGATCCCCGGCAGGGAGGCCAGCTCGGCCAGTCGGCGTACGCCGTGGCGCTTGTGCAGGCTGCCGACGTACCCGACGACCACCCGGGGGACCGGCTCGACCGTGCGGCGCGACCAGCGGTCGTGCAGGTAGGAGTCGCGCAGGGCGGGACTCCACGCGGCCACGTCGACGCCCGGCGCCCACACGGGGGCCTCGACGCCGAGCACGCCGAGGCGGGCGCGCATCCACTCGCAGGTCACGACCACCTGGTCGGCGCGGGCGTGGACGGTACGCAGCCAGTGCTCCGCGGTGAGGGCCGGCACCGGCGACTGCTGCACGACGATCGTCGGCCGGTCCTGGAGCTGGGCGTGCTTGAGCGCCTTGCGGCCGAGGATGCCCGGGGAGGCCACGTGCACCAGGTCGGGGCCGAAGCCGGCGAGCGCGGCGGCCACCTGGCGACCGGGCTTGTCGAGGGGGCGGATCCGGGCCACCGGCGACGAGCGGTAGGTGGCCAGCCCGGGGCCGGGCGCGATGATCTGAACCTGGTGACCGAGGTCGACCAGCCGGTCCACCACCTGCTTGGTGGTGCGCGTCGTGCCGTCCACGGCGGGGTAGAACGACTCGGTGACGATGGAGATCCGCTGAGGTTCCATGGGTCGATCGTGACCGGTCCGGGACAACGCGACGCGAACACGGGGTGGCGTGCGGACGTCGGCCAGGTACCCGAGGGCAGTTACTGTCCAGTTGATGGGAGATCTCACATCGAGTGGCCGTCAGGCTGTGGGTTCCCTATTGTGCGGACCATGACATCTGGCCCTGATCCGGACCGCCTCGCCCTGGCTGGTCCCGAGGACCAGCACTCCGCCGCGGACTGGGAGAAGAGCACCGCGGCCGTGCTGCGCAAGACCCGCAAGCTTGCCGACGACGCCCCCGACGCCGCCGTCTGGGAGAAGCTCGCGCGGCGGACCCTCGACGGCATCTCGGTCGCACCGATCGGCACCCTCGACTCGGTCGCCGGCCTCGCCCCGACCGGCGTACCGGGCGCGGCTCCCTTCACCCGCGGCCGCCTGGCCGCACGGCCCGAGATCGGCTGGGACATCCGCCCCTACCTCTTCGGTCTGGACGCGAAGGCCCTGAACGAGGCGGCGTTGGTCGACCTGGAGAACGGCTCGACGTCCCTGTGGCTCGAGGTCGGTACGACGCTCACGGCGGCGGACCTCGAGGCCGCCCTGGAGGGCGTGTTCATCGACCTGGCCCCCGTGGTGCTCGACGCCCCCGAGGACCCGTTCGCCGCCGCGGAGGCGCTGGCTGCGCTCTACGCCGACCGCGGCGTCACCCCGGCCGAGGGCACGAACCTGGCCGCCGACCCGATCGCCGCGCAGGTGCGCGGTGAAGGCGCCATCTCGCTCGACGTGCTCGACCTGGTGGCCGCCAAGGCCGAGGAGATCGGTGCCCTGGGCGTCGTCGTCGACGCGACCGCCGTGCACGACCTCGGTGCCTCCGACGCGCAGGAGCTGGCCTACAGCCTCGCCGTCGGCGCGACCTACCTCCGCCACCTGACCGCGAACGGCCGCTCGGTGGCCGATGCGCTGCGCCTGGTGGAGTTCCGCTACGCGGCCACCGACGAGCAGTTCCCGACCATCGCGAAGTTCCGCGCAGCCCGCCGCCTCTGGTCGCGCGTGGCGGAGCTGAGCGGCCTGGCCCCCGCCGACCAGGGCGACGGCCAGCGCCAGCACGCGGTCACCTCGCGCCCGATGATGAGCAAGTACGACCCGTGGGTGAACATGCTGCGCACCACGGTGGCCTCGTTCGCCGCCGGTGTCGGTGGCGCGGACGCCGTGACGGTGCTGCCGTTCGACTCCGCCCTCGGCATCCCCGACGCGTTCGGTCGCCGGATCGCCCGCAACACCGGGTCACTGCTGATCTCCGAGTCCCACGTCGCCAAGGTCGTCGACCCGGCCGGTGGCTCGTACGCGGTAGAGAAGCTGACCGACGACCTGGCCGAGGCGGCCTGGGCGGAGTTCGGCCGCATCGAGGAGGCGGGCGGAATCCTGGCCGCGCTCGAGGACGGCTCGTTCCAGTCGCGGATCGACGCGGTGGTGGCCGAGCGTGACGACCAGATCGCCCACCGCACCCGCCCGTTGACCGGCATCAGCGAGTTCCCGAACCTCGGCGAGGCCCTGCCCGAGCGTCCGGGGCACCCGGCCATGGACGCCGTACGCCGCTACGGTGCGCCGTTCGAGGCCCTGCGCGACGAGCCCGCCGCGACCCCGGTCTTCTTGGCCACGATGGGCAGCGTCGCCTCGCACACCGCCCGCGCCACCTTCGCCAGCAACCTGTTCGCCGCGGGTGGCATCAGTGTGGTCGTGGCCGGTGCCACCGACGGCGTCGACGCCGTGCTCGCGGCGTACGACGGCCAGCCGGTCGTCTGCCTGGCCGGCGCCGACCCGACGTACGCCGAGTGGGGTGCCGACCTGGTCGCCAAGCTGCGCGAGGCCGGTGCGCGTCACGTGGTGCTGGCCGGCAAGGCCGGCGACAAGACCGTTTCCCCAGACCTGGTTGACGATTCGGCCGCGGTCGGTGTGGACGCACTCACCTTCCTGAACACCACGAGGGAGCACCTCGCATGAGCACCGTCCCGAAGAGCTTCGCTGGCCTGCCGCTGGTGGAGGAGGTTGCGCAGCAACCGTCTCGAGACCCACGGACCGAGAGCGCCGCCGAGCCCTGGCAGAGCCCCGAGGGCATCCCGGTGCTACCGGTCTACGGCCCCGAGCACCTCGAGGGCCTCGACGCCCTCGACACGTGGCCGGGCCTGAGCCCGTTCCTGCGCGGGCCCTACCCGACGATGTACACCACCCAGCCGTGGACGGTCCGCCAGTACGCCGGCTTCTCGACCGCCGAGGAGTCCAACGCGTTCTACCGCCGCAACCTCGCGGCCGGGCAGAAGGGCCTCAGCGTCGCGTTCGACCTGGCCACGCACCGCGGCTACGACTCCGACCACCCGCGGGTGCGCGGCGACGTCGGCATGGCCGGTGTGGCGATCGACTCGATCTACGACACCCGCACCCTCTTCGACGGCATCCCGCTCGACACGATGTCGGTGTCGATGACCATGAACGGTGCCGTGCTGCCCGTGCTGGCGCTCTACATCGCCGCCGCCGAGGAGCAGGGGGTGAAGCCGGAACAGCTCGCGGGGACCATCCAGAACGACATCCTCAAGGAGTTCATGGTCCGCAACACCTACATCTACCCGCCGGCGCCGTCGATGCGGATCATCTCCGACATCTTCAGCTACACCTCGGCGAAGATGCCGCGCTTCAACTCGATCTCCATCTCCGGCTACCACATCCAGGAAGCCGGGGCGACGAACGACCTCGAGCTCGCCTACACGCTGGCCGACGGTGTGGAATACATCCGCGCGGGCCTCGAGACCGGCATGACGATCGACCAGTTCGCGCCGCGGCTCAGCTTCTTCTGGGCGATCGGCACGAACTTCTTCATGGAGGTCGCGAAGATGCGTGCCGCGCGTGCCCTGTGGGCCCGCCTGGTGCGCCAGTTCGACCCGGCCAACCCGAAGTCGCTGAGCCTGCGCACGCACTCGCAGACCTCCGGCTGGTCGCTGACCGCACAGGACGTCTTCAACAACGTGCAGCGCACCGCGATCGAGGCGATGGCCGCGACCCAGGGCCACACCCAGTCGCTGCACACCAACGCCCTCGACGAGGCGATCGCGCTGCCGACCGACTTCTCGGCCCGCATCGCCCGCAACACCCAGCTGCTGCTGCAGCAGGAGTCGCGGACCACCGAGATCATCGACCCGTGGGCCGGTTCCTACTACGTCGAGCGGCTCACGCACGACCTTGCCGAGCGCGCCTGGAAGCACATCCAGGAGGCCGAGAAGGCCGGTGGCATGGCGGCCGCGATCGAGCAGGGCATCCCGAAGATGCGCATCGAGGAGGCGGCGGCCCGCACCCAGGCCCGCATCGACTCGGGCGCGCAGAAGCTGATCGGGGTCAACACCTACCGGCTCGCCGCCGAGGACCAGCTCGACGTCCTCAGGGTCGACAACGACGACGTCTACAAGCAGCAGATCGCCAAGCTCGAGCGGCTCCGTGCCGAGCGCAACGACGACGACGTACGCCGTTCGCTGGAGGCCCTGACGAACTCGGCCGAGCGGGGTGCCAGCAAGGGCTCGCTCGACGGCAACCTGCTCGCCCTGGCCGTTGACGCGGCTCGTGCGAAGGCCACCGTGGGCGAGATCTCCGAGGCTCTCGAGAAGGTCTACGGTCGGCACCAGGCCGTGATCCGTACGATCAGCGGTGTGTACAGGTCCGAAGCCTCCGAGGGCGGCAACTCCGCGGTCGACGCGGTCGTCGCCGCGACCGAGAAGTTCGAGGAGGACGAGGGCCGTCGCCCCCGCATCCTCGTCGCGAAGATGGGCCAGGACGGCCACGACCGCGGGCAGAAGGTCGTGGTCACCGCCTTCGCCGACATGGGCTTCGACGTCGACGTGGGTCCGCTGTTCTCCACGCCCGAGGAGGTCGCGCAGCAGGCCGTGGACGCCGATGTGCACATCGTCGGTGTGTCCTCGCTCGCCGCGGGCCACCTCACGCTGCTGCCTGCCCTCAAGCAGGCACTGGCCGACCTCGGGCGTCCCGACATCATGATCGTCATCGGCGGGGTCATCCCGCCCGACGACGTGGAGACCCTCAAGGAGATGGGCGCGGCCGCCGTGTTCCTCCCCGGCACGGTCATCGCGGAGTCCGCGATCGACCTGCTGGAGAAGCTCTCCCACTGATGTCTCGCCGGCAGGTCGACGTACCCGCGCTCGTCGCAGGCGTCCGTGAGGGGCAGCGTGCCGCGGTGTCGCGGGCGATCACCCTGGTCGAGTCGTCGCGTCCCGACCACCGTGTGGCCGCGCGCGAGCTGCTCGCCGAGCTGACCCCCGACTCCGGTGGCGCCGTGCGGGTCGGCATCTCCGGCGTGCCCGGCGTCGGCAAGTCGACCTTCATCGAGGCGCTCGGCATGACCCTGGTCGAGGCCGGGAGCAAGGTCGGCGTACTCGCCGTGGACCCGTCGTCGGTGCGCACCGGCGGCTCGGTGCTCGGCGACAAGACCCGGATGGCGCGGCTCTCGGCCAGCCCCGGCGCCTACATCCGTCCGTCGCCGTCGGCGGGCACCCTCGGTGGCGTGGCCCGCGCGACGACGCAGGCAATGATCATTCTCGAGGCGGCCGGACACGACGTCGTGCTCGTCGAGACCGTCGGTGTCGGCCAGTCCGAGGTGACCGTGGCCGGCATGGTCGACACCTTCCTGTTCCTCACCCTGGCCCGCACCGGCGACCAGCTGCAGGGCATCAAGAAGGGCATCCTCGAGATCGCCGACGTGATCGCGGTCAACAAGGCCGACGACGCAGGCGGTCACAACGCGGGCGAGAGCGAGGCCCGGGTCGCGGCCCGTGAGCTGGCCGGCGCGATGCGCCTGGTGCAGGGCAAGGGGGAGTGGGCGCCTCCGGTGGTGACCTGCTCCGGCCTGACGAACATCGGCGTCGACGACGTCTGGCAGCGCGTTCTCGACCACCGCGAGCACCTCGGCGAGAAGGGCCTGGCCCGCAAGCGTGCCGACCAGCAGCTCGACTTCACCTGGGCACTGGTGCGCGACGAGCTCGCCGAGCGCCTGCGCCGCTCACCGGGTGTGGCCGCCGTGCGTGACGACGTACGCACCGCGGTGCTGGCCGGCGACATGGCCGCGCCCGAGGCCGCCGACCGCATCCTCGCGGCCTACGACGAACACTGACCCGTCGCCAGTTCCGATCGACCTGTCGCCAGTTTCGGTCGACCTGTCGCCAGTTTCGGTCGACCCGTCGCGAATGTTCCCCGTTCGGGATGAACTGGCGACAGGTCAACTTGAACTGGCGACGGGTCGACTTGAACTGGCGACAGGTCAACTGCCGTTGTCGACGTCGGTCAGGTCGAGGTACTGGGCGTTGGTGTTGCCGGCGATGACCGCCGAGCTGTCGCTCAGGATCTCCAGGACGCTTCGCCAGGACCGCTGGAAGTTTCCCGCGTCGTCGGAGATCTCCGGGCGGAACTCCCCGGCGCCGGACGAGATCTCCTCCTGCAGCGCGCGCAGGTCGAGCGCGGCGCCGTTCAGTGACTGGCTGGTCGAGCTGAACCGGGTGCGCACCACCCGCGCCGCCTCTTCGGTCATGCGTGTCGCCATCGTTGCCTCCTCGGTCAGAGATGCCAGTTGCCCGGGTTGAGCTTGCTCTTGCTGATGCTCTCGCCCACGTCCTCCAGGGCTTCACGACCGTCGTCGAGCGCCTCTCGTCCGCCTTCGATCACGTTGCGACCTCCCTCGACCACGTGGTCCACGGTGGTGAGGGTCCCGACGGTCAGCTCGGCGATCGTCTCGATCACCTCTTCCTTCGCCTTCTCCGTGGTGAGGTGGAGGGCCGTCCTGAGAATGGCCGGCGTGGACTTGACGAGGGTGATGGTCTTCTTGACGCCGTCGACCGTGGTGTAGATGACGTCAGCGGTGTCGAGGAGGCCCTCCATGCCGGGGAGAACGTTCACGGCGAGCTCGCTCAGCTTGGTCAGGCCACTGTCGGTGACGTTGCCCAGGATGTCGGCGAGATGCTCGTTGGCACCGTCGGGCACGTTCAGGTTGAACGTGAACGGCCCGCCGAAGGGACCGGGTCCCGGGAGCGGGATGGTGATCGGAATGCTGAGGTCGTCGAGCTGGTCGAAGTCACCGACCTTGTCGCGCACGATGTCGCCGACCAGGTCTCCCGTCTTGTCGGCGAACCCCGCGTCGATGAGCGCCTGCTCCAGCTCCTGCTCGGTGAGGTGCTCGCCGAGCTGCGAGTCGCTCATCGCAGTCCGGATCAAGTCGGTCAGCTCCGGGATGTCATCGAAGCCGGGCTTCGTGCCGCCCTCCACGATGTTCTGCAGCCTGGTCTCGAGGTGCGACACGAAGCGCTCGAGGTTCTCGTTGGGGACCTCGGCCTGGAGCTCGTCGACCAGGGCGCGGAGGTTCTCGTTGTAGGGGCCGGCCAGTCCGTCCTCGTCGAGCGGGTTGCCGCCCTCGACCAGGAAGTTGCCCGGGCCGTTGTAACCGTCGGGGCGCACCGTCCAGCCCTGGAGCACCCCGGCGATGTTGATCAGGGACTGCGTCTTCCTGTTGGTGTACTGCGAGTGACCGGTCACGTCCTCCGGGCCCGACCAGTCCGTGTCCAGCCGGATGATGCCTTCCATGTCGACCGGGTCCGTGCCGTGGCCGGCAGTGATGGAGACCGGGTCGCCGGGGGCACGGAGGGCGTAGATCGGGATGTCGTCGGGGATGCCGAGGTCGTCCCTGGTCTTGATGTTCTCGCCGAGCCCGGGGGAGCCGAAGAGCACGACCCGGTCGGGGCGCATCCCCGCCTGGAGCGCCTTCGAGGTGACCAGGGTGCCGTAGCTGTGGGCCATGATCGAGAGCTCCGACCCCTCGGCCCGGACCAGCCCGTCGGTGAAGCTCTTCAGGTTCGCCCCACCGATCTCGGCCTTCTCGGTCGACGAAGCGTCCTTGAACTCGGGAGTGTCGTAGCCCAGCCAGGCGATGGTGGCGCTGTCGGGGGCCATCTCGTGGGTGTTGATCGCCTTGTCGAGCGTGGCGTCGAAGTTGTCGATCCGGTTCGTGATGCCGGGAACCACTGTGCCGACGTACTTGGCCTTGTCCAGGTTGCCCATCACCGCAGCCAGCCTGCCGTCGTCGGTGACCTTGTCGCCGTCGTACGTCGGTGGCACGAAGACCAGCGTCTGATAGGGCCGCTGCACCTTGGCGCCTGTGTCCGGGTCGACGTAGTCGGCCTTGCCCGAGAGGAGCTCCTCGAGCATGTCGATGCGGCCGTTGAGACGGGTGTACTCGGCCCACCCGTCATCGTCCTTGCCGGGTGGCGGGTCCCAGTACTTGGCGAGCTGCTCCTTCTCGGCCTCGATCCCGGCGGTCAGGTTGACCCGGTTCGCGGCGTAGCGCGCCTGGTTGGGAATGCCGTCGAGGTTGCCGACGCGCTCGGCGTCGAGGATGGCCAGGAGGGACAGGTCGGTGGGGTCGAGGCCCGAGGCCCACTTGGTGATTGCCTCGGAGCGGGCCTTGTCGTCGAGCCCCTCCAGCTCGGCGAGCTTGTCGTCCAGCGCCGCCACCAGCTCCTTGCCGTGCTCCTTGTCGAAGTCGGCGGGGACTTCGAGGCCATGGGTCTTGAGGGCGTTTCGCCACTCCTCCTCCTCGGCCACCGCGTCGTAGTGACCGTCGGTGAGGGGCAGGTCGGTGAGAAGCGCTTCCTTCGCCTGCGCGCGCCACTGGGTGAGGGACAGGACCCTGCCCCGGTTGGAGATCGGGCCGTTCGGATCCAGCGCCGGCGCCTTCACGAGGAGATTCTCGCGGAACTCCCGGGCAGCATCGCGGGTGTCGCGTCGGAGGTCGGCCTGCAGGTCCTCGAACTCCGTGGTCAGCCTGGCCTGTGCCGCCGACATGGCCGACGCGGCGGCCCGGGTCTGTCCGCCGTTGATCTTCCGGATGCGGACCTCGTCGGCGATGTCGATCTCACCGGACCTGGTTGCCTCCTTGACCGCCTTGGCCTGGTCCGAGCTGGCCTGGGCGAGTGCCGCCTTGTGGTCGGCGACGGTCTCCGCCCATCGCCTGTTCAGCGAGGGGAGCTGCTCGAGGGCGTCGTCGTAGAGGGTGGCCAGGTGGTTGGCGGCCCGCATGGCGCTCTTCACCTTGGGCCTCGCGCTGGTGAGCGTCTCGCCGAGCGTGGTCATCTCGGACTTCACCTTGCTGGCCGGTGGGCCGGTCCACTGGTCGCCGATCTGGTCGGGTGTGGCGACCACCTTGGGTGCCCGCTCGTCGAGCATGGTCACGATCCGCTTCAGGCGTCGACCAGCGGCCCGGAGAGACTCCGGGTCGACGTCGAGGCTGAAGTGGTCGGTCATCGGGTCACTGGTCGGGGTCGTCCAGGCACGCGGTCTCGCCGCCGGCCTCGAGAAGCCCGTTCTTGCGCAGCGTCAGACCGGCGGTGAAGGCATCTCCGCTGAAGGACAGCTGATCGCCGACTGCGGTCGAGTCGGGTCCGGCGACCTCGAGACCGCGGCCGGTGAGCGTCGTGCGTGCCGACTCCATGACCGTGGCCGGATCGGCGGCAGAGGCCGTGGCCGAGTAGCTGAACTTGATCTTGTTCCGCTCGTTGCCGCCCGGACCTCCGCAGGGCACGGGGCGGCCCTGCTCGCCCTTCTCGATGGTGCCGGGCTGGGCGACCTCGTTCAGGAGGTCGAGGCTGACCTTCTCGAGTGCCGCGTAGGCCTCATCGGGTGTCATGTCGGATTCCTTCCCGGAGGGCGAGTCGTCGTCCGTGCCGCAACCGGAGAGGACGAGGGTCAACGAAACAAGGACCAAGCTGGCTCTGCGAATCATCTGGGCACCCTACGTCGCGCGGATCGGTCCTGAGCTCAGCGTCTTCCCCGGCCTTGCACATCGAAACGTCTGTCGTGCGAATGTGACGCGTGACGGCATACTGACCGCCAGGCATCCTCGGGGAAGGTGGGTACGACGTGCGGCTGACGCTCACGCTGCTGGACGGGCGCAACGGCCGCGCTGTCAACGCTGTCGTCGACAGTGACGCCGAGGCGCCCGTGGGAGCCCTGCTGCCTCCGCTCCTGGACCTCCTCGGTGAGCAGGTGCATCCGGACTTCGCGAAGCGAATCCCCTTGTGGGTCGACGGCCAGCGGGTCGACCCGGCCACCCCGACGGGGGAGGCCGGTGTCCACGCCGGATCGGTGGTCGCGCTGTTCGAACCGGCTGACCGGATCACCCGGGCGGTCCCCTCCGGGGTGGCGGAGCTGCGCGTGGTGGCCGGGCCGGGGGCCGGGCGCATTCACCGACTGCCACTCGGCCACACCACCATCGGCTGCGGTTCGCCGGAGTGGTCGCTGCCCGACGTACGCCTGCCACCTGCCGCGCTCCGCGTCGACGCCACCCCTGACGGGTCGGTGACGGTCGAGGTCGCAGACGGTGTCGTCGCCTCGCTCGAGGAGGTCGAGATCACCGAGGCCACCGCGTGGCCCGAGGGTGGGCATCTCCTGATCGGCGACACCGTGCTGGCCCGGGCACCGCTCGGCTCGGGCCGCGCCGACGTGGCGATGAACGCCGCCGAGGCCCTGATCGAGTTCAACCGCCCACCCCGGATCATGCCGCCGCCGCGGGAGCGGGCCTTCCACATGCCGACGAGGCCGGAGGAGCCGCGCGGGCGTCCGCTGCCGTGGGTCATGGTGCTGGCGCCGGCCGTGATGGCCGTGCCGATGGCCCTGCTCCTCGACAACATGCGCTACCTGCTCTTCGGCCTGATGTCGCCGCTGCTCGCGCTGGCGAACTTCATCAGCGACAAGGTCTACAACCGCAAGGAGTATCGCCAGAAGGTCGTCGAGTACGACGCCACAGTCGTGGCGCTGGAGAAGCGGATCGCGGCAGCCCGGGTGCTCGAACGCACGGAGAAGCGCTTCGAGCTTCCCGACCCCGCAGACTGGATCAGCCAGGCGATCGGTCCGGGCCCTCGGTTGTGGGAGCGGCGACCCGACGATGGCGACCACCTCCGGCTGCGGCTCGGGCTGACCGAGATGGCTCCCGAGCTGACCGTGGAGCAGCACCACGACAAGAGCGAGGAGGCCCCGGAGCTGCCGCCGCTCGTGGCCGTGCCCACCTGGTTGGGGCTCGCCCAGCTGGGCGTCATCGGTGTGGCCGGCAACCCCGAGGCCGCCGTACCTCTCGCGTCCTGGCTGATCGCCCAGGTCGCCCTGCTGCACAGCCCTCGCGACGTCAGGCTCGTGGTGATCAGCGACCATGCCGGCGAGGAGAAGTGGGACTGGGTGCGCTGGCTCCCGCACGCCCGCGACGAGGCCGACGGGGTGAGTGCGGCGGTCGGGACCCGGCAGGAGTCGGTCGGCAGGCGGCTCAACGAGATCCTCGCCGTGATCGAGCAACGTGAGGCGAGCGGCGCCGCGAAGAGCAAGGATCGGGTCGGACCCGATTACGTCGTCTTCCTCGACGGCGCGCGCCGACTCCGCGCCCTGCCGGCCGTCGTCGAGCTGCTCCGCCGAGGCCCCCTCGTCGGCGTCCGGGTGATCTGCCTTGATGCGGAGGCCCGCCAGCTCCCGGCCGAGTGCAAGGCCGTGGCCGTGATCGAGACCGACGGCCTGCGGATCCATGAGACGACCGCCGAGGACACCTTGGGCGTCGTACCCGACCTCGTCGAGCCGACGTGGTGCGAGACGGTGGCCCGCTGCCTGGCTCCGCTGCGCGACACCACGCCCCAGGAGGACTCGGCCGGCCTGCCCTCGTCGGCGCGGCTCCTCGAACAGATCGACCTCGACCCGCCGACCCCGCAGGGCATCGCGCTCCGCTGGGCCGGCAGCCCGACCACCGACGTGGTGGTCGGTGCCGGGTACGACGGACCGTTCCGCCTCGACCTGCGACGCGACGGCCCCCACGCGCTGGTGGCCGGTACGACGGGCTCCGGAAAGTCCGAGCTGCTGCAGACACTGGTCGCCTCGCTCGCCGTGGCCAACCGGCCGGACGACCTCACCTTCGTGCTCGTCGACTACAAGGGCGGGTCGGCGTTCAAGGACTGTGCCCGGCTCCCGCACACCGTGGGCATGGTGACCGACCTCGACACGCACCTCGTGGGTCGGGCGCTGGTCTCGCTCGGTGCCGAGCTGCATCGCCGGGAGCACCTGCTCGCCGGCCCGGGCGCCAAGGACCTCGAGGACTACTGGGCCCTGCGCGGCAAGCAACCGGACCTGCCGCCCATCCCGCGGCTGGTCCTGGTGATCGACGAGTTCGCCAGCATGGTCGCCGAGCTGCCGGACTTCGTGAACGGCCTGGTCTCGATCGCCCAGCGAGGTCGCTCGCTCGGCATCCACCTGGTGCTCGCCACCCAACGACCCAGTGGCGTGGTGTCCGCGGACATCAAGGCCAACACCAACCTGCGCATCTCGCTGCGGGTCACCGACGCTGGCGACAGTGAGGACGTCATCGACTCCTCGGACGCGGCGATGATCGGCAAGCACCAGCCGGGTCGCGCCTACGTGCGCAGTGGGGCCTCCACGCTGATGCCGTTCCAGAGCGGTCGTGTCGGCGGCCGCAGCCCGGACGCGACGGCACAGGAGCAACCGGAGTTCGTCGAGCCCCTGGCGTGGGCGGTCGACTGGGACCACCTCGGCCTGCCGCTGCCGGCACGTCCCACGGACAAGTCCGTGGAGACCGACGAGGCCGACACCGACCTCTCGGCGCTGGTCGACGCAGTGGGCAGCCTGACCGACCGGATGGCGATCCCGCCGGCCCACCGCCCGTGGCTCGACGCGCTCCCCGACCTGATCACCCTGGGCGACCTGCCGTCCCTGCCGGAGGAGGAGCGCGACCCGCGACTGCCTCCTCCGGCGGCCTGGGGGCTGATCGACCTCCCGGCCGAGCAGGCGCAGCGCCCGGCGGTGTTCCAGCTCGGGCGCAACGGCAGCCTCTACGTCCTCGGCGGCCCGCGCAGCGGACGGTCCACGGCGTTGCGCACCTTCGCCGGGGCACTCGCCGACGCGGTGCCGGTGGCCGACCTGAGCATCTACGGACTCGACTGCGGAAACGGCGCGCTGCTCGGCCTGCAGGCGCTGCCCCACACCGGCGCGGTGGTCAGCCGGACCCAGACCAGCCGGGCCGGGCGCCTGATCGACAGGCTCACCGCCCTGGTCGACGAACGACAGGCGCTGATGGGACGCGTCGGGGTCTCGGACCTGGCCGAGCTGCGCGAAGGCATGCCGCAGGACGAGCGGCCGCCGTACGTCGTCTTCCTGCTCGACCGCTGGGACGGCTTCATGGCGACCCTGGGGGAGGTCGACGGAGGCCGGATGGCGGAGCAGGTGCAGAACCTGCTCCGCGACGGACCCTCGGTCGGCGTCACCGTCGTGGTCTCCGGCGACCGGACCCTGGTCAGCGGCCGGATGGGGCCGCTGGTGGAGGACAAGCTGGTGCTCCGGCTGGCCGACAGGGACGAGTTCAGCTCCGCCGGCATCCAGGCCAAGCAGGTGCCGGAGAACATGCCGGACGGTCGCGCGCTCACCCCGGACCCGGTCGTCGAACGCCAGATCGCGTTGCTCTCTGCGGAGGTCAGCGGCGCCGGACAGAACGCGGCACTGCGAGAGATCGCGCTGCGCAACGAGGCACGTGATGCCGACGTACCCGCGGCACAGAGGCCCTTCCAGCTGCGGGAGCTGCCCGACCTGGCCGCTCACGACGGCGACACGGAAGAGCTGCTGCGTGATGCGGCCGCGTCGGTCCGTGACGGCCTCCTGCCGTTCGGCATCGGAGGCGACGAGCTTGCCCTGGTCAGCCTTGACCTGTCCGGTGCCGGGACGGCGGTGATCGCCGGACCCTCGAAGTCGGGGAAGACCGCGGCACTGAGGTTCGTGGCGGCCGCGGCCCGGGCAGCGGGCGTGCCGGTGAAGGGAGTCCTCGGCGTCGGCAACGCTCTCGCGGACGAGCTCGGCGAGGAGGCGCTGGTCGACCACCACACGATGAGCGTGGAAGAGATCGACACCTGGATCGCGGCACTGCCCGCCGGGGGAGTGCTGCTGGTCGACGACGGCGACATGATGCGCAGCGGCAACGTCGGCGAGGCCCTCGATGACGTCGTGTCCCTGGCCAGGGCCAGGAACTGGCGGATCGTCGTGGCCGGCGACGTCAACGACCTCGGGAGCGGCTACAGCGGTTGGGTGTACGACGCCCGCAAGTCGCGGCAGGGCCTGTTGCTGTCGCCCCAGAGCGCAAGTGACGCGGACATCTACGACGCCCGCATGGCGCGCAGCCTGGTGATGTCGAAGACACATCCCGGCCGGGGAGTGGTGCTGGACTCCGGTGGCAACGCGACCGTGGTCCAGGTGCCGTTCCGCGCCTAGCGCCGTGGCCTGAGCGAATGGGTCGCCGTGCTCCGAGCGAGAGCGTCAGCCGAAATGTCGAACGGGGCGGCACCCACCGGGTGCCGCCCCATTCCGGCTTGTTCGATCAGGAGTAGTGCTGGTCGAAGTTGTCGGCGTCGTTGGCGTAGTTGTTCAGCCACTTGGCGAAGTCAGGGCCGACGTGGAGCAGCTTCTCGAGCCCGTCACTCCACATCTTCCACTGCTCGTCGAACTTGCGGGACGCCTTCGGCGTGCTCCAGCTCCCTCCGCCCGTCAGGTCCGTTGCCGCCTTGTCCAGGGTCTTCTTGCTCGTCTCCAGGTCGGCAACCATCTTCGTGATGGTGCTGGCCGTCAACCGAATCTCTTCGGGATCGATCCGGTGGTCTCCTGCAGCCATGATGGCTCCTTAGTCCGAGGTGTTGGTCCGGCTACTCGTTCCACGAGGCCGTCACCGCGAAACCTTGACGCGATGGGTTTCTCTCCCCGGAGGACTGGGCAGACCATGGGCCGACGCCCGTAGGGCTGGGTGGTCTCTGACCAGGTTGGCCCTTACGATGACGGCTGCTGCTCGGTTGCAGCGAGCATCCGGGGTTCGTAAGCGACTAGGGGAATGGCACATGGGTTCAGGCGACGGATCAACGCTCGCGGAGCAGCAGCGCAACCGGGCGTTCCGACGGTCCGGAGGAACGACTCCGGCGGGTCGGCGGGTCGACCCCCCGCGCCAGCGGCGCCCCGGGCTGGCCGCGCTGGCCATCCTGCTCATCGTCGGCGGCGCCCTGATCGCGGGCCTGCTGGCCGTCCGGATGGACTCCCGCGAGCCTGTTCTCGCCGCGGCGCGCGACATCCCGCCGGGCACCCTGATCACGAAGGCGGACCTGCGGGAGGTCAAGGTGGCCAGCGAAGGGCTCCGGCTGATTCCCAGCGACCTCGCGGAGCAGGTGCTCGACGGTGGAACCTACGCACAGGTGCAGATCCGCCGGGACACCTTGATCGACGAGACGATGCTGACGCGCGAGGAGCCGGTCGGCGAGGACCGTGCCGTGGTCGCCGTCCCGCTCAACCCCGCGATCACCCCGAGCAAGAGCCTGCGCGGGGGCGACCTGGTGCAGGTGATCCGGGTCGGCGGCTCCGACAAGTCGGAGGAGCCGCGGCCGATCACCGAAGCCGTGGTGCTCTCCGTCAGTGCAGCGAGCGCCGACGACCTCGGGGGCGGGTCCACCGGCTCGGTGAGCCTGCTCGTCC
This sequence comes from Nocardioides sp. Root151, assembly GCF_001427925.1. Taxonomy (NCBI): domain Bacteria; kingdom Bacillati; phylum Actinomycetota; class Actinomycetes; order Propionibacteriales; family Nocardioidaceae; genus Nocardioides; species Nocardioides sp. Root151. Next base: position 729,677 of record NZ_LMGG01000007.1, read on the forward strand.
CGGACTCCGCCGCGGCCGCTGTCGTCGACGCAGCGAGCGCCGATCAGGCTGGCCTGGCCCTGCTCCAGCGCGGTGCGTCGACCGACACGGAGCTGAGCGTGGAATCCTCTGGCTCCGGAGACGCACGGTGAGCGTGATCGCACTCTGCTCGGCCAAGGGATCACCCGGCGTCACCCTGGCCGGCCAGGTGCTGGCCTCGGTCTGGCCACGGCCGGTGGCGCTGGTCGACGCCGATCCGGCAGGCGGCGACATCCTCTGGCGGTGCCGGACTCCGCAGGGTGGTCCGCTCAACCCCGACCACGGCCTCCTCTCGCTGGCCGCTGCGGCCCGGCGTGACGCCGACGAGACCAACCTGTCCGAGCATCTCCAGCAGACCAACCTCGGCCAGTCGGTGCTGGTGGGGCTCTCGTCGCAGGAGCAGCTGACCGGGCTCGGCTCGGTGTGGACCCAGCTTCCCTCGCTGCTGGCGCGGCACACCGAGGACGTGCTCGTCGACTGCGGTCAGCTGAGCGCCGGGTCGGCCGCGCTCCCCGTGATCCACAAGGCCGACGCCGTGCTGGTCGTCGTACGACCCGACATGGAAGGGGTGGCGCACCTGCGCAGTCGCCTCTTCCAGTTCGGCAAGTCCCTGCGGATGGGGGACGCCGACGGTACGCCGGTGCTGATCGCGGTCGCCACGACCTATCGCGACACCCAGTCGGCTACCCACCTCCAGCAGCTCCTCGACTCCGAGGGCATCCCGGCCAGGGTCGTCGGAGTCTTCGCCGAGGACGCCAAGGGCGCGGGCATCTTCACCTCGACCCGTGCAGGTGCCCCCGGGCGCACGCTCCTTGCGAGGTCGGCCCGCGTGATCGCGCAGGCGCTGGTCAGCGTGCCGTCCGTCGAGCAGCGCATCGGGATGGTCTGAGATGGAACAACAGCTCGTGCGCAACCTCCGCGAGGAGGTTGCCGAGGTCCTCGCCCGGCAGCGTCGTGAAGACGCCGCGAACAACCTGCCGCCCATGTCGGCGGAGGACGAGCGGCAGTTCGCCCGGGCCGTGGTCAGCCGGGTGCTCGACCGCTATGCCCGCGAAGAGGTGAGCGCCGGGCGCAGCCCGATGACTCCCGGCGAAGAGGGGCACCTCGCGGAGGCGGTGCATGCCGCGCTCTTCGGCGTCGGGCGGCTGCAGCCCCTTCTCGACGACCCCGACATCGAGAACATCGACATCAACGGCTGCGACAACGTCTTCCTCGGCTACTCGAACGGTCGCGAGGAACGCGGCGCACCTGTTGCCGACAGTGACGAAGAGCTGATCGAGCTGGTCCAGACCCTCGGCGCCTACAGCGGCCTGACCAGCCGCGCCTTCGACACCTCCAACCCGCAGCTCGACATCCGCTTGCCGGACGGGTCGCGGCTCTCCGCGGTGATGGGCGTGTGCCAGAGGCCCTCACTGTCGATCCGTCGCGCTCGCCTGTCCCGGGTCATGCTCGACGACCTCGTCGGCTACGGCACCATGTCGCCCGAGCTGGCTGCCTTCCTCTCCGCCGCAGTGCGGGCCAGGAAGAACATCATGATCGCCGGCGCCACCAACGCGGGGAAGACCACGCTGCTGCGCGCCCTGGCCAACGAGATCGAACCGGCCGAGCGACTGATCACCGTGGAGCGAGCCCTCGAGCTCGGTCTCGGCGAGTTCCCCGACCTCCACCCCAACGTGGTCTCCTTCGAGGAGCGGCTGCCCAACACCGAGGGACAGGGCGCGATCGTGATGGGAGAGCTCGTCCGCCGGTCGCTGCGCATGAACCCCAGCCGGGTCATCGTGGGTGAGGTGCTCGGCGACGAGATCGTGACCATGCTCAACGCGATGAGCCAGGGCAACGACGGTTCCCTGTCGACCATCCACGCGAACTCCTCGGCCGAGGTGTTCAACCGCATCTGCACCTACGCGATCCAGAGCGCCGAACGGCTCCCCGCCGATGCCACGATGATGCTGATCGGCGGCGCGATCGACTTCGTCGTCTTCATCGAGCGGATCAACACGTTCGCCGCGGGTGGGTTGCTCCGGCGTACCGTCACCTCTGTCCGGGAGGTCAACGGCGTCGACGGGCGGGTGCTCTCCAGCGAGGTCTTCGCCCTCGGCCGCGACGGTGTCGCTGAGCCGGCCGCGGGCATCTCCTGCCTCGATGACCTGGCCGCGGTCGGGTATGTCCCGGGGGCAGCGCCGACCTGGCTGGACACGGCGCCGTGACCACCAGCCCGACCCTGCTCCTGGTCATCCTCATCGGCGCCGCCGTCGGGGGTGGTGTGCTCCTGCTCGTCCACGCCCTCACGCCGCGACCCGCCGAGCGCGTTGCGGCGGCACCCTCACAGCTCCTTGCCCAGCTCAAGGGGGCCGGCCGGACGCTGCCGCTCGCCATCGGTGCGGGACTCCTGGTGCTGCTCCTGACGCAATGGATCGTCGTGGCCCTGGCGTGCGCGGCGCTCGTGCTGTTCTGGGACCGGCTCTTCGGGGGCACCCGGGCCGCCCGAGAAGGGGTGGCCCGGATCGAGGCCCTCGCCGCCTGGACCGAGTCCCTGCGCGACACCGTGGCCGGAGCAGTCGGCCTGGAGCAGGCGATCCCGGCGACGGCGCACGCCGCCTCACCCGCCATCGCCTCAGACCTGTTCGCGCTCTCGGACCGGTTGCGGGTGCGGGTGCCGCTGCCGATGGCACTGCAGCGATTCGCCGACGACATGGACGACTCCGGCGCAGACCTGATCATTGCCGCGCTGATCCTCAACTCCAGGCTCCGCGGCCCCGGCCTGCGCGGAGTGCTCACGTCGCTGGCCGGCTCGGCACGTCAGGAGCTGGAGATGCGGCAACGGGTGAACGCCGGGCGCCGCAGCACCCAGCGCAGTGTGCAGATCGTCGTCGGCGTCACCATCGCCTTCGTCGTCGGCCTCGCGCTGTTCAACCCGGCGTACGTCGAGCCGTACGGTTCGCCGGTCGGTCAGCTCGTCCTGCTCGTCGTGCTGGCCTTCTTCGCGGCCGGCATCATGTGGCTGCGTCGCCTGTCGGTCTTCGAGGCACCGGAGCGCTTCCTGCGCAGCCTGGACGCGAAGGGGCGTGACTGATGATCCAGATCCTGGTGATGCTGGCCGGAGCCCTGGTCGGTGCGGGCGTGCTGGTCGGAGCACTGCTGTTCATGAGCCCCGCGGCGTCCGGCCCGGTCGGCCTGGCTCGGTTCGACGAGCAGCTCAAGCGTGGTCGTCGTGATGCCGGCCTGACCGCGGACCGTCGGCACCAGGCCGAGTCCGCCCGCATGCGCAAGCTCGGCGCTGAAGTGGCCGAGTCACTCGACTCACGGGGCCTCAAGATGCCGGCGTCGCTCTCCGCACAGCTGGGCCTGGCCGGCCAGTCCCGCGAGATGTTCCTGGCCCGGTCGCTGATGGCCGGCCTGCTCGGGTTCCTGTTCCCGGTCATCGCGCTGCTCCCCGCCTCGTTCCTCGGCCTCTTCCCACCGCTGGTCCCGTTGTGGCTGATGCTGGTCGGAGCCGTCGTCGGAGCAGCCGTGCCCTGGCTCCAGCTGCGCAAGATCGCCGACGAACGCAAGCGCGGATTCCGCCACGTCCTCAGCGCCTTCCTCGACCTCGTCGCGATGAACCTGGCCGGCGGACGCGGGGTGCCCGAGGCGCTCCAGTCGGCCGCGGCCATCTCCGACGGCTGGGCCATGGTGCGGATCCGCGACACCCTCGAAGCAGCGCGGCTGCAGGGGATCACCCCGTGGGCCGCGCTCGGCGAGCTCGGCAACGCGATCGACGTCGACGAGCTGCGCGACCTGGCCGCAGCCCTCGCCCTCGTCGCCGAAGACGGTGCCAAGGTCCGTGAGTCGTTGGCAGCGCGCGCCGCCTCGATGCGCAGCAAGGAGCTCGCCGATGCCGAAGGTCGTGCCGCGGCCCGTTCCCAGTCGATGCTCGTGGCCCAGCTGTTGCTCTGTGTCGGCTTCCTCTTGTTCCTCATGTACCCAGCGGTCGCGCGGGTCCTGGCCTGAGGTTTGGGCCTGACCACAAGGGGAATGACAGTCCTGTTCTACCTAAGGAGATGCCACGATGATTCAACTCGAGTTCCTGCTCACACTTCTCGGGGGCCGGGTCGAGCGTGTCCGTCGCAACGACGACGGCGTGTCGGCCGTCGAGTGGGTGGTGATCACCGCACTTCTGGTCGGGATCGCCCTGGCCGTCGGAACGATCCTGTTGACCAAGATCCGCGGCAAGGCCGATTCGATCAATCTGGACGAATGACAGTGCGGTCTCGCCGCCTGCGCGACGAGCGCGGAGCATCCGCGGTGGAACTGGCGCTCTACATGCCACTCCTGCTGCTGGTGATCCTGCTCGCCGTTCAGTCCACGCTGGTGTTCCTGGGCAACCAGGCCGCCAGCGCGGTGGCGCGCGAGACCGCCCGCGTGGCCCGGGCCACCGGTGACATCGCGGACGCCCGCCGCAACGGCGCGGAGTACGCCGAGAACATCGGCAAGGGAGTCCTCGAGGGCTACAAGATCCAGATCGTCGCGGTCGGGAACGACAAGGTGCGGGTGACGGTCACGGGCCACGCCCAGGAGATCCTGCCCTTCGGCGTACCCGAGGTGTCCCAGACGGTCGAGGGACCCATCGAGCGGTTCGTGGAGACCGAATGAGCCTCCGCAAGCGCAGCCGGAACGAGCGAGGCTCAATGGCCGTCGAGGTCGTGCTGCTGGCTCCGGTGTTGATGGCCTTCATCGTCTTCATCATCATGTGCGGGCGCTATGTCTCCGTCCGTGGAGACGTGGACGCGACCGCTCGGGACGCCGCCCGCGCGGCGTCGCTCCAGGTCTCCCGGGCCGACGCCCTTGCCGCCGCCCGCGAGGTGGTGGCCAGCTCCCTCGACGACCAGACCACCTGCAGCGCCGTCTCCCTGGACGGGGTGTGGGGTCCGGGCGGCACCGCCGTGGTGCACCTCGAATGCAGTGTCTCGTACGACGGGCTCGGCCTGATCGGGGTTCCCGGCAGCGCCAGCGTCGATGCCGAGAGCGCGGTCCCGCTGGACCCCTACCGGAGGTACGAATGAGCGGGAACCAGCAGCGGCAGCACGGCCGCCGGACCCGCGACGAGCGTGGCACCGCGACGGCCTTCGTGGTCGGGATGGCCATCACCTTGCTGATGTGTGCCGGCCTCGTCCTGGACGGCGGGACCGCCCTGAACGCGCGGATGAAGCTCGCCGACGAGGTCGAGCAGGCGGCACGTGCGGGTGCCCAGGAGATCGACGTCGACGGCCTGCGTGGTTCCGGCGACCCGAGTCTCGACGAGGCCGCCGCCGAGGCCCGGGCCCGCGCCTTCCTGACCAGCCGCGGCTACACCGTCACCGACGTCCGGGTCACTGCCGACACGGTCACGGTGGCGGCCAGCGACCGGGTGGACACCAAATTGCTCAGCCTGATCAACTACAACACCTTCAGCATCTCGGCCTCGGCCACTGCGGAAGCGGTGACTCAATGACCACGCCCCACCCCCAAGGAGTGCACGTGCCTCGTGGACCCGAGCGGTTCGCTGCCCCGCCCCCGCAACAGCAACGCCCCTCCTTGGCCAAGGCGATCGGAGCCGGCCTGGCCCTACTGGTCCTGGTGTTCGTCGTACCCGCAGCGCTCTGGCTGCTGACCGGCCCGCCGCCGGTCCCCACAGGGTTTCCCGACCGGGGCGACCTGACCCAGCCCCTGGGCATCGACGCCCTGCTCGTCGTGTTCCGGGCAGTCGTGTGGTTGGCGTGGCTCCAGTTCGTGGTCTGCACCCTGGCCGAGGTCGCGAGCCTGGTGCGAGGCGGTGGCCTGCCCCGACCGGTTCCCTTGTCCGGGCACACCCAGGCCCTCGCACGTGCACTGGTCGGGACCGCCCTGGTGGGCGGCATCTTCCTCGGCAGCACGGGCGCCGCGCAGGCGTCGATGCCCGTGCCCACGCCGAGCGGCAACGCCACGACGAGCCAGGCCAGCCCGCCGTCGGCGCCGACGGCGACCGCCGGCCAGTCCCCGACGGCCACCGAGCACGACGAGGTGGTGGGGGTCGCGCAGGGCACCCTCGAGTCGTCGCCGCGCGTCCACGTGCCCGGTGTTCCGCAGGACATGACGGACGTCCTCGGCAAGAAGGTCGTCATCGTGCAACCGCCCGACGGGCACTACCACGACAATCTCTGGGACATCGCGGAGAAGTCGCTGGGCGACGGCCGTCGCTGGCAGGAGATCTTCGACCTGAACAAGGGACGCATCCAGCCCGACGGGCAGGAGCTGGTCCTCGGGCGACTGATCCAGCCCGGTTGGGTGCTGATCATGCCCGAGGACGCCGTCGGTGCGCCGAGAGTCAGCGACACCGGGCAGGCCGCGGGCCAGGAGACCGGTTTCCTGGCCGGTGGCGTGCCGCAGGCACAGTCCGTCCAGGACCAACGCACCGGAGCGGGCGCCGGCGAGCAGGCGATGGAGGTCGCCGACCGCGACGCCCGGGGCACCATGACCCAACTGGCCAGGGGAGGGCTGCTCTCTGCCGCCCTGCTGCTGGGCCTGGTCGCCGAGCGGCGTCGCCGGCGTGGCCGGCTGGCCACCGCGGAGGAGCTCGAGGCCGAGGTGGAGCTCAGGATCGGTGCCGACACGGATCGCGCCGAGCGCCTCGACGTCGCCCTGCGAAGCCTGGCCGCATCGTGTGAGCTCGAGCGGCTCGCGGTGCCGCAGGCACATGCGGTCACCGTGTCCACGACGTCGGTGACCCTCCATCTGGCACCGCCCACCATGTCGGCGCCGTCCCCGTGGACGGTCCACGACGACGGTGCCCGTTGGGAGCTCCCGGCAGACGCGGACCTTCCCGGTGAGCGCGGCCCTGCGCCGTACCCCGGACTGGTCTGCCTCGGCCGCGATGATGACGGCAACGACGTCCTGCTCGACCTCGAGGCGCTCGGCGGACTGCTCAGCCTGGGTGGTTCCGACGTCATCGCGCGTGAGGTGGTCTCGGCCTGGGCGGTGCAGCTGGCGGTCGCGCCCTGGGCCGACGAGCAGGTCGTCCGCGGCTACCACCTCGAACCGACCCTGGCCACGATCGGCGGGACCCACGTGGAGCCGGTCGACGACCTGGAAGCCCTGGTCACCGACTGGGCCGGCACGTCGCCGCGCCACGCTGCCGCCGACGTACTCACCGGACAGGCACGACGTACGCCGGGCGAGCCGGGCAGGTACCTCGTGATGGGAGCCGCCCCGACGGACCCCGCCACGGTCGACCGGCTCGCTCGCCTCGTGGCCACGCCGCACAGCGGCGTCGGAGTCGTGGCGTGTGTCCCCGTCCCGGGAGCCCGCTGGCAGCTGGATGTCGACGACACCGGTCGGTTGCACGTGCCGTTGCTCGGCATCGAGGTCGACGCGGTGCGGCTCACCGCCGCCGCGGGTGAGCAGCTGGCCGGGCTCTTCGCCAAGGCGCGGCAGCCGTCCCCGATCCATGACGGTGACCGGGTCGCCGTGCCCCGCCCGCCACGTTCCGGCAGGGACGACCACTTCAGCGTCGCTGCGGTCCGGGTCGGCGTGCTCGGCGCCCTGGACCTGCGGGCCAGCAACGCGATGGACCCCGCACGCGTCGCGCTCGCCTCCGAGATCGTCACCTTCCTGGCCGTCCAGCCGGCTCCGGTCCACCGCAGTGTCGTGGGCGCCTCGATCTGGCCGGGCGGGGTGACTCCCGACGTACGCGACGCCACGATCGACCGGGTGCGCGACTGGCTCGGGCTGGAGGAGGACGGCTCCTACCGGTTGCGCGAGACCGAGGAGGGCCGTCTGCACCTCAGCGACGACGTGGCGGTGGACTGGCACGCGTTCTGCCAGCTGGCCCTGGAGTCCCGGGGACGGGGGCCCGATGAGGAGCGCGAGCTGCTGCGTCGCGCCCTGCAGCTGGTCCGCGGGGAGCTGCTGGAGGGGCGGCCCGCCCAGCGCTACAGCTGGCTGGCCCGCACGCGCCTCGAACGCCAGGTGACCGACGTCGTCACGGACGCCGCCCACCGGCTGGTCGAGCTGTCGCTGCCGGGGGACCCCGGCGGTGCGGGTGCCGCGAGTCGGGCCGGGCTGCGGCTCTCGCCGACCTCCCAGGTGCTGTGGCGTGACCTGCTCCGCAGCGCCTCGGTGGACCCGGACGGCTCGGACCTCGAGGAGGTCGCCGTGGAGATGCGCGACGTGCTGCGAGGGTGCGGTGCGCCGCTCGACGCGGAGACCGAGGCACTCCTCGAGGAGCTCCTGCCGGGTCGGCCGCACCGGGCCGGCGGCGCGCTCGCGTGAACCGCCACGCGACGCATTGACCGGGGAATCGGCCGGTTCCGGGCAGCGGTCGGTTGCGCCCGGGGTGGTGCCGCGGCGGATATGCTCACCGGGTCATGTCTGAAGCCCACGAACTCGTCGCCACAGTCCTCGAGAAGTACGCCGTCGAGCTCCTCGAGTTCCGGCGCGACCTCCACGCCCACCCCGAACTGTCGTGGAGCGAGGCACGGACGACGGAGCAGGTGGCGGCGCGACTCGAGCAGGCCGGGCTGCGCGTCCGCCGCCTGCCGCGCAGTGGACTGATCGCCGAGGTGGGGGAGTCCGGGCCCGTGGTCGCGCTGCGTGCCGACCTCGACGCGCTCCCGGTCGACGACCGCACCGACGACCCCTGGCGCAGCACCGTTGCGGGAGTGGCCCACGCCTGCGGGCACGACGTGCACACCACAGCTCTCGTCGGTGCCGGTCTGGCCCTGGCCGAGCTCGCCTCCCGCGGGATGCTCGCGGGCCGGGTCAGGTTGCTGTTCCAACCGGCCGAGGAGGTCATGCCGGGCGGAGCACTCGAGCTGCTGGCCCGCGACGCCCTCAACGGGGTCGACCGGGTCTTCTGCCTGCACTGCGACCCGACCGTCGACGTCGGCCACATCGGACTGAGGGAAGGGCCGCTCACCGGCGCTGCCGACTCGCTCGACGTGCACCTGGTCGGCAAGGGCGGGCACACCTCGCGGCCCCACCTGACCGAGGACCTCACCTTCGCGCTCGGCAAGCTGGTCACCGAGCTGCCCGCCGTACTCTCGCGTCGACTCGACCCACGGGCCGGGGTCAGCGTGGTCTGGGGCCTGATCCGCGCCGGCGCCACCCACAACGTCATTCCCGCCACCGGCCGGGTCGCCGGCACCGTGCGCATGCTCGACGCGGTCGCCTGGGCCGGCGCCGAGGACCTCGTGCGCGAGCTGATCGCCCAGATCATCGCGCCGTACGGCGTCACCGCCGAGATCGTCTACCAGCGCGGGGTGCCGCCGGTCGTCAACGACCACGAGGCCACTGTTGCGCTGGCTCGGTCGGTGGCCGCCGTGCTCGGCCCCGACGGTGCACTGCCCGCGTTGCAGAGCCTGGGCGGTGAGGATTTCGGGTGGTACCTCGAGCGAGTTCCCGGAGCGATGGGTCGGCTCGGCACCCGCACGCCGGGCGGTCCGACGTACGACCTGCACCAGGGCGACCTGCGCATTGATGAGCGCGCCATCGCGATCGGCGCGGCCGTGCTGGTCGGGGCGGCACTCGAGTCCCTCGTCTGAGTCGTCCGGAAGACGATCGGTCACCGGCAGGTAACAGTTCGGCTCGAATCGCCTCATTTCCGCGAGGTTGGGCTTAATGTGACCCGACTGGCCCGGTTGACAGGGGCCTGCCCCGACCCCAGGAGGACCGCCGTGAAGAAGACGGCACGTATTGCAGTTGCGCTGAGCCTGGCCGCCCTCGCCCTCACGAGCTGTGGCGAGCGCGGCGACGACGGCGACTCGAACGCCAAGGACTCTGCTTCGCCCAGCGCGTCGGAGTCCACGACGCCGCAGGAGCAGCACCCGGACTTCAAGGCATGCATGGTCTCCGACTCCGGCGGCTTCGACGACAAGTCCTTCAACCAGACGTCGCACGACGGCCTGGTGAAGGCCAAGACCGACTACGGCATCCAGACCGCCGAGGCCGAGTCCAAGGCCGACGCCGACTACGCACCGAACCTCGAGAACCTCGCGAAGGCCGGCTGCAAGAACATCACCACGGTCGGGTTCCTCCTCGGTGACGCCACCGCTGCCGCGGCCAAGAAGCACCCGAAGATCGACTACTCGATCGTCGACTTCGGCTACGAGAAGCCCGCCAAGAACCTCAAGGGCCTCGGCTTCAAGACCGACCAGCCGGCCTTCCTCGCCGGTTACCTCGCCGCCTCGCAGACCGAGAGCCAGGTCGTGGGCACCTTCGGTGGCGCCAAGATCCCGACCGTCACCATCTTCATGGACGGCTTCGTCAAGGGTGTCGAGCAGTACAACACCGACAAGGGCGCCGACGTCAAGGTCGTGGGCTGGGACGCCGAGAAGCAGGACGGCTCCTTCACCAACGACTTCGAGAACCAGTCGAAGGGCCAGTCGCTCGCCGAGGCACTGATCCGCCAGGGCGCCGACATCGTCATGCCGGTCGCCGGTCCCGCCGGCCTCGGTGGCCTCCAGGCCGTCAAGCAGGCGGACAAGAAGGCGATCTGGGTCGACACCGACGGCTGCGTCTCGGCCGCCGAGTACTGCGACATCCTGCTCTCCTCGGTCATGAAGGGCATGGACGTCGCGGTCGAGGACGCCATCAAGAGCTCCATCGACGGCTCCTTCGACAACACTCCCTACGAGGGCACCCTCGAGAACGGCGGCGTCAGCCTGGCGCCGTTCCACGAGTTCGACGGTGACATCGACCAGGAGACCAAGGACGAGATCGAGGCCCTCCAGGCCAAGATCATCTCGGGAGAAATCACCATCTCCTGAGGCCTACTCCTCGTAGGGTCGGGGCGGGAACTGACGGTTCCCGCCCCGNCGCACAAGGGAGTGCCATGCAGTTGCAGATCCAGGGGCTGACCCGTCGCTTCGGTGACTTCGTCGCCAACGACGCGATCGACCTCACCATCGAACCCGGCGAGATCCACTGCCTCCTGGGCGAGAACGGCGCCGGCAAGTCGACGCTGATGAACATGCTCTACGGGCTCCTGGAACCCAGCGAGGGCCAGATCCTGCTCGACGGTGAACCCGTCACGTTCGCCTCGCCCAAGGACGCCATCAACGCCGGCATCGGCATGGTGCACCAGCACTTCATGCTGGTCCCGGTCTTCACCGTCGCCGAGAACGTCATGCTCGGTCGCGAGGGCGGCCCGGTGCTCAACCGCGGCGCCGCGGCCCAACGGGTGCGCGACCTCTCCGACCGTTACGGCCTGCGAGTCGATCCGAAGGCGCTGGTCGAGGACATCCCCGTGGGTGTCCAGCAGCGCGTCGAGATCCTCAAGGCCCTCGCCAACGACGCCAAGGTCCTGATCCTCGACGAGCCGACCGCCGTGCTCACCCCGCAGGAGATCGACGAGCTCATGGGCATCATGCGTGAGCTCAAGGCCCAGGGCACCTCGATCATCTTCATCACCCACAAGCTCCGCGAGGTCAAGGCTGTCGGCGACCGGATCAGCGTGATCCGCCGCGGCAAGATCGTGGGCACCGCCGAGCCGACCGCCACCGAGGCCGAGCTGGCCGAGATGATGGTGGGTCGCGCGGTCAAGCTGACCGTCGACAAGGACGCCGCCGAGGTCGGCGCCCCGGTGCTCGAGGCGCGCAACATCACGATCATCGACCCCCGCGGCCACGAGGTCGTCAAGGACGTCTCGTTCGAGGCCCGCGCCGGTGAGGTGCTCGGCATCGCCGGGGTCCAGGGCAACGGCCAGACCGAGCTGATCAAGTCGCTCCTCGGACTGATCCGCCCCTCGGCCGGCGAGATCATGCTCGACGGCGACGACATCGGCCGCTACGGCCCCCGGCGCAGCCTCGAGGCCGGCGTGGGCTACATCCCCGAGGACCGCTCCCACGACGGCTACGTCTCCTCGTTCAGCGTGCGCGAGAACCTCGTCCTCGACCTCTACCGCTCACCCGAGTTCTCCAACGGTCCGGCGCTCAAGCTCGCCGAGATCGAGCGCAACGCCGACGACCGCATCCAGGAGTTCGACATCCGCACGACCTCGCGGGAGACGCCCGTCGGGTCGCTCTCGGGAGGAAACCAGCAGAAGGTCGTCGTGGCCCGCGAGTTCTCCCGGCCACTCAAGGTGCTGATCGCCTCACAGCCCACCCGCGGCGTCGACGTCGGCTCCATCGAGTTCATCCACAAGCGCATCATCGCCGAGCGTGACCGCGGCACCGCCGTCATCATCGTCTCCACCGAGCTCGACGAGATCTTCGCGCTCGCCGACCGCATCGCGGTGATGTACGACGGACGCATCGTCGACACCGTCAGTCCTGACATCGAACGCGAGCAGATCGGTCTGCTCATGGCCGGCGCCGGTGGCGCCGAGGGAGGTGCCGCGTGACCAAGCGACCCGGCCTGCGCCTGGACCGCAAGGCACTCGAAGGCGTCCTCACCACCGCCGCGGCCATCGTGCTGGCACTCCTGATCGGTGCCGTGCTGATGGCGCTGAGCAACGAGTCCGTCATCGACTCGATGGGCTACTTCTTCTCCTACCCGTGGGACTTCTTCTCCCGCTCCTTCGACGTGGTCACCACGTCGTACGGCGCACTGCTGGACCGTTCGCTCGGTTCCGGAGAGGGCCTGGCCAACACGCTGAACCGCTCGGCCCCGCTGATCTGCGCCGGCCTCGGCGTCTCGCTTGCCTTCCGCGCCGGGTTGTTCAACATCGGTGCGCAGGGCCAGATCATCCTCGGCACGCTGGCGGCCAGCTACGTCGGCTTCACCTGGGACCTCCCCGGTCCGATCCTGCTGCTCACCTCGGTGCTCGCCGGCGTACTCGCCGGAGCACTGTGGGGCGGCATCGCGGGCCTGCTGAAGGCGGCCACCGGCACCCACGAGGTGATCAGCACGATCATGCTCAACCAGATCGCGTCGTTCGGGGTGCTCGCCTACGCGCTGGGTGAGCTGAAGTCGTTCCAGCGCCCCGACGACGACCTGGGCCTGCCCCAGTCGCCGCCGGTGCCCGACGCGGCCGCCTTCCCCGAGGTGCTGGGCGTGCACATGGGTGTGCTGCTCTCCCTCGTCGCCGCGGCCGTGGTCTGGTGGCTGCTCACCCGCAGCACCCTCGGCTTCGAGCTGCGCTCGGTCGGCGCCAACCCCGACGCGTCCCGCACGGCGGGCATGAGCACCGCGAAGGTCTTCATCCTCACCATGGTCATCGCCGGAGGGCTCAGCGGCCTGGCCGCGACGATGATGATCAACGGCGACCAGGCCAGCAACAACGCCAGCCTGGTCGGCTCGGTCGGCTTCGACGCGATCACGGTCGCGCTGCTGGGCCGTGGCACCCCGCTCGGCAGCGTGCTGGCCGGCTTCCTGTTCGGCATCCTCGCCGTGGGTGGCGGCGCCATGCAGACCACCAGCGCGGGCACCGCCCCCGAGGTGGTCCAGGTCATCCAGTCCTTGATCGTGCTGTTCGTCGCCGCACCGGCCATCGTCCGGTGGATCGTGCGACAGCGACGCAAGGAACCCACGAGCACGTTCGCCGCGAAGGGAGTCTCCGCATGAGCACCACCACGACCGTGACGGCCAGCGAGAAGCCCGTCCGCGACCGCACCGACAAGCTCCGCCAGATCAAGCTGGTCGTCGCCTTCGGCATCGTGTGGGTGCTGGTCCTGATGATGGCGCTGAGCATCGACAACTCCCAGGTGCTGTTCCTCAACGCCGACGAGCTCTCCAAGGAGCACCAGCCCGAGCCGTTCAACGGACTGCGCCTGGTCTGGATCGGCTTCGTGATCGTCTCGATCGCCCTGGTCGTCGCGGTGATCAACCGCATCCCACGCAACGGCTGGGCGATGCTGATCCACGTCGCAGTGGGGCTGTCGTTCTACGCCGCGTTCACCGTCTGGTACTACGCCGACCAGACGGCGGCGGTCGAGGCCTGGATCACCAATCCACTGCCCAGCATGGTGAAGTACTGCCCGCCGCTGGTGCTCGGCGCCCTCGCGGGCGTGGTGTGCGAGCGTGCCGGTGTCATCAACATCGCCATCGAGGCGCAGCTGCTGATGGGCGCGTTCTTCGGTGCCGTGGTCAGCGCGCTGGCCTACAGCAACGGCGTCGGCATGATCGCCGCGTCGCTGGCCGGTGTCGTCGTGGCCCTGATGCTCGGCCTGTTCTCGCTGCGCTACCACGTCGACCAGGTGGTCGTCGGTGTCGTGCTGATCGCCCTGGCGCTGGGCCTGACCACGTTCCTGCGCGGGCAGATCCCGACCGAGCAGGAGAACGCGCACCTCAACACGCTGCTCTCCGACTCGCCCGATCCGCTGACGCCGATCGAGATCCCCGGCCTCTCCAGCATCCCCGTGCTCGGGCGTGCCCTGTTCAACCAGTCGATCCTGGTCTACCTGGCCCTGCTGGCGCCGTTCCTGGTGTGGTTCCTGCTCTACCAGACGCGATGGGGCCTGCGGGTCCGCGCGGTCGGCGAGCACCCCAAGGCCGCCGACACCGTCGGCATCCGCGTCAATCGCGTGCGCTGGCAGGCGATTCTCTTCGGTGGCGCCCTCGCCGGTCTCGGTGGCGCGTTCTACACCGTCGGCTCGTCGGGGTCCTTCAACGACAACGCCGCCAACGGACAGGGCTTCATGGCGCTGGCTGCCGTGATCATGGGCCGCTGGCACCCCGTCGGCGCCACCATGGCCGCGCTCTTCTTCGCGTTGACCGCGGCCATGAAGGACGACTTCGGCCTGGTCACCAAGGTGCCCTCCGAGCTGATCGCCATCGCGCCCTACCTCGCCACCCTGATCGCCGTGGCCGGCTTCGTCGGACGGGTCCGCCCGCCGGCCGCCGACGGCCAGCCCTACGTGAAGGACTGAGCGTGGAGGTCGACTGGGACGCCCTGACCCGGGCCGCCGTCGACGTCGCCGCGCGCGCCTACGCGCCGTACTCGAACTATCGCGTGGGTGCCGCGGCGCTGGTCGACGACGGGCGCACCGTGGTCGGCTGCAACGTCGAGAACGCGGCGTACGGCGTGGTGCTGTGCGCCGAGTGCGGTGTGGTCAGCTCGCTGCACGCCACCGGGGGAGGGCGGCTGACCCACTTCGTGTGCGTCAACGGCAGCGGCGACGTGATCATGCCCTGTGGTCGGTGTCGTCAGCTGCTGTTCGAGAACGGCGGTCGCGAGCTGCTGCTGCTCACCGTGTCCGGCGTACGCCGCATGGACGAAGTGCTGCCCGACCCGTTCGGACCCGATGACCTGACGAAGGAGACCACGTGACCCAGCACGACGCCGTCGAGGTGATCTCCGCCAAGCGCGACGGCCAGGAGCTCACCGACAGCCAGATCGACTGGGTGATCGCCCACTACACCGACGGTGTGGTGGCCGACGAGCAGATGTCGGCGCTGGCGATGGCGATCCTGCTCAACGGCATGAACCGCCGCGAGATCTCCCGCTGGACCAACGCGATGATCGCGTCGGGGGAGCGGATGGACTTCTCCACCCTGTCGCGCCCGACGTCCGACAAGCACTCCACCGGCGGTGTCGGCGACAAGATCACCTTGCCGTTGGCCCCGCTCGTGGCCGCCTGCGGTGTCGCGGTTCCCCAGCTGTCCGGCCGGGGACTGGGCCACACCGGCGGCACCCTCGACAAGCTCGAGGCGATCCCCGGCTGGCGGGCGGCGCTGAGCAACGAGGAGATGCTCGACCAGCTCGAGAGCATCGGCGCGGTGATCTGTGCCGCCGGCACCGGCCTGGCCCCGGCCGACAAGAAGCTCTACGCGCTGCGCGACGTGACCGGCACCGTCGAGGCGATCCCGCTGATCGCCTCGTCGATCATGTCGAAGAAGATCGCCGAGGGCACCGGCTCGTTGGTGCTCGACGTGAAGGTCGGCACCGGTGCCTTCATGAAGGACCTCGACAAGGCCCGCGAGCTGGCCGAGACGATGGTCTCCCTCGGCAAGGACGCCGGCGTGCACACGGTCGCCCTGCTCACCGACATGTCCACCCCCCTCGGCTTCACCGCCGGCAACGCGATCGAGGTCGCCGAGTCGGTCGAGGTGCTCGCCGGGGGCGGGCCGGCCGACGTGGTCGAGCTGACCCTGGCCCTGGCTCGCGAGATGCTGGCCGGCGCCGGAGTCACCGATCTCGACCCGGCCGACAAGCTGGCCGACGGCTCCGCCATGGACGCCTGGAAGGCGATGATCCGGGCCCAGGACGGCGACCCCGAGGCCCCCATGGCCACCGCCCGCGAGTCGCACGTGGTGAACGCACCGGCCTCCGGCGTGCTGACCCGGCTCGACGCGATGGCGGTCGGGCTGGCGTCGTGGCGGCTCGGTGCCGGACGCGCCAAGCTCGGTGACGCCGTGCAGGACGGCGCGGGCGTGGTCTGGCACGCACGCCCCGGTGACGCGGTCACCGAGGGCCAGCCGCTGTTCACGCTGCTGACCGACGAGCCGGAACGCTTCGACCGTGCGCTGGCCTCACTCGAGGGCGGCTACGACATCGGCACCGACGGGTCGGCGTACACCCCGCAACCGTTGGTGATCGACCGCATCGCCTGACCCGCCCGGGTCGTCGTACGGCGGTGCCTGCACAGCGGCTCTTGTGCGGTGCTGTTGACGGTTCGCCCGTGTCAGAACGCGTGTGGAGCGACCGTAACCCCGCGTTACTCGAGTGGGGGTGGCGCGGGCGGATCAGGGGAGCAGGAGCACGACGGTCTCGGCGACGCAGGCGGGCTTGGCCTCGTCCTCGATCTCGATCGTGTGGCGCACGGTGAGCTGCTTGCCGGCGGGGATGTCGACGACGTCCGCGATGGCGACGTGCGAGCGGATCCGCTTGCCGACCTTGAGCGGGTTCGGGAAGCGCACCTTGTTGACGCCGTAGTTGAGCTTGGCCCCCGGCGTCTGCAACGTGAAGATCTGGCTGCCCAGCCACGGGATCAGCGACAGGGTCAGGTAGCCGTGGGCGATCGTGCCGCCGAAGGGGCCGTCCTTGGCCCGCTCGAGGTCGACGTGGATCCACTGGTGGTCACCGGTGGCGTCGGCGAAGGCGTTGACCCGGCGCTGGTCGACGGTCAGCCACTCGCTGGTGCCGAGGTCGGTGCCGGCAGCTTCGGTCAGTTCATCGAATGTCGTGAAGACGCGCATACCTGTTGAGCGTAGTCGTTCACGCCGTTCCCCACGACGCGTCCAACCGTGTTGTCTCACCCTCCGTGCGCTTCGCTGCCATGATGGTCAGGTGTCCCTGACTGCCGACGTCGTACGACGTGCCCCCAAGGTGTTGCTGCACGACCACCTCGACGGTGGTGTCCGCCCGCAGACGGTGGCCGAGCTGGCCCATGCCATCGGTCACGAGCTGCCCGTCGACGACGACAGCTTGCTCGGACAGTGGTTCGCCGACGCCGCGAACTCCGGATCGCTGGTGCGCTACCTCGAGACCTTCGACCACACCGTCGCGGTGATGCAGACCGCGTCGGCGCTGGAGCGGATCGCGCGCGAGTGCGTCGAGGACCTGGTCACCGACGGGGTCGTGTACGCCGAGATCCGCTACGCACCCGAGCAGCACCTCGACGGCGGGCTGACCCTCGACGAGGTGGTGGAAGCCGTGCGTGACGGCTTCGACCGCGGCATGGAGGCGGCCGGCGGGAGGATCGTCGTACGCCAGCTGCTGACCGCGATGCGTCACCAGGCCCGCTCCCGCGAGATCGCCGAGCTGGCCGTCGCGTGGCGCGACCGCGGAGTGGCCGGCTTCGACATCGCCGGCGCCGAGGACGGCTTCCCGCCGACCCGTCACCTCGACGCGTTCGAGTACCTCCAGCGCGAGAACGCCCACTTCACCATCCACGCCGGCGAGGCCTTCGGGTTGCCGTCGATCTGGCAGGCGATCCAGTGGTGCGGCGCCGAGCGGCTCGGCCACGGTGTCCGCATCATCGACGACATCACGGTCGGCGACGACGGCACCGTCGAGCTGGGCCGCCTCGCGGCGTACGTCCGTGACATGCGCATCCCGCTGGAGATGTGCCCGTGGTCGAACATCCAGACCGGCGCGGCCGCTTCGATCGAGGAGCACCCGATCGGGTTGCTGACCAAGCTGCGCTTCCGGGTCACGGTCAACACCGACAACCGACTGATGAGCGGCACGTCGATGACCCGCGAGATGCACTCGCTGGTCGAGGCGTTCGACTACGGGCTCGACGACCTGCAGTGGTTCACGATCAACGCGATGAAGTCGGCGTTCCTGCCGTTCGACGAGCGGCTGGCGATCATCAACGACGTGATCAAGCCGGGGTACGCCGCACTGGCCGAGGCGTCCTAGCCTCGACGCTCAGTCAGGTAGCACCGTGAACCACGGCCGCGACCAACCGGAGACCGACACGTCTCCCTCGACGAACCGGTCCGGCTCGATGCGGTCGCGCACACCGCGGGCCGGGTCGTAGACCGTCAGGTCGGCGTCGAGGACCAGCACCACGTGACGCGGCAGCCAGCGACTGCCGACGAAGAGCGGCACGACGTGGCCCGCATCGGCCGCCGACGTGATCTGCTCGAGGGCGTCGGTGCGCCGCCACGGGGTCACCAGGTGCGGCGCATAGGTCGCACCCTGTGCGCCCGACGAACCGGTCATCTGGTTGGCCACCGCCCACGGGGGAGTGCCCAACGCCCGCGGCCACGGCAGCTGCAACCGGCCGAGCACGTCGACGCCGCTCGTCGTACGGCGGTGCATGGCGAGCGTCTCGTCGCGGAAGTCGTCAACCGTGGCGACCCGGTCGCGGTAGGCGGGGTCGTTGAGCATGCGGGCCACGACGAGGACGGCGGCGCCGCAGGTCTGCTGGTTGGGCTGGCGGAGGGGCTGGTCCCAGGGGTTCACCGCGTCGCCTCCACACGCATCCGCTCGATGTCGTGGAACGCCTGGTCGGGCGTCGAGCGGCGGCATCCCTTGGCGACCGCGTCGGCCACCACGGCCCGCTGGTTGTGCATCAACGCCAGGCCGCGTCGGAGCAGCACCAACGGTGGCTTGCGGTGTTCGCGAAGGTCGCGGGTCAGGCGACGCCAGAACGTCACGACCGGCCGCTGGGTCACGCAGTACGCCGCGGCGAGGAGCCCGGCCTCCTCGCAGGCGGCCACGATGTCCTGCGCGAAGATGCCCTCGGCGACGAACAGGGGCGAGCCGTCGAGGTGCACGGTGTGCGAGCCGCACCGACCGTTCTGCGCGATCTCGTAGACCGGCACCTCGGCGTACCCGCTGTGGCAGAGCTCGCTCAGGGTCGCGAGCGCGTCGTCGGGCAGCCATGAGTCGGGGTGGTCCCAGTCGACCAGGCCGGCGTTGGCGCCCTCGGTGAGCCGGGGGAGGGTCGGGTCGGACCCGTCCTTGTAGAAGTCGTCGAGGCGCAGCACCGGCAACCCCGTACGCTGGGCCAGCCGGGACTTCCCGGCGCCCGAAGGCCCGGCGAGGACGATCACACGCGCATGCACGCGCTCATTGTGCCAGCCCTGCACCCACCGATTCCCGCCCTGCTGGGCGTCATCGATTCGGTGGATAACGTTTGAGTTGTTTACATCGGTTCGTCCTTTGTGCACTACCCTGCCCTCGCGGGGCAACTCGCATTCATGCGTAGGGAGGCGCAATGGGCAGCGGAACTCATGCCCGCGAACGGGAGAAGGCGAGCCGGTTCCCACTGTGGATCGGCCTGTTGGTGTTGGTGCTGATCATCGGTGTGGTGGCGGCTGTGCTGTGGCGCGCCCGCAGCGAGGACTCCTCCTGCGGAAGCACCTCGAGGACCACCGTGGCAGCAGCCCCCGACATCGCGCCGGCGCTCACCCGGGCCGCCGAGGCGATGGCCGACGAGGTCGACTGCGTGGAGGTCCAGGTCGTCGCGATGGTCCCGGCCGAGGCCCTCAACGCCCTGGTCGCCCGCGACCCGAGCGCCCCCGACCTGTGGGTCCCCGACTCACCCGTGTGGATCAAGCAGCTCAGCGATGCCGGCGTGCGTTCGACGGTGCTCTCCGAGGCGATCGCGAGCAGCCCCGTGGCGCTGGCCGGCGGCCCGTCGGCCGCGGCACCCGGCTCCTGGTTCGACGCGTTGTCGACCGGCCGTGTCGTCGTCCAGGACCCCACCAAGGACGGTCCGTCCGCGGCTGCCCTCGCCGCCCCTCGCGCGGAGAGCAGCGCGACCGGCGCCTCCGCCGACGAACTCACCGCCCGCATGGTGCCGTTGGCCCAGCAGTACGGCGCCCGCACCGCGAAGCCGGCCGACGAGGTGCTGGCCGCGATCTCGACGACGTCCAAGCAGCTGGTGCCGGTGACCGAGCAGCACTACCTGGCCGCCAAGCGTCAGAACGGTGCGCTGTCGTTCGTGGTGCCCGACAGCGGCACGTTGCTCCTCCAGTACCCCGTGGTCTCGATGGCCCAGGTCGACGACGACTCCACCGACGCGTCGGGCGAGTTCGTCTCCTACCTCGAGGGACGCGCCGGCCAGGACCTGCTCAGCGAAGCTGACTTCCGCAAGGCCGACGGCACCGCGCTGGCCGCCGGTGTCGGCTTCGGCGACGTGACCGCGCTGCCCCAGCCGAACATCGCCGACGTCCAGTCCGACCTGCGCCGCTGGACCGTCCTCACCGTGCCCACCAGCATGCTGGCCGTGGTCGACGCCTCGGGGTCGATGGACTTCGAGACCGGCGACGGCACCCGCATGGAGCTCGCCGTCGACGCAGCCCGTCGCGCCCTGTCGGAGTTCCCCGGCAACGCGCGGGTCGGCCTGTGGTCATTCTCGATCGACCAGGGCGGCCCCGGCGTCGACTACAAGCAGCTGGCGCCGTTGCGGGCCCTCGGCGAGGGCGACCAGGGCGCCCGGCTGGTCGGCGCGATCGAGGGTCTGGTCGACCGCACCACCGGCGGCACCGGCCTCTATGACACCACGCTGGCCGCCTATCGCGAGGCGATCAAGAAGTACGACGAGCGCTACTTCAACTCGGTGGTCATCCTCAGCGACGGCGCCAACGACGACCCCGGGTCGATCGGGCTGTCCTCCCTGGTGAAGACGCTGCGCGCCGAGGCCGACATGGCCCGACCTGTGCGCATCATCGCGATCGGCATCTCCGAGGACGCCGACATGACCGAGCTGACCCGGATCGCCGAGGCGACCGGGGGATCGGCCTACCCGGCCCGCGACCCGCGCGACATCCTCGCGGTGATCTCGCAGGCGCTGCTGGCCCGCTGAGCGTTTCGGCGTCTCGGCGCCTCAGATGCCGACGGGGTGCCAGACGGTCTTGGTCTCGAGGACCCCGGTCATCCGGTCGATGCCGGGATCGAGTGACCAGTCGGGCTCGGCCGACGGCGCTCGGCGTACCCGCTTGAGGTTCTCGGCCGAGGCCTCCTCGAGGGACTTCGCCAGGTCGGCGTCGCCGGCCACACCGGTGAGGTCGATCGCGTTGACGTCCATGTGCGAGGCCAGCCACGGACCCGTGGTGGACGCGGAGCCGGTGAGCACGTTGATCACCCCGCCCGGCACGTCGGAGGTGGCCAGCACCTCGGCGAACGTGACCGCCGGCAACGGCCGCTCGTAGGACGAGGTCACCACGACGGTGTTGCCGACCACGATGGCCGGGGCCACGACGCTGACCAGGCCCAGCAGGCTGGACTCCTGCGGAGCGAAGACGGCCACGACGCCGGTCGGCTCGGGGGTCGAGAGGTTGAAGAACGGTCCCGCGACCGGATTCGCTCCGCCGACGACCTGGGTGATCTTGTCGGCCCACCCGGCGTACCAGACCAGTCGGTCGATGGCGTCGTCGACAACCTTGTTGGCCTGTGCGGCGGTGCGCCCCTCGGACCTCTGGACGGCGTCGACGAACTGCGGGCGACGGTCTTCCATCACCTCGGCGATGCGGTAGACGATCTGGGCCCGGTTGTACGCCGTACGCGCGGCCCAGCCCGGGAACGCCTTGCGGGCGGCCTGGACCGCGTCGCGGGCGTCCTTGCGGGAGGCCAGGGATGCGTTGGCCATGAACTTCCCCTTCGCGTCGTTCACGACGTACGAGTAGCCGGACTCCGAGCGCGGGAACGCGCCGCCGATGTAGAGCTTGTAGGTCTTGCGGACGTCGATGCGAGCCATCAGTTGACCTCTGCCTTCAGGTAACCCTCGAGGCCGTGCCGGCCGCCTTCGCGGCCGTAGCCGGACTCCTTGTAGCCACCGAAGGGGCTGGTCGGGTCGAACTTGTTGAACGTGTTGGCCCACACCACGCCGGCGCGCAGCTGGTTGGCCATCCAGAGGATGCGGGAACCCTTGTCGGTCCACACGCCGGCGGAGAGGCCGTACGGCGTGTTGTTGGCCTTCTCGACCGCCTCGGCCGGGGTGCGGAAGGTCAGCACCGAAAGCACCGGGCCGAAGATCTCCTCGCGGGCGATGCGGTGGGCCTGGGTGACACCGGTGAACAGTGTCGGTGGGAACCAGAAGCCGGTGCTCGGCAGGTCGCACGGCGGCGACCAGCGGCCGGCGCCTTCCTCCTCGCCGATCGCGGACAGCTCCTTGATGCGGGCCAGCTGCTCGGCGGAGTTGATCGCACCGACGTCGGTGTTCTTGTCGAGCGGGTCGCCCACGCGCAGCGTCGCCATACGCCTCTTGAGCCGTTCGAGCACTTCGTCGGCGATGCTCTCCTGCACGAGGAGCCGGCTGCCCGCGCAGCAGACGTGGCCCTGGTTGAAGAAGATGCCGTTGACGATTCCCTCGACGGCCTGGTCGATCGGCGCGTCGTCGAAGACGATGTTGGCCGCCTTGCCGCCGAGCTCGAGGGTGACCTTCTTGTTCGTGCCGGCCACGGCCTTGGCGATCGCGCGGCCGACGTCGGTCGAGCCGGTGAACGCGACCTTGTCGACGTCGTCGTGACCGACCAGGAAGCGGCCGGTGTCACCGGCGCCGGTGACGATGTTGACCACGCCGGGCGGGAGGTCGGCCTGCTGGCAGATCTCGGCGAACAGCAGCGCGGTCAGGGGCGTCGTCTCGGCCGGCTTGAGCACGACCGTGTTGCCGGCGGCCAGCGCGGGCGCGATCTTCCAGGCCAGCATCAGCAGCGGGAAGTTCCACGGGATGACCTGCGCGGCGACACCCAGCGACCGGGTGCCGTAGCCGGAGTACTCCAGCTTGTCGGCCCAGCCCGCGTAGTAGAAGAAGTGCGCCGCGGCGACGGGTACGTCGACGTCGCGGGACTCCTTGATCGGCTTGCCGTTGTCGATCGACTCGAGCACCGCGATCTCACGACCGCGCTCCTGCATGATGCGCGCGATGCGGTAGAGGTACTTCGCGCGCTCCTTGCCGGGCATCCGGCCCCAGACCCGGGTGTGCGCGCGACGGGCCGCCTTCACCGCGGTGTCGATGTCGGCCTCGTCGGCCTCGGCGATCTCGGCGAGCACCTCCTCGGTGGCCGGGCTGATCGTCTTGAAGCTGGTGCCACCGCCGTCGACGAACTCGCCGTTGATGAACAGGCCGTACGACGGCTTGATGTCGACGATCGCACGCGACTCGGGGGCCGGGGCGTAGTCGAAGACGGGGCTCGACTGTGTCGAGGGGGCCTTGGTGGCCTTCTTGGTTGCCATGTCTGCCTCAGTCCAGCGTGAAGTAGTCGGGGCCGGAGTAGCGACCGGTGGTCATCTTGGTGCGCTGCATCAGCAGGTCGTTGAGCAGCGTGGAGGCGCCGAAGCGGAACCAGTCCGGGTCGAGCCAGTCGGGGCCGGCCACCTCGTTGACCATCACGAGGTACTTGATCGCGTCCTTGCTGGTGCGGATGCCGCCCGCGGGCTTCACACCGATCATCTGGCCGGTGGCCTCGCGGAAGTCGCGCACTGCCTCGAGCATGATCATCGTGACGGGGAGCGTGGCCGCCGGCTGCACCTTGCCGGTGGAGGTCTTGATGAAGTGACCGCCGGCCATCATCGCCAGCCACGACGCGCGTCGTACGTTGTCGTAGGTCTGCAGCTCGCCGGTCTCGAAGATGACCTTGAGGTGGGCCGGTCCGCAGGCTTCCTTGACCGCCACGATCTCGTCGTACACCTCGAGGTAGCGGCCGGAGAGGAACGCACCACGGTCGATGACCATGTCGATCTCGTCGGCGCCTGCCTCGACCGCGTCGCGGGTGTCGGCCAGCTTGATGTCGAGGGCGGCGCGACCGCTCGGGAACGCGGTGGCGACCGCTGCCACGTTGACGCCGCTGGTGCCGAGCGTCTCCTTGGCGACCGCGACCATGTCTGGATAGACGCACACCGCGGCGGTCTGCGGGCAGGTCGGGTCGGCCGGGTCGGGTCGCATGGCCTTGTTGGCCAGGGCCCGCACCTTGCCGTGGGTGTCCTGGCCCTCGAGGGTGGTCAGGTCGACCATCCTGATGGCGAGGTCGATCGCGTAGTCCTTGGCAGTGGTCTTGATCGACCGGGTGCCGAGGGAGGCCGCGCGCGCTTCGGCGCCAACCTGGTCGACTCCGGGCAGGCCGTGCAGGAACCGTCGCAGCGCACTCTCCGACGACGTGACGTCGGAGAAGCTGTTCCCGGCTGCACTCGACGCTGAGGCAGTGGTGGTGGGAGTGGTCGTCACCCGCCCAGCATAGGGTTGAACGGGTAGCGGAGAGCAATCACTTGGAGAGATCGATGGACGAAGAGTCCGTGCGCAAGTTCGGGCCCACCAACGGCCGCATCCTCGGGTGGCTCGCGATGGTCGTGGGTGTGGTGGCCATCGTGCTGATCTTCGTCGGTGGGGCCGGTTTCGGAGACGCCACCTCGATCGTCCTCGTCGCTCTCGTGATGTCCCTCGTGTGGGCGATCATGCTGCGGCCGGCGGTGCACCAGCGCGGTGACGACCTGGTGCTGCGTCAGTCGTTCACCGACGTGGTGATCCCGTTCGTGCGGGTCAAGTACGTCACCGTCCGCATGTTCATGGTGGTGGCCACCGCCGAGAGGGCCTACCACACCTCGGCGATCGGGCGTTCGCGTCGGGCGTTGATGAAGCATGACCGCGCCGGGTCCGATCCGGTCGGCGACCACGTCGACCTGATCGAGCAGCAGCTCAACCAGCTCTGTGAGGACGCCCGGGCGAAGAAGCTGCCCGAGCACCCGATCCGCCGTACGCCGGCCCGGCTCGAGATCGGCGTGGTCGTCGGCCTCGCCGTCCTCGCCGCCGTACTTCTGGTCCTCACCTGACCCGCCACCAACAACCCACGGTTCGCGCATCAAGAACTGCAGGCTCGCGCATCAAGAATGCACGGCTCGCGCAGGTCAGATGCCGGCGGCGGCCTTGATGTCGTTGCGCAGGGCGTCGAGGCGGCCGGCCGCCGAGATGCGTGCCGCGTCGACCGCCTCGCGAGCCGAGGCGGCCTCCACGTCCGGGCCGGTCTCCACAGGTACGACGACCTCGAGGTAGCACTTGATCTTGGGCTCGGTCCCGCTCGGCCGCACGATCACCCGGGCCCCGTCGGCGAGCAGGTAGCGCAGGCCGTCGGTGGGTGGCAGGTCCGCCGACCCGAGGCTGAGGTCGTCGCAGCGTTCGACGGCCAGCCCCCCGAGCGAGGTCGGCGGGGTGGCACGCAGCCGCTCCATGGCGGCGCCGATCTCGGCCAGGTCGGAGACCCGCGCCGAGAGCTGGTCGGTGGCGTGCAGGCCGTGGCGGACCGCGATGTCGTCGAGCAGGTCGAGCAGCGTGCGGCCCGACGCCTTCGCCTCGGCGGCGATGTCGGCCAGCAGCAGGAGCGCCGAGACGCCGTCCTTGTCCTTCACGTGCGCGGGGTCGACGCAGTAGCCGAGGGCCTCCTCGTAGCCGAAGGCGAGCCCCTCGAGCCGGCCGATCCACTTGAAGCCGGTCAGCGTCTCGACGTACTCCTGGCCGGCCGCGGCGGCCAGCTTGCCGAGCAGCGACGACGACACGATGGACGCCGCGTAGACGCCCTGCTTGCCGGAGCGGAGCAGGTGGTCGCCGAGCAGTGCGCCCACCTCGTCGCCGCGCAGCATCCGCCAGCCGTGCGGGCCGGACACGGCGGCGGCACACCGGTCGGCGTCGGGGTCGTTGGCGACCACGAGGTCGGCGTCGACCTCGTGGGCCAGGGCCATCGCGAGGTCCATCGCGCCGGGCTCCTCGGGGTTCGGGAACGCGACCGTGGAGAACTCGGGGTCGGGGTCCTGCTGCTCGCTGACCACGGAGGGCGCCGCGAACCCGGCAGCCTCCAGCACCCGCAGCACCGAGCTGTTGCCGACGCCGTGCAGCGGCGTGTAGACCAGCCTGAGGTCGGCCCGGTCGTGGTCGGTCGCGTCGTCGACCACGCGGCCGACCTGGGCGAGGTAGTCGGTCTGGATCGTCCCGTCGAGCTGCTCACCCGGCGTTCCACGAGGGACGTCGCCCAGCGCGCCGACGGCGGCGATCTGCGCGGCGATCTCGACGT
This sequence comes from Nocardioides sp. Root151, assembly GCF_001427925.1. Lineage (NCBI taxonomy): Bacteria > Bacillati > Actinomycetota > Actinomycetes > Propionibacteriales > Nocardioidaceae > Nocardioides > Nocardioides sp. Root151. The sequence goes on from NZ_LMGG01000007.1 coordinate 756,023, forward strand.
CGGCCGGCGGCACGATCTGGCTGCCGTCACCGAGGTAGACCTTGTAGCCGTTGTCCTGCGGCGGGTTGTGGCTGGCGGTGACCATCACGCCAGCCACGCAGCCGAGCTCGCGGATCGCGTAGGCGAGCAGGGGAGTGGGCAGCTGGCCGGGCAGCAGCAACGCGCGCAGCCCCGCACCGGTCATCACCTCGGCGGTGTCGCGGGCGAAGACGTCGGAGTTGTGGCGGGCGTCGTACCCGATCACGACCGCGTCGTCGGGCCCGGCGCCGTTCGCATTGAGGTACGCCGCCAACCCGGCCGCGGCACGGATCACCACGACCCGGTTCATCCGGTTGGGGCCGGCGCCGAGTGCGCCGCGCAGGCCGGCGGTGCCGAACTCGAGGGTGCCGGAGAACCGGTCGGCGAGGTCGGCGGAGGCGGCGGCGTCGCCCGACGAGGCAGCCGCGATCACCTGCTCCAGCTCGGCCCGGGTCGCGTCGTCAGGATCCTCGGCGGCCCATGCCCGGGCCTGCTCCAGCAGCTGTTCGCTCATGGGGGCGACATTAGGGCATTCGTCCCAGTGGTCAGCGCGTCAGCCGACGAGGAACTCCTCGAGCGCGGCCAGCCAGGCCGTCGGCTGCTCGAGGTGCACGTCGTGGCCGGCGTGGGGCACGGTGACCAGTCGGGTCTCGGGGCGGGCCATCAGCATGCGGTCGAACTGGTCGCCCGGGATCATGCCGTTCTCGCCTCGGACCAGCAGCGTGGGTGCGGTGACCGCGGCCCACTCCTCGATGTACTCACGTTCCGCGACCGGGGCCAGTGCCGCGGTGAGCGTGTCGGCGTCCCACTGGGGCCAGAGGCCGTCGTCGCGCTCCTCCAGGCCCTCGGCCCAGGCCCGGCCGACGACCGGGTTGCCGCCGAAGAACTGCACGAAGTCGTCGCTGTCGATGAAGGGCGCCGGCCAACCGGCCAGCCATTCGTGCACCGCGTCGACGCTCTCGGGGCCCTCACCACCGAGCCCACCCTCGAGCATCACGAGCCGGCCGACCAGCCCCGGGTGCCGGGCGGCGACCAGCATCGCGGTGTGCGCGCCCAGCGAGTGGCCGATGAGGAACACGTCGTCCGTCTCGAGCTCCTCGATGACGGCCACCACGTCGGCGACGTACGCCTCGCGGGACACGTCGTCGGGGCGACGGGTGCTGCCGCCGTGGCCGCGCTGCTCGATCGAGACCACCCGGAACCTGCTCGCCAGCGCCTCGATCGTGCCCGCCCACTCGAGGGCGTGCCCGGCCAGGCCGTGCAGCAGGATCACGACCGGCAGCTCGGACGCGGTGTCGTGGAACCAGACGAGGGCATCGGGTCGTTCGACGAATGCCCAGCCGCCCTCGTGCGACATGGCAGGTCAGCGGCGTCCGCGGGGGCCGAAGACCGGCGCCACCTTCTTGAACGCGGCTTCGCGCGCCTTGGCGGTGTTGGCGGTCGCCAGCAGGAAGGCCTGCTCGATCCGCTCGCGGGCGAACGTACGCCGGGCGCTGTCGGTCGAAGCACGGTTGAAGAGGCGCTTGGCGGCGGCCAGTGCGTCGGGCGACCGGGTGGCGAGCTCGCGCGCGAAGTCCTCGGCGGCGGCGACCGGGTCGGCGGCCAGGTCAGTGACCAGGCCGAGGTCGTGGGCCTCCTTGCCCGAGAGCATCTGGGCGGCCATGGTCAGCTTCTTGGCGGTGTCGACACCGACCACCTCGGAGAGCGAGCGGACGCCGGACATGTCGGGGATCAGTCCCCACCTGCCCTCGAGGACCGACCACTGCGAGTCGGGGGCGGCGATCCGGAAGTCGGCGGCCAGGGCGATCTGGATGCCGCCGCCGTAGCAGTGGCCGTGCACCGCGGCGATCACCGGCACCGGCAGCCGGCGCCAGGCCCAGCAGGCCTCCTGGAACTTGTTGGTGCCCAGGAACGGGTTCGGCACGAACGCACGCAGCACGCCGGTCGGCTTCTTCAGCACCGACGCGAAGTCGAGGCCGGCACAGAAGGAGTCGCCGTTGCCGGAGACGATCACGGCGCGCAGGGTGCGGTCGCGGCGCAGCTCGCGGGCGGTCCCGATCAGCTCGTCGAGCGTCTGCAGGGTGAGTGCGTTGAGCTTGTCGGGGCGGTTGAGCTTGACGTGCGCGACTCCGCCGGAGACGGAGCAGGTGACGAGGCCGGTCGTGGAGTCAGACATGCTCTCAGGCTAATGGCAATCACCGAGAGTTCGTCATGTGGAGGGCAGCGTGGGCAACGCACTGGGCGACGGACAGTCGCACCGTTCAAGCGGCGCACGAGTTCGCTGGTTGTTAACGCGGGCGGATCGGGCGAGCAGGTGCACGTGGTCAGGTTCGCCGGTGGACCCGACCAACTTCGCTCCGAGGACGTCGCAGACCCCCGGAGGGTGTCCTCGCAGTGGTACAGCATGGCGTTGTTGACGACACCTACGGTAGAGGGTCTGCGAAGACCGGGTGGGGCTTAGCAGCGATACCGGGTGTCGGAACGTCGGCAGTCCGCCTGTGTCTTCACCAAGGCTGTCGGTCCTCTCGCATAGCGTTGGTGTCGTGAGTATTCGGCAGCGGCTCTACCCCGACACCGGGCAGGCGTCGGGGTTGGTGGAGCACTGTCATCACGCCCGGTTTGTGTTCAACATCGGTCTTGAGCAACGCTCCATGTGGTCCCGGGATCGGCACAACCGGGGCACCCACCCCGAACTGGGACCACTGGACGCGGTTCGGGTCACCACCACCACGCAGATGCGTGAACTTGCTCAACTCCGTGCTGAGTTGGACTGGCTGCGGGTAGGGTCCTCCAGTGTCCAACAGGCCGCGCTGCGGGACCTCGACCGAGCGTTCGCCAACTTCTTCGCAGGCAGGGCTGCGTACCCCCGGTTCAAGCGTCGCGCCGACCGCGAGGGCTCGTTCGTCGTCCGCGACCTCACCGTGCGCCGTCTGAACCGGAAGTGGGGGGTTGTCACGGTCCCCAAGGTCGGGCTCGTCCGGTTCAAGGTCAGTCGCCTGTGGGCCGAGATCGAGGCCGCGACATCCGCGAGGATCACCCACCGCAACGGGCGCTGGCACATCTCCTTCACCACCCCACCCGCCGACAAGATCGCCGCCGGGACGGGTTGTGTGGTCGGCATAGACCGGGGTGTGAAGAACACCCTCGCCACCAGCGAAGGAAAGATGGCCCAGGCTCCGGCTCTCACCGAGGGCGAGCAGGCACGGTTCCTCGCTTTGGAGCAGCGGCTGGCACGGCAGACGACGGCCGCGAAGAAGACCGGGCGAAAGTTGAGGGAATGCCGGAGCCGGAATGGGACCCTGGACCAACTCGCGGTGCTGCGCCGCCGTCTGCAGGACAGGCGCATGAACTGGGTGGAGAAGACCACCACCGAACTTGCATCCACGTACGACCTGATCGCGGTGGAAGACCTGCGGGTGTCGAATATGGTCCGCCGCGCGAAACCGAAACCAGACCCCGATGAGCCGGGTGTGTTCCTACCCAACGGTGCCCGCGCGAAGGCTGCGCTCAACATGGCGATCCTTGCCTCCTGCTGGGGGAAGCTCCTTACCCGGGTCGAACAGAAGATGCCCGAAGGCCACGTGGTGCGCGTGGATCCGAAGAACACCAGTCGTACGTGCGCCGCCTGCGGGCACTGCGCACCCGGGAACCGCGAGAGCCAAGCGGTATTCGAGTGCGAAGCCTGCGGACATCAAGCGCACGCCGATACCAACGCCGCCATCAACATCTTGGCGCGCGCACTCGCATCACAACCCGGGGACACCGGGGGCTCGCCTGCACCAGCACGACCGCAGGAACCAGACCAGGGAGCGATCCCAGCGACCCAGGACGCGGCATGAATCGTCCTGGAATCCCCGGATATCAGCCCGGGGAGGATGTCAAGTGATCCCCGACCCACCCGCCGCCGGCAGGAGCTTCCGGTTCGACGGCGACTGGGTCGTGCCGCGCCCACGCGCCGAGCTGCACCGGCTGCTCGAGGACCTCGAGCACTACCCCGACTGGTGGCCCGAGGTGCGGGCGGTGGCCAGCCTCGGGCCCGACGACGCACTGGTCGTGGTGCGTTCCAGGCTGCCCTACGACCTCGAGCTGCACCTGCACGCGGTGCACCGTCGGGCCGACCTGCTCGAGACCTCCATCGACGGCGACCTGGTCGGGTGGGTGCGCTGGCGCCTCGACGACGCGGATGACGGGGCCACCCGCCTCTCGTTCGAGCAGGAGGTCGTGGTGTCGGGACGCCTGCTCGGCCTGGCGGCGTACGTCGTGCGCCCGCTGCTGGTCTGGAACCACGAGCGGATGATGGCTTCCGCCGTACGACGCGTGGCGGGGTCTACGACGGCGCCCTGATCCAGTCGATCACTGCGCGGCCGGCCCTGGTGGGGGAGCCGTCGAGGTTGAGCAGGGTGTCGTAGCCGTGCCCGTCGGGCGACTCGATGAAGCGCTTCTGCTCGGCCGGCGACAGCTGCACGGCCCGGCGCAGCTCGGCCGGATGGATCGCGGTGTCGCCCATCGAGGCGATCACCAGGAACGGCACGGTGATGCTGCGCGCGGCCTCGGTCACCGAGGGCACGTCGATCCACTCGAACGGGCCGGAGACGTCGACCAGGGCGTCGGCCCCGGCCCGCTGGCCGGCACCGGCCACCATGGCGCCGCCCATCGAGGCGCCGACCAGGGTGACCCGGGTGGCGCCGTCCTTGCGGGCCCGGTCGACGGCGAGTCCGAGCTGCTGCGGCACGTCGGCCTTGAACCGGTCGGTGCACTCGGAGGATCCGTAGCCGCACACGTCGACGAGGATCACGCGCACGCCGCGCTTCGCCGCCTGTTCGGCGTACGGCAACCAGCCGCACAGGCCCTGGCCGTTGGTCTGGTGCACGAACACCGCGGCCGTCGTGCCGGTGCCGAGGGTGGCCGCCGAGACCGTGGAACCGTCGCGGGCCTCGAGGGTGAGCTCCTCGAGGCCGGTCACGTCGGAGTTGCACCGGCCCGCGACGCCGGTGGGCGTCGGCGGCAGCGCCGCGGTCGACGGGTCGGCACCGTCGTCGGACTCGTCGCCACCGCAGCCGGTCAGGAGCAGCAGGAGCGCAGCCAGCAGGGCCGGGACGGTCAGGCGCATGCCCGACAGGCTAACCCGCCGGACTCACGCCACGCAGAACTCGTTGCCCTCCGGATCGCCCAGCGTCACGGCGTAGAAGCCCTCGAGGGTCTCGCCCTCGGGGAAGTCGGCCGGATTGCGGCGCAGCACGGTGGCGCCCGCAGCCACCACCTCGGCGACCTTGGCATCCACGAGTCGCACGCGTTCCTCCATCGGGAGCGACCGGTCGCGGCCGGTGGGGAAGAGGTCGAGGTGCAGCCGGTTCTTCCCGGACTTGTGCTCGGGCACGATCTGGAACCAGATCGTCGGTCCTTCGCCGTTCGGGTCGAAGATCCGGTCGCTGCCGTCCCCGTCGGTGTCCAGCTCGTGCTCGGGCACACCGAGCGAGCGGTAGTAGTCGTTCCAGGTGTCGAACCCGGGCGGCGGTGGCTGCACCTCGTAGCCCAGCAGGGGAGCCCAGAACCTCACCAGCCGCGCCGGGTCGTTGGCGTCGATGGTCAGCTGCCAGGCCACCATCAGGGTGTCTTCACCAGTCCGCGGACGAACGCCGCCTGCCCGATGTGCTGGGCGTCGTCGTCGAGCACGCTGACCAGACGGACGCCGAGCGTCACCGGTGGGTCCCACCGGGTGTCGACGACACGGTCGAGGTCGTCGTCGCCGAGCCCCTCGAGGTACGCCGTGGTCTGCGCGTGCACGGCCGAGAGGTACGACGACAGCAGGTCGGCGTCGGCACGCACCGACGCGACCTGCTCCGAGGTGTGGCCGTAGCCGGTGTCCTCGGCCGGGAAGGGCAGGGCGAAGCGGGTCACGAAGTCCTGGGCGGTCCACACCTGCTCGAGTCCGGCGACGTCGGCGACGTGGTCGTCCTGCACGCGGGTGAGGTGCCAGAGCAGCCACGCGATCGAGTTCGCGTCGGGACCGACGCGGTGCGCGAGCTGCTCCTCGGTGAGTCCGTCGACGACGGCTAGGCCGCCGTCACGGGAGCGGGTGAAGGCATCGATCAGCAGGGCTGCGGTGTTCATGGTCTCCTCATCGGTTCATCGGTTGACGCTGCTCATGTCGACGTACCGGTCACCGGCCACGGCGTCGCGCGGCACGGCCTCGGACAGTGCGGCGAGGTCGTCGTCGGTCAGCGTGATGGCCGCGGCGCCGACGTTCTCCTCGAGGTAGGGGATCCGCTTGGTGCCGGGGATCGGGACCACGTCCTCGCCCTGCGCCAGCACCCACGCGAGGGCGAGCTGGCCCGGGGTCACCTCGAGCCGGGTGGCAATCTCGACGACCCGCTCGACCAGGGCCAGGTTGCTCTGCAGTGCCTCTCCCTCGAAGCGTGGGAAGCGCCCCTCCTTGCGGGAGTCGCCGGCCTCGAGGCTGGCAGCAGTGATCGCACCGGTCAGAATGCCGCGGCCAAGAGGAGAGTAGGGGACCAGCCCGATGCCGAGCTCGCGCAGCGTCGGCAGGATCTCGTCCTCGACGTCGCGGGTGAAGAGGGAGTACTCGCTCTGCAGGGCGGTGATCGGGTGCACCGCGTGGGCGCGACGGATGGTGTCGGCCGCGGCCTCGGAGAGCCCGAGGTGGCGCACCTTGCCGGCCGCGACGAGCTCGGCCATCGCACCGACGGTCTCCTCGATCGGGACGGTCGGGTCGACCCGGTGCTGGTAGTAGAGGTCGATGTGGTCGACGCCCAGGCGGTGCAGCGACGCGTGGCAGGCCTCGACCACGTATTCGGGGGTGCCGTTGATGCGCACCCACGAGCCGTCGGGGTTGCGCTGGTTGCCGAACTTCGTGGCGAGCTGTACGTCGTCACGCCGGTCGCGGATCGCCTGACCGACGAGGTGCTCGTTGACGAACGGGCCGTACATGTCGGCCGTGTCGAGGAAGGTGACGCCGAGGTCGAGCGCGCGATGGATCGTGGCGATGCCCTGCGACTGGTCGGTGCGGCCGTAGAACTCCGACATTCCCATGCAGCCGAGGCCGAGGGTGGAGACGGTCAGCGGGTCACTCGTGCCGAGGGTCCGCGTGGCAAGTTCTGGAAGGGTCATGGCCCCAGTCAACTACTCGGACCCAAGACCGTCACCTGCGGTCGAGCGCCGGCCGGTAGAACTGCTCGAGGGCGAACGGGCCCCCGACGTGGGCGGCCTCGGCGTCGTCCTCCGGTCGGCTCGGGATGCGTGCCGCCCAGCGCTCGGCGTCGTCCTGCGGCTCGTAGCCCAGGGCCCGGCCGGGCGCGAGGTCCCACCAGGCGCGGGTGTTGGCCGAGATGCCGTAGAGCACCGCGAACCCGGGTGCCGTGGCGGTCAGCGCCGCCTCGATCATGCGCACCCCGTCGTCGTGCGAGAGCCAGGTGGAGAGGTGCCGCGTGGTCGACGGCTCCGGCAGGAACGAACCGATGCGGCAGGCCACGGCGTCGAGGTCGTAGCGGTCGGCGTACAACGCGAGCAGGGCCTCGGCGGCCACCTTGCCGACGCCGTAGAACGTGTCGGGCCGGGGCAGCGCGTCGTCGGAGACCAGGTCGCGTCGCGGGGTGCGGCCCACGGCATGGTTGGAGGAGGCGTAGACCATGCGCCGGACCTGGTGGGCGACCATCGCGTCGAGCAGCGCCGCAGTCGTGACCACGTGGGAGGTCAGCGAGTCGGGCAGGCTGGCCTCGTCGGGGTGCCCGGCCAGGTGTACGACGCCCTCGACGGGCTGGGCCGCGAAGGCGTCGAGCACGGCGTCGGCATCGGCGCAGTCGGCGGTGTGCCAGACGCCCTCGAAGCCGTCAGGGGCAGGCATCCGGTCGAGGCCGATCACCTCGTGGCCGCGGTCGAGGAGCCCCAGGGTGACGACCTGCCCGATGCTGCCGGCGGCGCCGGTGACGAGGACGCGCATCAGATGCGGCCCATCAGATGCCCGGGACGATCTTGCCGAGCAGCCCGCCCATGCGGGTGGCCGCCGCCTTGCCGGCCTCGAGCACCTCTTCGTGGTTGAGCGGCTCACCCGTGATGCCGGCGGCGAGGTTGGTGACCAGGCTGATCCCGAGCACCTCCATGCCGGCCTCGCGGGCGGCGATGGCCTCGAGCGTCGTGCTCATGCCGACCAGGTCGCCACCGATCGCCCGCACCATGCCGATCTCGGCGGGGGTCTCGTAGTGCGGGCCGGGGAACTGGACGTAGACGCCTTCGTCGAGGGTCGCGTCGACCTGCTGGCACATCGTGCGCAGCCGCTGGCTGTAGAGGTCGGTGAGGTCGACGAAGTTCGCGCCCTCGATCGGTGAGGTGGCGGTCAGGTTGATGTGGTCACGGATCAGCACCGGCTGGCCGGGCTGCCAGGTCTCCTTGAGCCCACCGCACCCGTTGGTCAGGACGATCGCGCGGCACCCGGCGGCGGCCGCCGTACGCACGGGGTGGACCACGGCGGCGACGCCCTTGCCCTCGTAGAAGTGGGTGCGGCTCAGGAAGACGAGCAGGTTGCGGTCGCCCGACCGGATGCTGCGGATCTTGCCGGAGTGGCCGGCGACCGCGGCTGCGGAGAAGCCGGGCAGGTCGGTGGTGGCGATCTCGGCGGTGGCCTCGCCGAGGGCGTCGACGGCGGGCAGCCAGCCCGATCCGAGGACCAGGGCGATGTCGTGCTTCGCGACGCCGGTGAGTTCGGCGAGCTTGTCCGCGGCCTCGGCGGCCAGCGCGTTGGATTCAGTCACGACAGGCACTCTAACCACGAACCTGCCGCCGGGTGACACGCCCGCCGACAGACATCCGGGGCTCACCCGGACCCAGCACGGCGCCGTCCGGCACGAGGGACCTCTAGGCTGGCGCCCATGGCCGAGAAGGTGTCCTTCGAGAGCGTGACCGGAGCCCGCCTGGCGGGACTCATCGACCCGCCGGAGGGCGACGTACGCGGGTGGGGCGTGTTCTCCCACGGCTTCACGCTCGGCAAGGACTGCCCGGCCGCGTCACGCATCTGCAAGCAGCTGGCCAGTGAGGGCGTCGGCATGCTGCGCTTCGACAACCTCGGTCTCGGCGACAGCGAGGGCGACTGGGGAGACGGGTCGTTCTCGGTGAAGGTCTCCGACACGGTGCGTGCCGTGGCCTTCCTGCGTGAGCGTGTCGGCGAGGTGGAGCTGCTGGTCGGACACTCATGGGGCGGCGCCGCGGTGATCGCCGCCGCGCGCGAGGCCGACGGGGTGCGCTGTGTGGCCAGCATCGGAGCACCGGTCGAGACGACGCACGTCGAGCACCACTACGACGCGGTGCTGGCCCGGGTGCTCGAGGAGGGTGAGGCGCCGGTCCGGCTGGGCGGCAAGGCGCTGACCCTCAAACGCGACTTCGTCCACGACGTACGCACCGCCGACCTGCGCGAGAAGATCCGCACCCTGAAGATGCCCCTGCTGGTGCTGCACTCACCGACCGACAACACGGTCGGCATCGAGAACGCCAGCGAGATCTTCCGGACCGCGCGCCACCCGCGCAGCTTCGTGTCGCTCGAGGGGTCCGACCACCTGCTCACCGCGAAGGGCCAGGCGCGTCGGGCCGCGCGGATCATCGGTGCCTGGTGCGACCAGTACCTCGCGATGTGAGCTGGGCTGTCGGCGGCGGCGTTCAGAGGCCGGTCGACCGGCAGGCCCGGGCGCGCAGCGCGGCGACGTAGTCGTCGGGAGCCCCGGCGGCCTCGGCCGCGTCGGACAGCACGCCGAGGGTGTACGCCGAGGGCAGGCCACCTTCGTAGGCGTCGAGCACGTAGGCCCAGACCACCAGTTCCCCGGTGAGCGTGGCGACCCGCACCTTGGTCTTGCGGTAGAGCCCGGTGTCGGCGCCCTCCCAGCCGTCGAGTGCGACCTCGTCCTCGGGCGTCAGGTCGTAGACCGCCACGAAGACCCGCTCGAAATGGTCCTGGACGATCGTGCTCAGGGCGCCGTCCCAGCCGTGCTCCTCGCCCCCGAAGGTCAACCGCCAGCCCTCGAGCCAGCCGGTGGTCTGCAGGATCGAGTGCGGGCAGCGTTCGCTCATGCGGGCGGGATCGAGGTTCGTCCCGTAGGCGGCGTAGAGCGTCACGCCCTGCAGGTTAGCGGTACGCCGCACACGGCCGCGGACCCACGCCCCGGCAGAGGGCGGACGCCCCGCTCGACACGCTGGCGGGGGCGGATAGTCTGGCACCCGTGACCCACTTCAACGTCCTTGTCCTTGGTGCCGGTCCTGGTGGCTACGTCGCGGCGATCCGCGCAGCCCAGCTCGGCCAGACCGCTGCCGTCATCGAAGAGAAGTACTGGGGCGGGGTGTGCCTCAACGTCGGCTGCATCCCCTCCAAGGCGCTCCTGAAGAACGCGGAGCTCGCGCACACGCTCAACCACGAGAAGGCGAAGTACGGCATCGAGGGCGACGCCACGATGTCCTTCGGCCCGACGCACAAGCGCTCGCGCCAGGTGTCGGCCGGCATCGTCAAGGGCGTCCACTTCCTGATGAAGAAGAACAAGATCACCGAGATCAACGGTCGCGGCACGCTGACCGGTGCCGTCGACGGCAAGCAGACGGTCGAGGTCAAGGACGCCGACGGCAACGCCACGACGTACACCTGCGACAACCTGATCATCGCCGCCGGCGCGAAGGTGCGCATGCTGCCCGGCATCGAGGTCAGCCAGAACGTCGTCACCTACGAGGAGCAGATCCTCGACGAGACCCTCCCCAAGTCGATCGTGATCGGCGGCTCGGGTGCGATCGGCGTCGAGTTCGCCTACGTGATGAAGAACTTCGGCGTCGACGTGACGATCGTGGAGTTCCTCGACCGCATGGTGCCGACCGAGGATGCCGACGTCTCCAAGGAGCTGCTCAAGCACTACAAGAAGCTCGGCGTCAACGTGCTGCTCTCCACGAAGGTGGAGAAGGTCGAGGACACCGGCTCGGGCGTCCGCGTCACGGTCAGCCCGGCCGCAGGCGGGGACTCGCAGGTCATCGAGGCCGACAAGATGCTGGCCGCGTTCGGGTTCGCCCCGACGGTCGAGGGCTATGGCCTCGAGACGGTGGGTGTGCAGCTCACCGAGCGCGGTGCGATCGCGGTCGACGAGCGCGGCCGCACCAACGTCCCCGGTGTCTACGCGATCGGTGACGTCACCGGCAAGATGATGCTGGCCCACGCCGCCGAGGCGATGGGCATCGTCGCGGTCGAGACCATCGCCGGCGCCGAGACCATCGAGATCGACTTCGACATGATCCCGCGGGCGACGTACTGCCAGCCCCAGATCGGTTCCTTCGGCTACTCCGAGGCACAGGCCAAGGAGAAGGGGTACGACGTCAAGACGGCGACGTTCCCGTTCAGCGCCAACGGCAAGGCCCAGGGCCTCGGCGAGCCGGTCGGCTTCGTGAAGATCGTGGCCGACGCCGAGCACAACGAGATCCTCGGCGCCCACATGATCGGGCCCGACGTCACCGAGATGCTGCCGGTGCTGACCCTGGCCCAGAAGTGGGACCTCACCGCCGACGAGGTGGCGCGCAACGTCTTCGCGCACCCGACGCTGTCCGAGGCGGTCAAGGAAGCCGTGCACGGCATCTCGGGCCACATGATCAACTTCTGACGGACGCCCGCAGCACTCAGCACGCAGAACCCCGTCTCGCTCGGCGAGGCGGGGTTCTGCGCTTGCCGGGTCCCGTTCGACCCAGCCGGTCAGCTGGTGTGGTGCACGTCCTGAAGCTTGTGCACCGGGGTGTCGATGCCGACCTGCCGCGCCTTCAGCTGCAGCGCGAGGTAGAGCGAGTAGTGCCGTGACTGGTGCAGGTTGCCGCCGTGGAACCAGAGGTTCTCCTGCTGCGTCGGCTTCCACATGTTGCGCTGCTCACCCTCCCAGGGGCCGGGGTCCTTGGTCGTGTCGGAGCCCAGGCCCCAGACCTTGCCGACCTTGTCGGCGACCTCCTGGCTGATCAGGTCGGCGGCCCAGCCGTTCATCGAGCCGTAGCCGGTCGCGTAGACGACCAGGTCGGCCTCGAGCTCGGTGCCGTCCTCGAGCACCACCGACGTCTCGGTGAGGTGGTCGACGTTGCCGTGCGCCAGCTTCACCTGCCCGTCGGCGACCAGCTCGGCGGCACCCACGTCGATGTAGTAGCCGGAGCCGCGGCGCAGGTACTTCAGGAACAGGCCTGAGCCGTCGTCACCCCAGTCGAGGTCGAAGCCGGCCTTCTCCATGCGGTCGTAGAAGTCCTTGTCCTTCTCGCGCATCTGGTCGTAGAGCGGGATCTGGAACTGGTGCATGATCCGGTAGGGGAGCGAGGCGAAGATCAGGTCGGCCTTCTCGGTGGTGACACCGGCCGCCAGCGCCTTCTCGGAGTAGAGGTCGCCGAGCCCGATGTCCATCAGGGTGTCGCTCTTGACGATGTGGGTCGAGGACCGCTGCACCATCGTGACGTCGGCGTCGTGCTCCCACAGCGCCCCGCAGATGTCGAAGGCCGAGTTGTTGCTGCCGATCACGACGACCTTCTTGCCGGTGTAGGCGTCAGGACCGGGGTGCTTCGAGGAGTGGTGCTGCTCGCCGGCGAAGATGTCGGCGCCGGGGAAGACCGGCACGTTCGGCTTGCCGCTCATGCCGGTGGCCAGCACGAGGTGCTTGGGACGCAGCGTCAAGGGCTCACCGTCGCGCACCACGGTCACGGTCCACTCGCCGGTGCTCTCGTCGTACGACGCATCGCGGGCCTCGGTGCTCGACCAGTAGGGCACCTCCATCACCTTGGTGTAGGACTCGAGCCAGTCGGCGACCTTGTCCTTGGGTGCGAAGACCGGCCAGTTGTCGGGGAACTTCAGGTAGGGCAGGTGGTCGTACCAGACCGGGTCGTGCAGGCACAGCGACTTGTAGCGGCTGCGCCACTGGTCGCCGGGGCGCTCGTACTTGTCGATCACCAGCGCCGGTACGTCGAGCTGCCGCAGCCGCGCACCGAGGGCGATGCCACCCTGACCGCCGCCGATGACGAGCACGTAGGGCTGGGTGGTGGTGCCGAGCGACTCGTCCTCCTGGCGGCGCTTCTCGGCCCACGTGATGCGGTCCTTGGTGGCGCCGTGCTCGGCGCCCATCGGCCGGCCGATGCCACGGGGCTCCTCGTGGCCCTTGAGCTCGTAGAGCGTGGTCAGGAACGTGTAGGCCTTCGGTCCGTCCTCGTCGACCAGACGGAGCAGGCCGCGCCCGCGACCGACCGCCGTCTCGAAGGTGAACCACGCGGTGGTCACGCCGTCGGCCTCGGTCGGGGGCTCCTCGGCGGCGAAGCCACGGGCACCGGCCGAGGTGCTCGAGACCAGTTCGGCGATCTGGTCCCGCCCCTCGGAGGTGGTGAGGTTCCAGCCGAAGGCGATCAGGTCGCGCCAGTAGGACTCGGTGGCGAAGAGGCCGGCGGCTGCTGTCGCGTCACCCGCCTGCAGTGCCGCCTCGAGATCGGCGAACCATCCGGCCACCCGCTCCTCGGGGCTCTGGGTCGTCGTGGTGTCGGGTTCGAGTGTCTGTGTCATTGCGGGCTCCTTCGTAGGTGGTGCATGTGATGCAGCACACAGGAAGGAGGGGCGGCGGCGACAGGGTTGCAGAGTGTTGCAACGGGGATCGTCGCCGTGGATGGCTGTGGCCGCGGTCACAACATGCACCTATGGTGGGACTCATGGCCACGCACGACCTTGCGCTGCGGGCCCGCGACTTGGTTCGGATCCACGACGCGGTGCTCTCCGGCACCGCCCCGCCCGAACGCCCGCGCGCCGTGGTGGCCCGGTCCTGGGAGCGCATGCTGAGCCTGGGCATCGATCCCGACGGACGCAACGGACGCGAACCCCTGCCGCCCTCCGCCGTCGACGACCGGCGTCGCGACTCCCGGCTGTCGCTGGTGATCGACGAGATCCGCGAGCTCCTGCTCAGTGCCGCCGACGCGTCGAACTTCCTCGTCGTGGTCACCGACGCCGACGGCGTGGTGCTCTGGCGCTCCGGGTCGTCCCGGGTCAGGCGCAAGGCCGACGTACTCGGCTTTGCCGAGGGCGCGACCTGGACAGAGAGCGCCGTCGGCACCAACGCGATCGGCACCGCGCTGGCCGAGGCGGCGCCGGTGCAGCTCTTCTCGGCCGAGCACTTCGAGAACGCCCAGGTGCCGTGGTACTGCTCGGCGTCCCCGATCCATGACCCGATCGACGGCTCGCTGCTCGGCATCGTCGACGTCAGCGGCCCCGCACTCACCCTGCACCCGGCGATCGAGGCGCTGGTGACCGCGTCCGTGCGGCTCGCCGAGGCCCGGCTGTGGCGGCACCACGAGGAGCGGCTGACGCAGCTCCGTCGCTCGGTCGAGCCGTTGCTCTCCGGTGTCAGCAGCCCGCTGCTCGTCGTCGACGACCACGGCTGGGTCGCCGCCCACCAAGGCGTCGCTGTGCAGAACCGGGTCGAGGCCCCGCGGGCCGATCGTGTGGTGGCAGTGCCTGGCCTCGGGCTGTGCCTGCCCGAACGGCTGCGTGGTGGGTGGCTGATCCGTGCACGGGCCAGCGAGAGCGTTCTCACCGCCACCCTCGACCTGCGTACGGCGCCCGCCGTGCTCGAGGTGCGCGGGCCCGACTCGCCGTGGCGGGTCACGCTGTCGCCCCGGCACGCCGAGGTGCTGTCCGCACTGGCTGCCGCCGGCCCCTCGGGTGTCACCGCCGGCGCGTTGAGCCAGCGCCTCTACGGCGACAGCGACCACCAGGTGACCGTGCGGGCCGAGATCTCCCGCATGCGACGGGCGCTCGGCGCCCTCCTGGCCACCAGTCCCTACCGGCTCGGCGACGGGGTCGAGCTCACCGTCCTCCCCGCTCGCTGAGACACCCGCTCGTTGAGGTGCCCCAGTCCCGGTCCCACCGTTGGTTGAGGAGGCGCGCCAGCGCCGTCTCGAAACCAGGCACCCTCCGCATGCGAGACCCCTCACTCCTCAACCACCGTCGGGCGGTGTCGGCGCATCGACATAGGGTGGATGCAGCATGAGCACCTCATTTCCGATCCCCGGCCTCGAATCCGTCGAGCCCGCCCGCACCCCGTCCAACGAGGCCCTCCTGGAGGGGCTCAACGAGCCGCAACGTGCGGCCGTGATCCACGCCGGGCGACCGTTGCTGGTGGTCGCGGGCGCCGGTTCCGGCAAGACCCGGGTGCTCACCCGGCGCATCGCCTGGCTGATCCGCGAGCGCAAGGCGCACCCCGGTTCCATCCTGGCGATCACCTTCACCAACAAGGCCGCCGCCGAGATGAAGGAGCGCGTCGAGGACCTCGTCGGCAAGCGGGCCCGCATCATGTGGGTCTCCACGTTCCACTCCGCCTGCGTGCGTATCCTGCGGAAGGAGATCACGGCGCTCGACTTCGGGGGCTCGAGCTTCAAGTCGACGTTCTCGATCTACGACGCAGCCGACTCGAAGCGGCTGATGACCCTGGTCTGCCAGGACCTCGACCTCGACGTCAAGCAGTACCAACCCCGCGCCGTCCTCAACTGGGTCTCCAACCAGAAGAACGAGCTGAAGGACCCCGACGACGCCGCCAAGGACACGCACAACAAGTTCGAGGAGAACTACGCCGCGGCGTACGCCCTCTATCAACGGCGGCTGCGCGACGCGAACGCCCTCGACTTCGACGACATCATCATGTTCACGGTGCACCTCTTCCAGTCGCTCCCCGAGGTGCGGGAGGTCTACCGGCGTCGGTTCCGGCACGTGCTGGTCGACGAGTACCAGGACACCAACCACGCGCAGTACGCACTCATCCACCAGCTGTGCGCCGACTCCATGGAGGAGACCGAGTCCGGCGGCGAGCGGGTCGCGCCGGCCGAGCTGATGGTGGTCGGTGACGCCGACCAGTCGATCTACGCGTTCCGTGGCGCCAACATCCGCAACATCCTCGACTTCGAGCAGGACTTCCCCGACGCCACCTCGATCCTGCTCGAGCAGAACTACCGCTCCACGCAGACCATCCTCAACGCCGCCAACTCGGTGATCGGCAACAACGCCGGCCGCAAGCCCAAGCGCCTGTGGAGCCAGGCCGGTGACGGCGCCGCGATCGTGGGCTACGTCGCCGACGACGAGCGCGACGAGGCCCGCTTCGTCTCCGAGGAGATCGACAAGCTCACCGATGCCGGTGACGCCCGTCCCGGCGACGTGGCGGTGTTCTACCGCACCAACGCCCAGTCGCGGGTCTTCGAAGAGGTCTTCATCCGCACCGGCCAGCCCTACAAGGTCGTCGGCGGCGTGCGGTTCTACGAGCGTCGCGAGGTGCGCGACGCACTCGCCTACCTCCGCATGCTGGCCAACCCGGCCGACGAGATCTCGCTGCGCCGCGTGCTGAACACTCCCAAGCGCGGCATCGGCGACCGTGCGGAGGCCTGCGTCTCGGCGTACGCCGAACGCGAGCGCACCATCTTCTGGGAGGCGCTGCGCCGTGCCGACGAGGCGCCCGGCATCGCGACCCGTTCGCTCAACGCGATCCGCGGGTTCGTCGCGATGGTCGAGGAGCTCCAGTCGATGGTCGACGCGGGGGAGCGCCCCGACGTGATCCTCGAGTCTGTGCTCGACAAGTCCGGCTACCTGGCGGAGCTCGAGGCATCCGACGACCCCCAGGACGAGACCCGCGTCGAGAACCTCGCCGAGCTCGTAGCGGTGGCCCGCGAGTTCTCCGACGACCCGGTGGCCGGGCCGTCCGCCGACCCCAGCGACGTCGACGCCGGGACGGTCACCCCGGGCCTGGGCGACTTCCTCGAGCGCGTGGCCCTGGTGGCCGACACCGACCAGATCCCGCCGCCCCCGGCAGACGGCGACGACGGAGAGGCGGCCGACGCCCAGGGCGTGGTCACCCTGATGACGCTGCACACCGCCAAGGGGCTGGAGTTCCCGGTGGTGTTCCTGACCGGCCTCGAGGACGGCGTCTTCCCACACATGCGCTCGCTCGGCGACAAGCCCGAGCTCGAGGAGGAGCGCCGGCTCGCCTATGTCGGCGTGACCCGGGCCCGCGAGCGGCTCTACCTCTCCCGCGCCGTCATGCGCTCCGCGTGGGGCGCACCGTCCCACAACCCGGCCTCACGCTTCCTCGACGAGATCCCCGCGACCCTGGTCGACTGGCGCCGCACGGCGGGGGCGCAGACGTCGTGGAACCGGCCCGACCTGAGTCGTTCCTCGGGCATCGACTTCAGCCAGCCCACCGCCGCCGGACGCCGCAACTTCGGCAGTGCCGCCGCTCGTCTCGACGCGGCCAAGAAGGCCAAGCCGGCTCGCGAGATCCCCTCCCTCGAGCCCGGCGACCGGGTCGTGCACGACTCCTTCGGCATGGGCACCGTCGTCGCCGTCGAAGGCGTGGCCGACAAGTCCGTGGCCTCGATCGACTTCGGCTCCGAGGGCGTCAAGCGGCTGCTGCTCCGCTACGCCCCCGTCGAGAAGCTCTGATCCAGGACGCGCCAGCGGACTGGATGATGGTGGTCGAGCGAGTCGCGGTCACCCGGTGGTCGAGTAGGTCGCCCAGCGACCGTATCGAGACCTGGTGAGATGATCGCCGACAGCAGGGACAGGGGCTCCGGCTCCAGCGGGCCTCGAGAGTTGCAGTTTGTACGACTCTCGTCGCTGAGGTGGTACGAACTGCAACTCTCGCGGGTCGTCAGGGCGCGCCGGATCCGACCTGCACGGTCGCTGGTCACTGGTCGCTGGCTGAGGTGGCGCGTACGTCACCGGGTCTCGACACGCGGGTCGCGGCTTCGTTCCTCAGCCGCGCCGCTCGCTCGACCACCTTCGACGGATCCGCTGGCGCGGCTCCGTCAGGGAGTGACGCCGTGGGCGACGAGCGCCTGGTACGGGTCGACCGGGTCACCGGCGCCGGGGCGCACCTCGAGGTGCATGTGCGGGCCGGTGGTGTTGCCGGTCACGCCGACGTAGCCGACGACATCGCCCGCGCGGACCGTGTCGCCGACGGCGACCGCGAACTCGTTCATGTGGCAGTACCACAGCTCTTCGCCGTCATCGGTGGTGACGATGATCTGGTTGCCGTAGGCGCCGGCGTACTCGGCGGAGGTCACCGTGCCGTTGGTGACCGACATGATCGGGGTGCCGACCGGGGCCGCGAAGTCGAGGCCGGTGTGGGTGCTCGACCACAGGCCGCTGGACTGGCCGAAGGTGGCGGTGAGGCGGTAGCTCGAAAGAGGCAGCTGCCAGAGGTTCAGGGCGATCTTCTTGGCCTGCTTCTCGGCGTCCTGGGCGAGACGCTGGAGCTCGACGTTGCGCTGCTCGGCGGTCGCCTCGGCGGCGGCCTGCAGCTTCTCCTCGCTCGAGTCGGCGAGGGCGTCACGGCGGGAATCGCGGGAGACGGTCTCCTTGCGCTCGGCGCGGGCGCTCGTGGAGGAGATGACGCTCTCGCCCGACAGGGCGTTGGCCGCGGAGGCGACGTTGAAGCTGTCGGAAGCGGTGGAATTGCTCGGCGCCTCACCGGCGGCGACGGCGCCGGTGGCCGACACGGTCAGTGCGGCGACACCCAGCAGGACCGGGGCGGAGGGGAGCTTGCGGAAGAGCTGGCCGCGCGATCCCGCGTGCTTGACCGCACGGCGCTTGCCGGCGGAAGAGGTGGCGGCGGGGATGCCGACCGAGGTTCCCGGGGTCGCAGACTTCGCTCCACGACGGGGAGCTCGGTGGTTGCCCATACAAGAATCCTCAAACCTCGGGGGATGAAGCAGCCTCAGACTGTAACGGACTCCCCGGGGGGCGTGTAAATCGAGGGTGTCGTCCATTGTGGACAACGTCGGACAAGTCTGTGTGATGTTCGCCAGGATTTCTGCTCATGGTGACCGGTCACACGTCCCATTCCCCAGACCCTCGTTGGGGCCAGGTCCGCAAACGGGTCTAGGGTGCCCAATGGAATCCCCGGACTGTAACGAATAAGAAAAAGGACTGGGTGGATGTCAGACCTGATGGAGTACCAGGCGAAGGAACTCTTCGCCAAGCACGGCGTCACCACGACTCTCGGAAAGGTCGTCGAGACCGCCGAAGAGGCACGTGCTGCCGCTGAGGAGCTGGGCGGCGTGACCGTCGTCAAGGCTCAGGTGAAGGCTGGAGGTCGCGGCAAGGCCGGCGGCGTCAAGCTCGCCAAGACCGCGGACGAGGCCTTCGAGCACGCCTCGAACATCCTCGGCATGGAGATCAAGGGCCTGACCGTGAACCGGGTCCTGATCACGCCGGCGACCCCGCCGGTGGAGGAGTACTACTTCTCCTTCCTGCTCGACCGCTCGAACCGCTCGTACCTCTGCATTGCCAGCGTCGAGGGCGGTGTGGAGATCGAAGAGGTCGCCAAGACCAACCCCGACGCCGTCAAGAAGATCCCGATCAACGCCCTCACCGGTGTCGACGAGGCCAAGGCGACCGCGATCGTCGACGAGGCCGCGTTCCCCGCGGAGCTTCGTGACCAGGCCATCAAGATGGTCCAGGACCTGTGGAAGGTCTTCGTCGAAGAAGACGCCACGCTGGTCGAGGTCAACCCGCTGGCCCGCCTCGAGGGCGACAAGCTCGAGGCCCTCGACGGCAAGGTGTCGCTCGACGACAACGCCTCCGAGGTGCGTCACCCCGAGCACGAGGCCTTCGAGATCCGCGAAGAGGCCGACCCGCTCGAGGCGAAGGCCAAGGACAAGGGCCTCAACTACGTGAAGCTCGACGGCTCCGTCGGCATCATCGGAAACGGCGCCGGTCTGGTCATGTCGACCCTCGACGTCGTTGCCTACGCCGGCGAGAACCACGGCGGGGTCACCCCGGCGAACTTCCTCGACATCGGCGGCGGCGCGAACGCCCAGGTGATGGCCGACGGCCTCGACGTGATCCTCAACGACGAGCAGGTCAAGAGCGTGTTCGTGAACGTCTTCGGCGGCATCACCGCGTGCGACGAGGTCGCCAACGGCATCAAGGGTGCCCTGGAGATCCTCGGCGACGCCGCCACCAAGCCGCTGGTCGTGCGCCTCGACGGCAACAACGTCGACGAGGGTCGCCGCATCCTCAACGAGCTGAACCACCCGCTCGTGACGCAGGTGGACACCATGGACGGCGCGGCCGACAAGGCCGCCGAGCTGGCGAACGCCTGAGAAGGACGAAGACATGTCTATCTACCTCAACAAGGACTCCAAGATCATCGTCCAGGGCATGACGGGCGGTATGGGCTCCAAGCACACCACCCTCATGGTCGAGGCGGGATCCAACATCGTCGGCGGTGTCAACGCACGCAAGGCCGGTACGTCGGTCGAGCTGGCCGGCAAGGAACTCCCGGTCTTCGGCTCGGTCGAAGAGGCGATGAAGGAGACCGGCGCTGACGTGTCCGTCGTCTTCGTGCCGCCGGCCTTCACCAAGGACGCCTGCATCGAGGCCATCGACGCCGGCATCGGCCTGCTGGTGGTCATCACCGAGGGCGTGCCGGTGCAGGACTCCGCCGAGGTGTTCGCCTACCTCGACGGCAAGTCGACCCGCATGATCGGCCCGAACTGCCCCGGCATCATCACGCCGGGTGAGTCGCTGGCCGGCATCACGCCGCACACCATCGCCGGCTCCGGCCCGGTCGGTCTCGTGTCCAAGTCGGGCACGCTGACCTACCAGATGATGTACGAGCTGAAGGACTTCGGCTTCTCGACCGCCATCGGCATCGGCGGTGACCCCGTCATCGGCACGACGCACATCGACGCGCTCGAGGCCTTCGAGAACGACCCGGAGACCAAGGCGATCGTGATGATCGGCGAGATCGGTGGCGACGCCGAGGAGCGTGCCGCGGCGTACATCAAGGACAACGTCACCAAGCCGGTCGTCGGCTACGTCGCGGGCTTCACCGCCCCCGAGGGCAAGACGATGGGCCACGCCGGCGCGATCGTGTCGGGTTCCTCCGGCACCGCGCAGGCGAAGAAGGAAGCCCTCGAGGCCGTGGGCGTCAAGGTCGGCAAGACGCCGTCCGAGACCGCCGCGCTCATGCGGGAGATCTTGCAGAGCCTCTGATCCACCGTTCCCGCCGCTCGTCGGCGGGAGACACACCGACCCGTCGCCAACTGGCGACGGGTCGGTGTCATTTGTTGCCGAACTGGCGACGGGTCAGCCCCAGTCGTCGGCACCCGGCAGGTCGAGGTCGAAGGGCACCGACTGGTCGAGGTCCCGGATGATCATCTCGGCCACCCGGTCCGTCTCGGCCGATGCGTCCGACGACCTGGCGATCAGGGAGTCGACCTGCCCGCCCGAGGCGTAGTGCTCGCAGACCTTGCACAACATCACCCGGTCGCTCAGCTCCTCCGCCGCGGCACCGCGCAGCATGACCGCGAAGGATGCCGGCTCCTCGCACATGCGGCACACCGCGTCGAGGAGGTCGGGGTCACTGGCGTCGAAGTTCACTGCGTCCTGCCTCCGTTGGTGACTCACCGTTGCTGCCGTCAGGGTACGCCGCCGGCTCGGCCGCCAGCGAAGAGAGCCTCCACCTGTACGACGAGCGCCCCGGACCCACTCGGGTCCGGGGCGCCGCGTGCTTCGCGATCAGTCCATGCAGTCCTGGTCTGCGTGCTCGAGCTGGAAGGCGGTCACCGATCCACCGTCAGTCAGGAAGAACCAGCTCTTCCCGTCGACGGGTGCGGTGTTGTAGGCGTCCTGGCCGCCCAGCTCGCCGTACGCCGCTCGCACGTCGGCGACCGTCGACCCGACCCCGATGCCCTCGGCGGTCCTCATGCCGGGTTGGGCGAAGATCATCGCCAGCCCGTGCTTCTTGCTGACGAACGCATGCACCTGCCCGTTGATGTTGGGGTGGACGGTGTCTTCCCAGCCCTTGATCGTGACGGCCCGGCACGCCGCGGTCGGGTCGTCGGCCGGGGCGATGGTGACCAGCCCGGTGGCCTCCAGCTCGGCGGCCGTCATGCCGATCTTCAGCTCGCCCCAACCGTCGGGACCCAGGACGTCGTCCGAGGAGGACTCGGTGCCGCCGTCCGACCCTGAGCCGCACCCCGCGACGGTGAACCGGCACATCGCCGCGATCGCCTGGGAGGCTTCGCTGGTCTGCCGGTCGACCTGACCCTGGCCGTTGTCGGTGCCCGGGTAGCCGGAGTGGCCGTCGTGCCGGATCACCAGCACCGACAGGCCGTTGCGGATCACCATGGTGGAGCCACCCAGGGGTGAGTCGCCGCCGTCGAGCGTGTCGCGCTCGAGGATCGCCCAGCCCTCACCGCCGAAGGGGATCTTGCGGACCGTGCGCTTCGTGACGTAGCCGTCGTCGCGCACCGGGTCCTCCGGGCAGGCCTGCATCATGGCGATCAGGTCGGCGACCGCCGCGACCGCCGCGTCGGCGTCGGCGTACGTCGTGAGCTGGCGGGCCCGGTAGTCCTCGGCGTTGGTCCATTCGGCGCGCAGCCGGTCGGCGTACTCCGGCTCCTGCCAGGTCTCTCCGCAGGCGTTGAAGGGCAGCGACTCGAGGGTGCGGTTCGGGCCCTGCAGGCCCAGCTCCTCGGTCTCGGCCACGGAGTCGTCCGGCCAGCCCGTGCCCAGCGGGTAGTCGTCGGGGATCGTCGTCGGGACGTCGTCCGACGAGCCGGAGCCCTGGTCGGGATCGACCTCGGACGGCTCTAGCGGGCCGACGTTGTCGCCGAAGAGGTCCAACTCGGGCACGAGCTGCCCGAGTCCGTCACGGGAGGTCTCGACGCCGGGCTGCACGTCGCCGCTCCACACGCCCCAGATCGAGGTCACCAGCACGGCCGGGCCGTTCGTCACGACGTTGACGACCTGCACGGTGGGCTCGGTCTCGGCGCCCCGGCCGAGGTCGAGCGTGATCGTGTTGCCGGGCCACGAGTCGTCGGCGGGTTGGAGTGCCACGGTGCCGTCGGGCATCTTCTCGGCCGCACAGTCGCGGGCCGCGTCGAGGACGGCGACGTGGGTGGCCCGCGCCTCGTCCTGGTTCTCCAGCAGGTAGAGGGTGCGGGTCACCGAGGTCTCGCCACCGGACACCTCCGCGCTGCGTACGTCGAGCGTGGGGAGGTCGGACAGGGGCGTGGTCCCGCAGTAGTCGAGGTCGTCCATCTGGCCGTCCTCGGTGACCTGGGCGCCCCCCATGCCGACGTCGAGCGCGAAGTCGTCGGGGATCGTGGTGAGGAAGCCGGAGGTCGTCCTGTCCGTGGTCTGCGTCGGGTCCACGGCCGGGTCGGGGCCCTCACCCTGGTTGACGGCACCGGCGACGAGGACACCGGAGGTGGCGACCACGGCGACCGCGGCCGCGGCACCGAGGGCCAGCACTCCCTGGTTGCGTCGGCGGATGCGGTCACCGCGACGACGCACCTCCGAGGGCGCGAGCGGGTTCATGGGCAATCCTTCACTGCTGAAGTTCTCGAGGTCCTTGATCGGATCAGACATGGCTGGCTCCTTCCTGGAGTCCGTGTGCGTCTGGTGGGGAGTCGGAGAGCAGCGCGGCCAGCGCCGTACGTCCTCGGGAGAGCCGGGCCTTCACGGTTCCCTCGGGGGCGCCGACCTCGGCGGCGACCGCCGCGATCGGCAGGTCGCACATGTGGTGCAGGACCAACGCCCGGCGCTGCGACTCGGGAAGCTTCTTGAGCGCGGCCACCAACGCGACCCGGTTCTCGTCGGCGGGGGCGGTGGAGGCCGGCAGCGACACGGCGCGGTCGGCCGGACGCTTCGCGATGCGGGTACGACGCCAGCGGCTGACCGCCAGCCTGTGGGCAGTCACTCGCACCCATGCCTCGGGGTGCTCGGCCTTCTCCAGCTTTCGCCGGTGGGCCCAGGCCTTGACGAACGCCTCCTGCACACACTCCTGCGCTTCGTCCCGGTTGCCGATCATGGCGTACAGCTGACCGGTGATCCGGGCGAAGGAAGCGGTGTAGAAGTCGTCGAACTCCTGCTCGTTCATCGACGTACCCCCGTCCTGGTCTTTCCTGCTCGCGTTGTCGAACGGTCTACGCGTGGCAGGGACCGGCGGTTGCACACCGCGCGGGGAAATTCTATCTGCGAGGCAGGTTCTGGATGCGCTCGAGCGCGCGGAGGCTGAGCTCGTGGAAGGCGCCGGTGCCGATGGAGTGGTCGTCGTCGGGGACGAACCCGATCTGTACGACGATGCTCCCGCGCCGGATGACCGCCATCTGGAACTGGACGGTGCGCTCGTCGGAGATCTCGGTGCTGAGGTGCCAGATGCTCACTTCGCTGGTCCTGTCGCCCTGGGCGTGCACCTGGGTGACCTTGGTCGAGAGGTCCTTGTCCTCGCAGGCGTTGAGGCGTGCGCGCACCCCGGCCACGAACTTCTTGGCCTGGGCCGGCTTGCGGAAGCGGCCCAGGGTCTCGGTCAGGCCGAACGCCTTGGGCAGCTTCGCGCGAGGGATCACGAACGTGCGCGTGGTGGCGTAGGAGATCTGCTTCGAGGTGAACTCGGTGTTGTCGCAGGTCGTCGCCGCCATGTTGGCGCGGGGGACGGCCGGGCCGGTGCCGGCCCACGGGCGGGTGACCCCCTCGACGGGCGGGAGGTCGACCTCCTGGAGCAGCCCCCGTGCCGTCACTCCGGCCGGCGGTGGAATCGGGACCGCCTTCGGGGTGGTGACGCAGGCCGCTGCCGCCTCGTGGGTGCAGAGCCCCTCGACGGCGGTGGCGGTGAGTCCGACCATCGGCTCGAGGCGCGGCTCGCGGGTGCTCTGGAACTGGCGGACCACCGTGGAGACCAGTGCGCCGGTGCGGGCCACCCCGATGGTCAGCGTCTGCTCCGGTGCCTGCCAGGTGCGCAGGACCAGGAGGACGGCCTCGTCGCCCACGCCGTTCAGCCGGTGCGTGGAGAGCAGTTGTGCGCGGCGCTCCGTGCAGCCGGCGTACCAGCCGACGACGGTGTCGTACGCCGTGTGCGCGGCGGCGTCGTCCGTGGACAGCTCGAGCGACTGCAGCGCCGTCATCGACGGCTCTCCGTCGAGGGCGAACTTGCGGACCAGGGTCGCCTCGCCCTGGGGATCGGCGAAAGGCTCCTCCTGGCACACCGTGTTGATGCCGGTGCCCCCGGTGTTGTTGCTGGTCACGGGGGCCTTCAGCGTGCGGGCCGGGGCCAGGGTGCTGATCTGTTCGCTGGTCAGCAGGTCGTCGGGGTGCAGCAGGGTGGCGGGATCGGGCTCGTCGAGGGAGGAGTCGCCGTGGGCGCTGACACCGCCGAGGGCGGGGGTGGCGCCGCCGGTCTGGTGCACGACGGCACCGGCCGCGAGCAGCGCGGCGACGGCGGCCACGACCCCGACGCCAGTGTGTGCGCGACGACGGGCCGCACCGGAGCGCCGGATGATCGTCACCCGGGGGAAGCGTGAGGAGGAGATCTGGGCGCCGAGGGCTTCCAGGTGCAGCCGCACCGACGGCGAGGGGACATTGCGGTGCAGGGAGAACTGGGCGGCCGCGGTCTGCAGCTCGCGCTCGGCGGTCTCGCGGGTGAGGCCGATCTCACGTGCCATCTGCTCCATGTTGACCGAGCTCAGCTGGGTCAGGAGCAACACCTTGCGCTGCGGGAGGCTGAGCTTGCCGAGTGCCTCGAGGGTTGCCCGGGAGGCGTCGTCGAGGGCCTTGTCGCGGTGCCAGATGCGGGTCGTGTGGTGCCGTTGGGCGAGCGACCAGGCGTGCGGTCGCACCCATGACTCGGGGTCGTCGAGGCGGGAGACCTTGCGCCAGTGGTGCCACGCGGCGATGAACGCATCGCGCACAGCGCTGCGCGCCGCGGGCAGGTCGCCGGTGAGTGCGTAGGTCTGCAACAACAGGCGACCGCGAGTGGCGGCGTAGAAGGCGTCGAATTCGGCAGGATCGAGCATGACCCGACCACGGTACGGGGTGGCCGTGCCTCAGGCGAAACCGCCCGGAATCACCCACGCGCGGCGTGTGCAGCGATCGGAGGAGTGCCGCGCGGGTCAGGATGGGTCTCGTCATGACCGCCACGTTGAGCCCTCCGGGGCTGTCCCCAGCCGAGACCAACCGTCGTCCCCTGACGCTCCTGGCCACCGTCGCCGGGCTCTCCGCCGCGGCCAGCACGCTGGCCGTGTGCCTGGGCCTGGCCCTGCTCGGCTGGTTCCTCGCCGACGGGGGCATCCACGGGGCCCCGCGCGATGCACTGCGCGCGGGCGGCCTGGGCTGGCTGATGGGCCACGGGTCCGGCGTCACGGTGCAGGGGGTCGCGATCACCGCCGTCCCGCTCGGCCTGACCCTTCTCTTCGGCGTCGTGGTGTGGCGCTTCGGCCTCCGGTTGGGCGAGCAGGTGGCCGGCCACGGGCCCGACGCCGATGCGCTCTCCGACGGTGACCGTGACTGGACCGTCCCCGCGGCAACGGGACTCTTCGCGGCGACGTACGTCGTGGTCGCCGTGTTCACCGCCGTGCTCTGTGGCACCGGTGACCTCAGCCCCGACCTGAACGCCGTGATGCTGTGGTCCCTGGCCCTCACCTGCGGGGTCGGCGGCACCGGCATCGCGATCGGGTCCGGCCGTGCCTCGATCTGGCTCTCCCTGGCGCCCCCCGCCGTACGCGCCTCGCTGCACGCCGCCTGGTCCGTCGTGCTCGCCTTCCTGGTCGCGGCGGCGGGCGTGTTCGTGGTCGCGCTGGCCCTCGACTTCGGGGCCGCGATGAACGTGATGTCGCAGCTGCACCTCGACACCGGTGACGGCCTGATGTTCGTGGTGCTGGTGCTCACGGTCGTGCCCAACGCCGTGATCTTCAGCGGCGCCTACCTGCTCGGCCCGGGGTTCTTGGTCGGCACCGGAACGCTCGTCTCGCCGTCACTGGTCGCGATCGGGCCGGTGCCGATGTTCCCGTTGCTGGCCGCGCTGCCCGACACCGGCCCCACTCCGGCATGGACTCCCGCGCTGATCGTGCTGCCGGTGCTGTGCGCGGCGGCCGGCGTGGTCCGCAGCCACCGGCACAGCCCGACCGCAGCCTGGGACGAAGGCGCCCTGCGCGGGGTCGTCGGCGGGGTGCTGGCCGGCCTCCTCTTCGGACTGCTGGCCGCGGTCGCCGGGGGAGCCGTCGGGCCCGGGCGGATGACCGACGTCGGCCCCCTGGTCTCGGAGGTGCTCTGGCACGGGATCGTCTCGCTCGGTGCCGGCGGCCTGCTCGGCGGACTGCTCGCCACGTGGTGGACCCGACGCTCGCTCCCCGAAGAAGCGCCAACCGTGGATTCTTGATGCGCGAGCCGTGGATTCTTGCGCTTCGAGCCGTGGATTCTTGATGTGTGACACGTGCTGCCCCGACCCGGCTTGAGACCGGTTCGGTGAATCGGGGCGCGGTCGATAAACTCCGCCCGTGCCAACCACCCGGAGTCCCCAGCGCCTCGTCGTGCTCGTCTCCGGGTCGGGCACCAATCTCCAGGCGCTCCTCGATGCGTCCGCCGACCCGTCGTACGGCGCCACCGTGGTCGCGGTGGGTTCCGACCGTGACGGCATCGAGGGCCTGGCCCGCGCCGACCGTGCGGGCATCCCGACCTTCGTGCGCAAGGTCGGCCAGTTCTCCAGCCGTGACGACTGGGACCACGCCCTAGCGGACAGCGTCGCCGCGTTCGAGCCGGACCTGGTGGTCTCCGCCGGGTTCATGAAGCTGGTCGGCGAGGACTTCCTCGGCCGGTTCGCCGGCCGGATCGTCAACACGCACCCCGCGCTGTCCCCGTCGTTCCCCGGCATGCACGGGCCGGCCGACGCACTGGCGTACGGCGTCAAGGTCACCGGCGCCACCCTCTTCGTCGTCGACGGCGGGGTCGACACCGGCCCGATCGTCGCGCAGGTCGCGGTGCCGGTCGAGGACGACGACGACACGGAAGAACTTCACGAGCGGATCAAGGTCGCCGAGCGACAGATGCTCGTCGAGAACGTGGGCCGGATGGCCCGAGAAGGTTTCACCATCACCGACAGGAAGGTGCGGTTCGGCGCATGACAGACGGCAAGATCGCCATCAAGCGGGCCCTGGTCTCGGTCTACGACAAGACCGGTCTGGAGGAGCTCGTCCGTGGTCTGCACGCTGCCGGGGTCACCCTGGTCTCCACCGGTGGCTCCGCCGCCCTGATCGAGGGACTCGGCATCCCGGTCACCAAGGTGGAGGACCTCACCGGCTTCCCCGAGTGCCTCGACGGCCGGGTCAAGACCCTGCACCCGCGCGTGCACGCCGGCATCCTCGCCGACCGCCGCCTCGAGTCCCACGTGCAGCAGCTCGCTGACCTCGAGGTCGAGCCGTTCGACCTGGTCGTCTCGAACCTCTACCCCTTCACCCAGACCGTCACCTCGGGCGCCACGCCCGACGAGTGCGTCGAGCAGATCGACATCGGCGGTCCGTCGATGGTGCGCGCCGCGGCCAAGAACCACCCCTCGGTCGCCATCGTCACCTCGCCCGACGGGTACGACGCCGTGCTGGCCGCCACTGCCGCCGGCGGGTTCACCCTGGCCGAGCGCCAGAAGCTGGCCGCCGACGCGTTCGTGCACACCGCGACGTACGACGTGCACGTGGCGTCGTGGATGGGCTCGGTGCTCACCGACACCTCCGGCGGCTCCGGCTTCCCGGCTTGGGTCGGTGCCACCTGGAACCGCGCCGACGTGCTGCGCTACGGCGAGAACCCGCACCAGGGCGCCGCGCTCTACGTCAACGGCTTCGCCCCGCAGCCGGGCCTGGCCCAGGGCAAGCAGCTGCACGGCAAGGAGATGTCCTACAACAACTACGTCGACGCCGATGCGGCGTACCGCGCGGCCTACGACCACGGCGACCTGCCGACGGTGGCGATCATCAAGCACGCCAACCCGTGCGGCATCGCGGTCGGCACCTCGGACGAGCCGATCGCGGCCGTCCACGCCAAGGCCCACGCCTGCGACCCGGTGTCGGCGTACGGCGGCATCATCGCCACCAACCGCACGGTGACCAAGGAGCTGGCCGAGACGGTCAAGGACATCTTCACCGAGGTGGTCGTGGCCCCCGGCTTCGACGGCGAAGCCCTCGACATCCTCACCACGAAGAAGAACCTCCGCCTCCTGGTCGTCGACCCGCCGGCCCGCGGGGGAGTGGAGACCCGACCGATCTCGGGTGGCCTGCTGATGCAGGTGCGCGACGCCATCGACGCCGAGGGCGAGGACAAGTTCGGCAACGCCACGGGCGACGACGCGTCGCGCTGGCGCCTGGTCGCCGGTGACGCCGCCGACGAGGCCACGCTGGCCGACCTGCAGTTCGCCTGGCGGGCGATCCGCGCGGTGAAGTCCAACGCGATCCTGCTCGCCTCCGGCGGAGCCTCGGTCGGCGTCGGCATGGGGCAGGTCAACCGGGTCGACTCCTGCAACCTGGCCGTCACGCGCGCGGGCGATCGGGCCGCCGGTTCGGTGGCCGCGTCCGACGCGTTCTTCCCCTTCGCCGACGGCCTCCAGGTGCTGCTCGACGGTGGCGTGAAGGCGGTCGTGGCGCCGGGTGGCTCGATCCGCGACGAGGAGATCATCACTGCCGCGACAGCCGCGGGCGTGACGATGTACTTCACCGGGACCCGCCACTTCGCCCACTGACGTGGCCATTCCCCGGGTGCTGGCGGGGCTGGTCCCGCCCACGAAGATGGAGCGCGACCTCGCGCTCCAGTCGGTCCTCTCGGCGTTCGCCACCGGAGCGTTCCTGACCGGTACGGCCGTCTTCTTCACCCAGATCGTCGGACTCACCGGAGCCCAGGTCGGCCTCGGCATGAGCGCTGCGGCGGTCGTGACGTTGGCCCTGTCGATCCCGTTGGGCCGGCTCAGCGACCGGGTCGGCGCCAAGCGGCTGTGGGTGATCAGCGCCCTGCTCGAGGCCGGGCTCTACTTCTCCTGGCCGTTGGTGTCGGGGTTCCTGACGTTCGTGCTGGTGCTCTCGGTGCTGGCCTCGGTCGAGACCGCGGGCCGATCGGCACGCAACGTCTACCGCATCGAGGTCTTCCCCCGGGAGACCCGGGTGCGGGCGATGGCCTTCCAGCGTTCGGCCCGCAACGTGGGCTACACGCTGGGCGCGGGCGCCTCGGGTGTGGCCCTGGGCATCGGCTCCCGCGAGGCGATCATGGCCATCCCGTTGCTGACCGGCGCCCTGCTGATCATCAACGCGCTGATGATCTCGTTCCTCCCGACACTGGTGCGCTCGGTCCCCGACCACGGAGACGACCACCACCTCTCACCGGGCGCGTTCCGCAACCGGGGATTCGTCGTACTCGCCCTGTGCAACGGCGTGCTCTCCTCCAACCAGGTGTTGCTCAACGTCGTCGTGCCCCTGTGGTTGGTCGAGCGCACCGATGCGCCGCAAGTGCTGCTGGCCTGGCTGTTCGGCACCAACACCGTGCTCGCCGTACTCCTCCAGGTGCGGGCCTCGCGGGGTGCGGAGACCGTCAACGGGTCGCTGCGGGCGGTGCGCTGGTCGGGATGGGCGTTCGTGCTGTCGTGCGTGGTGCTCAGCGTGACGCACGAGACCGTCGGCTGGGTCTCGATCGTGCTGATCTGGATCGGCCACATCACCATCACCGGTGCCGAGCTGTGGCAGTCGGCCTCCGACTGGGGCTTCACCTCAGAGCTCTCCGACCCGCGCCGTCTCGGCGACTACCAGGGCGTGTGGAGCCTGGGCTACCAGGTCGAGCCGATCGTCTTCCCGGCCCTCTACACGTTCCTCGCGCTCAGCTGGGGCGCGCCCGGTTGGGTGGTGATCGCCGTCATTGCGGTGGCCGCCGCGGTCGTCTCACACCCGGCTGCGCGTGCTGCCGAGAGGCACCTGGCCCGGCACACGGGTGTGCCGGCCGCCGCCTGACCGTCGCACTTGTGCGGTGCCTTTGACGGTTCGCCCGTGTCAGGGCGCATGTGGAGCGACGGTGACCCCGCGTTACTGCTGGCGGGGGAGGGACATCAGGAGCATCGGCGGTACGGCGGCGGGCAGCCAGTCCGGACGCAGCTCACCGATCACCTGCCAGCCTCGATGCCGGTAGACGTCGACGGCGGCGCCCTGCAGGACGTCGAGCACCGGCAGCCTGCCCTGCGAGCTCGCCCACTCGACCGCCGCGTCGAGCAGCGCCCCGCCGACGCCCCGGCCCTTGACCGATGGATCCACGAAGAGGACGGCGACCAGCGCCAGCGCCGATGCGTCGTCGGTGTCGGTGGCGTCGAGGAACGCGGTCGCCTCATCGCCGGTGACCGGCCCGACCGCCACGTGCCCGGCCACCCGTCCGTCGACCTCGGCCACCCAGGCGCGGTCCTGGTCGTCACGGACGATGAAGTCGGCGACCGGGAACGGCAGGGGCCACCGGTGCGGATAGCCCGAGGTCGGCTGCTGGGCGCCCAGCACCTCGACGAGCGCGGGTACGTCGGAGTCGACCCGGGGACGCAGCGCGAAAGCCATGCTGGCCACCCTAGAGGGCCCGGACCGGCTCGACGGGCGGTGGGCGCGCGCGGCCCTTGTCTCCCGGGTCTAGTTTGGAGGGCGTGACCAACGCTCCCCCTTCACACGAGTTCATCACCACTCTCGGCGAGCTGCGCGCGTCCGGACACGTGCTCCGCGACCTGCGCACCGAGATCCGCGACAACCTGCTGGCCGCGCTGGCCGAGGGCCGTGACCCGTGGCCGGGGCTCCATGGCTTCGAGGCCACGGTGATCCCGCAGCTCGAACGCGCCCTGATCGCCGGCCACGACGTCGTGCTCCTCGGCGAGCGGGGGCAGGGCAAGACGCGCCTGCTGCGCACCCTGGTCGGGCTCCTCGACGAGTGGAGCCCGGTGATCTCCGGCTCCGAGATCGGCGAGCACCCCTACGACCCGATCACCGTCTCCTCCAGGGCCGCAGTGGCGGCGTACGGCGACGACCTGCGGGTCTCGTGGCGGCACCGCGACGACCGGTACGCCGAGAAGCTGGCCACGCCCGACACCTCCGTGGCCGACCTGATCGGCGACGTCGACCCGATGAAGGTCGCCGAAGGGCGCTCGCTCGGTGACCCCGAGACCATCCACTTCGGCCTGATCCCGCGCAGCCACAGGGGAATTGTCGCGATCAACGAGCTGCCCGACCTCGCCGAGCGCATCCAGGTGGCGATGCTCAACGTGATGGAGGAGCGCGACATCCAGATCCGCGGCTACGTCATGCGACTGCCGCTCGACGTGCTCGTCGTGGCCAGCGCGAACCCGGAGGACTACACCAACCGCGGGCGCATCATCACCCCGCTCAAGGACCGCTTCGGCGCCGAGATCCGCACCCACTACCCGGTCGAGCTCGAGGCCGAGGTCGCCGTGATCCGGCAGGAGGCGCACCTCGCCGCAACCGTGCCCGACCACCTGATCGAGGTGCTAGCGCGCTTCACCCGTGCCCTGCGCGACTCCAACGCCGTCGACCAGCGGTCCGGGGTCAGCGCCCGCTTCGCCATCGCCGGCGCCGAGACGATCGCCGCGGCCGCGCTGCACCGCGCCACCGTGCGTGGCGAGGAGCATGCGGTGGCCCGGGTGGTGGACCTCGAGACGGCCGTCGACGTGCTCGGCGGCAAGATCGAGTTCGAGACCGGCGAGGAGGGGCGCGAGCACGAGATCCTGGAGCACCTTCTGCGTACGGCGGTCGCCGAGACCGTCCGCGGGCGGTTCCGCGGCATCGACTTCGCCGTGCTGATCAACGCGATCGAGCAGGGTTCGCCGATCGCCACCGGCGAGCAGGTCACCGCGCGTGAGCTGCTCGACGCGCTGCCGCCGCTGGGGGAGTCGGAGTTCTACGACACCGTCATGGAGCGCTTCGGGGCCACCAACGACGGCGAGCAGGCCAGCGCCATCGAGCTGGCCCTCGAAGGCCTCTACCTGGCCCGCAAGATCGGCAAGGACACCGGCGACGGGGAGACGATCTACGGATGACGCGCCGCCCGGACCGGCACCGGTCGCGCTACTCGCGCTACGCGGGTGGCCCGGACCCGCTCGCGCCGCCGGTCGACCTGGCCGACGCCCTCGAGGCGATCGGCGAGGACGTGATGGCCGGCTACTCGCCCGAGCGGGCGATGCGCGAATACCTCCGCCGCGGGTCCAGGGACCAGCGCGGGCTGGACGACCTGGCCCGCCGGGTGCAGGAGAAACGCCAGGAGCTGTTGCAACGCCACAACCTCGACGGCACCCTCCAGCAGGTGCGCGAGCTGCTCGACAAGGCGGTGCTCGAGGAGCGCAAGCAGCTGGCCCGCGACGTCGACCTCGACGACTCCGACCGCGCGTTCCGCGAGATGCAGCTGGAGAACCTGCCGAGCTCTCCGGCGGCGGCGGTGACCGAGCTGGCGTCGTACGACTGGCAGAGCGCGGAGGCCCGCGAGGCCTACGAGCAGATCAAGGACCTGCTCGGCCGGGAGCTGCTCGACCAGCGGTTCGCCGGCATGAAGCAGGCCCTCGAGGGCGCCACCGACGAGGACCGCGAGCGGATCAACGAGATGCTCGGCGACCTCAACGACCTGCTCGAGAAGCACGCCCGCGGCGAGGACACCCAGGCCGACTTCGATGCGTTCATGGACAAGCACGGGGAGTTCTTCCCCGAGAACCCGAGGAACATCGACGAGCTCCTCGACGCCATGGCTGCCCGTTCCGCCGCCGCCCAGCGGATGCTCAACTCGATGACGCCGGAGCAGCGCAACGAGCTGATGCAGCTCTCGGAGCAGGCGTTCGGCTCCCCGCAGCTCTCCGAGCAGCTGGGCCGACTCGACGCGAACCTGCAGGCGGCCCGGCCCGGCGAGGACTGGGGCGGCTCGGCCGACTTCGAGGGCGAGGAGGGTCTGGGGCTCGGCGACGGCACCGGCGCCCTGCAGGACCTGGCCGACCTCGACGACCTGGCCGAGCAGCTCGCGCAGTCCTACCAGGGCGCGCGCATGGACGACGTCGACCTCGACAAGCTGGCCAGGCAGCTCGGCGACGAGGCTGCGGTCGACGCCCGCACCCTTGCAGAGCTCGAGAAGGCGCTGCGCGACACCGGCTACCTGAAGCGCGACTCGACCGGCAACTACCGGCTGTCGCCCAAGGCGATGCGCCAGCTCGGCAAGGCGCTGCTCCGTGACGTGGCCCAGCGCCTGTCGGGTCGCCAGGGCGCTCGCGACGTACGCCATGCGGGTGCCGCCGGCGAGCCGAGCGGGGCCACCCGCGAGTGGGCGTTCGGTGACACCGAGCCGTGGGACGTGACGCGCACGATCACGAATGCGGTGATCCGCACGGTCTCCGACGGCGGCGACACACGCAACGGAGTACGCCTCGACATCGGCGACGTCGAGGTCAGCGAGACCGAGGCCCGCACCCAGGCTTGCGTGGCGCTGTTGGTCGACACCTCGTTCTCGATGGCGATGGACGGCCGCTGGGTGCCGATGAAGCGGACGGCGCTGGCGCTGCACACGTTGATCCAGAGCCGGTTCCGTGGCGACCACCTGCAGCTGATCGGGTTCGGCCGGCACGCCGAGGTGATGGAGATCGAGCAGCTCACGGCACTCGACGCGTTCTGGGCCAAGGGCACGAACCTGCACCACGCGCTGCTGCTGGCCAACCGCCACTTCCGCAAGCACCCCAATGCCCAGCCCGTGCTGCTGATCGTCACGGACGGCGAGCCCACCTCGCACCTCGAGCCGAACGGCGAGGTCTACTTCGACTATCCGCCGCACCCGTTGACGATCGCCTACAGCGTGCGCGAGCTCGACAACGCCGGACGCCTCGGCGCGCAGACCACGTTCTTCCGCCTCGGCGACGATCCGGGGCTGGCCCGGTTCATCGACTCGATGGCCAAGCGCGTCGACGGTCGCGTGGTGGCACCCGAGCTCGACGACCTGGGCGCCGCGGTCGTGGGCTCCTACCTCGGCTCGCGCGGGCCGGGCGACCGGCGGGGCGACGGGTACGGCGGGTGGGGCGGCCGTGGCTTCTGGGTCGACGACTGACCTGTCGCCAGTTCTGGGTCAGGACAGGTCGCCCGTCTGGTTGAGTGACAGACGTGACGGTCTGGATCGAAGCCGGCCTGTGGGGCCTGCTCGCGGGTGGCGCCCTGGTGCTGGGCGCGTTGGTCGCGTGGTTCGTGCGCGTCCCGCGGCCCGTGGTGGCCACGGTGATGGCGTTCGGCGCGGGCGTGCTGATCTCGGCGCTGTCCTTCGACCTGGTCGACGAGGCCGAGGAGCTCGGCGGGCTCTGGCCGACCGTGGCCGGCTTCCTCGGCGGTGCGGTGGTCTACGTCGCCGCCAACGTGGCGCTGGCACACAAGGGCGCCCGACACCGCAAGCGCTCCGGTGAGCTCCAGCCCTCCGAGAAGGAACAGGCAGGCAGCGGCACGGCGATCGCGATCGGCGCACTGCTGGACGGCGTGCCCGAGTCGGTGGTGCTGGGCGTCTCGCTGCTCGGGGGCGGTGGAGTGGCCCTCCCGGTGCTGGCCGCGATCTTCATCTCCAACGTGCCCGAAGGGCTCTCCAGCTCGGCCGGCATGAAGGCCAGCGGACGCAGTGCCCGTTACGTCTTCGGGGTCTGGGTCGGCATTGCGGTGGCCAGCGGCGTGGCGGGCGCGCTGGGTGCGCTGCTCCTCGACGGCGCGGCCCCCGAGGCGATCGCGGTGATCACCGCGATCGCGGCCGGCGCGATCCTGGCCATGGTGGCCGACACGATGATCCCCGAGGCGTTCGAGCGGACGCATCTGTACGCCGGCCTGATCGCGACGCTCGGCTTCATCACCGCGTTCGTGATCGAGCGCGCCTGACAGGCCACCCGACTGCGTATCCTGACGCCGTGGAGATCGAGTTCGCCGGACCCGTCGTCGAGTGGCGCGGGCCCGCGCCGTACCACTTCGTGGTGCTTCCTCCCGACGCCGCCGAGATCGTCGACGAGGTGAAGGCCGCGGTGGCCTACTGGGGCGTCGTGCCGGTCAATGCGCGCATCGGGGAGACCGACTTCACGACGTCGATGTTCCCGCGCGAGGGCACGTGGTTCCTGCCGGTGAAGGACGCCGTACGGCGGGCAGAGCTGGTCACGTTGGGTGACGCTGTCGACGTGGTGCTGACGATCGACGCGTGACTACTCTGGCTTGGCGGCTTCGGCGAGGGCGGTGAGCTCCTCGCCCATCCGCTCGACCAGGGCGTTGAGTGACTTCAGTGGCCGGATCATCACGGTGAACTCGGTGATCCGGCCGTGGTCGTCCCAGGTGATCCGGTCGATGCCGAAGACCTGCAGGTCGCCCAGGGTCGAGGTGAACTCCAGAATGGCG
Source organism: Nocardioides sp. Root151 (assembly GCF_001427925.1). Classification (NCBI taxonomy): domain Bacteria; kingdom Bacillati; phylum Actinomycetota; class Actinomycetes; order Propionibacteriales; family Nocardioidaceae; genus Nocardioides; species Nocardioides sp. Root151. The sequence continues at coordinate 792,230 of NZ_LMGG01000007.1, forward strand.
TCGTTCTCGCGCGGCCACTCGTCGACGTACGAGAAGTCCTCGCCGAGGACCTTCAACGCCGCGGTCAGGTAGGCGACGACCAGCGGCTTGCCCTCCTGCGGCTTGAAGACGGCGGGGGAGTGGAAGACGGCGTCCTCGGCGACCAGGTCGGCCAGGCCCGCGGAGTCACCGCTCTCGACGATCGCGTGCCAGCGGGGAAGTCCGAGCTCGGTGGGGGTGCTCATGCGTCCAACTTACTCAGGTGCCCGAACAGGACGCTGACGAGCCACGCCCCGCCAAGACGGCTGGCCGCGGGGGCCGCCGGACACGTCAGTGGTCAGACTTGCCGTTGCCCCTGACCTGCCACGTGGTCTCGGCCGGGCTCGCATCGACGTTCCCCGCCGCGTCCGTCGCGCGTACGGAGAAGGTGTGCCGACCGGGGTCCAGGTCCGAGTAGCCCACCCCGGAGTCACAGGGCGTGTACGCCGCTCCGTCGAGGCTGCACATGAACGACGCGGCTTCGTCCGCACTGAACGAGAACTGAGCGCTGTCCGCGGCAGGGAACTCGGCGCTGAGGCTGGTCGCCGGGGGTGTGACGTCGGCCGCGGTCGAGACCTCTGGGCTCGGCGAAGACGACGTCTCGCGCGGGGTCAGGCGCGTCTGCGTGGTGCGGGCTCCCGCGCGGGAAGCCACCTCGTCCCGTGGGGATTTCGACGTCGCGGACTTGGCGTCCTTGCGGTTCGCCACCCGGCCGTCGGAGGCAGGTGTCTCCGGGGTCAGCTCCGGCGGCCCGACCTCGGGCGACCCGGAGGGGCCTGGGTGCTCGGGCCCCGCCGAGCCGGACTGCGTGCTCGATGACCCGCCGACCATGGACGCTCGGGTGGCGTAGGCACTCGCGCCGAGGCCCAGCAGCACCAGAACGATGACGAGGGCTCGGGCGTGCCCAGGTCGGGCCACCATGGCGAGCGAGTGCGCGGTGGCGCGCGGAAGGCGGCGCCACAGGTCTGTCAATGGGCGTGGGGCTCTGTGTTGCATGAGAGTCTCCGGGGTCGACTCACGGGCAGACCCGAGATCCCCCCTTGCCCGTGACGGGCAGGAAAGCGATCACGCTAACAGGGCGTCGCGGCAGAGCCGAATCCGCCTTCGTGCCTTGCGGTCGTCCTCAGGCACCCGTCGGGAACTTGACGCCGGTGTTGGCGTGGCAGCGGTAGCCGAACGGGTTCTTCGCGAGGTACTGCTGGTGCACGTCCTCGGCGTAGAAGTAGGTCGACGCGGGCCGGATCTCGGTGGTGACCGGGCCCTGTCCGCGGCGGGCCAGCTCGTCGCCGTACACCTTGGTCAGCTCGATCGCGGTCTCGCGCTGCGCCTCACTGAGCGTGTAGAGCGCCGAGCGGTACTGCGTGCCGACGTCGTTGCCCTGCTGCATGCCCTGGGTCGGGTCGTGCACCTCGAAGAACGTCTTGACCAGGTCGGCGTAGGAGATGACGGCCGGGTCGAAGACCACGCGCACGGCCTCGGTGTGGCCGGTCATCCCGGAGCACACCTCTTCGTACGACGGGTGCGGCGTCGAGCCGCCGGCGTACCCGACGGAGGTCGACCAGACGCCGTCCTTCTGCCAGTAGATCTCCTCGGCGCCCCAGAAGCAGCCGAGCCCGAAGATCGCCGCCTCGAAGCCGTCAGGGATCTCGTCGGTGACCACGGGCGCGTCGAGGACGACGTGCTTGTCGGCCAGGTGGAACCAGGCCTCCGTGCGGCCCGGCAGGGCACGGTCGGGGGTGACCAACTCGGTCTTGTGGCGGCCGAACACGGGCGTCTCCTTCGGGTCGGAATGCTTCCAGTGTGCCCAACAACGCAAGGCCTCCGAACGTTCCCGTTGCCCCGGCCTCAGCGGTCGATCGTGCATTTGACGGTGCGCATGGGCAGGGCGCTGAAGCTGCCCTCGGACGCCATCGCCCGGATCGGCACGATCATGATCGTCACGCCGGCACGCCACGGCAGCGGCGTCTGCAGGTTGCTGCCGTCGGGGGCGGGGATGTACGGCGGCACGGTGAACTCCTCGATGCCGAGCTCGAACATCGCATCGCGGCACAGGTCCGCCGCCTGCTCGGTGTTGATCGCCTGGTCGGGGTCGAGTGGCGGCTCGTTCTCGGCGTACCGCTGGGAGGCGACACTGATCGCGCCGCCGACGCCGACGATCGCGCCCATGGCCAGCACGGCCCACAACCAGGTGAGTCGGCCCTTGGGCGCGTCGGGGTCCTCCGGCGGCTCGGCGGGGGAGAGACCGGCTTCCTGCAAGACGTACGGCGGATCATTCATGGCGCCCTCGGCTCCATCATCGTCCGCACGCGTACGGCGGACAAGGCTCTTGCCGGTTGGCGCACGCATCGACCCGAGCTCCCCTCGCTACAGTCGGGTGCGTGAGCACTCAAGAACACGCCAACAAGTCAGGCTTCGAGACGCGTGCGATCCACGCCGGCTACGAACCCGATCCGATGACCGGCGCGGTGATCCCGCCGATCTACGCCACCAGCACCTACAAGCAGGACGGCGTCGGCGGCATGCGTGGCGGCTACGAGTACAGCCGCTCGGGCAACCCGACGCGCACCGCGCTCGAGGGTGTGCTGGCCGCCCTGGAGCAGGGCGAACGCGCCTTCGCCTTCGCCTCCGGCCTCGCCGCCGAGGACACCCTGCTCCGCTCCGTGTGCCGCCCCGGCGACCACGTGGTCATCCCCGACGACGCGTACGGCGGCACCTACCGCCTGTTCGACAAGGTGGCCAAGGTCTGGGGCCTCGACCACAGTCCGGCCGCGGTCTCCGACGTCGACGCCGTGCGCGCGGCGATCCAGCCGGGCCGGACCAAGGTCGTCTGGGTCGAGACCCCGACCAACCCGCTGCTCAACATCGGCGACATCGAGGCCCTCGCCTCTGTCGCCCACGACGCCGGTGCCCTGCTGGTCGTCGACAACACGTTCGCGTCGCCGTACCTCCAGCAGCCGATCACCCTGGGCGCGGACGTCGTGGTGCACTCGACCACGAAGTACTGCGGCGGCCACTCCGACGTCGTCGGCGGCGCCCTCGTCGTACGCGACCTCGACATCGCCGAGAAGGTCGCGTTCCACCAGAACTCCATGGGTGCCGTCCCCGGACCGTTCGACGCGTTCCTCACCCACCGCGGCCTCAAGACCCTGGGTGTGCGCATGGACCGGCACTGCGACAACGCAGAGAAGATCGTCGAGTTCCTCAGCGGTCACGCCAAGGTGTCGCAGGTGATCTACCCCGGTCTCGCGGAGCACCCCGGCCACGCGGTCGCCTCGAAGCAGATGAAGCGGTACGGCGGCATCGTGTCGTTCCGGGTCACCGGTGGCGAGCAGTTGGCGCTGGACGTCTGCGGCAAGGCGGAGGTCTTCACGCTGGGCGAGTCGCTCGGCGGAGTCGAGTCGCTGATCGAGCACCCCGGCCGGATGACCCACGCGTCGGTCGCCGGCACGGACCTCGAGGTGCCTGCCGACCTGGTCCGCCTCAGCGTCGGGATCGAGACCGTCGACGACCTCCTCGGCGACCTCGACCGGGCCCTCGGCTGAACGTGTCCGTCGGGTGGGCCTGTTGGATGACGGGCCCACCTTGCCCGTGGCATAGCCTTGGCGACCGTGAGCAACGAAGCTGACGAAGCGGACCAGGCCGAGCCCGAACAGGCGCCCGACGAGACAGCTGAGGGCGCGCCCGAAGAGGGTGAACCCAGGCGTCGCTCGAAGCTGTTGTCGAGGCGTGAGCGCGACGACGACGATGACTCCCTGTCAGAGCGCCTGACCCAGCAGCTCGCGCACCAGTGGGCGGTCCTGCGTGCCGAGCGTCGGGCAGAACCGGCGCCGATCGAGACGGGCCCGTCGAACACCCGCAGGGCCCAGGTGCCGTGGGCGCTCGACCTGGCCGCGGCGTGGGCGTGGCGCTTCCTGATCATCTCGGCTGCGGGCCTCGCGATCCTCTGGGTGCTCGCCTACTTCGCGGTGATCACCCTGCCCCTGGTGATCGCCATGCTGATCGCGGCGCTCGCTGCGCCGGTGGTCCGTGGCCTCGCCAACGTGGGCGTGCCGCGCGCCCTGGGTGCCGGACTGGTCGTCCTCGGCGGCATCGCGTCCGTGGGTGCCCTCCTGACCTTCGTCAGTCGCGAGGTGATCCGCGGCGGAACCCAGCTGGCCGACCAGGTCGTGGTCGGCATCGAGAAGATCCGCGAGTGGTTGCAGGACGGTCCGTTGAAGGCCAGCGACTCCCAGATCAACAGTTGGCTCGAGGAGACCCAGAAGAGCATCACCGAACGCTCGAAGGACACCGAGGTGCTCGCGCACGTCACGGAGTTCGGCGCGGCACTCGGACACGTGCTGGCCGGCTTCTTCATCGTGCTGTTCGCGACGTACTTCTTCCTCGCCGACGGCGACCGCATCTGGTCGTGGATGGTGCGGATGTTCCCCCGGGCCGCGCGTGAGCGCGTCGACTCGTCGGGCCGGGTCGCCTGGAACTCGCTCACCCAGTTCGTGCGCGCCACCGTGGTCGTCGCGCTGGTCGACGCGATCGGCATCATGATCGTCGCGGCGATCCTCGACCTGCCCCTGGTGCTGCCGATCGGCGTCCTCGTCTTCCTCGGTGCCTTCGTGCCGATGATCGGTGCCACGATCGCCGGCTCCGTCGCGGTGCTGGTGGCCTTGGTGGCCCAGGGCCCGTTCACCGCGCTGCTGATGCTCGGTGGAGTGATCCTGGTGCAGCAGATCGAGGGCCACATCCTGCAGCCGTTCCTGATGGGCCGCTTCGTGTCCGTGCACCCGCTCGGCGTGATCGTCGCGATCGGCTGCGGTGTGATCGTGGCGGGAGTGGCCGGCGCTCTGGTCGCCGTACCCCTGGCTGCCGTGGTCAATGCGGTCGTGCAGCACCTCGCCGCCTTCACCGAGGTCGGCGAGGACCCGATGGAGGCGATCGACGAGGATCTGGTCGCGGCCGGACGACAACCCGGCACGCCCAACGACCCCGAGGCGCTCGCAGATGGAGAAGACCGTGGTTGAGATCCCCGTGCCGACCCTGGCCGACATCCAAGCCGCGCGCAAGGTGCTCGAGGGCGTCGCGGTGCTGACCCCGATGGAGGAGTCGCGATGGCTCAGTGCGAAGGCAGGCGGGCCGGTCAGCCTCAAGTGCGAGAACCTCCAGCGCACCGGGTCGTTCAAGATCCGCGGTGCCTACCTGCGCATCTCGCGGCTCAGTGAGGAGGAGCGGGCCCACGGCGTCGTGGCGGCGTCGGCCGGCAACCACGCCCAGGGCGTCGCGCTCGCGGCCAACCTGCTCGGCATCAAGTCGACGGTGTTCATGCCCGAAGGAGCGCCGATCCCCAAGGAGCGGGCCACGCGCGCGTACGGCGCAGACGTGGTGTTCCACGGCAAGTACATCGACCAGGCCCTCGAGGCGGCCCGCGAGTTCGCCGAACGCACCGGCGCCGTGCTGATCCACCCCTTCGACCACGCCGACATCGTGGCGGGGCAGGGCACCGCCGGTCTCGAGATCCTCGAGCAGGCACCCGACGTGCGCACGGTGCTGGTTCCCGCGGGTGGCGGCGGTCTCGTGGCCGGCATCGGTACGGCGATCAAGGCGCTGCGGCCCGACGTACGCGTGATCGGCGTGCAGGCCGAGGGCGCCGCGGCGATTCCCGGATCACTGGCCGCCGGCTCACCGGTGGCGCTGGAGTCGATGGCCACGATGGCCGACGGAATCGCGGTCGGCCGACCCGGCGACGTCCCGTTCCGGGCGATCCAGAGCTACGTCGACGACGTCATCACGGTCTCGGAGGAGTCCCTCTCACGAGCCCTGCTGGCGCTGGTCGAACGGGCCAAGCTGGTCGTCGAACCGGCCGGGGCGGCCGCAGTGGCCGCCGTGCTCGACAACCCGACCGCGTTCGAGACGCCCTTGGTGGCGGTGCTGTCGGGCGGCAACATCGACCCGCTGCTGCTCGGCAAGGTGATCCGGCACGGCATGGCCGCCGACAGCCGCTACCTCAACCTGCGGGTCTGCATCCCCGACGTACCAGGCGGGCTGGCCAAGCTGCTCGGTGAGCTCGCTGCCGCCCAGGCCAACGTGCTCGAGGTCGCCCACGAACGCATCTCGCCCTCGCTCCACCTCGACGAGGTCGAGGTGCACCTGCAGCTGGAGACCCGCGGCGAGACCCATGCCTCGACCCTGCTCGCCCGGCTCCGCGAGCGCGGCTACACCGTCTTCGAGTAGATACTCCCTGACGTTTCGGTCCCAGAATGACGATACTCCCTGACGTTTCGGTCCCCGAAGGGGCTGAAACGTCAGGGAGTATCCCCGGATCAGGGCCGAAACGTCAGGGAGTATCGGGAAGTGATCAGGCGCCGTAGGGCTTGGCGTCGAGGATCTCGACCTTCAGCTCCTTGCCGTTGGGCGCGGCGTAGGTGACCGTCGTGCCCTTGGAGTTGCCGTTGATCGCGGCACCCATGGCTGACTCGGGGGAGTAGACGGTGAGGTCGTCGCCCTCGTTGAGGTTCTCGCGGGCACCGAGCAGGAACTGCTCGGTCTCGTCGAAGTCGAGCAGCTTGACGGTCACGACCATGCCGGGCTCGACGACACCGTCGTCGGGGGGCGTCTCGCCGACCTCGGCGCGCCGGAGCATGTCCTCGAGCTGACGGATGCGGGCCTCCTGCTTGCCCTGCTCGTCCTTCGCGGCGTGGTAGCCGCTGTTCTCCTTGAGGTCTCCCTCGTCCCGGGCAGCGGAGATCTTCTCGATGATCTCTTGGCGGAGCGGGCCCTTGAGGTTCTCCAACTCAGCCTGGAGCTTGTCGTAAGCCTCCTGGGTAAGCCAGATCGTTCCCTGCTCAGTCATGGTGCAACTCCTGCGTGCAGTGCGGATTGGGGCAGTGCCCATTGGGAAACCTCGGGCGGTGTGGGGGACGCACACGAACCGCAGAGGGCACAAGTGCCTGCTCCGTCGGCAGCACTGAATGTCCCTGCTCGAGGTGTCGAAAGAATGAGTTTAGCAAAACGGCCGGGGTGCGGCACGTTCCCGAGAGATCAGCCCCGGGTGATCAGCGGGGTCGATCCTGGTCGGGTGTCGTGCAGCCGACCAACTCGACCGAGGTCGCCTCGCGCTCCGTGCGGATGCTCACCTCGTTGCGCCCGTCCGTGGGCGTGAAGTTCTGCTCGCCGACCGTGACGTGGTCGCCAGCCAGGGCCCGCACCTTGCAGGTCGCGTCGGCGTCGTCGGACAGGTGGACCTGTACGACGACCTCGACCTTGTGCTGGTCGACCACGGAGTACGTCGACAGGTCGGACGAGGCCTCGGGCGTGGAGTGGAACCACATCACCCAGCCCAGCCAACCGAGGAAGGCGATGGCGAGCACGGCACACACGACCACCACGAACAGTCGTTGCCGGGGACGTCTGGTGCCGTAGCGCTCGGACAGGTCAACACTCACGGGCTCCATGGTGGCAGAGCGCCCGGCATCACGGGACTTCGCCCACCCGCCACCCAGTGGCCCGTGGGTGAAGGCGCGTGCGCCGGGCACGGGACTTCGCCCACCCGCCACTAGAATCACCGCATGCCGACACCGCCCTCCGGCCCCCTGCGCCTGATGCACGTGCACGCCCATCCCGACGACGAGTCGAGCAAGGGTGCCGCGACGACCGCGAAATACGTCGCCGAGGGGGTCGACGTCCACGTCGTCACCTGCACCGGGGGTGAGCGCGGTTCCGTGCTGAACCCCCGCATGGACCGCCCCGACGTGCTCGAGAACATCACCGAGATCCGTCGCAGGGAGATGGAGGCGGCCCGCGACATCCTCGGCGTCACCCAGGACTGGCTCGGCTTCATCGACTCCGGATGGCCCGAGGGCGACCCGAAGCCGCCGCTGCCGGAGGGCTGCTTCGCCCTCGAGGACGTCGAGGCCGCGGCCGCACCACTGGTGCGGTTGATCCGCGAGTTCAGGCCCCACGTCGTCACGACGTACGACGAGAAGGGTGGCTACCCGCACCCCGACCACATCCAGTGCCACAACATCTCGATGGTGGCGTTCGAGGCTGCCGGTGACCCGGAGCGCTATCCGGAGGCCGGTCCGGCGTGGCAGCCGATGAAGCTCTACTACCAGCACGGGTTCAACCGGCCGCGCACCGTCGCGATCTCCGAGGCGATGGAGGCAGCCGGCCTCGAGAACCCGTGGAAGGAACGGCTGGCCAACTGGAAGCCCGACCCGGCGCACGACGCCCGCATCACCACCCGCGTGCCCTGCGGCGACTACTTCGACGTGCGTGACCGGGCGCTGCTCGCCCACGCCACCCAGATCGACCCCGACGGGCACTGGTTCGCCGTACCCCTCGACCTCCAGCAGCGCGTGTGGCCGACCGAGGAGTTCGAGCTGGTCACCAGCCACGTCGAGTCGACGCTGCCCGAGGACGACCTCTTCGCCGGCATCCGCGACACGACTGAGACACTGGAGTCATGACTGAATCACTGGCGGCTGTGCACGGCCTGCTCATCGCCCTTGTCGCCAAGGACAACAGCATCCCCGAGGACAAGGACGTCGTCGCCGGGTGGCTCGGGTTCTCGGTGTTCATCGCCCTGATCGTCGCCGTCGCGCTGCTGTGCTGGAGCCTGACCCGTCAGCTCCGCAAGACCCGCGACGCGCGCGATGCGGGTGTGTTCGGTGACCAGCCCAAGTCCGAGGACCACGACACCGACGCCTGACCGGTCAGCGCTTGACCAGGTGCACCAGGCAGTCGTACGCCGTCCGCGCCGGCTCGCCACCGTGCCCCGGCTCGACCTCGCGTGAGACGCGCTCGGCCCGCACCACCTCGAACGACTCGCCGTCGAGGTCGGCCAGCACGTCGTCGGCGGTCATCAGCACCGACGGGTCCTGCGGCCCTCCGGTGCCCTCGGCGAGATTGCTGGAGTCGTGGGCGACACAGAGGAACGTGCCGCCGATGTCGAGCGCGCACCAGGCCCGGCGTACTGCCCGCTGTCGGCCCGCGGCCGGGAGCTGCAGGTAGGCGATCACGGCGAGGTCGACCGGCACCGGCGCCGCCCAGGTGAGCACGTCGGCGCACACCCACTCGATCGGGTGGTCCGAGGGCGGCTCGACGGCCCGGCCCTTGTCGAGGCCGGCCTGGGCGAAGTCGACCGCGGTGACCTGCCAACCCAGCGACGACAGCCAGAGCGCGTTGCGGCCCTCGCCGGCGGCCAGGTCGACGGCGCGCCCGGGTGTCAGCTCGGCCAGCTGGCCGGCGACGAACTGGTTCGGCGTCGCCGACCACACCAGCTCCGCATCGGCGTAGCGCTCATTCCAATCGACTGCATCCATTGCTCCAGTGTGCCGCCTGTCCGGACGGACCGCACCGAGTCGGGCTGTTGGCCCGGTTCGGCTCAGCGGCGTGGACCGTAGGCCATCTGCTGCAGGTCGTGCCCGACCACCACGTCACCGCGGTACGTCGAGCGCACCGCGCGTCGCCAGGTCGAGTCACTGACCTCGCGCGGATCCCCGGGCCCGATGTGCGCGAGCGCAACGCGTCGCACTCCCGCCTCCGACGCCACCCGCCCGACGTCTTCCGGGGTGGTGTGCGAGCTGGCGAAGAAGTCCAGCAACGCTTGCGGGTAGCCGATCCCGGCGTAGTAGGGAATGTGCAGGGTCTCGTGCACCAGGAGATCGGCGCCGGCAGCCAGACGGACCACGTTGTTGCTGACCGCAGTGTCCCCGGAGAAGACGAAGACTCCGTCCTCGGTCTCGAAGCGGTAGCCGAAGCTCGGGAAGACCGGCGGGTGCTGCACCAACGTGGCGCTGACCCGGACCCGATCGTCCTCGAAGACGACGAACGGCTCCATGTCCGGGGCGACGTCACCGTCCGGTGTCGCGCCGACGGACTCCGGCGGCAGCAGGTCGTGTGCGTCGATCAGGGACGCAAGGCCTGGGCGGCTGTTGTAGCGGGTGCGGATGTTCAGGTCGTAGGCCCAGCCGTCGATTGCGCCTGCCAGCAGCTCCGACGTACCCGGGGTCGGGTTGTCGGGGTTGGCGAGCGGCGCCGGGTCGACGCCGGGAGTGGGTGCGGGCAGACCGTGCGGATTCCCGGGGCCGTACACCTGCACCGGGTCGACGATTCCGTGCCCACCGGTGCCCCACCCGAGCATGAACAGGTTGAACAGGTCCGCCACGTGGTCGGAGTGCAGGTGCGTCACGAACACTCCGCGCAGGGACTCCATGGGTACTCCGGACTGCACCAGCTTGCGGACCGTGCCGTACCCCGCATCGACGAGGTAGGACCGGTCGCCGACGACCACCAGGCTGCTGCAGCCCTGACGTCCCGGCTCGGGGAAGGGGCCGGCCGCCGTGCCGAGCAGGATCACCTTCGTGCGGGCACTCCGGAGCTCTCCGCTGAGCTGGGTGGCGTCCGGCGGCTGGTGCCCGCGTGGCGTTCGCCCAGCTGCAGCGGCCCACGGCGTGCAGCAGAGGTCGGCGGCGGCCACGGCGCCGAGGCCCAGCCCGGTCGCGAGCAGTCCGCGCCGGCCCACGTGTGTCGCGTTGTCCATGACCAAGCCTTCCTGTGGGGGTGTCAGCCCGCTGATGTGGTCCATCGAATATCTGTAAGGTCTTGATCTATAAGGACTTACAGAATTACCTTGCCGGTAAGATAGATCGCGGCCCGACGGGCAGTCAAGGGCCACCTAGGATCATTCTTCGACGCAGGGCGGACAGCTGGTCGGAGGGCGAGATGGCACGAGGCCGAGGGAAACGGGACACCCCCGAGGACGAGGTCGACCTGATCATCGCGGAGTGGCACGATGAGCGCCCCGACGTGGACGCCGCCAGTATCGGCGTCTTCGGGCGGGTCAGTCGGCTCCTGCCCCTGCAGCGAGCCGCGGCGGCGCACCTGCACCGCGAACACGGGCTCTCGGTCGCTGCGTTCGACGTCCTGGCCAGCCTGCGCCGCTCCGGGTCGCCGTTCCGCAAGACCGTCGGGGAGCTCGCCGCGTCCTCGCTGCTCACCTCGAGTGCGGTCACCCTGCGACTGGACAATCTCGAGCGCGACGGCCTGGTACGCCGGGTCCGCACCGGCGGGGATCGACGTCAGGTCTTCGCCGAGCTCACCGAAGACGGGCTGAGACGGATCGACGCCATCTTCGACGAGCACATCGCGCTGGAACGGCGACTGTTGCGCCAGCTCGACCCCACGGAGCAGGCCGAGCTGAGCAGGCTGCTGCGAAAGCTCTCGTTCTCGGTCCGTGCCGAAGCCCCTGACGACGATCTCGAGAGAGAGGATGATCGCCGCATCCGGTGATCCGAAAGGGTCAGAGCACCAGCTCGGGGCGGACGCGTTTGGCCGACCAGACCCGTTGCTTGCGGGCCACCCGGCTGGTCACGAGCAACGCGCCGATGCCCCACGCGGCCAGCACCAGTACGTCGGTGAGCACACGCGCCTCGAGCCCGCCGTACATCAGCTGCCGGAGGCCGTCGACGGTGTAGCTCATCGGCAGCACGTGGTGCAGCACGTAGAGCGGCTGCGGGATCGTCTGCCACGGGAACGTGCCGCCGGCGGTGACGAGCTGCATCACCATCATCACCAGCCCGAGGAACTGGCCGGCCGTGCCGAGAAGCGCGTTGAGGGCGTGGATGATCGCGATGAAGACGGCCGAGGAGAGCATCAGGAACAGCAGCGTGGTCGGCACGTGCACCGGTCTGATGTCGAGGGCGATCGTGACCACCGCCAGCATTACGGTGACCTGGGCCAGGCCGAGCAGCATCGGCGTGTACCAGCCACCCAGGGCCACCCGCAGCGGCGTCTGGTTGGCCGCGAGCGCACGTTGGGACAGCGGACGGACCAGCAGGAACAGCACGTAGCCGCCGATCCAGGCGGCCAGGGCCAGGAAGAAGGGGGCCAGCCCGGCGCCGTACGACGCGGCCTCGGCCTGCGAGCTCGAGCGGATGTCGACCGGGTCGCCGATCGTGCTGGCCACGCGGCTGCGGGTCTTCGCATCCATCGTGGGCACCTGGGCGGCGCCGTCGCGGAGGCCGTCACGCAGCTTCACGGCTCCGTTGCGGAGCTTGACCAGCCCGGTGTCGAGGTCGCCGACCCCGGTCTTGAGGGTGGTGGCGCCCTCGGACAGCTGGCCGGCGCCGTTGGACAGCTTCGTCGCACCGTCGTGCGCATCGGAGATGCCCTTGACCAGTGCGGGCACCGCTGCGGCGAGCTTCTCGTTGCCGTCGGCGACCGCGTCCGCCCCGTTGGCCAGCCTGTTCAGCTTGTTCCTGGCGTCGCGGGCCTTGGCGTCGGCCTCGCGGATCGGCTGGCCGACCCGGTCGTAGAGCGCCAGGATCCGGGTGCGCTGTGCCTGGGTCAGGCCCATGGCGCGCAGGTCGGCGGAGAGATCGGCACGGTTGTCGCGGTAGCGGGTGCGCACGTCGCCGACGGCAGAGGCGGCCAGTCGTCCGTACGACGCGACCGTCGCGTTGCCGTTGGCGACCTTGCGTGCCCCGGTGGCGAGCTGGCGGGTCTGGCCCGGCAGGGCGGCGGTGCCGGACTCCAGGGTGCCGAGCCCGGTGCTCAACTCGGAGGCGCCGTCGGCGAGGGTGTCGGCTCCGGTGGCCAGGCGGCCGGCCCCGCGCTCGAGCTTGCCGACGCCGGTGCGGGCCTGGGTCAGGCCCTTGACCAGTCTGTCGGCGCCGTTGGCCCCCTTGAGCAGGCCGCTGCGCAGGTCGGCGATGCCGAGCAGGAACGTGTCCGTGGCCTCCTTCGAGACCCGGGTGGCGATCGCGTCGCGCACCTTGTCGGTCACCGTGTTGGCGATCGTCGTGGAGAGATAGGAGTTCGCGTCGTTGGTGATCATCTGGAGCCGCGCCCGCTCCGGGTCGGAGGTCCCGGCACTGGTCAGGGAGGCGGAGAAGTCTCGTGGGATGGCCAGCGCGAAGTCGTAGCGGCCCTCGCTGACACCTTCCTCCGCCTCCTCGCGGCTGACCTCCTCCCACCCGAAGTCCTTGCGCTCGAGGAGCTCGTCGGCCACGTCACGACCGGCCTGCATCTCCTCGCCGGCGGTGTCGGTGGCACCGGTGTCCTCGACGACCAGGGCGGCCGGGACGTGGTCGAGGTTCGCGTAGGGATCGTGGTTGGCGTAGAGGTACAGCCCGGCGTACAGCGTCGGCACCAGCATCAGCGCGAGCACGGCGATCTTGGGCAGCCGCCCCGCGGTCAGGCGACGCAGCTCGGTCCAGGCAATGCGCAGTGACGTCATCAGGCACCTTCCTCGGGGCCGATCGTGAAGCGGTGTACGTCGGCAGGCAGGTCGACGGCAGCGCTGGCGGTGACCAGCACGCCGAACCCGCCGTCAGCCAGTGAGCGGGCCAGCTCGAGCCAGCTGCCCGGATGCAGCCCGTGGCGCTCGGGATAGGTCACCACGACGAACCGGGTGCCGGGCCGCAGGGAGGCGAGTCGGGCCAGCGCGCCGACCCGTGCCTCGGGCGGTACGTCGTCGATGGTGCTGTCGGCGTACGCGTCGATGCCCTCCTCGGCCAGCCACGAGAGCACGGCCGCCTTCGATGCCTTGCGCTTCGCCATCGCGAGCTCCTCGCCGACGATCGTGCGCAGGGGCACGCTGCCGTCGGGCTCGCTCACCCCGGGTACGTCGACCAGGGCAACGGCCTTCTGCAGCTTCGTGGGGTCCTGCGAACCGTCGAGGGTGACCTGCCCTGCCGACAGGGGGAGCCGACCGGCCAGGGCCAGGGCCAGCGCGGTGTGGCCGCTGCCCGGACGGCCGAGAACCACGGCGACCTCGCCCTCATCGAGGGCCAACGTGGTGCGGGGGAGCAGTGGCTTGCTGCCCTGGTGTGCCTCGACGTCATCGGCGTACAACGTCGAGGGACGGGTTGCCTCAGACGCGTGGCGTTCGTAGCGGTAGGCATCGACCTTGCCTGTGCGGATCGTCGTGCCGCCGGGCTCGAGCGCGACCCGACGCATGCCGTTGGCGGTGAGCACGTGCTGGCTGGCCGTGTTCTCGACTGCGGCGTGGGCGACGACGGTGGGCAGGTCGAGGTCGTCGAAGGCGTGCTCGAGCGCGATCCGGCAGGCCTCGGTCATCGTGCCGGTGCCACGGGCCGACGGATGCGACCAGTAGCCGACCTTGGCCCGTGTGCCCGGCTCGATGTCGAAGAGGTTGATCGCGCCGACCAGCTCGTGGGTGGTCGGGTCGGCCACCGCCCACGTGATCTTGCTGCCCTCTGCCGCAGCCAGTCGCGAGGCCTCGATCCACTCGCGCGCGTCGTCCTCGTCGTACGGCGACGGCATGCTGCCCAACCACTTCTGGGTGCGCGGATCGCGGCAGGCCTCGACGATGCGGGGGATGTCGTCCTCGGCGAGGGGCCGCAGGACGACTCCGTTGCCGGAGAGGATCGGTGCCTGGTTCGCGGTGGTCACCCGCGTCACTCTAGGAGGCGGGGTTGACCGCGCCACGTAGCGTGACAGGCGAGCCGACTCCCAAGGAGGTAGCGCATGTCACGCATCGCCATCATCGGCGGCCACGGCAAGGTCGCCCTGCATCTCGCCCGCATCCTGTCCGGCGCGGGCCACCAGGTCAGCTCCGTGATCCGCAACCCCGACCATGCGGCCGACGTGTCGGCGACTGGGGCGACACCGGTGACCGCCGACGTCGAGCACCTCGACACCTCAGCCCTGGCCGAGCTGGTCGCCGGCCACGACGCGGTGGTGTTCTCGGCCGGCGCCGGTGGTGGCAGCCCCGAACGCACCTACTCCGTCGACCGCGATGCCGCGATCCGGGTGGTCGACGCGGCGGCACAGTCCGACGTACGACGCTTCGTGATGGTGTCCTACTTCGGTGCCCGGCCCGACCACGGTGTGCCGTCCGACAACTCGTTCTTCCACTACGCCGAGGCGAAGGCCGCTGCCGACGAGCACGTGCGCGCCTCGTCCCTGGACTGGACGGTGCTCGGCCCGAGCACCCTCACCGAGGAGCCCGGCACCGGCAAGATCGATGTCGGCGGTTCGTCGGCGTCGGTCTCCCGCGAGGACGTCGCGCTGGTCGTGGCCACTGCGTTGGCCGACGACGCCACGATCAAGCGCACGATCGAGTTCAACAACGGCTCGACGCCGATCGCCGAGGCCCTGGCCTGACGGTCAGGTGCCCGCGATGTCGCCGTGCTCGTCGCGCAACTGTCGCTTGAGGATCTTGCCGCTCGGGTTCTTCGGCAGCGCGTCGGCGATCACGACGTACTTCGGTGTCTTGTAGCCGGCCAGCACCGTCCGCGCGTGCTCGATGACCTGGTCGGCGGTCAGCGTCGTGTCCGGCTTGGGTACGACGACCGCGGTGACAGCCTCGACCCACGTCGGGTGGTCCACCCCGAAGACCGCGACCTCGGCGACTCCGTCGAGCTTGTAGATCGCCTCCTCGACCTCGCGGCTGGCGACGTTCTCCCCACCCGTCTTGATCATGTCCTTCTTGCGGTCCACGACGAAGAGCCGCCCCGCCTCGTCGACGTACCCGAGGTCGCCGGAGTGGAACCAGCCGTTGCGGAACGCGTCCGCGGTCTTCTCCGGGTCGTTGTAGTAGCCGAGGGTGGCGTGCGGTGAGCGGTGCACGATCTCGCCGACCTCGCCCGTCGGCACCGTGGTGTCGGAGTCGTCGACGATGCGGGTCTCGACGTTGAGGGCCTGGCGCCCGGCGGATCCGGCACTCGAGAGCTGCTCTTCGGGGCCGAGGATCGTGGCCAGCGGCGCCATCTCGGTCTGGCCGTAGAAGTTCCAGAGGTCCACCTGCGGCAGGCGCTCGCGCATCTCCTTCAGCACCGCGACCGGCATGGCCGAGGCGCCGTAGTAGCCCTTGCGCAGCGAGGAGAGGTCGGTGCTGTCGAAGTCGGGGTGGCGCAGCAGTGCGATCCAGATCGTCGGGGGCGCGAAGAACTTGGTGACCTTCTCGGCAGCGATGGTCCGCAGGATCGCGCCGGCGTCGGGCCCAGGCAGGATGATGCTGGTGGCGCCGAGGTAGACGTCGGGGCCGAGGAAGCAGTCGAGCTGCGCGCAGTGGTACATCGGGAGCGTGTGCAGCTCGACGTCGTCGGCCGACATGGAGCCGTCGATCGTGCAGGAGACGTACTGCCACATCAGGGCCCGGCTCGAGAGCAGCGCGCCCTTGGGTCGCGACTCGGTGCCGGAGGTGTACATCAACCGCACCGGGTCGTCGTCCGCGACGAGCACGCTCGGCGCGTCGCCGTCGTGCTCCAACCAGGTGCGTACGTCGGCCCAACCGGCCGGTGGCGCTGCCCCGATGGCGACCCGGCGGGTAACATTTCCACCGGACTTCATCGCGTCTTCCGCGGTCGGCACGAGCGCCTCCTCGACAACGAAGGTCCCGGCTCCGCTGTGGTCGAGGATGAAGGCGATCTCGTCGGCACCGAGCATGAAGTTGACCGGCACCAGCACGGCGCCGATCCGTGCCGACGCGAAGGCGAGCACCGCGAACTGCCAGCAGTTGTGGGAGAGCAGCGCGACCCGGTCTCCCTTGGCGATGCCGTCGGACGCCATGCCCGCCGCCGTTGCGTCCACCCGGGCCTCGAACTCGGCGAAGGTGAGCCGGGTATCGCCGTCGATGATCGCGGTCTTGTCCGGGCTTCGCTGCGCCGTACGCCGGGGGAGGTCGCCGAGGGCCTGCTGGCGTGCGGTGCGGACCAGGTCGTCGTGCGTGCTCGTCATGTCGCCGATCATGGCACGACGGGCGTCACGTTTCGCCGGTTCAGAGGCGGGTGATACTTCCGTCATGACGTCACGTGCCGTTGCCCTGTTCAAGAGTTGGGCCTGGGCCCTGGTGCCGCTGTGGACGATCGGCATCGGGACGGGCGCGATCATGGCCCACGCGGCCGTGAAGAAGCGCAGTCTCTGGCAGGCACTCACGGTGCCGTTCTACTTCGCCTCACTCGTGCTGCTGTTCGCGGCGGACCCCGACTACGGGGGCGTGCAGGAGGTGCTGTTCGGTACGGCGATGGGCCTCAACATCGGCGGTGGGCTCATGCACGCGGTCGCGATCCGCGGCTGGGTGTTCGCCGACTCCCTGCGCCCGAACGATCGCCTCGTCGACCGGCAGCGCCTCGCCGTGGCCGCCGTACGCCAGCAGGCCGAAGCACGTCGTACCGCACGCGAGCTGCTGGCCACGCAACCCGACGTCGCCAGGGAGCTCCTGATCGGCCGGCCGGACGTGCCGAACCGGCAGTACCCCGACGGCGGGCTGGTCGACGTGAACAAGGTGCCGGCCGAGGTCCTGGGCGGCCATCTCTCCCTGAAGCCCGAGGTGGCCCGGCACATCGTCGCGATCCGGGACCGCGTCGGCGGCTTCTCGTCGTACGACGACATGCTGCTGCTGACCAACGTCGATCCCGGCCAGACGAACCCCGTCTCCGACCTGATGGCGTTCGGCGTCCACTGACCTGCCCGTTCGCGGCCGCTGGGAAGAATTCGTGGAACTGTTTCGTCGGAGCTGTCGTATCCGCCTGACCGGTGACGACCACCGGGTGTTCGCCCACACCGGGCGGCACCCCACGAGGAGGACACCATGAAGTACCTGATCCTGATGCACGTCGACCCCACCGTGCTCGAGAACCTGACCGAGGAACAGCAGAAGCTGCTCGGCGAGGGCCACGGCGCCTTCATGGCCGAGACCAAGGAGAACGGCGAGTTCATCTCGACCCAGGCGCTGGGCGACCCGAGCAGGTCGAAGGTCGTGCGCCCCGGAGGCGACGGGCCCGAGGTGACCGACGGTCCGTTCGTCGAGGCGAAGGAGTTCCTGGGCGGGTTCTACCTGCTCGACGTCGAGGACGAGGCACGTGCGGTCGAGCTGGCCCGGAAGATCCCCGACGTGCAGATCCCCGGCCTGGCCGTCGAGATCCGCCCGGTGGTGTTCTCCGACCTGGGCGACGGGTGACCACTCCGGTGACCCCCGACGAGGGCCTGTGGCGCGAGCTCGCACCACAGGCCCTCGCCAGGTTGCTGCGCACCTACGGACGCGACCAGTTCGAGCTCTGCGAGGACGCCGTGCAGGACGCGCTGCTCGACGCGCACAGGCAGTGGGCGACCCGGCCGCCCGACGATCCCCAGGCCTGGCTGTGTGAGACGGCCCGCCGGCGGTACGTCGACCGGGTGCGCAGCGACGCCAGGCGCCGGGCCCGCGAGACCCGGGTGGCGCTGCTCGAGGAACCGTTGGACGGCGAGGCAGAACCCGGCGACGACGCGTTGCTGCTGCTCCAGCTCTGCTGCCATCCGGACCTGCCACGCTCGGCCCAGGTGGCGCTGACGCTCAGGGCGGTGGCCGGGTTGAGCACGGCGCAGATCGCCAACGCCTACACCCTTCCCGAGGCCACGATCGCGCAGCGGATCACCCGCGCCAAGCGCCGCCTCAAGGACCTCGACGGCGACCTGCCCAGGCCCGGCCACGCGGAGGAGCGCCTGGCTCCGGTGCTCGACGTCCTCTACGTGATGTTCACCGAGGCCCACCACACCACGAGCGGTGCACCGGTGCGCGACGCCGACCTGGCGGGCGAGGCGATCCGCCTCACCCGCCTGTTGCGGCAGGCCGTGCCGGACTCGACGGACGTGGCCGGGCTACTCGCCCTCATGCTGCTCACCGAGGGACGCCACCCGGCCCGTGTCGGCGAGCTGGGACAGCTGATTCCCCTCGACGAGCAGGACCGGACGCTGTGGAACCGCACGCTGGTCGACGAGGGGCTGGCCTTGCTCGACGAGGTCGTCCCCGGTGCGCAGCCGGGCCCCTACCTTCTCCAGGCCTGCATCGCGGGCGTGCACGCGCAGGCCGCCGACACCGAGTCGACCGACTGGGACGAGATCCACGCGCTCTACACGGTGCTCGACGCCGACACCGGCGGCCGCAACCCGGTGATCGCCCTGAACCGCATCGTCGCGCAGGCCATGGTGCAGGGGTACGCCGCCGCGCTGTCGGCGCTCGACGACCTCGTCGCGAACCATCCGGACGTGCCGCGGGCGGACGCCGTACGCGCCCATCTGCTGGAGCGTTCGGGCCGTGACGCCGAGGCGGTTGCCGCCTGCCGACGCGCGATCGCCGCCACCGTCAACGTCGCCGAGCAGCAACACCTGCGCGACCGACTGCGCCGACTCGTCCACGTGGAGGAGTGAGCGGCAACCCTGCCGTGGCGGGCGTCGGGCGCGCGATGACGGGAGGGNAGCAGCCCATCTCGGGGACGGGGACCCAGTGATCGGACTTCTTCACGGAACGGTTCGTCCAAGCGCGAGGGTGTCTCGGGACACCTCCCCAACGAGACAAATGCTGCCCGATGCGATGATCCTGTCTCGGGAATCTGGGGAAACCCCGCAATTGGGACCCTCCGACATCCGGGCACGGTCCACCCCCAGGGTTGGAACGAGATGAGTCCAGGGCGTCGTACCAACCACCGACAGGAACCGTATGTCGAAGAAGAGGCGGCAGGGAGGACCGACGCAGAACCAGCTGCGGCAGGAGGAACTCCGGCAGAAGAGACTGCGCCAGATCGAGCCGGGTCACCGGGCACTGCGCATCGCGGCTGGACTCGTCAGCCTCATCGTGCTCGCTGGCTGCGCTCACCAGCTCCACGTGACCCAGGGCGCCTGGGGGAAGTTCGTCCCGTGGGCCGTGTTCACGATCGTGGCCGCCATCTGGCCCGTGGCCTTCCTCATTGCGGAATTCCTCTCGTCCGCGAAGCAGCAACGCCGCCTTTATGTCGCCGTCGGCCTCCTGGTCGCGTCCACCATCGGGCTGGTGCAGGTCGGGTGGGGGATGGTCGCCCTGTTGGACCCGGCACACGTGATCGGGTGGCACATCCCGGGACGCTTCGGAGGCCGCGAGATCGACAGTCTGGCCAGTGCCCACGAAACGGGCCGGCTTCTCGTCGGCATCGGAGGCGTCATGAGTCTCGTCATTCCAGCGATCTGCGGCGGGCTCTTCCTGGTGACGGTTGCGACGGAGCAGAGCGATGCAACTTCCCCGGACGATGACTTCAAACCCGCACTGGAGGCGGCAGGGCTTGCCTCCATCATCGCGTGGTTCACTGCGGTCGTCCTGTGGTTCGTTGCCCTGGTACTCGGGCTGATTGCCTTGATCGTTCCCGACAGCGTGACCGACAGGTTGGCTCAGTGCGATACCACCGTGGCGTCATGCGGAGGAGATGCCTGGGCGGCCAACCATCTCCCGTGGGTGCTGACCATCGCCAGCCTCCTCACCTTCCTGGTCGGCGGCCTCCTGACCTGGGCCACCCCCGAATTCAACATTGCGACAGAACTGTTGGCGGGTCTGGTGCTCCAGGCTGGTTCGGTCGTCGCCGTGACCAGCGGTGTGCGCTGGCTGCAGTGGCAGGACACCACCTGCGGCCCCGGCGCGTCCCGCAGATGCGGGGCGAGCGACCCCGACTTCTCCTTCACCGAGGGGTGGCTGCACCAGCCCGTCGTGCTGGGGGCGTCGATGTACGCCGTCATGGCCTACGTGGTGGTGTTCCCACTCCTCGGCACAGCGCAGAGCATTCGAGCACGGAACAGCCAGCGCATTGTGCTCTGATCGAGCGGCGCCAGGTCGGTGGCGTTCCCGGCGGGCGGATCCGGGATCGTCGGACCCGACGGCAAATGGTTCGTAGACCAATGCTTCTACGAAGAGAAGATCATCTATGCCGACCTCGATCTTGAGGAGGTGGTCCGCGAGAAGCTCTCCCTAGACACCGCCGGGCACTACAACCGACCTGATGTGTTCCAACTTATGGTCGACGATCAGCCCAAGGAACAGATCTACTGGAGATCGCAGAATGACGCTGCCGGATCAGGTTGGACGGCTTCATTGTCGGACACTGTGCCGTCCCGGCCAGAGGTCTCCGAGTAGCCAACGACACCGCTAACGGCTGGGGCCATCCCGAGAGTCGGTTGTTGCGGCAACACCCGGTAAGGCTCGTCTTGGAGCGCACTGCGGCCATGAACCACGACCGTTTGGCCGATCTCGCCCGCTCAGGTTTGGTCACTGCTGCGATGCGGCGCTCGACGATGACCTGCGGCGCACTGGTCAAGATGATCGGGTTCGATGCCAAGGGTGCCGCTGCGTCACCACGTGATCGAGTGCTCGACTTGCTCTCAGAGCGCTGCATCGATGCGGGCGAGCCGTCACTGGCGTGCTCATGCTGAATGCCGACAGGGGGCCGGGGGATGGGGTTCACTGCGGGTGACCAGGCATGGATGGCTGAGGCTCGTCGGTGCTTCAAGAAGTGGCCCACCGGTGTGATGGGCGGCGTTTGATGCCTCGTGATGATTGCGAGCGTGCGTTCGGGGCCGCTGGTCGATATGGCACTGTGCCGAGGCGTGGTTATCCACAGGCTGGGTGGGTGGGCATGGTCAAACGGGTCGTCCCTGACATATAACAGTCGGGCAGCAGCCCATCTCGGGGACGGGGACCCAGTGACCACCACATACGCTGACGCACACGCCGCACTGGTCAGCGAGCTCGACGCCCGCGTGCGTGAGGTCGTCCGTCGTGACGGTGTCGATCCACAGTCGGAGGCGGCGGTCGTACGCCGCATCGCGGAGCAGGTGGTGCGTGCTCACGACGAGCGCAGCCTCACCGGGCAGGTGGCCTCGGTCCCTGACCCGCAGGGGGTGGTGGGTGAGTTGGTGGCGCGGGTCTCCGGGTTCGGCCCCTTGCAGCCCTACCTCGACGACCCGAGTGTCGAGGAGGTGTGGATCAACGACCCGAGCCAGGTCTTCGTCGCGAGGCACGGCCGCCACGAGCTGACCAACACGGTGCTCACCACCGGTGAGGTGCAGGAGCTGGTCGAGCGGATGCTCAAGTCCAGCGGCCGACGCATCGACGTCTCGGCGCCGTTCGTCGACGCGATGCTGCCCGAGGGTCACCGCCTCCACGTCGTGCTCGAAGGCATCTCGCGCGGCTTCACGGCAGTCAACATCCGCAAGTTCACCCTGCGCGCGAGCCGGCTTCCCGACCTCGTCGATCTGGGCTCGATGCCCACTCAGGCCGCGCAGTTCCTGGACGCGAGCGTGAAGGCCGGGCTCAACGTCCTGGTCGCCGGCGGCACCCAGGCCGGCAAGACCACGATGCTGAACTGCCTCGCCTCGGCCATCCCCGGCAGTGAGCGGGTGATCTCTGTCGAGGAGGTCTACGAGCTGCGCTTCCACCACCCTGACTGGGTGCCGATGCAGACCCGCCAGTCGGGGCTAGAGGGCACCGGCGAGATCCGGTTGCGCGACCTCGTCAAGGAGAGCCTGCGTATGCGCCCGAGTCGGGTGATCGTCGGCGAGGTGCGGGCCGAGGAGTGCCTCGATCTGTTGCTGGCGCTGAACGCAGGGCTGCCCGGCATGTGCACGATCCACGCCAACAGCGCCCGCGAGGCGCTGGTCAAGATGTGTACCCTGCCGCTGCTCGCGGGAGAGAACATCTCGGCCCGCTTCGTCGTGCCCACGGTGGCCTCGAGCGTCGACCTGGTCGTGCACCTCGGCATGGATGCCTCCGGCGTACGACGCGTCAACGAGATCGTGTCCGTGCCCGGACGGGTCGAGAACGACATCATCGAGACCGAGACGATCTTCGCCCGTGAGGGAGACGCGCTGCGGGCGCAGGGCGGCATGCCGCCGCGGGTGGAGCTCTTCGAGCGCCTGGGGATCGACGTCCGTCCCTTGGTGAAGGCCGGCTGATGGGTGCCCTGGTCGGTCTCGGGATCGGGCTGGGCCTCGCCCTGGTCTGGTCGGCCTTCTTCCTGCCCCGCGCGGTCCGTGACGACGCCGACGCCGGGCCGGGTCGCCTCGAGGTGCTCCTGTCGCGCGCGGGGATGCACACGGTCTCCAGCCGAAGCCTCATCGGCCTCTGCATCGTGCTCGGAGGGCTGGCCCTGCTGGTGATGCAGGTGCTCTCCAACACTTTCCCGGTGGCGGTCGTCTTCGGCCTGATGGCCGGCTACCTGCCGATCGCCGTCGTCGCAGGCCGCGCGAAGAAACGGCAACGAGAGTTCGCCGAGGTGTGGCCCGAGGCGGTCGACCACCTGGCATCCGCGGTGCGGGCCGGCATGTCGCTGCCCGAGGCGCTGGCCGGCCTGGCGATCCGCGGACCGGAGCCGCTCCGGCCGGCGTTCGCGCAGTTCGCCCTCGACTACCAGGTCAGCGGCCGGTTCGGGGAGTCGCTCGACCGGCTCAAGGACCTGCTCGCCGACCCGGTCGGCGATCGTGTCGTGGAAGGCCTCCGCATCGCCCGTGAGGTCGGCGGCGGCGAGCTCGGTCGCCTGCTGCGCAACCTGTCTGGCTACCTCCGCGACGACGCCCACACCCGCTCCGAGCTCGAGGCACGCCAGGCCTGGACGGTCAACGGCGCGCGTCTGGCAGTGGCAGCTCCGTGGCTCGTGCTGTTCCTCATGTGCTTCCAGCCGGAGGTCATCCACCGCTACGCCTCGCCCGGCGGTGTCCTGGTCCTCGCCGGTGGCGCGGTCTGCTGCCTGGTCGCCTACCAGTTGATGATGCGGATCGGCAGGCTGCCCGTCGACCGGAGGATCCTGGCATGACCGACCTCGTCGTGTGGGGTGCCGTGCTCGGGGGCGTCGCCGCCGCCGGGCTGCTGCTCGTCGTCTCGCGTCTGATGCGGCTGCGTCGTGCCGACCTCTCCGTGCGCGTCCTTCCCTACATCCGCGACCTGCCCCAGTCGGGGCCCGTGCGCCCGGTCAATGACCAGACCGGAGTGGTCCGGGGTGTCTTCGGGCCCGCGCTGCGCAGCGCCGCCGATGCCGTCGAGAAGGTGCTCGGTGGCAGCACGTCGGTGCGCCGCCGACTCGAGCGTGCCGACATCGACAAGACCGTGCACGAGTTCCGTAGCGACCAGGTGATGTGGGGCCTCGCCGCTTTCGGTGCGGCCGCGGCGGTGTCCTTCCTGCAGGCCTGGCGCTCGCCGGGGAACACCGTCTCGCTCGTCGTGCTCACGCTGGTCGCCTTCGCGTGCGGCGTCATCCTGTGCGACAACCACCTGAGCTCCCTGGCCAGGAAGCGCGAGCAGCTCATCCTTCTGGAGTTCCCGGTGGTCGCCGAGCTGCTGGCCCTGGCCGTGGCGGCGGGGGAGAGCCCGGTCTCCGCCCTCGACCGGGTCGTACGCCGCACCAACGGAGCCCTGACCAGTGACCTGTCGAAGGTGCTGGCCGAGATCCGCACCGGAACACCGGTCGGCCGTGCCTTCGACGGACTCGCGGCCCGCACCGGGCTGCCCCTGGTCAGCCGGTTCGCGGAAGGCATTGCCGTGGCCGTCGAACGCGGCACCCCGCTTGCCGACGTCCTGCATGCGCAGGCGTCCGACGTACGCGAAGCAGGGCGCCGCGAGCTGATCGAGACCGGCGCTCGCAAGGAAGTCATGATGATGGTCCCCGTGGTTTTTCTCGTGCTGCCGGTGACCGTGGTGTTCGCGTTCTGGCCGGGCCTCATCGGCCTTCGACTGGTCGCGCCCTAAGGAAGGAAGTCTCGGGATGGACATGGTGAACACGCTGTTTCTCCGGCTGTACGTCGGAGTCAGCACCCGGATGCGTGACGAACGTGGGGACGTCCCGGGGTGGGTGATGATCACGGTGATGACCGCAGGCATCGTCGCGGCGCTGACGTTGGTGGCCGGCCCACGGCTTCGGTCGATGCTGATCGAGGCACTGAACTCGGTGAACGGCTGACGGAAGTGCAGCGACGACGAGACGAGCGCGGGTCGGCGGTCGTCGACTTCGTGCTCGTCCTGGTCATCCTGATCCCCCTGGTGCTCGGGATCCTCCAGGTGGCCCTGGTCCTGCACGTGCGCAACACGCTGACGGCCGCGGCCTCCGAAGGGGCCCGCCACGGAGCGACGGCCGACCGGAGTCCCGCCGACGGCGCCGACTACACCCGCCGGCAGATCCGCGACATCATCGCCGGCGACTTCGCCCGCGACGTCACCGCGAAGCAGACCCGCACTGACGGGACCGAGATGGTCGAGGTGACGGTGCGCGCCGAGGTCCCGGCCCTCGGCCTGTGGGGTCCGTCCGTCGAGCTGGTCGTGCACGGGCACGCCACCGAGGAGGACCAGTGAAGCGGGACGAGGAGGGGAGCGCCCTCATCGAGGTGACCTGGCTGGCGATTCTCCTGCTGGTGCCGCTGGTCTACATCCTGATCTCGGTCTTCGACGTCCAGCGCGGAGCCTTCGGTGTCACCGCGGCGAGCCGGGCCGCGGGGCGGGCCTACTCGCTCGCCGACTCCGAGGCTGAGGGGCGGCGCCAGGCGCGGGCCGCCGCGCAGCTCGCCCTGGAGGACCAGGGCCTGGCCGGCCAGGTCCTCGACGTGGACATCACCTGCTCGCTCGGGCCCGGACACTGCCTGGTCCCGGGGTCGGTGATCACGGTCGTCGTGCGCACCCAGGTCCGGCTTCCGCTGGCCCCGTCCGCGCTCGGCGGGGGAGCCCCCAGCTTCCGGGTCGAGTCCGTGCACCGGGTGCCGTTCGGCAGGTACACCGAGGAGCGCAGGTGAAGCGCCGCGACGACGGCGGCCAGGTCACCGTGCTGATCGTCGGGTTCGCCATCGTCCTGATCCTCGCCGTCGGCCTGGTCGTCGACGCGTCGGCCGCCTACCTCCAGCGGCAGGGCCTCGACAACGTCGCCGACGGTGCGGCGCTGGCCGGGGCCGACGAGATCCGCGGCACCGCGGTCTACGACGGCGGGCTCAAGGGGGAGCGGGCTCCGCTGGACACCCGGGCCGCCCATGAAGCCGTGGGCGCGTACCTCCGTGAGATCGGTGCGTACGGCGACTACCCGGCGCTCACCTACGTCGTGCACGTGCGCGACAACGCGGTGGTGGTGAACGTGAGTGCGGGGCTCGACCTGCCGATCACGGTCGGTTCGTTGAGCGAGACCAGGGTCGGTTCGCGGGGATCGGCGGTGGTCGACGTACAGGAGTGACGCAGGACAACCTGACGGACGGGTGGTTCGTGAGTGACCCATGTGGGCCATGTGGGACCAACCGATCGGGTGGTTTCCGGCGTTCCCCGGCGCGCCTGCGTGCATCGCCCCTAATCTCACTCGCGGTGGGGGACCGCACCGGAATGTTGGGAGACTTCCAATGCGCACTGTTGTACTCGGGGCCCTCGTGTCCTTGTTGTTCGGATTGTTGATGGGCGGCGTCGGATCGGCGTCGCAGGCCGCGGAGACCCGCGCGACGAGCAGGTCGGTCGCGGCCAGGGACTACGCCCAGGACGTGGCCGTCGTGACGAACCAGCGTCGCGCCGCGCACCAACGCACCCAGCTGCGGCAGCAGGCGTGTCTGCAGCGCCATGCCGAGCTCCAGGCGGAGCGGATGGCGAACCGTCGCCAGATGTTCCACCAGGACCTCGGCGTCGTGCTGCGCCGCTGCGGGATGAGGTCGGTCGCGGAGAACGTGGCCGCGGGCTTCCCGGACGGACGGTCAGCGGTCTGGGGCTGGATGCACTCGGCCGGCCACCGGCGCAACATCCTCACCCGCTCCTACCGGTTGACCGGTGTCGCGGCCCGCAAGGGCGGCGGCCGCTGGTACGTCGCGCAGGTGTTCGGCCGGTCCTGACCGCGAGCGAGGGCCCGGCCGCGGTGCGCGGCCGGGCCCTCGTCGTCAGGCAGTCGGGTCAGCTCCCGTAGACCGCCTGGATGCCGGCGCGGTCGGTGTTGGTCATGCTCAGGTCGTCCGAGCTTCCGTTGCACTGCGGGTAGTGCATGATCGAGGCCGAGTCGTACGGCGTCAGCGGACGCCAGTTGTTGTCCTCGAAGCAGGTGCCGGACTCGGGGCGCGTGTGCTCGTGCCGGAAGCCCAGCGTGTGGCCGAGCTCGTGGGCCAAGATGTTGGACGGCGTCCACGATCCCGAGTTGTAGAGCGACTTGGCGTTCACGAGGATGTTCTTGGAGCTGGTGCTCGGGAAGAACGCCCGCGCGATGTACTGCGTGGTCTTGGTCGGCTCCACGGAGAAGACGACGGTCCTGTTGCGGGTGTTGCAGCTGCTGTCCGCGCCGGAGACGTGGATGAAGTCGACTGCCGACGAGGCGGCCTCCCACTGGCCCGCGCCGCTGTTCATCGCGGAGACGACGCGCGAGTAGTCGGCACCGAACTTCGTGCTCACGCAGTAGGTGAGGTTGCCGACGGCGGCCTGCGACCACCGGTCGTCCTTGCCGTTGACCGTGTTGATGATCAGGCCCTCTTCGGAGACCTTCTTGGGCGCGGAGACCATGCCGTCGTAGAACTGTCGCAGCCCGCCCTTGCTCTGCACCGGTTCGTCGCCGTTCACGATCCAGGTGCCGTCCGCGTCGCGGAACGTCGAGGCGGAGAACTCCTGGAAGCTGGGCGGCGTCTCGTCCGAGCCGGCCGTTGCGGCGGCCACTCCCAGTGATGAGGCCAGGACCGCGGCGGCGCCGGCGGCCAGAACACGTGTCTTGCTGATTCTCATGAAGTTCCCTTGCGTTGGTGTCGGCCCCCGAATGCCATCCCCTGCGGAACCGTAGGCGAATATGGGGCCGCAGGGCAGTCTTGTTTTTTCGGGTGCACCTGCCGTAAGTTCACCGGTTTCATCCACGGATCGCCGGAAGGGATCCCGTGGCTCGGGTGGTTCTCAGGGGTGCCGTAGCCTTGCTCCTTGTGGCAGGCAGAGACTTTGAAGCAGAGATCAAGCAGCTCCAGGCGACGATGCACACCATCGAGCAGGTGCTCAACCTCGAGGGCATGCGCGAGGAGATCGCCGACCTCGGTGAGCAGGTCGCCGCGCCCGACCTCTGGGACAACCAGGAGAACGCCCAGCGCGTGACCGGTCGCCTCTCGACCCTCAACGGCGAGATGGAGCGCTTCACCTCGCTGCACGGTCGCATCGAAGACCTCGAGCTGATGGTCGAGATGGCGCAGGACGAAGGCGACGCCGACACCCTGGCCGACTCCGAGCGTGAGCTCGACCGCATCAAGAAGTCGGTCGAGACGCTCGAGGTGCGCACGCTGCTCTCCGACGAGTACGACGCCCGCGAGGCACTGATCACGATCCGTTCCGGCGCCGGCGGCGTGGACGCCGCGGACTTCGCCGAGAAGCTGATGCGCATGTACGTCCGCTGGGCCGAGCAGCACAACTACCCCGTCGAGGTCTTCGACACCTCCTACGCCGAGGAGGCCGGGCTCAAGTCCGCCACGTTCGCCGTGCACGCGCCGTACGCCTACGGCACGCTCAGCGTCGAGGCCGGCACGCACCGCCTGGTGCGGATCAGCCCGTTCGACAACCAGGGCCGCCGCCAGACCAGCTTCGCCGCGGTCGAGGTCGTGCCGGTGCTCGAGCAGACCGACGAGATCGAGGTGCCCGACGAGGACATCCGGGTCGACGTCTACCGCTCGGGTGGCCCGGGCGGCCAGTCGGTCAACACCACCGACTCCGCCGTACGCCTGACCCACATCCCGACCGGCACGGTCGTCTCCTGCCAGAACGAGAAGTCCCAGCTGCAGAACAAGGCCAGCGCCATGGTGGTGCTCAAGGCCAAGCTGCTGGCCCGCAAGAAGGCCGAGGAGAAGGCGCACCTCGACGAGCTCAAGGGCGACGTCCAGGCCTCGTGGGGCGACCAGATGCGCAACTACGTGCTCAACCCCTACCAGGTCGTCAAGGACCTGCGCACGACCTACGAGTCGGGCAACCCGCAGGCGGTCTTCGACGGTGACCTCGACGGGTTCCTCGAGGCCGGCATCCGGTGGCGTCGTGGCGCCGACCACGCGGGCTAGCGGCGACGGTCGGGGCGGACCAGTCCGCTCTCGTAGGCGAGGACGACGACCTGGACCCGGTCACGAAGGCTGAGCTTCGCGAGCAGGCGTCCCACGTGCGTCTTGACGGTGGCCTCGGACAGGAAGAGGCGTACCGCGATCTCGGCGTTCGAAGCGCCCG
Source organism: Nocardioides sp. Root151 (assembly GCF_001427925.1). Taxonomy (NCBI): domain Bacteria; kingdom Bacillati; phylum Actinomycetota; class Actinomycetes; order Propionibacteriales; family Nocardioidaceae; genus Nocardioides; species Nocardioides sp. Root151. The sequence continues at coordinate 821,148 of NZ_LMGG01000007.1, forward strand.
TGGCCACCTGCATCATCACCTCGCGCTCACGGCCGGTCAGCCGGGCGAACCCCGGTGGTTCCCGGGCGGGGCCGGGCAGGGTGTCCGCCACCTGGTCGAGCAGCCGGCGCGTGGTGGTCGGGGCGATCACCGCGTCACCCCGGTGCACGGTCCGGATCGCGTCCACCACCACCTCGGCCCGAGTGCTCTTCAGCAGGAAGCCGCTGGCTCCCGCCCGCAGCGCCGCGAACGCGTTCTCGTCGCGGTCGAAGGTGGTCAGGACGATGACCCGGGATTCCGGTGTGCGCCCCACGATCTGCGTCGTTGCGGCGATCCCGTCCATCACCGGCATCCTGACGTCCATCAGCACCACGTCGGGCCTGGCACTCGCCACCACGTCGACCGCCTGTTGCCCGTCCGCGGCCTCCCCGACGACAGCGAGGTCCTCCTGCGACTCCACGATCATGACGAGTCCGGCGCGGACCAGCTCCTGGTCCTCGGCCACCACCACCCGAATGGTCATCGGCTGTCCTCCACGCCGCTGGATGCGAGGGTCGGGATCGTCGCGGCGACCCTGAACCCGTCGTCTGCGCGACCAGCGTGGAGGGAGCCGTCGAGCCCGGCCAACCGGTCGCGCATCCCGACCAGCCCGCGGCCGCCGAGGGTGGCCGTCGTCGGGGGCTGCGCAGCGTGGTTCTCCACCGCGATCGCGAGGTGGTCGGGGCGCCAGCTGAGCGCCACCTCGACCTCGCCATCGGTACCGGCGTGCTTGAGCACGTTGGTGAGGGCCTCCTGCACGACCCGGTAGGCGGCCAGCTCGCCGGCGCTCCCCAAGGAGCCTGTCGTGCCGTCCTCCTGGTAGCTCACCGCGAGCCCGGAGGCCCGGACCCGGCCGATCAGCTCGGGGAGCGCGCGCAGCCCCGGCTGCGAGGCGGACCCGCCGGGATCGTTCAGAGCGTCGAGCAGGTCCCGCATGTCCCGCATCGCCTCCTGCCCGGTCCGGGCCACGGTCTCCAGCACGCGTACGCCGACCGCAGGGTCCCGGGCCGCCATCATCCGACCGCCTTCCGCCTGGGTGACCATGACCGACAACGAGTGGGCGACCACGTCGTGCAGCTCGCGGGCAATCCGGATCCGCTCCTCGGCCGCCGCCGCCCGGGCACTCTCCATGCGGGCTCGTCGCCGGTGACGACCGAGTCCCCAGGGCACGGCGATCGCGCTGACCGTTCCGACAACGAGGAACAGCGGCCAGCTCCGGACCGGGTCCTCACCACCGGCAAGCCCGGGCTGGGAGACAGTCAGGTAGTCCGCCCCCCACAACCGGACGGTCACGGCGGTGGCTCCGACACAGGCTGCGGCCAGCGCCAGCAATGACTCCCGGCGAGAGCACCACGCCGCCACCGTGTGGAGCAGGACCGGGAACACCAGCGTGCTCGGCAGAAGGATCGGGTGGAACGAGACGCCGTCCGGGCCGCCGCTCATCTCGGGCAGCGCGACCAGGACGACCATCACCGCACACACGACGGCGTAGGAGACGAGCGGCGTGGTTCGACGTACGACGACGGCCAGGTGGGCCACCACGAGAACGGCTGTCACAGCGACGCGGCCGGGGGTCGACCACGAGCTCTCCCACACCGCCGAGGCGGAAAGCGGGAGCAGGAGCAACCCGAGAACCGTGGCGAACAGGGCATCCACCGTCCAGGCCGGACCCCGTTGCCAGTTCACCGCCCCATCGTAGGGCCGTCACGGGTTCCGCCTCGAGGACGACGGTGATCAGCCTGCAGGCTGACGACGAACCGGGGCCGCGGCGGGAACACTCGAATCCTGTCCACACGATCCGAGGAGATCCGATGCGCAAGAGACTCAAGATCTGGGGAGCGGCGCTCTGCCTGTGCCTGGGTGCCGCACCGGTCCTGGATGCCGGCGCGTCCGCCGGCCACGCCGACCGTGGGCCCGGGACCGGGACGTTCGCGGTGAGTGGAACGGGCGGCGGAACCCTGGAGCTGCCGCGTTACGAGGGTGACATCGTGTCCTTCCGTGTGCGGGCCTCCGCGCCGTCCGATGCCGCCTGGACCGCCACAGGCTCGTTCGACGTGACGCACGTGCGCCCCGACGGAACCGTGCTCGCCGACTTCAGCGGCACCGTCGACTGCCTGATGGTCGGCGCCGGTGTCGCCGTGGTCACCGGCATCATCACCAAGGGCGGTGCGGCCGGAATTCCCGGGGAGGAGCTCGGGCGCCGCGTGGGGCTCACGGTCTCCGACCACGGACGTCGTGACCACCTCGGCTGGAGCTGGCTGGTGACGGGCTTCCACGACGTCACGCCCTGCACCAGCACCGCACCCTTCTTCCCGGTCACCGAGGGCAACTTCAGTGTCGACGCGCGCTGACCGTCGGCCGGCGTACCCACCGCCCACAGGACTCGTCACCGCGGTCGGGGTGCTGATGACCGTGTGGTGCGTCGGATTCGCCGCGGTGAGCGTCTGGATCGAGGCCACCGACCACTTCGCCGACGGGGAGTACGCCGACTACGCCTCGGGGTTCTCCGTGGCGAACTGGTTGGTCACGGTGATCAAGGTCGGGGGAGCCGTGCTGGCGCTGCTGGCGGTGGCTCGTCGGCCACGGTTCCCGGGTCCCGGGGTCGTCGGCACGCTGCTGTGGGCGGCGTTCGCCACAACTGGCATCTACGTGCTCGGCAGTCTCGTGCAGGCGGTGCTCATGCTGACCGGCCAGGCCGGCGATGCCGACCGGATTGACGGTGCCGCTGTCGCGTACGTGGCTCTCTTCGCCCTCGCGGCCGTCGGGTTCGGCGTCCTCGCGGTGTCCTATGCCCGCCGGGCCGGACTCGGGAACAAGGAGTTGGCGCTGGGCGCCATCGGAGCGCCGATCCTGTTGGGTGGGCTCCTGGTCGCCCTGCCCGCCCTTCTCGTGGCCCTCGGGCTGTTCCCGGCCCCGTGATCAGTCGGTGACGCTGTTCCACACGCCCGGACGCGCTCGTCGTACGAGAGTCCCGGTCAGCACCGCGGCGGCCGGTCCACTGATTACTCGCTGGCCGCCGCCGAGGCGGCCTGCGCGCACCAGTTGCCGGCCTTCTCGAGGGCCGGCCCGGCTGGCGCCTTGCGGTCGGGGTCGCTGACCGAGCAGGCCAGCCAGGCGTCCACGAAGAGCCCGCGGTACGACGCCTCCGTGCCCGCCTTGGTGCGGCACAGGACGCCGGTCGACGGGGTGCCGAAGCCCTGCCCGTCGACGCCGCGGCAGCCGCGGGCGCTCCGAGCGTCGGCGACCAGTGCCTTCGCCCGGGCCTTCGTGACCGTCGGCACGAACACCCAGACCCTGGCCTGCGCGCCGGAGGTGCCACGGAAGGTGCAGTTGAACTCGTGGGCGACGTCCTCGACGTCACCGGTGATGGTCGCCGTGTCCCCGTTGCCGTAGTACGTGGTGTCGTCGACCTTGCCGATCGCGGCCTCGACGGCGGCGTCGGGGATGCGGTCGCAGAAGTCGGCACGGGCGATCGCCACGCCGGTGGCGTCGTACGCCGACAGGGGAGTGGCCGACACGGTCGGGTCGGCCTCGGGTTCGTCGTCGGAGCCGCTGCACGCGGCCAGTCCGCCGGCCAGGAGGAGCGCCGCCACCACGGCCACGACGGGTCTCGGCACGGTTCGCATGGGGTCACGCTATCCGGACCTGATTCTCGTGACCCGAAGGTGTGGTCAGCGAGCGGAGCCGCGATGTACGTTCAGTCCGTCACCATTCGATCTGGAGGAAAAGATGCGGGCGAAGAGTACGTTCCTGGCAATTGCTGCGGTGGCAGCGAGTTTCGCGCTGATCGGCGGTGGGGCCGTCGCGACCAGCACCGCCGTCGCCTCCTCACCCGGTGTCCAGCAGTGTGACGAGCGACCCGACCAGGCCAGGGTCAAGGAGGGCGCCACCGTCAAGGAGCCCGCCCTCTACGCCAAGTCCGACGCCAAGAAGTACGGCGTCATCAAGGACTCGCCGCGCATGCCGAACGGTTCGGTCACCATCGACACCGTCTTCCACGTCATCTCCGAGACCGCGCCGACCGCAGAGCAGCAGACCAGGCTCGAGACGATGATCGACGACCAGGTCGACGTGCTCAACGCCTCCTACGGCGGCACCACCGCCCCCGACGCCGCCGACTCGCCGTTCCGCTTCGCGCTCACCGACACCACGTGGACCGTCAACCCGGCGTGGGCCCACGTGGCCCCCGGCAAGACCGAGCGCGACATGAAGCAGGCGCTCCACCAGGGCGACTCCGAGACCCTGAACGTCTACGTCGCCGACATCGGCGGCGGGCTGCTCGGATGGGCCTACTTCCCGAAGGGCTACAACGACGGTCGCGACTACATCGACGGCGTCGTGATGCTCGACGAGTCGATGCCAGGCGGCACCGCCGGCAAGTACGCCCTCGGTGACACGCTCACCCACGAGGTGGGTCACTGGATGATGCTCGAGCACACCTTCGCCGGCGCCTGCTCGGCCAGCGGTGACGGTGTCGCCGACACCCCGCGCGAGGCGATCCCGCAGTTCGACTGCCCCGAGGGTGCCGACACCTGCGCGGCACCCGGGCTCGACCCGATCCACAACTTCATGGACTACACCCAGGACTCCTGCATGAACATGTTCACCGAGGGTCAGGTGGAGCGCATGAACGACGCATGGATCGCCTTCCGGGCCGGGGGCAACGGCTGAGCTCGCGACCGGCCGTTCGGCCGGGCCTTCGACCTGGCCCGGCCGGTACGCCGACACAGCGGAGAGCCCGACTTACCAGTTCTGCTTGGCCTGTCACCTAGACTCCGTCCAGTGATTCGCTTCGAAAAGGTCTCCAAGACCTACCCGGGCCAGGCCCGCGCAGCCCTTGAACAGGTGTCCGTCGACATCGAGAAGGGTGAGTTCGTCTTCCTCGTCGGCCAGTCCGGCTCCGGCAAGTCGACCTTCCTGCGCCTCATCCTCCGCGAGTACCGCGCCTCCGAAGGGCGTGTCTACGTCGCAGGCAAGGAGATCAGCCGCCTCGCCGGCTGGAAGGTGCCCCGGCTGCGCCGCCAGATCGGCACGGTCTTCCAGGACTTCCGCCTGCTGCAGAACAAGACGGTCGCCGAGAACGTCGCCTTCGCCCTGCAGGTGATCGGCAAGTCGCGCGCCCAGATCAACGAGCTGGTGCCCGAGACCCTGGAGCTGGTCGGCCTCGACGGCAAGGAGGACCGCCTCCCCGACGAGCTCTCCGGTGGTGAGCAGCAGCGCGTGGCGATCGCCCGCGCCTTCGTGAACCGGCCGATGATCCTGATCGCCGACGAGCCCACCGGAAACCTCGACCCGAACACCTCCGTCGGCATCATGAAGCTGCTGGACCGGATCAACCGCACCGGCACCACGGTGCTGATGGCCACGCACGACGCCGGCATCGTCGACCAGATGCGCAAGCGGGTGATCGAGCTCGAGGACGGCCGCGTCGTCCGCGACCAGGCCCGTGGCATCTACGGCTACCAGAACTGAGAGGGGCTCACACTCATGCAGCTTCGCCATGTCTTCTCCGAGCTCGTCCAGGGCCTTCGCCGCAACCTGACCATGCACATCGCCGTCGTCCTGACCCTCTTCGTCTCGCTGACGCTGGTGGGCATGGGCTTCCTGCTCAACGCCGAGGCCGACAAGGCCGAGCAGCGCTTCGGCGACCTGAACCAGATCATCGTCTCGCTGTGCAACGAGAACTCCCGCACCCCGCAGTGCTCCGGTGAGGTCACCGAGGCCCAGCAGGACGCGATCCTCAAGGTGATCGACGAGAACCCCGAGGTCTCCGGCTACCACGTCGAGTCGCAGGACGAGGCCTACAAGAAGAGCCTCGACCTCTACAGCGAGAGCGACCAGCAGACCAGCCTGATCAAGAAGATCGGTCCCCAGGCGCTGCGTTCCTCGGTGTGGATCGACCTCAAGGACCGCGACAAGTACAAGGGGATCGCCAGTGCCGTGGAGGGCCTCGACGGCGTCTACGGCGTGCGCGACAACCGCGACATCGTGGAGCCGGTCTTCAAGACCCTCGACACGTTCAAGTTCGGGTCCTACGCGATCGCCGGGTTCCTGATCTTCGCGGCCCTGCTCCTGGTGGCCAACACGATCCGCCTGGCCGCCTTCGCGCGACGCCGCGAGATCGGCATCATGCGCCTGGTCGGCGCCTCGAGCCTCTACATCTCCCTGCCGTTCCTCCTGGAGGCGCTGGTGACCGCGTTGTTCGGCGTGGTGCTCGCGGGTGGAGCCCTGGCGGCGTTCATGCAGTTCGGTGTCAAGGAGCAGCTGAGCGACCAGATCCAGTTCCTCCCGTGGATCGGCTGGCCCGAATATCTGCAGTCCCTGGGATGGGTGGCGATCATCGGACCACTGCTCACCGTGATTCCGACTCTCCTACTGACCCGCAAATACCTCAAAGTCTGAGGTTCGTCGTCTAACGTCGAGGCGTTCACTTCCCCGAACGAAGGCTTTTACGGTGGTTCGCTCCTTCCCCAGCGACGACCGACACCGCTTGGTGGTCCTCGTGGCCGCAACCTTGATGGTGATCGGCATGATCTGCGCTCCGCTCGCGCATGCAGACGACGACAAGCTCAAGAAGAAGGAACGGCGGGTCAAGCAGGACATCAGTTCTGCGCACCAGGACCTCGACGAGTCGAGCGCGGCGCTGCGCAGGGCCGCCGCCCGACTGACCGCGGCGCGGGCACAGCTCACGTCGGCCCGAAACGAGCTCGCCGACACCCGCGGTCAGCTGACCACGGCACGCGTGAAGGACCGGGCCGCCCAGGCCGCCCTCGTGAAGGCGGTCGCCGATCTCGACACCGCGAAGGCCGAGCTGGCCGACGGCCGTGAGGCTGTCGAGGGCCAGCGGGTGGTCGTCTCGAACCAGCTCGCCGACAACTACGAGTACGGCGACCCGCAGCTGCAGCAGGTCTCCTCCATCCTGCGTGCGGAGGACCTCGACGAGGTGAGCCGCACGCTCGAGACCACCAGCGCGGTGGTCGACGAGGAGAACGGCCAGCTCACCGACTTCACGGTCGCCGAGGTGCTGCTCAAGGTGAAGAAGGACAACCTCGCCGACAAGCGCGACTCCGTGAAGGAGCTGCGTGAGGCGGCCGCGGCCAACCTGCGTGTCAAGCAGGAGCTCGAGACGCGTGCCGAGCAGCAGGCCGCCTCCGTGCGCAGCCTGGTCGGCAAGCGGTCCAGCGCCCGGTCCGTCGCGTCCCGGGTGAAGGCGCGTGACCTGAAGGAGCTGGAGAAGCTCGAGCAGGAGCAGAACCGCATCGAGTCGATGCTCAAGGCGCGTGCCGCCGCGGCCGCGAAGAAGTCCGGCAACTCCGGCCCGCCCACCAGCTCCGGTGGCTACCTGAGCTACCCGGTCAACGGCCCGGTCACCTCGTCGTACGGCTATCGCGTGCACCCGATCTACGGCTACTACTCGCTCCACGACGGCACCGACTTCGGCGCCGGGTGCGGCCAGCCGCTGTACGCCGCCGCGGACGGCACCGTGATCGAGAGCTACTACCAGACCGCGTGGGGCAACCGACTGATCATCGACAACGGTCACGTGCGGGGCGTCGGTCTGGCCACGATCTACAACCACGCCACGTCCTACACCGTGGGCGTCGGTTCGCACGTCACCCGCGGCCAGGTGATCGGCTACGTCGGCACCACCGGTTGGTCGACCGGCTGCCACCTGCACTTCACGGTGATGGTCAACGGCTCGCCGACCGATCCGATGAACTGGATGTAACGCGGTTGCCCGCTCCTGAGAGACTGTCCCCATGGTCAAGGAGCAGGGCACGAAGGTGGTCGCGCAGAACAAGAAGGCGCGCCACGACTACCACATCGACACGACGTACGAAGCCGGCATGGTGCTGGTCGGCACCGAGGTGAAGTCCCTGCGCATGGGCCGGGCCTCGTTGGTCGACGGCTTCTGTGAGGTCGACAACGGCGAGGTGTGGTTGCACAACGTGCACATCCCGGAGTACTCCCAGGGCAACTGGACCAACCACGCCTCGCGGCGCAAGCGCAAGCTGCTCCTCAACCGGATCGAGATCGACAAGATCGAGCGCCGGGTCAACGAGAAGGGCTTCACGGTGGTGCCGCTCTCGCTCTACTTCAAGGACGGCCGCGCGAAGGTCGAGATTGCCCTGGCCAAGGGCAAGAAGTCGTGGGACAAGCGCAACACCATCGCCGAGCGCCAGGCCAACCGTGAGAAGGAGATCGAGGTAGGCCGCCGGTTGAAGGGCATGGGATGAGCAGCGATCCCTCGGTGGTCGAGGAGGGCGAGGAACGAATCCGCCTCGAGACCACCTGCACCCGCCTCGGCATCCCCGGCTTCTTCGACATCCACACGCACTTCCTGCCCCCGCAGGTGATGGCCAAGGTGCGGGCGGTCTTCGACTCCGCCGGCCCTCTGATCGGTCGGCCGTGGCCGCTGACCTACCGCGACGACGACGACGTGCTCGTCGAGACGCTGCGGTCGTTCGGCGTACGCCGCTTCTCGGCGCTGGCCTACGCGCACAAGCCGGACATGGCCGAGTTCCTCAACGAGTGGTCCGCCGGCTTCGCCGATCGGCACCCCGAGGCACTCCGGTGCGGCACCTTCTACCCGGAGCCGGGCGCGGCGGCCTACGTGCGCAAGCGGATCGAGGCCGGGGTGGAGCTGTTCAAGGTGCACGTGCAGGTGGGTGCCTTCCACGTCACCGATCCACTCCTCGACGAGGCGTGGGGCGTGCTGGCCGAGGCCCGGACGCCGATCGTGCTGCACGCCGGCTCGGGCCCGGTGCCCACCGAGTTCACCGGCCCCGGTCCGGTCGAGGAGCTCCTGCGGCGGCACCCCGACCTCGCCCTGGTGATGGCCCACATGGGCGCACCGGAGTACGCCGAGTTCCTCTCCATGGCCGAGCGCTACGACAACGTGCGTCTCGACACGACCATGGCGTTCACCGAGTTCTTCGAGGAGATGGGCGGCCGCTACCCGCCCGGGCTGCTGCCGCGGCTCGCGGACCTGGCCGACAAGGTGCTGCTCGGCTCCGACTTCCCCAACATCCCCTACCCCTACGCGCACCAGGTCGACGCGCTCGAGCGACTCGGAGAGCGACACCCCGGGCTGGGGGACGACTGGTTGCGCAGGGTGCTGTGGCACAACGCCGCGGAGCTCATCGACGCAAACCCCATTGGGGAATGAACCGCACAGTCGATATGGTTGTGGGTAGTACAACTCAAGAGGGGCTGATCGGTTTCGACTTGGGACGTTAGTTCCAGGGGAAGCGGGTCGAGAAGCCAGCGTCATCTCGTAAACGATCGCTGGAAAACCATAGTTGCCAACTCAAACCGCAACGACTTCGCTCTCGCTGCCTGAGCAGTGATCGAAGGGTCAGACCGGGCATCTGCCTTCGTCCCGGAGCCTGACCTCATCTAGAAGGCTTGCTGATCAATCCGTGTCATGGCGGTTGATCGGGACTTTTCCGTGACTGGGCCTGTCGGCGACGTGTCTGTGCGAGCGCCGGGGCCGAGAAAAGCGACAACACGGACTGCACCCGGAGAAGACCTGGTTCGGCGCTCGAGGACGCGGGTTCGATTCCCGCCAGCTCCACCGTTCACCTCTTGACACCCACAACGTGGTGGATCGCAGGCACCAAGTGCCCGTGATCCACCACGTTGTGCATTTCTTTTGCCCATCGACGCAACGCATCGCCGTCGAGTTACGTCTGGAGCAGTGAGGGGTCGTCCACAATGGTCGGGCCCATCACACTCGGCTTCGCCTGACACGGGGAGATCCATGCGCATCGCCAGAATCGTCGTCCTGCTCGGGATGGTCGTCGGACTGTTCTCGCTGCCGGCCATGGCCTCCGCGGACGAGGCCGCCCTGGTCGCCACCACGACCACCCTCGCCGGGCCGGCCCGTTACGAGGGCCAGACCGTCGCGCTCGACGTGGCGGTCAAGGCCACCGGCGGCGCTCCGGTCGAGACCGGAGCGGTCACCGTCGATCGCCGGATCGGCGGGGTGTGGCAGCCGGTCGCGAACGCCGTGACAGGTGCCGACGGCCACGTCACCGTGCCGGCGACGATGAGCCGCACCGTCGCCGACAACGTCTTCCGGGCCCGCTACGCCGGTGACGCGACGTACGCAGCCTCCGCCTCGGCTGCCCGCACCATCACGTTGCTGCGCCGGGACAGCCGGATGGGCTTCTCCGCTCCGTTGCGGGTGGTGGACGAGACGTACGCCGCCTTCAAGGTGCTGTGGCGCACGCCCGGCGGCGTACCGATCCGCGGTTCGGTCCGCATCCAGCAGAAGGTCGGCACCCGCTGGGTGGCCCGCAAGACCGTCATCACCAACGCCGAAGGCAGGGGCGCCTGGAACTTCAAGGTCCGCACCGACAGCGCCTGGCGCGCGGTCGGGATCACCCGTTCGTGGGTGAAGGGTGCGATCAGCGGCACCCGCAAGGTCGACAACCGGCCGCCCGGCGTCCCGTTCACGATGCCCGCCGGCGCGCCGTACCCCCGGATCAAGCTCCCGGCCCAGCCACGGGCCACCCGCGCGGGCGCCGCGGTCACGATCAGCACCATCCCCGACGCCGTGTGGCGCCAGATGGTCGGCGTCACGTGGCACTCCGGCTGCCCGGTCGGGCGGTCCAGCCTGCGGCTGATCCGCGTCAACTACTGGGCGTACGACGGCTACCGCCGGCGCGGCGAGATCGTCGTGAACGCGCGCGTGGCCGGCAACGTCGGGGCGGCGTTCAAGGAGATGTACGACGGAAAGCACCCGATCCGGGCGATGTACCGCGTGGACCGGTTCGGCTGGAGTGACGCCGTGCGTGGCGGCGACGACCACAAGTCCATGGCGGCCGGCAACACCTCGGCGTTCAACTGCCGCAGCGTGGTCAACAACCCGGGGGTGCGCTCGCCGCACTCCTACGGCACCGCGGTCGACGTCAACACCTGGGAGAACCCCTACCGTTCGCGCACCGGGCTGGTGCCGAACTCGTGGTGGCAGTACCACCCGCACCCGCGGGTCTCGTGGCGCAGCTCGACCCACCCCGTCGTCCAGCTGATGCGCCGCCACAACCTGCGCTGGACCTACGGCAATGACGACACCCAGCACTTCGACGCCTACTCCTCGTCGGGCCGGATTGCTCCGCGTTGTGTGGGCGAATGTCACTGATCTGAGGCTTTTGTGGCACTAGATTCCTGCCATGATCGCGTTCCTGCTTGCTGGGCTCATCCTCGGAGTGCTCGCCCGCACGTTGGCCGGTGGCATCCGTGACCCCCAGGTCATGCTGACCGTTCCGGTGGGTGTCGCGGGTGCCGTCGTCGGCGGAGTCGGCGCCAACGTCCTGCGGGGCGAGGACTGGAACCACCTCGACGTGTGGGGCTTCGTCGCCGCCTGCGTGGTGGCGCTGATCGTCCTCGGCCTGCTCGAGGGCGGCGTGGGCCGCAAGCCTTGACCCCCGCGTCCGCGACCTCTCCTCAGATCAGGTCGCGGCCCTCGCGGCGAGCCTCACGCCATTCCTTGATGAAGCCGGACGTGATCACGAAGAGCACGATGCCGGAGAGCAACGGCCAGACGAGCACGTAGACGGTCATGAGAATGCTGTGCATGGTTCCTCCTGGTCAGTGGGTCGGGTCGAGGTCGTCGTCGCGACGCGCTGCCGGTACGGCGCCGACGGCGGTGTCCGAGTCGTCGAAGTCGCCGACCACCTTGTCGATCTCGGCGAAGTCGAACTCCACGTCGGAGGATCGCGACATCGCCCAGCAGACGATGGTGCTGACGGCGTACGCCACGAGTGAGCCGCTCAGGGTGGCGTAGTCGCGCAGGAAACCGATCACGAACGGCGCCGACACGATGGCCGCCACCACTCCGACGCCCATGGCCGGGCGGAGTCCGAAGAAGCCGAAGCACATCAGGCCCAGGACGACACCGACGCCGACCACGGAAAGGACCTCGACCCCCAGTCCGAAGGCCCCGGTCAACGGAATCCACTCGAACCTCACCGGCAGGAACACCGCCAGGGCGACGAGGACCGACGTGGTGAACGCCGTGTTGGTGACCTTGTTCCAGTAGAAGCTGGCGATCACCGGGAACACCAACGCACCCCACAGGGCACCCACGAAGACGAGCAGGTCGAGGATGTCGAGCTGGAAGCTGGCGAAGATCACACCGAGTGCGGTGGCGAGCACCATGGTCACCCGACCGATCAGGAGCATCACCTTGGGGTTGGCGCGGTCCTTGCCGGCCACGTTCTGTCCGTAGACGTCGGTCATCACGATCGAGGCCATTGCGGCCAGGTCGGAGTCGGCGGTCGAGGAGAGCGCGCCGATGATCATCAGGAAGAACACCGCGAGCAGCGCGGTGGGGAGGTACTCGGCTGCCATCTGCGGGATCAGGTTGTTGACGTTGCCACCGCTGGGCTCGAGACCCAGGTAGAGCGCGAGCACACCGAGCATGCCGACGCCGATCACCATCGAGCCGTAGCCGATGGTCGCGGTCACGAAGGTCGGCTTGATCAGGTCCTCACGGACGGCGAAGAGTCGCTGGGCGATGGTCTGGTTCCCGATCGCGTAGGCGAGTACCGCTGCGATGTAGGGGGCTCCCTGGTTGAGGAAGGCGTCGCTGGAGAAGAAGGTGCCCTGCTGCGGGGTCAGGTTGCTCGCGCCCGTCTCGAACATCGCCGGGAAGCCGGCGGCGAAGAAGATGAACGGCACGATGACGACAACGGCGCCGAGCATGCCCAGCACCTGCACGAAGTCGGTGAGCACCGAGGCGCGGAAGCCCGACCACAGGGTGTAGAGCAGGATCCCGAAGGCCACGATGATCACGCCCTGCGTGAAGTTGAATGGCGAGAGCAGCGAGATCAGCACGCCACCGGCGATGAAGTTCGACATCAGGCTGATCAGGCTGCCGACCAGGTTCGAGCCGGCGAGCAACAGTTGGCTGGAACGCCCGTGGCGCGCGTACATCACTTCGGCGAGGGTGTGGGCGCGCGGCGCGACGGAGCGGATCCGCTTCCCGAAGGGGTAGATGAACAGGATCATCAGCGCACCCCAGAGCCCGTAGTGGATGGGGCCCGAGATGCCGTAGGTGAATCCTGACGTTGCCGCGGCGTACATCGAGGCGGCCCAGATCCAGGTTGCGGTCATGCTGCCCGCGGAGATCCCGAACCCGATGTTGTTGCCGGCGGTCATGTAGCCGTCGGCGTTCTCCTGCTTCTTTCCGATTCTCAACGAGATCCAGAAGGTCCCTCCGTAGAAGAAGACCAGCAGGAAAATGATGAGGGGGATGCTGAACTGGGCCGATTCGAACCCGTCCATGTCGCCTCCTGTGTCGCTGTTCAGATGTGTGCCCGTGGGCAGCGTGTGCGCAGCCGCCGCGGCCCAGGCGAGAACACGACCGGCGCAGGCATGGATCGATCGAGATGAAAAACCGGTCCTGCTCGGCGACTGATCAGTTCGCGGAGGTCCGGCCCAGCCCCATGGCTGTAGATGGCAAGCACCGTAGCATCGGTGGAATCCGGAAGAAGGGGCGCCTCGATGTCCTGCACGTTCTGCGCGATCGTGGCGGGGGAGACCCCTGCCGAGGTCGTGCTCGAGACCAGCGACCTGCTCGCCTTCCTCGACCAGCGACCGGTGTTCAAGGGCCACATGCTGCTGGTGCCGAAGGAGCACGTCGTGACCCTGCCCGACCTGCCGGGCCGGTTGCGCGCCCCGTTCCTCGAGGCCGGACAGCGGCTGGCCACCGCGGTCGTCGAAGGACTCGGTGCCCAGGGCAGTTTCGTCGCGATCAACAACGTGGTCTCGCAGTCCGTGCCGCACCTGCACCTCCACGTCGTACCCCGCACCAAGGGTGACGGCCTGCGCGGCTTCTTCTGGCCGCGCACGAAGTACGCCGACGACGAGCCGGGGGAGTACGCCGAGAGGCTGCGCGAGGCCCTGTCCTAAGGTGGTCCCGACAACCTCGACCGCCAGTTCCGGCCGGTCGGGCATCACGCATTGACTAGTCACAGGAGTGGGCATGGGTCGGTTTGACGGACGGGTGGCAGTGGTCACCGGGGCCGCACGCGGCATCGGATTCGCCACCGCGAAGCGCTTCGCGGACGAGGGTGCGGCAGTCGCCATCATCGACCTCGACGAGGCCGCGGCCAGCGAGGCGGCCGGCAAGCTCGGCGAGGGCGTGAAGTCCGTCGGCATCGGCGCCGACGTCAGCAACGCCGAGTCCGTCGAGGCAGCGGTCGAGCGGGTCGTCACCGAGCTCGGCGGCATCCACATCCTGGTCAACAATGCCGGCATCACCCGTGACAACCTGCTGTTCAAGATGACCGAGCAGGACTGGGACCTGGTCATGGGCGTCCACCTCAAGGGTGCGTTCCTGATGACCAAGGCCGCGCAGAAGCACTTCGTGGAGCAGAAGTACGGCAAGATCGTGAACCTCTCGAGCGTCTCCGCGCTCGGCAACAGGGGCCAGGCGAACTACTCGGCGGCCAAGATGGGCGTGCAGGGCTTCACCCGCACCTTGGGCATCGAGCTCGGCCCGTTCGGCATCAACGCCAACGCCATCGCCCCCGGCTTCATCGCCACCGAGATGACCGACGCCACCGCCGCGCGGGTCAAGATGAGCGTCGAGGACTTCCGGGCCGCCGCTGCCGAGCAGAACCCGGTGCGCCGGGTCGGGTTCCCCGAGGACATCGCCGCCGCGGCCGCGTTCCTGGCCAGCGACGAGGCGTCGTACATCACCGGCCAGACGCTGTACGTCGACGGCGGCGCCAAACTGGGCTGACTTGGGGGTTTGTCACATTTCGGGGACTTCCGGGGGCGGTGGCGCTTACCCTCAAGGCGCACAACTTCACACACCGCTCCCGGACAACGCCGAGTCCTGCCCCGTTCAGGGAGCGTCCCGTGACCCGGACACAGGGGCAGGAGTGGGGGACCCACAGGTTCCACGCGAGGTCGGTCGAGAGGCCGTCCCGCTCGGGGTGAAGTCATCATGCGATGGCAGGACACTTTCCAGTCCCAACCCGACAGCTCACCTCACAGGCGTGGGAAAGGAAACCCTCCATGCCTGCCCTCTTCAGCGTGCGCAGACCGCGCACGACCGCCCGACTGCGCGCACTCCTGGTGCTGCCGCTGATGACCCTGTCGATGCTGGTGGCCGGCACCATGGCCGACGCTCCGAGCGCCGAGGCAGCGTCACTGACCCGCGCCGAGCGCGTGCAGATCGGCTACAACGTCGCCACCAACCAGATCGGCGACCCCTACCGCTACGGCGCCGCCGGGCCAGGGGCGTTCGACTGCTCCGGGCTGCTCTACTACAGCTACCGCAAGGCCGGCTTCGCGGGCATGCCGCGTACGTCGAGCGCGCAGTACGCCTTCGTCCGCCACATCGCCAAGCGGTACCTGCGCCGCGGCGACTTCGTGTTCTTCCACAACGGCGGCCGGGTCTACCATGCTGCGGTCTTCGTGGGGCGCAAGGACGGCAAGGTCATCATCCTGAGCGCACCGCGAAGCGGCACCCGGGTCCGTCGCGAGCTCGCGTGGACCACCTCGTTCTACGCCGGCACCCTGCGTGGCCGGTGATCAGGGACACCTGAGTCCCACGAGGGCGCGCCTCCCCGGAATCCGGGAGCCGCGCCCTCACACTTTGAAACTGAATCAATGTTGTAGACGATCGGAGAATTTCGTGCGCCGTGTCCACCCCTCCCTGACTACCGGCCTTGCTGCCGCCCTGGCGCTGAGCCTCACGCTCACCGCCTGCGGAGGAGATGACAAGGACGACAAGGACGCCAAGGATCCGAAGGGCACCGCCAATGCCGAGGTCCTCGAGAGCACCTGGCCGCTCACCGGCGAGAAGGTCTCGGGTGACGCGTCCTCGAGCAAGAAGCACCCGGTCTACGTCGTCAAGATCGACAACACCGGCAGCAGCGCGCCCCAGATCGGTCTCGGCTCGGCCGACATGGTCGTGGAGGAGCTGGTCGAGGGCGGCAGCACGCGCCTGGCGTCGTTCTTCTACTCCAAGGTCCCCGACAACGTCGGCCCGGTGCGCTCGATGCGTGCCTCCGACATCGGCATCGTGTCGCCGGTCGACGGCGAGATGGTGACCAGCGGTGCGGCCGGTGTCACCATCAGCCGGATCACCCAGGCGGGCATCAAGTTCCACCAGGAGGGTGCCACCGGTTTCTACCGCGACTCCGGACGCTCCGCGCCGTACAACCTGTTCGTCGACCTGGCCAAGCTCGCCAAGGAAGGGTCGAAGGGCGAGGAGAAGCGGCCCGACGACTACCTGCCGTGGGGCGAGGAGAAGGACCTGCCCAAGGGTCAGCCCGCCACGTCGGTCGCCGCGTCGTTCTCCGCCGGCCACACCACGAACTGGGCGTTCGAGGGCGGCAAATACCACAACCAGAACACCAACGCCGCCGACGGTGACGAGTTCCTGGCCGACACCGTGCTCGTGCTCAAGGTGCAGGTCGGCGACGCCGGCTACACCGACCCGGCAGGCAACTTCGTGCCCGAGACCAAGTTCCACGGCAAGGGCGAGGCGGTCGTGTTCCACAAGGGCAAGGCCGTGCGCGGCACGTGGAGCAAGAACAAGGCCGAGAGCGCGCTGACCCTGAAGACGAAGGCGGGCGACCTGAAGATTCCCGCCGGTCACGTCTGGATCGAGCTGGTCCCGACCGATGGTGGCAACGTCACCTTCAAGTAGGCACAGCCCTTCGGCGCCCTGGTCGAGCGGCCCCTTCGGGGGTCACTCCGCCAGGGCGCTGCTGCTTCCGGTGACCGGGTCGACGAACTCGACGCCCTGGTCGACCAGGGAGCGCAGGCCCATCAGCATGAACCCGATCGCGGCCTCGACCCGGGCACTGGCCTCCTCGGGGTCCTCGGCGGCCGCGACTCCTTCGCCGGCGCTGCTCAGGGCGCCGAAGAAGATGCGGCTGAAGGTGTCGATCATCGGCTGCTCGAGGTCCCAGGGGCCCGCGGAGAGCACGTTGTTGACCACGTCGAGCACGATCGCGAACGACGAGCGCTCCTCCTGCTCGCGGAAGCGCTCGTAGCCCAGGATGGCGGGTCCCTCCTGGATCACCACCCGGCGGTACGTCGGGTCCTGGACCACCGAGAGGAACGCGCGCAGGCCCTCCGCGGCCTTCTCCCACGGGTCCTTCACGCCCTTGACCGCCTTGGAGATGCTGGCCGCGGCCTCCGCCTCGATGCGCTCGAAGACCGCCTCGAAGACCGCCTGCTTGCCGCTGTAGTGGTGGTAGAGCGCGCCCTTGGTGACCTTGGCCTCGGCCACGATGGCGTCCAGGGACGTGCCGCCGTAGCCGTGCTCGGTGAACAGCTCGCTGGCCGCCTCGACCAGGGCCCGCTTGGTGCTGGAGGAGTACTGCTGGCGCCTGGTGGCGCCGGGCAGGTCCGGAAGGGTCGGGAGGCTCGGGATCAGACGCTTCGCTGCGGACTTGCTCATCTGCTCAGCATAGGGCGGCGCGACCGGGACCCTGTGGCCGAGGTCACGGCGTGGTCGGTTTGCGTGCCGAAGGTCGGTTACATACTCTTGGTACGTACCGCCGGTACGTGAAAACGAAAGGAGCTTGACCATGACCTGGGAAGCCTTTCACCACCGTGGGGACGTCCTCCACCGTGTGTTCGACGAAGTACGTGTGCGCCGCGACGGTGTCCTCCCGATGGACCTGCCGGGCGTTGCCGAGACCTTCCGTGACGAGCTCGACCTGCTGGGCGCACTCCAGCTCCGCTGGTCGAGCCGCCTGAGCGGCAAGATCGAGCGCGAGCTCTCCAACCAGCCGATGGACCTCGAGGCAGCCGTGATCGCCGCCTGGCGTGCCACGGCCGACGAACTGCCCGGGATCCGCGAGATCCAGGACCACTACCGCTCCGAGCCGGTCGACACGGCGATGTCGCAGGCGATGGCCAAAGCCGCCGCCAAGGAGCGTCAGCTCCTCGCCGTGATGGCCGGACGCGTCTCCGCCCTGGAGGTGGACGAGCACGGCGCCCGCGTGGGTGCCGCGATCGAGGCCGCCGCCCGCGACGGCTACCAGCTGCCCGAACCCGACCCGACTCCCGGGAACGTCCGTTTCCTGGACCGGATCAGGGCGGCGCTCGCGGCCTGACGGCCGCCCCCTGACAGACAGACCCCGGTGTCGACGCACCCGCGGACCTCCCTTCCGCATCTCCCTCCCTCCCCGCGTCGGCCCGGGGCCTGTCTTCATTTCGGCTTGTCTACATTGGGGGCATGGACCCGAGAGCCGGAATGTTGCTGGTGGCCAGCCCCGAGCTGCTCGACCCGAACTTCGCCGACTCCGTGGTGCTGCTCATCGACGCCGATGGCGACGGCGCACTGGGCGTCGTACTCAACCGGCCGTCCATGGTGATGATCGGCGACGTCCTCTCTCCTTGGGCTGATGTGGCGAGCGATCCCGGCGTCCTCTTCTCGGGCGGGCCGGTCGGTGCCGACGGCGCACTTGCTGTCGCCCAGCTCGCCGATGCCGACGACGAGCCCGTCGGGTTCCGCGGGTCCTTCGCCGACATCGGCCTGATCGACCTCGACTCGCCGGTGGAGCTCATCGAGGGCAGCGTGGCCGAGCTCAGGGTCTTCGCCGGGTACGCCGGCTGGGGCGCCTCCCAGCTCGAGGCCGAGATCGCCGAGGGCAGCTGGTACGTCGTACCGGCGCTGGCCTCCGACCTGTTCCGGGAGGACACCACGACCCTGCGCCGCGACGTGCTGCGACGACAGCCCGGAGCCATGGCGTGGGTCTCAACACGTCCGGTCGACCCCTTGCTGAACTGAGTTCTGATCTACAGTGGTGGGCGTGAGCAACCCGATCGGATTCAGCCAGACAGACGTTCTCGAGGACCGTCGCACGGTCCCGACCGACGAGGGTGACCACGAGCGGTTCTCGCACTATGCGCCGAAGGACAAGGTCATGGAGGCCATGGTCATGGGCACGCCGGTCACTGCGCTGTGCGGCAAGACCTGGGTGCCCAGCCGGTCGCCGGAGAAGTTCCCGGTCTGCCCCGAGTGCAAGGAGATCTGGGAGAGCCTGCCCCACGGCGGGGATTCCGAGTGACGGGACGGCCCCCCGAGGCCGTCCCACCCGCAGCACTGACTCCGGCCTGGCCGGAGCGTGCCGCATGGGGGACCGCCCAGTCGCTGCGTGCCTGGCAGTCGGCGGCACTCGAGAAGTACTTCTCGGCCTCTCCACGTGACTTCCTCGCAGTGGCCACGCCCGGCGCCGGCAAGACCACGTTCGCGCTGACCGTGGCCGCCGAGCTGTTGGGCCGACGCGTCATCGACCGGATCACGATCATCGCGCCGACCGAGCACCTCAAGACCCAGTGGGCCGAGGCGGCCGCGCGGGCCGGCATCCCGATCGACCCGAACTACTCGGCCGGTCAGGGCAAGACCTCCCAGGACTACGTCGGCATCGCGCTGACCTACGCCGGTGTCGCGGTGAACCCGCTGGCCCACCGGATCCGCACCGAGCGGTTCAAGACGCTGGTCATCCTCGACGAGGTGCACCACGCCGGGGACGCGCTCTCGTGGGGTGACGGCGTACGCGAGGCGTTCGAGCCGGCGCACCGCCGCCTGGCCCTGACCGGTACGCCGTTCCGGTCCGACACGAACCCGATCCCGTTCGTCACCTACGTGCCCGCTCCCGAGCTGGGTCCGGGCGCGATGGTGTCGGTGGCCGACTACACCTACGGCTACGGGCAGGCGCTGGCCGACCACGTCGTCCGGCCGGTGCTGTTCATGGCCTACTCCGGCGAGATGCAGTGGCGCACCCGCGCGGGCGACGAGATCTCCGCCCGGCTGGGAGAGCCGCTCACCAAGGACCAGAACGCCCAGGCGCTGCGCACCGCGCTCGACCCGCAGGGGTCCTGGATGCCCTCGGTGCTCCAGGCCGCCGACCGGCGGCTCTCGGAGGTACGCCGCCACGTGCCTGACGCCGGCGGCCTCGTGATCGCCAACGACCAGGACTCCGCCCGCGCCTACGCCAAGCTGCTCAAGGCGATCAGCGGCGAGGCGCCGACCGTCGTACTCTCCGACGAGAAGGCTGCGTCGAAGAAGATCTCCACGTTCACCGACTCCGAGGACCGCTGGATGGTCGCGGTGCGGATGGTCTCCGAAGGTGTCGACGTGCCGCGCCTGGCGGTCGGCGTCTACGCGACGATGATCTCCACCCCGCTGTTCTTCGCCCAGGCCGTCGGCCGCTTCGTGCGTGCCCGCCGCCGCGGTGAGACCGCTTCGGTGTTCCTGCCCTCGGCGCCCAACCTGCTGGTGCACGCCTCCGAGATGGAGGTCGAGCGCGACCACGTGCTGGGCCGCAAGGTCACCGACGAGGACGACATGTTCGCCGCCGAGGAAGACCTGATGAACCAGGCCAACGCCGCCGAGTCGGCCTCGGGTGACGAGGCGCTCGGCCCGTGGGAGGCGCTCGGCTCGCAGGCCACCTTCGACCGGGTGCTCTACGACGGCGGTGAGTTCGGCCATGAGGGCGAGGTCAGCGTCGGCTCCGAGGAGGAGATGGACTTCCTCGGCATCCCGGGGCTGCTCGAGCCCGACCAGGTGCGCGACCTGCTGCGCACCCGGCAGTCCGAGCGGGCCGCGAAGACGAAGAAGCCGAAGCCGGCCGAGGGCGACAGCATCGCCCAGGTCTCGACGCACGAGCAGCTGGCGATCCTGCGCCGCGAGCTCAACGGGCTCGTGGCCGCGTGGTTCCACCGCACCGGTCAGCCGCACGGCGTCACGCATGCGGCACTGCGCAAGGAGACCGGCGGACCGGCTGCGGCCGTCGCGACGGCCGACGTCTTGCACAAGAGGATCGACACGTTGCGCGAGTGGGCCGTCCGCAAGTCGTCCTGATGGCGTGGACTCGTGTCTCGACACGCCGGTCGCGGCTTCGTTCCTCAGCCGCGCGGCTGCTCGACGCGCCTCGCCACGCCGTGCACTCCACGGTCGTGCACGGCTAGGCTCAGCGCATGGCCACCGAGACTTCCCAGACCCTCGATCGTGGCCTCCACGTGCTCCGGGTCCTCTCGCAGAACCAGGCGGGACTCACCGTCACCGAGCTCGCTGCCAGGCTCGAGGTCAACCGCACCGTGGTCTACCGGTTGGTGGCCACCCTCGAGCAGCACGCGCTGGTCCGCCGTGACGCGCGCGGCCGGCTGCACGTCGGGCTCGGCGTACTGCACCTCGCCTCGGCAGTGCAGCCGGTGCTGCGCGACATCAGTGTCCCGGTGCTGCGTGAGCTCGCCGAGAGCACGGGCTGCACGGCCCACCTGACCGTCGCCGACGGCGAGGAGGCGCTGGCCCTGGCCGTGGTGGAACCGTCGTGGACCGACTTCCACGTCGCCTACCGGGTCGGTGCGCGCCACCCGCTCTCCCAGGGCGCCGCCGGCAAGGCGATCCTGCTCGGCCGCGAGACCGCGGCGCCGCGCTACGCCGTCACGGCGGGGGAGCTGCAGGCCGGCGCCAAGGGCATCGCCGCCGCCGTCCGCGGTGTCGACGGTCTCGAGGCCTCGGTCGGCATCGTCACCCTGGGCGCCCTCGACGTCGAGAAGGTCGGCCCGCGGGTCGCCGCTGCCGCTGCCGAGGTCGCCACCCGCCTCGCCTGACCAGCGCCAACCGTGGGTTCTTGATGCGCCAACCGTGGGTTCTTGCGCCTCGAACCGTGGGTTCTTGATGGCCCAGCGCAAGGATCCACGGCTCGGACATCAATGATCCACGGTTCGCGCATCAAGAATCCACGGTTCGGGTGAGGGGGAGGACGCGGAAGGGGATCTGCTCGGCCAGGGCGATGACCGTGGTGGAGCGGACGATCGCGGGGTCGGCCAGCACTCGGTCGATGACCCGCTGGAGGTCTGCGTTGGAGCGCGCCACCACGCGCACCCACATGTCGCCGGCCCCGGTGATCGTGTACGCCTCCAGCACCTCCGCGATCTGCTCCAGCTTGCGGGCCACGCTGTCGTGGCCGCCGAGGTCGATGTTGTCCTGGCGGATCTCGAGGGTCAGGAACGCGGTCACCGGGTAGCCGAGCGCCCCCGGGTCGAGGTCCGGCCCCCAGCCGGTGACCACCCCGCTCGAGGCCAATTTGTCGAGTCGCGCCTGCACGGTTCCGCGCGCGACGCCGAGCCGGCGAGAGGCCTCGAGTACGCCGACCCGCGGCTCCCGGGCGAAGAGATCGATCAATGTGGCATCGAGATTGTCCATCGCTACGCTCCTTCTGGACAACATGCACAGTGTTTCGACGTACTGTTGCACATCTTGTCGCTGATGGACAGGCTGAACCCATGACTACGACTGCTTCCACCGGCGGCGCGCTGACCGCCGACGAACTCAAGGCCGACCTCACCCTCGACCAGCTCAAGCAGCTCGTGGGTCTCGTCGAGTACGACGCGTCGAGCGACCCGTTCCCCGTGGTGGCCCAGGACGCCGTGTGCTTCGTGGTCGGGAACGCCACCCAGACCGCGACCTTCTACCAGCTCGCACTGGGCATGGAGCTCGAGGCCTACCGAGGCCCCGAGAACGGCTGCCGCGACTCGAAGTCCTACGTGCTGCGCTCCGGCTCGGCCCGCTTCGTGTTCACCGGCGGCGTCACGCCGGGCAGCCCGGTGCTCGAGCACCACCGCAAGCACGGCGACGGTGTGGTCGACCTCGCCATCGAGGTCACCGACGTCGACAAGTGCATCGAGCACGCGCGCGCCCAGGGCGCCACGGTCCTGGTCGAGCCGCACGACGAGACCGACGAGCACGGCACGGTGCGGCTCGCTGCCATCGCGACGTACGGCGAGACCCGGCACACGCTGATCGACCGCTCGAAGTACGACGGCCCGTACCTCCCCGGCTATGTGGCGCGGTCCACGACCGTGGCCCGTCGCGAGGGCCACCCGAAGCGACTCTTCCAGGCCATCGACCACTGCGTGGGCAACGTCGAGATCGGCCACATGGACGAGTGGGTGACGTTCTACAACAAGGTGCTGGGCTTCACGAACATGGCCGAGTTCATCGGTGACGACATCGCCACGGACTACTCGGCGCTGATGTCGAAGGTCGTGGCCAGCGGCAACCACCGGGTGAAGTTCCCGCTCAACGAGCCCGCGATCGCGAAGAAGAAGTCGCAGATCGACGAGTACCTCGAGTTCTACGACGGCGCCGGCTGCCAGCACATCGCGCTGGCCACCAACGACATCCTGCGCAGCGTCGACATCCTGCGCGACAACGGCATCCAGTTCCTCGACACCCCTGACTCCTACTACGACGACCCCGAGCTGCGCAGCCGGATCGGCGAGGTGCGGGTGCCGATCGAGGAGCTGAAGAAGCGCAAGATCCTGGTCGACCGCGACGAGGACGGCTACCTGCTCCAGATCTTCACCAAGCCGATGGGCGACCGCCCCACGGTGTTCTACGAATTCATCGAGCGGCACGGCTCGCTCGGCTTCGGCAAGGGCAACTTCAAGGCGCTGTTCGAGGCGATCGAGCGAGAGCAGGACGCCCGCGGCAACCTCTGACTCGGGGGTGGCCACAACGTGGTGGATCACACGCACCAGGTGCGGGTGATCCACCACGTTGTGATGGGAAGTGCCCGGTGACCGATCAATGAGCGCGTGCAGTAGGTCGCGCGGCACCCCTGATCCTGTGCGCCCGAGTGGGCTCGGGGATACTCCACGGGTGACGCCAGCCCTCGATCCCCGCTCCGCGAGGGTCCTGGTCGCGCTGCCGATCGTGCTGGCGATGCTCAGCATGATCGGCCCGTTCAGCATCGACACGCCTTTCCCGGCGTTCGACCAGATGCGCGACGAGTTCGAGGTCGGGCCTGACCAGCTGCAGCTGGTCGTCACCGTCTACATGCTGTCGTTCGCGGCGATGAGCATCTTCCACGGCCCGCTCTCGGACGCGGTCGGCCGCAGGCCGGTGATCATCGGCTCGGTCAGTGTGTACGTCGTCGCGTCGGTCGGCTGTGCGTTGGCCCCCTCGCTCGGGTGGCTGCTGGTCGGTCGCGCCGTGCAGGGACTCTCGGCCGGTGGCTCGACGATCGTGAGCCGCACGGTCATCCGCGACGTGTTCGAGGGGCCGCAGGCGCAGAGGCTGATGAGTCGCGTGGCGATGATCTTCGGACTTGCTCCCGCGATCGCGCCGATCGTCGGGGGAGCCCTGCTCCAGCTCGGTCCGTGGCACCTCGTCTTCTGGTTCATGGGCGTGCTCGGCCTGGTGCTGATCGCGGCGACCCTCTTCGTGCTCCCCGAGACGCACCCGCCCTCCGCGCGTGTGCCCTTGCGGGTCGGGGAGATCCTGCGCGGCATTGGCGAGGTCGTGCGCCAGCCGTCATTCCACCGCGTCGCCTGGGCCGGGACCTTCGTCTTCGGGGCGCAGTTCCTCTACATCGGCGGCGCCGCGATCTTCGTGGTCGACGTGCTCGGCCAGGGTGAGCTGGACTTCTGGAAGCTCTTCGTGCCGATGATCGGCGCGATGGTTGCCGGCTCGTGGGTCAGCGGTCGTACGGCGGGGATCATCGAGCCCGTGCAACTGGTGACGGTGGGGTTCGGGATCGCCCTCGTCGGTGCCGCAGTCGGCGTGCTGGTCTCACTGACCAGCCTGGGCTCCGAGCTGCCGTGGGCCGTGGTGGGCCTGGCCGCTGTGGCGTTCGGCAACGGCCTGGGTTACCCGATCGTGCAGCTGATGATGCTCGACCTGCTGCCGACCCGACGCGGTGCGGTGATGTCGGGCGCCACGTTCGTGACCTTGGTCTTCAACGCGGTGGTGGCCGTCGCCGTCACGCCGTACGTCGGCGGCACGGCGCTGGGCTTCGCTCTCACCTCCTTCGTCTTCGTGGTGCTCGGCGTGGTGTGTTGGGCATGGCACCGGCGGGCGCTGCGCCGCGGGATCGCGCCGCTCACCGCCTGATCCGCTCGACCACGACCGTGCCGGCGAACTTGTCGTGCAGGGCCTGGCGTTGGGGATTGCCCAGTGCCCACAGGCAGTCGACGAGGATCCAGCTCCAGCTGGCCACGACGGCCAGGAGCAGCCAGCCTGACCCGCTCTCCAGTTCCTCCGCTGACGCGGGGAGCAGTGCCACCGTGCTGATCACGTAGGGGACGCCCGTTTGTGCGGCGAGCCGACGCAGGATCACTGACCAGGTCAGCCTGCCCGGCCCCAGGGCTGGTTGGATCGAGAGTCGGCACAGCATCTTTGCCGGGGTGGCGGAGAGCCCCCGCCACCAGAGGGCGAACCACAGCGGCACCGCCAGGAAACTGACGGCCAGTGCCACCGGGGTCGGCAGGAGGACTGTGGCGAACAGCAGGAGCAGGTTCACCGGCACCAGCAACAGGCTGTCGAGGACGTAGAGCCAGAAGCGGGTCGACATGGCCGCGATGACATAGCGCGTGGAGGGTTCAGCCGAGATCTGAGTCATGCAGGGACGCTAGAACGGAACCGGCCGGGGCTGCAGAAGTTATCCACAGCCCCGGCCGGTTCGTCGTACGACGTGGTCAGTCGATGTCGCCGACCAGCACCGCCTCGGCCTCCTCGGAGGAGTGGGCGGACGGCGCTTCGTGGTGCACGCGGAGGTGCTTGCTGCCGACGGCCATGATGATGAAGCCGATCACGACGACGCCCGCACCCATCCAGAACGGCGCACTGGCGTTGATCTCCTCGCCGAGACGACCGGCGGCCCACGGTGCGACCGCACCGCCGGAGAAGCGCACGAAGCTGTACGCCGAGGAGGCGACAGGCCGCTCGACCGGAGCAGCGCCCATGACCGCCTCGGTGATGAGGGTGTTGTTGATGCCGAGGAACGCGCCGGCGACGATGATGCCGACCACCAGGACCGTCTTCGATTCCGTGAACAGCGCCATCACGGCGAGGTCGGCCGCGAAGAGCGCGAGGGCGACCAGGATGGTCGGCACCGTGCCGAAGCGGCGTTGCAGCGCGGGGGCGGTCCACACCGAGGCGACGGCCAGGAACAGGCCCCAGCCGAAGAAGATCCAGCCGACCTGCGAGGCGGTCATGTCGAGCGGGAACGGTGCGAAGGCGAGCAGCGTGAAGAAGCCCATGTTGTAGAAGAGCGCGGTCAACGCGATGGTCAGCAGGCCGGGGTGGCGCAGCGCCTTGAACGGGTCGGCGAGCGAGGTCTTGCGTGGCGAGGGCGGCGTCGGCGGCAGCAGGAACGCGGTGGCGATCAGCGCGATCAGCATGAGCACGGAGACGCCGAAGAACGGCGCCCGCCACGAGATCGAGCCGAGCTGTCCGCCGACGATCGGTCCGACCGCGATGCCCAGTCCGAGTGCGGCCTCGAAGAAGATGACCGCCTGCCCGGCCGTGCCGGCCGAGGCCACCACGATCGTCGAGAGGGCGGTGGCCACGAAGAGTGCGTTGCCCAGCCCCCAGCCGGCGCGGAACCCGACGATGGCGCCGATCGAGTCGGACATGCCGGCCAGGCCGGCGAACACGATGATCAGCAGGAGGCCACTGAGCAGCGTCCGCTTGGCGCCGATGCGCGAGGAGATGACGCCGGTGATGAGCATCGCGACGCCCATCACCGCCATGTAGCTGGTGAACAGCAGCGAGGTCTCGCTCGGGGTTGCCCCGAGCTCGTCGGCGATCGGCTTGAGGATCGGGTCGACCAGGCCGATGCCCATGAACGTGATGACACAGGCGAAGGCCACCGCCCACACGGCCCGGGGCTGCCGGAACGTGTCGCGGAAGGTGGGAGCGGGGGAGTGGTCGGTCGGTGGTGCGGTGGTCACTGCGTGCCTTTCGGGGACGTGCCTTCGAGGACTCCGCGCAGCACGGCGACGGCCGTGGCGAGATCCTCGGTGGTCAGGGTGGGATGTGCGTCGATGGCCGAGGCCACGGCCTCGGCGTTGCGGCGTCGTACGACGGCCAGCGCCGTGCGCCCGGCATCGGTGAGGTGCACGAGTGACGCGCGGGCGTCGGTCGGGTCGACGGTCTTCTCGACCCAGGCGCGCTCGACGAGGCCGGCGACGGCGCCGGACATCGTGGGTTGCGAGGTGCGGTCGTACGCCGCGAGGGCGCTGATGCCCGACGGCCCGTGCTCGTCGATGAGGGACAGCACGCGCATGCCCGCGGCGGGTGTCTCGTGGATGTTCTGGCGCGAGGCGCGCAGGACGCGGGCGGCGTACGTGACGAGGTCGCCGGCCAGGGCGAGCGGGTCAGGTGGTTGTGCCATGCATCCATTATTGCATAGGAAGCCTATGTAAATCCAGAGAGCCTGGTCCGGCCGTCGTGGAGTGACTTCCTCAGTCGGCGGGCGAGGTGGTGGCAGGGGCGGCGGCCGGGAAGGGCGGCCGACCGGTGCCGGTGACGCGGAACCTGCCCCAGGGATCGACGTCACTGAGGCGGGCCGGGGCGGTGAGATCGCCCGCGCGGACTGCCACGTTCGCTCCGCCGCGGCAGGTCTCTGACAGTGCGACGTTGGGAGCGATCCGTCCGTACCAGTGGAAGTGGCCGTCGATGGGCTGGAACGATCCGCGCAGCGTGACCTCGACCGGGATCTCGGTCTCCTCGGTGATCACCGTCGCGGCGCCGGACCACTCGTCGAGCTCGTAGGGGTCGTGTTCGCGGACCGTCATGTGCGTCGTCCCTTCGTGATCGGGGTCGGCTTCTTCGAGGGTGTGTCGAGTGCGGTGAGTGGGACGCCGTACTCCAGGGAGATGCCCTCGAACGCATGCCACACGAAGGCGGTCAGGTAGCGCGCGACGGCTTCGCGCGACATCGTCTCGCGAGTCAGCCACCACTCGCCGGTGCTGAGTCCGAGGCCGACCAGTCCGTGCGACCACGGCTCGGCGCCCGCCGCGTCGACGCCGAGGTGGCGCAGGGTGTCGCCGAGGATCCGCGCGAAGGTCGTGGCGATGCGCTGCTTGCCGTCGGCCAGGGGGTCGTTGCCGTCGCTGCGGTGGCGCACGAGGAGCAGGAACACCTGCGGGTGCTCGGCGATCGTGGACAGGTAGCCGTCGACGCCGCGCGCCACCTTGTCGCGGATCGGGGCGTCGGCGAGGAGCGCCGGGACGATCCGGTCGAGCACCTGCTGGGCCGCCCAGCTGCCGACCTCGGCGTGCAGCTCGGCCTTGTCGGAGAAGTAGCGGTAGAGGACGGGCTTGCTGACCCCGGCCTCCTCGGCGATCGCGGCGATGCCCACATCGGGCCCGTGTCGGTCGATCGAGGCCACTGCGGCTGCCACGAAGTCGGCACGTCGCTGGTCTCGGTGGGCGTCCCATCGGGTGGTGCGGCCGTCTGTGGATCCCTTGACTGGTCGGGTCATGTGAGTCACTCTAGCCTTAGTGTTACTCGAAGTTACAGTTAAACGTCGTGCCAATGTCGAAAGGACCTCGCTCGTGGCCCTCATGGATCCGCTCTCCGACCGCCTCCTGAAGTCGTCGGCCCGCCAGTCCTACGACCCCGAGGTCGACATCGACTGGGACGCACCGCCGGTGCCCGGCCTGCACTGGATGCAGCCCGAGCGCACCTCCCTCTACGGCACCGACCTGTGGGACGGTCTGACCCCGGAGCAGCAGATCGAGCTGACCAAGCACGAGGTGGCCTCGATCGCCAGCGTGGGCTTGTGGTTCGAGATCCTGCTGATGGAGATCCTGCTCCGCGACGTCTATCGCAGCGACCCGCGCACCGGCCGCACGCACTACGCGCTGACCGAGATCGCCGACGAGTGCCGCCACTCCACCATGTTCGGCAAGGCGATCGGCACCTTCGGCGCCCCGGCCTACGGGCCCAGGCCGCACATCCACAAGCTGGCGCGGGTCTTCCCGCCGATCGCGCGTGGCGCCGCGGCGTACGCCTCGATCCTGATCGGCGAGGAGCCGGTCGACCGCTGGCAGCGCGACATGATGAAGGACGAGCGCATCCAGCCCCTGGTCCGCATGGTCTCGCGCATCCACGTGCTCGAGGAGGCCCGCCACGTCACCTTCGCCCGGGAGGAGCTGGAGAAGTCGGTGGCGACGATGTCGCGCGCCGAGCGCCTCTGGGCGCAGACCCTCACCGCGCAAGGTGCCTTCATCATGATGCGTTCGCTGGTGCACCCCGACGTCTACAAGGCGGTCGGCATCGACCCGCAGCTCGGACGGCGTACGGCGTTGGGCAACCCGAACTACCGCGCCACGATCGCGTGGATGGGCGAGAAGGTCATGCCCTACCTCGAGGAGCAGGGCATGGTCGGCGGCGGCGCGAACCGCAAGGCATGGCGGGCGTCCTTCCTGCTGACCTAATGGGCATCACCGGAGGTTCGTCGTGTGTCTCGCACCCTGTGCACGCACCTCGCGGCGTTGTCGGAGACTCGACGGGGCTCCGCCCCGCCATCGCTCCTCCGCCTTGCGATGCACGCACCCAGGGCACGGGCCACCCCCGACGAACCTCCGGCGATACCCACTAATGTGATCGGCATGCGCCTGCGCGGGGACTGGTACGCCGCGGGCGCCGTCGCGCTCGTGTTGTCCGTGTTCAGCGGTGGCTACGGCTATCACCGCGACGAGTTGTACTTCCGGATGCTTCCTCCGGACACCGGGTACGTCGACCAGCCGCCACTGACCCCGTTCCTGGCCCGGCTGACCCGCGACCTGATCGCCGACCAGCAGTGGGCGCTGCGCATTCCGGCGACGGTGTGCGTGGCCGCCTCGGTGCTGGTGATCGCCGCGATCACGCGCGAGCTCGGCGGCAGCCGGCGGGCACAGGCCCTTGCGGCGTGGGGCTACGGATTCGCCGCCGCCACGTTGATGATCGGGCACCTGCTGGTCACCTCGACCGTCGACCTCCTGCTCTGGCCCGCGCTGGTGTGGACGGTGCTGCGAGCCATGCGTTCCCCGCGCTGGTGGCTGGTGACCGGTGTGCTCGGCGGGCTGTCGACGTACAACCGCTGGCTGGTGGTGGTGCTCGCCGCCGGCCTGGTGCTCGGCCTCCTGCTCGTGGGGCCGCGTCGGGTGTGGCGGCGTCCCGAGCTGTGGGGCGGAGTCGGGTTGGCACTGTTGGTGGCCGCGCCCAACCTGGTCTTCCAGGCGACCCACGACTGGCCGCAGCTCGCGATGGGCGAGGCGCTGGCCGACAACAACGCCGACGAGGTGCGCACCCAGGTCTGGCTGATGCTGGCCTTGCTTCTCGGGGTGCCCCTGCTGCCGATCTGGGTGGCCGGGTTCGTGTCGCTGGTGCGGCGTCCCGACTGGCCCGAGCATCGCTGGCTGGCGGTCGCCTTCGTCGTGCTGGTCGCCTTCACGTGGGGCAGCGGCGCACAGGTGCACTACCTGATGGGGCTGCTGCCGGTGATGTTCGCCGCCGGCTGTGTGCCGGTCGCCGACTGGACCGTGTGGCACCGCGGCCGCACGGCCCTCGTGGCGGGCGGGGTGGCCCTCAACGCAGCGGTGGCTCTGGTGCTCGCCCTGCCCCTGGTGCCGGTGGATGCGGTGGGTGACACCCCGATCCCCGACGTCAGCCCGCTGGTCGGTGACACCGTCGGCTGGCCCGAGTACGTCGCGCAGGTGGCCCGCGCGCACGAACAGGCCGGCGGCGGCGACGTGCCGATCATCACCTCGAACTACGGCGAGGTGGGGGCGGTGGACCGTTTCGGCGCCGACCTGCCCGCGCCGTACAGCGGCCAGAACGAGCTCTGGTACGTAGCACGCCCGCCGGACGATGCTGACACGATCGTGATGGTCGGCGCCCAACTGGCGTCGATCGAACGTCACTTCACGTCGTGCGAGGTCGTCGCGCGTCTGGACAGCGGCGAGGGCGTCGACAACGAGGAGCAGGGCGAGCCGATCGCCATCTGCACCGGACCGCTCACCCCGTGGCGCGACCTGTGGGCGGAGTTCCGGCACCTCGACTGACGTCTGCCGACTACTGCCAGATCCACGAGCGCACGCCGCGCGCCCAGTCGCGACAGGCGGCAGCCGTGCGCGACACGGCGCGGCCCACCGCACGGGCGACCACGCCGACGGCCTTCACCACCGGGCGGAACGGCCAGTAGAGGACGAGGGCCACCCGGGTCACGCCCCTCCAGAGGTGGCCGGCCACCCGGGCCAGCCATCGCCAGCACGCCGCCGCCATGCCCGCCGCGATGGTGAGCACCGGACGGAGCCGTCGCCAGACCCAGAGGCATCCCGCGGCGACACCGCGCCCCAGCCAGGCGATCAGGCCGAGGACCGCGTCCGCGATCCACACGAACGGAAACAGCACGATGAGCAGCACGGGTCGCAGCACCCGGCGCCACACCCAGCCCAGGCCTGTGGCCAGCACCCCGCCAAGAGCGCACAACCCGCGCCACAGTTGGGCACACGCCCAGCGGACCGGGAAGAGCAGCCACCAGACGAAGCGGCCGATCGCCGCGAACAGCGCGCCGAACGCCCGGGCGATGCCGCGACCGATCCAGCAGAGCAGGTCCCAGAGCATCACGAACGGCACGAACGGGAGCGCGACGATTCGCTGCACGGTGGAACGGGTGGTCGACGGCGGGGGCTGATGGTTCACGCGGGTCGTGATGCCCCGTCATGGGCAAGGAGAAACTCGCGCAGCGCGGTGAGGTCGTCGGCGATGATCTGGTCGACCCCGGCGGACAGCAATTCGGGCCACATGTGCTGGTTGGTGCCCCAGAACCTGGCGCTGCGACCGGTCCGGTGGATCTCGCTGACCACGCGCCGCAAGCCTTCCCGTTCGCCGGACGGGATGCGCCCGCGCCCGTCCCAGTCGAAGAGCTTGCCGAACTTGGCGCTGATCGTGGTGGTCACCGCGGACAGCCCGTCGACGAGGTCTCCCGGCCTGCCGTCGCGGGTCGCGTAGCGCACCTGCTGCGAGGCCATCAGCACCGGATCGGTGTGGCCGCTGACCACGACCGTGACGGGTCCGCTGAGGCGGCCGTCGTTGCGGTGCTGGGTGAAGAGGTCAGCGCGGCGGGCCAAGGCATTGTGGATCGCAAGGTACGACGACCGTGCTTCGCTCTTGACATCGATCAACAGGGTCAGCGGCCAGTCCGGCCAGACGTGCCCGCGGTCTTCGACCAGTGCCCCGAGCGGTTCGAGGTAGAGGGACTCGAAGGTGCGGTCGGGGAGAAGGTCCTTCGTGCCGTGGCCGACCAGCAGCCGACCGCCCTCGAGGAACACGTCGACCTCGATCGCCGTGAAGCCGTGGGCGAGGGCGTCGAACAGCGGTCGCTCGCGGGCGTAGTCGTTGTGCGCGAACGCACGCCGCAGCGGCGACCCGATCTCCACCTCGTCCGGCATGACACGCAGGGTAGCGACTGTCGCTAACCTCGACGCCATGCCGTCGTACGTCGCCTTCCTGCGCGCGATCAACCTGGGTGCCAACCGCAAGTTCCCCAAGGACGCCATCAAGGCTGCCGTCGAGGGCGCCGGCTTCACCGACGTGGAGACGCACATCAACACCGGCAACGTCAGGCTGACGACCGCGATGCGGTCGACCGCGAAGATCGAGGTCGCCCTCGAGGACGCGTTCCTCGCCGACCGTGGCTTCGAGGTGCCGACCATGGTGTTCACCACCGCGGAGTTCGCGCAGATCGGGCGCGACGCCGAGGAGCTGCACGCGCCCGAGCTGAGCCGCCACTACGTCTACCTGCTCAAGGAGCCGCTCACCGCCGACGCAATGGCGACCATCGACGGGCTGGCCCGCGACGGGCACCGCGCCGTGGTGCGCGGCCGGGCCTGCCACCTGCTGATGGGGGAGGGCTACCGGGAGGGCACGGTCGACCCGATGAACGTGGCCAGGCACCTGGGCGTGGCCACGAACCGCAACTACAACGTGGTGACCACGCTGGCCGCGAAGTGGTGCGCGTCGTGACCTCCTGAGATTTCCCGAGCCGGCCGGCAACCTTTCGGTGCCGGGCTGCGTCCATGTCTGTAGGGCCACCGGCGCGGTCGGTGCCGCACGTCCGGACGACTCGGGGGAACGAACATGGGACTCAACCTGGCCGCGCGCATGTGCATCGCCGGAGGCGTGGCGCTCACGGGCGCGTTCGTCGTACCCTTGGCCGCGCCGGCGACGGCGGCGCCGCACACCTGCCACGGTCTGCGGGCCACCATCGTCGGCACACCCGGCAACGACACGATCAACGGCACCCGGCACCGGGACGTGATCGTGGGCCTGGCCGGACACGACGTCATCAACGGCGGCGCTGGTGACGACGTGATCTGTGGCGACGTCGGCGCCGACCGGCTCGACGGTGGTGCCGGCAACGACAGGCTGTACGGCGGGCAGGGTGCGGTCATCGACGACTACGACGACGTCGAGGGCCCGCTGCCCAACGACGTGCTGCGCGGCGGCCCCGGCGACGACGTGCTCCAGCCCGGCACGTCCACGACGTACAACCTCGACAAGCGGATCACCTACAGCACCTCGGCCACCGCGATCCGGGCCAACCTGGCCACCGGCGTGGTCACCGGCGAGGGGCGTGACCGGGTGCCGACGACAGGACGGTTCGAGTTCTTCGCCTCGCCGCACGACGACGTCGTGCAGGGCAGTGGTCGGAACGACAAGATCTGGGGCGGATCGGGCGACGACGTGATCCGCGCGGGCGCCGGCGACGACTCCCTCGGTGACGGCACCTACAACCAGCTCCAGCGGGCCGATCGTGACCTCCTCGACGGGCAGGGCGGCAACGACTCCCTGATGGGCAGCAAGGGTCACGACACGCTGCTCGGCGGTGACGGCAACGACTACCTCGACGACCACGGGGCCGGAGTCGACCGCCTCCTCGGTGGAGCCGGCAACGACGAGATCTGGGACGTCTTCTCCCGCGGCACCAGCCAGGAGGTCGACGGCGGTCCGGGGAAGAACCTGCTGACCTTCGAGTGGACGAAGCCGGGTGCCGGCGACCCGACGTACACCCGCCTGGTGATGAACCTGGCCACCGGCGCGAGCAACTTCGTGGGCGAGGGCGCCTTCACCGTGCGCAACGTGACCGACGTGCAGGCGTTCCTGCTCAGTCGTGGTTCGTGGACGGTCACCGGCACCGCCGCGGCCGAGCGGTTCCGGGCGGGACGGTCGCTGCGGCTGATCGCGCGCGGCGGTGGGGGTGACGATGTCCTCGAGGGCGGTGCGCTCGACGACGTGATCAGCGGCGGGGCCGGTCGTGACCAGGCCTACGTGGGCCCGGGCAGGGACACCTGCACCTCCGTGGAACGCGTCACCGGACCGGCCTGCGAGATCGTCAGCTGACCTTCTCGAGCTGGACCCGCTCCAGGTCACGCACCGACTTCGAGGTCAACGTGACCAGGGCTACCGCGGCGTACACGATCGCGCTGACGACCAGCACGTCGCGGTAGCCGAACCAGCTCCCGAGTGGGCCGTAGACCAGCTGGCCCAGGGGCATCGCGACGAACGAGCCCAGTGCGTCGTACGAATAGGCGCGCGAGAGAACAGCCTCGTCGATGTTCTCCTGCATGGCCAGGCTCCAGCCGATCCCGAAGACCTCCATGCCGGCGCCTGCGATGAACGTGGCGCCGATCAGCGGGAGCAGGTGCGGGTCGACCCCGAGCATCAGCAGCGGTACGGCGAAGCAGGTCATGCCGAGCATGCCGGCGCGCAGGGGGAACCTGAGCGAGACGCGCAGCATGACCACGGTCATCAGCAGGAGCCCGATGGCTTCGGCGGAGACCGCGTAGCCCCAGCCCTTCTCGCCGATCGTGGCCTTGGCGACGACCGGTCCGAGGGTGAACCAGGCGCCGGCGTGGATCGCGTTCAGGATGCCGAAGGCGAGCACGATGACCCACAGCCAGGTGTGGCCGGTGAACACCGACCAGCCCTCCTTGAGCTCACGGATCATGTTCGGTGCGGCGTCGCCGGAGCGGTCGCGCTGGGGGATGTGCAGCCGGGTCAGGCACAGTGAGGCGATCAGCCAGGTCAGTGCATCGACGGCCAGCGCCCAGCCCGAGCCGACGGTCACCACGAGCAGGGCGGCGATCGACGGGCCGATGATGGCCAGGCCGCCGCGCGTCATCGAGAGCAGCACGTTGGCCGGCTGGAGCTGGTTGCGTGGCACGAGCTGGGGTACGACGCTCGCCATCGCCGGGAAGCTGGCTGCCGCGACGGTGCCGTTGATCGCCTCGAGCACGATCAGCTGCCACAGCTCGGCGTTGCCGGAGATGACCAGCCAGGCCACGATGCCCTGCGTCAGTGCGGCGACGAGGTTGGAGACCTGCATGACCAGGGCCCGGTCGATGCGGTCGGCGATCACCCCGCCGATCAGCAGGAACAGCACCAGCGGGATGCTGCGTGCGGCCAGCACCTGGCCCAGCGCGCTGGCGGTGTTGCTGACGTCGAGCACGGCGAAGGCCAGCGCGATCGGTGCCATCATCGAGCCGGTGGTGCTGATGAAGCGGGCCGCGAAGTACCAGCGGAAGTTCGTCTCGCGCAGGGGGGCGAAGGAGGCGCTCCAGCTCATCGCCCGTCCTCCCCGGTCGTGTCCTGCGTGGTCTTGTCCTCCATCAGGAAGGCCAGTGACGTGAGGTTGGCGTGCACCGTGCCGGGCGTGCGCGGCGGCTGGGCATGGGAGTGCATCAGCGACGAGGCTGCCTCGACGTGCTGCATCACCTGCTCCCACACCTCGGGCTCGACCCACATCTCGGCGTCCGAGAGCAACGTCCTGGTGCCGCTCCTGCGCTGGCCGAACCGGCGTACCAGCTCCTCGGCGACGGCCCGGATGTACATCTGCGGGTCGTCTTCGGTGGGTTCCACACCGGATCCGTCGGGACGGGCCTCGTGCTGCCACGGGTGGCGATAGCGCTTGGCGATGCCGCCGCGGATCTTCTCCTCGCCGGCCACCACGATCTCGCCGGCGTCGACCAGGACGCGCAGGTGGTAGCTGGCGTTGGCATGGGTCAGGTCCATCTCTCGGGCCACCTCGGCGGCACTCATGTCGGTGCTGGTCAGCAGGGACAGCATCTGCAACCGCACCGGGTGGGCGATCGCCCGCAGGGCCGAGACCGGCGTCTTCTCGTCGCTCATGTCGCCTCACTCTCAAAGGGTTCTTGGGGAGTGTGTCGCAGGTCGCCCCTGACTGTCAAGCACTTGTTGGGGAGTTGCTGGAAATCAAGAACTGCTGGCTCGCGCATCAAGGATTGCCGGTTCGTGGGACTAGGTTGCGGGGATGACGAACCAGGTTCCGGGGCTGCAGGTGACCGAGTCCGACGGCGTGCTGACGATCCGGTTCGACCGGCCGGAGGCGCTGAACGCCTTCACCGGCGAGATGGTGGTCGGCACGGCCGGGCTGCTCAACGAGGCGAGCGTGCGTGACGACGTACGCGTGGTGCTGCTGACCGGCACGGCCGGTGCGTTCAGCACCGGGGCCGACATCGCGGGGGAGAACGCCCACGAGGGGTTCGACGTGCGCGCCCTCGACGCGGCCAACCTGCTGATCCGCGCCGTCGTGCAGTGCGACAAGCCCGTCGTGGCCGGGGTCAACGGCATCGCCGCCGGCGTCGGGCTCTCGGTGGCCCTGGCCTGCGACCTGGCCGTGTGCGCCGAGTCGGCCGCGTTCCTGCTGGCGTTCGCGCGCGTCGGCCTGATGCCGGACGGCGGCTCGTCGGCCACCGTGGCCGCCTCGATCGGCCGGGCCCGGGCGATGCGTCTGGCCCTGCTCGCCGAACCGCTCCCGGGCCGCGAGGCGTACGACGCCGGGCTGGTCTCCCACGTCTTCCCCGACAGCGAGTACGCCGACGGGCTGGCCGGCATCGTCAAGCGGTTGCGCCACGGTGCCCCGCTGGCCCAGGCCGCGACGAAGCGGGCCGTCAACGCCGCGACACTCGCGCAGCTCGAGGCGTCACTGGAGAACGAGCGCACCACGCAGACGATGCTGTTGCGCACCGCCGACGTGGCCGAGGGCATGCGCGCGTTCGGCGAGAAGCGTCACCCGCACTTCACGGGCGAGTGAGGGTCGACCGACGTCGACGATCAGCCGACGTCGACGCCGGCCTCGCGCATCTCGGCCAGGGCCCGCTCGGTCGACTCCGGCGCCACACCCGCACAGAGGTGGGGGAGCAGGCGCACCGTGAAGCCCTCGGCCGCCGCGTCGAGGGCGGTGGCCCGCACGCAGTGGTCGGTGGCGAGGCCGCACACGTCGACCTCGGTCACCTCGTGCTCACGCAGCCAGCCGACCAGCCCGTGACCGTTGGCGTCGCGACCCTCGAACCCGGAGTAGGCCGCGACGTACTCGCCCTTGAGGAAGATCGCGTCGAACGGCTGTGGGTCGAGGTTGGGGTGGAACGCCTCGCCGTCGGTGCCGACCTTGCAGTGCACCGGCCACGAGTCGACGAAGTCGGGGTCGTCGGACCAGTGCGCGCCGGGGTCGATGTGATGGTCCTTGGTGGCCACCACGTGGTCGTAGTCGGGGGCGTCGGGACCCCGGGCGCTCCACAGGTGGAGGAGCTCGGCGACGTCGTGGGCCACCTGGGCCCCGCCGGCCACGGCCAGGGAACCGCCCTCGCAGAAGTCGTTCTGGACGTCGACGACGATCAGTGCGCGCTTCATGGACCGAGGGTAGTGCGCACGGCATGCCTCGGGCCACCGGGTGCGGTGGGTGAGCCTGATCGGCGACAATGGATCGATGTCGTTGCAAGCGGCGGGCCTCGGGCCCGCGCAGGAGAATGCCTACCGGCTGCTGGTGCGGGTCGGTGAGGCGCCGGCCGCCCACGTCGCCGAGGTGCTCGGCCTGGACGAGACCGAGGTGCGAACACTGCTCGAGGACCTGCAGTCCGTCGGACTGGTCACCTCCGTCGGAGGTGAGCCGCGCCGCTACGCACCGACGCCGCCGGACGTGGGCTTCGCACCGTTGCTCCGCAGCGGCATGGACGCGCTGGACCGGGCCCGCATCACGGTCAACGAGCTGACCGAGGAGCACCGGGCGTCGATCCGCCGCCGCGACGCCAACCAGCTCGTGGAGGTGATCAGCGGCACCGACGCGATCCGCCAGCAGCTGCGCAACCTGCAGCTGTCGACCCGCTCGGAGATGCTGTGGTTCTGTCGCGCCGGCGTGGTGGCGATGCCTTCGGCAGACAACGACGAGGAGTTCGCGATGCTGGCCCGCGGCGTCAGCTACCGGGTGATCTACGAGCAGGCGCTCCTCGAGGAGACCGGGATGCTCGACAGCCTCGCCCAGGGTGTCCGGGCCGGCGAGGTGGCGCGGGCCGCGCCGTCCTTGCCGGTGCGGATGGCGATCTCCGACCGCTCGATCGCCCTGTGCCCGTTGGTGCCGGGTCGCGACGGGGTCAGCGAGCCGACGGCGGCACTGGTGCGCGACAGCAACCTGCTGACCGCGTTGCTGGCGCTCTTCGACAGCTACTGGTCGGGGTCCTCGCCGCTGCTGGCGCCGCCCGAGCCCGGCGAGACAGCCCTCGTCGAGGCCTCCCCGACCGACCCTTTGGCGGACGAGACCCGGGCCCTGCTCTCGCTCCTGGTCGCCGGGGTGAGCGACAAGGCGATCGCGACCCGGCTCGGGATGAGCGTGCGCACCGTGCAGCGCCGGATCAGTGAGGTGATGACGCTGACCCACGCCCAGACCCGGATGCAGCTCGCCTGGCAGATCTCTCGCCGTGGCTGGCTCGATGGCCCCGGGTCCGGGGACGTGGGTCCGCTCAGCTGATCCCGTAGGCCCGCATCACGGTCTGCTCGATGCTGTTGCCGTCGGCGTCCTTCGCGTGCACCCGCAGCGAGACGTGGTCGGCCGTGCGTGAGTGCCTGAGCAGCGTGCGCCAGCCGTCCTTGCCCCACTTGAGGAGGCCGAGCCGCTGCCAGGTCGCGCCGTCGTCGTACGACACCCAGGCTCGTACGTCGGCCAGGCGAGCGAGGTGCGGAGCGTCCACCCGCCCGATCGAGAGCTTCAGGGCCCCGATGCTGCCTGCCCTGACCTCGTGGTCGAGCCCTGCCGGAGTGTCGTAGTCGACCTGCAGCAGTGGGAGGTCAGCCGATCCCGAACCCGGCCGCTCCGAGTGGAACCTCCAGGTCGTGTCCGTGCGGGTCGAGAACTCCCAGGTGGTGTCCTTGGTGCGTTCGACCGCGAGGTCGAGGCGGTAGTCCGCCGGCCGCTGACCGACGTCGTAGCTTCCCCAGGCCTGGTCGTCGGAGGCAATCAGCAGCTCGTTCTCGTACAGGTGCATGGTGGTCTCCGAGGCCTTGGCGCGGTCGTACGCCGTTCCGCCGTTGCCGGCGAGCTCGGCGACCTTGAGCTCGAGGGCGTCGCCGGTGCGGGTCGGACGGTTGCCGGCCGGCACCGCCGGGCGGACCACCGGGCCGAACCAGTCGTAGGTGACCTTCTCGCCGGGCCGATAGGTCCTGATCCCGTGGACCGCGCCGGTCGTGATCGGGTTCATCGTGTCCCAGCTGTAGAAGTGCAGGACGTGCTGGCGCCAGAGCGTGTCGGCCGCGCCGCTCGAGATCGTCTCGGTGCGCTGCTGCGGGGTGTGCAGGTCGCGCTGCGACTCGATGATCGTGTAGGCCTGCCACGGACGCCACGCGAAGCGCTGCTCCTTGGCCCAGGGCTCCCCGCCCATCTCGGCGTAGCGCGCGGTGACCGTCGCGCTGTTCCTGCGGGTCACCTCGTGGACCACCTGGTCGGGGACCCGGCCGTCGGAGACCTGCACCACGTCGTAGGTGTAACGACTGTCCTCGACGCCCGAGACGCGCAGGTCGACCCGCCCCTGGGCCATGCGGTCGGTGAGCAGGTCACGTTCCTTCGGCGAGAGCACCAGCACGGGCAGCGCCAGACGGGTGCCCCGGCCGGTGAACTTCGTCCACCACTGGGTGCCCTCCTTCGGCGCGATCAGCAGCATCGCCACGCCGGCGTCGACCGCCGCCTTGACGTCCTGGCTGCCCTTGCCTGCCGGGTGGACCAGGGCGATCTTGCCGGCGACGTCGAGGCCGGCGTAGTCGGCGGCCTTGCCAGCCCCGGCTTCGACCACCTCGAGCTGCCGGCTCCCGGTGACGGTCGGGGAGTAGCGCTCGAGGGCCGGCAGCAGGGTCAGCGGCTTGCGCCCCACGGTGGTCGCGGTGACCATCGGCTCGGCCAGCTGCCAGCGCGAGGTGAACTCGAACTCGCCGCCCTTGGCGTGCTCGGTCGGGGTCACCCAGATCGAGCGGGTGTCGTCGAACTTCTGCACACTGTGCGTGATCGTGCGCCCGGCGATCTTCCGGTACGCCGAGTAGCCCAGGTTGCCGCGGGGCGTGGTCGGGAGCGGTGTGCGGACCTGCACCCTCGTCGCCTTGCGGGCATCGAGCACGACCTCCATGTCGCCGGTCACCTCGAGGTCGGGATCGATGATCGCGACCCCGGAGTTCTCGTCGTCGACGTCCGGAGTGACCATCGCGCTGAGGAAGTAGTCCCCCTCGCCCACCTCGACGGTCACCTCGCGGTCCTTCCAGACGTGCACGAGCGTGTCGAAGCGCGGGTCCTCACCGGTGAGCACCACCGGTGTCGCAGTGATCGACTCGCCGTCGAAGCCCACCGCCCGGAAGGTGACCTCGTGGGTGGGTGCGGCCTTCACCGCACCGATCGTCGTGTGCACGACGACGTCGCCACTTGTCGCGACCAGCTGGCCGGCGTACCGTCCGCGCTCGAGCTTCGTGGGGTCGAGCGTGAGGGTGACCTCCGCGGTGCCCTGTGCCGGCACGACCACGCTGTCGCTGGCCAGGGCCAGCGAGCCCTCGGCGGGCGCGTCGCCGCCGAGATCGGTGACGTCGAGATCGAGGTCGAGGGTGACCTCAGTGTCCCCGGTGTTGGTCCAGGTGATCTGTCGGGTCACGGCGTCGGTCTGGCCGTCGCTGATGTCGCCGAGGTTGACCGTGCCGGTGCCGTGCACCGCCTGGGTGACCGCGCGCGCCACGTCGACCCGGCCACCGCCCTGCTCGTGCTCGGTGAGATCACCCGGGAGGGCAGTGCTGATCAGGGCGTCCTTGAGCTGCTCACCGGTCCAGTCCGGGTGCTGCTGCGCGAGCAGTACGGCGGCGCCGGCGACGTGTGGTGCGGCCATCGACGTGCCGCTCGCCCTGGTGTAGAGGGCGTCGACCGGGGTGCCCATCGACGTACCGGAGGCGCGGGCGGCGACGATGTCGACACCGGGTGCGGTGAGGTCGGGCTTGATGGCGAGGTCCCCGAGGCGGGGGCCGCGGCTGGAGAAGTCCGCCAGCGACTCGTCACGATCCACCGCGCCGACCGTGAGCGACGCGTCAGCGCTGCCGGGGGTGCCGATCGTGGAGGCGCCCGGGCCGTCGTTACCGGCGGAGACCACGAACAGGGAGTCGCTGCTCGCGCTGAGCTCGTTCACCGCCTGGCTGAGCGGGTCGGTGCCGTCGGTGGGGCCTCCGCCGAGGCTCATGTTGACCACGTCGGCGTCGGCCGCGACGGCCCACTCCATCGCCTCGATGATGTCGGACTCGTATCCGTTGCCGGTGTCGTCGAGCACCTTGCCGGACAGGATGTCCGAGCCCGGCGCGACACCCTTGCGCTGGCCGTCGGACCCGTCGCCGCTGCCGCCGATCGTGGCGGCGACATGGGTGCCGTGGCCGAAGCGGTCGGCCACGGTGGCACTGTCGGAGAAGTTGCGTGACTCGCTCACCCGCCCGGCCAGGTCGGGGTGCTCGGTGTCGACGCCGGTGTCCAGCACGGCGACCCTGACGCCCGCGCCGTCGAAGCCGGCCTCCCAGGCGGTCGGGGCACCGATCTGCGCCACGCTGCGGTCCAGGTCTGCGCGGACCCGGCCGTCGAGCCACAGCTTCCGCACACCGGCCGCCATCCGGGCCGTTCCCGGTTGCGTCAGGGAGGTCCAGAAGTCTGCGGCCTCGTCCTTGCGGACCTCCATCACCCGCCCGTCGACGCTCTCCAGCGTGGCGCCCTGGTCCGCGCCGTCCAGCGTGGACAGTCCGCGCATGGTGCCGGAGGTGGTCGCGATCAGGGGCAGCGTGTCGGCCGCCGCGTCGTCGTACCCGTCGGCGAGCAACAGGTCGATGTTGAACAGGTCGTCGTCGAGGCGGCCGGCGGCGAGCAGCGGTACGGCGTCGCCGGGCAGCACGTGCAGCTCTCCGTCGATCTCCAGCTGGTGGAAGTCGACACCGTCCCGACCCGCGGCGGGTTCGATGACGACCGAGCTGTGGCCGCCGGTCTCGTCGCGGACGTGCACCCGGTCGCCGGTGACCAGGGTGACCGTGTCGTCGGCACCGCGGCCGGGACCAGCGGCGGCCCCGGCCGGGCCGGGGGCGGCTCCGCCCGGGGAGCCGGTGGCCGGGCCCGTGGTCAGGCCTGAGGTCAGTCCGGCGACGACCAGGCCCAGGCCGGTCAGCGCAGCCAGTCGACGGACGCGGGTGGAGGAGGAACGGCGGTGCGGCATGCCAGGGAGTCCTTCGTTTACCAGGGAGCTCGGGGAGCTCGTCTGTCTGCACTCTCCCTGCGTGGCGGCACCCGTGTCAGCGGTCGCGGGTGCCGCAGTTGCGACATGGCGCAACCGCGACAACCCGCGCGGGTTCAGCCGCCGATGTGCTGGGTCTCCAGGACCGGCTCACCCTTGCTGAGCATCTGGGCCGGCAACGGCAGCTCGGCCATCGACGAGACATGGCGTTCGCGAGCCTGCGCCAGCGTCTCGCGGCCCACGATCTCGCCACCGCTGACCAGCGGCACCAGGAGGGGACGGTCGTTGCCGTCGTTCTCCGGCGGCTCACCGATGCCGACCACCTCGGCCTGCGCCCGGCCGTCGGGGCCGAGCCGGCGCAGGGCGAACTTGCGACCGCCGATCGAGATCTTGTCCTTGCTCTTCTTCG
Source organism: Nocardioides sp. Root151 (assembly GCF_001427925.1). Taxonomy (NCBI): domain Bacteria; kingdom Bacillati; phylum Actinomycetota; class Actinomycetes; order Propionibacteriales; family Nocardioidaceae; genus Nocardioides; species Nocardioides sp. Root151. Next base: position 863,917 of record NZ_LMGG01000007.1, read on the forward strand.
CCACCGACACCATCTCGCCGTCGTCGCCCTCGCGCGCGACCAGCTTGTAGACGAAGCCACAGGTCGGGTGTCCGCTGCCGGTGACCAGCTGCGTGCCCACGCCGTACCCGTCGACGGGTGCCGCGGCGAGCCCGGCGATGGCGTACTCGTCGAGGTCGCTGGTGACGATGATGCGGGTCTGCGTCGCGCCGAGCTCGTCGAGCTGCTTGCGCACCTGGTGGGCCAGCACGCCGAGGTCGCCGGAGTCGAGGCGTACGGCGCCCAGCTCGGTGCCGGCCAGCTCGACACCCAGGCGCACCGCCTCCTTGACGTCGTAGGTGTCGACCAGCAGGGACGTGCCCTTCCCGAGCGACGCGATCTGCGCGCGGAACGCGTCCTCCTCGGTGTCGTGCAGGAGCGTGAAGCTGTGCGCGGAGGTGCCTGCGGTCGGCACGCCGTACCTCTCACGGGCTGCGAGGTTTGAGGTGGTCTCGAAACCGGCGATGTAGGCCGCACGCGCGCACGCCACGGCGGCCTCCTCGTGCGTACGCCGGGAACCCATCTCGATGCACGGGCGGCCGTGGGCGGCCATCGTCATGCGCGAAGCCGCACCGGCGATCGCCGCGTCGTGGTTGTAGATCGAGAGCAGCACCGTCTCGAGGACGACGGCCTCCGCGAACGTCGACTCGACCACGACGAGGGGGGAGTAGGGGAAGTAGGCCTCGCCCTCGGCGTAGCCCCAGATGTCGCCGGAGAAGCGGTAGTCGGCCAGCCAGTCGAGGGTGGGGCCGTCGACCACGTGGCCCTCGCGCAGCACACCGAGGACGTGGTCATCGAAGCGGAAGCGCTCGATCGCGTCGAGGGCCCGGCCGACCCCCGCGACCACGCCGTACCGGCGTCCCTCGGGAAGCCGTCTCGGGAAGAGCTCGAACACGGAGCGGCGATCGGCCGTGCCCGCGGCCAGGGCCGCCTGGAGCATCGTGAGCTCGTAGTGGTCGGTCAGCAGGGCGGTCGAAGAGGCGCCGGATGAGTCGGTCACGCAGGACACTGTGCCACGATGTAGCCGTGTCAACAGCGAGCCCCGCACATGCGGATCCCGACGTCGAGGAGACGGTCACTCCCGACGAGATCACGTTCCTGGCCAAGCCGTGGGTGACGATCGTGTGGAACGACCCGGTCAACCTGATGTCCTACGTGACCTACGTGTTCGGCAAGTACTTCGGCTACGACCGGAAGAAGGCCGAGAAGCTCATGCTCGAGGTGCACGAGGACGGCCGGTCCGTGGTCTCGACCGGCACCCGCGAGGAGATGGAGCGCGACGTGCAGGCCATGCATGAGTACGGCCTGTGGGCCACGATGGAGAAGGCATGAGCGGGTTCGCCCGGCACCGCAAGAGTCGCAGCATCATCGCCAACTTCACCGGGTTCGAGGCGGAGCTGCTGCGCTCGCTGGCTGCCCAGCTCGTCGAGCTGCTGCGCAACGAGGCCGCCGTACCCTCGGAGACGACGGACCCGTTCGAGGCGATGATGGACTTCTCCGGCCCGACGAACGAGCCCGAGGACCCGGTGCTGGCCAGGTTGTTCCCGTCGGCGTACGCCGAGGACGAGGAGGCCTCCGCCGAGTTCCGCCGGTTCACCGAGGGTGCCCTGCGTGACGGCAAGTCCGCGGCCGCGATCGCGATCATCGACGGTCTCGAGGAGGCCGGCCTGCCCCAGGAGCTGACCGAGGACGGCCTGCACTTCGACGTCGAGCTCGACGAGCCGACCGCCGAGACGTGGATGCGCTCGTTCACCGACCTGCGGCTCGCGTTGGCCACCCGTCTCGGTGTCGAGGACGGCGACGAGGCCTACTGGCACAGCCTCCCCGACGACGATCCCGAGGCGCAGGCCCACGACATCTACGATTGGGTCGGCTATCTGCAGGAGACCCTGGTCGAAGCCCTGATGGACTGACCGGGCGTCAAGAATCCCCGGTTCGCGCATCAAGAACACGCGGTTCGCGCATCAAGAACACGCGGTTCGTCAGATGACGCCGTGGGCCAACATCGCGTCGGCGACCTGGATGAAGCTCGAGATGTTGGCGCCGGCCACGTAGTTGCCGGGCTGGCCGTAGTGGTCGGCGGCCTCGGCACAGCGGGCGTGCAGGTCGACCATGATCTGCTCGAGCCGCTGCTCCGTGTGGTCGAAGTGCCACGAGTCGCGGGAGGCGTTCTGCTGCATCTCGAGCGCGCTGGTCGCGACACCACCGGCATTCGCGGCCTTGCCCGGGGCGAACAGCACGTCGTTCTCGACGAGCACCGCCACCGCGTCCGGCGTGCACGGCATGTTGGCGCCCTCGGCGACGGCGAGCACGCCGCCGGCGACCAGGGCCTTCGCGTGGTCGGCGGTGAGCTCGTTCTGGGTCGCGCAGGGGAGTGCGATCTCGCAGGGCACCTCCCACACCGAGCCGTCGGCGTGGTGCGTGGCGTTCGGACGCTGGTCGGCGTAGTCGGTGAGGCGGCCGCGGTCGACCTCCTTGACCTGCTTGAGCAGGGCGAGGTCGAGGCCGTCCTCGTCGACGACGTAGCCGCCGGAGTCGGAGCACGCCACGACGTGGGCGCCCAGCTGCTGTGCCTTCTGGGCGGCGTAGATCGCCACGTTGCCCGAGCCCGAGACGATCACGCGGCGGCCGGAGAGCTCGAGCCCGCGGGTGGCGAGCATCTCGCGGGCGAAGATCACGGTGCCGTAGCCGGTGGCCTCGGTGCGCACCTGCGAGCCGCCGTACGCCAGGCCCTTGCCGGTGAGCACGCCGGACTCGTAGCGGTTGGTGATCCGCTTGTACTGCCCGAACAGGTAGCCGATCTCGCGGCCGCCCACGCCGATGTCGCCGGCGGGGACGTCGGTGTACTCGCCGATGTGGCGGTAGAGCTCGGTCATCAGCGACTGGCAGAAGCGCATGACCTCCGCGTCGCTGCGGCCCTTCGGGTCGAAGTCGGAACCGCCCTTCCCGCCGCCGATCGGCAGCCCGGTCAGGGCGTTCTTGAAGATCTGCTCGAAGCCGAGGAACTTCACGATGCCGAGGTTGACCGTCGGGTGGAAGCGCAGGCCACCCTTGAACGGTCCGAGCGCGGAGTTGAACTCGACGCGGAAGCCGCGGTTGATGTGGATGTCGCCGGAGTCGTCGGTCCACGGCACCCGGAACATCAGCTGGCGCTCGGGCTCGCAGAGGCGCTCGATGATGCGGCCCTCGACGTACTGCGGGTGGGCCCTGACGACCGGGTTGAGGCACTCGAGCACCTCGCGGACCGCCTGGTGGAACTCGGACTCTCCCGGGTTGCGGGCAAGAACGGTCTGCAGGGCGGTGTCCAGGGTCGGGTCGAGTTCAGCCATGGCCGCAGGCTACGTGGCGTTGTGAGGTTGTGAGGTCGCGTCTCAGGGCCGGGCTCCGGTCGAGGCGGCTTCGCCGCTTCACCTACCCTTGGGACCGTGTTGACCATTGACCAGGCGACGTACGACGCGATCGTCGCGCACGCGAAGCGGGACCACCCTGACGAGGCCTGCGGCATCGTCGCCGGGCCCGAGGGCAGTGACCGTCCGGTGCGGTTCATCGAGATGGTCAACGCCGCGGGCAGTCCGACGTTCTACGAGTTCGACTCCACCGAGCTTCTCGCGCTCTACAAGGAGATGTGGGACAACGACGAGGAACCCGTCGTCGTCTACCACTCGCACACCGCCACCGAGGCCTACCCGAGCCGCACCGACATCGGGCTGGCGAGTGAGCCGAACGCCCACTACGTGCTCGTGTCGACGCGCGAGCACGGGAATAACGACGGTCCCGTGGAGTTCAGGTCCTACAGAATCATCGACGGTGAGGTAACCGAAGAAGAGGTCACCGTCACCACCACCGAAACAAGGCATCCCGCCTGATGAGGAGACTTGGCTGATGGCCATCGAAGTTCGGATCCCCACCATCCTGCGCACCTACACCAACGGTGAGAAGGCCGTGAACGCCGAGGGCGCCACGCTGTCCGCGCTCATCGCCGACCTCGAGGCCAACCACCCCGGCATCGGCGACCGCCTCCTCGACGACGGTGACCTGCGCCGCTTCGTCAACGTCTACGTCAACGACGAGGACGTCCGCTTCATCGGCGGGCTCGAGGCCACCCTCAACGACGGCGACCAGGTCGTCGTCCTTCCTGCCGTCGCCGGCGGATGACCCGCTTCGACAACCTCCTGGAGTCCGTCGGCGGCACGCCGCTGATCGGGCTCCCTCGGCTGTCCCCGAGCCCCGACGTCCGCATCTGGGCCAAGCTCGAGGACCGCAACCCGACCGGCTCGATCAAGGACCGCCCGGCCCTGAAGATGATCGAGCAGGCCGAGAAGGACGGGTCGCTCCGCCCCGGCTGCACGATCCTCGAGCCGACGTCGGGCAACACCGGCATCTCGCTGGCGATGGCCGCCAAGCTCAAGGGATACCGCCTGGTCTGCGTGATGCCCGAGAACACCTCCGAGGAGCGTCGCCTCCTGCTGCGCATGTGGGGCGCCGAGATCGTCTCCTCACCCGCGGCCGGCGGCTCCAACGAGGCGGTCCGGGTGGCCAAGCGGGTTGCCGAGGAGCACCCCGACTGGGTGATGCTCTACCAGTACGGCAACCCTGCCAACGCCCTCGCCCACGAGGAGGGCACCGGCCCCGAGATCCTGGCCGACCTCCCCGAGATCACCCACTTCGTCGCGGGCCTGGGCACCACCGGCACCCTGATGGGCGTCAGCCGCTTCTTCCGCTCCGCGAAGCCGGACGTGAAGATCGTCGCGGCCGAGCCGCGGTACGGCGAGCTGGTCTACGGACTGCGCAACCTCGACGAGGGCTTCGTCCCCGAGCTGTACGACGCGTCGCTGATCGACTCACGCTTCTCGGTCGGCCCGCGTGACGCCGTACGCCGGGTGCGTGAGCTGCTCGAGCTCGAGGGAATCTTCGCCGGCATCTCGACCGGCGCAATCCTGCACGCTGCCATCGGCCAGGCCGCCAAGGCGGTCAAGGCGGGGGAGTCGGCCGACATCGCGTTCGTCGTGGCCGACGCGGGCTGGAAGTACCTCTCCACCGGGGCCTACGAAGGCACGATCGACGAGGCCGAGGACCGCCTCGAGGGCCAGCTCTGGGCCTGAGCGGTCGGCGGGTGCAGAATTCGACCTGACCACCCGGACACCGAGTGAGCGAGGTGCGGAACGTGTCGAGCGACGTCGGCCACGGACACGGGCACGGGCACAGCCACGCCGCGATGTGCGGCGGACTCGACCACTCCGCCGGCGACTACACGCCGCAACAGCAGGCCGACCTCGACCTGGTCCTCGCCTTCAACCGGCGCATGGCCGACGCGATCAAGGCCAGCCTCGACACCCTCGAGACCGAGCGGTACCTCGACCCCGACCCGCTGCGCTACATGTGGGTCGACGAAGGGCAGGGACAGATCCCGAGGGTCATCGCCAAGGCGGGCGAGCTGCTGGCCAGTGCGCCGCAGATCACGGGGCACACCCGCCACGAGGTCGACGTCGTCGAGGGTTCACGACATGCCGCCCGTCCGACGCTCGCGACCGGAGCGGACGGCGCCAGCCTCACCGCCTGGATCGAGTGGATCCCCGACCGGGGTGACATCGTGCGCACCGTCTTCCGACAGGCCGGCGGTGGGACCCGTGAGGATGTCGTGTCCGCCGGGATCGTCGACGTCTTCCGGCCCACCGCAGTCATCGCGGACGACGGCGCACCGTGGGTGTTCTACGGTGCACGGGTCGACGGCCTGGTCGGGGTCTGGGCAACCACCATGGTCGGCGGCTCCTGGACCGACCCGAGCCTGGTCAGCGGCGCCGAGCAGCCTGCGTTCAACCAGGAAGTGGTCACCGACTCGCTCGGTCGGCTGCACCTGGTCTGGCAGGGCCGCAACGAGGACCGGTTCGGCATCTTCCACCGCACCCTCGAGAGCGGGTCCTGGTCGCCCGTCGATCTCGTGACCGACGGGGTCACGGCCAACGTCTGGGACCCGACCGTCGCCGCGTTCGACGACGGGTCGACGGCCCATGGCTGGTCGGAGTACCGCGACGGCGCCTACCGGGTCGTCGTACGGCGTCGTGACGCGGACGGGCGCCTCCACGAGACCGTCGATCTCACCTCCGGCGACGACTACGCCCTGCACCCGCACCTCGCGGTCACTGCCGACCAGCAGCTGTGGTGCGCCTTCGACGTGATCACCGTCTCCGGGCACGGGGGCAGCGGACCGACCAGGCTCCGGCCGGTCGACACACTGGACAGCCACCCCGGTCAGCTCGACGGCATGCGGGAACCCGGCGACAGCGTCCCGCCCGAGCTGCTGCCGGAGGTGGCCGCCTCGATCCGGGTCGTCAACGTCGCCGACGACGGGCTGCGCCAGCCACCCGGAGACCTCGCGCCCCGGCTCAACGTCGTTCCTGCGGGACTCCCGCGGCTCGTGCCGACCGATGACGGCGGCCTCACCGTGTGCTACCGGATCCACCGCCAGCTGCCCCTGATGACCTACTACTGGGAGGTTGCCAGCCAGGCCCTCACCGCCGTGGGTTGGTCGGTGCCCTCCACGTTCAACGACACCGACGGGCCGCTCGAAGAGGTCAGCGTCGCCGCCGTGCCCGGCGGCGCGGTCATGGTCGCCCAGACCGACGCCCGGCTCGAGCGTGCGCTGCAGTGGACCGAAGGGTTCGGCGGCCGCGAATGCCCCTACCTGCTCGAGCACCACGGCTCGGTGATCTGGCACGGCATCCACGGGCTCGGCACGGTGGTCACCGCCCAGCTGGCCGCGGGCGGCCCGGTGCCGACCGCGGAGCGGCTCGCCGAGCTGGTGCCGGTCCGGCAGGTGCTCGTGGAGGACCTCCGCACCGAAGCGAGGCGCTGGGTCTCCGGGGTGCCGAAGGAGCGATACGTCACCTCGGTCGGCGACCGCGAGCTCACGCTCTACTGGGGTGACCTGCATCGGCACTCGTTGGTGAGCCGCTGCACCGCCGGCGACGAACCCTCGCTGGAGGACTTCTACCGCTACGCGTGGGACGTCTGCGACTACGACTTCTGGGCGGTGACCGACCACTCCGAGAACTCCAGCGACTACCAGTGGTGGTCGATCCAGAAGATCGCCGACCTGTTCCACATCCCCGGCCGATTCGTCCCGCTCTACGGCTTCGAGTGGACGTCGGCCGACTCGGGCCACCAGAACGTCATCTTCGGTGACGTCGAGCGGGGCGCACCGATCTTCTCCGCCTTCGCCGACGGCACCACCGACCCCGACGGGCTGTGGGCGGCGTTGGCAGAGCACCCGGAGTTCCCGGCGATCACGATTCCGCACCATCCCGGCGCGGCGATGGTCAACAACGACTGGGACTACCACGACCCGCGGTTCAGTCGGCTCGTCGAGGTCTTCCAGGCCTGCCGCGGCAACTACGAGTCCGACGGCTGCTTCCGTCAGTACGCCGACGGCACCCGTCAGGGCACCTTCGCGCTCGACGGCCTCAAGCGTGGCCACAAGTTCGGTCTGATCGCCTCCTCCGACCACGGCCACGGCGCCAGCTATGTCGGGGCCTTCTCCGGTTCGCTCCAGCGGGCCGACGTCTTCGAGGCGCTCCACGAGCGGCGTACCTTCGCGGCCACCACCCGCGACGTCCTCCTCGACGTCCGTATGGGTGAGACCTTCATGGGGGAGGAGGCGCCGGCCGGGGCCGAGCGCACCTTCACCATCCACGCCGCGGGTTACACCGATCTGGCCCGGATCGACATCATCCGCAACGGCGAGGTGGTCCATCAGGTCACACCAGACCTCGGTCTCCCCGACGGTTGGTTGACCGTCCCGCTCCGCGTGGAGTGGGGTGGCGCCGACGTCACCACGACCTGGAGCGGCTCGGTGCAGGTCACCGACGGCGCCGTCGTCCAGACCTCGCACGTGGGTCCGGAGGTGACCGCGGTGACCGACACGAGCCTTCACTGGGAGGCCGAGACCCGCAGCTTCGGGGAGCCGTACGGCGCCCAGCGTGGCGGTGTCGAGGTCACCTTCGTGGGGCCGCCGACCGCCGTGATCCGCCTCGGCGTCCAGGGTCGCGGAGCGACGGTCGAGCTGGCGGCACTGCACGCGACGCTGGCCGAAGGGCGAGCCTGGGAGGTTGCGGGAGGTCCGGGCCACCTGCGGCTGCAGCCAGGCGTCGGTGGGTTGGCCTCGCTCGGTGCCCGCGAGGCCGACCTGACCTGGACCGACGACTTCGCGGACAATGCCTTCTACTACACGCGGGTCTTCCAGACCGACGGGGAGATGGCCTGGTCCTCGCCGATCTGGGCGTTGTCCTAGCGCGTGAGCAGGGCCTGGTCGAAGTTGAGCTCGCTGCCGGGCACCGGGCCGAGGTCGACCAGGCTGGTCGACAGGTTGGCCACGTCAGCGTTGCGGATCGGCTGCTTGGCGGCGGCGTACGTCGGTCGCGCGAAGCCGGGAGTGGCGAACGCCCGGTTCAGGTCGTAGAGCCGGGCGCCCCGCTTCACGCCGGCGCCCCAGACCACGAACGGCACCCGGTAGTTCGCGAACGACCTGATGTCGCTGTGCCCGTTGGGGCCCTCGCCACCGTGGTCGGCGGTGAGCACCACGGTGAGGTGCTCGAGCAGCTCCGGGTGGGTGTTGATCGTGTGGATGAGCTCGCCCAGGCGCTGGTCGGTGGCCTTGACCGCCTGCATGTAGGCGGGGGACATGAAGCCCTTCGCGTGGCCGACGTCGTCGGGGCGGGAGAGATGCAGGAACGTGAAGGCGCGCGGGTGCGCGACCAGGTCGGCACGCACCGACCGCACCAGCTCACGGTTGTCGAGGTTGACGGTGAACCGGTCGACGGCACCCGGCCACGACCGCTTGAAGATCGCGAACTTCTGCTTCGACGCGAACAGGGCGGTGCTGAGGTCGTGGTTGTGGAACACGCTGAACACCGACGCGACCGGGTGGCCGGCCGCCTGCTGGACGGTGCGGTGGTTGTCGTCGTTGAAGTCGACGCCGTGACCGCCACTCGACCGCGAGACGCGCCGTCCGGTGATCATGCCGGTGTGGTTCGGCAGGGTGAGCGTGCGCTCGAACTCGGTGCGCGCGTTGCTGGTCGCGGCGCCGTTCTCCATCATGCGGTGGAAGTTCGGCGTACCGGCCTTGCCCAACGTGTCGAGGGCCTCGGCGTTCAGGCCGTCGACGGAGATGGCCAGCACGTAGTGCGTGGGGTTGGTGGCGCGCCCGGCGGCGGCCCTCTGGGGCGCCTGGCGCAGCGCGATGGAGTCCCCGGAGTCGGCCGATCCGTTCGATCCGGCCGACTCGTGACCGGCACAGGCGGCCGTCGGGAGGAGCAGGAGCAGGGTCGTCGCGAGGGCGGTGCGGGCGTTCCGAGAGAAGAGCACGGCACGACCCTAACCCCCACGTGACCCGCGCCATTGGTGATGTGGATCGCCATTGGCAGCAATCGTCGGGGGATCCGTCTAGATTGTTCGATCATGGTGGAGCGACCCATAGGCATCTTCGACTCGGGCTTCGGCGGACTGACCGTTGCCCGCTCAGTGATCGACCAGTTGCCCCACGAATCGATCCTGTACGTCGGCGACACCGCACGCCAGCCCTACGGTCCCAAGCCGATCGGCGAGGTCCGCGAGTATGCGCTCGAGTGCCTCGACCACCTCGTCGACCAGGGCGTGAAGGCACTGGTCATCGCCTGCAACAGCGCCAGCGCCGCGATGCTCCGCGACGCCCGCGAGCGCTACGACGTTCCCGTGGTCGAGGTGATCTACCCGGCCGCCCGTCGTGCCGTGGCGGCCAGCCGCACCGGCCGGATCGGCGTGATCTGCACCCGCGCGACCGCCGACTCGCTGGCCTACGACGACGCGTTCGCCGCCGCACCGCACGTCGAGCTGTTCACCCGCGCGTGCCCGCAGTTCGTCGACTTCGTCGAGCAGGGCATCACCGCCGGCGACGACCTGATCTCGCACGCCCACGACTACCTCGACCCGCTGGTCTCCGAGGGCATCGACACGTTGATCCTGGGCTGCACCCACTACCCCCTGCTCACCGGCGTCATCTCCTACGTGATGGGCGACCAGGTCACCCTGGTCAGCAGCGCCGAGGAGTGCGCAAAGGACGTCTACAAGCTGCTGGTCCGCAACAACCTGGTGCGCGCCTCGGGCGAGCCGTCGTACCGCTTCGTGACCACCGGCAACCCCGGCGACTTCGAGACGATCGGTCGCCGGTTCCTCGGCCCGGAGCTGCACGTGGCCAGCCAGTTCGTGGGGGTGCGCGGATGAAGCTCACCGTCATCGGCTGCTCCGGCTCCTACCCGGGTCCTGACTCGCCGGCCAGCTGCTACCTGGTGGAAGAACAGTTCGAGGGTCGCACCTGGCGGATCCTGCTCGACCTCGGCAACGGCGCGCTCGGCGAGCTGCACAACCATGTCGACCCGCTGACCATCGACGCGGTCCTGCTCAGCCACCTGCACGCCGACCACTTCATGGACCTCTGCGGCTACTACGTGATGCGCAAGTACCACCCCCTCGGAGCCCAGCCGCAGATCCCGGTCTGGGGACCGGCCGGTACGGCGGACCGGCTGTCGGTCTCCTACGACCTGCCGCTCGACCCTGGCATGCACGAGGAGTTCGACTTCCGCGAGTACCCCACCACGTCTTTCGAGTTCGGGCCGTTCACCGTCCAGGCCGTGGAGGTCGTGCACCCGGTGCCGGCGTACTCCCTGCGCGTCACCAGCAACGACCGGCTGCTGGTCTACACCGGTGACTGCGGCCCGTGCGACGGACTCGACCGCGCCGCCGACGGTGCCGACCTGCTGCTGGCCGAGGCCGCGTTCTGCGACGGCGACGAGAACCCCGAGGACCTGCACCTCACCGGGGTCGAGGTCGCCGAGCTCGCCCAGCGCGCCGGCGCCGCCCACCTCGTGCTCACCCACATCCCGCCGTGGCACGACAAGCAGATCGCGTACGCCGAGGCGAAGTCGATCTGGGAGGGCCCGCTCGACCTGGCCCACACCGGCGCGACGTACGAGGTCTGAGCCGAACGACCGTCGCTCGCTGGCTGCGCGGCGCCGCCTGACCCGGATCGTGCACGTGCATGATCCGGGTCGCCCTTTCACCGGAATGCGTGTCACAACTCGACACCTGCATGATCGTGGTCGCTCGACGGACGCGTGCCGTGCCCGTCCACCGGTGCACGCTCGAACCAGCGGCACCGGCTGCCCGCCCGAAGGGCTGAGCACCGGCCCTGTGGATGACGCCGGCAGGGCACCTCGAATCGCGACATGCTGCCGGGATGAAATCGACGACTGGCACTGGCGCCGCGACCACGGCAACCGACTCCGACCTCGACACCCGTCGTCCCTTCACCCGGGCGGACGCCCTCGCCGCGGGCATTTCCCCGCGCCAGTTGCGCGGCTCGCGCTTCCGGCGCATCTTCCGGTCGGTGCTCATCGACGCCTCGGTGGTGGTGACTCCCCGCGTGCACGCCGAAGCCGCCTGGTGCGTGTTCGACCCCGAACAGTCGTTCCTCAGTCACACCTCGGCGGCCCGGATGCACGGCGTACCCATCCCGACCCTGCCCGACGAACACGTCACCGTCCTGCATCCGAACCTGCGTCGACCACGGCCCGGGATCGTCTGCCACGTGGTCTCGCAGGCCAAGGTGATCGTGCGCGACGGCATCCGGGTCTCCGCACACGCACAGATGTTCGTCGAGCTCTCATCCCTGCTGCCGCTCGTCGATCTGGTGGTCGTCGGCGACAACCTGGTGCGCACTGGTCGGGTCACGCTGGCCGACCTGGTCAACTTCTGCGAGACCGCGCAGCTGCCGTATGCCGCCAAGGCACGTCACGCCGCCAGCCTCGTGCGCGACCGCGTGGACTCGCCGATGGAGACCCGTCTGCGCCTGCTGATCGTCCTGGCCGGACTGCCCGAGCCGCAGGTCAACCTGTCGCTGCGCACGGTCGACGGTGAGGTGGTGCGGCGCTACGACCTCAGCTATCCGGAGGTGCGGGTGATCATCGAGTACGACGGGCGCCACCACATCGAGCGCATCGACCAGTGGGAGGCAGACCTCGAGCGGCGCGAGGCGATCGACGACGACCATTGGCGCATCCTGGTGATCGTGGCCGCCGACATCTTCAAGAGGCCGGAGCGCACCCTGGGACGCATCGTCCGGCTGCTGCGGTCGCGTCGACTGCCGGGCCTGCCGCGCCGGCTCTCCGACGACTGGCGCCCAAACTTTCCCGGACGCTGAGACCTGAGTGACGACCGCCGGCCTCGCGGGCGCTGACCCGGATCGTGCACGTGCATGATCGTGGTCGCCTTTTCGGCGATTCGTGTGTCACAACGCAACACCTGCACGATCGTGGTCGCCCGCGCGGTCGCCGCTCGCCGCTCGCCGCTCGCCGCTCGGCCGAGGCGACCTGACGCGCGCGGCGTACGGCCGAGGCTCAGACCAGGCCGGCGTCGTGCACGCAGATCGCGATCTGCACCCGGTTGGTCGCGCCCAGCTTGTCGAAGAGCCGGGAGACGTGCGCCTTGACGGTCGGGACCGAGAGGTAGAGCTCGCCGGCGATGTCTGCGTTGCTGAGCCCGCGACCGACGGCCACGGCCACCTCACGTTCGCGGTCGGTCAGCGTGGCCACCCGGATCTGGGCTGCCTCGGCGCGACCGTCGGGGGCGTCGGACCGCACCTGGCGGATCAGGGTCGCCGTGGCCGAGGGGGAGAGCATCGGCTCGCCGTCGGCCACCTTGCGGATCGCGGCGACGATCTCCGGTGGCGGGGTGTCCTTGAGCACGAAGCCGTCGGCGCCCGCGGCCAGGGCGCCGACCACGTGGTCGTCGGCGTCGAACGTGGTCAGCACGATCACCCGCGGCGGCGACGGGTCGGCGTGCAGCTCGCGGGTGGCCTCGAGCCCGCTGAGCACCGGCATGCGGATGTCCATCAGCACGACGTCGGGGCGTTCGCGTCGGGCCATGGCGACGCCGAGGCGGCCGTTCTCGGCCTCGCCGATCACCTCGATGTCGGCCTGGCCGCCGAGCATCAGGGTCAGTGCGGACCGCACCAACGGATCGTCGTCGACGATGAGAACCCGGATCACGCGGACCACGGTATCCAAGCCTGCAACAGGAACATCGAGCCGTCCTTGCGGAACGTGAGCCGTCCGCCGCCGAGCTCGGCGCGTTCGGTCAGTCCGACCAGGCCGAGTCCCGCTCCGGGCGCCGATGCGTTGGTGCCGAAGCCGATCGGGTTGCGGATGCGCACGTCGATGCCCTCGTCGGGGGTGCCGGCCAGGTCGACGAACACGGTGGTGCCCGGTGCGTGCTTGCGGGCGTTGGTCAGCCCTTCCTGGACGATGCGGTAGATGGTGCGGCCCGCCGCGGTCGGCACGTCGCCGTCGTCCACGTGTGCGGCGTACTCGATGTGCATGCCCGACTCGCGGGCGTCCTCGATCAGCTCGGCCACGTCGTCGTACGTCGGTTGCGGACGGTCGAGCAGGTCGCCGGTGCCGGGGTCGCGGAGCACGCCGAGCACGGCGCGCAGGTCGATCAGCGCCTGGTTGGCCTGTTCCTGGACGACCGATGCGGTGGCGCGCATCTCGTCGGCGGTGAGGTCCGTGCGGAAGGCCAGCGCACCGGACTGCATGGAGACCTGTGAGATGCGGTGGGCCAGCACGTCGTGCATCTCGCGGGCGATGCGGGCACGCTCGTCGCCACGCGCCTTGCCCACACGCAGGTCGCGCTCGTCCTCGGCCCGTTCGGCGCGGTCGCGCAGCGTCCACAGCAGCTCCCGACGCGAGCCGATGAACATGCCCCACGCCAGTGTGGCGGCGACGAACACGGTGTTGACGGTGAGGTTGAGCCAGTACGGGTCGTCGTCGTACGACGGCTGCGACACCGAGTAGAACTGGGCGGCCGCCAGGCCCACGACCCCCACCGGCACCAGTTCGCGCAGTCGACGGCGGGTGGCCATGGACACGGTGGCCAGGGTGGCCGGCCCACCCGCGACGCCGGAGACCGAGGCGAGCGCATTGGTGATCAGGGCGATGGCCAGGGGATACCTGCGCCGCAGGTGCAGCAGCAGGTAGGAGACCAGGCCCACGACGAGGTCGACCCAGAACAGGATCCGCTGCTCGCGCCACTGGAACGCGAGGTACGGGCTCCAGGCCAGGGCGCTGATCGCCAGCACACCGACGTACCGCCAGAACGACGACCACTTGGTCAGCGGCGGCTGGTAGAGGTCGGGGGAGGCGGGCACTCGTCAACCCTAGGCCCAGACGAGTGCGCTGAGGATCCGTCCCGCGTCGGCGACGCCCCCTACTTTGGTCGCGTCGGAAGCATCCTGTGGGCCGATGTGCGCAGCGGCCTGGACCGGTTGACTTGTCGTCATGATCAAGGTCGAGAACCTCACCAAGAAGTACGGCGACTTCACCGCCGTCAACGACATCAGTTTCGTGTCCCAACCCGGACGCGTCACCGGCTTCCTGGGCCCGAACGGCGCAGGCAAGAGCACGAGCATGCGGATGATGGTCGGCCTCACCAAGGCCGACGCCGGCTCGGTCACCATCGGCGGACACGACTACATGGACATCCCCAACCCGGGCCGCCATGTCGGCGTGCTTCTCGACGCCTCGGCGCAGCACGCCGGCCGCACCGGCCGCGAGGTGCTCGCGCTGAGCGCCGCGACGATGGGCCTGCCCGCCTCGCGCGTCGACGAGATGCTCCACCTGGTCTCGTTGACCGACAGCGAGGCCAAGCGCCGGGTGAAGAACTACTCCCTCGGCATGCGGCAGCGGCTCGGTATCGCGAACGCGCTGATGGGTGACCCGTCGGTGCTGATCCTCGACGAACCCGCCAACGGTCTCGATCCGGCCGGTATCCGCTGGATGCGCGGTCTGCTCAAGGGGTACGCCGACCGTGGCGGCACGGTGCTCCTGTCGAGCCACCTGCTCCACGAGGTCCAGATGATCGCCGACGAGCTGGTGATGATCGGCCGGGGCGAGATCGTCGCCCAGGGGACGCCGGAGGAGCTGCTGCGCGACAGCGGCACCTTCTTCCGTGCCCTCGAGGCCGACCAGCTGGTCAAGGCCCTTGCCGACAACGGCATCCAGGCCGCGCCGGTCGCCGACGGCTTCCGCACCGACGCCGAGCCCGTGCAGGTCGGCAAGGTCGCCGCCGAGCACCAGATCACCCTCGTCGAGCTGAAACTGGCCGACGGCGGCCTCGAAGACCTCTTCCTCGAGCTCACTGCCGAGACCCAGCGCGAGACCTACACCGAAGGAGGCCAGAAGTGAGCACGGCAACCGCCCCCGTCCAGGCCGGAGACCCCGGCTACATCGACATCTCCGACAGCCACCGGCCCTCGTTCCTGCGTCTGGTCGGCGTCGAGATCCGCAAGATGACCGACACCAAGGCCGGCCTGTGGCTGCTGATCGTGATCGCCGCCGTGACGGTGATCATCAACGCCGCCTTCCTGATCTGGGGACCCGACGACCTCACGTTCAACGACTTCCTCCAGTTCTCCGGCATGCCCCAGGGCATCCTGCTGCCGGTGCTGGCGGTGCTGCTGGTCACCCAAGAATGGGGCCAGCGCACAGGACTGGTCACCTTCAGCCTGGTGCCGCACCGTGGCCGGGTGCTGGTCGCGAAGCTCGCTGCGGCGATCGTGTTCGTGCTCGCTGCCTTCGCGGTGGCGGTGCTGATCGCCACGGTGCTGACCCCGATCAGCGGGGCCCCGGACGGCTGGGACGGTGTCTCCGTCGGCTGGCTCTCGCGCTCGATCCTGGCTCTCGTGATCGGCGCGGTCTGGGGCTACGCCTTCGGTGCCGCACTGCTCAACAGCGCCTTCGCGATCGTGTCCTACTTCGCGGTGCCGATGGTGGTCAGCATCGTGACCGCGATCTGGACCTCCGCCCAGGAGAAGCTGCTCTGGTTCGACCTGTCGACCTCCTCGACGCGGCTCTTCGAGTCGGACGGCCTCTCTGGCGAGGAGTGGGCGCAGATCGGCACCGGAGTGCTTCTCTGGATCGCCCTGCCGCTGGCGATCGGCGTCTGGCGCATCCTGCGCGCCGAGATCAAGTAGGCGCCACCTCGATCTGACCGGAGCCGGTCTCCCGAAACGGGGGGAGACCGGTTCCGGTCATTTCGGTGAACCGGCGGGCAGGCTGTTCATGCAGTGTTGCCGGACGTGACGCGGCGACGCCGGTTCGTCGTACCGGGGGACCCCACGCTGGAGGCATGCGGTCCTACGTGCGGTTCGCGGCGCTGGGTGACTCGACGACTCACGGCATCGGTGACCCGGTGCCGGACGGCTGGCGTGGCTGGGCCCGCCTGCTGGCCACCGCCATGGACTCCGGGCACGACATCTCGTTCTGCAACCTCGCCGTCTCGGGCGCGACCGCGACCGACGTACGCGACGGGCAGCTGCGAGCCGCACTGGCCCACCAACCCGACGTCGCCTCCCTGGTGGTCGGCATCAACGACACCATGCGCTCCACGTGGCACCCGCCGCGGATGCGGGCCGAGCTCTTCGAGTGCGCCGACGCCCTGCACGGCTCGGGCGCGCTGCTGCTGACCGCGCGATTCCACGACCACGGTGCGATCTTCGGGCTGCCCGGCGTGCTGCGCCGCGCGCTGTGGCGACGGATCGAGGCGGTCAACGCGATCTACGACGAGATCCACGAGACGTACGACGGGGTGCGGGTCGACCTGGCTGCCCTCCCGCAGACCCACGAACGCGTCTTCTGGTCGGTCGACCGGCTGCACCCCTCGGAGCTGGGCCACCGTGCACTGGCCCGTGCGTTCGGTGCCGGACTGCTCGAGCACGGACTCGATTTCGAGCTGCCGTCCGCGACGAGCGACGGACTGTTCCTCCCGAACTGGCGCTCCGACCTCGCCTGGATGGTCACCGAGGGCGCGCCCTGGATCGGTCGACGGGCCCGCGACCTCGGGCCGTGGGCGGTGCGGAGGGCGCTGGTCGAGCCGCGCACGCAACGGCCTGCCGCACCCGCCGTGCCGGTGGTCGGGCCCGGCCTCGTTACGCTCGACCCATGACCCGAGCTGACGGCCGTGCCGACGACGAACTCCGCCCCATCAAGATCACCCGTGACTGGCTGGACCACCCGGCCGGATCGGTGCTGGTCGAGTTCGGCCGCACCCGCGTGCTGTGTGCCGCCTCCGCCTCCGAGGGCGTGCCGCGGTGGCGCAAGGGCTCGGGCCTGGGCTGGGTGACCGCCGAATACGCGATGCTGCCGGCCTCGACGAACACGCGTTCCGACCGCGAGTCGGTCAAGGGCCGCATCGGCGGCCGCACCCACGAGATCTCCCGCCTGATCGGCCGGTCGCTGCGCGCGGTCATCGACTACAAGGCGCTCGGTGAGAACACCATCCAGCTCGACTGCGACGTGCTCCAGGCCGACGGCGGCACCCGCACCGCCGCGATCACCGGGGCGTACGTCGCCCTGGCCGACGCCTGCGCACACCTCGGTGTGACCGGTGCCCTGACCGGTTCTGTCGCCGCGGTCAGCGTCGGCATCATCGACGGCGTGCCGCGGCTCGACCTGCCCTACGAGGAGGACGTGCGCGCCGAGACCGACATGAACATCGTGATGACCGGCACCGGCTCCTTCATCGAGGTGCAGGGCACCGCCGAGGGCGCCCCGTTCAACCGCGCCGAGCTCGACGCGCTGCTCGGCCTCGGCGAGAAGGGCTGCGCCGACCTCACCCGTCTGCAGACCGAGGCGCTGGCGGTGGAGCGGCAACGTGCCTGAGGTCTTCCTCGCCTCGCGCAACGCGAAGAAGCTGGAGGAGATGCAGCGCATCCTCGCGCCGCTGATCCCCGACATCCGTGTGCTGGGCCTCGACGACGTGCCGGCGTACGACGAACCGGTCGAGGACCAGCCGACGTTCGAGGGCAACGCACTCCTGAAGGCGCGGGCAGGGGTCGAGGCCACCGGCCTGCCGTCACTGGCCGACGACTCCGGGCTCTGCGTCGACGCGTTGAACGGCATGCCCGGCGTGCTGTCGGCGCGTTGGTCGGGCCCGCCGAAGTCCGATGCGCGCAACAACGAGCTGCTGCTGGCGCAGTTGGAGGACGTGCCGGACGCTCGACGTACGGCCTTCTTCACCTGCGCGGTGGCGCTGTGCCACCCGGTCGGCGACGGCAAGGTCGACCAGCACGTGGTGCACGGCCGCATGGACGGCCACATCCTGCGCGAGGTGCGCGGGACCGGCGGCTTCGGCTACGACGTGCTCTTCACCGCCGACGGGTACGACGTCACGACCGCCGAGCTGTCACGCGAGGAGAAGGACGCGATCTCCCACCGGGGCAAGGCGTTGCGCGAGATCGCACCGTTGGTCAGCCGCGTGCTGTCGGGGCGCTGACCGGCTCGTCGCGACGGAGCAGCCGCACCAGCGTGAGGCCCCACAGCGTCGCGAGGACGAACATCACGATCGAGTAGACCGCGGCCGGGACCGACGCCTCCGTGCTCTCGAGGATCTCGACCGCGACGAAGATCGCCAGGGTGCCGTTGTGCACCCCGATCTCCATCGACGAGGCGATCGCCTGGCGTTCGATCACGCCGAACGCCCGGGGCACGAAGTAGCCGGTGAGCAGGCTGATCGCGCAGAACAGTGCGGCCACCAGCCCGACGTCGCCGAGGTAGTCGACCACGTTGTCGCGCTGGTCGACGAGGATGGCGAGCACCAGTGCGGCGAGGATGATCGCGGAGGCGACCCGCACCGGCTTGTCCATGGCGGCCGCGAAGGACGGCTTCCTGTCGCGCACCAGCATGCCGATGCCGACCGGGATCAGCACGATCGCGAACACCTGCACGACCTCGCCGATCGGCATCGAGATGCTGTCGCCCTTGTCGTAGTGGTCGATCGCGAGGTTGGTGATCAACGGCAGGGTGACGATCGAGATGATCGAGTTGATCGCCGTCAGCGAGATGTTCAGCGCCACGTCTCCGCGGAACAGGTGGCTGAACAGGTTGGCCGTCGTACCACCGGGGGAGGCGGCCAGCAGCAGCATGCCGATGGCGAGCAGGGCCGGCAGGTCGAAGGCGAGCACGAGCCCGAAGCACACGGCCGGCAGGAGCAGCAACTGGCAGGCCAGCGCGATCGCCACCGCCTTGGGGTTGCGGCCGATCCGCTTGAAGTCCGCAATGGTCAGGTCGAGGCCGAGCCCGAACATGATGATGCCGAGGGCGAGGGGCAGGCCGATCGTGGTCAGCGCGGAGTCCATGCCCGGACTATAGGGACAAAGCAGACCGGGCGGACCGGAATCAGGCCCAGGCCCAGCTGTCCAGGATCGTCGTGAAGGCAGCGAGGGCGTCGTCCTCGTAGCTCGGCGGCGTGCTCAGCACGATCGTGTAGGTCTGCTCGTCAACGACGACGAGGTACGCCGTCGAGGCCACCCGCTTGCCGCGTGCGTTGGACTCTTCGAGGCGTACGCCGATCGCGTCGTACCCGCCGATGCTCGTGGCCGGGACCTCGGTCCGGGCGTGGTCGCCCGAGGCGAGGCCGGCCTCCCACGTGGAGCGGAGCGACTCGAGGTCGGTCTCGTCGGTGGTGTCGCCCAACTGCACGATCACGTTGGCCAACAGGTCGTCCAGGTCATCTCCCCAGACAGCGCCGGTGTCCGTGGTGGGCAATCCCCCCTCGGTGCGCAGGGCCTCGGTCTGGTCGGTCCACTCGTCGGGCAGCGCATAGCTGTAGCCACGTCCCTCGATGATCTCGGCATCGGCAGGCCGCTCAGGGGTGACGGTCGGAGAGGTCGACTGACTGATCTCGTCAGGGGAGTCCGAGGAGTCCTCGGTCAGGTTGGCGACCAGGAGCCCGATCACCACCAGCAGTGCGAGCACTGGCCCGATCACCCCGAAGCGCAGCCAGCCCGGCCGCGCATAGGGGTCTCTGCTCACTGCATCTCCTGGGAAGTCTTGCTGGTGCCGGAGGGGGGACTTGAACCCCCACGCCCTAGGGCACAGGTACCTAAAACCTGCGTGTCTGCCAATTCCACCACTCCGGCCGGCCCCGAGAGTCTAGGACCGTGGGTGCGCGAGAACTCAGTCGAGGGCGAGGTCGCGACGCAGCTTCGCCACGTGGCCGGTGGCCTTGACGTTGTACTGCGCTACCTCGACGTTGCCGCCCTCGTCGATCACGAAGGTCGAGCGGATCACGCCCTGCACGACCTTGCCGTAGAGCTTCTTCTCACCGAATGCGGCGTACGCCGACAGCACCGACTTGTCGGGGTCGGAGAGCAGGGTGATGGTCAGCCCGTCGCGCTCGCGGAACTTCGCGAGCTTCTCCGGCTTGTCGGGCGAGATGCCGAGCACCTCGTAGCCCGCCGCCTTGAGGGAGTCGAGCGAGTCGGTGAAGTCGCAGGCTTGCTTGGTGCAGCCCGGCGTCATCGCGGCCGGGTAGAAGTAGACGATCACCTTGCGGCCGCGCAGGTCGGCCAGGGAGACCTGGTCGCCGGTGTCGGACGTGAGGGTGAAGTCGGGTGCGGGGTCTCCGGGGGAGAGGCGCTGCTCGCTCAAGGTAGGGGTCCTCCTGACCGTTCGGACAGTTGTTGCACACCATGTGCAATAACGTAGGCTGCGCAGTATGCACGTACCTGATGGATTCCTCGACGCTCCCACGTCGATCGCGACCGGTGTCGTGGCCGCGGCCGGTGTGGCCGTCGCCCTGCGGGGGGCGCGCAAGGAACTCGATGACCGTACCGCCCCGCTCGCCGGCCTGGTCGCCACGTTCGTGTTCGCGGCCCAGATGATCAACTTCCCGGTCGCCGGCGGCACCAGCGGACACCTCCTCGGCGGCGTGCTCGCCGCGGTGCTGGCCGGCCCGTTCACGGCCGTGCTGTGCCTGAGCGTCGTACTCCTCGTGCAGGCCCTGCTGATGGCCGACGGTGGCGTGACCGCACTCGGCACCAACATCACGCTGATGGGCATCGTCGGCGTCGTCGCCGGCTGGCTGGTCTTCCGCGGCGTCCTCTCCGTGCTGCCCAAACGCAGGTCGATGGTCGCGCCCGCCGCCGCCGTCGCGGCCCTGGTCAGTGTGCCAACCGCGGCCCTGGCCTTCACCGCCCTGTTCGTCATCGGCGGCACCGCACCGGTCGACTCGGGCAAGGTGCTGGTCGCGATGGTCGGCTGGCACGTCGTGATCGGCATCGGCGAGGCCGTCATCACCGCCCTCGTGGTCGGCTCCGTCGTCGCGTCCAGGCCCGACCTGGTGTACGGCGCCCGCCACCTCCTCGCCGACCGTGAGCTCGAGATCCGTAAGGCAGTCGCATGAAGTCCCGCAAGTTCTTCGCCGTGTTCCTCCTCGTCTCCCTGCTGGTGGCGGGTGTGGGCAGCTACTACGCCAGCTCCCACCCCGACGGGCTCGAATACGTCGCGGCCAAGACCGGGTTCGGCGACTCCGCCAAGGACTCCGCCACCTCCGACAGCCCCTTCGCCGACTACGGCGTCAAGGGCGTCGACAACGCGCGACTCAGTGGCGGGCTGGCCGGCGTGGTCGGCACGCTGACCGTGCTCGTCCTGGCCGGCGGACTCTTCCTCGTCGTACGCCGCCGCTCCGGCGACCGCACCGGCGACGAGGCCTGACGCGATGGGTGCCGGGCACGGGCACCGGCTCTTCTTCCACGGCCACAGCCCGATCCACCGCGCGCCCGCGCACTGGAAGCTCGTCGCGCTGCTGGCCTTCATGCTCACCGTCGTGGCCACGCCGCACCACTGGTACGCCGCCTTCGGTGGCTACGCGCTCGTCCTGGTGACGGTGATCCTGACCTCGCGGGTGCCGCTGCTCTACATCGCACGACGCATGGTGGTCGAGGTGCCGTTCGTGTTCTTCGCGGTGCTGATGCCGTTCATCGCCACCGGTCCGCGCATCGACGTGCTCGGCGTCAGCGTCTCCGAGCCGGGCCTCGTCGCGGCCGGCGGCTTCCTGGCCAAGGCCACCCTCGGCGTGGTCGCCTCACTGACCCTGGCCGCCACCACCGAACCCGTCGACCTGCTCCGCGGCCTGCGCACGCTGCGGATGCCCGACCAGATCGTCTCGATCATGAGCTTCATGATCCGCTACCTCGACGTGGTCACCGACGAGCTGCGCCGTATGGTCACCGGCATGCGATCCCGTGGCTGCGACCCGCGCTCACCGCGGCACTGGCCGATGCTGGCCCGCACCCTCGGGGCGTTGTTCATCCGCTCCTACGAGCGCGGTGAGCGTGTCCACCTCGCGATGCTGTCGCGCGGCTACGACGGACGGATGCCCTGATGGCCACCCCCGTGCTCGACGTACGCGGCCTCGCGTTCGCCTATCCCGACGGCCACCAGGCGCTGTTCGGCGTCGACCTGCACGTGCACCGCGGCGAGCGGGTCGCCCTGCTCGGCCCCAACGGTGCCGGCAAGACCACGCTGGTGCTCCACCTCAACGGCATCCTGACTGCCGGCGCCGGATCGGTGGCGGTCAGCGGCATGCCGGTCGAGCAGAAGAACCTCAAGGAGATCCGGCGACGCGTCGGCATCGTCTTCCAGGACCCCGACGACCAGCTGTTCATGCCGACGGTGCGCCAGGACGTCGCGTTCGGCCCGGCCAACCAGGGCATCAAGGGCGCCGCCCTCGACGCCGTGGTGATGGAGGCGCTCGAGCGGGTCGGGATGGCCGAGTTCGTCGACCGGCCGCCGCACCACCTCTCGTTCGGCCAGCGTCGGCGGGTGGCGGTGGCGACCGTGCTGGCGATGGAGCCCGAGATCCTCGTGCTCGACGAGCCGTCGTCCAACCTCGACCCGGCCTCGCGCCGCGAGCTCGCCGACATCCTGCGCTCGCTCGACGTGACGGTGCTGATGGTCACCCACGACCTGCCGTATGCCCTCGAGTTGTGCTCGCGCTCCGTCGTGCTCCACGGAGGTGTGGTCGCCGCCGACGGTGCGACGTACGACGTGCTGACCGACGACGCGCTGATGGCGGCGAACCGACTGGAACTCCCGTTCGGCTTCGACCCGCGCAGCATTGGTAACGTTCCCCACTGACGCACCAGCTGCATCCAAACCTTTCGGCGGACGAACCAGGAGATTGATCGTGGCGAACGAGATCAGCTCGATCGAGAGCGAGATCGAGCAGACGCGGGAGCGGCTTGCCAAGACCATCGACCAGCTCGCCTACCGTGCGCACCCCAAGACGATCGTCAGCCGCGAGGTGGCCTCGGTGAAGGCGCACTTCGTCGACGTGAACACCGGCGCCCCGCGCACCGACAACATCCTCAAGGTCGTCGGCGGCGTGGTCGGCGTCATCGTCCTGTTCGGCGTGATCCGCAAGGTCGTCAACTGACCCGTGAGTGACAAGACCCCGATCAAGATGCTGCACGACCGCATCCTGGTCGAACTCGACAAGGACGCCGGCGAACGACGTTCCTCCGGCGGCATCGTCATCCCCGCCACCGCGGCGATGGGTGGTCGTCGACTGGCGTGGTCGAAGGTCGTCGGAGTCGGCCCGCACGCCCGTGCCGTCGAGATCGGCGACCGGGTGCTCTTCGACCCGGAGGAGAAGGCCGAGGTCGAGGTCAACGGCGAGGTGTACGTCGTGATGCGTGAGCGCGACGTCCACGCCGTCGCCGCCGACCGGCTGGCCGACGAGTCGACCGGCCTCTACCTCTGAGCCGGCTCCCGCTCCTGGGCGGGCCTGACCGGTAGTCGCCGGTCGAGCCACGACGCGCCCGCGAAGAGCGCCAGCATCAGCACGGTGACACCCGCGCAGTTGGCCAGTACGACGGCGTACCCGTGCTCGTCGACGTCGATGAACGGATAGGGGTACCAGTTCGCGAACGGTCCGCGCACCAGCGTGTAGACCAGCCAGAACACCGGCAGCACCAGGAACGGCACGAGGCGCCCGATGCGGCCGCGTGGTCCGAACGCCAGCCAGCCGATGGTGGCCAGGAGGGGCACCACGACGTGCAGCAGCTTGTCGGCCAGCCAGTCGGCGCCGCCGAGGTCGAGGATCGGGCGGAGCAGGAAGAAGTGCACGATGCCGCCACCGAGGCAGAGCACGACCGCATTCAGTCGCAGCGCTCTCCAGGCGGGCCCGCCGTCACGGAACGGGTCCCTCACGAGGGTGGCCGAGGACCACGCGACCAGTGCGTTGCTCCAGATCGTCAGGTAGCTGACGAACCGGATCAGGCGAGTCCCGAGGTCCGGTTGCTCGGTCTCGTCGAGCACCGCGTTGCCCTGCACGATCAGCACGAGCTGGAGCACGAGCGCCGCGGTCGTCACGACCGCGGTCAGCAGGTGCCAGGCGCTGGCGGAGCGATCCGAGGTGGCTGCCATGAGCCTGAGCCTAGGGCCGGCGACTGGCGCGCGCACGAGTTTCCGGCACGCGTCGCGCCCTCAGCGAGAGTCGCGATTCGTACCACTCGAGGCGCTGGGTTGGTACGAATCGCGACTCTCGGCGACTCCGGCGACGAGGGTGCCGGAGCCCACACCGAACCGGGCTCGTCTCGATTTTTCTGTGGGGTCACCGGCTGCTAAAGTTTCTCTCGCGCAAGCGGCATTAGCTCAATTGGCAGAGCAGCTGACTCTTAATCAGCGGGTTCGGGGTTCGAGTCCCTGATGCCGTACAAGCCAGAAGGCCGGATCCCTCGGGATCCGGCCTTCTGCGTTCTTGTCGCACGTCGAGCGACCCGGATCGTGCACGTGCACGATCGTGGTCGCCCGGCGTCAGTCGTCGGTGGTGTCGGTGGGCTCGCCTGACTCGTCGCCGCCGCGCCCGGTCCCGGCACGCCGGCCGCGACCTTCGCCCCGCGACCGCCCTTCGCCGCGCGACCGGCCCTCGCCCCGCGCGCGACCGCGACCCTGTGGCCGCTCCTCGCGCAGGGCCATCCAGGCATCGCGCAGGCTGTCGCCGGTGCGTTCGATGCGCCAGTTGGTCCAGCCGTTGGCGTCGTACCCGTTGAGCGCCTTGCCGGCGCCCGAGGGGGAGTCGTGCAGGGTGTCGTCGTCGAGCCTGATCTGACCGTCGTCGGTGATCGTGGCGTGGAACTCCTCGCCGGAGCGGGGGCGCGACCACACCAGGCGGTCGCCCGGAGTGAGGGCGCCGGACTCGACGAGCAGGGAGAGACGGTTGCGGCGCGGGCCGCGCTCACCGTCGTGTCGGCCGTGTCCGCGTGGGTGGCCGCCACGGCGGGGGCCACGCTCGGGCTCGGGTGCCTCGGGCAGCTCGAGCAGGCGGCGGAGTACGGCGTTGGGGGTGTCCACGAACGGCTTGGCCTGTTCCTGGAGCAATGCGTAGACCTCGTGGTCAATTCGGATCGTGGGAGTCATCTGCATCTACCTTTCTCGCATCTGACTGGTGGAGGTGCAAGATCTTGTCTTGCCAGAACAGTGTGACAGACAAAAAGACAAAAGACAACAGTGGCGCTAGGCTCACCCCGTGAACGACGCTGCCCGCCCGGTGATCCTGCTCGTCTCCGAGACCCGCTGTGACTTCCTGGTCGATGAGTTCGGCCGCTACGCCCGCGACTACGACCTGCGACAGGCCACGACCGCCGCCGAGGCCGAGAAGGTCGCGGAGCAGGTCTGCGCCGCCGGGGGACAGGTGGCAATGTTCGTCAGCGAGTCGGTGCTCCCCGACGCCAGCGTGATGGCCGCGTTCGGGCGGTGGCGCGCCGTCGTGCCGACCGCACGCCGGCTGGTGGCCGCGCACTGGGAGCGGTTCCGCCTCGACGCCGACGCCCTGCGCGGAGGACTCGCCGCCGGCAAGTACGACGCGTATCTCCTGATGCCGCGCGGGGTCCGCGACGAGGAGTTCCACACCGCGGTCACCGAGCTGCTCTCCGACTGGGGCTCGACGGTCGCTGCTCCCGAGGTCGCGGTCGTGCGCATCGTGACGCCGTACGTCGACTCGCTGGTGCTGTCCCTGCGCGACTTCCTCGACCGCATGGGCCTGCCCAATCGCACCTTCTCTCCTGAGGACCAGGTCGGCGCTGCAGTCGTCGCGGGGCTCGACGGCGAGCCGGCGTACCCGCTGGTCGACGCCTTCGACCGGGCGCCCGTGACGGTCCGGTCGGTGCATGACCTGGCGATCACGATCTACGGGCAGCCGGCCGACATCGACGTCGACACGGTGGTCGACCTGGCCGTGGTCGGCGCCGGACCGGCCGGCCTCGCGACCGCGGTGTACGGCGCATCGGAGGGCCTGACCAC
The DNA here is from genome assembly GCF_001427925.1 of Nocardioides sp. Root151. NCBI lineage: Bacteria > Bacillati > Actinomycetota > Actinomycetes > Propionibacteriales > Nocardioidaceae > Nocardioides > Nocardioides sp. Root151. Next base: position 890,103 of record NZ_LMGG01000007.1, read on the forward strand.
GGTCGTCATCGAGGCCGAGGCGATCGGCGGACAGGCCGGCACCAGCTCGATGATCCGCAACTACCTCGGCTTCCCGCGGGGCATCTCCGGCATGCGGCTGGCGCAGAGGGCGCGCAGCCAGGCGATCCGCTTCGGCACCCGTTTCTTCACCGGGTGGCCGGTGACCGGCCTCGACGTGGGCGCCGCCGGTGAGCCGCACGTCATCCACACCGACGGCGGCACGCTGCGCGCCCGGGCGGTCGTGATCGCCACCGGCGTCAGCTACCGCAAGCTGCGGGTCGAGCCCCTCGAGGCGCTGACCGGCTCCGGTGTCTTCTACGGCGCCGCGATGACCGCCGCGCGCGAGATGACCGGGCGCGAGGTGTTCGTCGTCGGCGGCGGCAACTCGGCCGGACAGGCCGCTGTGCACCTGGCCCGCTTCGCGCGGTCCGTGACGATCCTGGTGCGACGTGCCGGGCTGGCCGAGACGATGTCGGACTACCTGATCCGCGAGATCGACTTCAACCCGCGGATCCAGGTCGAGGCCGCCTCCGAGGTCGTCGACGGCGGTGGCGACGGTCGCCTGGAGTGGCTCGGCATCCACCGCATCACCACGGGCGAGGTCGAGCGTCGTGAAGCAGCCGGGTTGTTCCTGCTGCTCGGCGCGGAGCCGCACTGCGAGTGGGTGCCCGACGTGATCACCCGCAGCGACGACGGCTACGTGCTCACCGGCCGCAACACCTCACGCGACACGTGGGTCGACGGCATGCCTCCGCCCGGGCTGGCCACGAACGTGCCGGGCGTCTTCGCGGTCGGCGACATCCGCGACGGGTCGATGAAGCGGGTCGCCTCCGCCAGCGGTGAGGGCGCGTCCGTCGTACCCCTCGTCCACGCCTGGCTCGCCGAGGACCCCACCCCCGATTGACGCGAACCGTGGGTTCTTGACGCGCGAGCCGTGGATTGTTGTCGTACGCCGACCCTCAGCGCGCTGCCAGAACGGTCTGTGCGGCGTTGTGCCCGCCGAGCCCGGAGACCGCACCACCCCGACGTGCACCCGAGCCGCAGAGCAGCAGGTTCTCGATGTCGGTCGCGACGCCCCACTGCTGGGCCGGCGTCTCGAGCATCGCCCGGTTGGAGGCCCACGGCCATTCGAGGTCGCCGTGGAAGATGTGCCCGCCGGGCATGGCGAGATCGGCCTCGATGTCCTGCGGCACCTTGGCCTCGATGCACGGCCTGCCGTCGACGTCGAGGGCCACGCACTCCTCGATCGGAGTGACCAGGTGCTCGTTGAGCGACGCCAACGCGCGTGAGACGGCGAGGTCCTTGTTGCGCGGGTCCTCGAAGAGCGTGGCCGGGGTGTGCAGCCCGAAGTAGGTCAGCGTGTGGCCCTCGAAGGAACCCAGGATCGACGGGTCGGTCAGCGAGTGGCAGTAGACCTCGCCCGGCATCTGGCTCGGCACCTGCCCGGCGGCGGCCTCGGCGTATGACCTCTGCAGCTGTGAGTAGTCCTCCGACAGGTGCAGGGTGCCGGCGAACGCGACCGCAGGATCCATGCCCGACCTGAGCTCGGGCAGTCGGTCGAGCAGGAAGTTGATCTTCAGCTGGGCGCCGACCGGCTTGGTCTCCGGCTCCGGCTCCTCACCGAGCAGGATGCGCAGCACCCACGGCGCGACGTTGGCGAGGACGTGGCCGGCCGTCACCGTGTGGTGCGCCTTGCCGTCGTGCCAGGTGACCTCGCCGGTGGTGCCGTCGCTCCTGATCGAGCTGACACCGGCGCCGGTGAGCACCTCGGCGCCCGCGTCGACGGCCGCCTTCAAGAGGGCGTCGGTGACCGCGCCCATGCCGCCCACGGGCACCCGCCACTCGCCGTCCCCGTTGCCGATCAGGTGGTAGAGGAAGCAGCGGTTCTGGATCAGCGACGGGTCGTGCAGGTCGGCGAACGTGCCGATCAGCCCGTCGGTCGCCACCACGCCGCGCACGGTGTCGTCGGTGAAGCGTCGCTCGACCGAGGCGCCGAGAGGCTCCTTGGTGAACTCGCGCCACAGGTCGGCGTCCACGCCCGCCGCCAGTGCGGACTCCTTCTGCAACGGTTGGAGCAACGTGGGTGAGATCGCGGCGGCCAGCGTGCCGATGTCGGCGTAGAACCTGCACCACGCGTCGTACTCGTCGTGCGAGCCGGTCAGCTTCTTGAACGACTTGCGGGTGGCCTTGCCCTCGGGCCGCTCGGCGAGCAGGCCGCCGGCGCGACCGTCGCGCAGCCAGGGCGTGTACGACGCGGTGGTGCGCGAGCGCAGGTCGAGGGAGAGGCCCAGGTCGCTGACCAGCTCCTGCGGCATCAGCGAGACCAGGTAGGAGTAGCGCGACAGTCGGGTGTCGTGACCGCTGAACGCGACCTTGGAGACGGCGGCACCCCCGGTGGCCGGCAGCCTCTCGAGCACGAGCGTCGACAGTCCGGCGCGGGCCAGGTACGCCGCGGCGGTGAGTCCGTTGTGGCCGCCACCGACGATGACCACGTCGTACGACGACCTGCTGCTGGCTGAAGTCATGCGCCGAGACTAGCCGCGTACGACGCAGGAGCACGCGGCGTGGCGCGGCGGGTTGAGGAAGACGGACCGGCGGGTCGAAACCACGGTGAGGTACGGCGGGGCGGTGACCTGCCTGCAAAGTCGGACTACCGTGGAGACATGCCTGCCGTCACCGTCGACGACCTCACCGTCCTGCACCGCATCAAGGGCCCCGGCCTGGGCGACCAGCCGCGTCCGGTGACCTCCGTGTCCACCGCGCCGCAGGGCTACGAGGGTGAGGGATTCCCCGTACGTCGCGCATTCGCGGGCATCGACATGCGACAGCTCGACCCGTTCATCATGATGGACCAGATGGGCGAGGTCGACTACGCGCCGGGGGAGCCGAAGGGGACGTCGTGGCACCCGCACCGCGGCTTCGAGACCGTCACCTACATCATCGACGGCCAGTTCGACCACCAGGACAGTCACGGTGGCGGCGGCACGATCACCAACGGCGACACCCAGTGGATGACGGCCGGCGGTGGCATCCTGCACATCGAGGCACCGCCCGAGTGGCTGGTCGTCAAGGGTGGCCTGTTCCACGGCATCCAGCTCTGGGTGAACCTGCCCAAGGACGCCAAGATGACGCCCCCGAAGTACCAGGACCTGCGCGCCAGCACTGTCGCGCTGGCCACCTCGCAGGACGCCGGCGCCCTGGTGCGCATCATCGCCGGCGAGGTCGACGGGCAGGGTGGACCCGGGGCGACGTACACCCCGATGACGCTGGTCCACGCCACGATCGAGCCCGGTGCCCGGCTCGACCTGCCCTGGCCGGTGGAGTTCAACGCGTTGGCCTACGTGCTCGGTGGCCACGGTTCCGTCGGCATCGACGCGCATCCGGTGCAGATGGGGCAGGCGGCCGTGCTCGGGGCGGGGGACTACGTCACTGTCACCGGTGCCGAGCGACAGGAGAGTCGTACGCCGGCGCTCGACGTGATCATCGTCGGAGGCCGCCCCATCGGTGAGGCGCTGGCCTGGGCCGGCCCGTTCGTGATGAACACCAAGGCCGAGGTGATGCAGGCCTACGAGGACTTCCAGAAGGGTCGGTTCGGCCACCCGCAGCCCTGAGTGGGTTCTGGTTCTCCAGAAGCAGGCCGCGAGAGTTGCAGTTTGTACGTGTGGGCCGCTCCGAGAGGTGCAAACTGCAACTCTCGGCGTGCTGACCTGCCGGCGCTCGGCGTGAGCTCTTCAAGCACGCGGCCGTGGTCCCGATTCGCCACCCGTCAGAGGCGTTTCTCGAACCAGGCCTGGGCGTAGGGGTTGTCGTTGTAACGCTCAATGCGTGAGTAGCCGGCCCGGTCATACATCGCGATCGCCTCGACCAGGGTCCCGTTCGTGTCGAGGCGCACGGTGGTGTGGCCGAGGTCGCGCGCGCTGGCCTCGAGCTCGCGGAGCATCCGGCCGCCGAGTCCGGCGCCGCGCCAGTCCTCGCTGACCCACATGCGCTTGATCTCGGCGATGCCGTCCCCGAGGTCGCGGACGCCACCGCACGCCGCCGTACGTCCTTCGCTGCGGGCCAGCAGGAACACGCCGTACGGCGCACGAAGCGTCGCCGCATCGGAGGCAGAGGCATCACCGGCATCGAAGCCCGACTCGAGGCGCCGGTCGATCTCCGCGAAGTAGGAGACCATCGCCGACTGGCCCTCGGGCGAGGCGGGGTCGACGGGGGAGATGTCGACGGTCGCGGCGCGGACCAGCAGCTCGGCCGTGGCCAGTGCCTCGGCCAGCCGGGTGCCCTGGCGCTCGGTCAGCGGCTCGACGATCCGCCGGGCGAGCTCGTCGGAGCGGTCCTCCAGCTCGGACCACGTGGCGCGTCCGTCTGGAGTCAGCGTGGCGACGCGACGCCGGGCATCGTGGGGATCGGGCTCCATCGCGACCAGGCCCTCGGACTCGAGACGGCGGAGCAGGCGGCTGAGGTGACCGCTGTCGAGACCCAGTCGGTCACGAAGGTCGCGGACGACCGCGCCGCCCGGCGTACTGCCGATCTCGAAGAGGAGCCGCGAGGGGCCGAGTGGCCGGCCGGAGCCGAGGAACGACTCATCGAGCACGCCGACGCGCTGCGACCAGGCGCGGTTGAAATGACGGAGCGTTTCGACGGCGGAGAGCATTCTCTGACTTTAGTCAGGCAAATCAAGCCGGGTCAATCGACGCCGAAATGAACCGAGCCCCTGACCGCGTTGCACGCAGTCAGGGGCTCGATCTCTTGGGGTGAGTAACGGGACTTGAACCCGCGACATCCGCCACCACAAGGCGGCGCTCTACCAGCTGAGCTATACCCACCATGGGCGCGACGCCGGAGCGGCGCGACCGGAGAGAAGTGTAGCCGTAGTCAGGGGGTGGTTTGCGAATCGGGGTCGCCCAACCCGGTGAGCGAGCCACCGTGGCGGTTGGCGATCTCCTTGGCGGCCGTGCTGTCCGGGCCCGGAGCCGGCACGAAGACGGCCTCGCGGTAGTAGCGCAGCTCCTCGATGCTCTCCTGGATGTCGGCCAGGGCGCGGTGGTTCCCGCGCTTGGGCGGCGAGGAGAAGTACGCCTTCGGGAACCAGCGGCGCGACAGCTCCTTGATCGAGGAGACGTCGACGATGCGGTAGTGCAGGAAGGCCTCGAGCTCGACCATGTCGCGGGCCAGGAAGGCGCGGTCGGTGGCGACCGTGTTGCCGGCCAACGGGGGCCGTGAGCCGTCGGGGCAGTGCTTCTTGATGTAGGCCAGCACCTGCTGCTCGGCCTCGGCCATCGTGATGCCGTCCTTGAGCTCCTCGAGGAGCCCGGACTTCGTGTGCATGTCACGCACGAACTCGTTCATCTGCGCGAGCGCAGCGTCGGTGGGCTTGATGATGAGGTCGATGCCGTCACCGAGCACGTTGAGGTCGAAGTCGGTCACCAGGGCGGCCACTTCGATCAACGCATCGGCGCCCAGGTCGAGCCCGGTCATCTCGCAGTCGATCCATACAAGTCGTTCGTTCACCCGCACGACACTAGCGGCCACAGCGCCAGAGGCCGATTCAGTCTCGTCTCAGGTGCCCGGCCTACTGTCTGTCGCATGCTGGGATGGGTCGGTCTGCTCGCGCGCCTCGTCGTCGGGGGCGTGTGGATCGTCGCCGGCGCCCTGAAGCTGCCCGACCCGGCGGCCAGTGTGCGCGCCGTGCGGGCCTACGACCTGTTGCCCGAGTCCGTGGTGCCGACCGTGGGACACGTGCTGCCGCTGGTCGAGGTCGTCGTCGGGGTGTGCCTGGTCATCGGCCTGCTCACGCGGCCGATGGCGCTGCTCTCGGTGCTGCTGTTCGCGGCGTTCATCTTCGGCATCGCCTCGGCGTGGAGCCGCGGGCTCCAGATCGAGTGCGGCTGCTTCGGCGGTGGTGGCTACTCCTCCAACGCCACCGACGACTACCCGTGGGAGATCGCCCGCGACGTCGGGCTCCTCCTGGCCTCGGCGCTCCTGGTGTGGCGCGCCCGCACCCGCCTCGCCGTCGACAACCTCCTGTTCAACCCCTGAGAGAATGGTTCGCATGCCTTCGCCGTACAACACGAACACCTCGTCTTCCTCCGGCTCCGGGAGCAACGGAAAGCGAAACGTCCTCATCGGCAGCGCCATCGCGGCGGTGCTGCTGCTGATCGTCGGCATCGGCTGGGCGGTGCAGGCCAACCGCGACACCACCGGCGACGACGCCAAGACCCCGGGCGACTCGACCAGCTCGGGAAGCACCCCGAGTACGACGACCAGCCCGTCGCCGGGAACGTCGTCGACCGCCCCGGCGAAGGGCGCTCCGGCGATCACCGACACCTACGGACTCGGTGTCGGCGACCCGGACGCACCGGTGAAGGTCGAGGTGTTCGAGGACTTCCAGTGCCCGTTCTGCATGCAGTTCGAGGAGGCCTCGCACGAGCAGCTGCAGCAGGCCGCGGCCGACGGTGACGCCTACCTGATCTACCGGCCGATGGCGTTCATCAACGACTACTCCGGCCGAGCGCTCAACGCCTTCGGTGTCGTGCTCGACGCGTCGGGCGGCGAGGTGGCGCTGAAGTTCCACGACCTGCTCTTCGCGAACCAGCCGTCCGAGAGCGGCCCCTACCCGAGTGACGACGACCTGATCGACCTCGCCGTCGAGGCCGGGGCCGACGAGGGCCAGATCCGCCGTGGCGTGGAGACCAGCGAGTTCGGCCAGTGGGCGGTGAATGCCAGCGATGCCGCGTCGAAGCGTGGGGTGAACAGCACCCCGACCGTGTTCGTCGACGGCGACCCGGTCACCGGGAACAGCATCGACGAGCTGCTCGCCAACGTGATGGCCGGGATCGACGCCGGCTGATGAAGGTCGAGCGGGTCCAGCGATGGGTCATGTCGGCGTTGCTCACCACGGTGGGCTTCATCTTCGCCGCCGGGCTCTGCTTCCTCGCGGGAGTCGCCGAACGCCCTGGCGCCGAGCCGGGGCTGCTGGTCATCGCCGCCGTCGTCGGCCTGGTCACACTTGCCGGGGTCCTGACCATCAACCAGCACAGCATGCTCTCGCCGTGGTTGCTGGTCGGACTGGTGCCGGCGGCCGTGGGGGCCTGGCTCCTGCTGCTGCGCTGACGCTGCACCACCGCCGGGTTTGCCAGGGCCCTGCAGCGGTTAGCATCCGCGCGTGACATTGCCCCGGGCCCTGGCCGCGCTCCTCGCCTCGCTGTGGGTGGTGCTGGCCACCGTCGCGCCGTCGTACGCCGACGACAGGTCGACCACCATGCCGGCAGACCTGAAGGCCACCGGCGTCTACCTCGAGCCGGCGGCGGCCATGGGCGACGCCGACCTCTGGCGCACACGACTCAAGGCCGGCGTGCGCAAGGCCGACCTGCCGGTGCCGGTCAGTGTGGCGCTGTGGTCGGAGATACCGGGTGCCTGGCCGGATCCGGAAGACGTGGTGGTGAAGAACGACGCCGAGCTGCTCGAGCTGTTCGACCTGCCGCCGCGCAGCGTGGCGCTGCTCACCGAGGACGGCTCCCTGAGGTCGGTGAGCCATCTTCCCGGACGGGCCGCGGAGAGCGTCCGGGCGTGGGAGAACCGTGCCGACGCGGTGGTCAGCCGCATCGAGGCGGCCGGTTCGGACGCCGATCGTGACCTCTCCTTGTCCGCGGTCGCCGAGGCGTGGGTCTACCTGCGGGTGGCCGACGCCGACGGCGCGAGCCCGCAGGAGTTGGTGGCCGAGCTCTCCGGCGACACGTCCCTGTTCGACGACACCGCGCGGGCACCCGAGCCACCGTCGGAGGACTTCGAGGACGAATTCAACTCCCCGTGGGTGCTCGTCTCGGCGGCCTGCGTGCTGGTCGGCGCGGTCGGCCTCTTCGTCTGGAAGACCTGGCAGATGCCGCGCGGATCACTCTCCAGCCGGGTCGCCGCCGGGCCGCGTCGCACGCCGGACGACCTGATCGCCACGCTGACTCCGCTCGCCCTCGAGGAGCAGGTCACCCGTCTCGCCGAGGCGATCTCGAGCTCCGACGTACGACCCGGCAACCCGGCGTACGACGAGGCGCAGGCCTGTCTCGACGCGGCCGCGAAGTACGTCGACTCCGCCCGAGACCGCGACCGGGTCGGCGTGCATCTCCTGGTCGAGGACGGCCATGCCGCCCTGGCAGGCGCGCGAAGCTCACGCTGCTTCTTCCACCCGCTGCACCCGGCGACCACCTCGGTGAAGCGACGCTCGGTCTCGTTGCCCTGCTGCAAGCCGTGTGCCCGTGGCGTCACCGACGGGAAGGCTCCGCAGTCGTTGATGGTCACCGGAGACGACGGCACCGTCCGCGCCTACTACGAGTCCGAGGACGTGTGGACCACGACCGGCTACGGCGCGCTCGACGAGCGCTGGGCCAAACGTGCGCTCCTCGCGTCACTGGAGGCGCGATGAGTGTCAGGAGCATCAAGATCCACATGCTGAAGTGGTACCTGGTCGTAGGGTCCTTCATCGCGTCGATGGTCTGGATCATCGTGCTTTTCAACTCGCAGGACGTCTACCAGGATCCGTATGCAGATGAGTCGGTCGCGGACGTCACGGTGCACACACCGTACGAGGAGGAAGCGGCGGCTGCCCTGCGCGAGAAGTCGGTGTACGTCGACCCGGTGCTGCGCGACACGGTGTGGTCCAGCCTGGAGACCAGTGGTGTCCGGGACGAGATCGCCGGGAGCACGTCGCCGATCTTCCTCGTCGCCTCGCCGAGGTTCGGCTACAGCCTCGAGGGCGAGGAGGTGCTCCTGGCACGGATCGCCGACGCCACCGACCGCGTCGGCATCTACCTGCTGCTGGACCAGACTGGCGTCGTGGCGCAGCACCACGTGCGCGGCCACGACGACGAGTCAATCTACCTGTATCCGCAGACCGGCGACACGTCCGAGCTCGGCGTCCGGGCGATGATCCGGGACACCGATCACTCCGTTCAGGAGCAGGTCAAGGGGAGCGACGACGAGTCCGGATGGGCGAACAGTCCCGTGATGCTCGGGAGCTTCATGGGTCTCACCTTCGCGGTTCCCCTGTGGTACTTGATGAAACTCATCCGCTGGTCTGCGCGCCGTGACCGTTCCTACCTGAAGGGTTTCAAGGAATGAAGGCCGTGATCGTGCTGCTGCTGGCCCTGGTCGGCTGGGGGCTGGTCGGTGGGGGAGTGACCGCGCCGTCGTACGCCGCGCCGGCCGAGCCCGACGTGACTGTGGAGCCGGGCACCGGCTTCACCCGCGCCCAGGTCGACGAGATCCGTGCGCTGGTGGCCGACGCGAAGATCCGCACCCGGGTGCTCATCCTCAACGACCTGCCGAAGTCGGCCAAGGGGTCGCCCGACCTCCATGCATCGAACCTTGAGCTGGCCCGCTTCAAGAAGGACGACGAGCGGGTGGGCATGACCCTGGTCTTCACGCCCGACACGATTCCCGAGTACGGCGCCTACGACTCGTCGCTCGACAAGGACGTGATCTACGCGCTCAGCGTCGTCGAGAAGGACCTCGACGGCACTCCCCAGGAGAAGTTCGTCGAACTCGTGGAGATGACCACCACCCGCACGGGCGCGCAGCGCATGGACGAGGAGATGGCCAAGATCTGGGAGGAGCCCGAGCTCTCGTCGCAGGACACCGGTGGCTCGAAGGAGCCGGCCAGCACGAAGGTCCTGGTGCTGCGCTGGGTCTTCGTCGCCGTGGTGGCCGTGCTGGTGCTGCTCTTCGTGGGCTTCCGCGGTCGGGCCGTCGCGGGCTGGTGGAAGCGCCGACGCAGGGCGCGCGGCATCGAGGAGGCGGCCGGCGAGGCGCGCGAGAAGACCCTGGCCGACCGGGCGAAGGCCGACCTCGCCGCGTTCGGTGCCGCGATCGACGCGGAGAGCATGGACCATCACGACGCCCTGCCGTTGTGGAACCTCGCCCTCGACGACTACGACAAGGCGTCGCGGTTGTACGACGCCCGCACCGGCGCTGCCGATGATCGCAAGGTGATCGAGATCTGTGCCCGTGGCCGCGACCGACTGGCCAAGGCGCAACGCTGACGGCTTGGGGCTTGGCCGGTTGCGCTGGCAGACTGCGCGGGTGACTGATCTGGCTGCTTTCATCACCGCGCTGCCCAAGGCGGAACTGCACGTGCACCACGTCGGGTCGGCCTCGCCGCGCATCGTCGCCGAGCTGGCCGAGCGCCACCCCGGCACGGTGCCGAGCGACCCGGCGGCGTTGCGGGAGTTCTTCGCGTTCCGCGACTTCGCGCACTTCATCGACGTCTACCTCGCGGTGGTCGACCTGATCCGCACGCCGGAGGACGTCGAGCTGCTGACCTACGAGATCGCCCGCGAGATGTCGACCGGGCAGAACGTGAAGTACGCCGAGCTGACGTGCACGCCCTACACCTCGGTGGTCCGCGGCATCCCGATCGAGGCCTACACCGAGGCGATCGAGGAGGCGCGGCGCAAGGCCGAGCGCGACTTCGGGCTGGTGCTGCGCTGGATCTACGACATCCCGGGGGAGAGCGGCATCCCCGCCGCCGACGCGACCTTGTCCTACGCGCTGGAGCACCGCACCGACTCGCTGGTCGGCTTCGGCCTCGGCGGACCCGAGATCGGTGTGCCACGCCCGCAGTTCAAGCCGCACTTCGACGCCGCCCGTGCCGCCGGGCTGCACAGCGTGCCGCACGCCGGCGAGACCACCGGGCCCGAGACGGTCTGGGACGCCGTGCGGGTGCTCGGCGCCGAGCGGATCGGCCACGGCACGACGTCGGCGCAGGACCCGGAGCTGCTGGCCCACCTGGCTGCCGAGGGGATTCCTCTCGAGGTGTGCCCGTCGTCCAACATCGCCACCCGGGCCGTCGAGTCGCTCGACCAGCACCCGATCACGAAGTTCCGCGACGCGGGGGTGACGATCACGATCAACTCCGACGACCCGCCGATGTTCGGCACCACACTGAACCGGGAGTACGAGATCGCCGCCGACCTGCTCGACCTGGACCAGGCCGGCGTGGCCTCGTTGGCGCGGGCTGCCGTCGACGCGTCGTACGCCCCGAGCATCGTGAAGGCCGAGCTCTCCGCGGAGATCGACCGGCACGCCGCCGCGCTGAGGGGCTGACGCCATGGCGCCGGTGCCGAACCCGCTCGAGGCCCTGTCGCGCGAGCAGTTGCAGCAACGGACCAGCCTCAAGTGGAACAGCCATCCTGCGGACGTGCTCCCGCTGTGGGTGGCGGAGATGGACGTGTCGCTCGCGGAGCCGGTGGCGCAAGCGCTGCACAGGGCGGTCGAACTGGGTGACACCGGCTACCCGTTCGGCGACGGACTCGCACGGGCCCTCGCGGAGTTCGCCGCGAAGCGCTGGGGCTGGTCGGACTTCCCGGTCGACCGTACGGCGATCGTGCCCGACGTGATGCTGGGCATCGTCGAGGTGCTGCGACTGGTCACCGAACCGGGCGACCCGGTGATCGTCAACGCGCCGGTCTATGCGCCGTTCTACGCGTTCCTCACCCATGCCGACCGCCAGGTCGTCGAGTCACCGTTGACCGAGGCAGGGCGGGTCGACCTCGACGCGCTCGTGGAGGTGTTCCGCCAGGTGCGGACCACGAGTCCACGGGCGGCGTACCTGATCAGCAACCCGCACAACCCCACCGGTGCGGTGCACACGCGTGCCGAGCTCGAGGCGATCGCGGTCCTCGCCCGGCAGCACGGCGTGCGCGTGATCGTCGACGAGATCCACGCCCCGTTGATCCTGGCCGGCGCGGAGTTCACGCCGTACCTCACCGTGGCGGGCTCGGACGACGCGTTCTCCCTGATGTCGGCCTCGAAGGGCTGGAACCTGGCCGGCCTCAAGGCTGCCCTGGTCATCGCCGGGAGCGAGGCCGTCGACGACCTGGCCCGGATGCCTGAGGAGGTCAGCCACGGCCCCAGCCACCTCGGCATCATTGCTCACGCGGCGGCCTTCCGGCACGGCGGCGACTGGCTCGACGCGCTCCTGGTCGGCCTCGACGAGAACCGCACACTGCTCGGCGACCTGTTGACCGAGCACCTGCCGCAGGTCGGGTTCCTGCGTCCTGAGGGCACCTACCTGGCCTGGGTCGACTGTCGTCCACTCGGCCTGGACGCGCCGGACTCCGAGGACAACGTCGAGGGCGACCTGGCGGTGGTCTCCGACCTGGCCGGTCCGGCCCGACACTTCCTCGACCACGCCCGCGTGGCGCTGAGCTCCGGGCACGTGTTCGGTGCCGGAGGGCGTGGGCACGTGCGGATCAACTTCGCCACGTCACGCGCGATCCTCACCGGGGCGGTCACCCGGATGGCCCGGTCGATCGGCTGACCTGTCGGGCAGGTCAGAAAGCGCCCCCGGCAGGATTCGAACCTGCGACCTAATCATTAGAAGTGACTTGCTCTATCCAGCTGAGCTACGGGGGCATGCGGACCGGAGGCAGCCCCCGATCCGCGCGGCAAAGTATGCCGCATCCGGGGGGAGCCGCCCGACCCGTGGCCGTCAGTTGAGGTCGACGCTGAGCGCCTTGCCCGCCTGGACGAGCAGCGGCACGGCGCGATCGACCAGTTCCGGCGACATCCGCTGGGCCGGGCCCGAGACGGACAGGGCCAGACGGGTGGGTACGTCGGGCACCGAGACGGCGACGCAGCGCACGCCGATCTCCTGCTCGCCCTCGTCCATGGCGTAGCCGTTCTTCGCGGCCAGCGCGAGCTGCTTGGCGAACTCGTCGGGGTCGGTGATCGTGTTGTCCGTGTGCTGCGGCATGCCGGTACGCCGCAAGAGGTCGCGCACCTGGGTGTCGGGGAAGTCGGCCAGGATCGCCTTGCCTACCGCGGTGCAGTGGGGCAGCACGCGGCGCCCGACCTCGGTGAACATCCGCATGGAGTGCCGGGAGGGGACCTGGGCGACGTACACGATCTGGTCGCCGTCGAGCATCGCGAGGTTGGCCGACTCACCAAGCTCGTCGACCAGTGCCGCGAGGTGGGGGCGGGCCCAGGTGCTCAGCATGTTGGAGGAGCTCTCACCGAGCCGGATCAGGCGCGGGCCGAGGACGTACTGCCGGGAGGGCTCCTGGCGAAGGTAGCCGAGGTCGACCAGCGTGCGCACCAGTCGGTGGATCGTCGGCAACGGCAGTCCCGACGCCGTCGCGAGCTGGGAGAGTCCCATCATCCCGCCCGCGTCGGCCATCATCTCGAGCAACCCGAAGGCCCGCTCGATCGACTGCACGCCCCCGGCGCGGACCTTCGGCTCTTTCTCTGCCACGTGCTCTGCTCCTCAATAAGGTTTCCGGATGGTGGAAGTGTAGCGGGAAATTTGTGGGAAGTGGTGGGTTGAAGTTCCACTAGGTAGATACTAGTATCCGTAATGCGAAATACCTACCGCTGAGAGGTCGAGAACGTTGGCTACCCCAAGTCCTGGATACGCCGTCACGGTCCGTGTCGACACTCCGTCCTCCGCGGGGGCCACCGGCCGCCTCGTCGCCGCGGTCGCAGGGGCGGGCGGATCGGTCACCGCGCTCGACGTCGCCGAGTCCCACGCCGACCGGCTCGTCGTCGACCTGACCTGCGACGCCGTCGACGTCGCACACGTCGACGCCATCACCAAGGCCCTCGCTGCAGTGCCCGACGTCAAGGTGCGCAAGGTCAGTGACCGCACCTTCCTGATGCACCTCGGCGGCAAGCTCGAGGTCGTTCCCAAGGTCCCGCTCAAGAACCGCGACGACCTCTCGCGCGCCTACACGCCGGGCGTCGCGCGGGTCTGCATGGCGATCGCCGAGAACCCGGAGGACCTGCGCCGGCTCACCATCAAGCGCAACACCGTCGCCGTGGTGACCGACGGCTCGGCCGTGCTCGGCCTCGGCAACATCGGCCCCGGCGCCGCGCTCCCCGTGATGGAGGGCAAGGCGGCGCTGTTCAAGCAGTTCGCCGACGTCGACGCCTGGCCGGTCTGCCTCGACACCCAGGACACCGAAGAGATCATCATGATCGTCAAGGCGATCGCGGTCTCCTACGGCGGCATCAACCTCGAGGACATCGCCGCCCCCCGGTGCTTCGAGATCGAGCGCCGGCTCCGCGCCGAGCTCGACATCCCCGTCTTCCACGACGACCAGCACGGTACGGCGATCGTCGTACTCGCCGCGCTCACCAACGCGCTGCGCGTGGTCGGCAAGGATCTCGACAAGGTCCGCATCGTGGTGAGCGGTGTGGGTGCCGCCGGCCACGCGATCATCAGGCTGCTCCACGCCCAGGGCGCGCGGCACATCGTGGCCTGTGACCGGCGCGGCGCCGTACACAGCGGGCAGGAGGGCCTCGACCCCGACCGCCGCTGGATTGCCGACCACACGAACGTCGACGGCTTCACCGGCAGCCTCAAGGCAGCCCTGGCCGACGCCGACGTCTTCGTGGGGGTCTCGGCGCCGAACCTGCTCGACGGGGCCGACATCGCCACCATGGCCGACGACGCGATCGTCTTCGCGCTGGCCAACCCCGACCCCGAGGTCGATCCGGTGGCCGCCAACGAGCACGCAGCGATCGTCGCGACCGGACGGTCCGACCACCCCAACCAGATCAACAACGTGCTTGCGTTCCCCGGCCTGTTCCGGGGCATGCTGGATGCAGCCGCACGCGAGATCACCGACGAGGTGATGCTCGCCGCGGCGGGCGCCATCGCCGACTGCGTGCATCCCGACGAACTGAACGCGAGCTACATCGTTCCGTCCGTGTTCGACCCCGCTGTCGCCCCCGCCGTCGCGGCGGGCGTGCAGGCGGCAGCCCAGGAAGTGGAGAGCCTTAAGTGAGTGAGGGAGCAGTGATGGAGAAGACCGACGACATCCAGGTGTCGGGAGAGCAGGTCGACGGCGGGGAGAAGATCCTCACCGCTGAAGCCCTCGCCTTCGTGGCCGAGTTGCAGCGCAGGTTCGGAGGCCGTCGCGACGAGCTGCTGGCCGCCCGCAAGGCTCGACGCGAGGAGGTCTCGCGCACGGGCACGCTCGACTTCCTCCCGGAGACGGCGGAGATCCGCGCGGGTGACTGGAAGGTCGCACCCGCGCCGGCCGACCTCGTGGACCGCCGCGTCGAGATCACCGGCCCCACCGACCGCAAGATGACCATCAACGCGCTCAACTCCGGCGCCCGGGTCTGGCTGGCCGACATGGAGGACGCCAGCACGCCGCACTGGAGCAACGTGGTCGGCGGCCAGGTCAGCCTGTACGACGCCATCCGGCGCCAGATCTCCTTCACCGCAGCCGGTGGAGGCAAGACCTACGAGCTGCGCGACGACCAGCCACTGGCCACCATCGTGATGCGCCCGCGTGGGTGGCACTTTGATGAGCAGCACCTCCTCGTCGACGGCAGGCCGGTGGTCGGTGCGCTGGTCGACTTCGGTCTCTACTTCTTCCACAACGCCGCCGAGCTGTTGGCCCGGGGGAGCGGCCCCTACTTCTACCTGCCGAAGACCGAGAGTCACCTCGAGGCCCGCCTGTGGAACGACGTGTTCACGTTTGCCCAGGCCTCGTTGGAGATTCCACACGGCACGGTCCGCGCCACGGTGCTGATCGAGACCATCCCGGCCGCGTTCGAGATGGACGAGATCCTCTACGAGCTGCGCGACCATGCCTCCGGTCTCAACGCCGGCCGGTGGGACTACCTGTTCAGCATCATCAAGTACTTCCGCGACTCCGGTGCCGACTTCGTGCTGCCCGACCGCGCCTCGGTGACCATGGCCGCGCCGTTCATGCGGGCCTACGCCCAGCTGCTGGTGAGGACCTGCCACCGACGCGGCGCCTTCGCGATCGGCGGCATGGCGGCGTTCATCCCGAGCCGCAAGGACGAGGAGGTCAACGCCCGCGCGTTCGAGAAGGTGCGTGAGGACAAGGAGCGCGAGGCCGGCGACGGGTTCGACGGCTCCTGGGTCGCCCACCCCGACCTGGTCCCGGTGTGCCGCGAGATCTTCGACCGGGTGCTCGGCGACAAGCCGAACCAGCTCGACCGGCTGCGCGAGGACGTCGAGGTCTCGGCCGCCGACCTGCTCGACCTCAAGGCCACGCCGGGCAGCGTGACCCGCGAAGGACTGCACGGCAACGTCGAGGTCTCCCTGCTCTACCTCGAGGCCTGGCTCCGTGGGCTCGGTGCCGTCGGCATCCACAACCTGATGGAGGACGCCGCGACCGCCGAGATCTCCCGCTCGCAGATCTGGCAGTGGGTGCACAACGAGTCCAAGCTCGAGGACGGCACCGTGATCACGGCCGCCCTGGTCCGCGAGGTGCTCGACCAGGAGCAGGCCAAGATCCTGGCCGACGCTCCTGAGGGCAACCGCTTCGCCGAGGCCCGCACCATCTTCGAGGAGGTCGCGTTGGCCGACGAGTTCGTCGACTTCCTGACCCTGCCGGCGTACGACGCGGTGGTGTCGGCGTGAGCGCCTTCGACGACCTGGCCGACGACCTCGACCAGAGGCTGGCCGCGGCTGACGCCGAGCTGCTCGCCTGCTTCCCCGGCGACCGCGGCACCCGACAGCCCGTGCACACCGTCTACGTCCCGGGTGACCGCTTCGACGCCGGCACCGTCACCCAGTGGGGCGAGGAGGCCAAGACCGTGCTGGCCCAGCACGGCCGCTCGGTCATGGAACTGGCCGAGGCGCTCGAGCTGCGGCCCAGCCTGGCCGTCGAGGTCTATGACCGGGTCCGCGCCAAGCTCGACCGCGAGCCGATCGAAGACCTCCGGATCGACTTCGAGGACGGCTACGGCAACCGCCCCGACGAGCAGGAGGACGCTGCCGTCATCGCCGCGGCCCGGGCCCTCGCGGTGACCGTCAAGGCCGGCACCGCCTCGCCGTACCACGGCCTGCGGATCAAGTCGTTCGAGGCGCCGACGCGTCGCCGCGGCCTGCGCACGCTCGACCTCTTCGTCGGCGAGCTGGCCGGCGCCGACGCGATCACCGACGGCTTCGTGATCACGCTGCCCAAGGTGACGTCAGTCGACCAGGTGTCGGCGATGGTGGCCGCCCTCGACGCGATCGAGTCCGCCCACGGCGTACCCGCCGGGTCGCTGCGCTTCGAGATCCAGGTCGAGACCCCGCAGGCGATCCTCGGGCCGGACGGCTCCGCCCTCGTGGCGAAGATGATCCACGCCGGCGTCGGACGGGTGACCGGTCTCCACTACGGCACCTACGACTACTCCGCCTCGCTGGGCGTCGCCGCGGCGTACCAGAGCATGGAGCACCCGGTCGCCGACCACGCCAAGGACGTCATGCAGGTCGCGGCCGCCGGGACCGGTGTCTTCGTCTCCGACGGCTCGACCAACCAGCTGCCCGTGGGGGACCGCGACGCCGTACGCGCGGCCTGGCGTCTCCACGTCCGGCTGGTACGCCGCTCGCTGACCCGCGGCATCTACCAGGGGTGGGACCTGCACCCGGCCCAGCTGCCGAGCCGTTTCGTGGCCACCTACGCGTTCTATCGCGAGGGCCTGGTCGCTGCCTCCGACCGGCTCCGCGCCTACGTGCACGGGGGCGACTCGGGCTACCTCGACGAGCCGGCGACCGCCGCTGCCCTGGCCGCCTTCGTGCTGCGCGGGCTCGAGTGTGGTGCCGTCGGGGCTACCGAGATCGACAAGCTGATCGGCGTCGACCTCGAGGGCCTCGCGCGCCTCGCCAGGAGGTCCGTGCCGGCCTGATCCGGCCCGCTCCTGTACGACGCCCTGCACAACGCCCGCTCTTCCGGACCTCGTTCCGGCAGGGCGGGCGTTCTGCGTGTCCGGATCGCGATAAGAGGCCGCGAACCCTTGACACGTCCGTGTGAGCGGGGACACACTTTTCTACACACGGAAAGTTAGTTCCACAATGCGGAATTCAATGAAGGGCTCGCAATGTCATCCGTCGCCACCTCGGAAACCACCAAGGCCAAGCGCAAGCCGCTCTACACGTCGCTGTTCCTCCAGGTGGGTGTCGCGATCGTCGCGGGCATCTCGGTCGGACACTTCTTCCCGGACTTCGGCTCCGACCTGCGCCCGTTGGGTGACGGGTTCATCAAGCTGATCAAGATGATCATCGCGCCGCTGATCTTCTGCGTGGTCGTCACCGGCATCGCCCACGTGGGCGATGTGAAGTCCGTCGGCCGGATCGGCCTCAAGGCGCTGATCTACTTCGAGCTGGTGACGACCTTCGCACTGGTCTTCGGCCTCGTCATCGCCAACGTGCTCAAGCCCGGGCAGGGCTTCAACATCGACCCGGACACCCTGGCCGGCGGCGAGCAGGCGCTCGCCGAGAAGACCGCAGGCGGCGAGCTGCCGCACACCGTCGACTTCCTGATGGGCATCATCCCGGAGAGCGTCCTGGGCGCCTTCGCCGACAACCAACTGCTCGCCGTGCTCTTCTTCTCGGTGTTGTTCGGCATCGGCCTGGCCCAGGTCAACGACACCGGCAAGGGCTCGGCGATCCTCGAGCTGATCGACCAGTTCAGCCACGTGCTGTTCACGCTCGTCGGCTACATCATGAAGGTCGCCCCGATCGGAGCGTTCGGTGCGATGGCGTTCATCATCGGCCAGTACGGCATCGAGTCGCTCGCCTCGTTCGGCAAGCTGATCGGAGCCTGCTACCTGGCCGCGGTGCTCTTCGCCCTGGTGCTCGCCGCGATCGCCAAGCTGTACGTCGGTCTCAACCTGTTCAAGTTCATCAAGTACGCCCGTGAGGAGTTCGCCCTCGCGCTCGGCACCGCCTCCACCGAGGCCGTGTTGCCGCGGATCATGAGCAAGCTGCAGAACGCCGGCAACTCGCCCGCCTCCACCGGCCTGGTCGTGCCGACCGGCTACTCGTTCAACCTCGACGGCGCCACCATCTACCTCTCCATCTGCTCGATCTTCCTGGCACAGGCGGTCGGCGTGGACATGTCCCTGATGGATCAGCTCGCCATGGTCGGCGTACTCATGCTGACCTCGAAGGGCATGGCCGGCGTCCCCGGATCCTCGTTCCTGGCGCTCTCGGCGACGGCCACCGCGATCGGTGCCTATCCCGTCGCCGCGGTGGCGGTGCTGCTGGGCGCCGACCGGATCATGGACTCGATGCGGGTCTTCGTGAACCTGCTCGGCAACTGCGTCGCCACCTTCGTGGTCTCCAAGTGGGAGGGCCAGCTCGACGTCGAGCGGATGCACGCGGTGCTGAACGGCGAGATCGTGGTCACCGACGACGTGCCAGAGCCGGAGGAGCTCCACGTTCCCGGGCATCACGTCGACCACCCGGAGCACCACCCGGTTGCAGCCGCGGCGCTCCCGATCCGCGAGTAGCCTGCTTCCATGCGCCTCGTCGCCGAGTTCACCACCGAGCCCTTCCATGGCGAAGGGAAGCCGCCCAAGCATGCCGTGGTCGCGCTGAAGGCGGTGGAGGATGCCGGCCTCGAGTGCGAGTTCGGGCCCTTGGGTACGACCGTCAGCGGCGACGCCGACGAGGTGGTGCAGGCGCTGGCCGACGTGCTCCGCTCGGCACTCTCGCACGGCGCCACCCGGGTCACCCTGCAGGTCGAGCCCGCCGATGGCTGAGTCCGCGGCGGGCCACCCCCTGCNGCGGTGGCGCCGCTGTTGGCCCGCCTCGACGCCGAGGTGGTCGAGCCGGCGAAGCTGCGCAAGGGCGACGTCCCTCTCGTGTGGGAGGGGGAGACCGTGGCCGGCGTGCGCCTCGCCAGCGCGGACGCGCCGTCCGGCACCTCGTCAGCTGAGTCGTCGGGGGCGGCTTCGGGCACGGAGTCCGCGGGCGACCTGGCCGCGTTGATCGACGAGGTGGCCGCGGAGATCGCCGGTGAGCGCGGTCTGCCGCTTGCCGACTTGTCCCGGGCCGACAAGCAACGCGCGGTGCGCGTGCTCGAGGAGCGGGGCGCGTTCGCCTACCGCCGCTCCGCCGAGACCATCGCGGAGGCGATCGGGGTCAGCCGGTTCACCGTCTACAACTACCTGAACCGGTCCCGATGAGCGTGAGGCCGAAAGTTCGACCACCAGAAATTTCAACAAACTGTTGACGTAGCGGCCGACGCCGTGCCACGCTCATCGTGACGGAAAACACATTCCGCATCACGAAAGTAGGTGGACGGTGAAGCTCGAGGAGCTCAACACCTTGCCTGCGGCCGACGTTCGTCCGCACCTGCTCGCCTGCGCCGACGTGCCGGCCTGGGCCGACGCGGTGCTCGCCGGCAGGCCGTACGCCGACAGCGACGCGCTCGAGGCCGTGGCCGACCGCGCCGCCCGCGCGTTCACGCCGGCCGATGTCGACCGCGCACTGGCCGCACACCCGCGCATCGGCGAGCGGGCCAAGGGCGCCGGCACCGAGGCCGCCTGGTCCCGGGCCGAGCAGGCCGCGGTGTCCCGCGACACCGACACGGAGCGGGCGCTGGCCGACGGGAACCGGGCCTACGAGGACCGCTTCGGCCGGGTCTTCCTGATCTGTGCCACCGGACTGTCCGGTGAGGAGATCCTGAAGTCCTTGCGCAGCAGGCTCGAGCACGACGACGCGACCGAGTCGTCCGTGGTCGCCGACGAGCTGCGCAAGATCGCCCTCCTCCGTCTGCGAAAGGTCCTCGACTGATGAGTAGCGCCATCACGACCCACGTCCTCGACACCGCCCTCGGGCGCCCGGCCGCCGGCTGTCGCCTGCGGCTCGAGCACCTCGACGGCGACCGGGTCGTCGTCCTCGCCGAGGCCGCGACCGATGACGACGGACGCGCCACCGAGCTCGGACCCGACCGGGTCGAGCCGGGCACCTACCGGCTGGTCTTCGACGTCGCGGCCTACGCCGCCGCGACCGGCCAGGACTGCTTCTTCCCGGAGGTCGGCGTCACCTTCGCGCTGACCGACGCGACCCTGCACCACCACGTCCCACTCCTGCTCAGCCCGTTCGCCTATTCCACCTACCGAGGGAGTTGATCCCATGGCCATTCGCCTGGGCCCCAACCAGTACGGCAAGGCCGAGAGCCGCGTCGTCCGCATCTACCGCGACACCGCGCGCCACCAGATCCGCGACCTGAACGTCTCGTCCGCCCTGCGCGGCCGCTTCGAGGACGCGCACATCAGTGGCGACCAGGGCGACGTACTGCCCACCGACACCCAGAAGAACACCGCCTTCGCCTTCGCCAAGGAGAAGGGCGTCGGCGCGATCGAGGACTACGCGCTCGCCCTCGCCGACCGCTTCATCGACGCGGCCCCCGCCGTCGACGGCGCCAAGGTCGAGGTCGAGGAGTACGCCTGGGACCGCATCCCCGTCGATGGCTCTGGCCACGACCACGCGTTCGTCCGCACCGGCGGCGGCACCCGCACCACCGCGGTCAACGTCGACGGCCGCGGTGACGACCGGATCGCCCACGTGGTCTCCGGGTTCAAGGACCTGACCGTGCTCAAGTCGACCGGGTCGGAGTTCTTCGGCTACCTCAAGGACGAGTACACGACGCTCCCCGAGACCCACGACCGGATCCTCGCCACCTCGCTGGTCGCCCGCTGGCGCTACGACGCCGCGTTCGTCGCCCGCGGTGACGTCGACTGGGACAAGTCGTACGACGCAGTGCGCGCCCTGCTGCTCCAGCGGTTCGCCGAGATCCACAGCCTCGCCCTGCAGCAGACGCTCTACGGCATGGGGGAGTCCGTGCTCGAGCAGCACCCCGAGATCGCCGAGATCAAGTTCTCCGCGCCCAACAAGCATCACTTCACGGTCGACCTGGCGCCGTTCGGCCTGGAGAACCCGGGCGAGGTCTTCATCGCCGCCGACCGCCCCTACGGCCTGATCGAGGCCTCCGTCATCCGTGACGACGCCACCGACGCGGGCAATGCCTGGCTCGGCCTGCCCGGCTTCTGCTGAGGTGCGCGATGAACTTCCGCCGTCGTACGACCGCGCCTGCTTCCACGCGTCCTGAGGACGAGCGGCACCCACCCGGGCAGCTGCTCGCCTACGGAACCCAGCACATCCTGACGATGTACGGCGGCGTGATCGCGCCGCCGCTGATCGTCGGCGGTGCGGCGGGGCTGTCGGCCTCTGACATGGCACTGCTGGTGACCGCCGGACTGTTCGTCTCCGGGCTGGCCACCTTGCTGCAGACCCTCGGCCTCGGGCCGTTCGGCAGCCGGCTGCCGATCGTGCAGGGCATCTCGTTCGCCAGCGTCTCCACGATGGTCGCGATCGCGAGTGAGGACGGGCTGCGGCCGGTCTTCGGCGCGATCATCGTCGCCGGCGTGATCGGCCTGCTGCTCTCGTCGTTCTTCGCCCAGCTGGTGCGACTGTTCCCGGCCGTGGTGACCGGCAGCCTGATCACCGTCATCGGGCTCTCCCTGATGCCGGTGTCGTTCCGCTGGGCGATGGGCAACGACGAGACGGCGTCCGACTTCGGGTCGATGACCAACATCGGGTACGCCGGCCTGACCCTGCTGATCATCCTGGTGATCAGTCGACTGTTCCAGGGCGCGGTGTCGCGGCTCTCGATCCTGCTCGGTCTCGTGGTCGGCACAGTGATCGCGGCGCTGGCCGGTCGTGCGGACTTCTCGGCCGTCGGTGACGCGAAGCCGTTCGCCGCGCCTTCGGTCCTGCACTTCGGCACACCGACGTTCGAGATCGGCGCGATCGTGTCGATGACCGTGGTGATGCTGGTGATCATGACCGAGACCACTGCCGACATCCTGGCGATCGGCGAGATCGTCGACACCGAGGTGGACTCGAAGCGGGTCGCACAGGGGCTGCGCGCCGACATGGCCGCCACGACAGTGGCACCGCTCTTCGGCAGCTTCCCGTGCAGCGCGTTCGCGCAGAACGTCGGACTGGTCGCGCTGACCGGCATCAAGAGCAGGTTCGTCGTCGCGACGGGTGGGCTGGTCCTGCTGCTGCTCGGGTTGCTCCCGGTGGTCGGTGCCGTCGTCGCGGCGATCCCGTATCCCGTGCTCGGTGGCGCCGGCATCGTGCTCTTCGGTTCGGTCGCGGCCAGCGGCATCCGCACGCTGTCGCGGGTCAGCTATGAGGACAACCTCAACATGGTGATCGTCTCGGTCGCCGTCGCGGTCGGCATCATCCCGATCGCCGCCCCCACTTTCTGGGACGCGTTCCCGGAGTGGTTCGGCGTGATCATGCACTCGGGCATCAGCGCCACCGCCGTCGTCGCGGTGGTCCTGAACTACCTGTTCAACGAGGTCACCGCCGGCAACAGGTCGGGCGCCTCCGTCTTCGCCGCGTCGGAAGACCGGCGCGACGGCTTCGGTGACCGGCTCGACGACGACATCCGTCACGCGGACTGACGTCAATCCGACCGACGGCTTGGAGATTGCTCCAAGCCGTCGGCCGCTTCGTGGCCCTGGTTCGTGCCCGCTGTG
Source organism: Nocardioides sp. Root151 (assembly GCF_001427925.1). Classification (NCBI taxonomy): domain Bacteria; kingdom Bacillati; phylum Actinomycetota; class Actinomycetes; order Propionibacteriales; family Nocardioidaceae; genus Nocardioides; species Nocardioides sp. Root151. The sequence goes on from NZ_LMGG01000007.1 coordinate 913,398, forward strand.
ACTTACCGCGCCGGACGTGCGCGGGTTCACTGGAATCCCACCCACGACTCATCGGGAGACAGGCCATGCAGCTCACCAGTTCCGCACGCACTGCCCCCTCGGGAAGCACCGTCATCGAGGGCGCGACCATCGTCACGATGGACGGCTCACGGCGCGAGATCGCCGACGGGTACGTCGTGGTGCAGGGCTCGCGCATCGTCGACGTCGGCCCGGGCCCGGCGCCGTCGTACCCAGGTGCCCGGGTCGCCGACGGCCGCGGCTGCCTGATCACCCCGGGCTTCGTCAACACGCACCAGCACCTCTACCAGTGGGTCACCCGCGGGCTGGCCGCCGACGCGACGCTCTTCGAGTGGCTCACCACGCTCTACCCGGTGTGGGCCGGCATCGACGAGACCTCCGTCCACGTGGCGACCCAGGCAGGCCTGGCCCGCATGGCGCTCACCGGCTGCACCACGGCAGCCGACCACCACTACGTCTTCCCGCGTGAGGGCGGCGACCCGCTCGCCGCATCGATCGTGGCTGCGGAGGAGGTCGGGCTGCGGTTCCACCCGGCCCGCGGCTCGATGGACCTCAGCCGCAAGGACGGCGGGCTGCCGCCGGACTCGGTGGTCCAGGAGCGTGACGAGATCCTCGCCGCGACGGATGCCGCCATCACGCGCTGGCACGACCCGTCGCCAGAGTCGATGCTGCGGATCTCGGTCGGGCCGTGCTCGCCGTTCTCGGTCAGTGAAGGGCTCATGCGTGACTCGGCCGATCTGGCCCGACACCGCGGCGTACGGCTCCACACACATCTCGCCGAGACCGTCGACGAGACCGAGTGGTGCGAGGTGCAGCGGGGCTGCACGCCCTTGGAGTACGCCGAGCAGTTGGGCTGGTCGGGCTCCGACGTGTGGTTCGCCCATGGCATCCACTTCGACGACGCCGAGGTCAAGCGGCTCGGGGCGGCCGCGACCGGCGTCGCGCACTGCCCGAGCTCCAACGCCCGCCTCGGTGCCGGAATCGCCCGCGCCGCCGACCTGCGCGAGGCCGGCTCGCCGGTCGGCCTCGGTGTCGACGGCGCGGCCAGCAACGAAGCCGGGTCGCTGTTGGAGGAGGCGCGGCACGCGGTGCTCTTCGCTCGGGCGCGTGGTGGGCCGCGAGCGCTCGGCGTACGTGCCGCGTTGGAGATGGCAACCCTCGACGGTGCCCGGATCCTCGGCCGTGAGGACGAGATCGGGTCCCTCGAGGTCGGCAAGCTCGCGGACCTCGCCGTGTGGCGGCTCGACACGCTTGCCCATGCCGGCATCGATGATCCGGTGGCGGCGCTCGTGCTCGGGTCGACCCCGCCGCTGGAGCTGCTGCTGGTCAACGGCCGTCCCGTGGTCGAGCAGGGGCGGATGGCCACGGTGGACGAGGAGTCGCTCGCGCGTCGAGTGGCCCGGGTGCAGCGCGACCTGGTCCGAAAGGCCGGTTGACGTGAGCGCCGAGGCAGCCGCGCCCAGCGGTCCGGTCCAGTCGATCGGTCGCGCGCTCGGCCTGCTCGAGCACCTCGCCGACGCCGGCCAGCCCCTGGGGCTCTCGGAGCTCGCGGCACTCTGTCGGATCCCGGTCTCGACGACGCACCGGATGCTGGGCGGGTTGTGCCAGGCGGGCTATCTCTACAAGGGATCCGACCGGCGCTATCGCCTCGGCCCGCGTCTGGTCGCCCTCGGTGGTGCGGCCATGCTGCCGATCGCTCCCGACGTCTCCACCTGGCTGGCCAGGCTGGTCGAGGCCACCGGTGAGACGGCGAACGCCGCGACCCTGTGCGGGGACACGGTGCTCTTCGTCGCGCAGGTCCAGTCGTCACAGGCGATGCGCTCCTCGACCGAGGTGCACCGCCGGACGATGGCGCACTGCTCGGCCGTGGGGAAGGCGCTGTTGTCGCTGCTGGCCGACGACGAGGTGACTGCTCTCGCCTCGCGGACCGGCCTGGCTCGGTCGACCTCACACACGGTCGGGTCAGTCTCGGAGCTGGTCGCCGCCGTTCGCGTCGTACGCCGCCAGGGTTTCGCCCTCGACGACGAGGAGGAGGAGTACGGCGCGCGCTGTGTCGCCGTACCCGTGCCGTCCGCGCCGTTCCCGCTGGCGGTTTCCGTGGCCGGCCCGTCCGCCCGCGTCACCCGAGAGCGTGTCCCCGCCCTCGCCGCCGAACTGCACCGGGTGATCAGCTGACCTCATGCACGGCACCGAGTGGCCAGCCGCTGAGTCGCTTCGTTCGCGGGGTGGCGTAGGTCCGGATCTTGCTGGTGGAAAGGCCGAGCCCGATCAGGGCCTCGGCGAGCTTGATGGCGGCGGTCACGCCGTCGACGACGGGCACGCCGGTGGCGGCCCTGACGGCGTGGTCCAGACCGGCCATGCCGCCGCAACCCAGCACGATCACCTCGGCCCTGTCCTCCTGGACCGCGCGCTGTGCCTGTGTGGTGATCGCCTTCACGGCGGCCTCGGGGTCCTCCTCGAGTTCGAGGACGGACAGCCCGCTGGAGCGCACGGATGCGCATCGGGCGTCGAGGCCGGCCAACTTGAGCCGGTCCTCGATCAGGGGCACGGTGCGGTCGAGGGTGGTGACCACGGAGTAGCTGTGGCCGAGCAGGGAGGCGACGTGGCCGGCTGCTTCGGTGATGTCGACAACCGGCACGTCGAGGAGTTCCTGGAGACCCTCGCGGCCGTGCTCGCCGAAGCCGGCCTGCACCACGGCGTCGTAGGTGCCCTGGTAGCGGGCGACCGCGTCCATCACGCCAACCGCGGCGAGGTAGCTGTCGAAGTTGCCCTCGCAGGAGTCGGGACCGAACGAGGGAGTGAGGCCGATGATCTCGGTGCCGGAGGAGGCGACGGACCGGGCCGAGGCGACGATCGCGTCGGTCATCGAGACGGTGGTGTTGACGTTGACCACGAGGATGCGCATGAGGTGAGCCTTTCGTTGTTGGGTCAGGGCAGGACGGCGGCGATGTCCCAGCTGGCCCGGATCAGCAGTGGCACGACCCGGGAGACGACCTCGTCCGACATCCGGGTGGTGGGGCCGGAGACCGAGAGCGCGAACCGTTCCGCACTGTCCGGCACCAGGACTGCCACGCAGCGGACCCCCGTCTCCTGCTCTGCGTCGTCGAGCGCGTAGCCCGCCTCGGCGGTCAGGCGCAGTCTCTCGACATAGGTGTCCGTGTCGGTGATCGTGTTCTCGGTGTAGCGCGGCATGCCGGTGCGGGCGAGCAGGCGGCGTACCTCGTCCTCCGCCATCGCGGAGAGGATCGCGTTGCCGGCCGCGCAGCAGTGCGGCAGTACGCGGCGGCCGACCTCGGTGAACATCCGCATTGAACGGCTGGACGGGGCCTGGGCGACGTATCGCACCTCGTCCCCGTCCAGCATGGCCAGGTGCACGGACTCTCCGAGCTCGTCCGCAAGCCTGGCCAACCTCGGTTGCCCCCAGTTCGCGAGCAGCAGCCTGGAGGACGCGTGGCCCAGACGGACGAGCGGAGCGCCCAGGACATACTTCCGTGAGGGCTCCTGGTGGAGGTAGCCGAGCTTGACCAACGTGCTGACCAGTCGATGCATCGACGACAAGGGGAGGCGCGACTCAGCCGCCAGCTGAGCAACGCCCATCCTCCCGTCGTTGTCCGCGATCAGCTCGAGCACCTCGAACGCCCGCTGCAGCGCGCGGTGGGCTTCGACCTGGGCGCCGGTGGCCATGGCAGGTCAGCTGCCCAGGTCGATGGTCCGGCCGAGACCCTTGAGCAGCGCCTTCTCCACGACCATGCGTGCGGTCGCCATGTCCTGGATGGCGAGGCCGACCGAGTTGTAGAGCGTGATCTGGTCCGGCGAGCTGCGACCCGGCCTGCTCCCGGACGCGACTTCACCGAGCTCCAGGTCAAAGTGGTCGTAGCCGATGTCGCCGTTCGCGAACGGAATCATGACGTCGCCCGACTCCTGGCGTGCCACGTCCACCCGGTCGACGACGACCAGGCTGCGGCGGATGCCCTCGGAGTCGATCTCGCGGTGGTCCACCCGTGGCGGCGCCCCCACAGCGTTGATGTGCATGCCCGGCCTGAACCAGGCGCCGCTCACCAGCGGTTCCCTCGACGGGGTGAGCGTGCACAGGATGTCCGCCTGCGACACGACGTCCTCGACGGAGTCGGCCACCTCGACGTGCACGCCCGTCTGTCGGGCGTGCTCGACGAAGCCCGCGGCGGTCGCGCTGGATCGCGTCCAGACCAGGACCCGGTCCACGGGGCGCACCAGCCGAATGGCTTCGAGGTGTGCCCGAGCCTGCCCGCCTGCCCCGATGAGCCCGAGGCAACCGCCGGACGGGTTCGCGAGGTGTCTGGTAGCCACGGCCGAGGCGGCGGCGGTGCGAAATCGGGTGACGATCCCACCGTCGATGAGCGCCTTCGGGGCACCCGACGTCCCGTCGGCCAGCAAGATGGCGGACTGCTGGGCGGGCAGTCCCCGGGCCCGGTTGCTCGGGGTGTCGGTCATCAGCTTGACGCCCCCGACCTCCATGGAGCCGATGCCGGCGACCATCGGCACATAGAGCACGTCGCTGCCCTTCAGCTCGAAGGCCGCGCGCTCTGGCTGGATCGCGTCGCCTGAGGCGAGGGCGAGGTGCGCCTGCTCCACGACCTCGATCACGTCGGTCATGTCGATGACCTCGGCCACGTCCGAGCGCGTGAGCACGATCGTCATCGGGCTGCTCCGACGGCGCGTACGGCGTCCTCGGCCGGGCGCGGGTCGACCAGGTCGTCGTAGCGGACCGGTTTTCCCACCAGGCCGTCCTCGACCTGGATCCGCAACCACTCGTCGTACCCCTCGGGCGCGATGCGGATGTCCTCCCAGATCCCGCGCTGACGCAGGTCGTCAACGATCTCGATCAGGTGGTCGGTCTCGATCCCCGGCCACTCGCGGGCCAGGAGCGACTTCGCCTCGACCGCGGAGTGCTCCCGCAGCCAGTCGTAGGCACGCTGCATCGCACGGCAGAAGCGCCACACCGTGTCGTCGCGCTCGAGCCGCTCACGGTCGGTGTAGTAGACGCTGTTGGGCATCAGCCCGCCGTCGACGTCGTGGCGTGCCACGATCGAGGCCTTGCCCGCACGCTCGAGGAGCGCGCCGTTGATGGCGTCGGTGACGAGCGCGTCGCCGTGCCCCCCGAGGAAGAGCTCGGTGAGGGTCGAGCCGGCCAGGTCGCGGACCCAGCGGACCTTGGTCATGTCGACCCCGGCCTTCCGCATCAGGCCAGCGGTGTGGACGTACGGCGCCGTGCCACCGGCCCCCGGGGCCAGGACGATCTTGCCCTCAAGGTCTCGCCAGGAGAATCCGGGAGCTGGCTCGCGCATCACCAGGACCTTCGGGTTTCGCGAGTTGAGGGCGGCGACGGCGACGTAGTCGCGGCCGCGGCCGTGATACATCGTCGGGACCCAGATCCCGCCCAGCACCAGGTCGGCGGTGCCGTCGCTGAGGTCGGTCAGGACCTGCGTCCAGTCCGTCGGCGCGCTGCGGGTGAAGTCGAGTCCCTCGTCCGCGAAGAAGCCCTGTTCTCGGGCGACGTACTCGGGGAGGTAGTTGGGCCAGTGGGAGGTGGCTGAGACGTGGAACTTGTCCATGGTCATGGTCCTTTCGGAATTGGTGATCTGGTGGTGGTCAGGAGCGGGGGAGCAGTGAGGTGGGGTTGATCTCCTCGAGGGTCCGGCCGTGAGTTTCCGGGGCGAAGCGGGTGGCGACGGCCATCACGGCGTACATTCCGGAGATCACGATGAAGACGGTTCCCATGCCGGAGCTGTCGAGCAGCCAGCCGGCGCCGATCGGCGCAAGGGCCCCTGCGACGTTCCCCTGGACAGCGATCATCGCGGTACCGAAGGCACGCACGCGGGTGGGATAGAGCTCGGGGGACCAGGCGAAGATCGTGCTGTTCAGGAGCAGCACGAAGAACTGGAAGGCACCGCCGAAGAGCAGGATCGTGGCAGCCGACGATGCGAGCGTGCCGAAGGCCAGGGCGGAGAGGCAGGCGGCAATGGCGCCGACGGTCATCACCAGACGGCGTGGCCAGTGGATCGCGGCGTACGTCGCGGCGACGGCGCCGAAGAGGCTGCCGAAGTTCATCACCATGGTGAACGTGAGGCTCTTGGTCACGGTGAAGCCCTGTTCGACCAAGATGGTCGGCATCAGCACCAGCACCGTGATCTGGGCACCGAACGTCATCCACGACGCGACGGCCAGGGCGCAGGTGCGGCGCAGGAGCACGCCCTGGAAGACCTCGCCCAGGTGCACCTTCGGAGCGGGACCCTCGACGTCGGTCTTGGGCGGCACGAACTCCGTCACGACGAGCTGGTCGTCGTGCAGCCTCCCCGCCTGCAGGAGGCTGAGCACGCGGTTGGCCTCGTCGTGTCGTCCCCTGCTCACCAGATAGCGCGGAGTCTCAGGCAGGTAGCGCCGGTAGAACATCACCATGAGGGCGGGAAGCACGAGCAGGCCGAACATCCAGCGCCAGCTCGTCTCGGGGCCGCCGAAGAACTGGCCGAGAGGACCGAGCACCATCGCGGCGAAGCCGAAGGAGATCACGTTGCCCAGGCCGCCGGCTCCGATGTTGAGCGACGCGACGATGGCGCCGCGGTACTTGGTGGCGACCAACTCGCTCAGGATGGTCATGCCGGCGGCGATCTCGCCACCGAGGCCGAGCCCGACGATGAAGCGGCCGATGGCGAGCACGAGGTAGTTGGGCGCCAGAGCGCAGACGAGGGCGCCGAAGCAGTAGAGGACGAGGTTGAACGCCAGGGCATAGCGCCGGCCGCGGTAGTCGCCGACGATGCCGGCGAAGACCTTGCCGATGATCATCGCGGAGATGGTGATGGTCTGCAGCAATGCGAGCTGTGGTGTGGAGATGCCCCAGATGTCCTTCAGGGTGGGGCCGATCGCACCCAGCGCGTTCTCCTCCATCACGTCGAAGAAGGCGCCGAAGAGCACCATGGCGAGGATGAGCTTGTGGGCACGGTTGAATGGGATCGCATCGAGGGCGCGAGTCACGGCGCCGGACGAGGAACGTGACGCATCGGTGGCGTCGGAGGATGTCATGGGCGGTACTGATTCTGAGGTGGTCATCAGGGCGGACCTTCCAGAGCTGCGAGCGAGAAGAGGGGGATCACAGGCTGGGTTCGGGTGAGGTCTTCATCGACCATGCCATGTGGTGTGCGTCACTCGGTAGATGTACTATGACCATACGTATGACGAATTTGCAAGAGGGAGTTCTGATGAAAGCAATCCCGCGTATGTCCATGGCGGACGCCGCGACCGAGTCCCTGCGCGAGGAGATCGCGGCAGGAAACTGGCCGGTCGGGCACCGGATTCCGCCCGAGACCGCACTGATCGAGTCGCTGGGCGTGAGCCGCACGACCGTGCGCGAGGCGGTGCGCGGCCTCGTGCACGCGGGACTGCTGCAACCGCGCCAGGGCGACGGCACCTACGTCGTCGCGACCAATGCCACGGAGGTGGCGCTGCGGCGCCGGCTCCTCACTGCCACGCACGACGACATCGCCGACGTACGCCGCGGCCTGGACGTGATCGCGGCGCGGCTCGCAGCCGAACGGCGCACCGAGGACCAGCTGAAACACCTGCGTCAGACCCTGGACGCCCGAGCGGCAGCAGGCGCGGCACTGGCGGAGGAGGACTTTGCGACCGCCGACGTCGCATTCCACCTCGCGGTCGCCGAGGTCTCGGGGAACGACGTGCTCGCGGAGCTCTACTCAAGTCTGAGTGAGGCGATGGCGCTGGACCTGAAGGGCGGGCAGTGCTTCTCCCGGTTCATCACGGGGCAGCACGACTGGCACGAGGGATTGTTCGTTGCCATCCGGGACGGCGACGTCCATGCGGCTGCGACCGCTGCCCTGGCGCTGATCGACAACGCCGGCGCAGGCGAGGGGGAGATCGGCTGAGACAGTGCGCGCAGTTCGGGTGGCAGTCGTCGTGGAGAGGAGTACGGCGCCCGCGACACGATGACGCTACGCGCGACCCTGAGCGAGCGAACCGTCATCTCCACCGGCGGTTGGGACGAGTGTTTCGGCAGTCGTCCGGGCGGTTCGGACGGTCGGGTGGTCGTGAGGCTCGGTCCTGGCCCGTCTTCCGGGTGGACGACCTACCTCGCGGTGACCTTCTTCGAGTACGCCGACGCTGGCGACCCGCCCTTGGCGTTGTAGGCGACGACCCGGAACCTGTAGTAGCCCTTCGCGAGCCTGAACGTGTACGCGCGGGCCTTGGCCGAGACCGGTCCGGAGACCTTCGAGCCGACGACCCGGCCCTCCACGATCTTCGAGGCGATCACCTTGTACGAGGTGATCGCAGCGCCACCGTTGTGCAACGGAGCCGCCCAGCGAGCGGTGGCGTTGACGGGCGTCCCCGCCTTGCCCGATGACGGACTCCCGATCCTGGGAGCCGATGGCTTGAGAGCCACCAGGACCCTGACGGTCCGACCCGGGGCCGTTCCTGGGAGCTCGGCGTCCATCTGGGGACTCAGCTTCACGGTGTGGTAGCCGTACGTCGAGAACGTCTTCGTGAAGCTCCGCACTGCTGCGGTCTGCGGGAGGATCTGGTCGTCGATGGTCAGCAACCAGTAGCGCAGGTAGGCGTTGCCGGGGTTCGCGGCGGGCTTCCAGTTGATCGTGGCCTTCAGGCCGCTGGTGGTCACGGTGATGGCAGGCGCCGTGGTCGGGACCCAGCTCGCGACATGCCGGTTCAACGTCTTCGGGACTCCGCCCCCGGCGGCGTTCAGAGCCGTGACCGCGACGTTGACGTCGTGGCCGCCCTGCACGGTGATCGCCCTCGACCTGGTGCTTGCGGAGACCTCGACCGGTCCTCCCTCGATCCCGCTGATCCGGTAGCCGTTCGGCGCCGGTCCGGACGACGGGGCCGTCCAGGTCAGCGTGCCAGCGCTCTTGCTGGTGGTCAGGTTGATCGACGCAGGAGCGTTCGGCGTAGCGCCGTTCGTGTCCGCGCAGCCGGTGATCGAAAGCTTGTAGGTGCCGACGCTGCCGTAGTCGGAGTAGCCGGTGGCGAGCGGATCGCCGTTGCCGACGCCGTCGACCTTGACGTAGTAGGTTCCCGGCCCGCCGCTCGGTGAGATCGTGTCCGCGTCCATGCCGCTCGCGATCCGGTGGTCGAAGCCACCGACGATGACCTGGCCGGACGGCTGGTCCGAGAACGCGACCAGCGTGTCGTTCGCCGTACGCAGGTCGACGCGCAGATCGAGACCGCTGCCCGCACTGTTTCCGAGGGCTCCCACCGAAGGTGCTGCGACGCACGGGCCGACCTTGTAGTAGTCGACGTCGCGACTGGTGATGATGCCGTCGACCGTGTAGTCGGTCCGTGCTCCCAGGCTCGTCGCGGAGGCCGCGGTGTTGCCGGCGTCGTCGGGCAGCAGAGGCAGGCCGGTGGCGACCATGGTCGCGAAGTCGTCCTGCTTGTTGGAGGCGTCGGTGTAGTCGCCGTTGCTGAACTGGAAGATCCCGTTGAAGCCGGCGCCCATGATCGGCGTCCAGGCGCCCTGGCCTCCGTAGTACTCCTCGTCAGGGGTGTGTCCGTCGTGGTTCAGGCCGAGAGTGTGCCCGATCTCGTGCGCGGTGACGGTGGCCGTGAGGAACGCGTTCGCCTGCTTGCGCACCCAGATGGGCTCCTTGGAGTCGGTCCCCGAGTCGGTCGGATCCGCGAACTGGCCGAAGACGGCGATTCCGGCGCAACCGGAGCAGATCGGTCTGGAGTCCGGGTCGTCGCTGAACAGGACGTGGTCGCCGTAGGTGTCGTCGGCGATGCCGTCGCGGTGGTACGCCGGGGGGCCGGTGTCCTCGGTGGTGATGTCGACGTCGTACGCCGTATACATCTCGGCGACGATCCGCCACAGCTCCTGGATGTAGCTGTGCTCGTCGGCGTTGAAGGTGCCCAGGTCGCCGTCGATCGAGAACCCGTCGTACTGGCCGTTCGGGATCCCGGACGCAAAGTTCCAGTACGTGTTGCTGACGTCGGCACCGTCGAAGTCCAGGAAGATCGTGTGCTTCGAGGTTGGTCGGCTGTGCAGGGTGAAGGTCTGGGCCTCGGGGAACTGGGCTTGGGCCACCTCTGCCGATGCGGCGCTGGGTTGCGCGGGGAACGTGTCGGCGTAGACCAACTGACCACCCGGCACCACTTGGGCCGAGTCGTCGGTGGTCAAGATCCTGCGGAGCTCGCTCGTGCTCAGCCCGGAACGACGGGCAGCGTCATCGAGCTCGTCACCGAGCCGGTCGATCGCGGCCTTCCCGTGCAGGCCGGGATCCGTCGAGCGGTCCGAGGACGCCGCGGCCGCTCCTGCCACCGTGCCCGTACACATGGAACCGAGGGCGAGAGCAGACAGGGATGCTGCGGTCAGGAACCGCACGAAGGCCATTGGGCGAGTTTGTCCGTTGGGCACCGGTCTTCGCAGCGCTTTGGGAATCTCGTCCGACATCGCCTGTGTGGGTCTGCTCCACAATCTTGTGGCAGGACGCAGTGGTTCTCCTCGCTGCGGTCAACCTCCGCAATCACGCCACGGCAGGCTCTGTCCACGCAGGCAAGCGGGCGTCCAGCTCGTGGCGTCGCTGTGTTGCCGGGAGGAGTTCTGAGGCATTGGGGCTGCGTCCGTCTGGCGCAGATCAGGTGATCCTTGTCCGTTTTCGCGGGGTCGTCTGGGGCAGGGCGGCGCGATGCTGGTGGGGTCATCAGCACTCGACAGGAGACGTACCCGTGACCGAGACCATCGCAGGCATCCAGATCCCCGACACCGAGCTGGCTCGCGCGGCCACCGCGCTGGTGCGGGAGGCGACCGACGACCCGCTGGTGGGGGACTCGCTGTTCCATCACTCCCGGCGCGTCTTCCTCTGGGGGATGTTGAAGTCGAGGGCGCGGGACATCGAAGTGGACGCCGAGCTGGCGTACGTCGGCGGCATGTTCCACGACCTGGGACTCACTCAGAAGTTCCGCACGACCGACCAACGTTTCGAGATCGACGGTGCCGACGCGGCGTACGACTTCCTGCGTGAGCACGGCCGCTCGGAGGCGGACGCGCGCGACGTGTGGCTCGCCATCGCCCTCCACACGACTCCCGAGCTGCCCCTGCACCTGGCCCCCGAGGTCGGTGTGGTCACGCTGGGTGTGGAGACCGACGTACTCGGTCTGGATCTGGACGAGATACGCGACGAGGACAAGAAGACTGTTGTCGCGGCCCATCCGCGCCCGGACTTCAAGCGGCAGATCCTGCACGCCTTCAACGAGGGGATGGCGGACCGCCCGGAGACCACGTTCGGCACGATGAACGACGACGTGCTCGCCCACTTCGATCCCCGGTTCGAGCGCGCGAACTTCGTCGACATCATCGAGAACAACGCCTGGCCGGAGTGACGTCTTCTGTGGCCCCATCGGGGTCAGTGGGACGCGCCCGTTCCTGTCTCCTGAGCGGGAGTCGTCGTGGTGAACCGTGCCCGGTACTGGCTCGGCGAGACACCGAACCTGGCCTTGAAGAGTCGTCGCATGGTCTCCGCGCTACCGAAGCCGACCAGGCTCGCGGCCTCGGCGACCCCGTGACCGCGATCGAGGAGTGACTGGGCGTGCTCGAGCCGGGTGCGCTCCACGAACCTGGCCGGGGAGGTGTCGAGCTCGGCGGCGAACAGTCGGGCCAGGTGACGGGGGCTGACCCCAGCGTGCTGAGCCAGCGAACGGGTGCTGTGCTCGAGAGACGGCTGTGCGGAGACCAGGTCCACCACAGCCCGCAGTGAAGGTGTTCGTGGAGGGCGGATCTGCAGGGGAGCGGCGAACTGCGACTGCCCGCCGGGTCGCTGCATGAACATCACCAGGTTGCGTGCGACCTCGCGGGCGAGATCTGGTCCGTGGTCCTCCTCGACGAGGGCGAGTGCGAGGTCGATGCCGGCAGAGACACCGGCCGAGGTGTAGATCCCGCGGTCCTGCACGAAGAGCGCATCCGGGGACACGGAAACCTTGGGGAACGCGCGTGCGAGCAGATCCGCGTGACGCCAGTGTGTTGTCGCCCGACGGCCGTCCAGCAGACCGGCGGCTGCGAGCACGAATGATCCCGTGCAGATGGACACCGTGCGACGCGACCGGGCGTGAAGTTCGGTCGCGGCAGCGGTGAGGTCGCCCGGGATGGGCTTCACCGGGAGGTCGTCACCGCCCGAGACGATGACCGTCTCTGCTTCGAGGACATCCGTGGACGCACGGTCGACGGGCAGGGTGGCTCCGATCGACGTGACGACTGCGTGACCCGTAGGGGAGACGTAGCGAAGCTGGTAGCGAGTTCCGAGTCGGTTGGCTTCGGCGAAGACCTCAGCAGGCCCGGTCACATCGAGCATCTTCATACCGTCGAACACCAGGAATACGACGTGGTGCGTCCGGGGCATGGCCAGTTCCTTCCCTGCTGAGTCAACGGCGGAGTCTTGCTCGGGTCAGTGTGCCCGTTCGCACGGTGGCGGAGCACGGTGGCTGAGAACCAACGCCTGGTGACATGTGGCGCAGCGTCGCGGACAACGTAGGACCCCTGCTCCTGTGCAGCTCTGCATAGTCTCGAACCAGTGGGAGAAACGGTCTCGGCCTTGAGTGGACGTACGGTCGCGTTGTGGACATCGCAGCTCGCATCAAATCTGGCCAGGGGGACTTCGTCATCTTTGCGGTGACGCCGCCCAGGAGGTCGACACCGACGGACCGACTGCCGGAGATCGCACGCGCGACCGTCGAACGACTTGAGCACCTCGATCTCGATGGCCTGGTCCTCTACGACATCGACGACGAGAGCTCCCGCAATCCGGAGGAGCGTCCGTTCCCGTTCAGTCCCACGGTCGACCCCGCCGAATACCGAGCGGAACATCTGGAGCAGTGGGGGACTCCGGTGATCGTCTACCGCGCCGTGGGCAAGTACCAACGCGAGGACCTGCGCTCCTGGATCGCCGAGCAGGACCCTCGGCGCACCTTGTCGGTGATGGTCGGCGCAGCCTCGAGCGGATCTTCTCCCTCGGTCTCGCTCGCTGATGCGCAAGCGATGAGCGTCGCGCTCAACCCGGACCTTCTGCTGGGCGGGGTCGCAATCCCCGAGCGGCACAGCCGCCGCGAGAACGAGCACCTGCGACTGATCGCGAAGCAGGAGGCGGGCTGCCGGTTCTTCGTGACGCAGGTCGTCTACGACCTCAATGCGGCCAAGAACCTCGTCTCCGACTACCGATACGAGTGCGAGTCACGAGGGCTGGTGCCGGTGCCGATCGTGTTCACCTTCTCGGTGTGCGGCTCGATGAAGACCCTGGAGTTCCTGCGCTGGCTGGGAGTCGACGTTCCGAGGTGGATCGAGAACGACCTCCGGCACGCGGCGAACCCGCTGTTGGCATCCTTGGCGCAAGCCACCGCGACGGCGGTCGAGCTCATCGACTACTGCCGCCGGCTCGGGGTGCCGTTCGGCCTCAACGTCGAGAGCGTTTCGATCCGCCGCGAAGAAATCGAAGCGTCCGTGGAGCTCGCCGGTCAACTAGCCGGGCATCTGCGGAAGTAGCCAGCCTGCTGCTGGAAGACCTGCGCGCGAAGGAAGCTCCTTCAGCGGCCGGTGACTCCGTCGATCTGCTCGCGCAGTATGTCGGCGTGGCCCACGTGCCTGATCACCTCGCCGGTCTCGTGCGCCAAGACCCAGCGCAGCGTCTTGTGGGAGCCATCGACGGGGAGGACTGTCAGCGCCTCGGGTGCTCCGGCCGCTGCGATGTGGCGGTTGCTCTCCGCGATGGCTGCGCGATAGTCGGCGATCACTTCTGCTGCGGAGCGGCCGGGAGGGACCACCATCGAGAAGTCGGTCGTGGCGTATGCCGGGTCGCCTCCGAGGTGATGGGCGAACCACCAGCGCTCTCCGGCTGCGCAATGCTGCACCAGGCCAAGAAGCGTGGTGTCCGAGACGACCAGGCTACGGCGGAGCTGCTCCTCGTTCAGCCCGTCGACCTTCTTCAGCAGGCAGTGGCGGGCGAACGTCAGAAACGCGAGGGCGGTCTCCAGTTCCCCAGAATCTTCGCGAGGTGTCGGCTCTCGTTGGGACTCAAGCATGTCCGAACGCTAGTGGAACCACGGGAGTGCGTGTCGTCCTGGGCGGGAGCCGAGCATGTCGCGTCTGGGCCCGGCTTGTCGGTGGTCGGAGCGAAATTGATCCGTGCAGGCCAAACCTGCTCGGGTGTTTCTGGGGATAACTCGGCTCATTCGTCACACGTGTTCACAATGGTCACCACCTTCGTGCATTTGTTCAAAAATAGGCATATCGGGCGTAAAATCGTGTCCATGAGCAACCCCGACCACACCGGCCCCGGCACCCACCCGGTGCTCGAGTGCGCAGCGGTGA
>NZ_LMGG01000007.1:927875-928005 GCF_001427925.1 Nocardioides sp. Root151
CGCCGCCCTCGCTTCGGGGGCGGTGCACCTGGAGCAGGCCAAGGTGATCGTGGCCGCCCTGGACCGGCTGCTGGCCAGTGCCGAAGTCCCTGAGGACGTGATGGCCGCCGCGGAGGCGCACCTGGTCGAG
>NZ_LMGG01000007.1:928033-938627 GCF_001427925.1 Nocardioides sp. Root151
GGAACGCAAGAGGGTCGAGGAGGAGGAGCGCCGCGCGCACGCGAAGTCCCGGTTGTGGTTCAAGAGCAACGGTGACGGCACCGTGGAGCTGCGTGCCACCCTGTCCGAGGCCGCCGCGGCCCGCCTCAAGGGCATCCTGAACTCGCTGACCTCACCCCGGCATAACAACACACAGACTGGGGGTGCGGCACCGTTGACCGATCCCGCGACCGGGCAGAAGGTTCCCTTCGACCAACGCCGTGGGCTGGCCTTCGAGGCCTTCCTCGAGGGCCTGGACCCCGACGCGTTGCCGGTGCACGGCGGCAACGGCACCACCCTGGTGATCACCATCGACCTGGCCGACCTGCTCGCCGGGATCGGGGTCGGGGTCCTGCCCGACGGTGGCAAGATCTCGGCCACCCAGGTCCGCCGTCTCTCGTGCACCGCGAAGATGGTCCCCGCCGTCCTGGGTGGGGAGTCCGAGGTGCTCGACCAGGGCCGCGCGAAACGGTTGTTCACCGGCCCGCAGATCCTCGCCATGGGGATCCGCGACAAGACCTGCCGCAGCGAAGGGTGCNTTCACCAAGAGCTGGTTGCACGGCGGCACGACCGACACCAAGGACGGCAAGCTCTTGTGCTCGTGGCACCACCACCGTGCCCACGACGACGCCTACGACATGACCCTGATGGCCAACGGTGACGTCCGGTTCCGCAAACGCACCTAGGCCATACCCGAACGGCCACAGACACAAGGGCAGCACACCGGGGCCGGTCTTTGGCATGCCCCGGTGTGCCGTGGTGGTGGGGGCTGGTTTCGAGACGGTCGCCAGGGCGAACTCCTCAACCAACGGTGGCGCGGGGAGGGGTGGCGGGGGTCTCGATACGGTCGCAGAGCGACCTACTCGACCACCGAAAGAAGACCGCGACCTCCTCGACCGCCGATAAGGCTGCGCGACCTACTCGACCAGCGAGAGAACGCTTGCCTGGTCGGAGTCCTCGGAGCTGACCAGGTCGCCGTCGACCCAGACGGCTCGGACGTCGGCGGGGGTGCCGAGGGCGAAGGTGCGGGCCAGGGCCTCGGCGGCGTCGGAGGCATGTGCGAGGCCGACGTCCAGCGTCGATCCTTCGGCAGGGCAGAGCCACTGGGCGTCGAAGCGCTTGCCGACCGAGAAGTCGCCGACTTCGTCCAGGCCGAGGGCGGCAGCGCCGGCGCTGGTCGCCAGGTGGAGCAGGTGGGCGGCGGTGAGCGGGTGGCCGAGCTCGCCGAGCAGCTGCTGGGCGAAGTAGGCCTGCAGGCCTTCCTTCAGCAAGGAGAACCCGGTGCCGGCGCCGACGTCGGACCCGAGCGCAACGCGGACTCCCGCAGAGAGGTGGCGGGCCAGCGGGAAGAGCCCGCTGCCCAGTGCTGCGTTCGACGTCGGGCAGTGCGCGACAGCTGCGCCGTGTGAGGCCAGCACTGCGAGCTCGGGGTCGGTCGCGTGGACGTTGTGCGCGAGGACGGTGCGCGGTCCGACGAGGCCGTGCTTGTCGTAGGTGTCGACGTACGAACTGCCGTCGAAGAGCTCGCCGACCGCCTCGATCTCACACGGGTTCTCGTTCACGTGAGAGGTGAGCATCGCGCCGGGCACCTCGGACAGGACGGCACCGCACGCGGCCAGCAGATCGTCCGTCGAGGAGAGGGAGAAGCGCGGGGTCACGGCGTAGCGGTTTCGGCCGACACCGTGCCAACGCCCAGCCAGGGCTAGCGATTCGGCGTACGCGCGCTCCGGCGTCGTGTGCAACGGGGGGAGCAGGCGACGGTCGCCGACCACGAGTCCGCTTGTGACCCGCACGCCGACCCGCGAGGCCTCGGTGAACAGGGCATCGACGGCCGGTGCGTAGTGGGCGCCGAAGACCAGCGCACTCGTGGTGCCTGCCGAGACCAGGCCGCGCACGAAGTCGGATGCGACGCCGACGGCGTAGGGCAGGTCAGCCATCCGCGCCTCCTCAGGGAGCGCGCAGTGGTCGAGCCAATCGAGCAACGGCATGCCGAGTGCACCGATGACCCGGGCCTGCGGGAAGTGGACGTGGGTGTCGACGAAGCCGGGCAGCACCAGGCCACCGCTGAGGTCGACGACGTCCTCGCCGGGGTGCTGGCGGCGGAGGTCGGCGTACGGTCCGCGGGCGACGATCACGCCGTCCTGCACCAGCAGGGCGCCGTCGCTGTCGGCGCGCAGTGCGCCGCCGGCGAACGGGTCGTCGGGGGTGTCGAGGAAGGTTCCCCGGAAGAGCGTCATCAGGAGACCTCATGGTTCGTGGGTACGTCGGCGGCAGGTGCCTGGTCGGCGTGGTCAGTGGGTGCGTTGGCGGCGAAGAGCTGCAGCAGCCAGGCCGCGACGCTCACCGCGATGGTGGCCGGGACCTTGCCGGTCAGCTCGGACAGGCCGATGGGAGTGGTGATGCGGGCGATCGCTTCGGGGGAGTGGCCCTCGTCGGCGAGCTTCTTGCGGAATCGCGCCCACTTGGCGCTGGAGCCGATCAGGCCGATGGTGGCCAGCCGGTCGCTGCGCAGTGCGGCGTCGCACAGGGCGGCGTCCTCCGCGTGGTCGTGGGTCATCACGAGCATGTGGGTGCCGCGAGGGAGCTCGCCGACCACCAGCTCGGGCAGCACCGGGACCTGGTGCACGTGCACGTTGGCGACCGCGTCGTCGAACGAGGACAGCCGCTCGGCGGTCAGCTGGTCGGCACGGGAGTCGACCACGTGCAGCTCGACGTCGTGCCGGGCCAGGATGCGCGCGAGCTCGAGGCCGACATGGCCCATGCCGAAGATCGCGACAGACGGTACGACGGCCAGCGGCTCGAGCAGCAGGTCGACCTCACCGCCGCAGCACTGGACGCCGTGCTGGAACGGCGCCTTGTCGGACAACGCGATCTCCAAGCCCTCCGGCTCGGCGACACCGTCGGCGATCATCGCCCGGGCCCGCTCGACGGCGACCGCCTCGAGGTTGCCGCCGCCGACGGTGTCCCAGGTCTGGTCGGCCGAGACGACCATCTTGGCGCCGGCCTCGCGCGGCGAGTGGCCGCGCACGGAGGTGATCGTGACGAGGACGCCGGGCTGCCGCTGCTCGCGGAGCCGTTGCACTGCTCGCATCCACTGCATCTCGGTCACACCCCACCCAGCTCGGCGAGGGCGGAGTCGCGGGCGACGTCGCGGGCCGGGTCGCTTGCCGGGTCGGCGGGCAGCGAGGAGCGCGCCGACTCGAGAGCCCAGTAGACCGCCTCGGGCGTGGCGGGGGAGGCCAGCTCGACGCTGGTCCCGGCCGGCCCGAATGCGGCGGCGGCCTGGCGCAGCGCCTCGCGCACGGAGAACGCCAACATCAACGGCGGCTCACCGACGGCCTTGGAGCCGTAGACCGCGCCGTCCTCGTGGGCCTTCTCGAGCAGCTTCACGTTGAAGACCTCGGGCATCTCCGAGAAGCTCGGCAGCTTGTAGGTGCTGGCCGCCTGGGTCGCCAGCCGGCCCCTGTTGGGGCCGTCGGACTCGTCCCAACGGAGGTCCTCGAGGGTCAGCCAGCCGGCCCCCTGCACGAAGCCGCCCTCGATCTGGCCGATGTCGATCAGCGGCGACAGGCTGTCGCCGACGTCGTGCACGATGTCGACGCGGCGCAGCGTGTAGGAGCCGTCGAACCCGTTGACCTCCACCTCTGCCGCCGCGACGCCGTACGCGAAATACTTGAACGGCGTGCCGCGCATCGCGGCGGCGTCCCAGTGCAACCCCTCGGTCTTGTAGAAGCCCGCGGCCCAGAGCTGGACGCGCTGGAAGTAGGCCTTGTGCACCAGCTCCTCCCAGGTGAGGCCATCGCTCTCGACCTCGGCGAGACGGGCCTTGATCTGCTCGCAGGCGTTCTTGATCGCGGCGCCGTTCAGGTCGGCACCGGAGCTCGCCGCGGTCGCGGAGGTGTTGGGCACCTTGTCGGTGCGGGTCGGCGCGAGCCGGACCCGAGAGAGGGGTACGCCGAGCGTGGTCGCCGCGACCTGCAGCATCTTGGTGTGCAGGCCCTGGCCCATCTCGGTGCCGCCGTGGTTGATCAGCACCGAGCCGTCCTTGTAGACGTGCACCAGCGCACCTGCCTGGTTGAACGCGGTCAGGTTGAACGAGATGCCGAACTTGACCGGGGTCAGCGCGAGGCCGCGACGGGAGTCGGGGTGGCTGGCGTTGAACTGCTCGATCTCGGCCTGCCGTCGGCCGACGTCACCGTTCGCGAGCACCTGGCTCCAGCAGGCCTCGAGCCGCTCGGCGTGCCGCACCTCCTGGCCGTACGGCGTGTCCTGGCCGGGCTCGTAGAAGTTGCGGTGCCGCAGCTCGGTCGCGTCGACGCCGAGCATGGGAGCGCACCGACCGAGGATGTCCTCGATCACGAGCATCCCCTGTGGCCCGCCGAAGCCGCGGAACGCGGTCTGCGAGGTCTTGTGGGTCTTCGCGATCCGACCGTCGACGCGGAGGTTGGGGATCCAGTAGGCGTTGTCGATGTGGCACATCGCGCGGGCCAGGACCGGCTCGGAGAGGTCGAGGCTCCAGCCGCCGTCGGCGGTCAGCGTCGCGTCGAGCGCGACGATCCTGCCGGCACTGTCGAAGCCGACCCGCCACGAGGAGTGGAAGCCGTGCCGCTTGCCGGTCATGGTCATGTCCTGCGTGCGGTTGAGGCGGAGCCGGACCGGGCGACCGGTGAGCCGCGCGCCGAGGGCGGCGATCGCGGCGAACCCGTGCGGCTGCATCTCCTTGCCGCCGAACGCGCCGCCCATGCGCAGGCACTGGACGGTCACCTCGTGGCTCGGCACACCGAGGACGTGCGCCACGATCTCCTGGGTCTCGGACGGGTGCTGGGTGCTGCTCTGCACGAACACCTGCCCGCCCTCGTCGACCAGCGCCAGCGACACGTGGGTCTCTAGGTAGAAGTGCTCCTGTCCGGCGAACTCGAACTCACCCGAGAAGACGTGCTCCGCCGTGGCGAACGCGCCCTCGGCGTCGCCGCGGGCCAGGTGTGGGGTCGCGCCCTGGAAGCTGTCGGCGTCGATCGCGTCGCGGACGCTGACCAATGAGGGGAGCGGCTCGTAGTCGACCGCGACGGCCAGGGCGCCCAGGCGTGCTGCTTCCAGCGTCTCGCCGAGCACCCAGCACAGTGCGTGCCCGTGGAACATCGCCTCGGAGGGAAACAGTGGTTCGTCGTGCTTCACCCCGGCGTCGTTCACCCCCGGGACGTCGTCGGCGGTGAGCACCCGGACCACACCCGGAACGGCGTACGCCGGTGCCACGTCGAGCGCGGTGATGCGCGCATGCGTGTGCGGGGACTGGACCGGCCAGGCGTGCAGGACGTCCTTGGTGCGGAACACCAGGTCGTCGGTGTAGAGCGCCTCGCCGGTCACGTGCAGTGACGCGCTCTCGTGGGGAAGGGGTTCGCCGATCATGCGATCGCCTCCTGTCGGTGGGCGGCGTACAGCCGGAGCAGGGACTGGCCGAGCATCGCCGAGCGGTACGACGCACTGGCCCGGTGGTCGTCCATCGGGGTTCCTTCGCCGGCCATCACCGCGGCGGCCTCGCGGACCGTCTGCTCGGTCCACGGGCGGCCGACCAGGGCGGCCTCCGTGGCACTGGCGCGCAGCGGCGTCGCGGCGACTCCGCCGAGCCCGATGCGAGCGCGGATCACGCTGCCGTCGATGACGTCGAGGGCGAACCCGACGGCCACACTGGAGATGTCGTCGAAGCGGCGCTTGGCGATCTTGTGGAACGCGGTCACCGGCGACAGCGGCAGCGGGAAGCGTACGGCGCGGATCAGCTCACCCGGCTCCTTCAACGTCGTCCGGTAGCCGGTGAAGTAGTCGGCCAGCGGCACCACCCGGTCGCCCCGGGGCGACGACAGCACCAGCGACGCGTCGAGGGCCAGCAGCGCGGGGGGTGTGTCACCGATCGGCGAGCCGGTGCCGAGGTTGCCGCCGATGGTCGCTCCGTTGCGGATGAGGCGCGAGGCGAACTGCGGGAACATCTCGGCCAGCAGCGGCACACGGCCCTCGAGCAGTCGCTCGATCTCGCTGAGGGTGAGGCCGGCGCCGAGGACCACCTCGTCGTCCCCGAACGAGAACTCGCGCAGCTCGGGCAGGCGGTCGACGGCGACGACGTACGGCGCACGCACGCCGCGGATGTTGACCTCGACCCCGAAGTCGGTGCAGCCGGCGACCACCTGCGCCTCGGGGTTCTCGGCGAGCAGATCGAGAGCCTCGGCGAGGTCGGTGGGCCGGCGGAACTCTGCGCCGTCCACGCTCAGCACCGTGGCCACGGCCGCCGGCGGAGGTGCGGAGGTGCGGGCGGCGAACGTGTCGCCTGCCGCCGGGGCACCGAGGGCGTCGGCGGCGTCCTTGATCGGTCGGTAGCCAGTGCACCGGCAGAGGTTGCCGCTGAGCGCGTGCAGGTCGAAGCCGTTGGCGCCGTGCTCGTGGTCGCCTGCCGAGCTGTTGCCGTTGCCGTCGGTCGAGGGTGCCGCGCCTGCCGAGACCCGGCCGGGGCGGTAGTACTCCGCCGCCATGCTGCACACGAAGCCCGGCGTGCAGTAGCCACACTGGGAGCCGCCGCGCACCGCCATCTCCCGCTGCACGGGGTGCAGCGAGTCGCACGAGCCGAGGCCCTCGGAGGTGACCAGCTCCTGGCCGTCGAGTGCGGCGACCGGCACGAGGCAGGCGTTGACCGCGACCCACTCGGTCGGGGTGTCGGCGCCGGGCCGGGCGACCAGCACCGAGCAGGCACCGCACTCGCCCTCGGCGCAGCCCTCCTTCGCGCCGGTCAGGCCGCGGCTGCGCAGCCAGTCGAGCGTCGTGGTGTGCGCGGCGACGTCGGTGACCTCGGTCGCCTCGCCGTTCACGGTGATGGTCGGTGACTCCATGGCTGGTCTCCTCATCCCTTGTTCACCATTCTGCTCCGCGCACTGTGAATCGGGTTGGCAACTTGGAGGAAGTCGTCGAACCGGTAGCCCGCGATCTTCGCGATCTCGAGCAGCGCGGCCGCGTGCTCCTGGGTCTCGCAGTTGGTCAGCCGGGAGCGGCCCTCCTCCAGGATCCGCTCGAAGGAGTAGGCGTCGCGGACCGAGATGATCAGCGGGAATCCGAACCGTTCGGAGTACTCCGACGTGATCGCGGTCAGCACGTCCTGCTCGGGCTCGGCCAGGTGGGTCAGGCCGCGGGTGGACTGGTCGCGCAGCGACGCCTCGCCGCTGAGGCCGTCGGAGACCAGCTTCGAGCCGAGGGCCGGGTAGGACTCGATCAGCTGGCGCTGCTCGTCCTTCGAGCCCGAGAACAGCACTTCCTGGAAGGAGCGGCGCAGCGCGTGGGTGTCGTGGAACGGGCGCAGGTCGTAGGCCCGCTCGACGGCCCAGCGCGGGCCCTGGAACAGGGGAGCGAAGGTCTCGACGAACTCGGCACGGGTCATCTTGTTGACCTGGTCGAGGCGGACCGAGTCGCCGGGTTGGCCGGCCACGGCCGGGCCGAAGTCCTTGCCGATGTGGTGGAAGACGATGTTGAGCACGATCGCGGTCAGGCTGCCCAGAGTGATGCCGCTGCCGAGGATGATCTCGGCCCAGTTCGGGACGGCCTGTGCGACCTGCGGCTGGGCGGTGACGAACATGGCCAGGCCGATGCTGGTCGCCACGATCACCACGTTGCGGTGGTCGTGGAAGTCGACCTTGCCCAGGGTCTGGAAGCCGACCACGGCCACGGTGGCGAACATCGCGATCGCGGCGCCGCCGAGGACGGGGTGCGGGATGCCGGCGACGACCGCACCGGCCTTGGGGATCAGGCCGAGCAGGATCATGATCGCGCCAGCGGCCGCGACGACGTACCGGCTCTTGATGCGGGTCAGCCGGACCAGGCCGACGTTCTCCGCGAAGCAGGTGTAGGGGAACGAGTTGAGCACGCCGCCGAGGGTGGTGGAGAGTCCGTCGGCACGCAGGGCCCGGGCGACGTCGTCGCGGTCGATCCGCTTCTCGACGATCTCACCGGTGGCGAACACGTCGCCGGTGGTCTCGACGGCGGTGATCAGCATGACCACGATCATCGAGACGATGGCGGCGAAGGAGAACTGCGGCCAGCCGAAGTAGAACGGGGTGGTCGCGCCGACCCAGGCTGAGTCGTTGACTGAGCCGAAGTGGGCGTCGCCCAGCATCCAGGCCACGGCCGTGCCGGCGACCAGGCCGACCAGGACGGCGACCGTGGCCATGAAGCCCTTGAAGACGCGCTGGATCAGGACGATCAGGGCCAGGGTGCCGAGGGCGTAGGCCAGGTTCTTGCCGCTGGTCGGGTCGGAGGTCGGGCCGGCACCACCGGTGGCGTCCGCGGCCGCGACCGGCAGCAGTGCCAGACCGATGATGGTGATCACCGAGCCGGTCACGACCGGCGGGAAGAAGCGGATCAGCTTGCTGAACCACGGGGCGATGGCGAAGGTGAAGAGGCCGGCCACGATCACCGCGCCGTAGATCACCAGCAGGCCGTCGGTGCCGCCCCCGGCAGCCAGGCCGATCGCGATCATCGGCGAGACCGCCGTGAACGTGACGCCCTGCAACAACGGGAGTCGTACGCCGACCTTCCAGAAGCCGACCGACTGGATGATCGAGGCGATGCCGCAGGTGAGCAGGTCGGCGTTGATCAGGTGGATCAGCTGCTCGGTGCTGAGGCCGATCGAGTTCGCCAGCAGGATCGGCACGATCACCGCTCCGGCGTAGAACGCGAGCACGTGTTGCGTGCCGTAGACCGCGAGCTTGCCGACCGGGAGGACCTCGTCCACGGGATGTACGGCGGTACGGGGGCTGCGAGATCGTTTCACTGGTGTCTCCTCGGGGGCATGACTGCGTGGCATGTCTTTGTGACCTGCACAACAGCATCCGCTCGCGGCGGTCCCAGCGGCACCCGACGAACCTCCGAAGGTGGTGCGTGTGGAGGCCCTCGTCGTTGTGCGATCACCCAAGCGACTCCAGGGCGAGGAAGACGTCGACCCGGTCGTCGAGGCGGGACAGGTCGCGGCCGGTCAGCTCCTGCACCTTCTCGATCCGGTAGCGAACCGTGTTGACGTGCAGGTGCAACGACTCCGCCGTACGCGCCCAGGAGCCCGAGCAGGACAGGAACTCGCCGAGCGTGCCGATCAGCTCGCCGTTGGTGCGCCGGTCGTGCTCGAGCACTGCGCCGAGGACCCGCTGCGCGTAGGAGCGGCGTACGTCGTCGGGGACGCAGGCCAGCAGCAGCACGTGGGACGCGACCTCGTCGGAGCCCACCACCGAGACCGGTGCACTGCCGGAGCGGGCCACCCGGTGGGCGAACCGCGCCTCCTCGAGCGCCCCGGTGATCGCGTCGGTGCGGGCCTCGCCGCTCAGGCCGACGGCCAGGCGACCGCGACCGGTGCCCGGGGCCAGCCGGGCGAACGACGTGCGCAACCGGTCGGTGAGGTCGGGGGCGGAGGGGAGGATCCCGACCAGGCGGCCGTCCCGGCCCGGCGCCACGACCGGCGAGCCGCCGACCGACAGTGCGACGTCCTCGAACAGCAGCAGGGCGGAGTCGTCGGGGGCGTCGCCGTCGAGGTCGAGTACGACGAGGGTCACCGGGCCGTCGGGGTCGAGGCCGGCCTGGCGCAGCCGTACGGCGATCTCGGCGTACGGCGCCCCGCCCTCGACGAGCGCCAGCACGTCGGCGGACGTTGGCCGCAGCGCGCGCACGCCCTCGTCACGGCGTGACCGGTCGAGGGCCGCGATCGAGCAGAGCTCCTGCACTGCCTCGACGTGGTCGCGCGGCCACTGCTCGTGGTCGCCGTCGACGGCGACCAGCCAGGAGGTGAGCCGGTTGCCGAGGCCGGGGCCGACCGGGAACAGGCTGTACGTCGAGTCGTCGTCGCGGGCCACGGCCGGCAGCCGGTCGGCGGCGAGGAAGCCCCGGACCAGCGCGTCGAGCGTGGTGGGGCCCAGCGGGCCGGGTCCCTCCGCGACGTGCCGCCCCGTGGTGGTGAGGACCCGGCAGGGCCGGTCGACCTCCGCCGAGACCCGGGCCGCGAGCTCGTCGAGGCTGCGGCCGTCGGCGAGCGAGGAGACCAGCTGGCGCTGGCGTGAGAGCCGGGCGCCGCTGACCGCCGAGCGGGTCGCGGAGACGTGCTCGGTGATGTCGGCGAAGGCCACCTCGATCGGCACCTCGATCAGGGTGCACGCGTGCCGGCGGCAGGCCTCGACCAGGTCGTCGGGCACGGCACCCAGGAGCGCGTCGCCGGCGAGCACCGTGGTCGCCCCGCGGGAGGTGACCGAGGCCACGAAGGTCTCGCTGTCATCAGGCGTGCGGCGCCAGGCCAGCCCGGTCATCACCAGCTCGCCACCGGTCAGGTAGCGACCCGGCTCGAGCAGGTCCGTGGTGATCACGCGGCCGACCGGACGACCCAGCGATCCGGGGGACTCGTGCAGCACGCGCAGCCCCAGACCGGGGGCGGCGAGCAGCTCCGAGAGCAACATGTGCGGCTCCTTCCTGAGTGGAACGTACAGGTTGACGTGACTGGGGTCACGCCCTACAGTGATTCCGAAGTACAGAAGTAATCTTCCGCAATGCGAAATACGGAATACGAGGA
>NZ_LMGG01000007.1:938637-1099641 GCF_001427925.1 Nocardioides sp. Root151
ACCCTCATGGACCACACCCTGCGCTACGAGGTGAACTGCTCGATCCTGTTCACCGAACTTCCCCTGCTCGAGCGCCCCGCCGCGGTCAGGGCGGCCGGCTTCGACGCGGTCGAGTTCTGGNCCCCTCATGGACCACACCCTGCGCTACGAGGTGAACTGCTCGATCCTGTTCACCGACCTTCCCCTGCTCGAGCGCCCCGCCGCGGTCAGGGCGGCCGGCTTCGACGCGGTCGAGTTCTGGNTGGCCCTTCGCCGAGGCCGTGCCCGCGGACCGGGACGTCGACGCCTTCGTCGGTGCGATCCAGGACGCCGGCGTGCAGCTCGTCGGTCTCAACTTCTTCGCCGGCGACATGCCCGGCGGCGACCGCGGCCTGGTCTCGTGGCCGGCCCGCTCCGCGGAGTTCCGCGACAACATCGACGTCACCGTCGGCATCGGCGAGCGACTCGGCTGCAGGGCCTTCAACGCCCTCTACGGCAACCGCGTCGACGGGGTCTCCGCCGACGAGCAGGACGAGATCGGCGCCGAGAGCCTCGCACTCGCGGCCCGTGCCGCGGACCGCATCGGCGGCACCGTCCTGGTCGAGCCGGTCAGCGGCACCCCGACGTACCCGCTGAAGACGGCCGTCGACGCCCTCGCGGTCATCGACCGGGTCCGCACGCGCCACGACGTCACCAACGTCGGCCTGCTTGCCGACCTCTACCACCTGGCCGTCAACGGCGACGACGTCGACCGGGTGATCGCCGACCACGTCGACCGGGTCGCCCACGTGCAGATCGCCGACGCACCCGGCCGCAACGAGCCGGGCACCGGCGACCTTCCGCTGATGCGCCAGCTCGCCGCCCTCGAGGCCGGCGGCTACACCGGCTGGGTCGGCCTCGAGTACAAGCCGTCCACCACCTCGGTCGACAGCTTCGACTGGCTTTCCCGCGAGCGCCGTACGTCGGCCGCCGCCGCCCACTGAAACGAAGAGGAGCCACACCAATGACGAACATCGCCTTCATCGGACTCGGCATCATGGGCAGCCCCATGGCCGTCCACCTGGCCAACGCCGGCCACTCGGTCGCGGGTTACAACCGCACCCCGGACAAGGCCAAGCCGCTCGTCGACGCCGGCGGCCGCACCGCGGAGTCGATCGCCGACGCCGTGCGCGACGCCGACATCGTGTGCGTGATGGTTCCGGACTCGCCGGACGTCACCGACGTGCTCGCCGGCGACGGCAACGTCTTTGCCAGCGCCAAGGCGGGGGCGCTGATCATCGACTTCTCCAGCATCCGCCCCGACGTCACCGTCGAGCTCGCGAAGCAGGCGCAGGACAACGGGTTCCGGCTCGTCGACGCACCGGTGTCCGGTGGCGAGGCCGGCGCGGTCAACGCCGCCCTGTCGATCATGGTCGGCGGTGCGGCCGACGACTTCGAGGCCGCCAAGCCGGTCTTCGACGCGGTCGGCAAGACCATCGTCCACGTCGGCCCGAGCGGCTCCGGCCAGACCGTCAAGGCGGCCAACCAGCTCATCGTCGCCGCCAACATCCAGGCACTGTCGGAGGCCGTGGTCTTCCTCGAGGCCTACGGGGTCGACACCAAGGCCGCCCTCGAGGTGCTCGGCGGTGGGCTGGCCGGCTCCAAGGTGCTGGACCAGAAGAAGGAGAACATGCTGTCCCGCTCCTTCGAGCCCGGCTTCCGGATCGCCCTGCACCACAAGGACATGGGCATCGTCACCAGCGCCGCCCGCGAGGCCGGTGTCGTCGTACCCCTCGGCTCGCTCGTCGCCCAGCTGATGGGCAGCGCCCTCGCCAACGGCGACGGCGCTCTGGACCACTCCGGCCTGCTGCGAGGCGTCGAGCGCCTCAGCGGCACCGAGACCTCGACCACCCAGAAGGAGAACTGACATGGCACGCATGCGCGCGGTCGACGCCGCCGTCCTGATCCTGGAGAAGGAAGGGGCCAACCAGCTGTTCGGCCTGCCCGGCGCCGCGATCAACCCGTTCTACAGCGCCCTGCGCGCACACGGCGGGCTCAAGCACGTGCTGGCCCGCCACGTCGAGGCCGCCTCGCACATGGCCGAGGGCTACACCCGGGCCGCGGCCGGAAACATCGGAGTCTGCATCGGTACGTCGGGCCCGGCCGGCACCGACATGATCACCGGCCTCTACTCCGCGTCCGCCGACTCGATTCCGATCCTCTGCATCACCGGACAGGCGCCGGTCGCGAAGCTGCACAAGGAGGACTTCCAGGCCGTCGACATCGCCTCCATCGCCAAGCCGGTCTCGAAATGGGCGGTCACCGTGATGGAGGCCGCGCAGGTGCCGGGCACCTTCCAGAAGGCGTTCCAGATCATGCGCGAAGGACGTCCGGGCCCGGTCCTGGTCGACCTGCCGATCGACGTCCAGATGGCCGAGATCGACTTCGACATCGACACCTACGAACCGCTCCCGGTCAGTCGCCCCGCGGCGACCCGCGCCCAGGCCGAGAAGGCACTGGCCATGCTCAACGCGGCCGAACGCCCGTTGATCGTCGCCGGCGGCGGCATCATCAACGCCGACGCGTCCGACCTGCTGGTCGAGTTCGCCGAGACCACCGGTGTGCCGGTCGTGCCGACCCTGATGGGCTGGGGCACGATCCCCGACGACCACCCGCTGACCGCGGGCATGGTCGGCCTGCAGACCTCGCACCGCTACGGCAACGCGACCATGCTGGCCAGCGACTTCGTGATCGGCATCGGCAACCGGTGGGCCAATCGCCACACCGGCAGCGTCGAAACCTACACGCAGGGCCGCACGTTCGTGCACGTCGACATCGACCCGACCCAGATCGGTCGCGTCTTCGGGGCCGACTACGGCATCGTCTCCGACGCCAGGGCCGCGCTCGAGGTCTTCGTCGAGGTGGCGAAGGAGTGGGCGGCACAGGGCAAGCTGGCCGACCGCACCACCTGGGCCGGCGAGTGTGCCGAGCGCAAGCGGACGCTGCAGCGCAGGACCGACTTCGAGAACGTGCCGGTCAAGCCGCAACGTGTCTACCAGGACATGAACAAGGCCTTCGGTCCCGAGACCCGCTACGTCTCCACGATCGGCCTGTCCCAGATCCAGGCCGCGCAGCTGCTCCACGTCTACAAGCCGCGCAACTGGATCAACGCCGGCCAGGCCGGCCCCCTGGGCTGGACCGTGCCCGCCGCCCTCGGCGTCGCGGCCGCCGACCCCGAGGCCACCGTGGTCGCGCTGTCCGGCGACTACGACTTCCAGTTCCTGATCGAGGAGCTCGCGGTCGGTGCGCAGTTCCACCTGCCCTACATCCACGTCGTGGTGAACAACTCCTACCTGGGCCTGATCCGTCAGGCACAGCGTGGCTTCGAGATGGACTACCACGTCCAGCTGTCGTTCGAGAACGTCAACAGTCCCGAGCTCAACGGCTACGGCGTCGACCACGTCAAGGTCGCCGAGGGCCTGGGCTGCAAGGCGATCCGCGTCTTCGAGCCCGACGAGATCCTGCCGGCGCTCGAACAGGCCAAGAAGCTGATGGTCGAGTTCGAGGTCCCGGTCGTGGTCGAGGTCATCATGGAGCGCATCACGAACGTGTCCATGGGGCTCGAGATCGACAACGTCGTCGAGTTCGAGGAGCTGGCCGAACGCGGCGAGCACGCGCCCACCGCGATCACTCCGCTGGACTGAGTGGACTCTCGATGCCCAGGGTCCTGATCGCCTCCGACAAGTTCAAGGGGTCGCTCACCGCCGCCGAGGTTGCGGCGGCGGTGGGCTCCGGCGTACGTCGTGCCCGGCCGGACGTCGACGTCGACTCCGTGCCGGTCGCGGACGGGGGAGACGGGACCCTGGCGGCCGCGCTCGCGGCCGGTTTCGCGAACGTCCCGGTGACCGCCACCGGCCCGACCGGTGAGCCGGTCGACACGGCCTACGCGCGCCGCGACGACGTGGCCGTCGTCGAGCTGGCCGACGTGTCCGGCCTGGTCCGGCTGCCGTCGGACCAGGCCCCCATGACGGCCGGCACCCTGGGCGCCGGTCAGGTCATCGCCGCCGCGATCGCCGACGGCTGCCGACGCATCGTGGTCGGCATCGGTGGCAGCGCCAGCACGGACGGGGGCGCCGGGCTGTTGCAGGGCCTGGGCGCCCGCCTCCTGGACGGCGCCGGTCGGCCGATCGGCTCCGGGGGAGCGGCCCTCGCCGATCTCGAGTCGCTCGACCTCGCCGACCTGCGCGCGCGGACCCACGGAGTGGAGTTCGTGGTCGCCTGCGACGTGGACAACCCGCTCACCGGGCCCGTCGGCGCGGCCGCGACCTACGGCCCGCAGAAGGGAGCCGGTCCCGGCCAGGTGGTCGACCTCGACGACGCGCTCAGCCACTGGGCCGACGTCGTGGCCACCACCACCGGCACCGACCTCCGGGAGGCCGCCGGAGCCGGGGCCGCCGGTGGTGTGGGCTTCGCCGCCCTGGCCCTGCTCGGCGCCGAGCTCCGGCCCGGCATCGACCTGGTGCTCGATCTCGTCGGCTTCCACGAACGGCTGGCCGGCGTCGACCTGGTGATCACCGGCGAGGGCGCCCTGGATGCCCAGACCCTGCACGGCAAGGCACCCGCGGGAGTGGCCGAGGCCGCCGGGGCGTTGGGCATCGCGGTCGTCGCCGTGTGTGGCGTCAACCGGCTCGATGCCGCGCGGTTGAACACGGCCGGCATCGAGGCGGCGTACGCCCTCACCGATCTCGAACCCGACGTCAGTCGCTGCATGAGCGACGGCGTCCCCCTGCTCGAACGACTGGGCCAGCAGATCGCTGAGACCCACCTGGTGGGGACCACCGGAAGCTCGTCGTGTGTCGCGACGAACTTGCGGCGACACCCACTCGCCATGAACTGAGGAGACCCCATGAGTGCTGACCAAGCACCCCCTTTCATCATCGCCGACGGCGGTGAGGCATGAAGCTGCTCCGGGTCGGCGCGATCGGCCGCGAGCGCCCGGCAGCCCTCGACGCGAGCGGCCTGCTGCGGGACCTGAGCTCGGTCGCCGACGACATCGACGCCCGGCTGCTCACCGATCCGGTGCGGATGGCGGCCACGCGACAGGCGGTGCACGCCTGCGCGCTGCCGGTCCTGCCCCCCGGACTCAGGCTGGGCGCACCCGTGGCCCGTCCAGGCAAGGTGGTCGGGATCGGGCTGAACTACAAGGACCACGCCCTCGAGACCGGCGCGTCGATCCCGGACGAGCCGGTGGTGTTCCTCAAGCCGGGGACCTCGGTGTGCGGCCCGGCTGACACGATCGCCTTGCCCGCGGGCAGCACCACGACCGACCACGAGGTCGAGCTCGGGGTGGTGATGGGCGCTCGCCTGTCGCGCTGTCACGACCCCTCCGCCGCGCTCGCCTCGGTCGGCGGCTACGTCACGGCCGACGACGTCTCCGAACGCTCGCGCATCGCCGCGGGGCCGACCTGGGCCAAGGGCAAGTGCGCGGACACCTTCACCCCGATCGGGCCGTGGCTGGTGACGCCCGACGAGGTGGGCGACCCGCAGGCGCTGACGCTGACCCTCACGGTCAACGACGAGGTGCGCCAGTCCGGCACCACCTCCTTGATGGCGTACGGCGTCGGCGAGCTGCTGGCCTACGTCTCGACCCTGATGACCCTCGAGCCGGGGGATCTGGTGCTGACCGGAACCCCCGGGGGAGTCGCCGCCGGCCGCCCTGAGCCCAAGCCTTATCTCCGGGACGGCGACGTGGTCGAGGCTGAGGTCATCGGTCTGGGGCGACAGCGCACCCCGGTTTCGGGGATCCACGACGCATCTCTGGAACTACAGTGAGGTCTTGATGAGTACAGAAGTCGAAGCACAGGTCAACGAGCCCTGCGACCTGGTGATCCGTGCCAGTCGTGTGGTGAGCACGTCTGGGGAGGTGGGCCGTCTCATCGGCGTCAAGGACGGCAGGATCGTCGCGATCGAGCCGCTCGACTCCGAGCTCGACGGTGCCGAGCTCCTCGAGCTGGCCGACGACGAGGTGCTGATGCCCGGCCTGGTCGACTCGCACGTGCACGTGAACGATCCGGGGCGCACCGAGTGGGAGGGCTTCACGTCCGCCACCAGGGCTGCGGCCGCCGGCGGCGTCACCACGATCGTCGACATGCCGCTCAACAGCATTCCGCCGACCTGCGACGTCCCGGCCCTCGAGCTCAAGCGCAAGACAGCCGAGAGCCAGGCCTTCGTCGACGTCGGCTTCTGGGGTGGCGCCATCCCAGGCAACGTGCCCGACCTGAGGCCGCTCCACGACGCCGGCGTGTTCGGCTTCAAGTGCTTCCTGCTGCACTCGGGCGTCGACGAGTTCCCGCACCTCGACCCCGACCAGCTCGAGGAGGCGATGCGCGAGCTTCGCTCCTTCGACGGGCTGATGATCGTGCACGCAGAGGACACCCACGCGATCGAGCGGGCGCCGACCGCCCACGGCGAGACGTACGACGACTTCCTGCACAGCCGACCGCGTGGCGCGGAGAACCTCGCCGTCGCGCAGGTGATCGAGCTGGCCCGCTGGACCGGTTGCCGGGTGCACATCCTGCACGTGTCGAGCTCCGACGTGCTGCCGATGCTGGCCAGCGCGCGACGCGAGGGCGTCCAGATCACCGCCGAGACCTGCCCGCACTACCTGACCTTCTCGTCCGAGGAGGTCCCCGACGGCGCCACGCAGTTCAAGTGCTGCCCGCCGATCCGCGAGGCGGCCAACCGCGAGCTGCTCTGGGAGGGTCTGCGCGAGGGCGTGATCGACATGGTCGTGACCGACCACTCGCCGTCAACGGTCGACCTCAAGTGCCTCGACACGGGCGACTTCGGAGTCGCCTGGGGCGGGATCTCCTCGCTCCAGCTCGGCCTGTCGGCGGTCTGGACCGAGGCCCGCCGTCGCGGCTTCACCCTGGTCGACGTGGCCCGCTGGATGTGCCAGGCCCCGGCCCGGCAGGCGGGCCTGCGGAGCAAGGGCCGGATCGAGATCGGCTACGACGCCGACTTCGCCGTCTTCGCGCCGGACGACGCGTTCGTCGTCGACGTCGACAAGCTGCACCACAAGAACGCCATCACGCCGTACGCCGGTCGCCCGCTGGCCGGTGTCGTCCGCAGCACCTGGCTGCGCGGTCGGCGCATCGACATCACCGAGCAGGCCGAGCCCCAGGGCCGCCTGCTGACCCGAGGAGGAGCATGACCACCCCAGCATCGCCGCGCTACTACGCCCCGAAGGGCGGGCACCCGGCCCAGAGCGAGCTCACCACCGACCGGGCGACCTTCACCGAGGCGTACGCCGTCCTCCCGCGCGGCACGATGCGCGACATCGTGACCAGCAACCTGCCGTTCTGGGACAACACCCGGCTCTGGGTGATCGCCCGGCCGCTGTCCGGCTTCTCCGAGACGTTCTCGCAGTACATCGTCGAGGTCTCGCCGGGAGGTGGCAGCGACAAGCCGGAGCTCGACGAGGGCGCGGAGGGCGTGGTCTTCGTGGTCGAGGGCGACCTGGTCCTCGACCTCGAGGGGGAGAAGCACGACCTCGGGCCCGGTGGCTACGCGTTCCTGCCGCCCGGCTCGGCCTGGACCCTGCACAACACCAGCGACGCCACCGCCACCTTCCACTGGATCCGCAAGGCCTACCAGTTCGTCGACGGCATCGACGTGCCCGAGGCGTTCGTGACCAACGAGGTCGACGTCGAGGCCGGCGAGATGCCCGGCACCAACGGTGCGTGGTCGACCCAGCGGTTCGCCGACCCGACCGACGTCCGCCACGACATGCACGTCAACATCGTCAACTTCGAGCCGGGCGGCTCGATCCCGTTCCCGGAGACCCATGTCATGGAGCACGGGCTCTACGTGCTCGAGGGCAAGGCGATGTACCTGTTGAACAACGACTGGGTCGAGGTGCAGGAGGGCGACTTCATGTGGCTGCGCGCCTTCTGCCCGCAGGCCTGCTACGCCGGCGGGCCCGGTCGGTTCCGCTACCTGCTCTACAAGGACGTCAACCGGCACGCCAAGCTGAGCCGTCAGTTCGTGTGACGGCGTTGGTCCTCTGATGCCTGTAGCTGTCGTCACCGGAGCCGGCTCCGGCCTGGGTCGTGTCATCGCGCACGGCCTGGCCGGGGCCGGCTTCTCGGTCGCCCTGCTGGGTCGTCGTGCCGACGCGCTCGAGGAGACCGCCGAGTCGATCTCTGACGCCCTCGTGCTGCCGACCGACGTCACGGTGCCCTCGAGTGTCGACACGGCCTTCGCCGCGGTGGTCGACGCCTGGGGTCGGGTCGACGTGCTCGTCAACAATGCCGGCACCTTCGGCCCGAAGGGCGAGGTCGACGAGATCGCCGTGGACGACTGGCTCGACACCGTCTCGGTCAACCTGACCGGCGCTTTCCTCTGTGCCCGTGCGGCCTTCGGGCAGATGAAGCGCCAGGACCCGCGAGGCGGCCGGATCATCAACAACGGGTCGATCTCCGCACACACGCCGCGGCCGGGGAGTGCGGCGTACACCTCCACCAAGCACGCGATGACCGGCCTGACGAAGGCGCTGGCCCTGGATGGGCGCGCCCACGACATCGCGGTCGGTCAGATCGACATCGGCAATGCCGCGACCGAGATGACCTCGGGCTTCGGGCAGACCGAGCCGACGTTCGACCCCCGCCACGTGGCGGATGCCGTCGTCGCGATGGCGCGGCTCCCACTGGGAGTCAGCGTGCCCGCCATGACGATCCTCGCGACGGGCATGCCCTACGCCGGTCGCGGCTGAACAGCTCGTCCGCAGCGGCCGTCAGGCGCCGTGCTGTGCTGTTCCGGTTGTCCGGGGCGGCGAGAAGTTCGTCGCACGCTGGGTCTGCTGGGCCGATTGGCCTCAACCACCCAGGGCAGAACGAGCCGGTCGGCCCGGCAGACGCAGTGGTCACCGGACCTCGTCGCACCGCGGTTGGGGTGTCTTGCCTCTCGTCAGGCCCTTCGGCGGTACGCCGGCGCCACGGCGTTGAACGCGTCGCCGACCCGGTGCACGTGGAGCGCGTTGGTCGAGCCGGGGGTGCCGGGCGGCGTGCCGGCGATCAGCACCACCAGCTCACCCGCGGCGACCCGACCGGAGGCGAGCAGGGCCTCGTCGATCTGCAGCACCATGGCGTCGGTGTTCTCGACCTCGGCGCTGACGAACGTCTCGACGCCCCAGGAAAGGCTCAGGTGCGAGCGGACCAGGGGGACCGGTGTGAAGGCGAGCACGGGGATCCGGCTGCGGTAGCGCGAGAGGCGCCGGGCCGAGTCCCCCGTGGTGGTGAACGCGACCAGGTAGCGGGCGCCCAGCCGGTCGGCGACCTCGGCGGCAGCCTTGGCGATCACGCCGCCCTTGGTCCGCGGCTGCCAGTCGATCGCGGCCATCCGGGCCAGCCCGTGGTCCTCGGTGGACTCGATGATCCGGGCCATCGTGGCGACAGCGGCGACGGCGTGGTCGCCCACGCTGGTCTCGCCGGAGAGCATCACGGCGTCCGCGCCGTCGAGCACGGCGTTGGCGACGTCGCTGGCCTCGGCCCGGGTGGGTTGCGGTGCCGAGATCATCGACTCGAGCATCTGGGTCGCCACGATGACCGGCTTCGCGTTGCGGCGGGCCTTCTCGATCACCTGCTTCTGCAGGAACGGCACGTCCTCCAGTGGGCACTCCACGCCGAGGTCGCCACGGGCGACCATGAAGGCGTCGAAGGCCTTGATCACCTCGTCGAGGTTGTCGATGGCCTGGGGCTTCTCGATCTTCGCGATGACGGGGCGGACGATGCCCTCCTCGCGCATGATCGCGCGGACGTCCTCGGCGTCCTGGGCCGAGCGCACGAACGACAGCGCGATGTGGTCGACGCCCAGGTGCAGGGCGAAGCGCAGGTCGTCCTTGTCCTTCTCGGACAGGGCCGGCACCGACACCGCGACGCCCGGGAGGTTGATGCCCTTGTGGTTGCTGATCGGCCCGGCGACGACGACCTCGGTGTGCACCTCGGTCTCCTCGACGGCGGTGACCTCGAGGGTGACCCGTCCGTCGTCGATCAGGATGCGCTCGCCGGGGGAGACGTCGCCCGCCAGGCCGGCGTACGTCGTGGAGCAGAGGCGCGCGTCTCCGGGGACGTCCCGCGTGGTGATCGTGAAGGGGTCACCC
Organism: Nocardioides sp. Root151; assembly: GCF_001427925.1. Lineage (NCBI taxonomy): Bacteria > Bacillati > Actinomycetota > Actinomycetes > Propionibacteriales > Nocardioidaceae > Nocardioides > Nocardioides sp. Root151. The sequence continues at coordinate 948,755 of NZ_LMGG01000007.1, forward strand.
TGGGCCAGCCGGATCGGGCCGTCCGGCACGAGGCCGAGGCGGATCTTGGGCCCCTGCAGGTCGGCCAGGATGCCGACGCCGCGGCCCGAGGCCTCGGCGGCCTCGCGCACCATCAGGTAGGACTTCTCGTGGTCGGCCTGCGTGCCGTGGCTCATGTTCAGGCGCGCGACGTCCATGCCGGCGTCCACGAGGGCGCCGATCTGCTCCGGGGTCGAGGTGGCCGGGCCGAGGGTGGCGACGATCTTTGCTCTGCGCATGTGAACGACCGTAGGCGCGTCGGCTCGTGCGTGGGTGACATTCGAGCAAGAATTCCACAATCTGGAATAGAAATTCCGAAATCGCGCCGAGTGGCGCACTTCTGACCCATGCGGGTGATGCCGTGGTCGGCCGCTGCGGACTAGCGTTCTGGCATGGGATTCGAGGTCGGGGCCGACGCCTACGGCAGGTTCATGGGCCGCTACTCCACGCCGATGGCCGAGGAGTTCATCTGTGCGGCGGGAGTGCGCGCCGGCCAGCGCGCGCTCGACGTCGGCTGCGGTCCCGGCGCGCTCACCACGGTGCTGGTGCGAGAGCTGGGCGCCGAGGCGGTCTGCGCGATCGACCCGTCCGAGTCTTTCGTAGCCGCGTTCCGCGACCGCCTCCCAGAAGTCGACGTACGACGGGGGTCCGCCGAGGCGCTGCCGTACGACGACGACACGTTCGACGTGGCGATGGCCCAGCTGGTGGTGCCGTTCATGGCCGACCCGGTGGCCGGGCTGCGCGAGATGGCCCGGGTGACCAGACCCGGGGGAGTCGTGGCGGCCTGCGCCTGGGACCACGCCGGCGAGCGGACCCCGCTGACGACGTACTGGCGGGCCGCCGAGCGAGTCGAGCCGGGGGGTGCCAGCGAGGCGAACATCCCCGGCTGCCGGCGCGGCCACCTCGCCCAGCTCTTCGCGGAGGCCGGCTTCGAGGACCGGGTGGAGTCGGAGCTCACCATCCACGTGCACCTGCCCACGTTCGAGGACTGGTGGGAACCGATGACGAACGGCACCGGACCGGTCGGCGACCACTACGCGCGACTCGACGAGGAGAAGCGCCAAGCCCTGCGTGAGGCCGCCGCATCCCTCATGCCGGCAACCGACCTCGAGATCACGGGTACGACGTGGTGCGTGGTCGGCCGCGTCTAGTCAGGTGAGCCCGCTCAGCACCAACGCCGTACGCCGGTGCGCGACAGTGTCAGGTCGCGGCGGAGCACCGAGAGCCGGCCACCCTGGTTGCGACAGGCCCGCCTGAAGTCGCGGTCGCGGTATTCGACGACGAGGACCCGGCGTCCGTAGTGGGCCGCGTAGGCGCCGCACTCGTGCCAGCGCGCGCACTCCTCGGCGACCGCGAAGTCGAAGCCGATGCGTCGTCCGTCGAGGGCCGGCCAGTTCTTCTGGGCGACCGAGAGCCCGGACCGGTGGGCCCGGCGCGTCAGCAATGCGGCGTACGCCTTGGTCTGGCGCGGCGTGATGAGTCGTCGGCTGCGGGAGAACGAGTCGAGGTTGTCGAGCTCGACGGCGTCGAAGCCGGCCCGGGCGCAGCCGGACATCCACGCGCCCACGATGTGGGCGAGGGCGCGCCGCTTGGCCGGTGTACGGAGGTCGAGGAGCTTCTCGCCCCAGGCCGAGTCGACGACCGGGCGACCGTCGCGCTTGAGGATCAGGTGCTGGCGGGTGCGCCAGAACCGTCCTTCGTCGGGCTGGGTCTGGAACGCGTTGACGTAGCAGATGTTGTAGCGGCCCCGGACCGGCGTCGCGCGGCGATCACGCAGCACGACGCCGACCGACGCGGGCACCGGCCGGGCGCCACCGAGCTGGTAGTCCCAGTGGGTCCCGACCGGCAACGGCGAGCGGTCGGCGGCCTGCGCCGTGCCGGGGACGAGCGCGCCCACAGACAGAGTGACCAGCGTCAGCCCGGCGACGGCCAGCATTGCCGCGAACCAGCGCATCAGCCCTGCAGTCGCGCCATCCAGGCCTCGACGTCGGACGACGTGCGGGGCAGGGACTCCGACAGGTTCTTGAACCCGTCGGCGGTGACCACGATGTCGTCCTCGATGCGGATGCCGATGCCGCGCAGCTCCTCGGGGACGAGCAGGTCGTCCTCCTGGAAGTAGAGCCCCGGCTCGACCGTGAGCACCATGCCCTCGGCCAGGTCGCCCTTCGGGTAGACCTCCGGCGCCGCGGAGCCACAGTCGTGCACGTCGAGGCCGAGCATGTGGCTGGTGCCGTGGAGGGTCCAACGGGAGTAGACCTTCGACTCGGGGTCGAGCGCCTCCTCGACGGAGACCGGGAGCAGGCCCATGTCGCCGAGCCCGGTGGCCAGCACCTCCATCGCGGCGTGGTGCGCGGCGAGGAAGGGTACGCCGGGGCGCACGGCCTGGATGCCGGCCTCCTGCGCGGTGTGGACGAGGTCGTAGAGGTCGCGCTGCAACGGGGTGAAGGTGCCGTCGACCGGGATCGTGCGGGTGACGTCGGCGGTGTAGAGGTTGGTGCCCTCGACGCCCATGTCGAGCAGCAGCATCTCGCCGGGCGTGACCGGGCCGGAGTTCTCGATCCAGTGCAGGGTCGTGGCGTGGCTGCCGCCGCCGACGATGGAGTCGTAGCCGATGTCGTTGCCCATCGCGCGCGCCCGGCGGAAGAACGTGCCCTCGATCCAGCGCTCGCCGTACTTCAGGACGTTGTCCCAGTCACGGACGGAGTCCTCGAAGCCGAGCGTGGTGATGTCGCACGCCTCGGCCAGCTCGCCGAGCTCCCATTCGTCCTTGACCAGTCGCATCTCGGAGGCGACGCGGGCGAAGTCGCGGTCGCGCTCCTCGTCGCCGGTGACGAGGCCGTCGACCGTGCGGTCGATGCCGCGCAGCACGCGGGTCTTCCCGGTGCCGGACAGCGCCGCCGGCAGGTCGTCGATGTGCTTGGTGGTCACGCCGAGGGACGCGGAGATCTCGCTCAGCGAGGCACGCCGGCCGGCCCAGAGTGCGCCGTACTGGCGGTCACGGAAGAACTCGTCCGTGTCGCGGCCCGAGCGCGGCCGGGCATACAGGGTTGCCTCGCCACTCTCGACGACGAGCACCGCGTCGGAGGTCTGGTTGCCGGAGAAGTAGGTGTGCGCCGTGTCGGGGCGGAACCGGTAGTCGGTGTCGTTGGCGCGCACCTTGTAGTTGCCGGCCGGGATCACCAGGCGCTCACCGGGGAACGCGTCGGACAGGCGCTGGCGGCGGGCCGCGGCGGGCGCCGTCACGGGATGCGGGGGTACGTCGGACTCGCGGTCTGCCCAGCCCTGGCGCATGAAGGCGGACCACGCCTCCGGGACGGCCTGGTCGTGGGACTCGGTCTTCGGCTGGGGTGTTGCCGAATGGTCAGAGGACTCGGGGTGTGTGTTCTCGATCTCGCTCACGACTCCACCATACGACTCACCCGCCACGCGAGCAGATACGCTTCCCCCCATGCCTGTACGCCGCCACGAGAGCCTCGTCTTCACCATCGTGGTCTCGTTGATCGCGGCGCTGGCGGCGATCCCGATCGCGTTGGTGACAGCGCTGTCCGGAGAAGGCCCCTCGGTGGTACTCGCGGCGATCTTCGCCCTGGTCCCGGTCGGGCCGCTGATCGCCTGCTACCTGTGGCTCGACCGCTACGAACCGGAGCCGAAGACGCTGCTCGCGCTCGGCCTGGCCTGGGGTGCCTTCGTCGCGACGTTCCTGGCCCTGGTGGTGCAGGGTGTCGGCGGTTTCGTGGGCGGCTGGTCCAACGAAGCATCCTTGGCGATCGTCGCGCCGCTGTCCGAGGAGTTCACCAAGGGACTGTTCCTGGTGCTCCTGCTGGTCTGGCGCCGCCAGGAGTTCGACGGCATCCTCGACGGCATCGTCTACGCCGGCATGGTCGGCATCGGCTTCGCGTTCACCGAGAACATCCTCTATCTGACCGCGGCCTACAACGGCACCGAGGGCGGCGCCCCCGGCGGACTGCCAGGACTCGGCGCGACCTTCGTGGTCCGCTGCATCGTCAGCCCGTTCGCCCACCCGCTGTTCACCGCGATGACCGGCATCGGCATCGGGTTGGCGGTCTCGAGCCGGTCGACCGCCGTCCGCATCCTCGGCCCGGTCGTCGGCTACGCCCTCGCGGTCGGGCTGCACGCTGCCTGGAACGGCTCGACGCTGCTGGCCAACGGCGCCGGCTTCTTCGGGGTCTACCTGCTGGTGATGATCCCGGTGTTCGTGCTGCTGGTGGTGCTCGCGGTGTGGACCCGAACCCGTGAGCGCGACCTGCTCGCCCGGGCACTCCAGGACGCCGCGGCCCGCGGCCTGATCGCGCCGCAGGACATCCCGCACGTCGTCGACCTGCGCGCCCGACGCCAGGCCCGCGCCTTCGCCCGGGCCCGAGGCGGTGCCCGCGGCGCGCAGGCGATGAGGGACTATCAGCAGGCGGCAGTCGAACTGGGGTACCTTCACCATCGCGTGCTCCGGGGCACGGCGCCCCGCAACTTTGCCCAGCGGGGACAGGCGTTCGTGGAGCGCATGCACGCGGTTCGGCCCCTGATCGCGTTCCCCACGCCCATTCCTGCAGGAGGCCGTCACCGATGAGTGGCTCCACGACGATGCTCACCGCGCTCGTGCGACTGCGCGGCGCGCTCCAGGAGTCGCCGCTCCCGCTCGACGTACCCGGGGTGGACGAGCAGCGTGCCGCTCGCACCGAGATGGTCGACCAGCTCGAGGACTACGTCATCCCGCGGTTGATGACGATCGACGCGCCCCTGCTGACCGTGGTCGGTGGCTCGACGGGCGCCGGCAAGTCGACGCTGGTGAACTCGCTGGTCGGCACCCGGGTGACCGAGCCCGGCGTGCTCCGCCCGACGACGCGGTCTCCCGTCCTCGTGCACAACCCCGAGGACGCGCACTGGTTCGGCCAGGACCGCATCCTTCCCGACCTCGAGCGCACCGAGCGGGCCACCGGTGACCCGTCGGCCCTGCAGCTGGTGCCGGCCGACTCCGTGCCGGCCGGGCTGGCCGTGCTCGACGCACCCGACATCGACTCCGTCGAGGAGCGCAACCGCACCCTGGCCGCGCAGCTGCTGGCCGCCGCCGACCTCTGGCTCTTCGTCACCTCCGCCGCGCGGTACGCCGACCAGGTGCCGTGGGAGTTCCTCAAGCAGGCAGCCGACCGCAGCACCGCGGTCGCGATCGTCCTCGACCGCACTCCCGCCGACGCCATCGAGACCGTTGCCGCCCACCTGGCCCGCATGCTGGCCAGCCGAGGGCTCAAGGACTCGCCGCTGTTCGTGGTCACCGAGGGCACCGTCGACGACCAGGGCCTGCTGCCCGCCGCCGCGGTGAAGGACATCAGGGGCTGGCTCGAGTCGCTGGCCGCCGACGCCGACGCGCGGGCTGCCGTGGTCAAGCAGACCCTCGAGGGCGCCATCCGCTCCGTGTCGTCGCGGGCGTACGCCGTCGCCGACGCCCTGGACGAGCAGGTGGCGGCCACCGCATCCCTGCGCGCCGATGTCGACACGGCGTACGACGACGCGGCCGAGGCGATCGCCAGCGCCAGTGCCGACGGCACCCTGCTGCGCGGCGAAGTGCTGGCCCGGTGGCAGGAGTTCGTCGGCACCGGAGAGCTGCTGCGTTCCCTGGAGTCCCGGGTCGGACGCGTGCGCGACCGTGTGGTCGCCGCCGTGAAGGGCAAGCCGCACCAGGCCGAGCGGGTCACCGTCGCGGTCGAGTCCGGCCTCGAGACGCTGCTGCTCGAGCACGCCGAGGCCGCGGCCGAACGTGCCGCCGGGGCCTGGCGTTCGACCGCCCAGGGCAAGGCCCTGCTGGCCGGTGGCTCCGTCGACCTCGGCCGGGCGTCACGCGAGTTCCGGCGCGACGCCGAGCGGGCCGTGCGCGAGTGGCAGCAGGACGTGCTCGACATGGTGCGCAGCGAGGGCGCCGACAAGCGGGGCACCGCCCGGTTCCTGGCCTACGGCGTCAACGGCCTCTCGGTTGCCCTGATGGTGATCGTCTTTGCCCACACCGCCGGCGTGACCGGTGCCGAGGCCGGCATCGCGGGGGGCAGTGCGGTGATCGGGCAGAAGCTGCTCGAGGCGGTGTTCGGCGACCAGGCGGTCCGCGAGCTGGCCGAGCGGGCCCGTCGCGACCTGACCCGGCGGGTGGACGCGTTGCTGGCCACCGAGCGTGCGCGGTTCACGACACTCGTCGACGCGCTCGGGGTCGACGCCGACGGGCCGGAGCGGCTGCGCAAGGCCGCCCGCAGGGTCACCGACGAGCGATTCGCGAACCGTGAACGCCCCGGGGGCGGCGACCATTCGGCCTGAGCACCAGCCGTTGCATAGAGTTTCGCCACAAGCCCATGTGAATCTCCGAGGGAGAAGATGACGTCGTTGCTCGAAGGGGCCAAGAAGCTGGTCTCCAGGGGATCCGATCTGGGAGCTCGCGTCGCCGGGCTCGAGGCCGCCGTGCAGCAGGCACGCGGCCGGCTCGACGACGCCCTCGTCGACGAGGGCCAGGCCGTGGTGGACCGCGCGAGCAGCCGCCTGCGGCTCTCCGCCGAGCACACCGTCATCGCGCTGGCCGGTGCGACCGGGTCGGGCAAGTCCTCGACCTTCAACGCACTCACCGGGCTCGAGCTCTCCGCGGTCGGCGTACGCCGACCCACGACGTCGTGGGCCACTGCCTGCGTGTGGGGCCGCGACGGCGCCGAGGAGCTGCTGGAGTGGCTCGGCATCCCCTCCCGGCACCAGGTCACCCGCGACTCCATGCTCGACACGGGTCGCGAGGACAGGCGCCTCAACGGCACCGTGCTGCTCGACCTGCCCGACCACGACTCCACCGAGGTCTCCCACCACCTCGAGGTCGACCGGCTGGTCAAGCTGGCCGACGTGCTCGTGTGGGTGCTCGACCCGCAGAAGTACGCCGACGCCGCGGTGCACGACCGCTACCTCAAGCCGCTGGCCGGCCACGCGGGCATCATGATCGTGGTGCTCAACCACATCGACACCGTCGCCCCCGACCGTCGTGACGCGATGGTCGCCGACGTACGCCGGCTGCTGGACGCCGACGGCCTCGGCGAGGTGAAGGTGCTCCCGATCAGCGCACGCGAGGACCTCGGACTCAACGCGCTCAAGGACGAGCTCGCCAAGCGGGTGGCCGGGAAGAAGGCCACCAAGTCGCGGCTGGAAGCCGACGTGAAGGCCGTCGCCGAGAGCCTCTCCGCGGCCTCCGGCACCGGCCGTGCCGCCTCTCCGACCAAGGAGCGCGTCGCCGAGCTGGAGAACGCCTTCGCCGACGCGGCCGGTGTGCCGATCGTGGTCGACGCAGTGGAGTCCTCCACCCGGATCCGCGCCGGACGGGCCACCGGCTGGCCGGTCACCTCCTGGATCTCGAAGCTCAAGCCCGACCCGCTCAAGCGGCTGCACCTCGACCTCGGCAAGGAGGGGCGGGCGCTGACCAGGGCCTCGCGCACCTCGATCCCGCAGGCCACCAAGGTGCAGCGGGCCCGGGTCGATGCGGCCGTGCGTGGTGTCGCTGACGAGGTGGGCTCCGGGCTGACCGAGCCGTGGCGCACCGCGGTCCGCAACGCCTCGGTGTCCAACAACGAGCGCATCGGCGACGAGCTCGACACTGCGCTGGCCGGCACCGACCTCGGCGTCGCGAAGCTGCCGTGGTGGGCCAGCACCGTCCGGGTGCTGCAGTGGCTGCTGATCCTCACTGCGCTCGCCGGGGGCATCTGGCTCGGCGTGCTGGCCGTGATGGCCTACCTGCGCATGCCCGAGCCGCCGACGCCCGACCTGGCCGGCTTCCCGATCCCGACGCTGATGCTGATCGGGGGAGTGCTGCTCGGCATCGTGCTGGCCCTGTTCTGCAAGGTGCTGGTCTCACTGACCGCGCGGTCGCGGGCGCGCGCCGCCGACAAGGGTCTGCGCGGGCAGATCCGCGGGATCAGCCAGAACCTCGTGATCCAGCCGATCGAGGGCGAGCTCGACGCCTACGGCCGGGTCCGCGAAGGTCTCGCCACCGCCCTGCGCTGACCTGTCGGGAGTTCGGGTCGACCTGTCGCGAGTTCGGGTCGACCCGTCGTGAATTCGGGTCGACCTGTCGCCAGTTCGGCGGTGGGCGACCGGTTTTCGCACACATGTCGGTTCGTGTGCGGGTTCTCCACAGTGCGTGCTGCTCGGGCCGGCGTTCGTCGTACCGGCTCCGCAGTCTTGTCCCATCGAAACCGATCGAGAGACAAGGACGCACGACATGAACGAAACGATGATCACCTTCCAGGGCTGGGTCGGCACGGAGGTGAACTTCCGTGACGCGGGCGGCGCACCGTTGGCCACCTTCCGGGTCGCCTCCACGCCGCGGCGCTACAACAAGCCGCAGTCGGCCTGGGTCGACTCGCCGACCAACTGGTACACCGTGAATGCCTGGCGCACCCTCGGCATCAACTGCGCGGAGTCGCTGGCCTCCGGCCACGCCGTGGTGGTGCACGGCCGACTCACCGCCCAGATCTGGAAGGACGAGCAGGGCAACGAACACGTCAACCACGTGGTGGAGGCGATCTCGGTGGGCCACGACTTCAACAAGGGCACGGCCTCGTTCACCAAGAGTGAGGGCGGCTCGGGTGAGGGCATCGACCCGCAGGTCATCGCCGAGCACAACGCCGGCTTCGGCGTCGGTGGGCCCCAGATCAGCAGCAACGGCGAGACGATCGACGACTTCATGGCCCGCGAGCGCACCGAGGAGCCGGCCGCCTGACGGGCGACCGACTCCCGGTGCTGCTCCGGGCGACCGGGGTCAGGGTCGGTACGACGTCCAGACCGGGTTCTCGGCGATGGTCCTCAACTGTGCCAGCGTGAGGGCCACGTCGGGAGCCGTGGGCGTCGCACCGTAGGGCCACTTCTCGGACAGGGTGTTGGCCACGTTGATCATCACCGTGCCGTTGTCCGGGGCGACCAAGGTGATCGACAGGTCTCGCACGCCGTCGGCCGTGGTGTCGAGGATGCGCCCGATCACGCGGCCGTCGCCGTCGCGGATCACGGTGCAGTGCTTCGGGTCCGTGTCAGATTCCGGGCTGCAGTCGTAGTGGGACGTCCCTGCCGGACCGGAGACCTCCTCGGGTTCGCCCTCCGGCGACTCGACCTCGTCGGGTTCGCCCTCCGGTGACTCGACCTCGTCGGACTCGTTGAGCGTCGACGGCACGCTGCCCCCGTCTTCGCCCTCGGTGGACGATGCCGACTCGGACTGGTCGCCGGTGAGCACCAGGTTGACCTTGCCGGGCCCGTCCTCGGTGGTGAGCGTGGCGACCAGATAGCCCTCCATCTCGGCCAGTGGCTCACCTGGTGCACGGTCGGTGTTGGTGGTCACCGGGTCGCTGAGCGTCACGCCGGCGGGGAGGAGGTCGGCGAGTGTCTCGGCCATCTCGCCGGCCGGCATGCTCCACCAGGCGGGGGCGTCCGGGTCGCGCTGCGTGCCGTCCTCGCTGGGCGACGAGGAGGGCTCGGTGGCGACGGCGCTGTTGTCGGGGCGCTCGTCGACGTCGTTGCCGCCGCCGATCACCATGGGTACGCCGATCGCCAGGGCGGCTGCTGCCACGCCGCCGGCCGCGATTCCTCCGAGGCGCCGACGCGTCCGCATCCGGCGTCCGAGCCGGCGGGCGCCGACCTCGACACCGAGGGGTGCCGAGACGTCGTTCATCGAGGAGTGCAGCACGTCGCGCACTGCATGCTCGTCGTGGTCTGCCCAGTCGTCGTGGTGCGGTTCCAGGTTCATCGCTGGTCTCCATTCGCTGAATCGGACAGGGCGGCAGGTTCACCCAGCAGCTCCCGCAGGGAGCGGAGCGCGCGCAGGCTGCGGTTCTTCACCGCCGGCTCGCTGATCCCGAGCTGGTGCGCGGTCTCGCGCAGGCTCAGGTCCTCCCAGTAGCGCAGCACCACGACGGCCCGGTCGAGTCGCCCGAGCGTGCCCAGTGCCTGCATCAGGGCCAGGCGTTGGGCCGGGTCCGCGTCGGTCGCTCCACGGTCGGGCAGCTCGGCGAGCGTGAGCTCCGTGCTGCTGCGCCGACGCCGTTCGGAGAGGAACGACTTGGTGACGATGCCGTGCACGTAGGCCACCGGGTCATCGGCACGGGTCACCCGCGACCAGGCGACGTACGCCTTGGCGAGGGCGATCTGCAGGAGATCCTCGGCACCGTGCGGCGAGGTGGTGAGCAGGTAGGCGTGCCGGTAGAGCTGGTTCGACCGTGCGGCGACGAACTCCGAGTAGTCGCGATCGTTCCCCCGTGGGTCCTTCACGCCTGCGCCTCCTTGTCCGTTCGGTCCCCCGTTGGGACCGTCACCCTCAAGACGCCCTCACCGGACGATTGGTCTCAGACAGGTTCCTCGGCGGGCACCGGTTGGAGCCGGACCGCCCGCGCACCGTAGGCTCGCGCCCATGGCTGAGTATGTCTTCACACTGCGTAACGTCCGCAAGGCGCACGGCGACAAGGTTGTCCTCGAGAACGTCACCCTCTCGTTCCTCCCCGACGCGAAGATCGGCGTCGTCGGGCCCAACGGCACCGGCAAGTCGTCCCTGCTGAAGATCATGGCCGGGCTCGACAAGGCCAACAACGGCGACGCCATCCTGACCCCCGGCGCGACCGTCGGCATGCTCCAGCAGGAGCCGCCGCTGTCCGAGGGCAAGACCGTCCTCGAGAACGTCGAGGAGGCCGTCGCCGAGACCAAGGCCAAGATGGCACGCCTCGACGCGCTCTACATGGCCATGGGTGACCCCGACGCCGACCTCGACAAGATCAACGCGGAGGCCGGCGACCTCCAGAGCGAGCTCGACGCCGCCAACGTGTGGGACCTCGACAGCCGCCTCGAGCAGGCCATGGACGCACTGCGCTGCCCGCCGCCGGACGCGATCGTCGACAACCTCTCCGGTGGCGAGCGTCGCCGGGTCGCCCTCTGCAAGCTGCTGCTCCAGCAGCCCAACCTGCTGCTCCTCGACGAGCCCACCAACCACCTTGACGCCGAGTCCGTGCAGTGGCTCGAGAACCACCTCAAGGACTACCCGGGCGCCGTCCTGGCGGTCACCCACGACCGGTACTTCCTCGACAACGTCGCAACCTGGATCCTCGAGCTCGACCGCGGCCAGGCCCACCCCTACGAGGGCAACTACACGACGTACCTCGAGACCAAACAGTCCCGGCTCAAGATCGAGGGCCAGAAGGACGCCAAGCGCGCCAAGATGCTGGAGAAGGAGCTCGAGTGGGTCCGCTCCAACGCCAAGGCCCGGCAGACCAAGAGCCGCTCGCGTCTCGCGCGCTATGAGGAGATGGCCAAGGAAGCCGACCGGATGCGCAAGATCGACACGTCCGAGATCAACATCCCGGCAGGCCCACGACTCGGCGACATCGTGCTCGAGACCCATGACCTGGCCAAGGGCTTCGACGACCGCACCCTGTTCCACGACCTGTCGTTCACGTTGCCCCGCGCGGGCATCGTCGGCGTCATCGGCCCGAACGGCGTCGGCAAGACCACGCTGTTCCGCATGATCACCGGCGGCGAGCAGCCCGACGAGGGCGAGCTCAAGGTCGGCCAGACGGTGAAGCTGTCGTACGTCGACCAGAGCCGCGGCGGCATCGACCCCAACAAGAACGTGTGGGAGGTCGTCTCCGACGGGCTCGACTTCATCAAGGTCGCCAACTTCGAGATGAACTCGCGGGCCTACGTCGCGTCGTTCGGCTTCAAGGGCCCCGACCAGCAGAAGAAGGCCGGCGTGCTCTCCGGTGGTGAGCGCAACCGCCTCAACCTGGCGCTGACCCTGAAGATGGGCGGCAACCTGCTGCTCCTCGACGAGCCCACCAACGACCTGGACGTCGAGACCCTGTCGTCACTCGAGGACGCGATCCTCGACTTCCCCGGCTGCGCCGTGGTCACCTCGCACGACCGGTGGTTCCTCGACCGTGTCGCCACCCACATCCTGGCGTGGGAGGGCGACGAGGAGGACCCGGCCAAGTGGTTCTGGTTCGAGGGCAACTTCGCCTCCTACGAGGAGAACAAGATCGAGCGCCTCGGCGCCGACGCGGCCCGTCCGCACCGCGTCACGCACCGCCGCCTCACCCGCGACTGACTCGGACGGCGGCACCCGCCGTACGACGTGAAGCGACCCGGACCGTGCACCTGCATGGTCCGGGTCGCTTCTTCGCGTTCTCGTGTGTCTAGACACCCCCTGTGCACGATCGTGGTCGCTCCGCGAGCGCCCACGAGGCCGCTCAGCTGCCGGGGGTGCGGAGATCGGCCTCGGGGTGGTCCTCGGCCAGCTGGTCGACGACCGCGTCCATGACCCGGCCCATCGCGGCGAAGTCGTCGGCCGCGACGAGGTCGACCAGGTGGGCGCGGACGCCGGCCACGTGGATCGGGGCGGCCCTGACCAGCAGGGCGAAACCGGTCTCGGTGAGGTGCGCGAAGATGCCGCGCCCGTCGTCGGTGGCCTCGCTGCGGCGCACCCAGCCGGCGGCCTCCATGCGCTTGATGGTGTGGGTGACCCGGCTCCGGCTGAACCGCATGGCGTCCGCCAGCGCGGACATCCGCAGGGAGTGGTCCTCGCGCTCGGAGAGGCGCACCAGCACTTCGTACTCGTTCAGGCCGATGCCGAAGGCGTCACGAAGCTCGTCGTCGAGGCGGTCCGTGAGCAGGGTGGTCCCCACCATGTATGCACGCCACGCACGTTGTTGATCAGGATCGAGCCAACGAGTCTTCGCGGCGGCAGCGTCCGAGATGCTGTCCGTCATGCGGGGCAGTCTAGACGTGCGGGACCCCCGAACATGCGATGTCGCGAATGACGAAGGCCCCCGGGAGTGTCCCGGGGGCCTTCGTGCAGGCGGTGTGGAGCTCAGACGCGCTCGAGGATCAGCGCCATGCCCTGGCCGCCACCGACGCACATGGTGATCAGGCCGGTGGACTTGTCGTGCCAGTCCAGCGAGTTGATCATCGTGTTCTGCAGGCGCGCGCCGGTCATGCCGAACGGGTGGCCGACCGCGATCGCGCCACCGTTGACGTTGAGCCGGTCGATGTCGATGCCGAGGTCCTGGTACGACGGCACGACCTGGGCGGCGAACGCCTCGTTGATCTCGACGAGGTCGATGTCGCCGATGCTCATGTTGGCGTTGGCCAGGGCGCGCTTGGTCGCCTCGACCGGGCCGAGGCCCATGATCTCGGGGGAGAGGCCCGAGACGCCGGTCGACACGATGCGCGCCAGCGGGGTGAGACCGAGCTCGGCGGCCTTGGTGTCGGACATGATCACCACGGCCGCGGCGCCGTCGTTGAGGGCACAGCAGTTGCCGGCCGTGACCACGCCGTCGGGCCGGAAGACCGGCTGCAGCTGCGAGATCGCGTCGTACGTGACGCCGGCCCGGGGACCGTCGTCGGTGGAGACCACGGTGCCGTCGGGCGTGGTGACCGGGGTGATCTCGCGGGCCCAGAAGCCGTCGTTGATCGCCTTCTCGGCCAGGTTCTGCGAGCGGACGCCGAACTCGTCGAGCTCCTTGCGGTCAAGACCGCGCAGCCGGGCGACGTTCTCCGCGGTCTGGCCCATGGCGATGTAGGCGTCGGGGAGCAGGCCGTCCTCGCGCGGGTCGTGCCAGTCCTGGCCGCCCTCGGCGTACTTGTCGGTGCGCGCGATGGCGTCGTCGAAGACCGCGTTGCGGGTGTTCGGGATGTGGTCGGAGGTGCCGTTCTTGAAGCGCGACACCGTCTCGACGCCGGCCGAGATGAACACGTCACCCTCGCCGGCCTTGATCGCGTGGAACGCCATCCGGGTGGTCTGCACCGACGAAGCGCAGTAGCGGGTGATCGTTGCGCCCGGCACCTGGTCCATGTCGTTGAGCACGTTGACGATGCGCCCCATGTTGTTGCCCATCTCGCCACCGGGGAGACCGCAGCCGAGGTAGAGGTCGTCGACCGTGTTGCGGTCGAGGGCAGGGATCTTGTCCAGCGCCGTCTTGACGATCAGTGCGGTGAGATCGTCGGGACGGAAGTCCTTGAGCGAGCCCTTGTTGGCTCGCCCGATGGGGGAGCGAGCAACGGAAACGATGACTGCCTCGGGCATGTTTCTCCGATCAGGGGTGAAGGGGTCGTGCTACTCCGGCCAGAGTAATCCGGTCCGACGTCTGTCCGGGGAGGAGGTCCCATCAGCCGGGCCCGCATCCCTCTGGGAGACTGACGGCGTGCGCCATGTCTACGAGTGCCCCATCCGCTGGGCCGACCTCGACCTGCTCGGTCACGTCAACAACGTGACGTACGTCGACTACCTCCAGGAGGCGCGCATCGACATGCTGCTGACGCACGCCCCCGACAGTCGCGCCAACGACCTGGCCGAGGGCGTGGTCGTGGTCAGCCACGACGTGAAGTACACCCGCCCGCTCACCTTCCGTGCCGAGCCGGTCAAGATCGAGAGCTGGGTCAGCGAGATCAGGGCGGCCACGTTCACGATGGCCTACGAGGTGTACGACGAGACTCCCGAGGGCCGGGTGGTCTACCTGCAGGCGACCTCGGTGCTCACCCCGTTCGTCTTCGCCGAGGAACGGCCGCGCCGCATCTCGGCCGACGAGCGCGCGACCCTGACCCGGTTCCTCGAGGACAGCCCGCTGCCGCCGACCGCGCCGCTGACGCCGGCTCCCGCGGTGGGTGGTGGGCACTATCCCCTGCGGGTGCGCTTCTCCGACGTCGACGTCTACGGCCACGTCAACAACGTGAAGTACTTCGAGTACTTCCAGGAGGCCCGCATCGCCTACATGATGCAGATCTGGGAGGGCGTCAGCGAGGGCACCACCCGGGTGCCGATGGTGCTGGCCCAGATGAACGTCACCTACAAGACCCCGATCCTCTTCCGCCCCGAGGCGTACGACGTCCGCTCCCGTATCTCACACGTCGGGAACTCGTCGTTCGTCGTCGAGTCGGAGATCCTCGACGGCGAGCGGGTGTTGAGCCGGGCCCGGGTCGTGATGGTGACCTTCGACCAGGAGAAGCAGACCGCGGCCCCGGCCCCGGAGGCCTATCGCGAGCTGCTACGGCGCGAGCTCACTCGAGCGAGTTGACCATGAACTGGGCTGCGTGTGTCACGTAGTCCCAGAACCGCTGGTCCTGTTCTGGTGTCAGCTCGACGGAGTCGAGACCGGCCCGGAAGTGCACCAGCCAGCGCTCGGCCGCGGCCGGTGTCACCGTGAACGGCGCGTGCCGCATGCGAAGACGAGGGTGGCCACGGTTGTCGGAGTAGGTCGTGGGGCCACCCCAGTACTGCACCAGGAACAGCGTGAAGCGTTCGGTCGCGGGCCCGAGGTCCTCCTCGGGATACATCGGCCGCAGCAGCGGGTCGGTGGCGACGCCCTCGTAGAACCGGCCGACGATGCGGCGGAAGGTCTCGAAGCCACCGATCTCGTCGTAGAACGTCACGTCGTCGCTGCCCATGCCCCCATTGTGGCCGGGACGCCCGAACCGACTCCTACCCGGGGCCGACCCTGCCGTGGAAGACTCGGCAGCGTCCCGCCGACACCGGCACCCCCACCCGCACACGGAGGAGCACCATGGCAACGACCCGCACCGCCAGCACCCGCTGGGAAGGCACCCTGTTCGAGGGCTCCGGCAAGGTCACCCTCGACTCCAGCGGACTCGGCACCTACGACGTGTCCTGGCCGGCCCGCGCCGAGGAGCCGGGCGGCAAGACGAGCCCCGAGGAGCTGATCGCCGCCGCACACTCGGCCTGCTTCTCCATGGCCTTCTCCAACGGCCTGGCCAAGGCCGGCACCCCCGCGACGACGCTCGACACCAAGGCCGACGTCGAGTTCACCCCGGGCACCGGCATCACCGGCATCCACCTGACGGTGGTCGGCGCGGTCGAGGGCATCGACGAGGCAGCGTTCGTCGCGGCCGCCGAGGACGCGAAGGCGAACTGCCCGGTCAGTCAGGCCCTCACGGGTACGACGATCACGCTGAGCGCGTCACTCGGCTGACGAGCCGTCCGCCTCCGGGGTGGGTGCCGTGGAGCCCGTCGGTGCCACGGCACTGCCCTGGTGGGCGGGGTCCCGCACGACCCACTCGGGATAGGGCACCTCGATGCCCTCGAAGTCGAAGCGCGCCTTGATCCGCTGGCGCAGCTCGCGACCGACCGCCCACTGCTCCTGAGGCGCGGTCTTCAACGCGACCCGGATCAGCACGCCGTTGGCGCCGACCTCCTGCACGCCCCAGATCTCCGGCTCCTCGATGACGACACCGCGGAACTCGTCGTCCTGCCACAGGTCGTGGGCGACGTCGGCGAGCACGCGGCGTACGCGAGAGATGTCCTCGTGGTAGGCCACGGCCACGTCGAGCACGGTGCGGGCCCAGTTCTGGCTCATGTTGCCGACTCGCAGGATCTCGCCGTTGCGGACGTACCAGACGGTGCCGTTCACGTCGCGCAGACGGGTGACCCGCAGGCCCACCGCCTCGACCGTGCCGGTGGCCTCGCCGACATCGATCGAGTCGCCCACGCCGTACTGGTCCTCGAAGATCATGAAGATGCCGCTGAGGAAGTCGCGCACCAGCGCCTGGGCGCCGAAGCCGAGCGCGACACCGAGGATTCCGGCGCTGGCGATCAGTGGAGCCACGTCGTAGCCGAGCTCCGAGATCGTCATGATCAGCACGATCGTGAAGATCACGCCGGTGACGATGCTCTTGAGCAGCGAGCCCATGGTGCGCGCCCGAGCCATCCTGCGGGTGGCGGCGTCGGTGGGACTGATGCCGAAGCGTGAGCCGACGGAACGGCCGCCGAACGTCATGTTGCTGACCCGCCCGGTGACCGATCCGTCCTCGGTCTGGCGCACGACCCGGTCGATCAGTCGGTGGAGCAGCCACCTCGCGACGAGCGCGATCAGGATGAGCCCGGCGATCGCCAGGGGCTTGCCGATCAGCCACTCGGCGAGGTCGGCCGCGGTCTCGTTTCCGGTCATTTTCCAGACCACGCGGCAGGAGACTGCTCCGTCCTGTCCGCACTGGTCGTACTGGTCGAGTGCTGGCATGTGACGGAGGCTACGGGCACCATGGCGCGAGGCAAAGTCAGGAGCCGATATCATGCTGGGTGTGAACACCTCGACTGAATTTCGCGCGATGCGACGCGCTGCACGGTTCGCGACAGCCACGGCGATGCTCGGCATCGTCGGTGGAGGGGTGATTCTCGCTTCGCCGGCCGGAGCCAGCGTGCCCGACGGCTGGAGCAACCCGGCCGACGTCGACCCGGTGCACGCTCTCGCCCTGCTCGCGGGTGTCCCGATCCTCCTGTTCCTCCTGATCGCCCTGGCCGTCTACCTGCCGGCCCTGGCCCGCGGCGAGAAGCTCTCCGGCGGCGCCCACGGCCCCGACCCCGAGTGGTTCGGCGGCCCGCGCAAGAGCAACGACGAGCTCGCCGCTCCCGACACCGAGGCTTCGCAGGCGGGTGGCGCAAGTGGCAAGTGGTGACTACTTCAGCAACGCCGAGCGGCTCGCGATCGACACCACGATCCGCAAGGCGGAGCAGCTGTGCCGCTTCGAGTTCTCGGTGTTCGTCGGCCCGGTCGAGGGTGAGCCCCGGCCGTTCGCGACGCGCCTGCACAACACCCTGGTCGCACCGACCAAGAGCATCCTGATCCTGGTCGACCCGGGCTCGCGGATCCTCGAGATCGTCACGGGTGCCGCCGTACGCCGCAAGGTGACCGACGCCGAGATTGCGCATGTCGTGACCGCCATGCAGTCGCACTTCGCCGAGGGCAACCTCGCCGACGGCGTGCGCCAGGGCATCACGCAGATCGCCGAGCACGCCCACGGCCCGAAGACCCTGCACCAGACCAACGCCTGACCGACGCCCGGCCGACGGCTGGTTCACCGCTGTCGTTCTCCCCGGTGCACCGGGGAGACAGTTGCTCCCCACGGAAGACTTTCCGTGGGGAGCAACTGTATTTCGTGGGAAGTGCGCCGGAGCTACTGCGCGTCGCGCTCCTGGGCGGCCAGGTAGCGCGCGACGTCGGCCCGGCCCTCGAGCACGTAGCGCTTGGCGCCGGGGTTGGCCCGGGTCGACGCGAGCCAGGCGTCCACGGTCTCGAGCAGCTCGGCCGAGGCCAGCACCCGCGGGAACATGTATTCCATGGCCACCGACGCCTTGTGCGCGCCGAGGGTGCTCCATGCCGAGTCGGCGGCCTCCAGGTACTTCGCGACGTACGGCGCCAGCACCTCCTCCTGGCCCGGCTGGTGGAACGAGAACGTGATGCTGCGCGCGGTCTCGTTGGGCGTCGACGCGTCGAGCATGGCGGCCTGGAACGCGGCGGCCTTGGCGTCGGCGTCCGGGCGCGCGGCACGGGCGGCGGCCGCGTGCTCCTTGCCGGAGATGGTGTTGTCGTTCTCCAGCTCGGCGTCGATGCGGGCGTCGTCGGCGCGACCGGCGCTGGCCAGCGCGGTCAGCAGCGCCCAGCGCAGGTCCTGGTCGACGGCGAGGCCCTCGAGCACCAGTGAGCCGTCGAGCAGGGCCTCGAGGTCGGCCAGTGCTGCGTCGGTGTGCGCCGTCGCCGCGAAGCTGCGGGCGAAGGTCAGCTGGTGGTCGCTGCCCGGCTCGGCCGAGCCGAGCAGCTCGCGCAGCCCGGTCTCCCACTGGTCGGAGAGTGCGGCACGGTTCGCCGGCGCGGAGAGGCTGTGCACCGCCTGGGCGGCGTACGTCGGGATGCGGCTGACGCCCCACGAGTCGGTCTCGGTGCCGATGTTGGCCAGCACCAGCTTCACGAAGTCGGTGGCCGCCATCTCGGCGTCGCGAGTCATGTCCCACGCGGAGCCCCAGCACAGCGCCCGGGCCAGGGAGTCCTCGAGCGAGGAGAGCCCGTCGATGACCGTGGCCAGGGACCGCTCGTCGAGCCGGATCTTGGCGTAGGCCAGGTCGTTGTCGTTGAGCAGCAGCAGGTCGGGCTGCGCCAGGCCGACGGCCTCGGTGATGTCGGTGGACTCGCCCTCGACGTCGACCTCGAGATAGGTGTCGCGGACCAGCTTGCCGTCGACCCGGTTGTAGAACCCGATGCCGAGACGGTGGCGACGCAGGGTCGGCCACTCGGGGTGGGCGGTCTGGGCGACGGAGAGCGAGGAGTAGTTGCCCTCGGCGTCGAGCTCGAAGACCGGTGCGAGCGTGTTCACGCCGGCGGTCTGCAGCCACTCCTTGGCCCAGCTGTCGAGCTCCCGGCCCGACGCCTTCTCGAGGGCGCTGAGCAGGTCGGTGAACTCGGAGTTCCCGTAGGCGTGGTCCTTGAAGTACTGGCGCAGGCCGGCGAGGAAGGGGTCGAGGCCCACCCACGCGACCAGCTGCTTGAGCACGGAGGCGCCCTTGGCGTAGGTGATCATGTCGAAGTTGACCTCCACCGCCTCGAGGTCGTAGTTGTCGGCCGCGATCGGGTGCGTCGACGGCATCTGGTCCTGGCGGTAGCCGGTCTGCTTGCGCGCGTTGGCGAAGCCGGTCCAGGCGTCGGTGAAGTCGGTGGCCTCGGCCTCGCACCAGTAGCAGGCCCACTCGGCGAACGACTCGTTGAGCCAGAGGTCGTCCCACCACTTCATGGTGACCAGGTCGCCGAACCACATGTGCGCCATCTCGTGGGTGATCACCGAGGTGCGGAACTCGTAGAACGAGCGCGGCTGCCGGGAGCGGGGGAGGTACTCGTCGCGCAGCGTCACGCAGCCGGCGTTCTCCATGGCGCCCATGTTGTACTCGGGGACGTAGAGCTGGTCGTACTTCTCGAACGGGTAGGGGAAGTCGAACTGCTCCTCGAAGAACTCGAAGCTCTGGCTGGTCACCTTCACCAGCTCGTCGCGGTCGAGGAACTCCACCAGCGACTGGCGGCAGTAGTGGCCCAGCGGGATCGTGCCGAACTTGCCCTCGTAGGTGTCGAGGACCTCGTGGTACTCGCCGGCCACGACCGCGGTGATGTAGGTCGACATCTTCTTGGTCTCGGGGAAGTTCCACACCGAGTTGCCGTTGCCCAGGTCGGAGGGAGACGGGGTCGGCGCGTTGGAGACGACCTTCCAGTGCGACGGCGCGGTCACGTTGAACGTGAAGACGGACTTGAGGTCGGGCTGCTCGAAGGTGGTGAACACGCGACGGGCGTCGGGCACCTCGAACTGCGAGTAGAGGTAGACCCGGTCGTCGACCGGGTCCACGAAGCGGTGCAGACCCTCACCCGAGTGGGAGTACGTGCAGTCGGCGGTCACGACGAGCTCGTTCTCGGCGGCCAGGCCGGTGAGCGTGATTCGGCTGTCGGCGTACGCCGTCGCGGGGTCGACGGTCTCGCCGTTCAGCGTGATCGAGTGGATCGTCGCGTCGACCAGGTCGGCGAACGTGGTCGCGCCGGGCTCGGTGCACGTGAAGCGCACGGTCGTCGTCGAGGCGAAGGTGGTCTCGGACGTGGTCACGTCGAGGTCCACGGTGTAGGACTCGACACTGAGGAGGGCGGCGCGGATCTGCGCTTCCTCGCGGGTGAGGTTGGTTCCAGGCATGCTGCGCATCATGTCACCCACGTCACAACGCGATCCAATTGTTACCGACCTCCCGGGGAGCAAGTCCTGTGAGGCCGGGAACAATCGCCGGACCCGGCCGGTTGATCGTTGTATGACGAAAGCTGACTTCTGGTTCGACCCGCTGTGCCCCTTCGCCTGGCTCACCTCCCGGTGGGTCCTCGAGGTCGCGGAGGTGCGTGACATCGAGGTCGAGTGGCACGTGATGAGCCTCGCCTACCTCAACCAGGACAAGGACATCTCCGCCGACTACCGCAAGCTCCTCGAGCCGGCCTGGGGCCCGGTGCGGGTCGCGATCGCCGCCGAGCAGGCGCACGGCAACGAGGTGCTGCTGCCGCTCTACACGGCGATGGGCAACCAGATCCACCTGGAGAAGAAGCCGATCGACCGCGACCTGGTCGAGAAGGCTCTGGGCGAGGCGAACCTGCCGCTCGAGCTGGCCGACGCGATGGACTCCACCGACTACGACGAGGCGCTGAAGAAGTCGCACCACGCCGGGATGGACCAGGTCGGCGAGGACGTCGGGACGCCCGTGATCTCGATCGAGGGCTCCGCGTTCTTCGGCCCGGTGATCACCAAGGTGCCCCGCGGCGAAGAGGCCGGGAAGCTCTGGGACGCGGCGGTCGGGCTGGCGGCGTACCCCTACTTCTTCGAGCTCAAGCGCACCCGCACCGGAGACCTCGACTTCAGCTGAGCCGCCCGTACGGCGACCCGCGCGGGCGGTACGACGACACGTCGACGGCTCGCGCCGGGTCGAATTTGTGACGGATGTGACGCATGATGGATCAGGTCATGTCTGTTACTCGGAAAGACCATGTCCGCCCGCCCGTTCGTGTTGCCCTGTGCCTGGCCGTCGTCACCGCCCTCGTGGGCACCGGCCTGGTCGCCCTGCTGTGGTCGGGCGACGACACCGACGACCACGCCGCGCGCACCACGAGCGGCGCCGCTCCCGACGTCCCCCTGGTGAAGGACAAGGGCAGTGTCGTGCGCGCCGCGACGGTGCCGCTGGCGCGAGGTCGCGGACTGGTCGCCGATGCGCGTGGGCGGCACCTGACGCAGCGTCTGACCACCGACGCCTACAAGATGGTCGCGGTCACCTGGGCCAGCGGCCGGCCCGAGGTGGACGTGCGCTTCCGCAACGCGCGCGGCTGGTCGGAGTGGACGCACCTCGAGGCGCTGACCGACGGGCCGACGGTCGGTGACGCCGAGTCACGGCAGGCCACGAGGCGCGGCACCGAGCTGCTCTGGGTCGGCAGGTCCGACGGCGTCCAGGTGCGCACGACAGCGACGACCGGCCTCGACCTCGTGCTGATCGACCCGGGTGTGCTGGCCGCGGACGCCACCGCGACCGCGGACGCCACCGCGACCCCGGCCGCGTCCGCGACGCAGGGTTCGGGTGCGGCGACGGCGACGACCGTGGCCCGGACGAGGTCGGCAGGCACGACGTCGGCGGCTGCCCGCCCGACCAAGGCCCCCCGGCCGCCGCTCTACGGCCGGTCGGTGTGGAAGCCCAACCCCGACTACCTGAACGGTTCGCCGGTCTACACCAACATCATCAAGCAGGTGCACGTGCACCACACGGCCTCGGCCAACGACTACTCGCGTGCCGACGTCCCCGCCATCCTGCGCGGCATGTACCGCTACCACACGCAGACGCTCGGCTGGTTCGACATCGGCTACAACTTCCTGGTCGACCGCTTCGGCAGGAGCTGGATCGGCCGGTCGGGTGGGGCCCGCAAGCGAGTCCGCGGGGCGCACACGCTCGGCTTCAACCACAACAGTGTCGGCATCGCGGTGATCGGCAACTACGAGTCCAGGAACCCGACGACGTACGCCGTCACTGCGATCGTCCGTCTCGCGGCCTGGAAGCTCGACCTGGACGGCCAGCACGCAACGGGCCGCACCTGGATGTACTCCAAGGGGAGCGACAAGTATCCGGCCGGCAGGCGGGTTGCGCTGTACCGGATCGACGGTCACCGCGACACCAACGACACGGCCTGCCCGGGGGCACGCCTCTACCGGCTGCTGCCGGACATCCGCACGCGAGCCGAGCGCCGGCTCCGCTACTACAGCTGACGGCGTCGACCGAGGCCGTCAGGAGGAGACGACTGCGGCTGTCGTGGCGGCCGTGGTGGCTGCGGTCATCGCGGCCTGCGCCGAGGCCACCGCGTCGCGCACGGCCTTGGCCGCCCATTCGCCGTCGGCGATCTCCTTGGCCCGGCTGCGGATCTGCTTGGCGGCGATGCCGTGGTTGTCAGCGAGGATGCGGTGTGCCTTGCTCACGGCGTGCAGCAGCGCGACCAGCGCGGCGGTCCGGTCCGCGGGCCGCGCGCCCTCGAGCAGGGCCCCAGCCAGCTGCCGGCGTACGGCGTCCTCGTGGCTGGAGTCGATCGCGGGCCACCGCTCCCGGGGAAAGATGCCCCACAGCCTGTCCTCCTCGTGGGCGATGATGCCGCGCGCGACCAGGCGCTCGAGCAGGGTCTCCTTCAGCCCCTTGCCGAGGCGGTTCACGAGGTCCTGGGCGGTGCGCTCCTTGTCGCCGATGGTGCGCAGCGCTTCGACCAGGATCGCGTCGGCCGGCTGTCGGGCGTCGGTCAGCACGTGCACCTTCGCGGACGACCAGGTCCCGTTCTTGCGGACCTCGAGGGCCTCGGCCATGGCCAGCTCGATCAGCACCGCACCGCCGAGCAGCGGGGTGAGGTAGTGGCGTCGAGCTTCCCGGAGTCGTCGTCGAGCAGGAGCAGGAGCAGGTCTTCGGCGATCAGCGTGGACATGACCACGACCGTAGCGCCCGCGGGAAGGCGGCGTGACAGCATGTCGGCATGCCTGACCTGAGCCATGAGGAAGCCCACGAGATCGCCCGACGCGGCACCAGCAAGGTCGCCTGGCTGCTGGTGAAGGTGCTGATGATGCCCGTCCTGCGGCTGCTCTTCATGATGCGCGCGACCGGCAGGGAGAACATCCCGGAGCACGGGCCGGCCGTGATCGCGCCCAACCACAAGAGCTTCTGGGACGCCTTCTTCATCTCCGCCGTGACCAGGCGCCGGATCTTCTTCATGGGCAAGTCCGAGCTGTTCCGCGGCCGCAGGGGCCGGCTCCTGTTGCTGCTCGGCGGCTTCCCGGTCAAGCGCGGCGAGTCCGACGCCGAGGCCATCGAGACCGCCAAGGCGATCCTCGAGCGCGGCGACGTGCTGGCGCTCTTCCCCGAGGGCACCCGGGTCAGTGACCCGCTGTCCCTGGGCACGCCACGACGCGGGGCCGCAAGGATCGCCATCGAGGCCGGCGCACCGATCATCCCGACGGCGATCACCGGCACCGAGAAGCGACGCTGGCCGCTGCCGCGCCGAGTGCAGATCGCGTTCGGCGAGCCGGTCCCGGTCGACGACCTGACCGCCACCCCGGAGCTGGCCCAGGCCCTGACCGCGCAGACGCTCTGGCCCACGATCGACGAGGACTACCGACGCCTGAAGTCCCGCCCCGGAGTGATCGCGGCCGGCGTGGCCGCGGTCGGTCTCGGTGTCCTGGTGCACAGGCTGCGCCACCGGCAGTGATCCATCGTTGGGAAACCGGTGTGACCGGCCCCGACCGCCCGACCCAGATGGGTCATTCCAAGGGGTGCCGGATCAGGGAGCGGTGCATCCGCGCCCGGTCCGGCAAGGCGGACGAGCGAAGGCGGGCCGGAGGCCCGTCGAGTCGAGGACAACGCCGCCGGCCGGGATGCGGGGTGACGCGAGCCCGGCATCTCCCCTCGGAATGACCCATCTAGGATCACCCCCATGAGCAAAGTCCTGTCCGCCGTCGCCTGGCCGTACGCAAACGGCCCGCGCCACATCGGCCACGTGGCCGGTTTCGGTGTGCCCTCCGACGTCTTCAGTCGCTACATGCGGATGGCCGGCCACGACGTGCTCATGGTCTCCGGCACCGACGAGCACGGCACACCGATCCTGATCGCCGCCGACGAGGCCGGCGTACCCCCTCAGGAGCTCGCCGACCACAATCACCGGCTGATCGCCGAGGACCTCACCGCGCTGGGCATCTCCTACGACCTCTACACGCGTACGACGGCACGCAACCACCACGCCGTCGTGCAGGAGATGTTCCTGGGCGTCTACGAGAACGGCTACTTCGTCGAGCAGACGACGTACGGCGCCATCTCGCCGTCGACCGGGCGCACCCTGCCCGACCGCTACATCGAGGGCACCTGCCCGATCTGTGGCGCCGACGGCGCGCGCGGCGACCAGTGCGACAACTGCGGCAACCAGCTCGACCCGCACGAGCTGATCAACCCGAAGTCGAAGATCAACGGCGAGACGCCGGAGTTCATCGAGACCCAGCACTTCTTCCTCGACCTGCCCGCGCTGGCCGAGGCGCTGACCGGCTGGCTCGACGAGCGTGAGGCATCGGGCACCTGGCGCCCCAACGTGATCCGGTTCAGCCAGAACATCCTCAAGGAGATCAAGCCGCGGGCGATGACCCGCGACATCGACTGGGGCATCGCGGTCCCTCTCGAGGGCTGGCAGGACAACCCGACCAAGAAGCTCTACGTCTGGTTCGACGCGGTGATCGGCTACCTCTCGGCGAGCATCGAGTGGGCCCGTCGCTCCGGCGATGCCGACGCCTGGCGCGCCTGGTGGAACGACCCCGAGGCGCTGTCCTACTACTTCATGGGCAAGGACAACATCACCTTCCACAGCCAGATCTGGCCGGCCGAGCTGCTGGCCTACTCCGGCAAGGGCGACAAGGGTGGCAAGCCGCGCGAGTACGGCGAGCTGAACCTGCCGACCGAGGTGGTCTCCAGCGAGTTCCTCACCATGGAGGGCAAGAAGTTCTCCTCCTCCAAGCGCGTCGTGATCTACGTCCGCGACCTGCTCAGCCGCTACCAGCCCGACGCGTTCCGCTACTTCGTGGCCGCCGCAGGCCCGGAGAACCAGGACTCCGACTTCACCTGGGCCGAGTTCGTGCGCCGCACGAACGACGAGCTCGTCGCGGGCTGGGGCAACCTGGTCAACCGCACGGCCACCCTGATCGCCAAGAACTTCGGCGAGATCCCGGCCGCCGGCGAGCTCACCGACGAGGACACCACGATCCTGGCCACCGTCGAGGCCGCCTTCGGCAGCGTCGGCGAGCTGCTCGGCGCCCACCGCCAGAAGCAGGCGATCAGCGAGGCGATGCGGGCTGTCGCCGAGGTGAACAAGTACGTCACCGACACCGCGCCGTGGACCCTCAAGGGCGACGACCAGCGCGAGCGACTCGGCACCGTGCTCCACGTGGTCGCCCAGTGCGTGGCCGACCTCAACCTCGTGCTGTCGCCGTTCCTGCCGTTCTCCGCCAACGCGGTCGACGAGGTCTTCGGTGGCACCGGCGACGTGCAGCCGATGCCGCACGTGGTCGAGGCCGACGACCTCGACGGCGGTGCCGGCTACCCGATCATCACCGGCGACTACAGCGGGGTGCGGGCCTGGGAACGGGCACCGATCAAGGTCGGTACGCCGGTCGCCAAGCCGACCCCCGTCTTCGTGAAGCTCGACACCGCGATCGTCGACGAGGAGCTGGCCCGGCTCGCCGAGTGACCCTGTTCGGCTGAGCCTGCTCAGCCGGCCAGGTCGGCTGACTCGGTGAGGCCCCGCACCCCGGGCAGCTGTGCGGCGGCGTTGACCATCACGGAGAACGCGAGGAAGGCCAGCGCCCACTCGTGGTGACCGGCCTGCGCCAGGCCGGCGGTGGCGAGTCCGAAGACCAGCACCTTGGTGACCGGTCGGACGACCGGCCCGCCGTACGGCGCCTTGGGTGAGGCGAACGCCCACCACACGGCGACCACGACGACCGGCATGACGACGGCCAGGGGGACTCCACCGGCGTGGGCACCCCAGACCCCCGCGGCCGCCATGGCCAGCAGCTCGTCGACGAAAACCAGGGTCAGGACGGTCCAGCCGACGGCCGCCGGGGCCTGCACTCGCGTCATGCCGCAAGGTTAGGGCCCGCAGGGCGTGGCCCGGGTCAGGCTCAGGCGAGCGGGCTCTCCGCGAGGGTGACCGTCTGCTGGTGGGTGGCGCCGGAGGCGTCGGTCCAGGCGATCTGCGCGCTGTCGCCGGGCTCGTGGTCGGCGACCGCGGCCAGCAGGTCCTCGGCCGAGCCGACCGTGGCGTCGCCGACCGCGGTGATGGTGTCTCCTGCGACGATCCCGGCTCCCGCGGCGGGGCCGTCGTCCTCGACTCCCGCGACTGTCGCGCCGCTGCCCGTGCCGCCGTTCGCAGCTCCCGTGGTGGCGGCGATCGAGATGCCGAGGAACGCGTTCGGGCCGATCTGCACGGTCCCGGACTCGTCGCCGCTCTCGATCTTCTGGGCCACCGCAAGGGCGGTGTCGATCGGGATCGCATAGCTGCGGGTGCCGTTGGAGGCCGCCGCCGTGGTGATCCCCACGACCTCGCCCTCGGCGTCGTACATCGGGCCGCCGCTGTAGCCGCCGACCACGGGGGCGTCGGTCTCGACGAGGCCGGTGAGCTGCTCGGAGGACCCGGTGCCGCCGGCGGTGATCTGCTGCCCGGTCGCGGTGACCGTGCCGCCCAGGGCGGTCAGGTAACCCTGGCCCTGCGCGTTGCCGACCGCGGTCACGGCGTCACTGGTCGCCACGTCGTCGTCATCGGTGGCGACCGTGTCGAGACCGCTGGCGCCCTCGAGCCGGATCAGCGCCACGTCGGCCGACTCGTCGTGCCCGATCACCGTCACCGGGTAGGTCTCACCGGTGGCCGCGACGGTCGCCTTGAGGTCGGTGGCGCCGTCGACGACGTGGTAGTTCGTCAGGGCCACACCGTCCGAGTCGATCACCATCCCCGTGCCGGCACCCGACCCGTCGGTCAGGGTGCTCTCGATCAGCAGCACGCCCTTCGACTGCTCGTCGGTGGCCGCCTCGGCTGTCGACCGGCCGATGTCCTGGGGTTGCACCTGGCCCTGGTCGCCGTACGGCAGTGTGGTCGATCCGCCACCGGAGATGTTGGAGTCGCCGGTGCCCGGCAGGTCGGTGCCGCTCGCCGGCGCT
Organism: Nocardioides sp. Root151; assembly: GCF_001427925.1. Classification (NCBI taxonomy): domain Bacteria; kingdom Bacillati; phylum Actinomycetota; class Actinomycetes; order Propionibacteriales; family Nocardioidaceae; genus Nocardioides; species Nocardioides sp. Root151. The sequence continues at coordinate 976,326 of NZ_LMGG01000007.1, forward strand.
GCGCTCGCGCCCATGCGGGCGCCGTCGTTCGAGGCGTCCACCAGCTGCCAGGTCAGGGGGACTGCCACGGCCGCGGAGAGCGTGGCTCCCACGGCGAGCCCAGCCGCCACCGGTCGCCAACGTCGACGCGACTTGCCGGCGCCCGCGGTCGGTGCGGGCTGCTGCGGCGGGAGAGGTGACGTGGGCTGTTGCGGCGGAAAGGTTGAGGGGGCCATGGGAAGAGTTCACCGCGCAAAACCCAAGATCTCTTCAGAAGAACCTGTGAGTTCGGTGTGGGTCCGGGTTTGTGGTGCTGTCCGGCTGGTTAAGGTCCAGACCATGACAGCCGAGATGTACGTCCCCCAGTTCTTCGTGAAGCAGAAGATCACCATGATGGTGAACCGCTACGAGATCATCGCCGCCAACCCCGACGGAACCGAAGGACAGCTTCTCGCCCTCGCCGAGCAGAAGCGGATGGCCTTCAAGGAGCAGGTGACCTTCTTCAGCGACGCCGCCAAGACCCGCCCGGTCTTCGGCTTCAAGGCCCGCAAGAAGATCGACCTCAACGCCGGTTACGACGTGACCGACGAGCAGGGGCAGCCGATCGGCTTCTTCCGCAAGGACTTCAAGGCCAGCCTGTTCCGCTCGACCTTCCACATCGAGGGGCCCGGGTTCGCCGGCACCGGCCAGGAGCGCAGCGGCCTGGTGGCCGTGCTCCGCCGGTTCAGCGACATCCCGTTCCTGCGGTTCCACTTCGACTTCACCGACCCCAACGGCGCCCAGCTGTTCTCCAGTGAGCGCAAGGGATCGCTGCGCGACAAGTACACCGTCACGGTGCACGACCAGCGCGTCGACTTCCGCGTCGCGGCCGCCGTGGCGGTGGGCCTCGACGCGTTGCTGGCCCGCTGACCCACTGACCCTGCTGTCGGGCTGGCTACGATCCGGACGTGCTCTATCCCCAGGCGCGGCGCGCCGTCGAAGCCCAGGCCGGCGTACAGCCGGTCAATGATCCGTCGTACGACATCGCGGCCGCGCGTGCCGAGGCGCGCGCGGTCGCGGCCCGTCAACCCCGCGAGGACGTGGCGGAGGTGCGTGACGTCGACGCCGGGGGAGTGCCGTGCCGGTTCTACCGACCGGCCTCGTCGACGGCCGGGCTCGTCGTGCACCTGCACGGCGGCGGCTTCGTCTTCAACGACGTCGACGTCCACGACGCCGCCTGCCGTCGGCTGGCGAACCGCAGTGGCCTCGCAGTGCTCAGCGTCGACTACCGCCGGCCACCCGAGCACCGGTTCCCCGCAGCGCCCGACGACGTCGACACGGTGCTCGCCTGGCTGGAAGAGAACTTCCCGCTGGCCGGCCAGAGCTGGTTGACGTACGACGACGCGCAACGGCGGGACAGGATCCCCGTCTTCGTGCACGGTGACAGTGCGGGGGCGAACCTCGCGCTGGTCGCCGCGCTGCGCCACCCGGGACGCTTCGCGGGCGTGGCGCTGATCTACCCGTTCCTCGACCCGACCGGCGGCTTCGAGTCCTACGAGACCGCGGCCGAGGGCTTCGACCGGGCCGAGGCGCAGTGGTACTGGGAGCAGTACGCCGCCACGCCCGCCGACCACACCGACCCCGACTTTGCGCCGTTGCTGGCGAAGAACCTCGACACCCTGCCGCCGACGCTCGTCGTCACGGCCGAGCACGACCCGCTGCGCGACGAGGGCGAGCACCTGGCGCACCTGCTCGCCGAGTCCGGCGTCCAGGTCGTGGCGAGCCGGCAGCTGGGCATGGTGCACGGCTTCTGGCGCCACCCCGACGCGTTCGACGCGGCCGAGCCGTTGACCCGTCAGGTCGCCGGATTCCTGCGGATGCTGGTCTGAAAGTGGACGACGCGGGAAGTTCGTCGTGTGTCCCGCACACGGGCCACCCCCGACGACCTTCCAGCGACGACCACTAGAATCCGTCGCATGCGCGTTCACCTCGGATCCGACCATGCCGGACTGGAACTCAAGGACCACCTGCTCAACTGGCTCGTCGAGGCCGGCCACGAGGTCGTCGACCACGGCCCGTTCGTCTACGACGCCCTCGACGACTACCCGGTCTTCTGCCTGCGGGCGGCCGAGGGTGTCGCCGCCGAGCGTGCCGAGGGCCAGGACAGCCTCGGTGTGGTGATCGGCGGCTCGGGCAACGGCGAGCAGATCGCGGCCAACAAGGTCAAGGGTGTCCGCTCGGCCCTCGTGTGGTCCGAGGAGACCGCCGTGCTGGCCCGCGAGCACAACGACGCCAACGTCATCTCGGTGGGCGGTCGCATGCACACCGTCGAGGAGATGACCCGGTTCGTCGAGGTCTTCCTGGCCACGCCGTTCACCGACGAGGAGCGCCACGTGCGTCGCATCGGCCAGCTGTCGACGTACGAGATCGACGGCGAGCTGCCGCCCCTGCCGGAGTCCGCCCTGCGCGGGCCCGCGGATGCCTGAGGGACACACCCTCCGCCGTCTGGCGAACGAGCTCGGTGACGCGTTCGCCGGCCGAACCGTGCGTGTGCAGAGTCCCACCGGCCGTTCGGCCGCCGACGCGGCCGTCGTCGACGGCAGCCTGCTGGTCGGTGCCGACTCTGCCGGCAAGCACCTCTTCGTGGAGTTCGAGGGGGAGCGGTTCGTCCACGTCCACCTCGGCCTGATCGGCAAGTTCGACGTCGCGGCCGGGGTCGAGGAGATCCCGCACCCGCAGGGCCAGGTGCGGCTCCGCCTGTTCGCCGGCGGCGAGCGGCCGGCGTACGCCGACCTCCGTGGCGCCACCCAGTGCGACCTGACCGGAGTGGCGGGACGCGACGCGATCCTGGCCAGGCTCGGACCGGACCCGCTCCGCGCCGACGCCGACCCCGAGCGGGCCTGGCGCCGCATCTCGGCCAGCCACCGCCCGATCGGCGACCTGCTGATGGACCAGGCAGTGATCGCGGGCGTCGGCAACGTCTACCGCGCCGAGGTGCTCTTCCGGCACCGGATGCACCCGCTGCGGCCGGGCCGGAGCCTGCGGCGCAGCCAGTTCCAGGCGATCTGGGACGACCTCGTCGAGCTGATGTCGTACGGCGTCCGGGTTGGCCGGATCGACACGGTGCGCCCGGAGCACACCCCCGAGGCGATGGGAAGAGATCCGCGGAAAGACGACCACGGAGGCGAGGTCTACGTCTACCGTCGTACTGGTCGCGCATGCCACGTGTGTGGTGCGGCGATCAGGACGGAGCCGCTGGTCGGCCGAAACTCGTTCTGGTGTCCACGCTGTCAGCCGCGCTTCCGCTCGCGCGCTGGCCTAGGGTAAGGGCTGGAATTTCCGGTGTTCGTCTCCAGAGAGGGGTTGACGTGGCCCGGTCCGGTCAACCCCTGAGCAGGCGAGCGAGGCGACGGTGGACCACGTGGCGGCGCAGGATGGTCGCCACCGACAACCTCACCCTGATGTCACTGATCGTCCTCACCGCGGTGTGCGCCGCCCTCTTCGCGGTCGCGCCTGGCGTCTGGCCGCTCACCCTCGTCGTGCTGCCGATGTTCCTGGGCGGGTTGTTCCTGAGCCCGCGAGACCTGCCGTGGTTCCTGGTCTTCGTGCTTGCCGTGCTCGCGTTCGCGGTCACCAAGCAGTCGCCGCTCACACCTCGACTGGTGATCGGGGTGGTGGTGCTGTTCCTGCTGGGCTTCATCACGCTCCTCTCGTCGTTCCGGCGCTCGCGCCTCGGCGTCGCCGGAATGCAGGGGGAGTCGATGCTGGTCGACCTGCGCGACCGCATCCTCAGCCAGGGCACCCTGCCCGACCTGCCGGCCAACTGGTACGCCGAGTCGGCGCTGCGCTCGGCCGGCGGTACGCCGTTCGCCGGCGACTTCGTGGTCGCCTCACGCAAGGGCAACGACAATCGCCTCGACTTCGTGGTGGTCGACGTCTCGGGCAAGGGCGAGGACGCCGGCACCCGTGCCCTGCTGCTCTCGGGGGCGTTCGGCGGGCTGCTGGTGGCGCTCACCGCGGAGGAGTTCCTGCCAGCCGCCAACGACTACCTGATGCGGCAGAACTGGGACGAGGGCTTCGCGACCGCCGTACACCTCACCATCGACCTCGACACCGGTGACTTCGCCGTGCGTACGGCGGGGCACCCACCCGCGATCCAGCTGCTGGCCGGGTCGGGCAAGTGGATCGTGCACGAGTCGGAGGGCCCGATCCTCGGACTCATGGACGACGCCGAGTTCACGGTGGTACGGGGCCGGATGCGCTCGGGCGACGCCGTGCTGCTCTACACCGACGGTCTGGTCGAGACGCCGACCCGTGACATCAGCCTCGGCATCGACAAGCTCCAGGGGCAGGGCGAGCGACTCCTGCGCAGCGGGTTCGACAATGCCGCACGGAGACTGATCGATGCGCTGGGCTCGCGCAACGACGACCGTGCGCTCCTGTTGCTGCACCGCCGCTGACTGCTCGGCCGTCCGCAGCCGGGTGAACCTGATTGGGAGCGACCCCCGCGCGTGTGGCACCATGACACCGCACAAATGTGCGCGCGGATGTAGCTCAATGGTAGAGCCTCAGTCTTCCAAACTGATTACGCGGGTTCGATTCCCGTCATCCGCTCCAAGTGCCGCTCAGGCTCGCTCTGACGGCTACTTGGCGGGGCGTAGCGTAGTGGCTAGCGCGCCTGCTTTGGGAGCAGGAGATCGCAGGTTCGAGTCCTGTCGCCCCGACAGCACATCCCCTGCACCCGCACCATTCCCTGACCCATGAGGAGAAACCTGTGAAGAGCGCCGTCGAGACCTTGAGCCCGACCCGGGCCAAGCTGACCGTCGAGGTGCCCTTCGAGGAGCTCAAGCCGAGCCTCGACGCGGCGTACAAGAAGATCGCCCAGCAGATCAACGTCCCCGGCTTCCGCCGTGGCAAGGTCCCGGCAGCGGTCATCGACCGTCAGGTCGGCCGTGGCGCCGTCCTCGACGAGGCGATCAACGAGATGCTTCCCAAGAAGTACATCGAGGCCCTCCAGGAGAACAACCTCGAGCCGCTGGCCCAGCCCGAGATCGAGGTGACCAAGCTCGAGGACAACGAGACCCTCGAGTTCACCGCCGAGGTCGACGTCAAGCCCGAGATCGAGGTGCCGGCCTACGACGGCGTCGAGGCCCAGGTCGAGGACGTCGCCGTGAGCGACGCCGACGTCGAGGAGCAGGTGCAGGCCCTTCGTGAGCGCTTCGGCACCCTGAAGACCGTCGAGCGCGTGGCCGCCGACGGCGACTTCGTGACCCTCGACCTCAAGGCCACCAAGGACGGCGAGGTGCTCGAGGGCGCCGAGGTCGCCGGCATGTCCTACCAGGTCGGTCGCGGCGGCATGCTCGACGGACTCGACGAGGCGCTGGTCGGCATGGCCGCCGGCGAGACGAAGAACTTCAGCTCCGAGCTGGTCGGTGGCGACCTGGTCGGCGAGCCCGTCGAGGTCGAGGTGACGGTCGGCCAGGTGCAGGAGCAGGAGCTGCCCGAGGTCGACGACGAGTTCGCCCAGCTGGCCTCCGAGTTCGACACCGTCGACGAGTTCAACGCCGACGTGCGTGAGCGCCTGACCCGCGGCAAGCGCCTCGAGCAGGCCGCCGAGGCCCGTGACGCCGTCCTGGAGAAGCTGCTCGAGCAGGTCTCGATCCCGCTGCCCGAGACCCTGGTCACCGAGGAGCTCAACGCCCGTCGCCAGAACGTCGAGCAGCAGCTGGTCTACGCAGGCCTGACGATGGAGAAGTACCTCGAGGACGAGAAGCAGACCGTCGAGGAGTTCGAGGCCGACCTCGACCGCCGGGTCCGCGACGCGGTGACCGCGCAGTTCATCCTCGACGAGGTGGCGAAGAAGGAGGAGCTCGGCGTCGACCAGCAGGAACTCTCCGAGCACCTGATCCGTCGCGCGCAGCAGTCCGGCCAGGACCCGCAGGAGTTCGCGAACCACATGTTCGAGCACAACCACATCCCGGACCTCGTCCAGGAGATCCTGCGCGGCAAGGCGCTGGCCACGATCGTCGAGTCGGCGGTCGTCAAGGACGCCTCCGGCAACGTGGTCGAGCTGAAGAACCTCCGCCCCGACGGCACCATCGGCGAGCCCGAGACGTCCGAAGAGGCGTCCGCGGACGCAGTGGACGCCGACGCGGAGACCACCGAAGAGGCCTGAGCAACCGCCCGGGCAGCCGCTTGGGCAACACCGTCGACGACGCGCCCCGGACAGCAGCTGTGCTGACCGGGGCGCGTTGCGCATTGTCCGGCCAGCGTCGGCAGTTCCCTTGAACAGGCAGTTCGACCGGCGAGGGGCACGGTGCGCGGTCACCGTGTCACCCCGACACGCGAACTGCCTGTTCACATGAACACATCGAGGACGAGGGGTAGCCCTCTGGTGGGCGGATCGCGCGTCTCATCACGGCGTGGATGGTTGTCCCGGCCACCGGCACCCCGGACACTGTCCCGGTGAGCACTTCGTCGGTCGTCACCGCGCCGTGGCGCCTCCTGTGGCGCCTGGGCCTGCGGAGCTCGCCGTTGGCACTGGCCGCGCCGCTGGTCCGCACCCGGCCCGACCCCGACCTGGCGCCGGTCGCGCTGCGCGCTGCCGGCGCCGATGTGGCCGCCGAGCCCGCCGCCCTCGAGTCGGCCTTCCCGCACGCCACCGACCGCATCGTGGTGCTGGTGCCCGACACCGACGAGGACGAGTCGGCCTGGCTGCGGCACCTCGACCAGGTGGGTGGCACCTACGCCAGCCGCCTTGCCGCGCTGCTCGACTGGACGCCCGTGAACGTGCGGGTGTCCCCGGGCGAGGGCACGGCCGTCGAGGTCGCGACCACGCTCCAGGCGCTGGTCGACGGCTGGCCGGTGCCGGTACGCAGGATCGCGCTGATCGGGCACGGTCGCGGGGGACTGGTGCTGCGCGCGGCCTGCGCACTGCGCCACCAGACGCCCGACGCATGGCACGAGCTGGTCTCCGACGTGGTGCTTCTCGGCACGCCGCACCTCGCCGTGCCGGCAGGGCGCACCATGGTCCCGCTGTCCCGTCGGGTCGACGAGGAGCTGGCCGGCATCGTCACCGATGACGTGGTGGACGTGTCGGCGCAGCCCCTGCCGCATGCGCGCTACGCCCTGATCACGCCGCACACCCGCCTGCAGCAGAGCCGCCTCGGCGGGCTGCTCGGCGACGTGCTGTGGTGGCGGCACCGGTTGCCGATGCGTCCCCGCAAGGCCCGCTCGCTCTTCCCGAGCGCAACGCTGCACCACGTGCCGACGCACGAGATCGGGCTGGTCAACCATCCCGACGTGCACCAGGCCATGCTCGCCTGGCTGGCCTGAGCCTCGATCGGGGGCAGATCGCGCGCCGTTCGGGGTGACCTGACCCTCAACGGGTTGCGCCGACCCCGACACTTGAGTGAACATGTGTGCACTCAATGTTCTTGGAGGTGCACCATGCGCGACGCGTCCGGTCCCGGAGTCGTCGACGTGCTCGGCCTGTTGCCGGCGTACGGCGACGAGATCGTGCTGCGCACCGTCCGTGACACCCACCGGGCCTGGGCCGGACGGGTGTACGGCGTGCTCGACCGTGCCACGGGCGGCAAGGCCCGCGGCGTCCGACTCGTGCACGACGGCATCTCGTCGACCGTCTACACCTCGATCGGCGTCGCACTCTCCGCCGGGACCGTCGCCCTGAAGGCCGCCGGCAGCCAGGGCGTCGGCCCACGCCTCGACGACTCGCCGCGCGGCAGGTTCGTCCGGGCCGCGCTGAACGGGCTGATCGGCGACCGCTTCGCCGACGAGGGGTCGCGCCTCTCGATCACCACCGCCGTACGACGCGACGGCCGCGACGTGCCGGTCACGCCCGACGCCCTCGCCGAGGCCTTCCCGGCTGCGACCGGCCGGGTCGCCGTGCTCCTCCACGGGCTGTCCGAGAACGAGTCCTTCTGGGACCTCCACCGCGACACCGTCGGCAGCACGTACGCCGAGACCCTGGCCGGCCTCGGCTGGAGCGTGGTCATGGTGCGGCTCAACACCGGCCGTCCGATCCGCGAGAACGGCATCGAGGTGGCCGCCCTGCTGCGCGACCTCACCACGGGGTGGCCCGTCGAGGTCTCGCAGATCGCCCTCGTCGGCCACTCGATGGGCGGGCTCGTGGCGCGCGCCGCCTGCGCCGTCGCGATCGACGACGACCGGCCGTGGACGGGCCTGATCAGCGACGTGATCACCTTGGGCAGCCCCCACGCCGGAGCACCGCTCGCGATCGCCGTCGGCCACGGCAGCCGGCTGCTGGCCCACCTGCCGGAGACCTCGGCGTTCGGGCGCATCCTCGACCACCGCTCGGTCGGCATCGAGGACCTCGTCGACGGACTCGGCCACGACGTACCGCCGTTGCCCGGGGTGCGCTACCGCCTCGTCGCGGCGACGCTCACAGGGTCGGCCCGGCACCCCGTCGGGCACCTGGTCGGTGACCTGCTGGTGCGGGTGCCGTCCGCACACGGCCGCTCCCGCCGGCACCCCGACCTCTTCCCGGACGCCGACGTGCTGCACGTGCCACGATCCGACCACTTCGGGTTGCTCAACCACCCCGACGTCCACGACGCGATGAGGAGCTGGCTGCGATGACCGCCGAGCGAGAGCTGCGCGCCGAGACCACGATCGAGGCGACACCCGAGCAGGTCTGGGCGGTGCTCTCGGACCTCTCCCGGATGTCCGAGCTGAGTCCCGAGACCGTGCGCATGCTGCCGCTGAAGAGGGGCGGCCTGCGCGTCGGGCAGTGGTACCTCGGCGTGAACCGGCGCAAGCTCGTCGTGTGGCCGACGCGCAACGTGGTCGCCGAGGTCGAGCCGGTCCGGCGCCTCAGCTGGGACACCACGTCCAGCGGCGCCCGCTGGATCTACGAGCTGGAGGAGTCGGGAAGCGGCACCCGTGTCGTGCACCGTCGACCCGTGCCGCGGCAGCTGACCCTCCTGGGCAGGGTGTTCGCCACCCTGGCCCTCGGTGGCAAGGAGGACCACGCCGACGAGCTCGAGACCGGCATGGCCCGCACCCTCGACCGGTTGAAGGCCGCCGTCGAGCGCTGAGCTCCGCACCGTTTCGAGCCGGTCACCCCACCAGCTCGCGCAGCCCGGCGACGAGGCGGTCCACGTGCTCGTCCACCGTGCCGAGGCCGAGGCTGGCGCGCACCGCCGTACCGTCCTCGTCGCAGCCGCCGGACCCGCCGAGCAGGTGGGCCAGCAACGGGTGGGCGCAGAACTTGCCATCGCGCACGCCTATGCCGTGCCTGTCCGCGAGGTGCTGTGCGACGTCGCGGGCTGAGTGGCCCTCGACGGTGAAGGCCAGGATGCCGAGCCGTGGGTGGTCGGGTCCCCACAGGCTGAGCTCGCGCAGGCCGGGCACCTGCGCCAGGCCCGAACGCAGCCGTTCGAGGAGGCGCGTCTCGGCCGCGACGACGGCGTCCCAGTCGGCGGAGAGCTCGCGGCAGGCAGCGGCGAGGGCGACCGCGCCGAGCACGTTGGGGGTGCCGGCCTCGTGTCGCTGCTCGGCGTCCGCAGTCCACTCGACGCGCCCGTCGGGGGCCACGCTGCGGGTCGCCCCACCGCCGCGGAGGTACGGCGCCGCGGCGCGCAGCCAGTCCGCCCGGCCAGCCAGCACGCCCGTCCCGAAGGGTGCATAGAGCTTGTGACCCGAGAAGGCCACGTAGTCCAGGCCCGTGGCGTCGAGCGGTCGATGCGCGACGTACTGCGCCGCGTCGACCGCGATCCGCGCGCCGCACGCGTGGGCCACGTCGGCGAGCTCCCGCACCGGCCACAGCTCGCCGGTGACGTTCGAGGCGGCGGTGACCACGAGGAGTCGCGGCCCGACCGGACAGGCCTCCAGCGCCTCGCGTGCGGCGGCGACGGCCGCGGCCGGGGTGGCCGGGGGAGTGAGGCGTACGGCGTGGCGCCAGGGCAGTTGCGTGGCGTGGTGCTCGGAGTCGAAGACCACCACGCTGGTGCCGCTGGGCACGGCCCGGGCCAGCAGGTTGAAGGCGTCGGTGGTGTTGCGCACGAACACCACGGCCTGCGGCCCGCCGAGGAACTCCCGCACGGTCTCGCGTGCCTCCTCGTAGGCGCGGGTCGTGACCTGCGAGGCGTAGCCCGCACCCCGGTGCACGCTGCTGTACGTCGGCAGGGCCCGGGTGACCGCCTCCTGCACAGCGGCCAGGCAGGGCGCCGAGGCGGCGTAGTCGAGGTTGGCGTACGGCAGCACGCCGTCGCCGACGGGCACCGTGAGATCGGCACCGACGACGGCAGGGAGAGTGGCGAGCAGGGACATGGGTGACCTCCGGGGTTCCGGGACCCCGAAGCGTCGAGATCCGCGCTTGCCCGTTGCACCGCGCAACGGGCCAGGTCGTCACCCGGGCCACCCCACCGCGGAGGAGGGTTGGCGGCCAGCAAGCCGGGGCTTGGTGCTGGCACTCATGACCGTGGTCAGGATGTTAGCCGGAACCCTGCCCGGCCGCGACCCGGGAATCCCGGGTTCGCTCCGGGATGGCCCCGCCTGTCGAATCTGCTGTGGGCGAACAGGGGTGTCCGACGCGTGGATGTGTCGGTCCGGGCGGCTAATGTCGCTCTCGTGAACCAGAATCAGAGCCACATGAATGAGCCCCGACGCTCTGTCGAAGCCAACGGCGGCGGCGCGTCCTACGGGCTTGACGACCACATCTACCAGCGGTTGCTCCGCGAGCGCATCGTGTTCCTCGGTTCCGAGGTGCGCGACCAGAACGCCAACGCGATCTGCGCCCAGCTCCTGCTCCTCTCGGCCGAGGACCCTGAGGCCGACATCTTCTTGCACATCAACAGTCCGGGCGGGTCCGTCGACGCCGGCATGGCGATCTACGACACGATGAACTACATCCCCAACGACGTCGCCACGGTCGGCATGGGCCTGGCCGCCTCGATGGGCCAGTTCCTGCTCTGCGCCGGCACCCAGGGCAAGCGCTACGCGTTGCCCCACGCGCGCATCATGATGCACCAGCCGTCGGGCGGCATCGGTGGTTCGGCCTCCGACATCAAGATCCAGGCCCAGCAGAGCCTGCTGCTCAAGAAGCAGCTCGGTGAGCTGATCGCCCACCACACCGGCCGCACCATCGAAGAGATCGAGCGCGACTCCGACCGTGACCGTTGGTTCACCCCCGGCGAGGCCCTCGAGTACGGCCTCATCGACAAGGTGATCACCAACGCCCGCGAGACCGCAGACGAAGGCCGCCCGGCCCACGGAAAGGCCTGACCCCATGAACTACTACATCCCCCAGTGGGAAGAGCGCACCTCCTACGGGTTCCGGCGCATCGACCCCTACGGCAAGCTCTTCGAGGACCGCATCATCTTCCTCGGCACGCCGATCAGCGACGACATCGCCAACGCGGTGATGGCGCAGCTGCTCTGCCTCGAGTCGATGGACCCCGATCGCGACATCTCCATCTACATCAACAGCCCCGGTGGCTCCTTCACCGCGCTGACCGCGATCTACGACACGATGCGGTTCATCAAGCCCGAGGTGCAGACCGTGTGCCTGGGGCAGGCTGCCTCGGCTGCCGCCGTACTCCTCGCCGCGGGTGCGCCCGGCAAGCGCCTGGCGCTGCCCAACAGCCGCATCCTGATCCACCAGCCCTACACCGAGGGCCAGGGCGGCCAGATCTCCGACCTGGAGATCCAGGCCAACGAGATCATCCGCATGCGTGAGCTGCTCGAGAAGATGATCGCCGACCACACCGGCAAGCCGGTCGAGGAGGTCAGCCGCGACATCGAGCGCGACAAGATCCTCACCGCCGACGCGGCCGTGGAATACGGCCTGGTCGACGCGATCCTCGAATCCCGCAAGGCGCTCCCCGCGCTCGCATGACCCGATCGGACCTCGTGTCCGGCAGCGCAAGCGGCCGGGCACGGGGTACCGTCGAGAAGTTGATCAGGCAGAGGAAGGATGACCGCCCGTGGCACGCATTGGTGACGGAGGCGACCTGTTGAAATGCTCTTTCTGCGGAAAGAGCCAGAAGCAGGTCAAGAAGTTGATCGCCGGACCGGGTGTCTACATCTGTGACGAGTGCATCGACCTCTGCAACGAGATCATCGAGGAGGAGCTCAGCGAGCGCTCCGAGGTGGGTCTCGAGGAGCTGCCGAAGCCGAAGGAGATCTTCGAGTTCCTCAACTCCTACGTGATCGGCCAGGAGCACGCGAAGAAGTCCCTCGCCGTGGCGGTCTACAACCACTACAAGCGGGTGCAGGCCGGTGCGTCGCTCGACACGGCCGGCAAGCACGCCAAGGACGAGGCCGTCGAGGTGGCGAAGTCCAACATCCTCGTCATGGGCCCCACCGGGTGCGGCAAGACCTACCTGGCCCAGACCCTCGCGCGCATGCTCAACGTGCCCTTCGCGATCGCCGACGCCACGGCCCTGACCGAGGCCGGCTACGTCGGTGAGGACGTCGAGAACATCCTGCTCAAGCTGATCCAGGCCGCCGACTACGACGTCAAGAAGGCCGAGACCGGCATCATCTACATCGACGAGATCGACAAGGTGGCCCGCAAGTCGGAGAACCCCTCGATCACGCGCGACGTCTCCGGCGAGGGCGTGCAGCAGGCCCTCCTGAAGATCCTCGAGGGCACCTCGGCGTCGGTGCCGCCCCAGGGCGGGCGCAAGCACCCGCACCAGGAGTTCATCCAGATCGACACCACCAACATCCTGTTCATCGTCGGAGGTGCCTTCGCCGGCCTCGAGCACATCGTCGAGCAGCGGGTCGGCAAGAAGACGCTCGGCTTCACCGCCGACGTCCGCGGCCAGGCCGAACGCGACGCCGAGGACCTCATGTCCCAGGTGCGCCCCGAAGACCTCACCAAGTTCGGGCTGATCCCCGAGTTCATCGGCCGCCTCCCGCTGATCACCAGCGTCACCAAGCTCGACCGTGAGGCGCTCGTCGAGATCCTCACCGTGCCGAAGAACGCCCTGGTCAAGCAGTACCAGCGCCTCTTCGCCATCGACGGCGTCGAGCTCGAGTTCACCGACGAGGCCATCGCCGCGATCGCCGACCGGGCGATGGAGCGCGGCACCGGTGCCCGCGGCCTGCGCGCGATCATCGAGGAAGTCCTGCTCCACGTCATGTACGACGTCCCGTCCCGAGGCGACATCGCCAAGGTCGTGGTGACCGGTGAAGTCGTCGAGGACAACGTGAACCCGACCCTGATCCCGCGCGAGGCCGAGCCGAAGAAGAAGAAGTCGGCCTGACCCCTCGCCGGGCCTGATCACCGCGTGCGGCCCGGGGGGCCGACACGGGTGGGTGCGCATAGTCCGTTCGGGTCATTTCCCGCTTCTGATGCGGTGAATCTCGACCTGTTCAGGGAAGATTGACGCGTCTGGTCCGGTCGAGTCAGGGACGTGCATGAGCTCCGAACACAAGAAGCCGCTGTTCGCCTTCGTGGTGATTGCGGTGATCTGTGCTGTCTTCATGGGTTTCACCGTGAAGTCGGATGCGATCAACGCCCCCGGGCTGCCGCGGTTCGCCGCGTCCGCGATCAACACGGGAGCCGACCTGTTCGGCGGTGACGCACGACGGACCACGTCTCCGAGCGTCCTCGTCGCACTGACCGGGCCGAGCGAGACCGTCGGGCCCACGTCGAGCAGTTCCGGGCCGGAGCAGGCCACGACTTCGCCGACGACCAGGACGAAGGCCAAGCCGCGCGCCCGTGCGGCGTACCTTCCGCGCAAGGCCACCTCGCACCACAAGGCCCGCAGCACGAATGTGCATCGCGCCCAGCCGCGGGTGACCGTACGCCGGCCGGCCGGGCCGCACGCCTCCGTCCTGGACCACTCGAAGCACGGCAAGGCGCACGGCAAGGCGAACCACAAGAGCCTGAACCTGCGTGTCGACAACCTGAAGGTCCGCGGCGACTTCAGGGCCCGCGGTCACTTCAAGCTCGACGGTCACGGTCACGGCAAGGCACGGGGTCACTCGAAGGCGCACGGCCACCATGGCAAGGCGCACGGCCACTCGAAGGCGCACGGCCACCACGGCAAGGCGCACGGCCACTCGAAGGCGCACGGCCACCACCGCTGACCCGTCGCCAGTTCGTGTCGACCCGTCGCCAGTTCGCGGCGACCTGTCGTGAGTTCGCGAACTCACGACAGGTCGATGCTCATTTCTCGGGAGCGGGAGCCAGCTCGGCCGCGACGGTCAGGGCGGTGGCGTCCTCGACAGGGGTCAGCACGAACTCGCCGGTGACCTTGCCGACCGCACTCAGGTCGTCACGGGCCTTGTCGATGGCAGCCAGTGCCTCGGGGGTGCCGGTGAACTCCACCCGCGTGACCTCGGTGCGCTGGGTGACCTTCGCCTGCGACTTCGCGCCACGGATGCCACCGAGGGCAGCCGCCACGTGGGTCAGCATGCTCGGGTCAGCGGCGGCCGCCGAGCCCAGCTCGGTGGCGGTGGGCCAGGACGCGGTGTGCACCGAACCCTCCTGCCACCACGACCAGACCTCTTCGGTCACGTAGGGCAGGAACGGCGCCAGCAGGCGCAGCTGCACGTGCAGGGCTCCGGCGAGGGTGGCCTGGGCCGACTCGGTGGCGCTGCCGCCGTCCTCGGCGTACGCCCGCTCCTTGACCAGCTCGAGGTAGTCGTCGCAGAACTCCCAGAAGAACTTCTCGACGGCCTCGAGGGCGCTGGTGTAGTCGTAGGCCTCGAAGGCTTCGGTCGCCTCGGTGACCACGTTGGCCAGGCCGCCCATCAGCGCGCAGTCGAGGGGAGCGGAGATCGCCGGCGGGTTCAGCTCGGTGGCCCCGACCATGCCGAGCACGAACTTGGAGGCGTTGAGCACCTTCATCGCCAGGCGACGGCCGACCTTCATCTGGGTCTCGTCGAACGGCGAGTCCAGACCGGGTCGAGCCATCGCAGCGCGCCAGCGCACGGCGTCGGCGCCGAACTTGTCGATGATCTCGTTGGGCACCACGACGTTGCCCTTGGACTTCGACATCTTCTTGCGGTCGGGGTCCATGATGAAGCCGGAGATCATCGCGTGCGTCCACGGCACGGCACCGCTCTCGTGGTGCGAGCGGACCACCCGTGAGAACAGCCAGGTGCGGATGATGTCGTGGGCCTGGGTGCAGAGGTCCATCGGGAAGACCCGCCCGAAGAGGTCGGGGTCGGACTCCCAGCCGCCGGCGATCTGCGGGGTCAGCGACGAGGTCGCCCAGGTGTCCATCACGTCGGGGTCGCCCATGAAGCCGTTCGGCTTGCCGCGCTGCCCCTCGTCGTACCCCTGCGGGGCCACCGTCGACGGGTCGACCGGCAGCTGGTCCTCGGTGGGCAGCAGCGGGTGGTCGTAGTCGGGCTCGCCCTCGGCGTCGAGGGAGTACCAGACCGGGAACGGGATGCCGAAGAAGCGCTGGCGCGAGATCAGCCAGTCGCCGTTGAGGCCGCCGACCCAGTTGTCGTAGCGGTGCTTCATGTGGGTCGGCACCCAGGTGATGGCGTTGCCGTCCTCGACCAGCTCGTCGCGCAGCTCGGTGTCGCGGCCGCCGTTGCGGATGTACCACTGGCGGGTGGCGACGATCTCGAGGGGCTTGTCGCCCTTCTCGTAGAAGTTCGTCATCCGCTTGGTCGGCTTGGGGTCGCCGTCGAGGTCGCCGGTCTCCTTGAGCCGGGCGACCACGGCCTCGCGGGCGCTGAACGCGGTCTTGCCCTTGAGCTCCTCGTAGGCGGCGGAGGCCTGCTCGGAGGAGAGCCAGTCGGGGGTCTCGCGCAGGAAGCGTCCGTCGCGGCCGATGAGGGTGCGCACCGGCAGCTGGAGCTCGCGCCACCACGTGACGTCGGTGAGGTCACCGAACGTGCAGCACATCGCGATGCCGGCGCCCTTGTCGGGCTCGGCCGCGGTGTGGGCCAGCACCGGGATCTCGACGCCGAAGACCGGCGAGGTGACCGTGGTGCCGAACAGCTCGGCGTACCGCTCGTCGTCGGGGTGCGCGATCAGCGCCACCACCGACGGGATCAGCTCGGGACGCGTGGTCTCGATGAAGATCTGGTCTCCGTCGGGCTTGTGGAAGGCGACCCGGTGGTAGGCGCCGGCGTACTCGCGGGCCTCGAGCTCAGCCTGGGCGACCGCGCTCTGGAAGGTGACGTCCCACAGGGTGGGGGCTTCCTGCAGGTAGGCCTCGCCGCGGGCGAAGTTGCGCAGGAAGGCGCGCTGGCTGACCGTCTGGGCCTTGGGCCCGATGGTCGTGTAGTGCTCCTTCCAGTCGACCGACAGGCCGACGGTGCGCCACAGGGCCTCGAACGCCTTCTCGTCCTCGACCACGAGCTCCTCGCAGAGCTCGACGAAGTTGGGCCGGCTGATCGGCACCTGCTTCTTCGGGTCGGGCTTCTCGGGCGGGGTGAAGTCGGGGTCGTACGGCAGCGACGGGTCGCACCGGACACCGTAGAAGTTCTGCACCCGGCGCTCGGTCGGCAGGCCGTTGTCGTCCCAGCCGATCGGGTAGAAGATCGACTTGCCCTGCATGCGCTGGTAGCGCGCGATCAGGTCGGGATGCGTGTAGGAGAAGACGTGGCCGACGTGCAGCGAGCCGGAGACGGTCGGCGGGGGAGTGTCGATCGAGTAGACCATCGAGCGCGGCTGGGTGCGGTCGAAGCGGTAGGTGTCCTCGGCCTTCCACTTCTCGGACCACTTGGCCTCGAGCCCTTCGAGCGCGGGCTTGTCCGGTACGACGACGGCGCGCGCGGCGGCGGGCGTCGTCTCGGACAGGTCGGCGTTGTCAGGGTTCTCAGTCATGGGCCGAATGTTACGTGTGGGAAGCGATGTGCCGCGAACCCGTTCCCGGTGGCGGACGGCGGCGGATCCGGCGAAAACCCGTTCCCCGAGCCGGGCCCTCCCGATTAGCGTTCGTGCATGGCGGACGACGACGTGACCCTGGAGCTCTTCACCGACCCGCGCGACTTCCTCGCGGTGGCCGGTGACCACCTGGCCGAGGACCCGGTCACCCGCACCGTCGTCACCACCGTCACGGCCCGGATGGCGCGGGCCCGCGACGCCGGCGAGCCGGTCGTCGACCGCGGCTACGAGCAGTGGTGGGCGGCCGTGCGCGATGCCTCGGGCGCCGTCGTGGGTACGGCGATGCGCACGGCACCGTTCCCGCCGTACCCACTGTTCGTGCAGGAGATGCCGGAGGCGGGTGCCCGTGAGCTGGCCCGGGTGCTGCACGCCCGTGGTGCCGTGATCGCCGCGGCGAACGGCGCCCTGCCGGCGGCCCAGCAGCTGATGGACGAGCTCGCGCTGCTCAGCGGCGGCCGCGCGGTCATCGAGGAGCACACCCGGCTCTTCGAGCTCGGCGAGCTGACCCCGCCATCGACCCTGCCGGCCGGATCGTTGCGACTGGCCAGGCCGGCCGAGGCCGAGCTCTGCCTCGGCTGGTTCCGGGCCTTCCACGTCGAGGCCGCCGAGCAGGCCGGCCGCACCTCCGACCCGACGGTCGGTGAGAGCTTCGGGATCGAGGACCTCCTCGAGCGGATCACGGAGGAGCGCATCTGGGTCTGGGTCGACGAGCACGACGTCCCGGTCCACGTCACCGGCGCCAACCTGCCGTCGTACGGCGTGACCCGCATCGGGCCGGTCTACACGCCGCGGGAACACCGCGGGCATGGCCTGGCCAGCGCGGCCGTGGCCGAGGTGTCGAGGTCGTACGTCGAAGCAGGCGTACGGGTGTGCCTGTTCACCGACCAGGCCAACCCGGTCTCGAACGCGATCTACCAGCGGCTGGGCTACCGGCCCGTCGTCGACATGGCGAACCTGCGCCTCGAACCGTGAATCGTGGGCGCGAGAGTCCGCAACTAGACTCAAGGCGCCATGACTGAACCTTCCTCGCAGCCCCGTCCCGCCGAGAGCTTCGCCGAGGCCGAGGACGCACTCCTGTCCCGCTGGCCCGAGAGCAAGCTGGAGCCCAGCCTCGACCGGATCCGCGCCTTCACCGAGCTGCTGGGCGACCCGCAGCACTCCTACCCGGTGATCCACCTGACCGGCACCAACGGCAAGACCTCGACGTCGCGGATGATCGACGCGCTGTTGCGCACCATGAACCTGCGCACCGGTCGCTTCACCAGTCCGCACGTGGAGAAGATGAGCGAGCGGATCAGCATCGACGGCGAGCCGCTCGACGACGAGGCGTTCGTCCGCGCGTTCAACGACGTCGCGGGCTACACCCACCTGGTCGACTCCGACCAGCCCCACCCGTTGTCGTTCTTCGAGACCGTGGTCGGCATGGCGTTCAGCGCGTTCGCCGACGCCCCCGTCGACGTGGCCATCGTCGAGGTCGGCATGGGTGGCTCGTGGGACGCCACCAACGTGGCCGACGGCCAGGTGGCCGTCGTGCTCCCGATCGCGATCGACCACTCGAAGTACCTCGGCGACAGTGCCACCGCCATCGCCCAGGAGAAGGCCGGCATCATCAAGGAGGGTGCCCAGGTCGTGATTGCCGAGCAGACCCCCGAGGTGGCCGAGGTGCTGCTGGCCCGCGCGGCCGAGGTGCACGCCACCGTGGCGCGTGAGGGCATGGAGTTCGGCGTGATCACCCGGGTGCCGGCCATCGGCGGCCAGACGATCAGCCTGCAGGGCCTCCGGGGGCGGTACGACGACCTGTTCCTCCCGCTCTACGGCGCCCACCAGGCCCAGAACGCCGCGGTCGCCCTGGCCGCCGTCGAGGCCTTCGCCGGCGACGAGGCACTCTCCGACGAGGTGGTGCGTGAGGCGTTCGCCTCCGTCACGTCACCCGGTCGACTCGAGGTGATCCGCCGCAGCCCGACCGTGGTGCTCGACGCCGCCCACAACCCGCACGGCGCCGAGGCCACGGCGGCCGCGCTCGAGGACTCCTTCGCGTTCTCGCCGCTGATCGGGGTGATGGGCGTGATGGCCGACAAGGACTACGAGGGTGTGCTGGCTGCGTTCGAGCCGCACTTCTCCCACATCATCTGCACCCAGAACTCGACCGACCGGTCGATGAGTGCCGAGGCGCTGGCCGAAGTGGCCCGCGAGGTCTTCGGCGAGGACCGGGTCACGACGACGCCGCGCCTGGCCGACGCGATCGACCAGGCCACCACGATGGCCGAGGCCGGCGAGGCGATCAGCGACACCTTCGGTGCCGGCGGCGTGCTGGTCACCGGATCCGTGGTCACCGTCGGCGAGGCGAGGGCGATGCTGAAGGGGCGCAACCAGTGAGCGGGCCGCAGAGGTCACCTCGCCGCGGCATGTGCGCGGGCATCCTCACCCTCGAGGCGATCGCGCTCGGCCTGACCACGCCCGTGCTGATCACCATCGCCGACGTGTCCGTCGGCACCGCCCTGACCCTCGGCCTCGGCCTGGCCGTCGCCTGCATCGTGGCGGCCGGCATGCTGCGCGCCGAGTGGGCCTACGGCCTCGGCTGGGCGATCCAGGTCGCGGCGATCGCGCTCGGTTTCCTGGTGCCGACGATGTTCTTCCTCGGCGGACTGTTCGCCCTGCTGTGGGGCACGGCCTACTTCCTCGGCAAGAAGATCGAACGGGAACGGGCCGCCGCGTACGCCGCCTACGAGGCCGAGAACTGAGGCAGTGCACCTCCCCGAGGGGTCCGGCCCGACGGTCTGGGCCGTCTTCTTCGTCGTGGTGTTCCTGCGTGCCCAGGCGACGTACTGGATCGCCAGGGCGGTGACCCAGCAGGCCCTCGACCACACGGCACCGACCCACGGCTTCGCGCTGAAGGTGCATGCCTGGCTCGACGGTACGTCGGCCCGGCGCGGCCTCGACTCGTTGCGTCGGTGGGGCGCCCTCGCCGTCCCGCTCTCGTTCCTGACTATCGGCGCCCAGACCGTGGTCAACGCCGGCGCCGGCGTGATCCGGATGCCGGCCTGGCGCTACACCCTCGTGATGCTTCCGGGGTGCGCGGCCTGGGCGCTGGTGTGGACCACGATCGGGATCTCGGCGTTCTACGCCGCGATCGGCGCCGGCCTCTCGACCGAGTGGGGCGTGGTCGCTGCCGTGATCGTCGTGCTCGCCGCGGGACTGGGCATCGGGTTGCTCCGGCGCCGCGCCCGGCGTACCGCCTGACCGGGGGACCGGCTCGCTGCTCCGCTGGTTAGGCTGTGCGCCGTGAGCGAATCGATCGAGAAGTCCCTGGTCCTGGTCAAGCCCGACGGCTACCGTCGCGGACTCAGTGGGGAGGTGCTGCGCCGCATCGAGGCCAAGGGCTACGTTCCCGTGGCGCTGGCCGTCCTGACCCCGACCCGGGAGCAGCTCGCCGCGCACTACGCCGAGCACGAGGGCAAGCCGTTCTACGAGCCCCTGGTGGAGTTCATGTCCTCCGGCCCGGTGACCGCGATGGTCATCGAGGGCCAGCGCTGCATCGAGGGGTTCCGGTCCCTGGCCGGGTCCACCGAACCGACCGGCGCCCTGCCCGGCACCATCCGCGGCGACCTCGGCCGCGACTGGGGCCTCAAGGTGCAGCAGAACATCGTGCACGGCTCCGACTCTCCCGAGTCGGCCGCCCGCGAGATCGGCATCTGGTTCCCCGAGCTCTGATGCGCATCGCGGGAGCGGTCCTGGGATTGCTCCTGCTCCTCGCCGCGTGCACCTCCTCCGGCGACTCCGGCGATTCCGACGAACCACGCGCCGAACCCGGTGACCGCTGCCGGGGCGTCTCGCACGACGAGGTGCGCGGCCGGACGCCGTCGTACGGCGCGAAGCGGCTGCGCTCCTACCCGGTCGACCACGCCGTGTGTGCGGCGTACTGGATCGACCACGCCGACGACGGGTTCGTGCCGCAGGGCCTGGCCCTGCGCGGGCGTACGGCGTACGTCGGCGGCTACGGCTGGGTCGAGAAGCGCACCGATCGCGCCTGCCAGGTGGCGAAGGTCGACCTGCGCACCGGGCGCACGACCGGGTTCACGCCGCGCATCGAGGCCGACGTGTACGGCGGTCGCCTCACGTTCTGCCGGCACGGCGGCGGCCTCGAGCTGACCGACGACGGCCTCTGGCTGGCCGAGGCCGAACGCCTCTGGCTGCTCGACCCCGACCGCATCGGCCGCGGAGACCCCGTCGTGCGGGTCTGGCGGATCGAGCCCGGCATCAAGGGGTCGACACTGCTCATCCACGACGGGCGCCTCGGCTTCGCGACGTACGCCGCAGAGGGGTCGGGCCGGATGACGTGGTTCGCGCTCGACGACGTACGCCGACCCGGCGTCGACGACCTCCGCCACGCGGTCCGCGACGCGACCGACGCCGGGGTGACCGGGCGCGGTCGCGTGCCGAACCGGGTGCAGGGCATCACCGGCGACCGGACCGGGGTGTGGCACTCGTCCTCGCGCATCTCGTGCGGTGAGCTGCACGGCCCGCGTGGCCGCGAGGTCGCGTCGGTCCCCGGCGCCGAGGACGTGCAGTTCCGCGGACGCGACCTCTGGGTGGTCAGCGAGGCGGGCGCCGAGCCGTGGATCGACGAGGAGCGAGTGCCGATGCTGCTGCGGCTCGACCGGGCCACGGTGCTCCGCTCACGGTCGGCCTGCGACTTCTAGGCGACACGGCCTCGAACGGCGAGTGCGACGCTCGGCGGCGCGTTCAGCGCGCGTTCAGCCGGCACCCGTCACAATCGACCCCATGCGCGTGCTGGTGGTCGACGACGAGAAGCGGCTGGCCCGATCCCTGAAGGTCGGACTCGAGGCCGAGGGGTTCGCGGTCGACGTCGCGGCCGACGGCACCGACGGGCTGTGGCTGGCCCGCGAGAACGACTACGACGCGATCGTGCTCGACCTGATGCTTCCCGGCATCAACGGCTACCGGGTGTGCGCCACCCTCCGCGAGGAGGAGAACTGGACGCCCATCCTGATGCTCACCGCCAAGGACGGCGAGTGGGACCAGGTCGAGGGGCTCGACACCGGTGCCGACGACTACCTGACCAAGCCGTTCTCGTTCCCGGTCCTGGTGGCCCGTCTGCGCGCGATCATCCGGCGCGGCGCCACCGAGCGCCCCACCGTGCTCGAGGCCGGCGACCTGCGCCTCGACCCGGCGGCGCGACGCGTGTGGCGGGGCGAGACCGAGCTCGAGCTGACCACGCGGGAGCACTCGCTGCTCGCCTTCCTGATGCGGCACACCGGCGACGTGGTCTCCAAGACCCAGATCCTCGAGGCAGTCTGGGACGTCAACTTCGAGGGTGACCCCAACATCGTCGAGGTCTACATCCGCCACCTGCGGAACAAGGTCGACCGGCCGTTCGGGCGCGAGGCGATCCAGACCTTGCGCGGAGCCGGCTACCGACTGGCGGGCAACGGTGGCTAGCCGACTGGGCGGCCGGGCCTCGGTGCGCCTGCGCGCCACCGTTGGGGCGCTTCTGGTCGTGCTCGTGGCCCTCGTCGCCGGGGCAGCGTTGCTGGTCGTGCTGATGCGGCAGTCGCTGCTCGACGGTCTCGAGACGAGCGCCGAGCAGCGCGCCTCGTCGCTGGCCGACCAGATCGAGCAGACCGGCGTACCCGAGTCTCTCGGCGCCGACGAGCCGGGGGACGACGATGACGAGGACGACGACCCCGACGACGTCGTGATCGTGGTGCGCGGCCCCGACGGGTCCGTCGTCCTCACCTCACAGGCGGTGGCGGCCGAGCTGCCGGACGACGACGCTCGAGGCGTCGAGCTGCCGGGCAGCGACCACGACTACGTGGTGGCCGCGGAGGAGGCCGACGCCGACGAGGGGGACTACGTCGTCAGTGTCGGGATCTCCCAGGAGGACGCCGACGAGTCGACGTCCGCGCTGGTCCCGTTGCTCGGGCTCGGCCTTCCCCTCGTGCTGCTCGTGGTCGGCGCCACCACCTGGGTCGTCGTCGGCCGTGCCCTCGCCCCGGTGGACCGCATGCGCGGGCAGGTCGACCAGATCACCGGCGAGCATCTCAGCGGGCGGGTCGACGTGCCCGCATCACGCGACGAGATCCACCGTCTCGCACGCACCATGAACTCGATGCTGGACCGGCTCGAGACCTCGCGGGACCGGCAGCAACGCTTCGTCTCCGACGCCAGTCACGAGTTGCGCTCGCCCCTCGCCGGCATGCGCCAGACCGCCGAGGTCGTGATTTCGCACCCCGGTGCCATGCCCGAGGGCGAGCTCGCGGAGGCCGTGCTCGAGGAGTCCGCGCGCATGCAACGGCTGGTCGAGCAGATGCTGATGCTGACCCGCGCCGACGAGGGCGTGGCCGGCGGACCCGCCCGCGAGGTCGACCTCGACGACCTGGCCCTGGCCGAGGTCGACCGGGCCCGCCGGCTCGGGCAGCCGCGGGAGGTCCGCGTCGATGGCAGCGCCATCGCTCCGGGCCGGGTGCTCGGCGACCGGGCCGCCCTGGCGCAGGTGACCCGCAATCTCGTGGACAACGCGCTGCGCCATGCCCGCACCCAGGTGCGGGTCAGTGTGTCCTCGGACCCGGCCGGCGTCGAGCTGGTCGTCGAGGACGACGGCTCCGGGGTGCCCGAAGGGGAGCGCGAGCGCATCTTCGAGCGTTTCGTCCGTCTGGACGAGGCCCGGGCCCGCGACGACGGCGGTTCCGGGCTCGGCCTGGCCATCGTGCGCGAGATCGCCCGCGCCCACGGCGGAGAAGCGTCCGTCACCGCGTCCGCGCCAGGCGGCGCGCGCTTCGTCGTACGGCTCCCACGCGCCTGATCGCGCTCGCTCCGCGACGCGCACCCGGTGACTCGTTGGTGGCTGTTGGCTGTCCCTGGTCGGCGAAACAGCCAGCAGCCACCAATCTGCAGTGGATTTGCGCCTGATCGCCAGCCTGAAAGGGCCTTCAGGTGCGTTCAGCGTGGGTTCAGCGGCCCACTGACAGGCTCTTCTCATCGCTTGAAAATCAACGAGAGGACGAGTCCCATGAACGAGACACCCACCAACGAGACCGGCACCAACAACGACGAGGCAGCCGCCACCGGCACGCCCAGCTGGCGCAGCCGCCGGGTGCTGGTCCCGGCCGTGGCAGCGCTCGCGGTGCTCGGCGTCGGAGGAGTCGTGTGGAGCGCGTCGGCCGACGACGACCTCCGTGGCGACCAGCGTCACCGCGCCTCCCAGGTGGCGGTCGACACGGCCGGTGGCGGCAAGGTCACCGAGGCCGAGAAGGATGACGGGTTCTACGAGCTCGAGGTCACCCGCGAGGACGGCGCCGAGGTCGACGTACGTCTGGACAAGGACTACAAGGTGGTCGGCACGGAGACCGACGGTCCCGACGACGACCGGTACGACGACCGCGACGACGACGGCCGCACCGACGACGACCGTGATGGTGACCGTGACGCCGACGACAAGCCGCTGACCGCCGCCGAGGACACCGCGGCGAAGAAGGCCGCGCTCGCGGAGATCGGGAGCGGCAACGTCACCGACGTCGACCGCGATGACGACGGCGGTGCCGGACGCTACGAGGTCGAGGTGACGAAGGCCGACGGCACCGAGTGGAGTGTGCGGCTCGACAAGGACTTCACTGTCCTCGACAGCCATCGCGACGACTGATCTCTCTCCCACACACAGACACGGCGTGCGTCCCCACGGGATGCACGCCGTTCTGCGTCTGACCGCGGCTAGCGGCGGCCGCCGCCCAGCAGGCCGCCGAGCACGTCGGAGATGATCTTGCCCGCGCCGCCGGACGCGCCGCCGCCGATGGCGCCCTTGAGCACCTGCTCCAGCACGCTGCCGAGCACGGACTTGTCCTCGGTCTTGGAGGGGGCGGCGCCCTTCGAGGTCATCCGGGACGCCAGCCAGGACAGCACGATCGGCGCGAGGATGGGCAGCAGCTTCTTGACCAGGCCCGACGAGGCGCCGGTGCTGCCGAGCTGGTTGATGACCTGGTCCTGCTGGTTGCCGAAGATGTGGGCCGCGATCTTCTCGCCGTCTGCCGTGTCGACCCGGGACAGGTCGGCGGGGTCGCCGTCCTCGTGCTGGCCGAGCGCGTCGAGGAGCGACGCGGCGCCGGCCGGATCCTGGGCGTTGGCGTCGAGGCCGCCGATCAGGGCGGGCAGTGCGGCCCTGGCGGCCTGCTCCACGGCGGCCGGGTCCTCACCGAGATCGGCACTGATCCGGTCGAGGGGGAGGGAGGCCAGGAGGTCGTCGATGTCTGACATGGAGGCAACCTACTGCGCGGAGCCGCGGGTTGACCATGGCCTCAGTGAGCCGCAGTGTCAGCGGTGGTCCCGCGCCCGGACTGGCGGGTCACTGGCGGCCGCCGAAGCGCCAGTCGTGAACTTCCAGCGGTTCCCCGGCCAGGGACGGAAACGCCTTCTCGAACACCGCGTTCGCTGCGTCACGGTTCGGCGCGGGAGCGGCGACCGCGACGCCCCGGGCAGGACTGTGTTCGGCGTCCGCCTCCTCAAGGATCCCGCAGACCGCGAGCTCCCCGGCCACGCCCGGAGGGAGCTGCCACGACTCGCTGTCCTGCAGCGCGGCCGAATTCTCCGGACGGACCAGCATGAAGAACAACGGCAGGTCCACGGGCTGAGGAAACTCCCACATGGTGCGGCCGATGAGGTTGGTGAAGCGCCACACCGAGTGCTCGGCGTACGCCCCGGCCTGGTGGTACGGCTCGTCATTGATGAACGCCAGAACCGCTTCGGGGCTGGGCAGCTCCAGCACGTGGATGCTGCCCAACCAGGACTGTCGGTCGGGGCCCAACAGGGGGCCGCGCGCCGTCAGCGCGTCGGCGACCCTGTCGTAATACGCCCAGTGGCGCTCGTCGAGATCGTGGTCGTCGTCAGTCTCCGCAGCGAGGGCTGAGGCGCGGCTGTGGATGAGGTAGTCCATGCGGATCCTTGGTTGTCGGAGTCATGCGTCCGGAGAGCCAGGGGTCTGGCTCGTCGGCGACGGGCGTTCCGGGCTGCCCGCCGCGTAGCAGGCAGCGATCACCACCATGGTGCCCGGAGGTCCAAGTCCTACTCTGACTGCGGGCAGCCAACCGACCGGCCCGCCGGCCACGACCGCTGCGGGCCTGTTACCGCGTGTCCTACCGGGGAACGCCGGTCGCCGAACCTACCCTCGGATGCGGGCGTGTCGTGCGGTTGCGACACGCAACTTCCCCCACCTACCGCACACGAGCAAGGGTTTCGGATGGCGAACAGCCTCATCGGTCGCGACATGGCCGTGGACCTCGGTACGGCGAACACACTCGTCTACGTCCGCGGCAAGGGCGTGCTGCTCGACGAGCCGTCCGTGGTCGCCCTCAACTCCACCACCAATGAGATCCTCGCCGTCGGCCACGAGGCGAAGCGGATGATCGGCCGTACGCCGGACAACATCACCGCGATCCGACCCCTCAAGGACGGCGTGATCGCCGACTTCGACGCGACCGAGCAGATGTTGCGCTTCTTCATCCAGCAGGTGCACCGCCGTCGCTACTTCGCCAAGCCCCGCCTGGTGATCTGCGTGCCGAGCGGCATCACCGCGGTCGAACAGCGCGCCGTCAAGGAGGCCGGCTACCAGGCCGGCGCCCGACGCGTCTACATCATCGAGGAGCCGATGGCGGCGGCGATCGGCGCAGGGCTCCCCGTGCACGAGGCCACCGGCAACATGGTCGTCGACGTCGGCGG
The DNA here is from genome assembly GCF_001427925.1 of Nocardioides sp. Root151. Lineage (NCBI taxonomy): Bacteria > Bacillati > Actinomycetota > Actinomycetes > Propionibacteriales > Nocardioidaceae > Nocardioides > Nocardioides sp. Root151. The sequence continues at coordinate 1,002,856 of NZ_LMGG01000007.1, forward strand.
CGGCACCACCGAGGTCGCGGTGATCTCACTCGGCGGCATCGTGACCAGCCTCAGCATCCGCACCGCCGGCGACGACCTCGACCAGGCGATCATCGCGTGGATGAAGAAGGAGTACTCCCTCATGCTGGGGGAGCGCACCGCCGAAGAGATCAAGATGACCCTCGGGTCGGCGTTCCCGCTGCCCAAGGAGCCCGAGGCCGAGGTCCGCGGCCGCGACATGGTCTCCGGCCTGCCGCGCACCGTCGTGGTCTCCAGCGCCGAGGTCCGCCAGGCCCTCGAGGAGCCCTTGCACAACATCGTCGACTCGGTGCGCACCACGCTCGACCAGACGCCTCCCGAGCTGGCCGGCGACATCATGGACCGCGGCATCGTGCTCACCGGGGGCGGCGCACTGCTGCGCGGCCTCGACGAGCGGATCCGTCACGAGACCGGCATGCCGGTGCACGTCGCCGACGAACCACTCAGCTCGGTCGCCCTCGGCGCCGGCAAGTGCGTGGAGGAGTTCGAAGCCCTCCAGCAGGTGCTGGTCACCGACCCGCGGCGGTTCTGATGGAGCAACGCTGGAAGGGGTCCGACGGCCGCGAGAAGGGCAACCGTCCGTCCGGGTCCGTGGTCGTCGCGTTGCTCTTGGCCTGCGCCACGCTGATCACCCTCGACGCCCACGGCGGCCAGGACTCGCCCATGGAACCTGCCCGCCGAGTCGCCGGTGAGGCGTTCGGTCCCGTCGAGACGTTCACCGCGGGCGTCGTACGACCCTTCGCGGCCGTCCCCGACTACTTCGGCACCCGCAAGGACCTCCGCGAGCAGGTCTCCGAGCTCGAGGCCGAGAACGCCGAGCTGCGGCGCACCGTCGAGACCTCAGGGCTCGACCGCAACCGCCTCGCCGAGTACGACGGCCTCACGCGTGCGGCCGCCGACACCGGCTACGACCTGGTGCCGGCCCATGTCATCGCGGTCGGCTCCGGCCAGTCGTTCTCCCACACGGTGACCATCGACGCCGGCACCGACTCCGGACTCCACGCCGACATGACGGTGCTCAGCAACGACGGCCTCGTCGGCCGGGTCATCCGGGTCACCCGCACCACCGCGACCGTGCTCCTGATCGTCGACGCCGACTCCGTGGTCGGTGGCCGCCTGGCCTCGAGCATGGAGATCGGCTTCCTCGGCGGTCGCGGCATCATCGACAGCACCGGCCGCCTCGACCTCGACCTGATGGACGACTCCGTGGTCGCCAACGCCGGCGACGTCGTCACGACGTGGGGCAGCAAGGACGGCACGCCGTACGTCGCCGGCGTCCCGATCGGCCGCGTGGTCTCGGTGATCAACAGCCCGCGCGAGACCTCCCGACGTGCCGTGATCGAACCCTTCGTCGACTTCACCGCCCTCGACCTGGTCGGCGTCGTCGTACCCACCGGCTCCAGCTCCGACCGTGACGTGGTCCGCGCCGGACAGGGAGAGGACTGACATGACGCTGCTCCGTGGCCTCGTCGCCCTTGCCGTGGTGGCCTTCGCGACCGTGCTCCAGGTGAGCCTGTTCCCGCACTTCGCCTGGGACGGCATCGTGCCCAACCTCGCCCTGCTCGTGGTCGTCGGTGCCGCGCTGGTCCGGGGGCCGCAGTTCGCGGCCACCCTGGGCTTCGTCGCCGGCGTCCTGATCGACCTCGCACCGCCCGCCGACCACATCGCCGGGCGCTGGGCGCTGGCCCTGGTCATCGTCGGCTATCTCGCCGGCCGGGCCCGCCAGGACATCCGCCCCACCGCGGTCGTCACCGTCCTGACTGTGGCCGCCGCGTCGTTCGTCGGGTCCTCGATCTTCGCCCTCTCCGGGCTGCTGCTGCGCGACCCCGTCGTCGGCGTGTCCGACATGCTCGAAGTGATCCTGGTCGCCGTGGTCTGGGACGTCCTGCTCACGCCGTTCGTGCTGCCACCGGTGATGCTGCTGTTCCGGCGGCTCGAGCCCGCCCAGGTGGCCTACTGATGGCGTCGAGCACGGGGGAGCGCAGCCGCCTGCGACTGATCGTGGTCCAGGCCCTGGTGCTGAGTCTCTTCGTCACCCTGTTCGCCCGGCTCTGGTACCTCCAGGTCGCCGCCGGCGAGGTCTACCAGGCCAAGGCCGCCTCGCAGTCGATCCGCGAGATCGTGCTCCAGCCCGACCGTGGGCTGATCGTCGACGCGCAGGGCCGCCCACTGGTCGCGAACCGCAGCTCGTGGGTGATCTCGCTCGACCGCACCACGCTCGGCAAGCTGCCCGAGGACCAACGCCTCCAGCTGATCCGCCGGGTGGCGAAGGCCACCGGCGCCAAGGTGTCCGCCGTCAAGGCGCGCCTGGTCAACTGTGGCGACGCCGACGCCGTGGTCGGCACGTGCTGGAACGGCTCGCCCTACCAGCCCGTGCCGATCGCCGCCGACGTCAAGACCCGGGTCGCGCTGCTGATCAAGGAGCAGGCCGAGGACTACCCCGGTGTGCTCGCCCAGCAGGAGTCCGTGCGTGCCTACCCCCAGCCCTACGGCGTCAACGCCGCGCACATCCTCGGCTACCTGAGCCCGATCACCGAGGGTGAGCTCGACGAGGCGGAGGCCGACGACGACATCTCGGTCAACGGCGCCTCACGCGTGGGACGGGCCGGGGTCGAGAAGGAGTACGACGCGTTCCTGCGCGGGATGCCCGGCTACCAGCGGGTCGAGGTGAACTCCATGGGTGCGGTGATGAAGGAGCACAGCCTCGACGCCGGCACGCCGGGCGACACCCTGGTCACCTCGATCGACGCCAAGGTGCAGGCCGTGGCCGAGCAGCAGCTGGCCGAGACGATCAAGACGGCGCGCAAGACCTTCGACGAGGTCTCCGGCAAGAACTACGTCGCCGACTCCGGCGCCATCGTGGTGATGGAGGCCCGCACGGGTCGACTGGTGGCGATGGCCAGCCAGCCGACGTACGACCCGTCGGTGTGGGTCAACGGCATCACCCAGAAGCAGCTGGCGCGGCTCTACTCCGAGCAGGCCGGCACCCCACTCCTGTCGCGGGCCACGCAGGGCCAGTTCGCCCCCGGCTCGACGTGGAAGCCGATGATGACCGCCGGCGCCCTGACCCACGGCTACACGACCGACACCCGGCTGAACTGCTCGTCGGCCTTCCAGGTCGGCAACCGCGCGTTCAAGAACTACGAGTCCGGTGCCTACGGGTTCATCGGCTTCGACAAGGCCCTCGAGGTCTCGTGCAACACCTTCTTCTACCGCGTCGGCTACGACTTCTGGCGCCGGTTCGGCTCCGACGTCTCCGACGTCAACGCCAAGGACCCGTTGGTCGAGGAGGCCAAGAAGTTCGGCTTCGGCTCCACCACCGGGCTCGACCTCCCCGGCGAGGCGTCGGGGCGCATCGCCGACCGCAAGTGGAAGCGCGCCTACTACGAGTCGATGAAGGACTACTACTGCGGCCTCGAGAAGAACCCGCCGAAGGACGCCAGCTCGTTCCTGCGCCGGTTCGCCCACGAGTTCTGCGTGGAGGGCTACGCCTACCGCGCCGGTGACGCGGTGAACTTCGCGATTGGCCAGGGCGACACGATCGTCACCCCGCTCCAGCTGGCCCGGGCGTACGCCGCGATCTCCAACGGCGGCACGCTCTGGAAGCCGCGGGTCGGCAAGGCGATCGTCGACCCCGCCGGCAACCTCGTCCGCCGGATCAAGCCCGAGAAGCAGGGGCAGGTCAAGGTGCCCAAGAGCGTCCTCGGCTACATCGACAACGCGCTGAAGGGCGTCACGCGTCAGGGCACGATGGCTTGGCGGATGGGCGGCTTCCCGCTCGACGAGGTGCCGATCCGCTCCAAGACAGGTTCCGCCGAGGTCTACGGCAAGCAGTCGACCTCATGGGTCGCGTCGTACAGCGGCGACTACGTCGTGGTGATGATGGTCTCGCAGGGCGGCACCGGCTCGGGCACCTCCGGGCCCGCCGTACGCAAGATCTGGGAGACGCTCTACGGCATCGACGGCGAGGCCGTGAAGCGCGACCGGGCCGCGATCCCCGGAGTCGTGGCCGGCAAGGAGCTGCCGGTCTTCGCCCAGGACGGCAGCGTGCTGCCGCCCAGGAAGAAGGACTAGGCCATGTCTCCCACACGGCAATCGCCGGCTGCGCGCAGGGCGCCGGGCCTTGACTGGATCCTGATGGCCGCGTCCATGGCGCTGGTCGCCCTGGGCTCGTTGCTGGTCTGGTCGGCCACCTCCCACCGCGACGGGCTCACCGACGGTGACCCGACGACGTACCTCAAGAAGCAGCTGGTCAATGTCGCCATCGGCATCGTGCTGATGGTGATGGTGCTGGCCACCGACCACCGTTGGGTGCGGATCGTCGCGCCGTTGATCTACTTCGCGTCGGTGATCGGGCTGGTGCTGGTGCTCGTCATGGGCAGCACGATCAACGGGTCGCGCTCCTGGCTGATGCTGGGTGGCATGTCGATCCAGCCCTCGGAATTCGCCAAGCTGGCCGTGGTGATCGGCATGGCCCTGCTCGTCGCCGAACGCTCCGAGGGGTCGTGGCGTCGCAAGGTCGGCACCGGCGACGTGGTCGGCATGCTCGCCATCGCCGCCGTACCCGCCGCGCTGATCCTGCTGCAGCCCGACCTCGGCACCATGCTGGTGCTGACCGCCACCGTGTTCGGCGTGCTGGCGATCTCGGGTGCACCGCGCCGCTGGCTGGCCGGCCTGCTGGGCGCCGGCGTGGTCGTGGCGTGGGTGGCCGTGGCGGCCGGGTTCCTGAAGGACTACCAGATCGACCGGTTCATGGCGTTCACGAACCCCGAGCTCGACCCGCGCGGGGCCGGCTACAACGTCGAGCAGGCCCGCATCGCGATCGGCAACGGCGGAGTCTTCGGACAGGGCCTCTTCGACGGCTCCCAGACCCGCTCCGGCTTCGTGCCCGAGCAGCACACCGACTTCATCTTCACCGTCGCCGGCGAGGAGTTCGGCCTGGTCGGCGCCGGCGTGCTGATCGCACTGCTGGGCGTCGTCGTGTGGCGCAGCCTGGCGATCGCGATGCACTCCGAGGACATGTTCGGGCGGGTGGCCGCGGCCGGCATCGCCTGCTGGATCGGCTTCCAGGCGTTCCAGAACATCGGCATGTGCCTGGGCATCATGCCGGTCACCGGTGTGCCGCTGCCGTTCGTGTCGTACGGCGGCTCGTCGATGTTCGCCGGCATGCTCGCGCTGGGCCTCTTGCAGAACATCCACCTGCGCTCGACGGCCTCACTGCCGACCCGGTTCGTCACTCCGCGCTCCCTCGTCTCCCGCTGAGTTCGCCGTACCGTCGCGAACCGTGTGTTCTTGATGCGCGAGCCTGCAATTGTTGATGCACGAACCGCGTGCTCTTGCGTCGCGAGCCTGCAATTGTTGATGCGCGAACCGGTGGTTCTTGCGCTCGGCGCGGGGCCATCCGGGTGCGTCAGGGGCCGACCGACCGAGGGGTGCCCTCGACCCCGGCTCGTCGGGCGACGGCCACAGCCGTCAAGGTCGAGTGCACCTCGAACTTGTGCAGGATGCTCTGGACGTGTGAGCGGACGGTGTTCGCCGCGATGCCCAAGCGCAGGGCGATCTCCTTGCGGGAGAGACCGTCGACCAGGCAGCGCAGGACGTCGAGCTCGCGCTCGGAGAGCCGTCGGATCGCGTTGTCGTCGTCGGCCTCCCTGGTGCCCCAGGCCGGCAATGATGCGCAGACGGTGGTCAGGAGACGCCCGGGCACCCGGGTCTGGCCGTCGGCCACCGCACGGATCGCCTCGACCAGGCTCTCGGCGGAGCCGGTCTTGGACACCCACCCACGGACCCCCGAGCGGAGCGCTTCGAGACCGCGGTGGTCGGCGTCCATGCCGGTGACCAGCACCACCTGCAGTGCCGGCCACGAGGCGAGCAGGTCCCTTGCCAGCTCCAGGCCGTCCTCCTGCTGCAAGTAGAGATCGAGGACGACGAGGTCGACGGGCTGGTCCCGGAAGAGGGCCCACGTCGCGGCGGAGTCGCGTGCCGTGCCGACCACCACGAGGTCGGGTTCCGTGCCGAGGCGGCTTGCGATTGCGTCGCTGAAGACCCGATGGTCGTCCACGATCGCGACCCTGGTTCGTGTGGACACGGTTCCACCTTCCGCCTCAGATGGCTTGGCGTGAACCTCCGAGCGGGCCATCGTCGGCTGCGTCATCGGGGGGAGACCAGGTCACGGCCCCACCCCGCGAGTGGGCAGGCCAGGTGACTGAGGAGGAATGGGCGGTGAGCAGGGCGGCGGCCTGGAGTCGTGAGTGGACGCCGAGCTTGGTGAGCACGCCCTGCACGTGCGTGCGCGCGGTGCTCGCACGCACCCCGAGTCGGGTCGCGATCTCGGCAGTGCTCAGTCCGTCCATGAGGCAACCCAGAGCGTCCCACTCGCGAGTGGTCAGGAAGCGCAGCTGCCAGAGCGGATCCGGGCGGATCGCATCGCCGTGCCCGGCCCCGTGCACCAGGTCGGGGTCCACCGCCAGGTGCCCGGCTCCGGCTCGCTCGACGTACGACACGATGTCCGGGAAGGGCCTTCCCTTGCCGACGAAGCCGCTGGCGCCCTCGCGCAGGGCCCGGGCGACCGAGGTGTGCTCGGTCCAGCCGGACATGATGACCACCCGGGTGGTCGCGCTCGCAGCCAGCAGCGGACCGATCAGGTCGAGACCGCTGCCGTCCGGGAACCCGATGTCCAGCAGACACGCGTCGGGGGCGTGGGTGCGCACGGCCTCCAGGGTCTGCCGGCGCGTTGTGGCCAGGGCGAGCACCTCGTGCCCATGGTCCGTGAAGCCCAGGGCCATCGCCTCGAGCAGCAGGAGGTGGTCGTCGCCGAGGACCAGCCTCATGACGCCACCGGAGACGAGGCGGCGTGGGCGAGACCGATGCGGGCGACCATGCCCCCGTCCGGGTGCGGCCGCAGGTCGAAGGTGCCGTTGCACGCGGCGATCAACGCCCGGGTGAGGGCCAGCCCGAGGGAGGTCCGCTCCGGCACCCACCCCAGACCCGGGCCGTCGTCCCGGACCGTGACGATGACCCGCTCTGCCTCCCGGTCGACGGTCACCGCGACGGCGCCGTCCGGTCCAGCCGCTCGTACGGCGTTGTCGACCACGCAGGAGAGAGCGCGGGTCAGGGCGGTCGGACGCGCGAGGCACCGAGGCGACGATCCCTCCACACTCACCCGGCAGCTGGACGTGGCAGCAGACGCCGCCACGACCAGGGAGGCACAGGCAGCCACGTCGAGCGCGGCGACCTCGTCGTCGGCAGCGTCGACGAGCACCTCGTCCACCAAGCGGGCAAGCCAACGTGTCTGGTCGGAGATCAGCCCGAGCCTGCGGAGCAGGTCGCCGTCCGCGGTGTCGCGAGGAGAGGGGGAGGCGAGGGCCAGGATCGCGGCCAACGGTTGCCGCATGTCGTGGCACAGGCCGCGCACCGGGTCGACGTCGGGCTCGTGCGACACCCGACCTCTCGTCGTTGTCGTGGTCATGCGTGTCCCTCCGCCGGCCCGGAGCCGAGGTGGGCAGCATCCGCCGGAACCACAGGCGGTTGATCCCTACAACCTATGGGCGCCCACAGCCGACGGACAATAGTCACATCGGACCATCGATCCGGGGTGCTGCGTCACCCGTCTGCGGTAGGTGCGGGCGCGCCCTCCCTGGCGGCCACGAGCCGGCGGCCGGCCAGGAGTCCGGCGTCGTAGAGCAGGTCGAACTGGTGGAACTCGAGCAGGCCGGCTCCCATCGAGGGCAGGGTCACCACGGTCGCACCGGCCGCGAGCGCGCCAGCTGCCGCACCGCCGCTGCCGATCAGCATGGTCCTCAGGAGGGTCTCGCCGAGTGAGGGAGTGCGCAGGGCTCGGTCGTTGCGTGTGGCACCACCGCTCTCGGTCGAGCCCCCCATCCCCACGTTGGCCGCGATCACCGGGCCCTCGTCCCGCTCGAGCAGTGCCCCCGTGGGCAGGTTGGCGAGCACGCCACCATCGACCAGCAGCCGACCGTCGAGCTGCACCGGCGGGAACAGTCCCGGCAGCGCGGACGTGGCCATCAGGGCATCGACGACGCTTCCTCGTCGGTGCACCACCACCTCACGTGCGAGCAGGTCGGTGCTGACGCACCGGAACTGCGCCGGCAGCTCCTCGATCGTGGTCTCGCCGAAGCTGCGGAGCAGTGCGGCCCGTTGGCGGTCGCCCTTGGCCAACGACACCCGCGGCACCGTGTAGTCCGAGAACGGCTTGCGGCGCACGAACTCGGCGTACACGATCTCGCGCATCTCGGCTGCGGACCGGCCGGACGCGTGCAGGCCCGCGAGGACCCCACCGATGCTGCAGCCCGCGATCCGGTCCACGACGATACCGGCTTCCTCCAGTGCCGCCAGGAGGCCGACATGGGCCAGTGCGCGGGCGCCTCCTCCGGCGAGCACGAGGCCGAGGGAGCGACCGGTGATCCGATCGGCCAGGGGGCGCAGGGCACCGGGGACCAGGTTGTCGACGGCGGTCACCTGCCAGGCGTCGGTCGCCCGCGCCCACCCGGAGCGGTCCTTCCCGGTGGGTCCCGGGCCGACGAGGACCAGGTCGGGCCCGGGCGGCAGCTCGGGCCGCGGTTGCTCGGGCCGCCGGTCGCCGCTGCAGACGGCGACGACCTGGTCGGCCTGCCGGACCGCCCGGGCCCACCACTCCGGGTCGGTCCCCGGGTCCTCGGCGACCAGGAGGACGCAGGGGTTCGTCCGTTCGGCACGGGCGAGCGACTCGTCGTCCAGTGGGCCGGTCAGCTCGACGGCGAGGTGCGGGACGAGACAGGAGCGGATCCCCTCGGCCACCTCGCGCGACGGGGCACCGCGATGCAGCCCGACGACGGCGACGGTTCGTGAGCCACTCTGGCCGCGCACGGGTACGGCGGGGTGCGCCAGCTGACCGGCCAGGACCGTGGCCACCGCGCGCCCCGCGCCCGGCGCGTTGTCCATCACCTCGCGCAAGGCCCGAGGCCGCAGCCGCAGGAGCACGGAGTCGCGTCTGGCCTTGACGGTGGCGCTCCGGTCCGAGTCCGTGAGCAGCGCGAGCTCCCCGAGGACCGCGCCCGGGCCGAGCAGCCGGAGAGACCTCCCGGCGACCGAGACCTCCAGCCGTCCGGTGACCACCGTGTACGCCGCGTCCGCCGGGTCGCCGGCCCGGAACAACACGTCGCCGGCCGCGAGCAGGACCCGCTCGGACGAGGCCTCCAGGTCTGCTCGGGCCTCCGGGCCGAGCCGGGAGAGGAGGGAGTCTGCCTGCCCCACCGTCCCGGTCGACACCTCGTCCCCGGCGCCGTCGGCACCGGGCTCGGGAACCGTGATCACGAGCCCCCTCCCGGCCGTGGCGAGGAGGTCGTCGGCGCCGGTCGCCTCGCCCTCGTGCCGCCCCCCGAGCGCGAGGCTGACCACGGCACAGGCCGCGAAGCAGGCGGCCGCGAAGAGCCACCCGTGGCGGAATGCCTCCACGGCCTCGCCAGGGCCCGGCGTACCGATGATGGCCACGAGCGCGGCGATGCCGAGCACGCCCCCGAGCTGCCGGAGGCTCGCGTTGACCGCCGACGCGGTCGCGTAACCACCTCCCGGGACCGAGGCGAGGGACGCGCTGCCCAGGATCGGCAGGGTGGCCCCGACGCCGATCCCGCTGAGCACCTGCCCGGGCAGCCACTCGGACACGAAGCGCGGCTCGACGCCGACCTCGAGCGCGTACCAGACGTAGGCGGCAGCCCAGAGGATCGCGCCGGGGATCACGACCAGTCGGTACCCGTGGGACTGTGCGAGCGGTCCGAGCACGCCAGCGACCACGGCGGCCACCAGGGCCGCCGGGACCAGTGCCAGCCCTGAGGTCAGCACGTCGTAGCCCCAGACGTACTGCAGCCAGAGCACGTTGGTCAGCAGGTAGGCGTAGAAGCCCATGCCGGCGATCGTCGATGCGGTGTTGGCGACGACGAAGCCACGCACCCGGAGCAGGTCGCGGTCGACGAGCGGGGAAGGATGCACGCGCGAGCTGGCGACGAAGGCGGCGGTGGCGACCACGGCGCCGACCACGCACAGGAGGACGCCGATGCTGGTCCAGCCCCAGTCGTTCCCGGTCGTGATGGCGGTGGTCAGCAGGGCGAGGGCGACCGCGAGGGCGAGGGCGCCGCGCAGGTCGGGCACCTTGCGACGTCCCGGGCTGCGGCTCTCCACGAGGCCCCGCCGGGCCGCCACGATCGCGAGGAGCCCGAACGGCACGTTGACCAGGAAGGCCCAGCGCCAGTTGCCCCACTCGACCAGCGCGCCCCCGATCGGTGGACCGAGCCCCGCCGCCGCCGCGGCGCTGGCCCCCCACAGGCCGACCGCGTGGGCCCGCCGCGCAGCGGGGAAGGCCTCCACCACCAGCGCCAGGGACGCCGGTACCAGCATCGCGGCCCCCAACGCCTGCAGCCCGCGGGCCACCAGCAGCCACGGCACGGATCCGGCGACCGCGCACAGCACCGATGCCGCCACGAAGAGCGTGAGCCCGGCGATGTAGAGACGGCGGCGCCCGAACAGGTCGGCCAGGCGTCCGAAGACGACCATGGCCGCGGCCAGCACGATGTTGTAGACGTTGAGGACCCACGACAGCTCACTGATGGAGGTCCCCGGAAAGGACGCGCGAATGCTGGGGAACGCGATGTTCACGACCGTCACGTCGAGGAAGGCGAGGAAGGCGCCCATGGCCGCGACGAACAACACTGTCCCCTGCGCCAACCGGCTCGTTCCTGCCGCGTCCGAGGCCGACTTCAGGTGCACTGTCACTCGTGTTCCCCTTCCCAGTCCGAAGGCTAGAGAGCACCGACGAGGGCGTGCTCGGTCAGCGGTGCTAGTACATCTGGGGGAGGTGACGGGCGTGCCGGCGTACGCCATTCTGAGCATGCGCCCGGCGGGGTTTGGGGCCAGTCTGGAGACGGTGCCCAATCCCGACCAGAACAGGCGACGCCCATGTCCCGACACTCAGCTCGTCGTCCACTCCGCCTCATGGCAGTCTTCGCGCTCGTCGTGGCCGCGACCCTGACCGGTGTGGTGTCGCAGTCTGCTGTCGGCGGCCAGTCGAAGGGCTCCCTCGTGGTCGTGGCGGTCAACGACGCCGGCACGGGCCTCGCCGGTGCCGTGAAGGGGCGCCCCTTCTCTGTCGTCGTGGAGGCGCGCGACCCCCAGGGCGTCCCCTTGCCGGTCACCAAGGCGACCACCGTCGTCCTGTCGGAGCAGTCCGGCCCGGGCGCGCTGTCCGGGAGGCCGAGCGGGGTGATCCCGAGGGGCGGGTCCCGCACCACGATCACGGCGACCTACTCCGCCTTCGGCAACGGCGTCGTCCTGGACGTCGCCGTCTCCTCCGGGGTCGACCTGGATCCCGGAGGGGCGACCATCGACGTCGCCGCCACGGCCGTACGCGCCGGCGGCACGCCGGGTGCACCGACGACGGTCACCGACCCGGGATGCGCCGTCCCGACCGCCACCGCCCCGGTCTGCGGCTACCTTCAGCTGCCCAACGGCGCCAACGGCCAGATCCTGATGTCCGTGGGCGCCTGCACCGGCATCCTCGCCTGCATCACCGACCCGACGAACCAGGCCGGGTTGGTCACCGCCGCCGTCGACCTCAAGGACGGGTCGGGCGCGCCGCTCTACACGAAGGTGGCGCCCGCGTCCTTCGTGATCGGCTGCGACAAGTCGCTGTGCGGCAAGGGAGGCGTGGGGCAGTTCCCGCTCCTGGTGGACGTGACGAACCAGGGAGCGTTCGCCCAGGCCCCGCAGTGCCCGGCCAAGGGACGACTCGGCGACGACCAGACCGTGTGCCTCGACGCGGTGCAGAGCAACCGCGACGGCGCGGGAGACCTCTTCAGCGTGCTCCTCTTCGACTTCGACATCCGCGCCAGCCACCCGTGACGCTCACGTGCCGGTGGGCCACGGCAGAGGCACCCTGACCACCCCGAGCTCCTCCAGGGTCCGCTGGGCCTCGGCGGGGGTCGGCCAGCCGTTGCCCCGCCCGGTCAGCGTGGCGTGACGAGCGGCCACAACCCTGAGGAACCCGCGCTCGTGCGCGAGCTCGGTCGCCGAGCTGAGCTCGAGGCCCTCGGTCAGCGCCAGCGCGGCACCGGGGAGGTCGTCGAGCTCCATCAGTGCCGCGGCGCGGATGCGGTACGCCGAGGGCAGCAGCGTCACGGCGCCGAGTGCCCGGGCGGCTGCGATGGCCGCGGCACTCGTGTCGAGGGCCGGGCGGGGGCGCCCCGCCATGAGGTGCGCCTCCGCAAGCGCGATGTCGGTGTCGGTCACCTCGTGCGGCTCGCCCAAACCGTCCAGCAGCGCGCGGGCGGACAGCAGGAGCGCCTGGCCCTCGGGCCGGCCGTCCCTGGACAGCGCCCGACCCTGCTCGCGCAGGACGAGTCCGACGAGCTCCTCGTCGCCGACCGCCCGGGCCACCCGCATGACCCCCTCCAACTGCACGGCGACCTCGGCGTACCGGCCCTGACGGTTGAGCAGATCGGCCCGGTTGTAGGACGCGTTGGCCTCATTGGCCGCGTCGCCGACCTTGGCGAACATGGCCGCGGCCCTGCCGAACATCTCGAGGGCCTGGGCCCAGTCGCCCTGGAGCAGTCTGCGCATCGCGAGGTTGTTCAGCGAGTGCGCCTGACCACCCAGGTCGCCGGTCTCCTCGAACAGTCGCAGGGCGGCCTCGCCGTGGTGGTCGAGGTCTGGGGTGCCGGTGAAGAGGTGAACGCTGTGCAACACGAGGTGTGCCTGGGCGCGGGCGTCCGTCTCGTCGGCCAGCAAGGCCACAGCCACGGCTTCCCGTGCGGCGACCTCGGCGGCGCCGTACCGTCCCTGGCTGATCAGCACCACGGCCCGGCGGGCCAGGATCCGGGCCCGATGGGCCGCCGAGTCGGGGTCGGGTGAGGCGCCGGCGCTGCGCAGGCCGAGGGTCAGCCTTCGAAGGGCCAGCGAGTGGCGCCCCTGCCGCTGCGCGACCTTGGCCAGCTTGAGCATCAGCAGTGCCGTGCCGGAGGAGGAGTGCCCACTGGCCCAGCCGGCTTGGTGATAGGCGGTGTCCGCGGCATCTGAACGGCCGCAGAGGAAGAGCGCATCACCGAGCGCCTCGAGATCGCTGGCCAGTTCCTCGGGCGGGACCTGGTGGCTGCGGCGGCCGGCCTGCGCGGCGCGGGCGAACGCGTCGGCCGCCGCGGCCGGTGCGAAGCGCTCGTTGGCGCGACGCCCGGCATTGCGGGCGTGCCGCCACGCCTCTTCGAACCGGCCGCCGGCGAAGAAGTGGTGGGCCAGCAGCTCGGGGTGCGTGGCGGCCACCCCGGGGTCCTCCTCGAGGATCTCGGCCGCGCGGACGTGGAGCGCCGCCCTGGTCCGGAAGGGGAGGCCGGCATAGGCCACCTCCCGGTGGATCGCATGTCGGAACGCCATCCGCCCGCCCTCTTCGGAGACCACGAACCCGTCCAGCCGGCCGAGCGCCCGACGAAGGACGGACAGTCCCACGGGTGCGCGGCCGGGCTCCTCCAGCATCCGGCCGAGCAGGCCCAGCGGAAACGAGTCGCCGAGCACCGCGGCTCGACGTAGCAGCGCCCGGTCGACACCGGGGAGGCCGTCGAGCTGGACGGCGAACAGTTCCTCGACCGACTCCGGTGGCTCGCCGAGGTCGTCCCCTCGTACGGCAGCGAGGGTGAGCTCGCGTAGGAACAGCGGGTGGCCACCGGCTCGGCGTACCAGCGCCTCCGCAGCGGCGGGTGGCAATGGGGCCTCGGCGGTCACCACCTCGGCAAGAGTGCGAGCCGAGCTCGTGTCCAACGGTCCGAGCATGATTCGCTCGGCGTCCGGTGACCGCCATCCTCCGGAGTCCTCGCGACAGGACGTGACGAGCAGCCACGGACGACGCCCCGTCTCGGCCGCGATCCGCGACAGGATCTCGCCGCTGGCCGCGTCCAGCAGGTGGGTGTCCTCGACGACAAGGAGGAGTGGGTCGTGGAAGAGCGCGCCGAGCAGGTCGATCACCAGCTGCTGGAGGGCCTCGCTACGGAACTGTTCGTCCAGGGCAGCCACCTCGTCGTGCACGTCGACGAGTCCGACGTCGAGGATCGCGTCGAGGAGCGGCAGCCTCGCGACCAGCTCCGGGGCCGCGCGGTCGACCCGGTCACGGACCCGTGTGGCAGCTACGACGCGGTCCCGGAGCCCACCGATTCCCAGGGCGGTGACCAGGAGGGGGCGCACGGCGCCGAAGGGGGCCTGGGCTCCGCCGTGGTCGCCCGAGCCGACCAGCGTCGCGAAGTCGTCCGCCCCGGACAGCACCTCGGAGACAAGTCGGGTCTTCCCGATTCCGGGGTCGCCCACGATCTCCACCGCGCCACCGGTGCGTCCGGCGCCCGCGCTGTCCCCGCCGAGGCGGTCGAGAGTCGAGGTGAGGACGTCGAGTTCGGCCTCGCGACCGACCAGCACGGTCGCGGCCCTGGAGTCCTCCCCGCCGCGGGGTGAGCCCACCGCGACCGTGCTGACCCGACGGGCAATGCCCTTGAGGGCCAGCGGCGCCCGGGTGGTGAGGTCGAACCCGCGGTGAGAGTGGTGGAGCAGCTCGCTGGGTGCGAGGAACTCACCGGGGGCCGCCTTGGAGGCAAGGCGTGCAGCCAGGTTCACCGCGTGACCCTTGACCGAGTACGTGCGCCGGCTCGTGGGACCCAGGTCGCCGGTGAACACGCGACCACGTGCGATGCCGGCGCGGATCGGGATCTCACCGGCCCGGTCGAGGATCAGCCGAACGGTCGAGAGCAGGTGATCGGTGTCGTCGCCCGTGCTGAGCGGCGCTCCCGCCACGAGCATGAACTTGCCGCCACCGATGCTGATGTCGGTCTCGTGGAAGGAGACCCCGTGCCTGGCCACCGAGCCCTGCACGTTGCGCACCAGCTCGTCCACCGCCCGGGCCAGGTGCTCGGGTCCCTGCTCGCGCAGGAGGTCGTCAGTGCCGTCGAAGAGGACGAAGGCGGCGGTGACCACGCGGTGCTCGGGTTCGTGCGTGCGCGTGAGGTGCGTGCGCAACTGCGGAGGCAACAGGGAGGCGACCACCTCCGAGGGGATCGGGGCCGTCGGGTGCGGGGGAGCGGCAGTCGCCCCGGCCAGCGCGTTGAGCAGTCGGCCGCGGGGCTCCTGCGCCCCGAGCGACGCGGTCGGCAGCAGCCGCGCGGTGGCCGGGCTGACCACGATCTGCCCACCTTCCGCGCTGGCGTCGACCCGGCAGACCTCGCTCGCCGTCGGGCCGAGCACGATCAGCTCCCGGTGCACCAGTGGGTCTCCGGCCAGGACCAGGTGTGTGATGCCGGAATCGATGCCGCTGGAGGCACGCAGCACCACCCGCCCCACGGAGGTGCTCAGGTGCCCGACCTTGGCCAGCACCCGGTGCATGCCGAGCGTGGCACGGGCCGCCCGTGGTGCGTGCTCGTCGCCGTCGAGCATCAGCAACACGGCGTCGCCGCCCCACTTGAGCAGGTCGGCGCCCTCGCGTTCGGCCTCGACGACCAACGCGCTGAACACGGTGTCGAGGACCTCGCTGAGCTCCTCGGCGCCCGCTCGTCCCTGCCCGGAGAGGCGCTCGGTCAGCCTGGTGAAGCCGCTGATGTCGAACATGACGAGGCTCGCGTCGACCTCACGGTGGACCAGGCCCTCGGTGGTCTCCGCCCATCGGGGGAGGAAGCGGGGCAGGTACGCCGCGTGCTCCGGTCGGACGTTCACGGGACCCACAGCTCTCATTCCACGTCCAGCGTCGCAGGAACCCTCGGGTCGGGCGTCCCCAAATCTGGGGAGGGTCCGGCTGTCGCACGGGCGGGGCATGCCGCGCCCGGGATCGGGACGGCCGGTGGCGCCGGTCGAGGAATCGCGGTCACCGACACCCCGGCGTACCCTTGTCTGTCGTCCCCTTGCGCCCCCGAGAGGTTACGTAGTGCCCGCCACCATCACCGCACCCGAGTCCGTGTTCTCACGTCTCGAGCCGAAGCTTCCTTCGGTGCAGAAGCCGATCCAGTACGTCGGCGGCGAGCTGAACTCGACCGTCAAGGACTGGGACTGCGCGCCCGAAGGACCCACGGTCCGCTGGGCGTTGATGTACCCCGACGCCTACGAGGTCGGCCTGCCCAATCAGGGCGTCGCGATCCTCTACGAGGTCCTCAACGAGCGTGACTGGATCGTCGCCGAGCGCACCTACTCGGTGTGGCCCGACATGGAGAAGATCATGCGCGAGGGCGACGCGCACGGCCCGATCCCGCAGTTCACCGTCGACGCCCACCGCCCGGTGCGCTCCTTCGACGTCTTCGGCCTGAGCTTCTCGACCGAGCTCGGCTACACCAACATGCTCAACGCCCTGTCGCTGGCGCAGATCCCGCTGCACGCGGTCGATCGCACCGACGAGGACCCGATCGTGCTCTCCGGTGGACACGCCTCCTTCAACCCCGAGCCGATCGCCGACTTCATCGACGCGGCCGTTCTGGGCGACGGCGAGGAGATCGTGCTGGCGATCTCCGAGGTGATCAAGGAGTGGAAGATCGAGGGCCGTCCCGGCGGGCGCGACGAGCTCCTGCTGCGCCTGGCCAAGAGCAATAACGTCTACGTGCCGAAGTTCTACGACGTGTCGTACGACGACCGCGGCCGCATCGGCTCCGTGGCCCCGAACCGGCCGGGTGTTCCCGACCGGGTCCGCAAGCACACGCTGATGGACCTCGACGCCTGGCCCTACCCGGCCAAGCCGCTGGTGCCCCTGGCCGAGACCGTGCACGAGCGCTTCTCCGTCGAGATCTTCCGCGGCTGCACACGCGGCTGCCGGTTCTGCCAGGCCGGCATGATCACCCGCCCTGTCCGCGAGCGGTCGATCGAGACGATCGGCGCGATGGTCGAGAACGGCATCCGCAAGTCCGGCTTCGAAGAGGTCGGCCTGCTCTCGCTCTCGAGCGCCGACCACACCGAGATCGCCGAGGTGGCCAAGGACCTGGCCGACCGCTACGAGGGCTCCAACGTCTCGCTCTCGCTGCCGTCGACGCGCGTCGACGCGTTCAACATCTCGCTGGCCAACGAGTTCTCCCGCAACGGGCGTCGCTCCGGCCTGACCTTCGCGCCCGAGGGTGGCTCCGAGCGCATGCGCAAGGTGATCAACAAGATGGTCACCGAGGAAGACCTGATCCGCACGGTCTCCGCGGCGTACTCCCACGGCTGGCGCCAGGTGAAGCTCTACTTCATGTGCGGCCTGCCGACCGAGACCGACGAAGACGTTCTCGAGATCGCCGACCTGGCGAAGAAGGTGATCGCCGAGGGCCGCGCGGTCTCCGGTCGCAACGACATCCGCTGCACGGTCTCGATCGGCGGCTTCGTGCCGAAGGCGCACACCCCGTTCCAGTGGGCCTCCCAGCTCGACCACGAGACCACCGACTCCCGTCTCCAGAAGCTGCGCGACGCCGTGCGGGCCGACAAGAAGTTCGCCCGCGCCATCGGTTTCCGCTACCACGACGGTCGCCCCGGCATCATCGAAGGCCTGCTCTCGCGCGGTGACCGCCGGGTCGGGCGCATCATCGAGGAGGTGTGGCGCGACGGCGGCCGTTTCGACGGCTGGAGCGAGCACTTCTCCTTCGAGCGCTGGGAGTCCGCCGCCGAGCGCGGCCTCGAGGGCACCGGCGTCGACCTCGACTGGTTCACCACCCGCCAGCGCGAGTACGACGAGATCCTGCCCTGGGACCACCTCGACTCCGGTCTCGACAAGGACTGGCTCTGGGCCGACTGGGAGGACGCGCTCGACCCCGAGTCGATCGACGTCGAGGACTGCCGCTGGACCCCTTGCTACGACTGCGGCGTCTGCCCCGAGATGAACACCGAGATCCAGATCGGCCCGACCGGCCAGAGGCTCCTGCCGCTCTCCGTCGTCTGACCGCGGGCCCGGTCCTTCGTTCACCGAGAGTCGCAGTTCGTACGAGTCGCCTGCGTGAACGCGTACGAACTGGAACTCTCGCGGCCGAAGTCATCGGCCATCCGGCCGGGCCGGGCCTTCTAGGCTGTGCGGCATGACCGACACCGCTGCCCTGGCCCGCCGTTTCGTCGAGACCCTCCAGACGCGCGACTGGGAGGCCTGGGCTGCACTGATGACCGTCGACGTGGTCTACGAGATGCCGCAGACCCGTGAGCGGATCGCGGGACGAGAGGGCTATCTCGAGTTCAACCGCACCTACCCCGGCGAGTGGGAGCTGACGCCGTACGTCGTGATCGGCGACGGGACCCAGGCGGTCGTCTGGTTCACCTGGCGGCTCGACGGCAGCGAGGCCGGAGACGCCCAGGCCTTCTTCGAGTTCGACGGTGCCGGGTTGATCACGAAGGTCACCGACTTCTGGCCCGAGCCGTACGACCCGCCCGCGCGACCCGAAGGCCTGATCGAGCGCTGGTGACCCGGGCAGGTCGATGGACGTCAAGAACCCACGGTTCGCGCATCAAGAACCCACGGTTCGCGCATCAAGAACGCACGGGTCGCGACAGCTCGTCCTCGATGAAGCGGGGCTGGGCGGCGTACAGCCCGATCAGCAGCTGCGGCACGGTGAGCGCCAGGAGGAAGGCCAGCGGCCAGGTCCAGCCGCCCGTGGCGTCGTAGATCGCGCCGACCGTGAACGGGCCGACTGCGGCGAGCAGGTAGCCGGCGGACTGGGTGAATCCGGAGAGCGCGGCGGTGCCCGCGGGAGTCCTTGAGCGCAGGCCGATCATGGTCAGGATCAGCGGGAACGTGCAGGCGCCGATGCCGACCAGCAGCGCCCACAGGATGGCGAGCGAGTGGGGCGCCAGTATCAGGCCGATGTACCCGACGGGGTAGCAGGCCATCACGGCCAGCAGCACGCCGCGCTGGTCGGTACGGCGAGCAGCGGCCGCGGGGATCCACGACGACAGCGGAATGCTGACCGCAGCCACCACGCCGAGCAACAGCCCCGCATGCGTCGCGGAGTAGCCGTTGTCGCGCCACAGCTGGGCGAACCAGCCGAAGACGGCGTAGGCCTGCAGCGACTGGAGCCCGAAGAACAGCGCCATCGCCAGCCCCAGCCGGGTGCGGGCGACCTGGGCGAGCCGGATGTCATGCGGCTCGGCGTCGGGGTGCTGGTCGTGCCCGACCATGAACAGCCAGGGCAGTGCGGCCACCAGTGCGACGATCGCCCAGACACCGAGGCCGATCCGCCAGCCGCCGTACGTGTCGGCGATCGGCACGGTGAGGGTGAGGGCACCGGTCAGGCCGATCGCCAGGGCGGTGGTGTAGATGGCGGTGACTGCGCCGACCCGGTCGGGGAAGTGCAGCTTGACCAGGGAGGGCAGCAGCACGTTGGCGGCGGCCATGCCGGCCAGCGCCACCATCGAGAGCGCGAGGAATGCAGCGGGAGAGTCGACGACGGCCCGGAGCCCCAGGCCGGCCGCGACCACGACCAGGGAGAGCAGGGTGACCCGGTGGACGCCGACGGCCCGGGCCAGCCCCGGGGCGAGTGCGCCGAAGCCGGCGAACGCCACGACGGGCAGCGAGGTGAGGACGCCGGCCAGCGTGTGCGACATGGCCAGCCCATCGGAGACCTCGGCGAGCACGGGGCCGACGCTGACCGCGGCCGGACGCAGGTTGAGCGCCAGCATCACGATCGCGCCAAGGATCAGCAAGTTGCCCGAGACGCGATGACCAGAACGGCCGTCGGAGAAGCTCCGACGGCCGTTCCTTGAAGCGGGTGAGTCGCTCAACCGATCTTCTTGTCCAGCTTCTCGTCGTCGCTGCGGCCGACGTAGCAGAGGAACTTCTCGTCGGACGAGGGGCTGTTGTCCTCGTTGGCGATGCCGTACTCGACCTTGCCATCGAGGTCTTCCTCGATGGTGGCGGCCTGGTCACCCACGAGCGTCGAGCAGACGCCGAGCGCGATGCCCGCGTCAGTGACGTCGTCGGCGTTGGACGGCATGAAGCCGGAGTTCTCGACCTCTTCGAACTTGCCGACGTGGACGATCTGGGCGTCGTGGTCGTCGGAGCAGTCCTTCTTGGTGATCATCACCGAGTCGCCGTCCTTGTCGACGTTGACGCACTGGCCGACCTCGGCGTTGTCGAGGGTGACCGTGTTCCTGGCGACGACGAAGATGGCGATGCCGATGCCGATCGCAGCCAGCTGCCCGATGATGCCGAGGATGATCGCGGTGACTGCCGCCCAGCGGCCCTTGCGCTGGCCGTTCTTGGTGCGGCCCAGGCCGATGATGCCGAGGATGACCGCGATGATGCCGAGGAAGCAGCACACGATGCTCAGCACGAAGGCGGTGATCGAGAGGCCGTCGGTGCCCTTGCCGGCGTCGTTGCCGCCCTGCCAGGCGCCGTACGGGTCACCAGCAGGCTGGCCGTACGCCGGCTGCTGGCCGTAGGGCTGCTGGCCGTAGGCGGGCTGGTCGCCACCGTAGGCCGGCGGGTCGTTCTTCTGGCCGTACGGCTGGTGCGTCGGCGGAAGGTCGTTGTTGCCGGACTGGTCGCCCGACTCGCCCTCGGAACCCGGATAGGGGGGCTGGGTCATTCGCTGTCTCCTGACACGATCTGCTCGGTGAGTGCGTCACCGTCGCTGTTGCGGATGAAGCACACGACCTGGTCGCCCTCGGACGGGTCGTCGCTGCCCACCAGCGGGCGGACCTCGTTGCCGTCACTGGCCAGGTCGTCGAACGACGTGCCCTTGCTCTCGAGCTCCTCGACGCACTTGCTGCCCGCAGCGTCGATGTCGAACTCCTTGGCGTCGTCACCGCTGAGCTCGTAGGTGGCGAAGACCTCTGCGTCGTGGTCCTCGTCGCACTTCGTCTCCTCGATGGAGTCGATCGTGCCGCTGCCGTCGGCGATGTCGTCGCTGCTGATGCAGGTGCCGGCGGTCAGGTCGTCGATGGCGACGCCCGAGTCCTTGTCGTCGTCGCCGGTCAGGGCCATGACACCGAAGACGGCGCCGACGATTGCCGCGATCAGCACGATCAGGAGGACCGGGATCAGCCACTTCTTCTTGCTGCCGCCGCCGGAACCGCCGCCCTGGGGCGCGCCGTACTGCTGACCGTACTGCTGCTGCGGGCCGCCGTACTGCTGCTGACCCTGCTGCGCGTACGGGTTCTGCTGGCCCGGCTGCGCGTAGGGGTTGCCCTGCTGCGGTGCGCCCTGCTGGGGCTGGCCGTAGGGGTTCTGCTGCTGGGGCTGTCCGTAGGGGTTGCCCTGCTGCGGTGCGCCCTGCTGGGGCTGGCCGTACGGGTTCTGAGGCTGCTGGGGCTGCCCGTAGGGGTTGCCCTGCTGCGGCTGGCCGTACGGGTTCTGAGGCTGCTGCGGCTGCCCGTAAGGGTTCTGCGGCTGGCCGCCCGTCTGACGGGTCGGTTCCTCGGGTGGGCCGGGGTACGGCGGCTGGTTCGACATGTACTGACCTTCCGGGTCGGCTGTGGCCCATGGCGGTTGGTGATTCGGGGGCAGACTATCCGACAGTTGGCCTCCACAAACCTGTTCCCCGCACCGGGCGTGCCCGAGCCGGGTGTCGGCGTCGGACGGCATGCTGGTGGTCATGCAGCACATCGACGACGACCAGCGCCGGGCCCGCCTCGCCAGGCGGCATGCGATCGCCCCCGCGCACCGGGTCGACGGCCCCGTCCCGGCCACCCGCGCGATGACCGTCCTGCACGCCACGGAGCCGCCCAGCGTGCACCTTGCCGTCGCGGCCAGGTCCGACTCGTCGGTCGCCGACGTCGAGGCCGCGTTGTACGACGACCGCACCCTGGTCAAGCAGCTCGCGATGCGCCGCACGCTGTTCGTCTTCCCTCGCGACCTGTTGCCCGCGGCGTGGGGGAGTGCCTCGGCGCGGGTGGCCACGCAGGAGCACGCCAAGATCAGCAAGGACGTCGTCCGCGCCGGTCTCGATGACGACGGAGCAGCCTGGCTGGCCCGAGCCGAGGAGGCCGTGCTCGCGCTGCTGGCCGACGCACCGCGGTCGACCACGCAGATCCGCGAGGCGGTGCCGCAGCTCGACGGCAGGGTCATGGTCGGCAACCCCGACGCGAAGTGGGGCGGAGAGGTGCCGATCGCCCCGCGCGTGCTGACCTGGCTCGGCGCACGTGGGTTGATCATGCGCGGCGTCAACAACGGCCACTGGCGGCTGTCGCGGGCGGCGTGGACGCCCACCGGGGAGTGGATCGGTGACCGGCCCGAGCCTCTCTCGACCGACGAAGGCTACGCCGAGCTGGTCCGCCGCTGGCTGCGGACCTTCGGCCCCGGCACCACCCGCGACGTGCAGTGGTGGCTCGGGTCGACCGTCACCGCGGCCCGTCGGGCACTCGCCGACGTCGACGCGGTGGAGGTGTCTCTCGACGGGGGTGGCACGGGGTGGGTGCTTCCCGACGACCTCGACCCGGTCGAGCCGGTCGACGACTGGGCCGCGCTGCTCCCGGTGCTCGACCCGACCACGATGGGCTGGAAGGAGCGCGACTTCTATCTCGACCCTGCCGACGTGCCCTATCTCTTCGACAGCAACGGCAACGGCGGCACCACCGCCTGGTGGAACGGGCGGATCATCGGCTGCTGGGTGCAGGACGACGCCGGCGTGGTCTCGGTGGTGCCCCGCGGCCCGTTGCCGGCCGGTGCGCGCGCCGCCCTCGACGTCGAGGGCGACCGGCTCACCCGCTGGCTCGGCGGCGTCCGCATCTCCAGCGTCTACGCATCCCGGCAGATGAAGTCGGCCCGGCTGCCCTGAGCCCGGAGGCGGCCCGGGGCCGGCCCGCGCGGAATCGGCGTGACCGTGCCGCGCCCGATATCGTGCCCCCGTGCGTGAACAGCCCGAACAACAAGCCCCTCCGGTCCAGCGACTCCGCATCCGGTACGCCAAGCGGGGCCGGCTCCGGTTCACCAGCCACCGCGACTTCAGCCGGGCCTTCGAACGCGCCGTCTTCCGGGCCCGCGTGCCGATGGCCTATTCCTCGGGCTTCAACCCGCACCCTCGCATCTCGTACGCCGGCGCGGCGCCGACCGGGTCCGCCAGCGAGGCCGAGTACCTCGAGATCGCGCTCGCCGAGATCGTCGACCCGGCCGCGATGCACGAGCTTCTCGCCGAGGCGCTCCCCGACGGGCTCGACATCCTCGAGGTCGTCGTGTCGCCGGGCGGGTCGCTGGCCGACAACCTGCAGGCCAGCCACTGGCAGATCGACCTCGCCCTCGACGCCCAGGTGGCCGTCGACGCGGTCGCGCGGTTCCTGGCTGCCGAGGAGGTCTCGGTCGAGCGGATGACCAAGAAGGGCCTGCGCACCTTCGACTGCCGGGGCGCCGTGCGCTCGATGTCGGCCTCCGCCACCGAGCGGGGCGTGCGGATCGACGTCGTGCTGGTCCACGGCGTCCCCAGCGTGCGACCCGACGACGTGCTCACCGGTCTGGCGCAGGTGGCCGGCCTCGACCTGGCCTCCGGCGGCACCCTGCTGACCCGGGCCGCCCAGGGCGTCCTCCTCGACGACGGCGCGATCGGCGACCCGCTGGCCTGATCGGCATTGGCCGGGTTTCGGCGCCTGTGTGCGATACTCGCCACAGGTCACCGTGCTGCGGCTTGCCGCACACACCGACCCGACGACGTTCTCGCCGAGGCCCCCGAGGCACCGGCACATGGAGTGGAGGTCGTCACCAGACCGCGACGCGGCCCCGTGTTGGTGAGAGCGACACGATCAGGCCCGGCGACCGCGGCAGGTGACATGGCAGGCACTCGATGACGCCCTGCGGAGTTCTTCGTCGCCACCTGAAGGCTTAACGCGTGGTGACCCACACGGAGCATCACGCGTCGGACTGGTAGCAGGCCACCTGAAAGGGCCACGGCTGCCGAGGAGCGCGACATGCTCGACGACGACAACACCGGCACCACGGAATCAACTCCCTCGGACCCGGTGCCCACCGAGTCCGCGGCGGTCGAGACCGACGCCGCCCCCGCCAAGAAGACGGCGGCTCGCAAGACCACCGCCCGCAAGACCGCGGCCAAGAAGGCGCCCGCCAAGCGTGCCGCCGCGAAGAAGACCGCTGCTGCGGCCCCGGCTGACGAGCCGGCCGTCGAGCCCGTCGCCGGCGACGCGCCGACGTCCGACGAGGCCCCTCCAGCCGAGGTACCCCCCGCCAAGAAGACGGCGGCCCGCAAGACCACCGCCCGCAAGACCGCGGCCAAGAAGGCCCCGGCCAAGCGCACCGCAGCCAAGAAGGTCGCCGCCCAGGAAGTCCTGCCCCTGGACGAGACCACCGACGCGCCCGCCACCGACACCACGGCCGAGGCCGAGGCCGAGTCGCTGGCACCCGCCACGGCACTGCTGTTCCAGGCTCCCGAGCCGACCAAGGCACCGGTGCGGCGTACCCGCCGGACCAAGGTCGTCTCGGTCGAGGCCGAGTCGGCCGCACCCGAGGACACTGAGCCCGAGGCCACCGCCTCGCCGGCCGTCGAGGACGCCGTGCCGGAGAGCGCGGCGGCGGAGGAGAAGCCGAAGCCCAAGAAGAAGTCCGGCGGCAAGGCCAAGAAGTCCACCGCTCCCGAGGCAGCCGACGCACAGACCGCCAAGGCCGACGACGCCAAGGTCGACGAGGCGCAGACCGACGATGCCCCGGCCGAGGACGAGAAGTCCGGAGCCGAGAAGTCCGACAAGCCGGCCAAGAAGGGCGGCAACAAGGGCAAGGGCGGCAAGGGCAAGGGTGCCAAGGCGAAGGCCGAGGAACTCGAGGAAGAGGTCGACGAGGCTGCCTCCGACGACGCCGCCCCTGATGAGTCGATCGACGGCACCGACGGCACCGACGCCGACGACGAGGCGGGAGAGACGAGCGGCGGACCGCGTCGTCGTCGCCGCCGTGGCGGCCGCCGCCGTCGCAAGGCCGGCGACGGCCCCGACTCCGCGGGCGAGGGCAACGAGCAGAACGCCGACACCGACGAGGACGACTCCTCCGACGACGACGAGACCGGCGAGAACGGCGCAGGTGGCACCCGTCGTCGTCGCCGTCGCCGCCGCGCCGGTGACTCCGGTGGGGGAGCCTCCGACGACCCCGAGAACACCGTCACCCGGGTGCGCCAGTCGCGCTCGGCCGAGGACCAGATCACCGCCGTCGCCGGTTCCACCCGCCTCGAGGCCAAGAAGCAGCGTCGCCGCGAGGGCCGCGAGGCCGGACGTCGCCGCGCCCCGATCGTGAGCGAGGCCGAGTTCCTGGCCCGCCGCGAGTCGGTCGAGCGCAACATGGTGATCCGCCAGCGCCCCGACCTCACCCAGATCGCCGTGCTCGAGGACAAGGTCCTCGTCGAGCACTACGTCGCCCGCGAGTCCCAGACGTCGCTGATCGGCAACGTGTACGTCGGCCGCGTGCAGAACGTGCTGCCCTCCATGGAGGCGGCATTCGTCGACATCGGCAAGGGCCGCAACGCCGTGATCTACGCCGGTGAGATCAACTGGGCCGCGCTCGGTCACAAGGACGGCCAGCCCCGCAAGATCGAGTCGGTGCTGACCAGCGGCCAGTCGATCCTGGTGCAGGTCACCAAGGACCCGATCGGCCACAAGGGTGCCCGCCTCACCGGCCAGGTCAGCCTCGCCGGCCGGTTCCTGGTCTACGTGCCCGACGGCACCACCAGCGGCATCTCCCGCAAGCTGCCCGACACCGAGCGCAGCCGCCTCAAGACGCTGCTCAAGGAGATCGTCCCCGACACCGCCGGCGTCATCGTGCGCACGGCAGCCGAGGGTGCCTCCGAGGAGGAGCTGACCCAGGACGTCGAGCGCCTCAAGGCCCGCTGGGACGAGATCGAGTCGAAGGCCAAGTCCGGCAACTCTCCCAAGCTCCTCTACGGAGAGCCCGACCTGACCCTCAAGGTGGTCCGCGACCTCTTCACCGAGGACTTCGCCAAGCTGGTCATCGAGGGCGAGGACGCCTGGAACACCGTCCAGGGCTACGTCGCCGAGGTGGCGCCCGACCTCCAGGACCGTCTCGAGCGCTTCGAGTCGCCCAACGGCAAGGACTCGTTCGCGACGTACCGCATCGACGAGCAGATCGCCAAGGGGCTCGACCGCAAGGTCTGGCTGCCCTCCGGTGGCTCGCTGATCATCGACCGCACCGAGGCCATGACGGTCGTCGACGTCAACACCGGGAAGTTCACCGGCTCGGGGGGCAACCTCGAGGAGACCGTCACCAAGAACAACCTCGAGGCCGCTGAAGAGATCGTCCGCCAGCTCCGGCTGCGCGACATCGGCGGCATCATCGTCGTCGACTTCATCGACATGGTCCTCGAGAGCAACCGCGACCTGGTGCTGCGTCGCCTGGTCGAGTGCCTGGGTCGCGACCGCACCCGTCACCAGGTCGCCGAGGTCACCTCGCTCGGCCTGGTCCAGATGACCCGCAAGCGGATCGGCACCGGCCTGCTCGAGGCCTTCAGTGAGGACTGCGAGCACTGCCAGGGCCGCGGCATCATGGTGCACGACATGCCCGTCGAGCAGAAGAACACCGACGACGGCGCCCGCTCCGGTGGCCGTCGCGGCCGCGGCCGCAAGGGCGACGACAGCGGCAACCAGGGCAACCAGGGAAGCGGCAACGGCAACCAGCGGGGCAACGACTCCCGGGCCACCCCGCCGGCACCGCCCTCGCCGAAGGACGTGGCCGCGGTGGCCCGTCCGGAGAACGCCGACCGGTCCCCGGTCGACGCGTCGGACGAGGCGACGGGCGACGCCGAGCCCACCGTCGACACCACGTCCGAGGCCCCGGCCGAGGCACCCGCACCGACGACCACCACCACGACCCGCACTCGCGGCTCGCGCAATGCCAACCGCCGTCGTACGACGAGGTCCGCCGACACGTCGGACACGGCAGACGCCGCAGCCGACAGGGCTGCCGACGACGCGGACGCGCAGGGCGGGAGCAGCACGCAGAACCAGGCTCGGGGCGAGCAGTCGGCCCCGGTCGAGGCCGAGAAGCCGGTCGCCGTGGCACCTGTCGAGACCGACAAGCCCGTCGAGGCCGAGAAACACGTCGAGGCAGCTCCGGTCGAGGCACCCAAGGTGGTCACCCGTACCCGTCGTCGGGCCAGCCGGCCCAGCGGCGTACACACGACCCCGGTCGTGGAGGCGCTCACCGTGACCGCACCGCCGGCGGCCCCCGAGGTCTCCGACGCAGCACCCGTCGAGGCCCCGAAGGTGGTCACGCGCACGCGTGGTCGTCGCGGTGCCAGCCGGGCCTCCGGAGCCGGCTCCACGGCCGCACCGGAGACCGCTGAGGCAGGCGCTCCGGCCTCCGAGGGCGGCGCCGACCTGCACGTCCCGGTGAAGAACAAGGGCGGCCGCAAGCACTGACCGGGCGACCGGGGTCCGCTCGTTTTGCGGTCGGGCCCCGGGAACCGTAGTATTGCTCTTCGGTATGCATCCGTATGCCCTCTCTGCGTGGCCACCACCCGGCGTTGTCCTGACGGACATCCGCGCCCGCGCGTGACTGGCCCCGGAGCCCAGAGATTTGAAGTAGAAGTCACTCGACGAAGGAGACCGCGGTGTACGCGATCGTGCGCGCAGGCGCCACCCAGCAGAAGGTTGCCGTGGGCGACGTCATCGAGATCGACAAGGTGGAGACCGCTGTCGGTGAGTCGGTGACCCTCCCCGTGGTCCTGCTCGTCGACGGTGAAGACGTCACCTCGACCGGCCTCGACAAGGCATCCGTGACCGTCGAGGTCCTCGGCGCCACCAAGGGCCCCAAGATCATCATCCAGAAGTACAAGAACAAGACCGGTTACAAGAAGCGCCAGGGTCACCGTCAGAAGTACACCCAGGTCAAGGTCACCGACATCTCCCAGTGACATTGGGGCGAGCGGGTCGACTTCGTCGCCGCGCTGCCGCCCTGGTTGTTCCTCGACTCGACAAAGGATTCAGAAATGGCACACAAGAAGGGCGCCGCGTCCACCAAGAACGGTCGCGACTCGAACTCCCAGCGCCTCGGCGTGAAGCGCTACGGCGGCCAGACCGTCAACGCCGGCGAGATCATCGTCCGCCAGCGCGGCACGCACTTCCACCCGGGCAGCGGCGTCGGCCGCGGCGGTGACGACACCCTGTTCGCCCTCGTCGGCGGCGCGGTCGAGTTCGGCACCAAGCGCGGCCGTCGTGTCGTGAACATCCTGCCGGGCGAGTGAACTGACGCTCACCCGCACCCACGCATCATCCCGTTGGCGTCCCTAGGATCTAGGGGCGCCTTCGGCATTTAGACCACCAGGAGATCTCCATGGCAGTTCCGACATTCGTCGACCAGGTCAAGCTGCACGTCGCAGCAGGCCGGGGCGGCAACGGTGTCGCGTCGGTCCACAGGGAGAAGTTCAAGCCTCTCGGTGGCCCCGACGGCGGCAACGGTGGACCCGGCGGGTCCGTGATCCTCCGCGTCGACCCCGACATCACGACACTCATCGACTACCACCACAGCCCGGTGCGCCGAGGTGAGAACGGCCGCCAGGGCGCCGGGTCGCACAAGAACGGCGCCCACGGTGCCGACATGGTGCTGCCCATTCCCGACGGCACCGTCGTCACCGACGACAAGGGCAACGTGATCGCCGACATGGTCGGCGCCGGCACCGAGCTGGTCATCGCCAAGGGCGGCAACGGTGGCCTCGGCAACGCCGCACTGGCCTCCTCCAAGCGCAAGGCGCCCGGCTTCGCGCTGCTCGGCGAGCCCGGCGACGAGCTCGACATCGTCCTCGAGCTGAAGGTCGTCGCCGACATCGGCCTGGTCGGCTTCCCGAGCGCCGGCAAGTCCTCGCTGATCGCGGCGATCTCGCGGGCCCGGCCCAAGATCGCCGACTACCCGTTCACGACACTGGTGCCGAACCTCGGCGTCGTACGCGCCGGTGACACGACGTTCACCGTGGCCGACGTGCCCGGCCTGATCGAGGGTGCCGCCGACGGACGCGGTCTCGGCCACGACTTCCTGCGCCACATCGAGCGGTGCGCGGCCCTGCTGCACGTCATCGACACCGCCACCATCGAGCCCGGCCGCAACCCGGTCGAGGACCTCGACATCATGGAGAACGAGCTCAGCCGGTACGGCGGCCTCGAGGACCGCCCGCGCCTGGTCGCCCTGAACAAGGTCGACGTGCCCGACGGGCGCGACATCGCCTCGTTCGTCGTCGAGGAGCTGCGCGACCGCGGCCTGCGGGTCTTCGAGGTCAGCGCCGCCTCCGGAGAGGGCATGCGCGAGCTGACCTTCGCGATGGCCGAGCTGGTCTCGCGGGCTCGTGCGGAGAAGCCGGTCGTCGAGGTGCCCCGCATGGTGATCCGTCCGAAGTCGGCCGACGGCTCGGGCGACTTCACGATCAAGGAGACCGGCGAGGGCTGGCGCGTGCGTGGCGAGAAGCCCGAGCGCTGGGTGCGTCAGACCGACTTCAACAACGAGGAGGCCGTGGGCTTCCTCGCCGACCGCCTCAACGCCCTCGGCGTGGAGAAGAAGCTGGTCGAGCTCGGCGCCGAGGAGGGCGACGCCGTCCTGATCGGCCACGCCGACAACGCGGTCGTCTTCGACTTCAAGCCCGGCATCGAGGCCGGTGCGGAGATGCTCGGCCGTCGTGGCGAGGACGAACGGCTGCGTGAGGAGCGCCCCGCGGCGACCCGCCGTCGTGACATCCAGGAGCAGATGCCCGAGCGTTCCGAGACCGAGACCCGTGCCGACGTGGCCCGTCGCCTCGACAGCGGCGACGCCGGCCCCATGTCGTACGTCGTCGGCTCCGAGGAAGACCCCGACTGGAACGAGTTCGACCCCGACGCGCAGGTGGCCGGCGAAGGCACCGATGCTTCCGAGGACGCTGTCGCCGAGCAGGTGGACGGCACCGATGTTGCCGAGGACGCGACCACCGAGCGGGCCACGGAGGCCGACGAGTCATGAGCGCGCGCGACCAGGTGACCGCGGCGCGCCGCGTCGTGGTCAAGGTCGGGTCGTCGTCGCTGACCACCGCCGCCGGCGGCATCGACCCGTCGCGAGTTCGTGACCTGGTCGACACGCTGGCTGCCGTCCGCGCCCGTGGCGTCGAGGTCGTGCTGGTCTCCTCGGGTGCCATCGCCGCCGGCCTGGCTCCGCTGGGGCTGGCTCGGCGTCCGCGCGGGCTGGCCGCGCAACAGGCCGCCGCGTCGGTGGGCCAGGGCCTGCTGGTGCACCGCTACACCGAGGAGCTGGCCCGGCACGGACTCACCGCCGGGCAAGTGCTGCTGACCGTCGACGACGTCACCCGTCGCTCCCACTACCGCAACGCGCACCAGACGATGGCCAAGCTGCTGGAGCTCGGGGTGGTGCCGATCGTCAACGAGAACGACACCGTCGCCACGTCCGAGATCCGCTTCGGCGACAACGACCGCCTGGCCGCCCTGGTCGCCCACCTCGTGCACGCCGACCTTCTGGTGCTGCTCTCCGACGTCGACGGGCTGTACGACGGCAACCCCGCGACCCCGGGCACCTCGCTCGTGCCGAACGTGCGTTCCTCGGCCGACCTGGCAGGCCTGTCGATCGGGTCGACCGGCGCAGCCGGCCTCGGCACGGGCGGCATGCACACCAAGGTCGAGGCAGCCGCCATCGCGACAGGTGCCGGCATCCCCGTCGTCCTGACCTCGGCCCCGCAGGCGGGGGAGGCCCTGGCCGGCAAGCCGGTCGGCACGCTCTTCCACGCCACCGGCAAGCGCCGGCCCACGCGACTGCTGTGGCTCGCGCACGCCACCGAGCCCAAGGGTCAGCTGTTGCTCGACGCCGGCGCGGTCAAGGCCGTCGTCGAACGGCGTGCGTCGTTGCTGGCGGCCGGCGTGGTGGGCGCGACCGGTGGCTTCGTCGGCGGTGACCCGGTCGACCTGGTCGGGCCCGACGGCGTCCCCGTGGCCCGCGGCCTGGTGAACTTCGACGCCGACGAGATCCCGTCGCTGGCCGGCAAGTCGTCGCACGCGTTGAAGAAGGAGCTCGGTGCGGCCTACGAACGCGAGGTCGTGCACCGCGACGACCTCGTGCTGCTCTGAGCGTCGACTCCATCGGACCGTGACGGCCACCGTGCCGCGGACGGGACTGTCCTCGAATCCCTGGCCGACATGCTGGACCGCGGACCCTCTAACCTGTCCGGGTGGCCGACCTGACCGAGGACGAGGAAGAGATCGAGTTCCAGCGGCTGTACGGCGCGTGGGACTCCCTCGACCCGGCGGAGACCGTGGAGTTCCTCCGCGACTTCGAGGCACCGTGGTGGGTCGTCGGCGGTTGGGCGATCGAGGCGTTCACCGGCGTCCCCCGGCCGCATGAGGACATCGACGTGGTGATCTTCGCGCGTGACCTGCCGAAGCTGCTCGACGTGGTGCATGGGCGCTACCACGCGTGGGGTGCCGGGGCCGGCGCCATACGCCCGGTCAACGACACGTGGCCCGAGCTGCACGAGGGAGCCAGCCAGGTCTGGTTGCGGGAGCACGCCACGGCACCGTGGATCATGGACTGCATCCTCAGCGAGGACCACGAGGGGCAGTGGGTCTCGCGGCGTGACCCCGCATGGCACGCGCCACTGGACGACGTGACCTGGGTGGCCGCCGACGGCATCCGCTACCTGCGGCCCGAGGTCGTGCTCCAGCACAAGGCCCGCCTCGACCGATCCAAGGACCTGCGCGACCTCGTGGCCGCGTGGCCACTGCTCGGGGAGAACGAGCGGGCGTGGCTGCGCGACGCCGTACGTCGTGAGGACGCGGAGCACCGGTGGTTAGGCGTCATATGACGGCGCGCCGTACCCTTGAAGATGCAATGACGACCGTTTACCTCGACCACGCCGCCACGACGCCGATGCTCCCGGCGGCCGTCGACGCACTCACTGCACAGCTGACCGCGGTCGGCAACCCGTCGTCGTTGCACGCCTCCGGGCGTCACGCGCGCCGGGTGGTCGAGGAGTCGCGCGAGCAGATCGCGCAGGCCCTCAACTGCCGACCCGGCGAAGTGGTCTTCACCTCCGGTGGCACCGAGGCGGACAACCTGGCGCTCAAGGGCATCTACTGGGCCCGCATGCGCTCGGCGAACCGGGGCCCCCGCATCCTCAGCAGCGCCATCGAGCACCACGCCGTGCTCGACCCGCTGCACTGGCTTTCCGAGGACGAGGACGCGCAGGTCGAGCTGCTGCCGGTCGACTCGCTCGGTCGCCTCAAGATTGACGCGCTGCGCGCCGCGGTCGAGCGCAACCCCGACGACGTCGCGCTCATCTCCGTGATGTGGGCCAACAACGAGGTCGGCACGATCCAGCCGATCGACGAGATCGTCGAGCTGGCCGCCGCCCACGGTATTCCCGTCCACACCGACGCCGTCCAGGCGATCGGCGCCGTGCCGGTCGACTTCGCGGCCTCGGGAGTCGACGCCCTGACGCTCACCGGGCACAAGGTCGGTGGCCCGTTCGGGGTCGGCGCCCTCGTCGTACGCCGCGAGCTCGAGGTCACGCCGCTGGTGCACGGCGGCGGACAGGAGCGCGACATCCGCAGCGGCACCATCGACACTCCCGCGATCGCCGGACTGGCGGCCGCGGTCGAGGCATCGGTGAAGTCGCAGGCCGACCACCACGTCCGGCTGGCCGCGTTGCGCGACCAGCTCGTCGACCGGGTCTGCGCGATCGTCCCCGACGCCGTGCGCAACGGAGACCCGGCGCACCTGCTGCCCGGTCACGCTCACCTGCGCTTCCCGGGCTGCGAGGGCGACTCGCTGCTGATGCTGCTCGACGCCCGCGGCATCGAGTGCTCCACCGGCTCGGCCTGCAACGCCGGTGTGCCGCAGGCCTCGCACGTGCTCCTGGCGATGGGCTGCACCGAGGCCGAGGCGCGGGGTTCGCTGCGTTTCTCGCTCGGCCACACCACCACGCAGTCCGACATCGACGCCCTGGTCGAGGCGATCGGTCCGGTAGTCGAGCGGGCCCGCGCGGCCGGTGCCCGGAAGGGCTCGTGACGTGAGGGTTCTGGCCGCGATGTCCGGCGGCGTCGACTCCGCCGTTGCTGCCGCACGCGCTGCCGAGGCCGGCCACGACGTCACCGGCATCCACCTCGCCCTGTCGCGCAACCCCAAGTCCTACCGCAGCGGCGCCCGCGGCTGCTGCACGATCGAGGACAGCAACGACGCGCGCCGGGCCGCCGACGTGATCGGCATCCCGTTCTACGTCTGGGACATGTCCGACGAGTTCCACGAGAACGTCGTCGAGGACTTCATGTCCGAGTACGCCGCCGGCCGTACGCCGAACCCGTGCCTGCGCTGCAACGAGAAGATCAAGTTCGCCGCCGTGCTCGACCGGGCCCTGGCGCTCGGCTTCGACGCGGTGGTCACCGGTCACTACGCGCAGCTCGAGACCGGTTCCGACGGGTTGATCGAGATGCACCGCGCGGTCGACATGGGCAAGGACCAGTCCTACGTGCTCGGCGTGCTCACCCAGGAGCAGCTGGCCCACTCGCTGTTCCCACTCGGCGACTCGGTCAAGGGCGACGTCCGCCTCGAGGCCGAGCGCCGTGGGCTGATGGTGGCCAACAAGCCCGACTCCCATGACATCTGCTTCATCGCCGACGGCGACAACGCCGGCTGGCTGAAGGAGAAGCTCGGCGACCGGGCCCCCAACGACAGCGGCGACATCGTCGACCACGCCACCGGCGAGGTGCTCGGACAGCATGAGGGCACCACGGCCTACACCATCGGCCAGCGCAAGGGCCTGCGCATCGGCCGCCCGGCGCCCGACGGCAAGCCGCGCTTCGTGCTCGACATCGAGCCGGTCTCCGGAACCGTGACCGTCGGGCCGCGCGAAGAGCTGCGCATCGACCGGATCGAGGGCATCAAGGCCCGCTGGTGCGGCACCGTCCCCGAGCGACTCGAGGGCACCGTGCAGCTGAGGGCGCACGGATCCGAGCACCGGGCCGTCGTCACGACGGACGGTCACGACGTCGTCATCGAGCTGCTCGACCCGGCCGAGGGCATCGCGCCCGGCCAGGCCGCGGTGATCTACGACGGCACCCGCGTGGTCGGCTCGGCCACGATCTCGGCCACGTCGCGCACGGCAGTCGGCACCGCGTGAGCGCACTGGCGACCGGCATCGGCTCGATGCCCGGCGGTGGAGCCCTCGCCAACGAGGCCGACAACGCGCGTGACTTCGGCGAGGCCGTGCGCGTGGTGGTCGGGGAGCTGCCCGACCTGGTGCACCTGCCCGAGCTGCCCGGGCGCGGCGCCGCCGCCACCATGACCGGCCGTGGACTCGCGGTGGTCAGCGGACTGGGTGCCGACCTGCAGCCCGCCGGCTGGCGGCTGACCGACCACTCCGGCATCGACCACCGCCGGGCCCGGTCGCTCCTGTCACAGGACCTCGACGCGATCGAGGAGCAGGTGCAGGACTTCACCGGTGTCTTCAAGGTGCAGGTCGCGGGGCCCTGGACTCTCGCCGCCACGGTCGAGA
The DNA here is from genome assembly GCF_001427925.1 of Nocardioides sp. Root151. Lineage (NCBI taxonomy): Bacteria > Bacillati > Actinomycetota > Actinomycetes > Propionibacteriales > Nocardioidaceae > Nocardioides > Nocardioides sp. Root151. The sequence continues at coordinate 1,037,274 of NZ_LMGG01000007.1, forward strand.
AGCCGCGTGGTGACAAGGTCCTGAGCGATCACGGTGCCCGACGCGAGCTCGCCGAGGCACTGGCCGAAGGGCTGCGCGACCACGTCGCCGACGTACGCCGTCGGGTTCCGGGTGCCTCCGAGATCCTCGTGCAGGTCGACGAGCCCGCGCTCCCCGCGGTCCTGGCCGCGCAGATCCCGACCGCGTCCGGCTGGGGCAAGCACCGTGCCGTGCATCCGCCCGAGGCCTCAGGGGCACTCGAGCAGGTGATGGCCGCGATCGCCGGCGCCGGGGCCACCCCGATCGTGCACTGCTGCGCCCCCGACGTGCCTATCGCGCTGCTCCGCGGCGCCGGTGCCCGCGGCATCAGCATCGACCTCGACCTGCTCGTGCCCGGGTCGTACGACGCCCTGGCCGAGGCCGTCGAAGCGGGGGACCGGGTGCTGCTCGGCGCCGTCCCGTCCCTGGCCCCGAACCCGCGGCCGACCGAGGGCAGTGTCTCCGAGCGGTTGCTGCGGCTCCTCGACATGCTCGGCCTCGAGCCGACCGACCGACTGGTGGTCACGCCCTCGTGCGGCCTCGCCGGGGCCGACCCGGCCTGGGCGCGCGCCGCACTCGAACTCTCCCGGAAGAGCGCGGCGAACCTCACGTCCTGAGGCCAGCCCACGACGCTCTGACAAGGATGCGATTCACTGTCACCGGGTGACAGCGAATCGCATCCTTGTCGCGAAGATCTTCTTTTCGGCGACCGACCCAACCCAACCGCGGGTCACGCGCATCTGATGGGGTGCATGCCGAGGAGGAACGCACATGACCCGTCCACCGGGGGACGCCGAGTTCGCGGAGTTCGCGAGCGCACGCTGGTCCGCGCTCTACCGCACCGCCTACCTGTTGGTCCACGACCACGCGCTCGCCGAGGACCTGGTGCAGACCGCACTGGTGAAGACCTACGTGTCGTGGCCCAAGCTGCGCGTCGCGGATGCGGCCGAGGCCTACACCCGCAAGATCCTGGTGAACACGGCGCTGTCGTGGTTCCGCAGGAAGTCCTGGCAGAAGGAGCACGCGACCGCCGAGCTCCCGGACCGCGGCACCCGTGACGCAGACCCCGAGGACCGGCGCTGGCTGGTCGACGAGGTCGCCGGGCTGCCGCCGCGACAGCGGGCGGTCGTGGTGCTGCGCTACCTCGAGGACCTCAGCGTCGCCGAGACCGCTCGCATCCTCGGCATCTCCGAGGGCACGGTGAAGAGCCAGTGCTCCGACGCGCTGAAGCGGCTGCGCACGACCCTCGGCCCCGAGATCGTCCCCGCAGGAGGAACCCATGACTGACCCGTTCGGCGATCGTCTGCACGACGCCACCACCTCCATCGACGTACCGCCGCTCGACACCGGTGCACTGCTCGACGTCGGCCACCGCGCCCGTCGCCGACGTCGCCTCGCGGTCGGGGCGGCCGGGGTCGCGGCCCTTGCCGTCGTCGTGGGTACGGCGGGAGTCGTCGCTGCTCTCCAGGGCGGCGACGCGGACCGGAACGTGGTGACCACCACCCCGGCCGACCTGGTCGCGGTCACGACTCCCGGGGCCCTCGCCGCGATCGTGCTCGAGCACGTCGACGCCGAGCCGGCGTCCATGGGTGACGCGGACGACTTCAAGGGGAGCCTCGACCCGGGCGCGGTCGGTGCGGACCTGCGCTTCGACCCGGGCGAGGCGGAGGATGGCGACCTGCTCCTGGCCGCCGCGGCCCCGGGAGCGATCGACGACCTCGGTTGTGGCGAGGACGGGACCACCTGCGACTCGTGGTCGACGGACCAGGGCAAGGTCACGCTCGCGTGGCAGGAGGAGATGCCGGAGGAGGACCCCGGCATCGTGATCGTGGCCCAGCAGCGCAAGGGCGAGTACACGTGGGTGATGTACGCCGGCGACCAGATCACCGGCGACCCGCGCGAGCTCGACCTGTCGATCAGCGTCGACGAGATGACGTCGATCGCCACCGACCCCCGGTTCGGGCTGAAGACGACGCAGGAGGCCGTCGACGCCGGGTCGAGGCTCGACGGATTCGAGACCGAGACTGCGGAGACGCGAGTGCCGATCACCTTCCCGGCGCTGGCCGCGATCGCGCTGGACCACATGGCCGCCGAGCCGACCTCCATGGAGGAGGAGTTCGAGGAGACCACGCCGCAGGAGGTCACCGCCGTGAAGCTCTCGTTCCCGGGTGGCATCGAGACCGGACCCAACGTGTTGATCCTGTCGGCCTCGTCGGCCCCACCCGGTGACGAGGCACCGGGGTCCTGCACGGGCCGGTGCGTCGAGGAGGAGACCGATCGCGGCACCATGCGCGTCACCTGGGAGATCGGTCCAGTGCGTCAACCCGGACGGCTGAGCGTGACCTTGCAGGACGACGACCGACTGCTGCAGATCTCCCTGGACTCGACGAACATGCGCGAGAGGCCGTTCAGCGCCGACGCCAATCCCGAACTCGAGGTTTCGCTCGATGAGATGAAGGCGATGCTGCTCGATCCGACGTACGACCTGCTGACCACGCCGGAACGGGTCGACGAGGGCTCCGCGCTGGAGTTCGAGACGCCCCAGTGACCCGGTGACCCGACGCAGTGATCGACCTCGACTGAAATGACCGAACGGGCCGGGCGGGAGACTTACTCCCGACCGGCCCGTTCGTGACTTGGTGAAGATGATCAGCCGACGTGGACCTGGGCTTCGGGGCCGTCGGTGGCGAGTTCCTCGTGCTTGACGTCGAGGAAGAGCCAGATGATGACCGAGGCGGTCAGCATCATTGCGGCACCCACAAGGAACGCGGTGGTCGCACCGTCGGTGAAGGCGCCGAGGTAGGTCAGCTGACCCATGGTCTCCTCGAACTTCGCCGGGCTGAGCTTCTCCTGCAGGCCGGCGTCCATCGCGGCCTTGGTCAGGCCGGGTGCGATCTCCTCGCCGGTGTTGCGGGTGAAGTGCAGCGAGACCGTTGCGAGGACGGCCAGGCCCAGCGCACCGCCCACCTGCTGCATGGTGTTCAGGACGCCCGAGCCGACGCCGGAGTCCTGGGCCCGCAGGTGGTGCACTGCGGTCAGGGTCAGCGGCACGAAGACCATGCCCATGCCGAGCGCCATCAGGAACACGTACGGCAGGATCTGGGTCCAGTAGTTCACGTCTGCGCCCACCGCGTCACCGGAGAGTGCGCCGAGCAGGTTGCTCGGGGACTCGTCGACGCTGAGCCGGGAGAACCCGAACAGTGCGGCGGCGGCGACCAGTGAACCGGTGCCGGCCAGGATGCGCGGGTCGACGCGGCTGATCAGGCTCGACGCGGCCGTGGCCGAGATGATCATGCCGACCGAGAACGGCAGGAACGCGAAGCCGGCGTGCAGCGGGCTGTAGCCCACGACGTTCTGGATGAAGAGGCTGAGGAAGAAGAACATCGCGAACATGGCGGCCGGCAGGATCATCATCGCGATGAAGCTGACCGCGCGGGTCCGGTGGGCGAAGACGCGCACCGGGAGCAGCGGGTGCTCGACACGCGACTCGATCACGGCGAAGAACACCAGGAGGGCGACACCGGCAGCAAGACTGGCGATGGTCCACTCGTTGCCCCAGCCGTAGCGCTCGTCGCCGGCGCGGCTGAAGCCGTAGACCAGACCGAGCAGGCCGAAGGTTCCGGTGATCGCACCGGGGATGTCGAGCCAACCCTCGTGCTTCTCGGACTCCTCGAAGAAGCGCGGGGCCAGGCCCGCCGCGACCAGGCCGATCGGCACGTTGATCAGGAAGGTCAGGCGCCATCCGTCGACGCCGAGGGGCTGGTCGAGACCGGTGAGCCATCCACCGAGGATCAGGCCGACGGCCGCACCGATGCCGGACATGGCGGCGTAGACCGCGAAGGCGCGGTTGCGCTGCGGGCCGGCCGGGAACGTGGTGGTGATCAGCGCGAGGGCGGCGGGGGAGGCCATTGCGGCCCCGACACCCTGGAGGGCACGGGACGAGAGCAGCAGCGGCTCGGTCCAGGCGATGCCGCCGAGCAGCGAGGCGATCGCGAAGACCACGACGCCGACCATGAAGATGCGACGACGACCGTAGAGGTCACCGAGTCGGCCACCGAGCAGCAGCAGGCCACCGAAGGCCAGTGCGTAGCCGGTGACGATCCAGGTCAGGTTCGCCTCGTTGATGTGGAGGTCCTCGCCGATGAACGGGAGGGCGATGTTGGCGATGGTGCTGTCGAGCACCACCATCAGCTGGGCCAGGGAGATCAGCACGAGGGCCCAGGCCAGACGCTTCTTCTCGGCCTTGGAGACCGGCGGCGGGACCTCGGGTAGCGCCTCGGACAGGGACTTTTCGGACATGGTAGATCCAATCTCGGGTTTCGAGCGGTCGGGAGGTCGACGGCCCGTGGTGACGGACCGTTCTGTGGTGCGGAACTCAGCGCCGGCAGGCCGGCACGATGATCTGGTCGATGACCGAGGTGATCAGCTCGGGCGTCGGGGCGTCGCCGAGGAGGAACGTCCGGTGAAGGACGATCGCGGCGAGGGCCGGGGCGATGATGTCGATGTCGAGGTCGTCACGGATCTCGCCTCGCTCTCGCGCCCGGTCGTAGATGATGCGGTTGGCGGCCACCTTGGGCCCGATGAAGCGCTCGCGGAACGCCGCGGCGAACTCCGGGTCACGGTTGATCGCGGTGAGGACACTGGCGAGGATGCCGATCGGCTTCTCGTCGGACAGTCCGCCCATGGCACAGCTGACCTGGACCAGGTCGTCGCGCAGGCTTCCGGTGTCGGGGATGTCGGGGTGTTGCTTCTCGGCGATCAAGGCGTCGATCACCAGGGCGGCCTTGCTGGACCAACGTCGGTAGAGGGTGGCCTTGCTCGCCTTGGCCCTGGTGGCCACGGCGTCCATGGTCAGCCGGTCGTAGCCGACGTCGCAGAGCACCGACAGGGTCGCCTCGAGGATCTCCTGCTCACGGTCGCCCTCGATGCGGGGCCGTGCGCTGGAGACCTCGGACTGGCCGGTCGGTGTCATGTGTGTTTCCTTCGCGTTCTCGGATGGAACGAAACTGTTTCGTTTCATCAATGTAGAACCCAACCGCGGCCGGCGTCCAATCAATTCCCGGATCCGGAAAGAATTTTTCTGTCCGTCACGAGAAGAACTTCAGGGACCTCGTGATCGCGAAGTCGTTCCACTGGGGAATGCGCTTGAACATGTAGTGCCCGACCGGCCCCATGTCGTGCATCTCGACCGAGGAGGCGACGTCCCGCGCCCGGCGTACGAATGCGGCGGTGGCCTTGGGGCTGGTGATCCGGTCGTGGCTGCCGTGCGCCGCCGCGAGGTGCTTGTCGGCCAGCGTGGCCACGGGGTCGTGCTTCTCGAACCACGGCGCCAACGCGACCACGCCGACCACCTGCGGGTGGTCGGCGACGTGCACGGCGGTGCGCGCGCCCATCGAGTGCCCCAGCAGGACGATCGGCACGTCGCCCAGTGCCCGGACGACCTGCTCGACGGCCCACCGCGCGTCGGGGACCGGGGAGGGCGCGTGCACGTCGTTCCAGCCTCGGTGCTGGTAGCGCAGCAACCAGGTGCCGACGCCCTCGTCGTGCGCCCGCGGCGTGATCGACTTCTGCATCGCGTGCGAGCGGCGCCAGGACGTGCTGCGCCAGTCGACCGGCATGAACGAGTGCTGCTTGCCGCCGTGCAGCATCAGGATCACGCCACGACCGCCGTTGGGTGCGTCGTACCGCGTGAGGGTGGGCTCGTGCACGCAGGGTTCCTCTCATGGGGCGTGGTCCGATGTTCGCACGTGGTCTTCGGAGCGGAGGGGCGGATCGGATGGCCTCTCCCGACTGTGGGCGCGACACGGCAAGATGTGCCCATGAGTTCTTCCGAGGTCTCCTCCGCGACCCCCGAGGCCCGTGACCGCCACCGACTGCTGTCCGAGCAGGTCGAGGACGCCCGCTGGCGTTACTACGTGCTCGACGACCCGACGTTGTCCGACGCCGACTTCGACGTACGCCTGCGCGAGCTGGAGGCGCTCGAGGACGAGTTCCCCGAGCTGCGCACGCCCGACTCGCCCACCCAGAAGGTCGGGGGAGCGGTGTCGACGGAGTTCACCGCCGTCGACCACCTCCAGCGCATGGAGAGCCTCGACAACGCGTTCTCCTACGACGAGCTCGAGGCGTGGCACGCCCGGCTGGTGCGCGACGGGGTCGAGAAACCGGCGCTGCTGTGCGAGCTGAAGGTCGACGGGCTCGCGATCAACATCCTCTACGAGAAGGGCCGCCTGGTGCGGGCGCTGACCCGTGGCGACGGGCGCACCGGTGAAGACGTCACGCCCAACGTCAAGACCATCGACTCGATCCCGCACCGGCTCACCGGCACCGACGAGTTCCCGGTGCCCGACCTGGTCGAGGTGCGCGGCGAGGTGTTCCTGCCGGTCGAGGCGTTCGAGCGGCTCAACGACGCGATGCGCGACCAGGGCAAGCCGCCGTTCGCCAACCCGCGCAATGCGGCGGCCGGTTCGCTGCGCCAGAAGAACCCCAAGGTCACCGCGACCCGCGCGCTCGGCATGGTCTGCCACGGCATCGGCGCCCGCGAGGGCTTCTCGCCGACCGCGCAGTCCCAGGCGTACGACGCCCTGAAGGCGTGGGGCCTGCCCACGTCTCCGAGGGTCCGGGTGCTGCCCGACCTCAAGGCCGTGCGCAGCTTCATCGAGGAGTACGGCGAGCACCGGCACGAGGTCGAGCACGAGATCGACGGCGTCGTGGTCAAGGTCGACGAGGTGTCCCTGCAGCGTCGACTGGGCTCGACCAGCCGCGCGCCCCGATGGGCGATCGCCTTCAAGTACCCACCCGAGGAGGTCAACGCCAAGCTGCTCTCCATCGAGGTCAACACCGGCCGCACGGGCAGGGTCACGCCGTTCGGCGTGATGGAGCCGACGAAGGTGGCCGGGTCGACCGTCGAACGTGCCACGCTGCACAACGGCCACGAGGTCAAGCGCAAGGACGTCCGCCCCGGCGACACGGTGATCCTGCGCAAGGCCGGCGACGTGATCCCCGAGATCGTCGGTCCGGTGCTGGCACTGCGGCCCGAGGGCCTGGCCGAATGGGTGATGCCCACCGAGTGCCCGGCCTGCGGCACCGAGCTGGTGCAGCAACGCGAGGGCGACAAGGACATGCGCTGCCCCAACCACCGCTCGTGCCCGGCACAGCTGCTCGACCGGGTCTTCCACGTCGCCGGGCGCGGCGCGTTCGACATCGAGGGGCTCGGCTCCGAGGCTGCCGCGGCCCTGCTCGAGGCGAAGGTGATACACGACGAGGGCGACCTCTTCGCCCTCACCGCCGACGACCTGATGCGGGCTTCCCTGTTCACCCGTGCCCCGAAGAAGGACGAGGCCGGCCCTCAGCTGAGCGCCAATGGCCAACGCCTGTTGGCGAATCTCGACACCGCGAAGGACGTCCCGCTGTGGCGGGTGCTGGTCGCACTCTCGATCCGCAACGTCGGCCCGACGGCCGCGCGTGGCCTGGCCACCCAGTTCGGATCGCTCCAGGCGGTGCGTGACGCCTCCGAGGAGGTGCTCGCCGACACCGAGGGCGTCGGGCCCACGATCGCCTCGTCGGTGCGCGCCTGGTTCGACGGCGAGGGCTCCGACTGGCACACCGCCATCGTCGACAAGTGGGCCGCGGCCGGCGTCACCATGCAGGACGAGCGCGACGAGTCCGTCGAGCGCACCCTCGAGGGGCTCTCGATCGTGGTCACCGGCTCGCTGGAGAAGTTCAGCCGCGACCAGGCCAAGGAGGCGATCCTGGCCCGCGGCGGCAAGGCGTCGTCGTCGGTGTCGAAGAAGACCGCGTTCGCGGTGATCGGCGAGGCCGCGGGCTCCAAGGCCGACAAGGCGGCCGAGCTCGGCGTACCCATCCTCGACGAGGCAGGCTTCGAGGTGCTGCTGGCCCAGGGGCCAGACGCGGCCCGCGAGCTGGCATGACCCGTACGCCGCCGCAGGTGCTGGTGCTCAACGGCGGTTCGAGCTCCGGGAAGACCACGCTGGCCAGGTTGTTGCAGGAGACCCTGCCGGGCACCTGGCTCCGGCTCGGTGTCGACACGCTCGTCGACGCCGCGCCGCCGCGGTTGCTGTCCGGCGACGGGCTGGTGCTCGAGCCGGACGGCGGTGTGGTCGTGGGCGACGACTTCGTCGCGGTGGAGCAGCAGTGGCGCACCGGCATCGCGGCCATGGTGCGGGCCGGCGCGCGGGTGATCGTCGAGGACAACTTCGTCAGCGGCCCCGCCGGTCAGCAAGGGTGGCACTCGGCGCTGTCGGGACTGTCGGTCGGCTGGGTCGGTGTGCGCTGCGACGCGGCCGTCGTCGCCGCACGCGAGGCCGCCAGGGGCGACCGCACGCCGGGCATGGCCGCGGCGCAGGCCGAGTCCGTGCACGACGGCATCACCTACGACCTCGAGGTCGACACCGGGAGAGCGTCCACAGGGGCGCTCGTCCAGACGATCCGCGACCGCTTCTTCGCCCGCGGCTGATCAGCCCTCGAGGGCGGCCAGCACCTTCGCGGCGGCGGCCTCCTGCTCCTCGACGAACGGGTGGTACGCCGCGCCGCGCTCCGGGTCGTGGTGCTGACCGTTGATCCACGGGTCGTCGGCGCAGATGTCGTGGCCGGCGGTCGCCTTCCAGAGGTCGATGTACGTCGTCTCGGTGGCCCGCGCGACCTCGTCCAGCATCTCGGTGAGCGCCTTGTTGACCATCCGGCCGTAGCGGTAGTCGCCATCCGCAAGGGGAAGCAGGTCGGGGCAGGTGCCCGTTGCCGGCACGATCTGCGGGTAGCCGACCAGCAGCACCTTCGCCTCGGGGGCCGACTGCTGGATCTGGCGCACCACGGAGACCATGCGTCCGCGCGTGGCGGCGATGCTGGTGAGCAGCTTGTCCTTGCCCCGCACGTTCATCGCCTCCTCGCACGGCGAGCCGGTGGGGTCCTGGTTGCGCACGAACGCGCACTGGCCGACGAGGGTGAAGAACAGGTTGAACTCGTTGCCGCCCAGGCCGAGGGTCACGACGTCGGTGTCGGAGGTGACCGCGTCGAGCTGTGCCTTGATGGCGGGGTACTGCGGCCGCGTCATGTCTGCGGTGTCGGCGCCGGCGCAGGTGACGTCGACGAACGTGTCGGGCTTCCACTCCTTCGCCACGAGTGACGGGTAGTTGTGGGTCGAGCGCAGGCATCCGTCGTCGTCCTTCGACGACGGCACCGCCGGTGCCGCGGAGTAGGAGTCACCCAGCGCGACATAGCGCACCGACGGGGTGTCGACGTCGCCGATGTCGGTCGCCGCGTCGCCGCCGCACCCGGCGAGCAGGAGCATCGGGAGCAGGGCAAGGGCCAGGGCGGCCTTGTGCCGGACGGTCGGGTGCGGAGCGGTCACCGGAGGTCGAGTCCCAGCAGCGCGTTCTCGAGGACCTCGGCCATCGCGGGGTGGATCCAGTACTGCCCGCGCGCCATGTCGCGTGCCCCCAGGCCGAAGGACAGCGCCTGGATCGCCGGCTGGATCAGGGTCGAGGCGTCCGGCCCCATGATGTGCGCGCCGAGCAGCAGGCCGGTGTCGCGGTCGGCGATCACCTTGCAGATGCCGGTGGTGTCCTCCATCGCCCAGCCGTACGCCGTGTCGCCGTACGCCCGCACGCTGGTGGAGACGCGGCGCCCGGCGTCGAGTGCCTCGGCCTCGGTGAGCCCCACGCCGGCCATCTGCGGGTGGCTGAAGATCGCCGACGGCACGAACCGGTGGTCGAAGGGCCTCAGGTCGTCGGGGTGGGCCAGGTTGTGCGCGATCGTGCGCGCCTCGTGGTTGGCCACGTGCTTGAGCTGGTACGGCGAGGAGATGTCGCCCAGCGCCCACACCCCGGGTGAGGTGGTGCGCCCGAACTCGTCGACCACGATGCGACCGTCGTCGTGGAGCTCGATGCCGGTACCGGCCAGGTCGAGACGGTCACTGTTGGGTCGACGACCGGTGGCGACCAGGAGCATCTCGGCCTCGAGGGTGGTGCCGTCGTCGAGGCCGAGCCGGAGCCCGCCGTCGTCCACCGACGCGGTCGTGACGGTGCGGCCCAGGTGGACGTTCCACTGCTTGGTGGCCAGCTCGGTGAACCCGGCGCTGATCTCGGCGTCGGTTCGGCGTACGAGGGCGTCGCCGCGCACCACGAGGGTGACCTCGACGCCCAGCGCGGAGAAGATGTGTGCGAACTCGGCGGCGATGAAGCCGCCGCCGACGATGGTGAGGGTGCGCGGGAGCGTCTCGATGCGCATGATCGTGTCGCTGGTCTCGAAGGGCACCCCGGACTCCGCGATCTCGGTCGGGATGACCGGGCGTCCGCCGGCGGCGATCACGACCTGGTCGGCAGTGACCTCCTCGACGTGGTCGCCGAGGTCCACGGCGAGCGTGCGGTCACCGGTGAAGGTGGCGTGGCCCTCGAGGACCGTGGTGTTGGCGCCGTCGACGCGACCCTGGCGGGCTTCGGCGGAGTTCGGGTCGATGCGGCCGAAGATGCGGTCACGGATGTCGGCCCAGCGCACACCGTCCAGGGACGCGTCGATGCCGAACCGGCCCGCGTCGCGGATCCAGTTGGCGACGTCGGCGGTGTGCACGAACATCTTGGTCGGGATGCAGCCCACGTTGAGGCAGGTGCCGCCGAAGAGGTTCTCCTCGATGATCGCGAACTGCTTGTCGCGCAGCGAGCGGTTGGCGAGGAAGTTGCCGGAGCCGGCACCGATGACGGCGATGTCGTAGCGAGCCATGGGCCCAGCATAGGAGCGGGGCCATGGACCTGAATCCGGTCCATGGCCCCGTCCGTCTCGAGCGTCAGGACTCGTAGGCGTTGCCCGCGATCTTGATCTCGCCCTTTCCGCTGGCCTGCTCGTCGGTGGTGCAGGAGCCGGTACTGGCATCGCAGACGGTCACCTCGGTGCGGGTGACCTTGACCAGGTGGCCGTCGGGGGACCAGCCGAAGTCCCAGGGCTGCTGGTCGAACGAGACGTGCTCGCCGGTCGCCACGTCGTACACGTCGAAGCCCGGGTCGGCCGGACCCATCTGGCCGTTCTCGTCGAGCTCCTCCTCCGCGACGACCTTCAGGTAGCGGCCGTCGGGGGAGAGCTCACCGAAGTGGTGGCCCTCGGGCAGGTCGATCTGCAGGAGCCTCTCGCCGGAGGCCAGGTCGACGACCTCCATGCTGGTGCTGTAGTCCGTGGTCAGTGCGTGACCGCCGGTGGCCTCGGGCATGGTCGCCTTGTCGAGCCCCTCGGCGACGCTCGCCTCACCGGTTCCGAGGTCGATGGCCAGCGTGGCGTCGTCCATCCCGACGTACGCGGTGTCACCGGCCAGTCCGACCGGCGGTGCCTCCCAGCCGCCCCAGCTGAACGAGCCCTCGAACGGGATGCGCTTCACCTCGGTGTTGGTGCTGATGTCGACGACCACCAGTTCCCAGGCGCCCTGCTGGCCGTCGGCGTAGACCATCGTCTGGGTGTGCGGGTCGGTGGCCGGCACCCGGTCCCCGAGGTCGAGATCGAGCGGCTGCACGTCACCGGTGGGGGTGACCAGCGCATAGTGAGAGGGCCCGGAGTCGTCGGTCCACGGCGTCTTGCCGGTGCGGACCACGACGCCCTCGGAGGTGTAGTAGAGCGCCTTCACCTTCTCCTCGAGCGTGATCGGTCCGTTGCCGGGGTCGCCGAAGTAGACGGTGCTGCCCACGGCGTACGCGCCGCCGCGCAGGTAGCGCTCGGTCGCGGAGACGGGAGCGTCGCTGGTGCGGTCACCGCCACCGGGACCGTCTGCCAGCAGGGCGGCACCGCCACCGATGACACCGAGTACGGCGGCCGCGGCGACCAGGCTCGTGGCTCGGCGACGACGCCGGATCGAACGGCCCTTGGCGAGCACCGGTCCGGTGGGAGCGGAGGGGATGTCGAGGAGGTCGGCCTCGTCGTGCAGCAGGTGTGAGAGTCGTTCAGTCATTGGAGGCTCCAGTGGTGAGCGGGATGACTGCGTCGCCGAGCAGGACGCGCAGCCGGGAGAGGGCGGCCGAGGTCTGGCTCTTGACCGTTCCCTCGGAGCAGTCGAGGATTCGCGCGGTCTCTGACACGGCGAGGTCCTCGTAGTAGCGCAGCACGATCACGGCCCGTTGGCCCTTGGGCAGGAGCTTCAACGCGTCCAGCACTGCCGGGCGGTGGGACGGGTCGGTCTCGGCGCCGGACTCGGGCAGTACGTCGGTCGGCACCTCGTTGCGCCAGCCCTTCTTGCGGAACCACGAGGCGGCGGTGTTCATCAGCGCCTTGCGGGCATAGCCGTGGGCCGCGTCCAGGGAGCGGACGTTGCGCCACGACGCATAGGTGTTGGCGAGCGCCGTCTGGACCAGGTCCTCCGCGGTCGCGTGGTCGCCGATCAGCAGGTAGGCCGTGCGGTAGAGCCGCGGCCAGACGCCGTGCACGAACTCTGCGTAGTCCGCGTCGGATGGTGGTCGTGCCATGTGTCCTCCCGAAGTGATTGTCACCCCGCTAGACGCGGTGACCCGGGATTCGGTTGGGAGTGGTTCGGCCATAGGATCGGGTCCATGCCTGAGATTCCTGGATCGAGTAGCCCGCGAGGCACGAGTGGTCGTATCGAGATTTCACGTGACGAGGTCGCGCATCTTGCCGATCTCGCCCGGATCGACCTGTCCGACGCCGAGCTGGAGCACCTCGCACCGCAGCTGTCGGTGATCCTCGAGTCCGTTGCCTCCATCGCCGAGGTCGCCGCCGACGAGATCCCGCCGACCTCCCACGCGCTGCCGCTGACCAACGTGTTCCGCGACGACGTCGTGACGCCCGGGCTGACCGCCGAGCAGGCGCTGGCCATGGCCCCGGCGTCCGAGGGGCAGCGCTTCTCGGTGCCGCGCATCCTGGGGGAGGAAGCATGACCGACTACCTCCGTGCCTCCGCCGCCGACCTGGTCGCCGCCCTCGAGGCCGGCGAGACCACGTCCGTCGCGCTGACCGAGCTGTTCCTCGACCGCATCGAGGCCGTCGACGGTGCAGTCCACGCGTTCCTCCACGTCGACCGTGAGGGAGCGCTGGCCCAGGCCGCCGCCTCCGACGCGCGTCGTGCCGCCGGCGCCCCCGCCTCGCTCCTCGACGGCGTGCCGATCGCGGTCAAGGACGTGCTGGCCACCGAGGGCCTGCCCACGACCTGTGGCTCGAAGATCCTCGAGGGCTGGATCCCGCCGTACGACGCCACGGTGGTGACCCGCCTCAAGGAGGCCGGCCTGCCGATCCTGGGCAAGACCAACATGGACGAGTTCGCGATGGGTTCGTCGACCGAGCACTCGGCGTACGGCCCGACGCGCAACCCGTGGGACCTCGACCGCATCCCCGGCGGCTCCGGCGGTGGCTCGGCCGCTGCGGTGGCCGCCTTCGAGGCGCCGCTGGCGATCGGCACCGACACCGGCGGCTCGATCCGCCAGCCCGGTGCGGTCACCGGCACCGTCGGCGTGAAGCCGACGTACGGCGGGGTGTCGCGCTACGGCCTCGTGGCGATGGCCAACTCACTCGACCAGGCCGGCCCGGTCTCGCGCACCGTGCTCGACTCTGCCCTGCTGCACGAGGTGATCGGCGGTCACGACCCGCGCGACTCCACCTCGATCAACGAGCCGGTGGGTGCACTCGCCGAGGCCGCCCGTCAGGGTGCGTCCGGAGACCTGAGTGGGCTCCGCGTCGGCGTCATCAAGGAGCTCGGAGGCGAGGGCTACCAGGCAGGCGTCGAGGCCAGCTTCCGGGAGTCGCTCGACCTGCTCGTCTCGGCCGGCGCCGAGCTGGTGGAGGTCTCCTGCCCGAGCTTCGTGCACGCCTTGGCGGCGTACTACCTGATCATGCCGTCGGAGGCGTCCTCCAACCTGGCGAAGTTCGACGCGATGCGTTACGGCCTGCGGGTCGTGCCCGACGGCGACCCGTCGGCCGAGGACGTCATGCGCGCCTCGCGTGATGCCGGGTTCGGCGACGAGGTCAAGCGCCGCATCATCCTCGGCACCTACGCCCTGTCGAGCGGCTACTACGACGCCTACTACGGCCAGGCGCAGAAGGTGCGCACGCTGATCAGCCGCGACTTCGAGGCCGCGTTCGAGAAGGCCGACGTGCTGGTCTCGCCGACCGCGCCGACCACGGCGTTCAAGCTGGGGGAGAAGCTCGACGACCCGCTGGCGATGTACCTCAACGACCTCGCCACGATCCCCGCCAACCTGGCCGGTGTCCCGGGCATCTCGCTGCCCAGCGGCCTGGCCTCCGAGGACGGCCTGCCCGCCGGGTTCCAGGTGCTGGCACCGGCCCTGGCCGACGACCGGCTCTACCGCGTGGGTGCTGCCCTCGAGACGTTGCTGGAGAAGAAGTGGGGCGGCCCGTTGCTGGCGCAGGCCCCCAGTCTCGACACGGGTCCCGGTGGTCGAGTAGGGCGCTCTGCGCCCGTATCGAGACCTCCCTACTCGACCACCGGAGAAATGGCATGAGCACCGACACGTTGCTGTCCTTCGAGGAGTCCCTCGAGAAGTTCGACCCGGCGATGGGCCTCGAGGTCCACGTCGAGCTGAACACCAACACCAAGATGTTCTGCGGCTGCCCGGCCGTGTTCGGCGGAGAGCCCAACAGCCAGGTCTGCCCGACCTGCCTGGGCCTGCCCGGCGCGATGCCGGTGGTCAACGCCAAGGCCGTCGAGTCGGCGATGCGCATCGGCCTCGCGCTGAACTGCGAGATCGCCGAGTGGTGCCGTTTCGCGCGCAAGAACTACTTCTACCCGGACATGCCAAAGAACTTCCAGACCTCGCAGTACGACGAGCCGATCGCGTTCGAGGGCTACCTCGACGTCGAGCTCGAGGGGGGCGAGATCGTGCGCGTCGAGATCGAGCGCGCCCACATGGAGGAGGACACCGGCAAGTCGCTGCACGTCGGTGGAGCCACCGGGCGCATCCACGGCGCCGACCACTCGCTGGTCGACTACAACCGGGCCGGCATCCCCCTGATCGAGATCGTCACCAAGCCGATCATGGGCTCACGGGAGAAGGCCCCCGAGGTGGCCAAGGCGTACGTCGCGCAGCTGCGTGAGCTGATCGTGGCCCTGGGTGTCTCCGATGCCCGCATGGACCAGGGCTCGATCCGCGCCGACGTGAACCTGTCGCTGGCCCCGGTCGGCACCGGCTCGCTCGGCACCCGCACCGAGACGAAGAACGTGAACTCGCTGCGCTCGGTCGAGCGTGCGGTCCGCTACGAGATGCAGCGTCACGCCGCGATCCTCGACGGGGGTGGCTCGATCCTGCAGGAGACCCGGCACTGGCACGAGGACACCGGCGTCACGACCAGCGGTCGCCCGAAGTCCGACGCCGACGACTACCGCTACTTCCCCGAGCCCGACCTGGTGCCGGTGGCGCCGTCGCGTGAGTGGGTCGAGGAGCTCAAGGGCACCCTGCCCGAGCTGCCCCGCGAGAAGCGCGGCCGCCTGCAGAAGGAGTGGGGCTTCTCCGACCTCGAGATGCGCGACACCGTCGGTGCCGGAGCGCTCGGGCTGGTCGAGGAGACCATCGCCGCCGGTGCCTCACCGCAGTCGGCGCGCAAGTGGTGGCTCTCCGAGCTGGCCCGCCGTGCCAACGACTCGGGCCAGGAGATCGCCGATCTGGGCGTGACACCTGCCGACGTTGCCGCCGTACAAGCCCTGGTGGACGCCGGCTCGCTCAACGACAAGCTGGCCCGCCAGGTCTTCGACGGCCTGATCGCCGGCGAGGGCACCCCCGCCGAGATCGTCGCCGCCCGTGGCCTCGCCATCGTCTCCGACGACGGTGCCCTGGGTGCCGCCGTCGACAAGGCGATCGAGGCCAACCCCGACGTCGCCGACAAGATCCGCGACGGCAAGGTCGCCGCCGCCGGTGCCCTCATCGGCGCGGTGATGAAGGAGATGCGCGGTCAGGCCGACGCCGGCCGGGTCCGCGAGCTCATCATCGAAAAGCTCACCTGACCAACCGTGGGTTCTTGATGCGCGAACCGTGCATCCTTGCGTCGCCAACCGTGGGTTCTTGATGCGCGAACCGTGCATCCTTGCGTCGCCAACCGTGGGTTCTTGATTTCAGGCTCTTCACAATCGAGGGTGTAGTTGGGGTCGGAAGCCGCCGAAGAGCCCAAAAATAGCCCCGGTGCGAGGGTCGGCCCGCGTGCTATGTTCCGGCCATGACTAGACCGGGTGAGATCCTCGGCAGCGTGGTCGCCGCCAGCGAGCGCGAGCAGCTCGAGACGTTCCTGGATTATCTGCGCGACGCCGTCGTGCGCAAGGCCCGCGGGGTGTCGGAGGAGGACGCGCGGCGCAGCCCGGTGCCGACCGGCACCAACCTCGGCCTGATCAAACACCTGCGGTGGGTGGAACTGGGCGGGTTCGCCGAGCAGATCGGGCAGATCCCCGCCGCGGAGCTGCCCACGCCGCCGTGGACCGACGCAGACCCGGAGGCCGACCTGCGGCTGGAGCCGAACGAGAAGCTCGACGACGTCATCGCCGCCTACCAGGCGGAGTGCGACCGCTCCCGCGAGATCGCCGCCCAGCACAACCTCGACTACGCCGTCATCACACCGCGGGGCAGGGAACTGACGTGGATGTACCTGCACGTGATCGTGGAGACCGCCCGGCACGCGGGCCACGCGGACATCCTGCGCGAGATGATCGACGGCAGCGTCGGCGACTGACGGCTCGCGGCGCGTCGTCGGTCCGTGTTCCGGGTCGTCGGAGGCGGCGTTACAACGGTATCGACGGAGGCTGACCTCCAACACCGTGGGCCGCCACCCGAACGGCTCGTGCGCCAACCGCCGGACCACCGTGTCCCTGGCCGCGCCAGGGCATCCGCAGCGACGACACCATCTGTCGGGCTCGACAACCCGGCACCGGAGAATCGCCCGATCGGGCTCCAGCCGCTGCCCGAGCACTTCGAGCCCGAGATCATGGTCACCCCCATCCTCGGGAGACCTCGACCCCTACCCGGCCACCGACGCGCCGACCGGACTACACCCTCAACTGCGAAGAGCCTGATTTCAGCACATCAAGAACTCACGGTTGGGCGCGCAACAACCCACGGTTCGCGCATCAAAAGCACGCGGCTCGCGTCAGGAGGGGGAGACGACGAGGATGCGGTCGTCGGCCTCGGCCGGATCACCGCGACCGTCACGGTTGGACGTGGTCAGCCACAGGTTGCCGTCGGGAGCGAGTACGACGGTGCGCAGCCGGCCGTACTTCCCGACGAAGAAGTCGGTCGGGTCGCTCGCGACACCGTCCTCGACCTTCACCCGCCACAGGCGTTCACCGCGCAGCGAGGCCATCCACAAGAAGCCGTCCGCCCAGGCCAGTCCGGACGGTGAGGCGTCACTGGTGCGCCAGACCACCTGCGGGTCGGTGTAGTCGGGGGCGCCGCCGGATCCCTCGAAGAGCGGCCAGCCGTAGTTGGCGCCCTTCTCGATCCGGTTCAGCTCGTCGAAGGCCTGGGAGCCGAACTCGCTGGCCCACAGCCGGCGGTCGGAGTCGAAGGCCAGACCCTGCACGTTGCGGTGCCCGGTCGACCAGATCGGCGACGACGGGTCGGGGTTGCCCGGTGCCGGCTTGCCGTCGGGGGTGATCCGCAGGATCTTGCCGCCCAGTGCGTCCGGGTCCTGCGCCATGTCCTGGTCGCCGGTCTCGCCCGTGGAGACGTAGAGGTTGCCGTCGGGCCCGAACACCAGGCGGCCGCCGTCGTGGATGAACCCGTTGGGAATGCCGGTCAGGATCGGCTCGGTCGCTCCCAGCGTGCTCCCGTCGTACGACGCCCGCACCACCCTGTTGTCCGTCGGGGTCGAGACGTAGAAGTACAGCGTGGAGTCAGTGGCGAAGTCGGGGGAGACCGCGACCCCGAGCAGCCCGGCCTCTTCGCGTGGATCGGCCTCGTCGATCACGCCGATCTCGCGGGTGCGGCCACTCGAGACCACCAGGACCCGCCGGGAGTCACGCTCGGTGACGATGGCGTCGCCGTTCGGCAGGAAGTCCAGGCCCCACGGGGCCTCCAGCCCGGTCGCGACCGTGTCGACGACGCGGACCCCGTCCGCCGACGCGGAGGGACGGGGCTTGCCGGTGAGCACGGGATCCGTCGGACCAGTCCCGGTCGATCCGTCGCCCGAAGGCTGGGCCGGCACCTGCGGCGTCGACTGTGGGTCGCCGTCGTCCTCGGAGGAACAGGCGGTCAACGCCACCGAAACCATCAGGAGCGACGCCACCAACCTCATGTCAGAAGACTGTAGGGCACCACGGTGAGGCCCGGGCCGGGGGTCAGCGCACCCGGTCGAGGAACTCCAGGAGCAGTTCGTGGAAGCGCTCCGGCTGCTCCATCGCGATGAAGTGGCTGCCGACGAGTTCGACGTACGTCGCGCCCTCGATGCGCTCCGCGGCGCTGGCCATGTCGCGTGGGCCGGCGAGCAGGTCCCACTCGGCGGCGACGAACGCGGTCGGCACGTCGATCCGGCTGAGCGAGACCCGGCCGTGAGCGGCCGTGGTGAGCGCGAGGTGGAAGTACCAGTCGATCGGCGTGGTGAGGTACTCGCGGATCGCCTTCGCCGCGAGCTCCGGGTCGGCGACCGGGAACATGAAGCCGCTGTGGCTGACCAGGCTCACTGCCTTCTGCCCGATCGGCAGCCGCTTGGCGATCGGCGTGATCGCCTTGCCCGTTGCGGCGACCACGCGCGCCAGGTTGACCGTCAGGGCGCGCGCCACAGGCTTGGGAAGGTGCAGAGGAGCCAGCATCGTCGAGAAGGTCGCCCCGGGCACACCGGCGTACGCGAACAGCCCCGACACCCGCTCCGGGTGGCGTACGGCGAGCTCGAACATCGTGTTCACGCCCATCGACCAGCCCAGCAGCACGGCCTTGTCGAGGCCGACGTGGTCCATCACCGCGACGGCGTCCTCGACGAAGTGCTCGATGCCGACGTGCTTGCGGTCGGCGGGACGTGCGGAGCCGCCGGTGCCGCGGTGGTTCCAGGACACGACGCGTACGCCGGACCCGGGCCGCAGCAACGACGGCGTGGTCCACGGGTTGGTGCCCAGGCCGTTGCAGAGCACGACCGTCGGGCCGTCGATCAGGCAGTCGGGGTCGTTGGTCCAGGCGCGCAGGAGCGTGCCGTCCGCGGACTCGACGTCGAAGAAGTAGACCGACGGGGTCGCGCTGTCGATCGTGCTTTCAGGTTGGGCGATGGCAGCCATGAGGAGGATTGTTCACCAGGCCGGCCCGCCCGTGCGGGAGATGTGACCGAGCCCTCAGCCGTGGGCGACCACGACCCGGGTCGGATAGCGGGCGGCGAAGAACTCATCGACCTCGAGGACTTCGGCGCGGTGCTTCGCCAGGGTGGTGCAGGCGAGCATGGCGTTGCGGCGGGCGGTGGACTGGGACCGGACGGCCCAGTCGTCAAGCAGGTTCCGGACAGTGCGCAGGGGATTCATGATCCGCTCCAGGCGGCTCGATGGCGGGGACGACTCCCAACCTAGGCCTGCGGGGGCGACCCTTGCGTCAACGTCGTGTGACATCTGGGTGAACGAGCACGCGGCGAGGACCTTCAGTCCGGCACCGGCTCGTGGAGCTGCGCCCCGGACCGCGTGGCGCCGACACTTGCCGCGATCACGCAGGCCATCGCGACCCATTGCATCGGCTCCAGGAACTCCTGGAGGACGACGATCGCGGCGAGGGCCGCGGCGGCCGGTTCGAGGCTCATCATGATGCCGAACACGGCCGGGCGCAGGGAGCGCAGGGCGGCCAGCTCGAGGCTGTAGGGAACCACGGAGCTGAGCATGCCGACGGCGGCGCCGAGCAGGAGGATGTCACCGTGCAGCAGGTCGCCGACGCCACCACTCACGACGGCGGGCACCAGCAGTGCGGTCGCCACCGCGCTGGCCACGGCGAGGCCGTCGATGCCCGGCCAGCGTCGACCGGTGCTCGCGCTCAGCAGGATGTAGGACCCCCACGCGGCGCCCGCGAGCAGGGCGAACAGCACCCCGGCCAGGGTGACCCCGGTCGGCTGGAAGCCGAGCAGCAGCACGCCGGCTGCGGCCAGGCCGACCCACACCAGGTCACGCGGCCGCCGGGAGCCGAACACCGCGATGGCCAGCGGTCCGACGAACTCGATCGTCACCGCCAACCCGAGCGGGATGCGCGCGAACGCCTGGTAGATCGACCAGTTCATCACCCCGAGGCTGAGCCCGAAGCCGAGCACGACCACCCAGTCCTCGCGTGAGCGACCGCGCAGGTCGGGCCGGGCGATGGCGAGGAACACGAGCGTGCTCGTCACCAGGCGGAGGAAGACCATGGCGGTGGGGTCGATCCGGTCGAACAGGCCCTTGGCCACGGCCGCGCCGAGCTGCACGGAGAGGATGCCGCCCAGCACCAGCCAGATTGCCCTGCGCATGCCTCTCCCCTCGAACGTGATCCGGTCGTAGGGTCGAAGCATGGCATCGACAGTGCTCCTCGTCGGAACCCGCAAGGGCCTCTGGATCGGTACGTCGGACGCGGCGCGCGTCGACTGGCAGTGGACCGGTCCCCACTTCGACATGGAGGAGGTCTACTCCTGCATGGTCGACACACGTGGCGACAACCCGCGTCTCCTGGTGGGTGCCTCGTCGAGCTGGACCGGCCCCCAGGTCTGGCGCTCCGACGACCTCGGCGCCTCGTGGCAGGAGACGCCGGGTGGCGCCGTACGCATGCCCGACGACATCGACGCCAGCGTCGAGCGGGTGTGGCAGCTGGTCCCCGGCACCGAACCGGGTGTCGTGTACGCCGGCACGGAGCCGGGCGCGGTGTTCAGGTCGACCGACGGCGGCGAGTCCTTCGAGCTGCTCCGGGGCCTGTGGAACCACCCGCACCGCACCCAGTGGGGCGAGGGGTTCGGCGGACAGGCCTTCCACACGATCCTTCCGCACCCGGCCGACCCACAGTCGCTGACCGTCGCCATCTCGACCGGCGGTGTCTACCAGACCGACGACGGCGGCGAGACCTGGCAGCCCCGCAACGACGGCATCCGGGCCGAGTTCCTGCCCGAGGGGCAGCAGTACCCGGAGTTCGGCCAGTGCGTGCACAAGGTGGCCCGCCACCCGGACGCACCCGACCGGCTGTTCCTCCAGAACCACGGCGGCGTCTATCGCTCCGACGACCAGGGCGGCCGTTGGGAGTCCATCGCCGACGGGCTGCCGGCCGACTTCGGGTTCCCGATGGTCGTGCACCCCCACAACCCGGAGACGATCTTCGTCTTCCCGATCCAGGGCGGCGACGCGCGTTACCCGGTGGACGCGAAGGCGCGGGTCTGGCGCTCCACCGACGCCGGCGCGTCCTGGCAGGAGCTGGGCACCGGCCTGCCCGAGGGCTTCTTCGTGGCGGTCATGCGCGACGCGATGGACGCCGACAGCCACGATCCGGCGGGCCTCTACTTCGGCGGTCGCAACGGCGGAGTCTTCGCCTCCGCGGACGCGGGGGAGACCTGGCGCGAGATCGTGCAGAACCTCCCCGACGTGATGGTGGTCCGCGCCGCGACCCTGTGAGTCCCTCCCCGAAAGGGTCGTGCTCGCGCGTTCTTTCTGACACGATCCCTTGCGTTGGGAACATGTGTGAGGGGTTGGACGATGTCCGAGTTCAAGGTTGAGCGCTCAACCGTGGTGGTGGCCGATCCGCCGAGGATCCACGGGCTGATCAACGATTTCCGTCAATGGCAGGGCTGGTCGCCGTGGGAGGGACTCGACCCCGACCTCGACCGGACCTACTCCGGGCCGGAGAGCGGCGAGGGCTCCCACTACGCCTGGTCCGGCAACAAGCGGGCCGGCAGCGGCACCATGGTGATCACCGCCTCGGAACCCGACCGGATCGGGGTGGCGCTGAGGTTCCTCAAGCCGTGGAAGGCGACCAACGCCGTCACGTTCACACTGCGCCCGGTGGCGGCCGGAACCGAGGTGACCTGGGCGATGCAGGGTGAGCAGAAGGGCCTGATGGGCCTGGTCGGCCGGGTCATCCCGATGGACAAGCTGGTCGGCAAGGACTTCGAGAAGGGCCTGGCCAACCTCAAGGCACGCGCAGAAGAGCCGGCCTGAGTCACCAGACGCGGCGCCGGGCTGAGACACCCCGCCCGGCGCCGAGCCTCGCGGATTAGGCTCGGGGCATGACCGACGCACCTGACATGAAGCCCCGCAGCCGCGACGTCACCGACGGACTGGAGAAGGCCGCTGCGCGCGGCATGCTCCGTGCCGTGGGCATGGGCGACGACGACTGGGTCAAGCCTCAGATCGGTGTCGCCTCGTCGTGGAACGAGATCACCCCCTGCAACCTCTCGCTGGACCGGCTGGCCAAGGCCGCCAAGAAGGGTGTCCACGCGGCCGGCGGCTTCCCGCTCGAGTTCGGCACCATCTCCGTCTCCGACGGCATCTCGATGGGCCACGAGGGCATGCACTTCTCGCTGGTCTCCCGCGAGGTGATCGCCGACTCCGTGGAGACGGTGATGATGGCCGAGCGCCTCGACGGCTCCGTGCTGCTGGCCGGCTGCGACAAGTCACTGCCCGGCATGCTGATGGCCGCGGCCCGCCTCGACCTTGCCTCGGTCTTCCTGTACGCCGGGTCGACGCTGCCCGGCCAGATCGACGGCAAGGACGTCACCATCATCGACGCGTTCGAGGCCGTCGGAGCCTGCCTGGCCGGCAAGATCACCCGCGCGGAGGTCGACCGTGTCGAGAAGGCGATCTGTCCCGGTGAGGGTGCCTGTGGCGGCATGTACACCGCGAACACGATGGCCTCCGTGGGTGAGGCGCTCGGCATGTCCCTCCCCGGCTCCGCTGCTCCGCCCGCGCCCGACCGTCGCCGCGACACCTTCGCGATCAAGTCGGGCGAGGCCGTCGTCGAGATGCTGCGCCAGGGCCTCACCGCCCGCGACATCATGACCATGGACGCCTTCGAGAACGCCATCGCCGTCGTGATGGCGCTCGGCGGCTCCACCAACGCCGTGCTCCACCTGCTGGCGATCGCCCGCGAGGCCGACGTCGACCTCACCATCGACGACTTCAACCGCATCGGCGACAAGGTCCCGCACCTGGCCGACCTCAAGCCGTTCGGCAAGTACGTCATGACCGACGTCGACCGGGTCGGTGGCATCCCGATGGTGATGAAGGCGCTTCTCGACGCCGGCCTCATGCACGGCGACGCGATGACCGTCACCGGCAAGACGCTCGCCGAGAACCTCGAGTCGATCGCCCCGCCGGCCCTCGACGGCGACGTCATCCACACCATGGACAACGCGATCCACAAGTCCGGCGGCCTGACCATCCTGAAGGGGTCGCTGGCCCCCGAGGGTGCGGTCGTGAAGAGCGCAGGCTTCGACAACGACGTCTTCACCGGCACGGCCCGGGTCTTCGACGGCGAGCGCGCGGCACTCGACGCGTTGACGCAGGGCACGATCGTGGCCAACGACGTGGTCGTGATCCGCTACGAGGGCCCCAAGGGCGGTCCGGGCATGCGCGAGATGCTCGCCATCACCGGTGCCATCAAGGGCGCTGGCCTCGGCAAGGACGTCCTGCTGATCACCGACGGTCGTTTCTCCGGCGGTACGACGGGCCTGTGTGTCGGGCACATCGCGCCCGAGGCCGTGGACGCCGGTCCGATCGCGTTCGTCCGCGACGGTGACCAGATCACCCTCGACGTGGCCAACCGCCTGCTCGAGGTGGAGATCGACGACGCCGAGCTCGAGAAGCGCAAGGTGGGCTGGGAGCCGAATCCGCCGAAGTACACCCGCGGCGTCCTCGGCAAGTACGCCAAGACGGTGCAGTCGGCGGCGCACGGAGCCGTCACCAGCTGACTCAGCGGTCGTCCTGTGCGGTGCTGTTGACGGTTCGTCCGTGGCACAACGCGTGTGGAGCGACCGTAACCCCGCGTTGCATCGGGTGGGGAGGGTGTAGGAATGGCCCATGGAGCGAGAGCCGGGACGACTGGTGCGGCACCTGCCCACCGGTGAGGAGGGCACCGCGTTCCCGGTGTTCCGCGACCACCACGTCCACCTCGGCCTGGTCGGGTACGACGCACTGTCCGACGGCGGCATCGGTGCCGTGGTGGATCTCGGCTGGTCGCCGGACATCGTCGACCTCGCCGATGCCGCCAGGATCCCGGTGGCGTACGCCGGCTGCTTCCTGACCGCGCCCGGTGGCTATCCGAGTGACCGCGCCTGGGCGCCGGAGGGCAGCACCCGGGCCGTGGCCGACCCGTCGCAGGCCGCGGCCGCCGTGGCGGAGCAGGTCGACCTGGGTGCCTCGCTGGTCAAGGTGGTGCTCAACAACGAGGCCGGGCCGGTGCTGGACACGGCCACGCTGGCCGCGGTGGTCGACGCGTCGCCGGTTCCGGTGGTCGCCCACGTGCAGGGGCCCGGCATGCTCCGGGTCGCACTCGACGCCGGGGTCGCCGTACTCGCGCACACGCCCTGGACCGAGCGGGCGTCCGACGACGAGATCGCCCGGGCGGCCCGCAGCCAGCGGTGGATCAGCACGCTCGACATCCACGGCTACGGCACGTCCTCCCCGGAACAGGACACGGCCGTGGACAACCTGAGTCGCTTCCACGCGGCCGGGGGAGAGGTGCTCTACGGCACCGACCTCGGCAACGGCGACCTGCCGGTCGGACTCAACGAACGTGAGCTGGCGCTGCTCGTCCGGGCCGGGCTGCGCCCGAGGGCCCTGGTCCACGCGCTGGTCGCGCCGTTCGCCGGACCAGCGGTGAGCGATCGCCTCAGCTTCGTGCCGGGAGGCCCCGGCCACGACGCGGCCGCCTGGCTGTCGCGAGCCAGGGTGGTGGCCGCCGACGAGACGGCTGCGGGGTGAGCCGGATCCGGCGCCACACGCGGCGGGCGGCGACTGGACGCGGACGATGTCGGGCCGCCAGAGTGTCCGGTGACCGGATGGATGTGACCGATTGACGAGAACATGGAGGCCCCACGCGTGACCGTCGACGAAGCAGGCGCCCTGGCGCTGGATGCCGCAGACCCCTGCGCGCGCGACCAGTTCCTGGTGCCACCCGTGCCCGAGCAGCCGGGAACCGAGACGGCCTACCTGGCCGGCAACTCGTTGGGGCTGCAGCCCCGGGTGACCGCCGAGCGACTCAAGGGAGAGCTCGACGACTGGGCGCGTCTCGGGGTCGAGGGGCACCTCGAGGCGCAACGGCCCTGGTTGCCCTACCACGAGCTGCTGCGGGAACCGGCCGCCCGCCTCGTGGGTGCGCTCCCCGCCGAGGTGGTCGCGATGAACTCGCTGACCGTCAACCTGCACCTGCTGATGCTGAGCTTCTACCGGCCGACACCCGACCGGCACGCGATCGTCATCGAGGACGCCGCGTTCCCCTCCGACAGCTACGCAGTCCGCAGCCAGGCCGCCCTCCACGGGTACGACGCGGACGAGGCAGTGATCCGGCTGCGCCCCCGCGACGGCGAGGCCGGGTTGCGCAGCGACGACGTCGTCAGCTTCCTCGCCGAGCACGGGGAGAAGGTGGCGCTGGTCCTGCTGGGCGGCGTCAACTACTACAGCGGCGAGCTGCTCGACATCGAGTCGATCACCCGCGCCGGGCGGGCCGCGGGCGCCGTGGTGGGCTGGGACCTCGCGCACGCGGCCGGCAACGTGCCGCTGCGACTGCACGACTGGGACGTCGACTGGGCCGCCTGGTGCACCTACAAGTACCTCAACAGCGGGCCGGGTGCGGTTGCCGGCGCGTTCGTGCACGAGCGCCACCTGGCTGACCGGTCGCTGCCGCGCCTCGCCGGCTGGTGGAGCACCGACCCGGCCACCCGCTTCCGCATGGGGCCCGAGGTCACCCCGGTGGACACCGCCGACGCCTGGCAGCTCTCCAACCCACCGATCCTGGCGATGGCGCCGGTGCTCGCGTCGCTGGAGATGTTCGACAGCGTGGGCATGGGCGCGCTGCGGGCCCGCAGTCTCCGGCTCACGGCGTACCTCGAGCGGGCCGTCGACGAGCTCTGCGCCGACCGTGCGCTCGAGATCATCACCCCGCGTGACCCCGCCCAGCGTGGCGCGCAGCTGTCGGTCCGGCTGCAGGCCGACGACGCCGGCGAGGTGACCCGCGGGCTGCGACAGCGTGGCGTCATCGCCGACGCCCGCCAGCCGGACGTGGTGCGGTTCGCGCCCGTCCCGATGTATTCGACCCATCACGACTGCTGGCGTGCGGCGACGGCGCTGGCCGAGGTGGTGAGCGCACGTGCCTGAGACCCGAGCCGACCAGGACGTGGCGGTCATCGGCGCCGGACTGGCCGGCTGCCTGGCCGCGACCCTGCTCGGCCGCAGCGGCCGCCGGGTCACGCTCCACGAACGCCGTGCGGACCCGCGCGCCACCGGTGCCGAGCGCGGCCGCTCGATCAACCTGGCCCTGTCGGCGCGCGGCCTCAGTGCGCTCGAGCAGGTCGGCCTCCGCGACGAGGTGCTGGCCCAGGCGCTGCCCATGCACGGGCGAATGGTGCACGCGAAGGACGCGGCGGCACAGCTCCAGCCCTACAGTGCGGACCGGGTGCGGGCGATCCACTCGGTCAGCCGCAGCCGGCTCAACGAGCTCCTGCTCGACGCCGCCGAGGCGACGCCCGGAGTCACTCTCGAGTTCGGGCACGAGCTCGAGTCCGTCGACCTGGACGGCGGCGTGCTGCGCTTCCGGACCGACACCGGCCCTGTCGAGAGGCCTGCCGGCCTCGTGCTCGGTGCCGACGGGTCGTACGCCGCCTCGCGCCGGGCCGTGACCTTCCGGGCCGGCTTCGACTTCAGCCAGGACTTCCTCAGCCACGGCTACAAGGAGCTGACCATCCCGGCCGTCGACGGCGACTTCGCCCTCGACCCCGGCGCCCTCCACATCTGGCCCCAGGGCTCGTCGATGATGATCGCCCTGCCCAACCTCGACCGGTCGTTCACCTGCACGCTCTTCTGGACCCGCGAGGAGTTCGACGCGCTGGGCACCGACGACGAGATCCGGAGCCACTTCGCCCGGCACTACCCGGACGTGGCGGACCTGATCCCGGACCTGGTCGACGACTTCAGGCGTAACCCGATCGGGTCCCTGGTCACCATCCGCTGCAGCCCCTGGGTGCACCACGGCGAGCGTGCCTCGCTGGCCCTGCTCGGCGACGCCGCCCATGCGATCGTCCCGTTCTTCGGCCAGGGCGCGAACTGCGCCTTCGAGGACTGCATCGAGCTGGACCGGCTCCTCGCAGAGGCGGGGGACGACCTGACCGGCGCCCTCGACGCCTACCAACAGGCCCGCAAGGCGAACTGCGACGCGATCGCGGAGATGGCCCTGGACAACTTCGTCGAGATGCGCGACCGGGTCAGCTCGCCGGTGTTCCGGCTGCGCTCGCGCGCCCAGCACGCGCTGGAGCGGGCGGTTCCCGGCCGCTACCAGTCCCGCTACGAGATGGTGTCCTTCACGACGATCCCCTACGTCGAGATCGAGCACCGCATGCGCCGGCAGAACCTCGGCCTGCTCGCCACCGGCGCCACCGGATCAGGTGCCGCCCTTCTCGCCGTACGCCGGCTGCTCAGAGGCCGCGGGTCTAGGGTCGGATCATGAGCACGACGTTCCGGAATTTCGTGGACGGGTCCTACGTCGACGGGGTCGCGGAGTTCGACAAGATCGACCCGGTCGACGGTTCCCTGGTGGGCACGGTCAGCGAGGCCGGTGCCGAGACGGTGGACGCCGCCGTACGCGCCGCCCGCCGGGCCCTCGACGGTGCCTGGGGCCGCACCCGGACGGCCGACCGCGTCGCCCTGATGCGTCGGGTCGCCGACCGCATCGACGAACGGTTCGAGGACTTCGTCGCCGCCGAGGTGAGGGACACCGGCAAGCCGGTCTCGCTGGTGCGTGAGCTCGACGTGGCCCGTGCCGCGATGAACTTCAGGTCCTTCGCCGACACGGTCGCCTCGGCCGGGCAGGACTCCTTCCTGACCGAGCTGCCCGACGGGCGACACGCGCTCAACTACGCGGTGCACAAGCCGCTGGGCGTGGTCGCGGTGATCGTCCCGTGGAACCTCCCGCTCCTCCTGCTCACCTGGAAGGTCGCGCCGGCCCTGGCCTGCGGCAACGCCGTGGTGGTCAAGCCGTCCGAGGAGACACCGGCCACCGCCACCCTGCTGGCCGAGGTGATCGCCGAGGCCGGGGTGCCCGACGGCGTCTACAACGTCGTGCACGGCTTCGGCCCGGGCTCGGCGGGTGAGCACCTGACCAGTCATCGCGGCATCGACGGGGTCACCTTCACCGGTGAGTCGTCCACGGGCTCGGCGATCATGCGCTCCGTGGCCCCCGCCGTACGCCCGGTGTCGTTCGAGCTCGGCGGCAAGAACGCGGCGGTGGTCTTCGCCGACGCCGACCTCGACAAGGCGATCCCGGGGCTGGCCCGTTCCACGTTCCTCAACACCGGCCAGGTCTGCCTGTGCACCGAGCGGGTCTACGTCGAGCGGCCGGTCTTCGACGACGTCGTCGCGGGGCTGGCCAAGGAGGCGGGTCGGCTGCGTCTGGGCCGCCCCGACGACCCGGGCACCACGACCGGGCCGCTGATCTCGCGGGTGCACCGCGAGAAGGTGCAGTCCTACTTCGACCTCGCGGTCACGGAGGGCGCCGAGGTGGTGGTCGGGGGAGGCGTCCCCGACCTGGGCGACGACCTGGCGGCCGGTGCCTGGATCGAGCCGACCCTGTGGACCGGGCTCGACAACAGTCACCGGGTGGTGCGCGAGGAGGTCTTCGGTCCGGTGGCCGCACTGATCCCGTTCGACACCGAGGAGGAAGCCGTGAAGATGGCCAACGACACCGACTACGGCCTGGCCGCGGTCACCTGGACCAGCGACCTGTCGCGCGGGCACCGGGTCGCGCAACGGATGAGGGTGGGAATGTCCTGGGTGAACACGTGGTACCTCCGCGACCTGAGGTCGCCGTTCGGCGGCGTGGGACTCTCCGGCATCGGCCGCGAGGGCGGCCTGCACTCGCTGCACTTCTACACCGAACCGACGAACGTGTGCGTGCAGCTGTGAGCGAAGCGAGAGACCGCATCGAAGAGCTCGCCGTCCGCCTCGACGACGCGGTGCGCACGGCCACGGCCATCCCGCAGCTGTCCGCCGACGATCCGCTCACCCTCGACGAGGCGTACGCCGTACAACGGGGAGGCATCGCCCTGCGGGTCGGACGCGGCGACCTCGTCGTCGGGGTGAAGCTCGGCTTCACCAGTGAGGCGAAGGCGCGCCAGATGGGCGTCTCCGACGTCATCATCGGCCAGCTCACGGCGAGCACCGAGGTGTCCGGCGGCGGCACCGTCGACCTCGCCACGATGGTGCATCCACGCGTCGAGCCGGAGGTCGCCTTCCGGCTCGGTGCGGACCTGCCGCCCGACCTCGAGGACCCCCTTTCGACCGTCTCCGACGTCGCGGCGGCCCTCGAGATCATCGACAGCCGCTACCGCGACTTCCGGTTCAGCCTCGAGGACGTGGTCGCCGACAACACCTCGGCGGCCGGCTTCGTGCTCGGCGAGTGGCTGCCGTTCGCCGACCACCGCGAGCGTCTCGCCGGTGCCAAGGTCACGCTCGCCTTCGACGGGGAGACCCGCGAGCAGGGCAGCACCTCGGCGATCCTCGGCGACCCGTTGCGTGCCGTCGCCGCGGCGCAACGGATGGCGGCGCACTACGACCTCGCCCTGCCGGCCGGCTCGATCATCCTGGCCGGTGCGGCCACCGCGGCCGTGGCCATGGAGCCCGGCGTGCTCGTCGAGGGCACCGTGGCCGGGCTCGGCCTGGTCTCCGTGCGGACAGGAGGAGACCGTGCCTGAGGGCGTCGTCGTACCGGGCAAGGCGACCCCGCGCGGCGCCTTCCCGCACGTGAAGGTCGCCGGGGACCTCGTCTACGTGTCGGGCACCAGCAGCCGCCGCCCCGACAACAGCTTCGCCGGCGTCGAGGTCGACGAGCTCGGGGTGGTCGACCTCGACATCCGCGCGCAGACCCGGGCGGTGATCGAGAACATCCGTGACCTGCTGACTGCCGTCGGGGCCGGACTGGGCGACCTGGTCCAGGTGACGACGTACCTCGTCAGCATGAACGACTTCGGCGGCTACAACGAGGTGTGGGCCGAGTTCTTCGACCACACCGGCCCGACGCGTACGACGGTCGCGGTGCACCAGCTGCCGCACCCGCACCTGCTCATCGAGATCCAGGCCGTCGCCACCCTGGCCGGCGCCGCCCGAACCGACCGCACCACGGAGGAGAGCCCATGACCGACATCCCACCCGTCTTCAACTTCGAGTCGTGGATCAACGAGAACGAGCACCTGCTCAAGCCGCCGGTCAACAACAAGCAGATGTACGACGCCACCGGCGACTTCATCGTGATGGTGGTGGGCGGGCCGAACAGCCGCACCGACTTCCACTTCGAGCCCTACGAGGAGTGGTTCTACCAGTACCGCGGCAACATGCACGTCGACCTGATGACCGACGAGGGCCCGCACCGCGTCGACATCACCGAGGGGTCGATGTGGAAGCTGCCGGGCAACACCTACCACTCACCGCAGCGACCGGAGGCCGGCTCGATCGGACTGGTCATCGAGCGCATCCGTGAGGAGGGCACCCTCGAGAAGTTCGCCTGGTTCTGCCAGCAGTGCAACGCGAAGGTGCACGAGGCGGAGTTGCAGGTGCGTGACATCGTGTCGGACCTTCCGCCGGTCTTCGAGGCGTTCTACTCGTCGGAGGAGGCGCGCACCTGCGACGCGTGCGGCGCACTGCACCCGGGGAAGGGCTGACCGGGTTGACGGGCAGTCTGCCGGGCGTGATCGACGTCCACACCCACTACGTGCCCGCGGGTTGGCCGGACCTGGGTGAGGGGCGGCCGTGGCTGCGGGTCGACTCCGAGCGTGCGGCGATGATCATGGTCGGCTCGACGGAGTTCCGGCCGGTCTGGTCGAACGCCTGGGACGCCGACGTACGCGTGGCTGACATGGATTCCGACGGCGTCGCGAAGCAGGTGGTCTCGCCGACCCCGCTGTTCTTCGGCTACGACCTGCCGGGCGCCGAGGCGGCGAAGGTGGCCCGCATCTTCAACGACCTGGCCCTCGAGATCTGTGCGCCGTCCGCGGGGAGGCTGCTGCCGTTCGCACAGGTGCCGCTGCAGGACACCGACGAGGCCTGCCGCGAGCTCGACCGCTGCCGGGACTCGGGCCACCTCGGGGTCGAGATCGGCAACCACGTGGGAGACCGCGACCTCGACGACGAAGGGGTCGTGACGTTCCTGCAGCACGCGGCCTCGATCGACATGCCGGTGTTCGTGCACCCGTGGGACATGCCCGAGTCGCCGCGCCTCGACCGGTGGATGGCCCGGTGGTTGACCGGGATGCCGGCCGAGACCCACCTGTCCGTGCTGGCGATGATCCTCGGCGGCGCATTCGACCGACTGCCCGACTCGCTGCGGATCTGCTTCGCGCACGGCGGTGGCTCCTTCGCGTTCTGGCTGGGACGCCTCGAGAACGCCTGGCACCGCCGGGGCGACCTGGTCGCGAAGTCCGAGCTGCCGCCCTCGTCGTACGTCGACCGGTTCAGCGTCGACTCCGTGGTCTTCGAGCCCGCGGCGCTGCGGTTGCTGGTCGACACCCTGGGTGCCTCGCAGGTGATGCTCGGCAGCGACTACCCCTACCCACTGGGCGAACGGCCGGTCGGCGAGGTGGTGCACCGCGCCGACTTCCTGACCGACCCCGACCGGGCGGCGATCCTCCACGGCAACGCCGAGCGATTCCTCGGGCTGCCCTGACCTGTCTTGCAATCGTCGGATTCCCGGCGCGGGGCAACCTCGTGGCACGGTGGCGCGTGAAACAGTTCGAACAGCGCAATCGTCACCAACGGGGAGCAGTGCATTGGACCAGCGGATCAGCCTCGTCACCCTCGCAGTGGCCGACCTCGACGCCACCCGGGCGTTCTACCTCGACGGCCTCAGCTGGACCGCCGAGATGGACGTGCCCGGTGAGGTGCTGATGATCAAGGCGGGGGAGCACCTCCTGCTCTCCCTGTGGGCCGAGGCCGAGTTCGAGGCCGAGGTCGGCCCGATCCGGCGCGGTGACGGCGTGGCGCCACTGACCCTGGCCCACAACGTGGCCACCCGCGACGAGGTCGACGCTGTGCTGGCCACCGCGCGTGCGGCCGGCGCCGATCCGGTCAGCGACGCGGTCGAACGCGACTGGGGTGGCTACACCGGCTACTTCGGCGACCCTGACGGCTTCCGGTGGGAGATCGCCTTCAACCCGGGCGCCGTCGCGGACCTGGTCCTGCCGTGAGGGAGACGATCGCGCCCAGGCACGCGATCCTCGGTGTGCTCGCGGGCCTGGTGGTCCTCGTCCTGACCGCCGGCATCGTCGGCCACCCGGGCACGGACGCCGGTGACGTGTCGGAGATCGCGGTGGCCGGGGCCGCCGCCGAGCCGGGCGCCGAACCCGGCAAGGACAGTGGCTCCGCACCCGTCATCGCGAAGCTGCCCACGATCCCGGCGCTCCCGCACGGGGGCACCAGGGTCTTCGACGGCCGGATGCTGGTGGCCTACTACGGCACGGCCGGCACG
Source organism: Nocardioides sp. Root151 (assembly GCF_001427925.1). Classification (NCBI taxonomy): domain Bacteria; kingdom Bacillati; phylum Actinomycetota; class Actinomycetes; order Propionibacteriales; family Nocardioidaceae; genus Nocardioides; species Nocardioides sp. Root151. The sequence goes on from NZ_LMGG01000007.1 coordinate 1,069,864, forward strand.
CCCGTGCTCGGCGTGCTGGGGGAGACCTCGCCCGAGCAGGCCATCCGGCGGGTACGCCGAGCGGCCCGGCCGTTCGACCGCCCCGGCAAGCCGGCCGTGCCGGTGATGGAGCTGATCGTGACCGTGGCCGACGGACACCCCGGGCCGGGCCGGGACTTCAGCCACGACATCGACCACTCCGCGGTGGCCGAGTACGTGCGCGCGGCCCGCCGCCACAAGGTGATGCTCGTGCTCGACCTGCAGACCGGCCGCAGCGACTTCCTGAAGGTCGCCAAGCGCTGGGAGTGGGCGCTCAAGCACCCGTGGGTCGGCCTCGCGCTCGACCCCGAGTGGCGGATGGGCCGTGGAGACGTGCCGGGTCGTCGCATCGGGTCGGTCAACGCGAGCGAGGTGAACCGCACCTCGGCCTGGCTCGAGGGGCTGGTCCGTCGTGAACGCCTGCCGCAGAAGATCTTCATGCTCCACCAGTTCCGCCGGGAGATGATCCGCGGCATCGACCGGGTCAGGGCCCGCCCGCACCTGGCGATGGTGCAGCACGTCGACGGCTTCGGTACGCCGGGCCAGAAGATGTCGACCTACCTCCATGTGGCGAGGGCGAAGCAGTTCCACATGGGCTTCAAGCTGTTCTACGACGAAGACATCCGCCGTATGTCGGCCGCCAAGGTGCTGCGGATCCGGCCGCGCGTGCAGTTCGTCAGCTTCCAGTAGCCGCCGCGGTTTACTCGGTGGCCCCGCCGACCACCGCGGTGACATGCTGGCGCGCATGCCTTCCGTCCCTGACACACGCCGTCCGCAGCTGCAGTTCCCGCGCCCGTTGAAGCCCGGCGACCTGATCGGGGTGACCTCGCCCTCGAGCGGCGTCGACGCTCGTATGCAGCCTCGGCTCGAGGTCGCCCTGGCCGACCTGCGCCGGCGCGGGTACGACGTACGCGTCGGCGAGTGCATGTCCGGCGACCGGCACGTCTCGGCGCCCAAGCAGCAGCGCGCCGACGAGCTGACCGCGATGCTGCTCGACCCGGAGATCCGTGCGGTGGCGCCGCCGTGGGGCGGCGAGCTGGCGATCGACCTGCTCGACCTGGTCGACTGGGACGCCCTCGCCGCGGCCGAGCCCACGTGGTTGGTGGGCTACTCCGACATGACCACGGTGATGCTGCCGCTGACCCTGCGTTCTGGTTGGGCCACCCTGCACGGTGCCAACCTGATGGACTCGCCGTACACCCCGCCGGAAGGGCTGTTGCACTGGACCGACGTCGCCGCAGCGAACGGGCCCGTGGTGCAGCGCAGCCCGGGGCGCTACCGCACGGCCGCGCACGGCGACTACGTCGGCAACCCGGGGGTGAACACCTTCGACCTCGACGGGGAGGGCGGGTGGAGCGTGCTCGGTGGTGGCAACCTCGAGGTGGGTGGCCGGCTGATCGGCGGCTGCGTCGAGACGCTGGGCGCGATCTCCGGCACGCCGTACGCCGACGTCGCCGGCTTCGGGCGCGACCATGCCGACGACGGGCTGGTCGTCTATCTCGAGGCCTGCGACTTCGGTGCCTACGACGTGGCCCGCATCCTCCACGGCTTCCGGCTGGCGGGCTGGTTCGACGAGGCGTCGGCGATCCTGATCGGCCGCACCCCGGCACCTGCGTCGGGCGACTTCACCCAGCACGACGCCGTCGCCGACGCGCTCGGCGGCCTCGACATCCCCGTCGTGCTCGACGTCGACTGCGGCCACGTCGCACCGTTCATGCCGTTGGTCAACGGTGCCGACACCCGCATCGTCGTCCACAACGGCCAGGGCGAGGTGTCGCAGACCCTTGCGTGATCACTAGTGTCGAGATCGTGAGCGATGTGAAGGGCAACGACGAGCAGCCCGTCGGGCCTCCGGTGCCCGACTGGCACGGGTGCCCCTTCCCGGACGTCGCGGTCCTGAAGGGCCGCTGGTGCCGGGTCGAGCCCTTGCTGCCCGAGCACGCCGACGAGCTGTACGACGAGCTGTGCGGGCCCGACGACGACTCGCTGTGGACCTACCTCCCACGTGAGAAGCCGCTCGACCGGGCCGACTTCGCCGCACACGTCGAAGCGCGGTCGGAGGCGACCGACTCGGTGACGGTCGTGGTGCGCGACGGCTCGGGCGTGGCCGCCGGCATGCTCAGCCTGATGCGCATCGACCAGGCCAACGGCTCGGTCGAGATCGGGTGGATCGTGCTGGGCCGTCGCCTGCAACGCACGACGGCGGCCACCGAGGCGCAGTTCCTGCTGGCCCGGCACGTGTTCTCGCTCGGCTACCGGCGCTACGAGTGGAAGTGCGACGCGCTCAACGAACCTTCGCGGAAGGCTGCCGCCCGACTCGGTTTCACCTACGAGGGACGCTTCCGCCAGGCGCTGGTCTACAAGGGCCGCAGCCGCGACACCGACTGGTTCTCGATCACCGACGGTGAGTGGCCCGCGCTCGAGTCGGCGTACCTCGCCTGGCTCGACCCGGCCAACCACGACGGCGGCCGGCAGGTGCGCACGCTGGGGGAGATCCGCGCAGCCGGGTGAGTCTCCCGCCGGTGCCCTCCCGAGTGGCATGCTGGGCACCATGAGCGAGAAGCTGACTGATCAGCAGGTGCTCGATGCAGGACTCACCGGCTGGACCACGCACGACGACGCACTCCACGTCCGGTTCGACACCGGCGACTTCGCCAAGGCACTGGCGCTGGTCGACGCGATCGGCGCGGTCGCCGAGGAGCTGAACCACCACCCCGACCTCGAGCTCGGCTGGGGGCGGGTGGAGGTGCACCTGACCAGCCACGACGTCGGTGGCATCACCGGGCGTGATCTCACCCTGGCCCGACGCATCGACGAGCTCGCGACGGAGGCCGGCGTACGCGCGTCGCCCTGAGCGCCATATGCTGGGACTCGGGTACCACGATGTGGGATTACTGTTGTACTTGGTTGACGCCGGCGGGCGTCGGCAGCGAACGTAGGCGCATGCGCAAGGACCTTCTTGTATGCACGCGACGCGTGAGTTGAGACCACACAGGTCTCATCGCCCACGCGTCATCCCCTCGTTGCCGAAACCGGCCGGGGGGTTTTTTGTTGCAGTCGAACCCATGAGGACAGGAAGCAAGGATGAGCGAGCAGGGCGAGACCGGGGCACAGGTCACCGGTGCCCAGAGCCTGATCAAGTCGCTGGAGAGCGCGGGCGTCGAGAACATCTTCGGCATTCCGGGAGGCGCGATCCTCCCGGCGTACGACCCGCTCTTCGACAGCAAGATCCGCCACATCCTCGTACGCCACGAGCAGGGTGCCGGCCACGCTGCGCAGGGGTACGCCGCGGCCACGGGCAAGGTCGGCGTCTGCATGGCGACCTCCGGCCCGGGTGCGACCAACCTGGTCACCCCGATCGCCGACGCGCACATGGACTCGCTGCCGATGGTCGCGGTGACCGGACAGGTCGGCGCCGCGCAGATCGGCACCGACGCCTTCCAGGAAGCCGACATCCGCGGCATCACGATGCCGATCACCAAGCACAACTTCCTGATCACCGACCCGGCCCAGATCCCGCAGACCGTGGCCGAGGCGTTCCACATCGCCTCGACCGGTCGCCCCGGCCCGGTCCTGGTCGACGTGGCCAAGTCCGCGCTGCAGGCGATGACCACGTTCCAGTGGCCGACCGAGCTGAACCTGCCCGGCTACCGCCCGGTGACCCGGCCGCACAGCAAGCAGATCCGTGAGGCCTCCAAGCTGATCCTCGAGGCTCGTCGCCCGGTGCTGTACGTCGGCGGCGGCGTGATCCGCGCAGGTGCCTCCAAGGAGCTGCGCGTGCTGGCCGAGGCGACCGGCATGCCCGTCGTGACCACGTTGATGGCCCGGGGAGCGTTCCCCGACAGCCACGTGCAGCACCTCGGCATGCCCGGCATGCACGGCACCGTTGCGGCGGTGGCCGGCCTGCAGAAGAGCGACCTGATCATCAGCCTGGGTGCCCGCTTCGACGACCGGGTGACCGGCAACCTCGACTCGTTCGCACCCGGCGCCAAGGTGATCCACGCCGACATCGACCCGGCCGAGATCGGCAAGAACCGCCACGCCGACGTGCCGATCGTGGGTGACTGCCGCGAGGTGATCGCCGACCTGATCATCGCGCTCAACGCCGAGGCGGAGCAGGGCAACCGTGGCGACTACGAGGCCTGGGTCGCGTTCCTGGCCGGCATCAAGAAGCAGTACCCGCTGGCCTACGACACCCCGCCGAACGGCGCCCTCGCCCCGCAGTACGTCCTCGAGCGCCTGGGCAGGATCGCCGGGCCCGAGGCGATCTACTGCTCGGGGGTCGGGCAGCACCAGATGTGGGCCGCCCACTTCGTCGGCTACGAGAACCCGAACACCTGGCTCAACTCCGGGGGCCTCGGCACCATGGGCTTCGCGGTGCCTGCCGCCATGGGGGCCAAGGTCGGCATGCCCGACAGCACCGTCTGGGCGATCGACGGCGACGGGTGCTTCCAGATGACCAACCAGGAGCTGGCCACCTGCGCGATCAACGACATCCCGATCAAGGTGGCGGTGATCAACAACGAGTCGCTCGGCATGGTGCGCCAGTGGCAGACGTTGTTCTACAACGAGCGCTACTCCAACACCGACCTGCACAGCAAGCGGATCCCCGACTTCGTGAAGCTCGCAGACGCCTACGGCTGTGTCGGCCTGGCCTGCGACTCGCCCGACGACGTGGACGCCACGATCGAGAAGGCGATGTCGATCGACGACCAGCCGGTCGTCGTCGACTTCCGGGTCCACCGCGACGCCATGGTGTGGCCGATGGTGGCCGCCGGCACCAGCAACGACGAGATCAAGTACGCCCGGGACCTGGCTCCCCAGTTCGATGAGGATGACCTGTGAGCAAGCACACCCTGTCCGTCCTGGTCGAGAACAAGCCGGGCGTCCTGGCCCGGATCGCCGGCCTCTTCAGCCGCCGCGGCTTCAACATCGACAGCCTCGCGGTCGGCCCGACCGAGAGTCCCGACGTGTCCCGCATGACGATCGTGGTCTCGGTCGACGAGAGCCCGCTCGAGCAGGTCACCAAGCAGCTCAACAAGCTGATCGAGGTGATCAAGATCGTCGAGCTCGACGGCTCGTCCTCGATCAGCCGCGAGCTGCTGCTGGTCAAGGTCCGCGCCGACGCCGAGACGCGCGGCCAGGTCCTCGACGCCGTCCAGCTGTTCAAGGCCAAGGTGGTCGACGTCGCCACCGACGCCCTGACCATCCAGGTCACCGGCAATGCCGACAAGCTGGGCGACTTCCTGCGGGTCCTCGAGCCGTTCGGGGTCCGTGAGATCGTGCAGTCCGGCATGGTCGCCATCGGTCGGGGCTCGCGCTCGATCTCCGAGCGCAACCTGCGCCCGGTCGCCGTACCGGCCCCGCCGCCGGCCGTCTGAACCACCCGTCCCCGCCCGGTGTAACGCGGGGTTACGGTCGCTCCACACGCGTCATGACACCGCACCACCGTCAACACCACCGCACAAGTCCCCAAGATCCAAGCTCAACACCAACCTGAAGGAGAGCCCCAGTGGCTGAGATGTACTACGACGACGACGCCGACCTGTCCCTGATCCAGGGCAAGAATGTCGCGGTCATCGGCTACGGCAGCCAGGGCCACGCGCACGCGCTCAACCTGCGCGACTCGGGCGTCGACGTGCGCATTGGCCTGCAGCCCGGCTCCAAGAGCCGCGCCAAGGCGGAGGACGAGGGCCTGCGCGTGCTGACCCCCGCCGAGGCCGTCGAGGAGTCCGACGTCGTCGTGATCCTCGCCCCCGACCAGCACCAGCGCAAGCTGTACGCCGAGGAGATCGAGCCGCACCTCACCGAGGGCGACACCCTGGTCTTCGGCCACGGCTTCAACATCCGCTTCGGCTACATCAAGGCGCCGGCCGGCGTCGACGTGATCATGGTCGCGCCCAAGGCGCCGGGTCACACCGTGCGTCGTGAGTACGTCGCGGGTCGCGGCATCCCCGACATCATCGCGGTCGAGCAGGACGCCTCCGGCAATGCCTGGGACCTCGCGAAGTCCTACGCCAAGGCCATCGGCGGCACCCGCGCCGGCGTCATCAAGACCACCTTCACCGAGGAGACCGAGACCGACCTGTTCGGTGAGCAGGCCGTGCTCTGTGGCGGCATGTCGCACCTCGTGCAGGCGGGCTTCGAGACCCTGACCGAGGCCGGCTACCAGCCCGAGATCGCCTACTTCGAGGTGCTCCACGAGCTCAAGCTGATCGTCGACCTGATGTGGGAGGGCGGCATCGCCAAGCAGCGCTGGTCGATCTCAGACACCGCCGAGTACGGCGACTACGTCAGCGGCCCGCGGGTCGTGTCGCCCGACGTCAAGGAGTCGATGAAGGCGATCCTGGCCGACATCCAGAGTGGCGCGTTCGCGCAGCGGTTCATCGACGACCAGGACAACGGCGCCAAGGAGTTCAACGAGCTGCGCGAGAAGGAGGCCGGTCACCCGATCGAGGCCACCGGCAAGACCCTGCGCGCCCAGTTCGCCTGGTCGCAGGCGGACGACGACTACACCGAGGGTTCCGCAGCACGCTGACCCTCCTGCGCCAACCGCGTGCTCTTGATGCGCCAACCGTGGGTTCTTGATGTCCGAACACCGGATTGTTGATCCGGTCGAGGACGACGTACGTCAAGAACCCACGGTTCGAGGCGCAAGAATCCACGGTTCGCGATGAGGAGTCGCACGTTCCTGTTTCGCTCCTCGACCAAGGTTAGGCACTCCTAACGAGCAGGCGTATTCTGCGTCCGTGCTCTCCAACTACCTGATCGGCTTGCGCGAAGGCCTCGAGGCGGCCCTCGTGGTCAGCATCCTGGTCGCGTACCTCGTCAAGTCCGGCCGGACGAACCTGCTGCCCCGCATCTGGGCCGGTGTCGGCATCGCCGTCCTGATCTCGCTCTGCTTCGGCGCCCTGCTGACCTACGGCCCCCGCGGGCTGACCTTCGAGGCGCAGGAGTTCATCGGCGGCACCCTCTCGATCATCGCGGTCGGCTTCGTGACGTGGATGGTCTTCTGGATGGCCCGTGCCGCCCGCGGGCTCGGCGGCGAGCTGCGGGGCCAGATCGACGAGGCCGCCGAGGGCAGTCGTTGGGGCCTGGTCATCGTGGCGATGTTCGCGGTCGGTCGCGAAGGCCTGGAGACGGCGCTCTTCATCTGGGCGGCCACCCAGGCCGGCACCCGTGAAGAGGTCGGCTCGGTGACCCCCACCTGGGAGCCGTTGCTCGGTGCCGCGCTGGGAATCCTCACCGCGATCGTCCTCGGCTACCTCATCTACCGCGGTGCGATCAGCATCAACCTGAGCAAGTTCTTCACCTGGACCGGTGCGTTCCTGATCGTCGTCGCCGCCGGCGTACTCGCCTATGGCGTGCACGACCTGCAGGAGGCGCGCTTCCTGCCGGGACTGCACGACCTGCTCTTCGACGTCTCCGACACGATCGACCCGGCCGGCTGGCTCGGCACGCTGATCAAGGGCGTCTTCAACATCTCGATGGCCACCACCAAGCTCGAGGGTGCGGTGTGGGTGCTCTACCTGGTCCCGGTGATGACCCTCTTCCTCCGCGGTGCCCGCCGGCGTACCGCCCCCAAGGACGCCGCCACGGTGGCAGCGTCCTGAGCACCACCCCACTCCACAGAAGGACGACGATGCGCAACAGAAGACTGGCCGTTCTGGTCCCCCTGCTCGTGGCCGCACCGCTGGTGGCCTCGTGCACGGAGAACACGGAGCCCGACGAGGGCAACCCGCGTTCCATCCAGGTGGTCTCCACCGAGGACGGCTGCGACGTCTCGAAGGTCGAGGCGCCCGCGGGGACGCTGACCTTCGACGTCACCAACGCCGGCAAGCAGGTCACCGAGTTCTACCTGCTCGCCGAAGACGGCCTGCGCATCATCGGTGAGGTCGAGAACATCGGGGAGAACCTCGACAGCCGCCTCACCGTGCAGGTGCCCGAGGGGAAGTACGTCACCGCCTGCAAGCCGGGCATGAAGGGCGACGGCATCCGCTCCGACTTCGCGGTCACCGCCTCCGAGGAGAAGGTCGAGGTCACCGAGGACGAGCAGGCGCTGGTCGACACGGCCAACGCCAACTACCTCGCCTACGTGCAGGACCAGACCGACCAGTTGCTCACCAAGACCACCCAGTTCGTCAACCTCTACAAGGCGGGCAAGGACGACGAGGCGCGGGCCCTGTACGCCGACGCGCGCGTGCACTGGGAGCGCATCGAGCCGGTGGCCGAGTCGTTCGGTGACCTCGACCCGAAGATGGACCTCCGCGAGGCCGACGTGGCCGAGGGTGACGACTTCACCGGCTGGCACCGGATCGAGAAGGACCTCTGGCCGGCCCGGGCCGAGGGCTACAAGGCCATGACGCCCAAGCAGCGCGCGTTCTACGCCGACGACCTGCTCAAGAACACCAAGACGCTGGACACGAAGGTCGACGGCGATCTCAGCTTCACGATCGACGGCATCGCCAACGGTGCCACCGGTCTCCTCGAAGAGGTGGCCGAGGGCAAGGTCACCGGCGAGGAGGAGTTCTGGTCGCGCACCGACCTGTGGGACTTCCAGGCCAACGTCGACGGCGCACGCGTCGCCTTCGAGGGCGTCAAGCCGCTGCTCGAGACCAAGGACGCCGCCCTCTCGAAGACGCTGACCGACCGGTTCGCCGCGTTGCAGAAGCTCCTCGACGCGCAGAGGACCGACTCCGGTTTCACCTACTACAACGAGCTCACGCAGCCCGAGATCAAGGCGCTCAAGGTCGCAGTCGAGGCCCTTGCCGAGCCCCTCTCGAAGCTGACGGGCACGATCCTGTCCCGGTCATGAAGCAGCCCATCGTCTCTCGGCGCACCCTCTTCACGGGGGGTGCGGCAGTCGTGGGTGTGGCCGGCGGCCTCGCCGCGGCCCAGGCCCTCGAGACCGACACCAGCCAGACCGCCGGACCGCACGCCTACGCCCTGCGTGGCGCCCACCAGCCGGGCATCACCACGCCTGCCCAGGACCGCCTGCACTTCGCCGCGTTCGACGTCGTCACCGACGACCGCGACGCACTCATCGCGCTGCTGACCGCCTGGACCGAGGCGGCCGAGCGCATGATGGCCGGCGGCTCGGCCGGACCCGTCGGTCCGACGGAGGGCGACACCGACCTGCCGCCCGACGACACCGGCGAGGCGATCGGGTTGCCGCCCTCGAAGCTCACCCTCACGTTCGGGTTCGGGCCCACCCTCTTCCGCGACGCCAAGGGCAAGGACCGCTTCGGCATCGCCGACCAGCAGCCCGCGTCACTCGAGCCGCTGCCGCACTTCCCGGCCGACGCCCTCGACCCCGAGCGCTCCGGGGGCGACCTCTGCGTCCAGGCCTGCGCGGACGACCCGCAGGTCGCCGTGCACGCGATCCGCAATCTCGCGCGCATCGGGTTCGGCACGGTCTCGGTGCGCTGGTCGCAGCTCGGCTTCGGCCGTACGTCGAGCACCTCGACGTCGCAGGAGACGCCGCGCAACCTGTTCGGTTTCAAGGACGGCACCGCCAACGTGAAGGCAGAGGAGGCCAAGGCGCTCGACGAGCACATCTGGGTCTCCGACACCGACGACGCGAAGTCGGGTTGGCTGGCCGGCGGTTCCTACCTCGTCGCGCGCAGGATCAACATGCGCATCGAGACCTGGGACCGGCAGTCGCTGGGCGACCAGCAGATGTTCATCGGCCGCACCAAGGAGTCCGGCGCGCCACTCTCGGGTGGCGAGGAGTTCAGCGACCCCGACTTCAAGATGCCCGGCCGCGGCGGCCCGATCATCCCGGTCGACGCCCACGTCCGCGTCGTGCACCCCGAGCAGAACGACGGGGTCCGGATGCTGCGCCGCGGCTACAACTTCGTCGACGGCAGCGATGCGCTCGGTGGCCTGAACGCGGGGCTGTTCTTCATCGCCTACGTGCGTGACCCGGCCACCCAGTTCATCCCGATGCAGACCCGGATGGCGCAGAGTGACGCACTGATGGAGTACCTCAAGTTCACCGGCTCGGCCCTGTTCGCCGTACCCCCGGGAGCCGGCAAGGGCGAGTACGTCGGCCAGGCGCTGTTCGCCTGACCGACGTACGACGCGTGGAGGTCAGTCCTCGACGAAGTACCAGGTGCCGTCCTTCTTGACGACGTCGGTCTTCTCGCTGTCGTTCTCGGTCTTGCCGTTGTAGGTGAAGCTGGTCTTCATCATCACGGTGCCCTTGTCGCCGTTCACGGTGATGGCGCCGGGGGAGAACGTGAAGGCGTTGTCGCCGCTGCCCAGCTGGGCCATCGAGGTCCGGCAGCTCTTGATGTCCTCGGCCTTGGGGTCCACGAAGTAGTCGCCCATGTTCGCGCACTGCGCGGAGTCGCCGGCGAAGATCGCCTGCAACCACGTGTCGACGTCGTGGACCAGCTGGCGGATCTGCTCCTCGTCGGAACCGGTCGGCGGCGTGCGCACCACGGGTGTGCCGGAGGTCTGCGGGCCGGTCGGGCTCGGGTCCGTGGACGGGTCCTCGGTCGACTCGGTGCTCGGGTCGTCCGTCGGCTCGTCGGTGGGGTCCTCGGTCGACTCGGTGCTCGGGTCATCGGTCGGCTCGTCGGTGGGGTCCTCGGTCGACTGGCTCGACGTGTCGTCACCGGCCACGTCGTCCTTGTCGTCGTCGCCCTGGGTCAGGAAGAAGACCAACGCGGCCACGCCTGCGGCGATCAGCAGGGCGCCGATCACACCGGCGGCGACCAGGCCACGCCTGCGCGGCGGCTTCCCGCCCGGCGCCGGCGTCCCGGGCTGTACGCCGTACGCCGGCGGGCCGGGGGGATAGGCGTTGCCCGGGGGCACCGCGCCGTACGCCGGGGGCGCGGCCTGCCCCAGGGGGAGGCCGCAGCGGCCGCAGGCCGTGAGGCCCGGGGCCAGGGGAGTGCCGCAGCGGGGGCAGACCGGAGAGTTCATGGCCGGATCCTTCCCCAGCTCGAGCCGGCTCAATCAGGGGAGATGGCCGAGCGGCCGGACCCCGGCGAGGGTCCGACCACCAGCCACCTGGAGGCGCAGGGTCACTTCACCTCGGACTTGCGGATCAGGAACAGTCCGACGACCAGCGGGATGATCAGCCAGATCGTGGTGGTGACCGCGAGGTGTGCCCAGTCCTCACCGCTCGGGTCGCCGTTGAACAGCGCGCCCTGCGCGTAGGCGAAGTCGACCCACGGCCACAGGTCGCGGAACCACTCCTGCAGGTTGCCCAGCGTCATGAACAGCGTCGGCAGCAGGGCGTTGTAGACGAAGTAGCCCACGATGGCGCCGGCGGAGTTGCGGATCAGCACGCCGAGCATCGAGCCGATCAGCATGCCGAGCACGTTGGCCAGCACGATCAGGGAGAGCTCATAGGCGCTCACGTTCCACGTCGTGTCCACGCCGGCGATCGCCGTACCGACGATGTTGCCGACCGCGCCGATGGCCATCGCCAGGAACATCGAGACCACGCCGATGCCGACCGCGACGAGGAGCTTGGCGTTGATCACCAGACTGCGGTTGGGCAGCAGGGTGAACGTGGTCAGGCCGGTGCGCTGGCTCCACTCACTCGTGACCGAGAGGAGGCCGATGATCGGCAGGATGATCGCGATGGGGAAGCCGATGGCCGTCGCGAAGGCCTCGTAGTCGAGCTCGGACTCGGGGGCGAAGATGATCGTCGCGGCGGTGGCGAGGACGGCCGCGATGCCGATACTGGCCATCAGCCAGAAGCCGGAACGCGTGTCGAACATCTTGATCAGCTCGACGCGCATGATGCGGGACAGGGGGATGGGCGCGTGCTTGGCCGGACGGGTGCCCGAGGCGACGGGGGCCTCCTGGGTCAGCGTGGTCATGCTGCTGCTCCTTCACGTTGGGTCTCGGCGGTGAGCTCGAGGAACATCTCTTCGAGGCCCGCGTTGTCGGAGGACCGCAGCTCGGTGAGCGCGATCCGGGCGTTGAGCGCGATCTGGCCGACCTGGTCGGCGGGCGCGTCCGTGCGCAGTGCGCCGTCGTTCGACTGGGTGACCACGATCCCCGCGTTGCGCAGGGCCTGGGCCAGCTCGGCTGCGGCGGTGGTGCGCACGGTGGTGCCCGCGGCGTGCAGCAGCTCGGCCTTCGTCCCCTCGGCGACGATGCGGCCGTTGCCGATCATCACGAGGTCGTCGGCGATCACCTCGATCTCGTGCAGGAGGTGGCTGGAGAGCAGCACCGTGCCGCCTTGGTTGGCGTACCCCCGCAGCAGGTCGCGCATCCAGCGGATGCCGGCCGGGTCGAGTCCGTTGGCCGGCTCGTCGAGGATCAGCACCTCAGGGTCGCCGATCAGGGCGGTCGCGATGCCGAGGCGCTGGCGCATGCCGAGCGAGTAGTTCTTCACCCGGCGCTCCGACTCGCTCTCGGTCAGGCTGACCAGGGAGAGCATCTCGTCGACCCTTGCCTTCGGCAGGCCCATGGTGCGCTGGGCGATGGCCAGGATCTCCCGACCGGTGCGGCCGGCGTGCTGGGCCGAGGCGTCGAGGAGTACGCCGACCTGCCGGCCCGGGTTGGGCAGTTCGGCGAACGGCTGGCCCTGGATGGTGGCGGTGCCCGAGGTGGCCTCGGTCAATCCGACCATCACGCGCATGGTGGTGGACTTGCCGGCGCCGTTGGGCCCGAGGAACCCCGTGACGCGGCCGGGTCGGGCGACGAAGGAGACGTCGTCGACGGCGGTGAATCCGCGGTACCGCTTGGTGAGTGAGTCAACAGTGATCATGGCCAGAAGCCTCGCGGTGAACGGGCCTCGCCCGCATCGGGGAAGCCGGGCGCTTCATCCCCCACTCGACCCTGACTCGACCCTGAGGCCCGCCTCACGCCGGGTCCGGGAATCCCCGGCTCGGCGGGTGCGTTGACCCGGCATGCGAATTGATGTGTGGTCCGACGTCGTGTGTCCGTGGTGCTACATCGGCAAGCGTCGACTCGAGACGGCGTTGCAGGGCTTCGAGCATGCCGACCAGGTCGAGGTCGTCTGGCACTCCTACGAGCTGGACCCGGCCGCGCCGCCGGTGCCGGTCGAGCGCACGGTCGACGTCCTGGCCCGCAAGTACGGCGGCGGCGTCGAGAACGCACAGCGGATGATGGACCAGGTCGAGGCCGTCGCGGCGGAGGAGGGGCTGCTCTACCGCCTCTCGCAGACCCAGCGGGTCAACACCGTCGACGCGCACCGGCTGCTCCACCTGGCGCTGCACGACGCGGGCGCCGTCGTACAGGGGGAGCTGAAGGAGGCCCTGCTCGCCGCCAACTTCGTCGAGGTGCGCAACGTCGCCGACCACGCCACCCTCACCGAGATCGCGGTCGGCGTCGGCCTGGACGCCGCGCGAGTGGCCACCGTGCTGTCCGGCGACGAGTTCCGCGACGAGGTCCACGCCGACGTCGCGCAGGCCGGGGCGTTCGGCGCGACCGGGGTGCCGTTCTTCGTGGTGGACGAGAAGTACGGCATCTCGGGCGCACAGCCCGCCGAGGTCTTCAGCCAGGCACTGACCCGCGCCTGGAGCAACTCCCACCCGTCACTGCAGATGGTCGCCGGCGCAGCCGATCAGGCCTGTGGGCCCGACGGCTGCGCCATCTGACGCTGGTCGGTCAGTTCGACGGCGACTCGGACGGCACGTCGTAGTCGTAGGTGGAGTAGTCGCTCGGCGACTCGGTCGGGTCGTCGTAGTCGTAGTCCTCGGTCGAGTAGTCGCTCGGCGCGTCGCTCGAGTCGCCGTCCGACGAGCCCGAGCTGGCGTCGAAGTCGAGCTTCCAGTCGCCGTCGACCTTGCGCAGGTGCAGGTCCTCGGTCCTGGTCTCGGGGTCGCTGTCGCCGAAGCTGCTGGTCGTCTCGACCGTGGCCACGGCGGTGTCTCCGTCGATCTCCGCGCTCTTGTACTTGATCTCGTAGGAGAAGTCGCCGGAGTCGCTGGAGGCGCTGTCGTCGACGGAGTCGCGGCACTCCTGCAGGTCGTCGTCGCTGATCTCCTCGGTGACCAGGTCGCGGTAGGAGTCGCACGCCGAGGCGTCGCCTGACGCGAGCTTCTGCGTGGCGTCGTTGTAGTCGGTGATGACGTTCTCGATCTGTTCCTCGTCGCTGAGGTTGTCGTCGTCACCGCCGCCATCTCCTCCGCCGAGGGTGAGCACCAGCGCGGTGATCCCGCCGCCGACGACGAGCACGGCCGCGGCGAGCAGGATCCAGAGCTTGCCCTTGCCGGACCCGGACCCGCCCTGAGGCTGGCCGGGGGCCGCTCCCCACTGCTGCTGGCCGAAGCCTTGCTGCTGCTGCCATGCCTGCTGCGGCACGGTGCCGTAACCGGGCTGCTGCGCCCCACCCTGCGGTGCGCCGGCCTGCGGTGCGCCGTACGGCGGGGTGGGCACGCCGGGCTGTGGTGCGCCGGCCTGTGGTGCGCTGGCCTGTGGTGCGCCGGGCTGTGGTGCGCCCGGCTGTGGTGCGCCGTACGACGGCGGGGGAGTGGAAGCCTGTTGCGGCGGCTGCGGGCTCTGCGCCGGACGGCCGGCGATACGCGTCGGCGCCTCGTCGCTGGGCACCTCAGGAGCCGCGGCCTGGGCCGGGAAGACCGCCCCACAGGCGGAGCAGCGGGGGGCCGCGTCGTTCTCGCGGCGGGTGCCGCACTGCTGGCAGAAGGCTTGACTCATGGTCGAAGTCTCCCACCCGGGCTGCGTCGACAAACAAACCGACCGGCACTTCGAGAAACAGTCCACGAACCCGATTGCATGATTATGCACAACTCCGTATACAGTTGGGTCATGTCCAAGGTTCTCACTTCCCTTCCCGTCGGCGAGCGCGTCGGCATCGCCTTCTCCGGTGGCCTCGACACCTCCGTCGCGGTCGCGTGGATGCGCGACAAGGGCGCCGTGCCCTGCACCTACACCGCCGACATCGGGCAGTACGACGAGCCCGACATCTCCGGCGTGCCGGGACGCGCACTGGCCTACGGCGCCGAGATCGCCCGCGCGGTCGACTGCAAGGCGGCCCTGGTCGACGAGGGCCTGGCCGCCCTGGCCTGCGGCGCCTTCCACATCCGATCCGGTTCGCGGATCTACTTCAACACCACGCCCCTGGGCCGCGCGGTGACCGGCACGATGCTGGTCCGCGCGATGCACGAGGACGGCGTCGACATCTGGGGCGACGGCTCGACCTTCAAGGGCAACGACATCGAGCGGTTCTACCGCTACGGCCTGCTGGCCAACCCCGACCTGCGCATCTACAAGCCGTGGCTCGACGCCGAGTTCGTCCACGAGCTCGGCGGCCGGCACGAGATGAGCGCCTGGCTCACCGAGCGCAACCTGCCCTACCGCGACTCCCAGGAGAAGGCCTACTCCACCGACGCCAACATCTGGGGCGCCACCCACGAGGCCAAGACCCTCGAGCACCTCGACGTCTCGCTCGAGACCGTCGAACCGATCATGGGCGTGAAGTTCTGGGACCCGTCGGTGGCCATCGAGACCGAGGACGTCACGATCGGCTTCGAGCAGGGTCGCCCGGTCTCCATCAACGGCACGCGGTACGACGACGCGGTGGCCCTGGTGCACGAGGCGAACTCGATCGGTGGCCGCCACGGCCTCGGCATGTCCGACCAGATCGAGAACCGCATCATCGAGGCCAAGTCGCGCGGCATCTACGAGGCCCCGGCCATGGCGCTGCTCTTCATCGCCTACGAGCGGCTGGTCAACGCGATCCACAACGAGGACACCGTCGCGCAGTACCACAACGAGGGCCGCAAGCTCGGCCGGCTGCTCTACGAGGGCCGCTGGCTCGACCCGCAGGCGCTGATGATCCGCGAGTCGATCCAGCGCTGGATCGCGTCACTGGTCACCGGCGAGGTCACCCTGCGGCTGCGTCGCGGCGAGGACTACACGGTCCTGGCCACCTCGGGCAGCAACTTCTCCTACCACCCCGACAAGCTGTCGATGGAGCGCACCGAGAACGCCGCGTTCGGCCCCCTCGACCGCATCGGCCAGCTGACGATGCGCAACCTCGACATCGCCGACTCGCGCTCCAAGCTCGAGATGTACGCCGGGCAGCCGCTCGACCAGGGCCAGGTGCTCGTCGAGAACGGCACCCTGTTCGGTGAGCTCCCGGCCGGTGGCGCCGACCGCATCGCCGACCGCGGTGAGTCGATCAGCGACGAGGACGAGGCTCTCGACCGCGCCGCCATGGAGTTCGGCACCGACTGAACCCACTCCTGCTGCAAACAGTGGAGGTTCTCCGGCGTCTGGCGCCGGAGAACCTCCTTCTTCTTCTGGGTGAGTGCGTCTGGCGGCGCCTCCATTGCGCTCCCATCCACAGGCGGCCGAGCGAGCCGTTGCTGCGGTCCGATGTGCGATTCAGGTTCATCGGATGGAATCCACTGCTGCCCTCGCCTCGCTCCTGCGTCTGCAGGACGGTGTCATCTCTCGTCGACAGATCCTCGAGCTCGGCGGCACGGACAATGACATCGAGCGATGGTGCCGTCGAGCGAGGCTGGCACGCGTTCATGAGGGTGTCTACGTCGAGCACACCGGACCGTTGACCCGCGAGCAACGGTGGTGGTCCGCGGTTCTCTGCCACGAACCGGCCGCACTGACCGGTCTCTCGGCGCTACGTGCGCACCGGATCCGTGGCCCCTGGCTCGGTCGAGAGGAGAAGGTGGTCCAACTCCTCGTGAGCCGCACCAGGCGACTCCATCCCGCGCCGGGCGTCGAACTGCACCGCAGCCAGCACTTCGACCAGATCGCGCAGCTCCATCTGTCGCCACCGCGGGTCGCGGTCGAACACGCGGCACTGGGCGCGGCCTCCAGTGCCCGAGACGATGCTGCGGCGGTGGCAGTGCTCGCCGATCTGTGCCAGCAGCGCCGTACCACGGTGGGGCGGTTGCTCGAGGCGATCGAGTTGCGACCACGCCTGCCTCGTCGTCGACTCCTGGTCGAGATCCTCGTCGACATCGACGCCGGAGCCTTCTCGGTTCTCGAGCGCCGCTACCTCTCCGACGTCGAGCGCAAGCACGGTCTTCCTCGGGGGCATCGCCAGCGCCGCGTCGATCGAGACCGTCCGATCAGTCGTGCACCTGCGGGGCCCGGAGGAGTGATCTTCCGGGACGTCGAGTACTCGGCTCACCTGCTGTTGGTCGAGCTCGACGGACGACTCGGCCACGAGTGGTCCGAGGATCGATGGCTCGATCTGGATCGCGACATCGGAGCGGCGATCAGCAATCGGCTGACGATACGTCCGGGGTGGAGGCAGGTGCTCGAGCCGTGCCGGCTCGCGGCGGCGGTCGCGCTGATCCTGCGCGCCCGGGGCTGGGCAGGTTGGCCGGTCGCGTGTGGTCCGGACTGCACGATACGAACGTGGCTCAGCATAGGAGATTCTCCGGCGCGTGGCGCCGGAGAATCTCCACTGTCGAGGCGAACCGCCTGAGTCGGCCGCTGATCAGTTCAGCGGGCACCCCAACTCGTTCGCGGCCGCCAGCTCGTCCTTCACGGCCAGCATCGCGGCCGGGTCCCCGCTCGCGATGGCCGCGTTCACGGTCCCCACGATGTTGTACGGGTCCGTGAAGCGGCGGTACGGGTACCCGAGGTCCTCGGTGGCCGCGTTCAGCCAGGCCGCGGCCGCGTGCCGCATCAGGTTGCGCTCGGCGCCGGCCGCTCCGGCTCCGCCCTTGTAGTTCAGGGCGTCGAGCAGTGAGTCGCCCACCAGAGCCGCGGTCGTGTGGAACTTGACCTGGTTCGAGTTGAGCAAGGTCGTGCTGGCGATCGGCTGCCCCGGCCCCTCCGACCAGCTGTCGGTGTGGTTCTTCCAGTAGCCCGGCGTACAGCCTTCGTCGCCGATCCGCTCGGCCTGCGCCGGCATCGCGGCAAACACGACGCCGACCAGGCCCATGACCAGACCCAACACCCATGTTCTCTTCATGTCCCCGACTTCCGTTCAGTGTGGTCCCCTGTCCGAAAATCTAGGCACCCGGAAACGCTCGTGTGGCGACGTTGGCCCGACTTACCCAATACGGGGTACGTCGTGCAGTGAGATCCGGCGGTGGACGTCGATCTCGTCGAGGAACGCCTCGTCGTGGCTCACCACGAGCAGGGCACCCCGGTAGCCGCCCAACGCCGAGACGAGCGCGTCGTACGAACTGAAGTCGAGGTTGTTCGTCGGCTCGTCGAGCAGCAGCAGCTGCGGCGCCGGGTCGGCCAGCAGTACCGCGGCCAGGGTCGCCCGGAAGCGCTCGCCACCGGACAGCGTGCCGGCCACCTGGTCACCCTTGGAGCCGCGGAAGAGGAAGCGGGCCAGGCGGGCACGCACCTCGTTCGGGTCCGAGGCCGGTGCCCGCGCGGCCACGTTCTCGAAGACCGTGAGCGAGTCGTCGAGGGTGTCGAGGCGCTGGTCGAGCAGGCCGAACGGCACCTTCACCTGCATGTCACCCTCCGGGGCCAGGGACCCGATGATCGTGTGCAGGAGCGTGGTCTTGCCGCTCCCGTTGGCACCGGTCACCGCGATCCGTTCCGGCCCGCGGAGGTCGAGGTCGACCCGCGCACCGGTGCGCAGGTGCAGGTCGAGCCGGAGCACCTCGCGACCGCGTGGCACCTCGGTCTCCGGCAGGTCGATCCGGATCTCCCGGTCGTCGCGCACCCGCGACTCGGCGTCGTCGAGGCGCTCCCGCGCGGACTCGAGCCGGTCCTCGTGGAGCTGGCGGTACTTGCCGGCGGAGACCTGGGCGGAGCGCTTGCGCAGCTTCATCACCGCCCGCGGTTCCCGCTTGTTGGCATACATCTTGTCGGCGTAGCGCTTGCGCCCGGAGAGGATCCGCTGGGTCTCGACGAGGTCGTTCTTCTGCTTGCGGAGGTCCTCCCGCGCGGTCGTGGCTGCCTGTGCGGCTGCGGCCTGCTCGGCCTCCACCTGCTCGGCGTACGACGAGTAGCCGCCGCCGTACCACGTGACGGAGTTGTCGTGGAGGTCTCCGACCCGGTCGACCAGCTCGAGCAGCTCGCGGTCGTGGCTGACCACGACCAGGGTGCCGCGCCACGACTCGACCACCGCGTGGAGCCGTTCGCGGGCGCGGGCGTCGAGGTTGTTGGTGGGCTCGTCGAGCAGCAGGATGTCGGGGCGCTGCAGGAGCAGGCGGGTCAGCCCGAGCTGGACGGTCTCGCCGCCGGACAGCTGGCCGAGGCGGCGGTCGAGGATGTCCGCAGGCAGGCCGACCCGGGCCAGCTCGGCGCCGGCGCGTTCCTCGATGTCCCAGGCGTCGCCGACGGTCTCGTAGTCGGACTCGTCGACGGAGCCGGCCTCGATGGAGCGGATCGCGTCACGGATCCGGCGTACGCCGAGGTGGTCGTCGACGCGTTCCTTGGAGCGCAGGGTGAGGTCCTGGCGCAGCCAGCCGACCCGGCCCTCGGCGCGGATGCTGCCGCCGGTCGGGGTGAGGTCGCCCGCGGCGAGTCGGAGCAGGGTGGACTTGCCGGAGCCGTTGGCGCCGACCAGCCCCGAGCGTCCGGACGGGACGAGCAGGTTCAGGTCGTCGATCACCGGTGACCCGTCGGGCCAGGCGAAGGAGACGTGGGAGAAGCGAAGCGGAGATGACAAGAGCGAGCCTCGGAATCGGGGCAGGGAACCACCCGTCGACGACGGGCTTCACGGGCGCTCTCAGAACTTCACGCGGATCAGTATGCCAAGGTCGGGTGCGTCGTACAAACGAATTTCGAGGCCGCTCCTGTGCGGTGCCGTGGACGGTTTGCCCGTGTCGCGACGCGTGTGGAGCGACGGTGACCCCGCGTTGCTTCCGGGAGGGGGCGGTCTCGATGCGGACGGACTCGGCCATCCGTGGGAGGTCGGGTAGCATTGCCGGTCCGGGCACAGCGTCGTGCACGACCTCCTGAACGGCCGCAACTTGGCCGTCGGACGAGTCCCGCAAATCCGCGACACAAATCGAGGAATCCGCTGTGAGCAAGCCCGTCGTTCTCATCGCCGAAGAGCTGAGCCCCGCCACCGTCGAGGCGCTCGGCCCCGACTTCGAGATCCGCCACTGCAACGGTGCCGACCGCGCCGAGCTGCTGCCGGCCATCGCCGACGTCGACGCGATCCTGGTCCGCTCGGCCACCAAGGTCGACGCCGAGGCCCTGGCCGCCGCCAAGAAGCTGAAGGTCGTCGCCCGCGCGGGCGTCGGTCTCGACAACGTAGACGTCAAGGCCTCCACCCAGGCCGGCGTCATGGTCGTCAACGCGCCGACGTCCAACATCGTCTCCGCCGCCGAGCTGGCCGTCGGCCTGATGCTCGCCGCCGCGCGCAACATCAGCCCCGGCCACGCGGGCCTGCGCAACGGCGAGTGGAAGCGCAGCAAGTACACCGGCATCGAGCTCTACGAGAAGACCGTCGGCATCGTCGGCCTCGGCCGCATCGGCGTGCTCGTCGCCCAGCGCCTGAGCGCGTTCGGCATGAAGGTCATCGCCTACGACCCCTATGTGCAGGCCGGCCGGGCCGCGCAGATGGGCGTCCGCCTGGTCGACCTCGACACCCTGCTCGCCGAGTCCGACTTCATGAGCGTGCACCTCCCCAAGACCCCCGAGACCGTGGGCCTGATCGGCGCCGAGCAGCTGGCCAAGGCCAAGTCCAACCTGGTGCTGGTCAACGCCGCCCGCGGTGGCATCGTCGACGAGGCCGCGCTGTACGACGCCCTCAAGACCGGGCGCATCGCGGCTGCCGGTCTCGACGTGTTCGCCAAGGAGCCGTGCACCGACAGCCCGCTGTTCGAGCTCGAGACCGTCGTCGCCACCCCGCACCTGGGTGCCTCGACCGACGAGGCGCAGGAGAAGGCCGGCATCGCCGTCGCCAAGTCCGTGCGCCTCGCGCTCTCCGGTGAGCTCGTCCCCGACGCGGTCAACGTCCAGGGCGGCGTCATCGCCGAGGACGTGCGTCCCGGCATCCCGCTCACCGAGAAGCTCGGCCGCGTCTTCACCGCGCTGGCCGGCGAGGTCGCGCAGTCGATCGACGTCGAGGTCCGTGGCGAGATCACCGAGTACGACGTCAAGGTGCTCGAGCTGGCCGCCCTCAAGGGTGTCTTCACCGACATCATCGAGGACCAGGTCTCCTACGTGAACGCACCGCTGCTCGCGGCCGAGCGCGGCACCGCCGTACGCCTGGTCACCGAGGCGGAGAGCCCCGACCACCGCAACCTGATCACGATCCGCGGCACGCTGGCCGACGGCTCGCAGGTCTCGGTCTCGGGCACCCTGGTCGGCCTCGCGCAGAAGGAGCGCCTCGTCGAGGTCAACGGCTTCGACGTCGACATCGAGCCCACCGACCACCTGGCCTTCTTCTCCTACGAAGACCGCCCGGGCATGGTCGGCACCGTCGGCGGCATCCTCGGCACGGCCGAGGTCAACATCGCCGGCATGCAGGTGGCCCGCGACGGCAAGGGCGGCCAGGCGCTGGTCGCGCTCTCGGTCGACTCCGCGATCCCGGCCGACACCCTCGCCGAGATCGAGCAGGCGATGACCGCGCAGACCGTGCGCGCCGTCGACCTGTCCTGACCTCTTGAACACAGCGGCGTCCTGGTGCGAGTGTGGCACCAGGACGCTGTTGTGATTTTCCTGCACTCTCGGACGAAACGCTGTGGAGGAGCCATGCGCCGTACGACTCGGGTCGTGACGTTGTTGGCGATGCTGGTCATGGTCGTCGGACTTTTGCTCACCCCCGCCACGGGACCGGTCGCCGTCGCCGCCGAAGCCGCCCCCACGCTCAAGGTCTCCGCGCGCAACCTCGGCACGGTCTACCTCACTGGTCGTACGGCGCACCGCGCGGACCGCGTGGTCCTGCAGAGGCGAGCGGGCACGCGATGGGTGCGGGTGCGCTCGCTCACGAGTCGGCGGCACGCGTTCCGCACGGTCGTCTGGAAGAGCTCCCGCAAGACCGGGTACCGGGTGGTCGACGCCTCGAGCCGTCGACGGTCCGCGACCCGCTACGTGCCGCGGCTGCTGGTCACCCGCGATGCCTGCGGCGTGCGGCCGCTCAAGGCCGACGGCACTCCATGGCGCTGCACGTTCCGCGACGACTTCAGCGGTACGGCGCTCGACACCACCAAGTGGGTTCCGCAGACCGACGGCTTCATCACCGGCGACCCGCCCGGGGCGGCAGCCTGTTACCGCGGCGACAACGTGAGCGTGGGCAACGGCTCGCTGCGTCTCGTCGCCCGACCGGCCACCCTGGCCGAGTGCCCGGGGCTCGAAGGCATCTTCAAGATCTTCACGTCGGGCATGGTCTCGACCTACCACAAGTGGTCGCAGCGCTATGGCCGGTTCGAGGCTCGCGTCTTCACCGCGGCCACCGAGGCGCCGGGCCTGCACGAGGCCTACTGGCTGTGGCCCGACGATCGCGAGGTCGAACTGAACTGGCCGACGACCGGCGAGATCGACGTCTCCGAGACCTACTCGGTCTACCCGGACCTCTCGATCCCGTTCCTGCACTACCGCAACGACGTCAACGGCTCCGTCACCAGTGGTGCGCACACGAACACGGCGTACGACTGTGTCGCGCACCGTGGCCGGTGGAACACCTACCGCCTGGAGTGGTCGGCCACCCGGATCCGGATCTACGTCAACGACAGGCTGTGCCTGACCAACACCTCCGGCGACCCGGCGTTCCGCCAGAAGTACATCGTCATGTTCACCCAGGCGCTGGGCTCCGGGACGAACGGCTACGACCCGCTGGATCCGCCGCCCCTGCCCGCGACCATGCGCGTCGACTACGCCAGGGTCTGGCGCTAGGCCACCATCACCCGTTCGGCAGTCTTGCGGGCGTCGCCGGAGTCGCCGCTTCGCCAGGCCTGGGCGATGCGGGCCACGGCCTCCTCGAGCTCGTCGGCGGGGCGGGTCCACGGGATCCGGAAGAACCGTTCGTAGCCACCCGTCGGTGAGAAGACCGGACCGGGCGCGACCACGACGCCACGCGCCTCGGCCTCGGCGGCCACCTGTGAGGCACGCGGTGACGGCAGCTCGCACCACATGGCCAGGCCGCCGGCGGGAACCCGGAAGGTCCACTCGGGCAGCTGCTCGGCAAGGGCGGAGGCGAGGGCGTCACGCTGCTCCCGCAGCCGGGTTCGCTGCGCGGCCAGCACGCTGCCGTCATCGCGCAGCAGGGTGGCCGCGACGAGCTGCTCGACCACGGGCACACCGAGGTCGAGCGCCAGGCGCGCCTCGGTGAGGGCGTCGAGCCGGGCACGGGGAGCCCGCAACCAGCCGACGCGCAGGCCGCCCCACAGCATCTTGCTGGCGCTGCCCAGCGTGATCGCCTCACCGCCGGCCGCCTCGACGTGCGCGGCCATCGGCAGGGGCATCTCCTGGCCTTCGAGCGAGAGCGCCTGGTGTGCCTCGTCGATGATCGCCAACGTGCGCGAGGCGGCCAGCTGGGCGGCGTACTCCTCGCGCTGCGCGTCGAGCATGAGGTGGCCGGTCGGGTTCTGGAAGTCGGGGATGAGGTACGCCGCACGCGGTGCGCTCTGCCGGATCGTCGCGCCGATGCCGGCGAGGTCCCAGCCGTCGGCATCGACGCCGGCGCCCACCAGCCGGGTGGAGCGCATGGTCAGCGCCCGGGTGGCGTTCGGGTAGACCGGCACCTCGGCCATGATCCGGTCCCCGGGGTCGGTGCAGGCCAGGGCCACGACACCGGTCGCGGCCAGCGCGCCGGGCGTGACCATGATCTGCTCGGGATCGGTCGGCAGCCCGCGCGCGTCGTACAGCGCGGCGATCGCCTCGCGCAGCTCGGGCAGCCCGACGGGGTAGTAGCCGTGGCCGGAGAGATACGCGGGCAGCTCGGCGACGGCGCGTTCGTAGGCCGCGGCGATGCCCGGCGGGGCGGGGGCTGCGGCACAGTTGAGGTCGATCAGGTCCTCGCCGTCGACGCGCGGGGTGAGCACCCGGTCGGGCGCCCGCGTCGGTCCGCCCGGCACACAGGTGAACGTGCCGGCGCCGCGTCTCGCCTCGGCGTAGCCGCGCCCGCGCAGCTCGGCGTACGCCCGGGTGACGGTGGTGCGGCTGACGGCGAGCGCGTCGGTGAGCTCGCGCTCGCTGGGCAGGCGGGTGCCGTGGGCGATCCGACCGTCGGCGACCAGGCTGCGCAGTGCTTCGGCGAGGCCGGCGTACGCCGGGGAGCGGTCGAAGTCGGCGACGAGAGTGGCCACGGTGTGGGCCGATATGACGCGTGACATACAGGCCACTATTCCACGATTGGCTATTTGTTCAAGGGCCAATCGAGACCAGAATGGTGGGCATGTCCCTCAGCACCACGTTTCCCCGACGCCAGCTCTCCGACCTCGGCCCGCTCGAACAACTCCGCGCCGGTCGCCTCGCGCGACGCCTGCCGCAGCTGATGATCGGACTCGTGCTGTACGGCGTCTCGCTGGCGATGATGGTGCGCGGGGCACTCGGTCTGGCCCCGTGGGACGTGTTCCACTCGGGCTTCATCCAGCACGTGCCGATCACCCTCGGCCAGGCCGTCGTGCTGTTCAGCTTCGTGGTGCTGCTGCTGTGGATCCCGCTGCGCGAGGTTCCCGGACTCGGCACGATCGCCAACGCCTTCGTGGTCGGCTTCTCCGCCGACGCCACGCTGGCCGTGCTCGCCGAGCCCGACGGTTGGGCGCCGCGGATCGCCCTGCTGGTCGTCGGTGTCGTCGGCAACGGGCTGGCCACCGCCCTCTACATGGGGGCGCAGTTCGGCCGGGGTCCCCGCGACGGGCTGATGACCGGCCTGGCCCGGCGTACCGGCCGCTCGCTCCGGCTCGTGCGCACCGGACTCGAGGTCGCCGTCGTCGTCCTGGGCCTGCTCCTCGGCGGTGCTCTCGGCGTGGGCACGGTGCTCTACGCGCTGGCCATCGGGCCGCTGGCCCAGGCGATGCTGCCGTGGTTCACCGTCGAGCTACCCGACACGCCCTAGTCTTCTCCCATGCGCGTTCTCGTCTCCGGCGGTGCCGGCTACATCGGCTCCCACACTGTCCTCTCCCTGATCGAAGCCGGCCACGACGTGCTCGTGGTCGACGACTTCTCCAACAGCAAGCCCAGCGTGGTCGGCCGCATCGAGTCGCTCTCGGGCGCCCACGTGCCGGTGCACGCGTTCGACCTGACCGACGTCGACAAGACCGAGCGGCTGTTCGCCAACGAGAAGATCGACGCGGTGATCCACTTCGCCGGCTTCAAGGCGGTGGGGGAGAGCGTCGGCAAGCCGTTGGAGTACTACGCCAACAACCTCGGCTCGACCTTCGCGCTCGCCAACGCGATGCGCCGCCACGACGTCCACCGTCTGGTGTTCTCGTCCTCCGCGACCGTGTACGGCGACCACGCGCCGGTGCCCTACCACGAGGACTACCAGCCGCTCTCCGCCGCGAGCCCCTACGGCCGCACCAAGGTGATGCAGGAGCAGGTGCTCTCCGACGTGGCCACCGCCGGCGGTCTGAAGGTCGCGCTGCTGCGCTACTTCAACCCGGTCGGCGCGCACCGCTCGGGCACGATGGGCGAGGACCCGCAGGGCGTGCCCAACAACCTGATGCCGTTCATCGCGCAGGTGGCGGTCGGTCGACGCGACAAGCTGTCCATCTTCGGCGACGACTACCCGACCGCCGACGGCACCTGCGAGCGCGACTACATCCACGTCGAGGACCTCGCCGCCGGCCACGTGGCGGCGCTCGAGCACCTCGACGCGATGGTCGAGCCGGTCCGCGCGTTCAACCTCGGTGGCGGCACCGGCACCAGCGTGTTCGAGCTGTTCCACGCGTTCGAGCGTGCGGTCGGCCGCGAGCTCCCGCACGAGGTGGTCGGTCGACGTGCCGGCGACCTGCCGGCCTACTGGGCCGACACGGCTCGCGCGGCCGACGAGCTCGGCTGGCGGGCCACCCGGACCATCGACGACATGTGCGCCGACACCTGGCGCTGGCAGTCGGGCAACCCGCAGGGCTACCCGGAGGCCTGAGCCTGCCTCCAGTCTGAGCCGTGACCCGCGGACCGCGACCCGCGGACCGCGACCCGCGGACCGCGACCCGCGGACCGCGACCGGCGGCGCGGGCCCTGGCCAGCGGGAGGCGAACCGCGACCCGCGGCCGACGAGGGGTGTTGCGTGGGCACTGGTGTCGGGCCGTTGCCTTGCCCCGAGCTGATCATCTCGCTCCGAAGGCGTGGGGAACTGCGGCAATTCGTGCTGGCACGTCACACATGCGGCGGGCGAGCGCCGGCGTGAGCGCCAACTGCCGCACTTTCCGACGCGTCCATCGAGTCGCGCCGTTGCGCTGATGCGCGACCTGTCGTGCGGCACGGCCGGCGCGCAGCCTGTCGGTGAGCGCACGCGCGTGGAGCCGGGTTGCTCCTACCGGCGGGTGGCGATGATCGCCGACGCGTCGGAGGCGATCATCACCTCGACCGCGGTGAAGCGATCGTCGGTGAGCCACTGCTCGCGCAGGGTGTCGACGCGTCCGCCGGTGATCGGCGGCCACAGCTCGCAGGGCACGAAGTCGTCGAGCACGACGATGCCGCCCGGCTCGACCAGCTCGGCGATCGAGTCGACGCCGACCGCGGACGGCGTACCGGAGTCGAGGAACAGCAGCGAGAACGGTCCCTGGTCGCGCAGGGTCGACCAGTCGGCGGCCAGCACCTCCACGGAGTCGTCGTCGACGAAGATCTCCGCGGCGGCATCGGCCAGCTTGGCGTCGAGCTCGGCCGTCACGATGCGTACGTCGCCGCGCACGCCCGAGCGCAGCCATGCGGTGCCCACGCCGCAGCCGGTGCCGAACTCGGCCAAGGTGCCGGTGCGGGTGGCGGCCAGGGTGGCCAGGAGTCGTCCGGTCTCGTTGCGGCAGAACGACACGTAGCCCGACTTGCGGGACACGTCGAACGCACGGGACACGATGGAAGGAAGGTCGGGCGGGGCGCTCATGGCGTCGAGTCTTTCATCCTGGGAAAGTCGTCTCGCATCGTGAGCGGATCCGGGAAGTCGGATGCGCACTCACGCGAGGCGTCGTACGGTTTCTCCATCATGCGGAGCGTTCTCGTACTCATTCACTGCCGCGGCGAGGCCTGACAGAAGGCCACCTCGCCGTGGCGAGTGGTGTTTGTACGACGGGCCTTCTTCCACCTGAAGACGCCCCGCGGCGGATCGCCAGAAGTTTCAGCGTGATCCGCAATCTCTCTGGTCCTGATGGACCGTGTCGGTGCCCGTGCGATCCACGGCCCGGCATCCGTCTCCCCGTCGCGGGGCGTGGCTTCGTTGCACCACCCACGCCCGATCAACCGATGCGACACCGAACGGAGAGACCCATGTACGACATGTACCCCGAGTGGGGACCTGCCAGCCACAACCCCGAGAACCCGCGCAGCATGGAGGCCGTCCAGGCCGCTCTTGACCTGCGAGACAACGGCGGCCCGCGCCCCGACGACAACTAGATTCATCGTCATGACCACGACTCCTCCCCAGACCGTCCGCCTCGCCGTCATCCCTGGCGACGGCATCGGCCCCGAAGTCACCGCCGAAGCACTCAAGGTGCTCGAGGTGGCTGCCCCCGTGAAGTTCGAGCAGACCCGCTACGACCTGGGCGCCGAGCGCTACCTCGCCACCGGTGAGGTCCTTCCGGAGAGCACGCTGGAGGAGATCCGCGGCCACGACGCGATCCTGCTCGGCGCCGTCGGCGGCAAGCCGAACGACCCGAACCTGCCCCCCGGCATCCTCGAGCGCGGCCTGCTGCTCAAGCTGCGCTTCGAGCTCGACCACTACGTGAACCTGCGTCCCTCGCGGATCTTCCCCGGCGTCACCTCGCCGCTGGCCGAGCCGGGCGAGGTCGACTTCGTGGTCGTGCGTGAGGGCACCGAGGGTCCCTACACCGGCAACGGAGGCGCGCTGCGGGTCGGCACACCGGCCGAGGTCGCCACCGAGGTCTCGGTCAACACCGCCTTCGGTGTGGAGCGCGTGATCCGCGACGCCTTCGCCCGGGCCGAGCGCCGCCCCCGCAAGAAGCTCACCCTGGTCCACAAGACCAACGTGCTGGTCAACGCCGGCTCCGTGTGGTGGCGCCTCTTCGAGTCCGTGGCCGCCGAGCACCCCGACGTCACGACCGACTACATGCACATCGACGCGGCGATGATCTTCATGACCACCGACCCGTCCCGCTTCGACGTGATCGTCACCGACAACCTCTTCGGCGACATCATCACCGACCTGGCCGCCGCCATGACCGGTGGCATCGGGCTGGCCGCCTCCGGCAACGTGAACCCGGACCGCACCGCCCCCTCCATGTTCGAACCCGTGCACGGCTCTGCCCCCGACATCGCGGGCCAGCAGAAGGCCGACCCGACCGCGGCGATCCTCTCGGTCTCCCTCATGCTCGACCACCTGGGCTTCGACGACGCTGCCCGGTCCATCGAGTCCGCCGTCCTCGCGGACCTGTCCGAGCGCACGGCCGGCGTTGCCCGCCGTACGTCCGAGATCGGCGACGCGATCGCCGCGCGAGTAGCCGGCTGACACGTACTTCGCCAGCCTCTGGCGCCGGGTACGTCGCTTCGACGTGCCCGGCGTCGCTCATTTCACAGAAGGTCAGATAGTTTGATGTCCATGGAGATCAGCACCACCCTGAGCGACAAGATCGTCGACGACGCCCGCCTCGCCGAGATCCTCGCGGCCCCCGGCTTCGGCACGTTCTTCACCGACCACATGTTCACCGTCGAGTGGACCCCCGACGAGGGCTGGCACGCGGCCCGCGTCACGCCGTACGGCCCGTTGACGATGGACCCGGCGACCGCCGTCCTGCACTACGCGCAGGAGACCTTCGAGGGCATGAAGGCCTACCGCCAGCCCGACGGTTCGATCGCCACGTTCCGTCCCGAGGCCAACGCGCAGCGCATGGTGCGCTCGTCCGGACGCCTGGCCTTCCCCGAGCTGCCGGTCGACGACTTCGTGCAGGCCGTCGACGCCCTGGTGAAGGTCGACGAGCGGTGGGTGCCCGAGGCGGCGGGGGAGAAGAGCCTCTACCTGCGCCCGTTCATGATCGCCACCGAGGTGTTCCTCGGCGTGCGTCCCAGCCAGCACGTCACCTTCATGGTGATCGCCTCGCCGGCCGGGTCCTACTTCAAGGGCGGCATCAAGCCGGTCAGCCTGTGGCTCACCGAGGAGTACACCCGCGCCGGCCGCGGTGGCATGGGTGCCGCCAAGACCGGTGGCAACTACGCCAGCTCGCTGGTCGCCCAGCAGGAGGCCAGCGGCCACGGCTGCGACCAGGTCGTCTTCCTCGACGCCCAGGAGGGGAAGTACGTCGAGGAGCTCGGCGGCATGAACATGTACTTCGTCTTCGACGACGGACGCATCGTCACCCCCGAGACCGGCACCATCCTCGAGGGCATCACCCGCTCCAGCGTGATCGAGCTGGCCGAGCAGCTCGGCCACAAGGTCGAGGAGCGCAAGTTCTCCATCGACGAGTGGCGCGAGGGCGTCACCAGCGGTGCGATCACCGAGATCTTCGCCTGCGGCACGGCCGCCGTGATCACCCCGGTCGGTGCCCTGAAGTGGGACGGCGGCGAGGTCCCGGCGCCGGCGTCGACCGACCTGACGATGAAGATCCGGCAGTCGCTGGTCGACATCCAGTACGGCCGCGCCGACGACTCCTTCGGCTGGATGCACCAGGTCGTCTGATCCGGCGTACGCCGTACCGAACCGGGCACTTGTGCGCCCTTGTTGACACTTCTGCACCCGCGGGCAGGGGGCGGAATCAATCGGTCTAAGCAACTCAACCCTGTTGGGTGGTGTTGTGGATGCCG
>NZ_LMGG01000008.1:0-102971 GCF_001427925.1 Nocardioides sp. Root151
ATCGACGGCGACGAACTCACCGACGCCGCCACCCGCGCCCAACAACTCGAACAACCCAACTGACACCGAAAAGAAGTGTCCCGAGTCAGCAGGTGACGCTAGGTTCTCCGGCATGAGTGGTGGTGCCGCATATGTGTCTGCCGACGAGGTGACCGAGGTCGAGGATGTCGTGGACCAGTTCCTGGCGGCATTCACCAGTGGCCCGGAGTGCGTGGCCAGACTGGACGCCGTGGGCGAGCTGTTCCTCCCGCACGCCACGATCGTGACGTTGAGAGCCGAAGGGCCGCACGAGGACGACGTCGAGTCGTTCATCGTGCCGAGGCTCGCCCTGCTCACCGAGGGAGCGCTCGAGGACTTCCGTGAGTGGCGGGTCGAGGGGAGCACAGAGGTGCGCGGAGACGTCGCGCACTGGTTCGGGCGGTATGCGAAACAGGGACGTCAGTCCGGTCAACGATTCGAGGGTGGGGGAACGAAGTCCGTGCAGCTGGTCCGGGTTTCCGGTCGGTGGCGGATCAGCGCGGTGGCCTGGCAGGACGATCCGGAGCCCGAGGTTGCGGGCTGAGGTCTAGGCGACGCAGAACTCGTTGCCCTCGGGGTCATGCATCACGACATGACCGAGGACAGTGCCGCGCTCGTCGGCGTACTCCTCCTCTCGGAGCTCGGTGGCGCCTGCCTGCACGAGGCGAGCGACGGTGGCGCGGATGAGCCGCGCGCGCTCTGCGTGGTCCCAGGGCTGTTCGCCCGCCACGCGAATGTCGATGTGGAAGCGGTTCTTCGAGGTCTTGCGCTCGGGCACGCGCAGGAAGCCGATGGCAGGGACCGTGCCGTCGGGGTCGATGATCGAGGCGCCGTCCGGGTTGTCGTAGCCCGGCTCGTGGACGTATCCGAGGGCGCTGCTCCAGAACGCGGCGAGTGCTTCCGGGTCGAGCGCGTCGGCCCCGATGGTCCAGTGCGTAGCCATGCCGGGACAGTACGTGTGGTTCCGGCCACTTGGCGTCCGGAACCGGCGTCGTTCCGCGGCCTCAGGCAGGTCTGCGGTCGGCGTGCGCCGGTTTCGGCGCACAGGTGACTTCGCGTACGGGTTCTCCACAGGCCTGGCCCTGCACGGGACAAGTTGTCTGCGCTGCGCAGCAATCTGGTCGTGGAGGTGATGTCCATGACCAATCAGGTCGTGTTGGAAGGGCGGCTCTCGAAGTCGCCGGAAGAGAAGATCCTGCCCAGTGGCGATGCCGTGTGGACCCTGCGCGTCGTGGTGCCGAGACCGGAGGGCGACCGTCCCGGCGTCGACTGGGTCGACTGCTCGGTGTGGTCGGCCAGGCTTCGGCGCTCGGTCGCGAAGTGGGGCGCCGGCGACGTGGTCGTGGTCGAGGGTGTGCTGCGCCGTCGGTTCTTCCGCGTCGGCGGTGCGCCGGTGTCGAGGCTGGAGGTGGAGGCCACTGCGGGCCGACTCATTCGTCGTTCAGTTCCCGCATGAGCACGCCGAGGTGCGGCTTCGGCTGGAAGGAGGTGGCCTTCTGGGGGAGAAGATGACCCGAGAGTGCCGAGCTGTCCACCTGGTCGAACGTCGGGGCCGGCAGGAGCACGCTCACGCCGTGGCCGGCACGGGTGATGGCGTCGCTCGCAGAGTGGTGGAACATCAGCTTGGAGGTGTCGACCTGCCACCGGGGGAGCAGCACCTCGTGGAGCCAGGTGATCAGCATCGGCGGTGAGGCGGCAGGTGTGAGTGTGGTCCACTGCTGCCCGTCGTGCAGCACCAGCGCGTGCTCGAGCTTGGCCAGCGCCTTGTGGCTCGAGGAGTGCGTGCGGAACCGGTCGCCGTGCTCCCGCGCGTTCTCGGCAATCGTGTCCAGGGAGAGCCGGGGGATCGTGCGGTGGATCGCGCACAGCTGCAGCGGGGTGTCGGCCTGGTCGATCAGCATGACCAGGGTCTGGTCCCAACCAGTGCCGGGTTCGTCCCTGCGCAACTGTTGCGCGGCGGCGTAGCGATGGTGCCCGTCGGCGATGACGGCGTGGGTGCCGGCCACCTCGGCACGCAGGAGCGAGACGGTGTCCGGGTCGGTGATCCTCCAGATCCGCTGGAGCTGGTCACCGCGATCGGTGTAGACGAGCTGCGGTTCGCCCCGGGTGGTCTCGTGCAGGACGTCGCGCACGGACGGTGTGCCGCGGTGCATCAGCAGGATCGGGGCGGGGTTCAACGACATCTCGCGCATCCGGTGCGCCAACTGATGAACCTGCGCGTCCTGGACGTCTTCGTGCGCGAAGATGCGCGATTCGCTCGTCGGGAGGTCGACCAGGGCAACCAGGCCACGGATGGTCACCCCGGCGGAGGTGTACTCGTGCACGTAGAGAGCAGGGTCCGGGTCGACCGTCAGGTGTCGCTTGCGACGCCACTCGAGCAGCCGGGCCGGGACCGCCCGATAGGGTCGGGCGAAGATGCGGTGGGACGCCGGATCGCCCACATGACTGTTGGCCAGCCTGAGGGCGCGGAACGGTCGCAGGTCGAAGTGTGGGCGCGCCACCTGCGGGGTTTCCATTCAAGTCATCGTAGGGCGCGACCCCCAACGGGTCGTGATCGGGCAATGAACCAGGAGGTCACCGGTGCTCAAGGCATCAGCCGGCCCGCTGGTCGAGATCTTCGACCTGGCCATGCTGGATCTCGACGGCGTCGTCTACATCGGCCCGGCCGCCGTACCGGGCGCTCCGGAGCACCTGCGCCGGGCCCGTACGACCGGCATGCACCTCGCCTTCGTGACCAACAACGCGTCGAGAACGCCGGTGAAGGTCGCGCAACACCTCACCGAGCTGGGCGTCGACGCGTCCCCGGAAGACGTCGTCACCTCGGCGCAGGCAGCCGCGCACGTGCTGGCCGGGATGCTCGAGCCCGGTGCACCGGTCTACCTCCTCGGCAGCGCCGGCCTCGAGGAGGCGCTGGTCGCCGAAGGCCTCAGGCCGGTCCGCAGCATGGAGGACGAACCCCTCGCCGTGGTCAGCGGCTACGACCCGGACCTCGTGTGGCGACGGCTGATGCAGGGCGCGGTGCTGATCCGCGACGGGTTGCCGTGGGTCGCCTCCAACACCGACCTGACCGTGCCGATGGACTACGGGGTCGGTCCCGGTCACGGCGTGCAGGTGCGCATGCTGAGTGAGTTCTCCGGTGTGCAACCGATCGTTGCTGGGAAGCCGCAGCGCCCACTGCTCGACGAGACCGTACGCCGGGTGGGCGGCAAGCGCCCGCTGATGGTCGGGGACCGCCTCGACACCGACATCGAGGGCGCCAACGGGTCAGGGCTCGACTCGCTGCTCGTGCTGACCGGAGTCACCGGGCTCGGCGACCTTGCGACCGCACGACCGGAGCTGCGGCCGACGTACCTCGCCGGCGACCTCGGCGGACTGTTCGACACTCATCCGGCGCCGACCCGCGAGGATGAGCACGTGGTGCTCGGCGGGTGGCGCGGCGCGGTCCGTGAGGGGCGGCTCTCGATCGAGGGCGCCGGTGCCGACGACGACTGGTGGCGGGTCGCCGCCACGGTCGCCTGGGCACACCTCGACGCACGCGGGCACGCGCTCGACGTGGCCGGTGTCGACCCACCAACCGACGGCGGCGGACAGGTACGGTGACGACATGAACGTTCAGTTCCCCAAGCCGGGCCCGCCCCTGGGCCGTCCCGACGAACAGGCGCGGCCCGCCCCGGGCGAGCCGAACGCCGGCCAGGCCCCGGTCGAGGTGCCCGAAGAATCCGATGCGTCAGACGTGTTCGAGGCGGACGCATCCACTCCGGTCGAGGACTACGCGGACGAGACCGAGGACCAGTCGGCAGCGGGCGACGCGGAAGACCACGCACCGGCCGCGACCACGCACACCGGGAACCACGCGGTGGACCGGGTGCTCGACAGCCTCGACACCCTGGCCGACAAGCCGGTCGACGAGCACGTCGCGGTCTTCGAGCAGGCCCACGAGCAGCTGCGCGGGGCCCTCGACGGTCCACGCCTGCCGCGCCCCTGACCGCCGTGCCGCCACGCCGCCTGCGGCTCGACGCCGAACTCGTACGCCGCCAACTGGCCCGCTCTCGTGAGCACGCCAGCGAGCTGATCGCCGCCCGCCGGGTCAAGGTGAACGGCGCCATCGCCGGCAAGCCGGCCACCGGCGTGACCACCGACGTCGCGATCGTCGTCATCGAGGATCCGGACAGTCCCGACTACGCCTCCCGTGGAGGCCACAAGCTGGCCGGGGCACTGGCCGCCTTCACGCCCCTCGGCCTCTCCGTCACCGGGCGCCGCTGCCTCGACGCGGGTGCCTCGACCGGCGGCTTCACCGACGTGCTCCTGCGCAACGGTGCCGCCGCGGTGGTGGCCGTCGACGTCGGCTACGGCCAGCTGGTGTGGCGGCTGCGGCAGGACGAGCGGGTCGAGGTGCACGACCGCACCAACGTCCGCGACCTGACCCCGGAGACCATCGGCGAACCCGTCGACCTGGTCGTCGGCGACCTCTCGTTCATCTCCCTCGAGCTCGTCCTCGACGCGCTGATCGGCGTGACCCGTGACGACGGCGACCTCGCGCTCATGGTCAAGCCGCAGTTCGAGGTGGGCAAGGACCGGGTCGGCAAGGGGGGTGTGGTCCGCGACCTGTCGCTGCGCGCCGAAGCCGTCCAGGCCGTCGCCGCGGCCGCAGCCCGACGTGGCTGGGGTGCCAGGGCGGTCACCACGAGCCCACTGCCGGGTCCGTCGGGCAATGTCGAGTTCTTCCTGTGGATGCGCGCCGGGGAGCCGACCATCGGTGCAGACGAGATCGCCGCCGAGGTGGAGCGCTCCGGTGCCCTGGGGGTGCCGGGTGAGAGGGTTGACCCGTGACCGAAGTCAGACGCGTGCTCCTGCTGGCCCACACGGGGCGTGAAGACGCCCGTGAGGTGGCGCGCGCGTTCTCGAAGGCGTTGACCGACCACGGCATCGTCGTACGCCTGCTGGCGCCCGAGGCGGCCGACCTCGACCTCGATCCCGCGTCCTTCGACCCCGAGATCGAGGTCGTCCCGGAGAGCCCGGCGGCCGCGACCGACTGCGAGCTCGCGGTCGTCATCGGCGGCGACGGCACCATCCTGCGCGCCGCCGAGATCACCCACGGACAGTCCACGCCCCTGCTCGGCGTCAACCTCGGCCACGTCGGCTTCCTGGCCGAGGCCGAGTACGACGACGTCGAGTCCACGATCCAGGCGATCATCCACCGCAACTACACCGCCGAGGAGCGCCTCACCCTCGACGTGTCGGTCTACCGCGACAAGGAGCTGGTGGCCAGCACCTTCGCGCTCAACGAGGCCAGCGTCGAGAAGGCGGCCCGCGAGCGCATGCTCGAGGTGGTCGTCGAGATCGACGGCCGACCGCTGTCTCGTTGGGGCTGCGACGGCGTGGTCTGCGCGACCCCGACCGGCTCCACGGCGTACAACTTCAGTGCCGGCGGACCCGTGGTGTGGCCCGGCGTCGAGGCACTCCTGATGGTGCCGATCAGCGCCCACGCCCTCTTCGCCCGACCCATGGTCGTGGCGCCCACCTCCGTCCTGGCCGTCGAGGTGCTGGCCCGCACCGAAGGAGCCGGCGTGCTCTGGTGCGACGGGCGCCGCACCGTCGACCTGCCCCCCGGCGCACGCATCGAGGTACGCCGCGGAGCCTCGCCGGTGCACCTGGTCCGACTGCACCAGGCTCCGTTCACCGACCGGCTGGTGGCCAAGTTCGGGCTCTCGGTCGAGGGCTGGCGTGGCGCCTCCGAACGACGTCGGCGCAATGGCGGTGGCGAGTCGTGATCGAGGAGATCCGCATCCAGTCGCTGGGCGTCATCGACTCCTCGACCCTCGAGCTCGGCCCGGGCCTGACCGTCATCACCGGTGAGACGGGTGCCGGCAAGACCATGGTGGTCACGGCGCTCGGACTGCTCCTCGGCGGTCGCGCCGATCCCGGAGCGGTGCGTTCGGGCGCCCGATCGGCACGGGTCGAGGGAGTCGTCGACGCCACCTCCTTGCCGTCCTTCCTGACCGAGGTCGACGAGCTCGGCGGTGAGGCCGAGGACGGCCGCGTCGTGCTGGCCCGCAACATCGCGGGGGAGGGGCGGTCCCGTGCCTTCGTCGGCGGAGCCTCCGTGCCCGCCTCACAGCTGGCCGAGGTCACCGACGGTCTCGTCGCCGTGCACGGCCAGTCCGACCAGCACCGCTTGCTCAAGCAGGCGGCGCAGCGCCGCGCCCTCGACCTGTTCGGGGGCACCGACGTGCAGAAGCTCTTCGACCGCTACATCGAGTCGTACGCCGCGCTCGCAGCCACCGAGGCCGAGCTGGTCGAGGTGGTCGCGTCGGCCCGTGAACGTGCCCGTGAGGCCGACCTGCTGCGCTTCGGCCTCGAGGAGATCGAGGCGGTCAACCCGCAGAGCGGCGAGGACGACGACCTGGCCGCGGAGGAGTCCCGGCTCGGCTTCGTCGACACGCTCAGGACCGCCGCCGAGCAGGCCCGTGAGGCGCTCTCTGCCGAACAGGGCGGCCCCGACGCGCTCGGTGCGGCCGGTGCTGCCCGCCGACTGCTCGACGGCGTACGCGACCACGACCCCGTCGCAGCCGGCCTGGCCGACCGGCTTGCGGAGGTCACCTACCTGCTCTCCGACGTGGCCGCCGACGTCGCCTCCTACGCCAGCGGCCTCGACATCGACCCCGCCCGCCTGGCGGTGGTCTCCGAACGCCGCGCGGCACTGACCGCGCTGACCCGCAAGTACGGCGACACCGCCGACGAGGTGCTGGCCTGGTCGCAGGAGGCATCCCGCAAGCTGCTCGACCTCGACGGCACCGACGACCACATCGCCGAGCTCAAGGCCGACCGGGTCCGACAGCGCGACGAGCTGGCCGAGACCGGTGCCGCACTCTCAGAGGCCCGCACCGAGGCAGCACGACGACTCGGCACCGTGGTCTCCGACGAGCTGACCCTGCTCGCCATGCCGCACGCGAGCGTGGTGGTCGACGTACGCCAGCGCGAGGTCGACGCCCCGGACGACGTGGAGGAGGCCGGGTCGCCGCTCCCGGTCGACGGGCGGTGGGTGCGCTACGGCTCCAGCGGTCTCGACGACGTCGAGATCCTGCTGGCCGCCAACAAGGGCGCCGATGCCCGTGCCCTGCACAAGGGTGCCTCGGGCGGTGAGCTGTCCCGGGTGATGCTGGCCCTCGAGGTGGCCCTGGCCGAGACCAGTCCTGTCCCGACGTTCGTCTTCGACGAGGTCGACGCCGGTGTGGGCGGCAAGGCGGCGGTCGAGGTCGGCCGTCGACTGGCCACCCTGGCCCGCACCTCGCAGGTGCTGGTGGTGACCCACCTGCCCCAGGTGGCGGCGTACGCCGACCGACACGTCGTCGTGGCCAAGTCCAGCGACGGCACGGTCACCACGTCCGGACTGACCGTCCTCGACGACGCCGAACGGGTGCGCGAGCTCTCCCGCATGCTGGCCGGCATGGAGGAGTCCGACACCGCCCTGGCGCACGCCCAGGAGCTGCTCGAGACGGCGCGCGCAACCCGTTCCTGACTGACGCTCCGATTCCCACTGGAGCGGCGCGCCCGGGCCCCGTGACGGGGTGCAACGGGTCACCCTCCGCGTGGCCTCCCGAATCCGCAGGGGCCCGCGTGCCACCATGAATCGGTCATGAAATTGCCCACTCGCCAGCCGCGTGAAGCCGCGCCTCCCGGCATCGTCGGGACCGCCCGGGTCGATCGCCGCACGCCCACCCTGCTCAGCCGCCTCGAACCCGGTGACATCGCCGTGCTCGACCACCTCGACATGGACCGTGCCACGGCCCAGCGTCTCGTCGACGCCGAGGTCGCCGCCGTCGTGAACGCCTCGCCGTTCATCTCCGGTCGCTACCCCAGCCAGGGCCCCAAGATCCTGGTCGACGCGGGCATCACCCTGGTCGACTCGGTCGGGCCGGAGTCGTTCCGTGCACTCAAGGACGGCCGCAGCGTGCGGCTGCACCAGGGCTCGGTCTTCGCCGGTGACGAGACGGTTGCCAGCGGCCGGGTGCTGGACGCCGACCTGCTGAACATCGAGCTCGGCGACGCCCGCAGCGGCATGGGCAGCCAGCTCGACAGCTTCACCCACAACACGTCGGAGTTCCTGCGTCGCGAGCAGGACCTCCTCCTGCACGGCAGGGGCGCGCCGCGCCTCGGCACGAAGATGGCCGGACGCCCCGTCGTGGTCGTCGTCCCCGGTCCCGACCACGAGGACGAGCTCAAGGGGCTGCGCCGCTACCTGCGCGAGCAACGCCCGGTCCTGGTGGCCGTCGACGCCGGTGCCGACGCGCTGCTGGCCGCCGGCATGAAGCCCGACGTCGTGGTGATGAGCTCACCGAACAGCGCCGACTCCGACGAGACCCGCGTCTCGCCGAAGGCACTCCGGGGCGCCGAGGACGTCGTGGTCCTGGTCGACCGGGGCACCGGCCGCACGCCGATGGACTCGCTCGAGCGACTCGGCGTACGCCCGCTGCGCTTCGAGACCGGCGCCACCGCCGAGGACGCCGGCCTCATGCTGGCGTCCTTGGGGGAGGCGTCGCTGATCGTCGCCGTCGGTGCGCACGCCAGCCTCGACGACTTCCTCGACCGGCAGCGTGGCGGTCTGGCCTCCACGTTCCTCACCCGGCTGCGGGTCGGCGCCACCCTGGTCGACGCCCGCACCGTCCCCGCCCTGTACGCCGGACGCGTGCGCACGTGGCACCTCTGGCTGATCCTGCTCGCCGGACTGGTGGCGGTGGTGGCTGCCATCGCGGTGACCCCCGTCGGCCAGCAATGGCTCGACGACCTCAGCCCGCACGTTTCGGACCTGTTCGACCGCGTCAAAGGACTTCTCCCGTGATCTCGTTCCGCTACCACGTCGTCTCCATCGTTGCCGTCCTGCTGGCCCTCGCCGTCGGCGTGGCGCTCGGCGGCGGCCCCCTGTCCGAGATCGGGCGGGGCTCCGACACCGCCAGCGAGGTCCGCAAGGACAACCAGCGGCTCAGCGGCGACCTCGAGGAGGCCCGCCTCGTCTCCGGCTTCCAGGACGACTTCGGCGCCAGCGTGGCCGGCACCCGGGTGTCCGACGCACTCAAGGGCCGCCCGATCTCGCTGCTGACCCTGCCCGGCGCCGACGCCAAGCGGGTCGCCGCGCTGACCGCGCAGATCAAGGCATCGGGCGGCTCGGTCACGGGCAGCTATGCCCTGGGCAAGACGCTGCTCTCGGCGGACGAGGGCTCGCTGGTCGACACGCTTGGCGCGCAGCTCGTCGAGACCACCAAGGACTCGGGCGTCGAGGACGGCGCCTCGACGTACGTCCGGATGGGCCAGGTGATGAGCCGGGCCGTCGCCACCGCCACCGACGCGGGCGTTGCGACCGACACCGGGGCGCGCAACATCCTCTCCAGCCTCACCAGTGCCGACCTGCTGACCACGACCGCTGGTGGCGACAAGCGCGGCAGCCTGACCCTGGTCGTGCTCGGCGACGAGCTGACCGGCACCGGTCTCGACAAGCTGCTCTCGGGCCTGGTGACGGGTCTGGCGCACGGGACCGACGGTGTCGTGGTCGCCGGGGACACCGAGTCCGACACGCTCAGCCAGCTCCGGGACGACTCGGCCGCCGCCGCTGCGGTGTCGACCGTCGACTCCGTGCAGACCCGCTCGGGACAGCTCGCGACGGTGCTCGCCCTGGCCGCAGAGGGCGCCGGCGGACCCGGTCACTACGGCGTCCACGGAAATGACGGGGCCGTTCCGCGGGGCTGATTGCTCCAACAGGCGTTTCCGTTGGTAGCCTAGAACCCCGTAGCAGACACGCAGTTCTCCATACCCAGTCTGACAGCGGGAGTTTCCTTGGCCTCATCGGCGCACACCAAGCACGTCTTCGTGACCGGAGGCGTCGCCTCCTCTCTCGGCAAGGGCCTCACGGCCTCGAGCCTGGGCAATCTGCTCAAGTCACGGGGACTTCGCGTCACGATGCAGAAGCTCGACCCCTACCTCAACGTCGACCCGGGAACGATGAACCCGTTCCAGCACGGTGAGGTCTTCGTCACCGACGACGGCGCCGAGACCGACCTCGACATCGGTCACTACGAGCGGTTCCTCGACACCGAGCTGAACCAGATCGCGAACGTGACGACCGGGCAGGTCTACTCCACGGTGATCGCCAAGGAGCGCCGCGGCGACTACCTCGGCGACACCGTCCAGGTGATCCCGCACATCACCAACGAGATCAAGGACCGGGTCCGCGCGATGGGTGGCGACGACGTCGACGTCGTCATCACCGAGGTCGGCGGCACGGTCGGCGACATCGAGTCGCTGCCGTTCCTCGAGGCGGCCCGCCAGGTGCGCCACGACATCGGCCGCGACAACTGCTTCTTCCTGCACGTCTCGTTGGTGCCCTACCTCGGGCCCTCGGGTGAGCTGAAGACCAAGCCGACCCAGCACTCGGTGGCCGCGCTGCGCTCGATCGGCATCCAGCCCGACGCGATCGTGCTTCGCTCGGACCGCGAGGTGCCGCAGTCGATCAAGGACAAGATCTCCTTGATGTGCGACGTGGACAAGGAAGCCGTGATCAACTGCGCCGATGCACCGTCGATCTATGACATCCCGAAGGTCATCCACTCCGAGGGTCTCGACGCGTACGTCGTACGCCGTCTGAACCTGCCGTTCCGCGACGTCGAGTGGACCGTCTGGGACGACCTGCTGCGCCGCGTGCACCACCCCTCCGAGGAGGTCACGGTCGCCCTGGTCGGCAAGTACATCGACCTGCCCGACGCCTACCTCTCGGTCGGCGAGGCACTGCGGGCCGGTGGCTTCGCCCACGAGGCCAAGGTCAAGATCGAGTGGATCGCCTCCGACGAGTGCGCCACGCCCGCCGGTGCCGCCAAGCACCTCTCCGACGTCGACGCGATCTGCGTGCCCGGCGGTTTCGGCATCCGCGGCATCGAGGGCAAGCTGGGCGCCCTGACCTACGCCCGCACTCACGGCATCCCGACCCTCGGCCTGTGCCTGGGCCTGCAGTGCATGGTCATCGAGTACGCCCGCTCGGAGGCCGGCCTCGAGAAGGCGGCGTCGACCGAGTTCGACGCCGACGCCCCGGAGCCGGTGATCGCCACGATGGAGGAGCAG
Source organism: Nocardioides sp. Root151 (assembly GCF_001427925.1). Classification (NCBI taxonomy): domain Bacteria; kingdom Bacillati; phylum Actinomycetota; class Actinomycetes; order Propionibacteriales; family Nocardioidaceae; genus Nocardioides; species Nocardioides sp. Root151. The sequence goes on from NZ_LMGG01000008.1 coordinate 11,125, forward strand.
AAGTCCTTCGTCGAGGGCGCCGGTGACCTGGGTGGCACCATGCGCCTGGGCACCTACCCGGCCCACCTCAAGGAGGGCAGCGTGGTGCGTGAGGCGTACGGCGCGGCCGAGATCGAGGAGCGCCACCGCCACCGCTACGAGGTGAACAACGCCTACCGCGACCAGCTGGAGGCGGCCGGACTGGTGTTCTCGGGCACGTCGCCCGACAACAACCTGGTGGAGTTCGTCGAGCTGCCCGCGGACGTGCACCCCTACTACGTCTCCACGCAGGCGCACCCGGAGCTGAAGTCGCGGCCGACCAAGCCGCACCCGCTCTTCGCCGGGCTGATCGGTGCGGCCATCGAGCGGCAGAAGGAACTACGGTTCCCGATCGACGAGGAGCTGCACCGCAAGGACGAGCAGGCCTGACGGCTCGCCCGACCCCGCGTTGTCTGGGTCGGGCGATAACCTTCGGGCATGCCGCTGACAGGAGACACCCCCGAGTCGTGGCCGGTCACGTCCACGACCGACCTGCACCGTGACGACTGGGTCGTGGCGTTCCGCTCCGACCAGGTGACCCACCCGGACGACCCCGACGGTCGGTCGTTCCGTCGACTCGTGCTCGAGCACCCCGGCGCCGCGATGGTGCTGGCACTCGACGACGACGAACGGGTGCTGTGCCTGCGCCAGTACCGCCACCCCGCGCAGCGGCGTTTCCTCGAGCTGCCGGCCGGCATCTGTGACCACCCGGGCGAGGACCCCCGTGACGTGGCGATCCGCGAGCTCCGCGAGGAGGTCGAGTTCCAGGCGGAGGAGTGGACCCACCTGATCTCCGTGTGGGGCTCCCCGGGCATCTCGGCCGAGCAGCACCACTTCTACCTGGCGCGCGGCCTGAGCCGCTGCGACCGCGGTGACTTCGCGCTCGAGGCGGAGGAGGCCGACATGGAGACCCTCTGGGTTCCGCTGGCCGAGCTGCGCGAGGCGATCCTCGACGGCCGCGTCACCGACGGTCCGGTCGCGCTCGCGGTCTTCGCGTACGACGCACGCGTGGGTTCGGGACAGCTGCGTGCGGGGCGATCGCACTGACCACTGACCGGGCAGGCGACGTCACGCGCGCCGTACGCACCTACCTCGATCACCTGTCGGTCGAGCGCGGCCTGGCCGAGAACACCCTGAAGTCCTACCGGCGAGACCTGCGCCGCTACCAGGAGCACCTCGCCCGGGAGGGCATCACCGAGCTCAGCGCGGTCACCGAGGCCGTGGTGGCCGACTTCCTCGTCCGGCTGCGCGAAGGGGATGCCGACCACCAGCCCCTCGGGTCGACGTCGGCGGCCCGCACCGTCGTCGCGGTTCGTGGCTTCCACAAGTTCGCCGTACGCGACGGCCTGGCCGAGCTCGACCCTGCGGCCGCGGTCAAGCCGCCCACCCCCGCGAAGCGGCTGCCCAAGGCGCTGCCGCTCTCGGACGTGGAGGCGATCCTGGAGGCGGCCGGCTCGGGCGGCACCGCCCTCGCCAGCCGCGACCGGGCCCTCCTCGAGGTGCTCTACGGCACCGGGGCGCGCATCTCCGAGGCGGTCGGCCTCGACGTCGACGACCTCGACCTGGTCGACGGCACCGTGCGGTTGCGGGGCAAGGGCAGCAAGGAGCGCGTGGTGCCCGTCGGGTCCTTCGCCCGTGACGCGGTCACGGCGTACGTCGAGGGCGGTCGTCGTGACCTGGTCGGCAACGGCGCGGGTGGCCCGGCCCTCTTCCTCAACTCCCGCGGCGGACGGCTGTCCCGCCAGAGCGCGTGGACGGTGCTGGTCAAGACCGCGGAGAAGGCCGGCGTGACCCGTGACGTGTCACCACACACCCTGCGGCACTCCTTCGCCACACACCTGCTCGACGGCGGAGCCGACGTGCGCGTCGTGCAGGAGCTTCTCGGTCACGCCTCGGTGACCACCACGCAGGTCTACACCCTGGTCACCGTCGACAACCTCCGGGAGGTCTTCGCGACCGCCCACCCGAGGGCGCAAGGGTGATGGTGCCGACCGGCCCGGGTCCGGTGCCGCGGCTGTGTGTGCTCGACGGCGTCCTGTGGAACGGCGCAGCCTTGCCGGGGGAGCGGATCGCCGCGCTGCTGGGCACGCTGGTCGCCGAGCCGCACGGGGTCTCCGACACCCGCCTGATCGAGGAGGTGTGGTCCGACAGTCGCCCGGAGCGACCACTGAAGGCGCTGCAGGTGCTGGTCTCGCGGTTGCGCACTGCCACGGACGCGGCGCTCGTCGAGAGGTACGACGGCGGCTACCGGCTCGGGCTCCCGGCCGACGACGTCGACGCCTGGTGCCTGGGTCGGGCGGTCACCCGCGCCCGCAGTCAGCTGGCCGCCGACCCGGCCGCGGCGCTCGCCGCACTCGAGGACACTGCGGGCGTCGTGCTCGCGGACCAGCAGGCGCCGGGTCCACTGGCCGCGGTTCGTGCGGTCGCCGCCAGCAGACTCGACGAGTCACGTGAGCTGCGGGGTCGGGCCCTGGCCGCGACCGGACAGTTCGCAGAGGCGCTCCCCCTGCTCCAAGGCGTGCTGCGCCGACGGCCCGACGACACGGGAGCCCGGCTGGCGCTGCTGCGCTCCATCGCCGACACGTCCGGACCGGCCGAGGCGCTCGTGCACTACGAGGCCTACCGCCACGACCTGGGCGAGCGGCTGGGCGTCAGCCCCGACCCCGAGCTGCAACGCCTCCACGGCGAGCTGCTGGCCGCCGACGACCCGGTCCGCACCGGAATCCGCTTCGACGGTGGTGCCCTCCTCGGCCGGGAGGGCGACCTGGCCGACCTGCGCACCGCGCTGGCGAACGGTCGGCTCACCACGATCATGGGCCCGGGCGGCATCGGGAAGACCAGCGTGGCCCAGGCCCTGGCACGTGAGTCGTCGCTGCCCCGGGTGCACGTGGTCGAGCTGGTCGGCGTCGGCTCGGGTGACGACGTGGTCGCCGAGGTCGGCGCCGCCCTCGGCGTACGCGGCTCGATGACCACGCGACGGACCCTGACCCCGGCGCAGGAGGCGGACGTCCGCGGCCGCATCGCGCAGTCGCTCGGCGAGGGACCGACGCTGCTGGTGCTCGACAACTGTGAGCACGTCCTTGAGGCGGTGGCCTCACTGGTCGCCTTCCTGCTGGTCTCCACGCGTGACCTCCGGATCCTCACCACCAGCCGGGCGCCCCTGCGGATCGCGGCCGAGCGGATCGTGCCGCTGAGCCAGCTCGCGGAGCAGGACGCCGCCGAGCTGTTCCGGCAACGGGCCCGCGCCGTACGCCCGGATGCCTCGCTCGACCCGACACAGGTGGCCGGCGTGGTGGCGCGACTCGACGGGTTGCCGCTGGCCGTCGAACTGGCCGCGGCGCGGGTGCGCACGATGTCGGTGGCGGAGATCCGGCGCGGCCTCGAGCGTCGCTTCGAGCTGCTGCGCACCCGCGACCGAGGCGCCCCGGCACGCCACCGCACCCTCGAGGCGGTGATCGGCTGGTCCTGGGACCTCCTCGACGACGCCGAGCAACGCGCGCTCCGCTGGCTCTCGGTCTTCCACGACGGGTTCGACACGGTCGCTGCCGCATCGGTGATCGGCGCGGGTGCAGCCGACCTGCTCGAGACCCTCGTCGACCAGTCGCTGCTGGTGGTCAGCGAGCACGAGGGCGTGACCCGGTTCCGCTCGCTCGAGACGATTCGCGAATTCGCCTCACTCCGGCTCAACGAGGCGGGGGAGCGGGACGCGGCGTGGCTCGCCCAGGACGCCTGGGCGGCAGCGATCGCCGACGACAACGCGTCGATCTTCGTGGCCGTCGACCAGGTCGAACGCGTCCACCGGCTGCGCCTCGAGGAGAACAACCTGACCGACGTGCTCCGGCGAGCCCTGGCCAGGGGCGACGCCGAGCTGGTGGCCCGCCTGGTCGCCTCACTGGGCACCCTGTGGACCATCACCGGCGACCACGCCCGCGTCTTCGCGGTCTCCGACGCTGCCGCGGAGCTGCTCACCGGGTGGGACGCGCCGGAGGCAGTGCAGTCGGTCGCGTGCGAGGCGGCGGCCATCCTGCTGGTGCACCTCAACTGGGTGCCGGGGCGTCCGCTCGAGGAGCTGCGCCGGTCGATGCAGGGCTGGGACGAGCCGGACACACCGTGGGCGAAGGCGGCGTACACGATGTTCGCCGAGCCGGGCAGCCAACCGGACCCCGAGCGACTCGCAGTCCAGGCGAGTGCTGCCGATGATCCGTTGACCGCCGGCATGATGATGATGTGGGCAGCGCTGACCGCGGAGAACAACGGAGACGCGGCCCTGGCACTCGACTACGCCACGCGGGGCCTGACCTGGGCGCCCCTGACCCCCTACATCGAGGCCTCGCTCCACTCGGAGATCTCCCAGCTGCAGCTGGTGCTCGGCGACCACCGGGAGGCGGCGCGGCACGCGGAGATCGCCTGGCCCACCCTGATGCGGCTGCACGCGACCGACGACGCCCGGTCACTGCGGATCACCACGGCACTGGCGCGGTTGGTCGACGGCGACCCGGACACAGCAGAGCGCATCCTCGACGAGGTCGAGGCGATCTCCGAGGGCGTCCAGCTCGGCTCACGCATGACCCTGCAGTCGGCGCGGGCGGAGGTCCGCCTCGCCCGAGGTGACGTGGAGGGCGGGCTGAGGGACTACGACGAGGCCGTGCTCCTGATCGAGGACGCCGAGACGGGCGTCGGATTCACTCCCTGGTTGGTGCTGGGCGCGTCGTGCGCGCTGGTGGCCCGTGTCCACCACGCGCCTCCCGGTCCCGATCCGCGGGCCGACGAGCTGGCCCGGATGATCCGGGCCCACAGCACGCTCGGCGGCCAGCGCCAGGCGATTCCGGACCTGCCGCTCAACGGCATGCTCGTGGTGTCGCTGGGTGCGTGGCTGCTGCGTCACGGCGACCAGGCCGCGCGCGAGGTCGGCGTACGCCTGCTCGCGGTCGGCCAGCGGTGGGCCTACAACCGCACGTTGCCGAGCCTGCGCTGGGAGCTGCTCGCGGCGCTCGCCGAACGCATGACGCCCGGCCGGCTCGACGTACACCTCGCGGAGTACGCCGGCCGGCCGAGCGTCGAGCTGGTGCCGGAGGTCGCGGACCTTCTCGGCACGATCACATCTTCGCGTTGAAGGTGCGAAGCGACAGCGGCGCGAAGATCGCGACCAGGGCCGCGCAGCCGAGCAGCGCCCAGCCGGTCTCGGCGCCGAGGTGACCGTTGTTGGCCAGCTCGCGGATCGCAGAGATCACGTGGGAGACCGGGTTGAGGTCGGCGAAGGTCTGCAGCCAGTTCGGCATGGTGTCGGTCGGCACGAACGCGTTGGACAGGAACGTCAGCGGGAACATCACCATCAGGGAGATGCCCTGCACGCCCTGGGCGCTGCGGCCGATGATGCCGAACCACGTGAAGATCCAGGCGAGTGACCAGCCGGCGATCACGGCCAGCGCGACCGCGCCGGTGACGCCGAGGATGCCGCCGCCGGGGCGGTAGCCCATCGCGAACCCGGTGGCGAAGGTCAGCACCGACGCGATCAGGTAGCGGATCAGGTCGGCCACCATGGGCCCGGCGAGCGGCGCGATCCGGGCGATCGGGAGCACCTTGAACCGGTCGAACACGCCCTTGTCCATGTCCTCACGCAGCTGGACACCGGTGGCGACGCAGGCGGTGAGCACGGTCTGGCCGATCAGCCCGGGAATGATGATCGGCAGGTAGCTCGACACGTCGCCGGAGATCGCGCCACCGAAGATGTAGGCGAACATCGCGGTGAACAACAGCGGCTGGATGGTCACGTCGAAGAGCTGCTCGAAGTTGCGGCGCATCTTCATGGTGGCGCGCCAGGCCAGGGTCATGGTCTGGCTGAGCGCGTCGGACACGCTGACCCGCGTCGGCAGGTCGAGGGTGGGGGCTGTGGTGGTCATCGGGTGGTCTCCATCAGGTCGGTGGGGTCGGCGGCTTCATCGGAGGCGTCGGCGCCGGAGGGGTGAGTGTCGTGGCCGGTCAGGGCCAGGAACACCTCGTCGAGCGACGGCTTCTGCACCGTCACCGAGTCGATGGACACGCCGCGGTCGCGCAGTGCCACCAGCACCTCGATGGACTGGTCGGTGCTGCGCAGCGGGATGTTGACCCGTCGGGCCTCGGGGCTCAGGGCGGCCTCGCCGACCATCCGCTGGGCGATCTCGGCCGTGATCGCCAGGTCGTCCGGGTCGTTGAGCTGCACCTGCAGGGTGGAGCGGCCGACCGACGACTTGAGCTCGTCTGCGGTGCCCTGGGCGACCTTGCGACCGTGGTCGATGACCGCGATCCGGTCGGCCAGCTGGTCGGCCTCGTCGAGGTACTGCGTGGTGAGCAGCACCGTGCAGCCGTCGACGACGAGCTCGCGGATGGTGTCCCACATCTGGCCGCGGGTGCGCGGGTCGAGGCCGGTGGTCGGCTCGTCGAGGAAGATCAGCGGCGGCCGGGTGAGCAGGCTGACTGCGAGGTCGAGCCGGCGCCGCATGCCGCCCGAGAAGGCGGAGATCGGCTTGCTGGCCGCCTCGGTGAGGTCGAACTGCTCGAGCAGGGTCATCGACCGGGCCCGGGCGTCGTTGCGGCCCATGCCCAGCAGGCGGGCGAAGAGCCAGAGGTTCTCGGTTGCGGTGAGGTTCTCGTCGACCGAGGCGTCCTGACCGGTCACGCCGATCAGCTGTCGGACCAGGTGCGGCTCCCGACGTACGTCGTGGCCGAAGACCTCGGCGGTGCCCCCGTCGATGGGGAGCATGGTGGCCAGCATCTTCAGGACAGTGGTCTTGCCGGCCCCGTTGGGACCGAGCACGCCGAAGACCTCGCCGCGGCGGATCTCCAGGTCGACTCCGTCGACGGCACGCTGGTCGCCGAACTGCTTGACGAGGGCCCGGGCACTCACGGCCGGGGCGTCGGTGGCCAGGACATTGGTAGGGGGTGTCATGCTCCGAGCGTGGGGGCCGCCGGTTTCACGGTGGCTCCGCGGCGGTTTCATGGCCTCTCGTCGTGGTGGTGTGCGGGCGGGTGATTGGATCGGGACATGACCCGACTCGACGTACCCCTGCCCGCGGACTCCGACGCGGACACGTTGTACGACGCGTTCACCGCGTGGGTCGAGTCGCGGGGGCTGGGTCTCTACCCGCACCAGGACGAGGCAGTCATCGAGCTGTTCTCCGGAAACAACGTCATCCTGGCCACGCCCACCGGCTCCGGGAAGTCGCTGGTGGCCCTGGGCGCGCACTTCGCCGCGCTCAACCGCGACCAGGTCAGCTTCTACACCGCGCCCATCAAGGCGCTGGTGAGCGAGAAGTTCTTCGCCCTGTGCGAGGTCTTCGGGGCCGACAACGTCGGCATGCTCACCGGTGACGCCTCCGTGAACGCGGACGCACCGATCATCGCCTGCACGGCGGAGGTGCTGGCCAACATCGCCCTGCGCGAGGGTGCGGCCGCCGACGTCGGGCTGGTCGTCATGGACGAGTTCCACTTCTACTCCGAGCCCGACCGCGGCTGGGCGTGGCAGGTGCCGATCCTCACGCTCCCGCAGGCGCAGTTCCTGTTGATGTCGGCCACACTCGGTGACGTCAGCCCGTTCGTCGAGGACCTCACCCGTCGTACGAAGAAGCCGACCGTGCTGGTCGACGACGCCGAGCGACCGGTGCCGTTGACGTTCACCTGGGCGATGACCCCGCTGGCCGAGACCCTCGAGGAGCTGGTCACGACCCGGCAGGTGCCGGCGTACGTCGTGCACTTCACCCAGAAGGACGCCGTCGAGCACGCCAACCAGCTGCTCTCACCCGGGTCGTTCGGCTCGAAGGTCGTCACCCGCGAGGAGCGCGACGCGATTGCCGAGCGCATCGGGGCGTTCAAGTTCGGGGCCGGCTTCGGCAAGACCCTGTCCAAGCTGGTGCGCAGCGGCATCGGCGTGCACCACGCCGGCATGCTGCCGAAGTACCGCCGGCTGGTCGAGCAGCTGGCCCAGGACGGTCTGCTCAAGGTGATCTGTGGCACCGACACCCTCGGGGTGGGCATCAACGTGCCGATCCGCACGGTGCTGTTCACCGGGCTCGCCAAGTTCGACGGCACCCGCCAGCGCACCCTGCGGATCAGGGAGTTCCAGCAGATCGCCGGTCGTGCGGGCCGGGCCGGGTTCGACACCGCCGGGTACGTCGTCGTCCAGGCGCCGGAGCACGTGATCGAGAACGAGAAGGCCAAGGCGAAGGCGGCCGCCAAGAACGCCGCACTCAGCGAAGCGAAGCTGGCCAAGAAGAAGTCGAAGGCCCAGCTGCGCCGGCCACCCGAGGGCAGTGTGGTCTGGACCGAGGAGACCTTCGGTCGGCTGGTCGAGGGCACGCCCGAGGCGCTGGTCTCCCGGATGCGGGTCGACAACTCGATGCTGCTCAACGTGGTGGCCCGCGAGACCGACGCGTTCGCGGTGATGCGCGACCTGCTCCGCGACAACCACGAGGACCCACGCAACCGGCCCCGTCTGGTCCGCCGGGCATTGCGACTGGCCCGCTCGCTCGTGCAGTCGGGCGTGCTCACCCGGCTGACCGAGGTCGACGGGTTGGGCCGGCGGTTCGTGCTGACCACCGAGCTGCCGGAGGACTTCGCACTCAACCAGCCGCTGGCGCACTTCGCGTTGGCCGCGCTGGACGTGCTCGACCCGGAGGACCCCGAGCACCTGCTCAACCAGGTGTCGGTGGTCGAGGCGGTGCTCGAGGGGCCGCGGCAGATCCTCTTCGCCCAGCAGCACGCCGCCCGCGGGGAGGCCGTGGCCGAGATGAAGGCCGACGGCATCGAGTACGACGAACGCATGGCACTGCTCGACGAGGTGACCTGGCCGCAGCCCCTGGCCGAGCTGCTCGGGGCGACGTACGAGATGTACCGCCAGAGCCACCCGTGGCTGCCGGAGGACGGGCTGGCGCCGAAGTCGATCGTGCGGGAGATGTATGAGCAGGGGATGAGCTTCACCGACTTCGTCGGCCGCTACCAGCTGGCCCGCTCCGAGGGTCTGGTGCTGCGCTACCTCACTGACGCCTACCGCACCCTGCGACACACCATCCCCGACTCGCACCGCACGCCCGAGCTCGAGGAGCTCGTCGAGTGGCTGGGGGAGACCATCCGCCAGACCGACTCCTCGCTGCTCGACGAGTGGGAGGCGTTGACCGACCCGGAGCGGGTGGCCGGGTCCGCGGGGGAGCCCCCGCCGCCTCCACGGCCCCTGTCGCTGCAGGAGCGGCCGTTCCGGGTGATGATCCGCAACGCGATGTTCCGCCGGGTCGAGCTGTGTGCCCGCGACGACCTCGACGGGCTGATGCGGGGCGAACGGGCAACGGCAGACCTCTTCGAGCCACCGCGCGAGATCGGGATGACCCGTAGCCAGTGGGACGAGGCGATCGAGGCCTACTACGACGAGCACGACTCGATCGGCACGGCCGGCGACGCCCGTGGTCCCGACCTGCTGCAGATCACGCCAGGAACCGATCCGGAGCAGGGGCGGGTGTGGGAGGTCCGCCAGGTCATCGACGACCCCGAAGGACACCACGACTGGGTGATCGAGGCAGTGGTCGACCTCGACGCGTCGGACGACCTCGGCCAGGCGATCGTCACGTCGACGGCGATGCGACGACTGTGACCTTTCCTCCACAGGGTTGTGCACAGGTGGCACTTGCCCTGTGCAACTGAGCGCGTGGTTCTGCACAGCTTGTGCACAGATTTCCCCATGAACACAGGGATCTGGGCTCCCGCCTTGTTCGGGTCGGAGCAGTGGCCCTAGAGTCGCCCGCAGGCTCGGGCACATGTCGCCGAGTCGACAATGCACTGGAGTTGGAGGAGCGGTACATGAGCGGCGACGGAAATTTCTCCGGCAGTTTCTCCGGCTTTCCCGGTCAGGCGGGGAGTGGCGCGCCGCAGATGCCTCCCCTGCTCCGACCTCCCGTCGCACCGACTTCCCCCGGAGATGACCACCGCGTGAGCGACCCCATTCCCTTCCAGCCCCGGCAGACCGCACCAGCTCCGAAGGAGACCCCGGCCGAGGCCTTGATCGACGAGCCGGAGAAGCTCGGTCCCACGGGCCGGCCGATGCCGCACCTGCCCGAGCCGGCGCCGGTCACCACCCACGGTGGCGCCCGGGTGATCTCCATGTGCAACCAGAAGGGTGGGGTCGGCAAGACCACCACCACGATCAACCTGGGTGCCGCGCTGGCCGAGTTCGGTCGCAAGGTGCTGCTGGTCGACTTCGACCCCCAGGGCTCGCTCTCGGTCGGGCTCGGGCTGAACCCGCACGAGATGGAGCTCTCCATCTACAACCTCCTCATGGAGCGTGACGTCACCTACGACGAGGTGGTCGTGCCGACCGGCGTCGAGGGCATGGACCTCCTGCCCTCCAACATCGACCTGTCCGCCGCCGAGGTCCAGCTGGTGCACGAGGTGGCCCGCGAGCAGACCCTGTCGCGCGTGCTGGCCCCGGCCCTCGAGAAGTACGACGTCATCTTGATCGACTGCCAGCCGTCGCTCGGCCTGCTGACCGTCAACGCGCTGACCGCCTCCGACGGCGTCATCGTGCCGCTCGAGTGCGAGTACTTCGCGCTCCGCGGCGTGGCCCTCCTCAAGACCACCATCGACAAGGTGCAGGAGCGGCTCAACCCGAAGCTCGAGATCGACGGCGTGCTCGGCACCATGTTCGACGGCCGCACCCTGCACAGCCGCGAGGTCATGGAGCGACTGGTGCACGCCTGGGGCGACACCGTCTTCCACACCGTCATCCGCCGCACGATCAAGTTCTCCGACTCCACCGTGGCCGGTGAGCCGATCACGACGTACGCCTCGTCGTCCGCCGGCGCCGAGTCCTACCGGCAGCTGGCCAAGGAGGTGCTGGCGCGTGTCTCGACGGGTGAGCCTGCCCGCGGCTGACGACCTCTTCCGGCCGACCTCGGCCGCCGCCGGTGACACCCGGGACGCTGCTCCGGCGCGGACCTCCGGGCCGAAGGCGGTGCCCGACGTCCAGCCGGAGGCCTCGGCGGAGCCGGCGCCGCGGAAGCCGAGTGGTCGGATCCGTCACGACGAGAAGATGACGGTCTACGTCACCTCCGACGAGCTGCTCGACATCGAGCACGCCCGGCTGCTGCTGCGGCGTACCCAGGGCCTGGCCGTCGACCGGGGCCGCCTGGTCCGGTCGGCGATCGCGATCGCGCTGGCCGACCTGGAGGAGAACGGCGACGACTCGATGCTGGTCACCCGCCTGAGGGAGTCGTGAGCGAGGCGGACGCCGTGGCCGTGGCGCCTGGAGAAGGTGAGGTCACCCCGGCCTTCGCCGTCCACCTGGCGAACTTCGAGGGCCCCTTCGACCTGCTGCTCAACCTGATCGCCAAGCACAAGCTCGACGTCACCGAGGTGGCACTCTCGACGGTCACCGATGAGTTCATCGCCTACGTCAAGGCAGGCGGTCCGGTCTGGGACCTCGAGCAGACCACGTCGTTCCTGCTCGTCGCCTCCACGCTGCTCGACCTGAAGGCCGCCCGGCTGCTGCCCCAGGGCGACGTCGAGGACGAGGAGGACCTCGCCCTGCTGGAGGCGCGCGACCTCCTCTTCGCCCGGCTCATGCAGTACAAGGCGTTCAAGCAGGTGGCCGGTGTGCTGGAGCAACGTCTGGCGGGGGAGTCGCGCAGGTTCCCGCGTGCGGTGGGCCTCGAGGACCGCTTCGCGACGCTGCTGCCCGAGGTGCTGATCGGCATCGGGCTCGAACAGTTCGCCCGGCTCGCGGCCAAGGCACTGGCCCCCAAGCCGGTGCTCGAGGTCTCGCTGCAGCACATCCACGCCGCCAAGGTGTCGGTCAAGGAGCAGGCCGCACTCGTCATCGAGCGGGTACGCCGCACCGGCACGATCACCTTCCGCGCGCTGTGCGGCGACTCACCGGACACCCTGACCACGGTGGCCCGTTTCCTCTCCCTGCTCGAACTGTTCCGCGAGGGCGCGGTCGGCTTCGACCAGATGACCCCGTTGGGTGAGCTGACCATCCGCTGGACCGGGGACGACGACGCCGAGATCGAGATCACCGACGAGTTCGACGGGGCGCCGCCGGTCGATGACCCCGCCCCCGTCGAGAGCTCCGCGCAGCCCGAACCCCCGTTGGTCGACGACGCCGCGCAGCCCGAACCCCCGCTGGTCGAGGAGGTTGCCCTGCAACCGTCTCGAGACCACTCCGACGCATCCGACCCGAACGAGGACGACGCATGACCGACGAGACCGGTGCCCCGGTGAACGAAGCCGAGCAGACCGAGGCGGAGACCCCCGCCGAGCCGACGATCGACGCCGACACGGCGACCGAGGCCGATGCTGCGCCAGAGGCTGACCCGGAGACGTTGGCCGTCCCGGTCACCGAGCTGCGCCCGTCGCTCGAGGCGATCCTCATGGTCGCCGACCAGCCGCTCGACCTGGTCACCCTCGCCTCCTCGGTCGGCTACCGGGTCGAGGAGACCGGGCAGGCGCTCGCCGGCCTCGCCGCCGAGTACGACGAACAGGGTCGCGGCTTCGAGCTGCGCAACGTGGCCGGCGGTTGGCGGTTCTACACCCGCGACGAGTTCGCCGCGGTGGTCGAGGCGTTCGTCCTCGAGGGTCAGCAGGCGCGCCTGACGCAGGCAGCGCTCGAGACCCTCGCGGTGGTTGCCTACAAGCAGCCGGTGTCCCGGGCCCGTGTCTCGGCGATCCGGGGAGTGAACGTCGACGGCGTCATGCGCACCCTGCTGACCCGTGGCCTGGTCGAGGAGGCCGGCCAGGACGGCGAGACCGGCGCCAACCTCTACCGCACCACGACCTACTTCCTCGAGAGGATCGGCGTCACCGACATCACCGACCTGCCCGAGCTCGCGCCGTTCCTGCCGGACATGGCCGACATGGAGGACGACCTCGCTGCACTCGCCGGTGGCAGCGACGAGGCCGTCGCCGCAGTGGCCGTCGAGACCTCAGGGGAGGCCCCGGCCGACGAGTCAGGCGACGACGAGTCAGGCGGCGACGAACCGTCCAGCGACGACACCGCGGTCGACGAGCCGGTAGGCGACGAGGGCGCGGCCGACCAGGTCGCGACCGACCAGACACTGCCGGCCGACACGACCGCCGCCTCCGACGAGCCGGTCCGACCGTGAACGACGACGCAGCGGACGACGGCCTGGTCCGTCTCCAGAAGCACCTGGCCCAGTCGGGTGTGGCCTCGCGCCGCAAGTGCGAGGAGATCATGCTCGCCGGCCTGGTCGAGGTGGACGGCGAGGTGGTCACCCGCCTCGGCACCAAGATCGACCCGCGCACCGCGGTGATCCACGTCGACGGCAAGCGGCTCCCGCCGATCAGCCCCAACGTCTACCTCGTGCTGAACAAGCCCCGCGGCATCGTCTCGACGATGTCCGACCCCGAGGGACGCCCCACCCTGAGCGACTTCGTGGCCGATCGTCCCGAGCGACTGTTCCACGTCGGACGGCTCGACACCGACACCTCCGGGCTGATCCTGCTCACCAACGACGGCGACTTCGCCCAGCGCGTGGCCCACCCGTCGTACGAGCTGCAGAAGACGTACGTCGCAGAGGTCGAGGGCGAGGCGACCAAGGACACCATCGCGCAGCTGTTGGCCGGCGTCACCCTCGACGACGGCCCGGTCGAGGTGTCGCGGGCGCGCATCATGCGCACCGGACAGGGCGGCGCCAAGGGCCGCAGCATCGTCGAGCTCACCATCCACGAGGGACGCAACCGGATCGTCCGCCGACTGCTCGACCACCTCGGCCACCCGGTGCGCAACCTGACCCGCACCGCCATCGGTCCGGTGCTGCTGCAGACCCTCAAGCTCGGCAAGCTCCGCGAGCTCACCGCCGACGAGCTCGGTGAGCTCCTCGACGCGGCCAAGCTCTAGAAGGTCAGCGCGGAACATCCCAGTCACCAGGTGACTGGGATGTTCCGTGTTGCTCGCGCGGCCCGTCGGCGTACCGTCGTGGACATGCCTGCACCGGTGCTCGCGCCGTACGTCGCCTCGCTCGTGGCGTACGACGTGACCACGCCCGAACCGGGCATCCATCGCGGGCTCCCGTCGCCGACGCTGACCTTCGTGCTGCCCGTCGACGAGCCCCTCGCGGTGTCGTGGGCGGGAGAGCCGGGGTCACGGACCAGCGGCTGGTCGTCGGTGTCCGGGCTGCACGACCGTCCGGCGCACATCCACCACGGCCGTCGCCAGGCCGGAATCCAGCTGGCGCTCACCCCGCTCGGGGCGCGGGCCCTGTTGGGCGTGCCGCTCGGCGAGGTGGCCAGAGCGCTCACCGGGCTCGACGAGCTCGGTCCAGACCTGCCGCTCGTCCTCCGCCGGCTCCCCGAGCAGGTGAATGGGCTCGCCGACCCGCGTGACCGTGTGCGCCTGGTCGAACGGTGCCTGGTCGAGGCGCTGGCCGCCACCGAAGCACCTGCGCCCCGCGCCGAGGTGGGGCATGCGCTGGCCCGGCTGACCCGAGGCGTCCCGGTGCACGAGGTCGCCGACGAGACCGGCTGCTCCCGGCGCCACCTGACCACCATGTTCCGGGCCGAGTGCGGCGTCACGCCCAAGGTGTTCCAGCGCATTGCGCGTTTCTCGGCCAGCCGTGAGCGTTGGGTGGCAAGCCTTGCCGCGGGTGCCGGCTCGCTGGCCGACCTGGCTGCGACATGTGGCTACGCCGACCAGTCCCACCTGACCCGTGAGTGGAACGCGTTGGCCGGTTGCACCCCGTCGGACTGGGCGCGCGAGGAGTTCCCATTCGTCCAAGACACCGGGGTCGACGACGCGGCAACCTGAGGGTCCGACGACGACGAAGGAGCCGATGATGACCTCAGCAGCCGACATCAAGCACTGGCAGACCCTGACCCTGCAGGACCCCGAGCGGATGATGCAGTGGCTCGGTGCCATCGGGTTCACCGAGCACGCGACCTACCGTGACGACAAGGACCCGACGACGGTGGTCCACGCCGAGTGGCTGTGGTCCGGCGGCGGCGGGATCATGTTCGGCTCGGTCCGGGAAGACGCCGTTGGTGTGTCCGGTCCGGGCACGGCCGCGTGCTACCTGGTCACCGACGATCCAGACACCCTCTTCGACGCGGCGGTCGCGGCAGGGGCGAGCGTCGTACGACCGATGGTGGACCAGGACTACGGCGGCCGCGGCGGCACGGTGAGCGACCCGGAGGGCAACCAGTGGTCCTTCGGCAACTACCAGCCGAAGTGAGGCCGCGGCGCCCTCCCTCGACCGGTATGGCCTAGCCTGTGCGGGCAAGGATCCGGTCAGGAAAGGACGACATCGTGGCAGTACGAGCCGTGCGTGGGGCCACGCAGCTCGAGGACGACGTACGCGAGCACATGCTCGAGCGCGTCGCCGAGATGGTCCAGGACGTGATGGCGTCGAACGGGCTCGAGGTCGACGACTTCATCTCGGTGATCTTCACCGCCACCGACGACCTCAACTCCGAGTTCCCGGCGTACGCCGCCCGCAGGCTCGGCTTCGACGACGTGCCGCTGATCTGTGCACGCGAGCTCGAGATCGACGGTTCCATGCCGAGGGTCGTGCGCATGATGGCGCACGTCGAGACCGACCTGCCGCGCGCCGACATCACCCACGTCTACCTGCACGGCGCCGCCAACCTCCGTCGCGACCTCACCCGGGTCCGCGAGGTCCCCGACGACACCGGCGCGGATGGCTGACCTGCGCGGTCCGGTCCTGGTGGTCGGCACCGGCCTCCTCGGCACCTCTGTCGCCCTGGCCTGTCGCCGGGCCGGGCTCGAGGTCTACCTGAAGGACGCCTCCTCCGAGCACCTGCGGACGGCGAGCGGGCTCGGTGCCGGCAAGGCGTACGACGGCCAGCCGGTGCAGCTGGTGGTCGTGGCCGTGCCGCCGGACCACCTCGGCAGCATCGTCGCCGACGCCCTGCGCGACACCGACGCGATCGTGACCGACGTGGGCAGCATCAAGTCCCAGCCGCTGGCCCAGGTCGCGGCCGTCGCCCCCGAGTCGGTGGGCCGCTACGTCGGGAGCCACCCGATGGCCGGCAGTGAACGGTCGGGCCCCCTGGCCGCGTCGGCGACCCTGTTCGAGGGCCGGCCGTGGGCGATCGCCGTCCACGACCAGGCCGACGCCGACGCCGTCCGCCTGGTCACCGAGCTGGTGGAGGCCTGCGGGGGAGTGCCGCTGCAGCTGACGCCGCAGGAGCACGACCAGGCCGTGGCCCGCACGTCGCACCTGCCGCACCTGATGGCCTCGCTGGTGGCCGGCCGACTGGTCGACGCCCCCGAGGAGCACTTGGCGCTCTCCGGACAGGGGGTGCGCGACGTGACGCGCATCGCCGCGGGCGATCCGCGCCTGTGGCAGCAGATCATCACCGCGAACTCGGCGGCACTGCTCGGCCTCATCGACGAGGTACAGGGCCGGCTGACCGAGTTCCGCGCGGCCATCTCCGCTGACGAGCGCGGCCCGCTCGGCGTGCTCCTGGCCGAGGGCGTGGCCGGCACCCGGGCCATTCCCGGCAAGCACGGCGGGCCCCCGCGCCCCATGCGCAGCCTGTACGTCGCGGTGCCCGACCACCCGGGCGAGCTGGCCCGACTGTTCGCAGACGCGGGCGAGATCGGGGTCAACATCGAGGACGTGCACATCGACCACGACCCGGGCCGCCCGGTCGGCCTGGTCGAGCTGCTGGTCGAGGTCGACCGCGCCGAGCACCTGAGGGTCTCGCTCGGCGAACGCGGCTGGGACCTGCACAGCTGACCGGCGGCCCAGGCGGGGATGCCGAGTCGAGGATGGCCGGGCCGGGCTGACTCACGGGTAGGCTGCACCCTGCACTTATCGACCCAGCAGGAGGCAGGAACCCGTGAGCAACAACGTCGTCGTCGCGATCGACGGACCCTCCGGGTCGGGCAAGTCGAGCACCTCCCGCGGTGCGGCTGCCCGGTTGGGCCTGCGCTACCTCGACACCGGTGCCATGTTCCGGGCGATGACGTGGTGGATGCTCGAGAACGACGTCGACGTCCATGACCCGCAGGCAGTGGCCGCCCACGCGCTGACACCGCGCATCGAGTCCGGCACCGACCCGCTGGCACCGACCATCACCGTCGACGGCACCGACGTGGCCGTGGGCATTCGCGGCGAGGACGTCACCGGCGCGGTCAGCCCGGTCAGCGCGGTCCCCGAGGTCCGGGCCCGACTGCTCGAGCTGCAACGGGACGTGATCGGCGACGGCGGCATCGTCGTCGAGGGCCGTGACATCGGCTCCGTGGTGTGGCCGCAGGCCGAGGTGAAGCTCTACCTCACCGCCGACCCCGCCGCACGCGCGCTCCGCCGGGCCGCCGAGGAAGGCGGCTCCGACCTGGCCGCCACCGAGCAGTCGCTGCTGGCCCGCGACAAGATCGACTCCGGCAGGGCGACCGCGCCGTTGGTGATGGCCGATGGTGCGCACCACATCGACACCACGCCGTACACGCTCGAAGAGGTGATCAATCAGGTGGTCGCTCTGGTGAGCGCCGCCCGGGAAGGGGTGTGATGGCACGCACACTTCCCGACACCGACGGGGTGGAGCTGCCCCGGACCCTCATGCTGCATGGCCTGCGGCCCCTCGCTCGTTTCCTGATCCGCCGCCGCTTCGGCGTGCGGGTGCACAACGCGGACCTGGTGCCCGCCACCGGACCGGTGATCGTCGCGAGCAACCACGTGGGCGTCGTCGACGGTCCGCTGCTGGCGATCTTCGGCCCGCGGCCGGTGCACGCCCTGACCAAGGTCGAGATGTTCGAGGGCAGGCTGGGTGGGTTCCTGCGTGGAGCCGGCCAGATCCCGTTGAACCGCTTCGCCGCCGACCCGTCGGCGATGAAGGCGTGCCTGGCCGTGCTGCGCGACGGGCGTGCAGCCGGCGTCTTCCCCGAAGGCACCCGCGGACCCGGCGACTTCCGCCGCTTCCACGCCGGAGCGGCGTACCTCGGCCTGGTCTCCGGTGCGCCGATCGTGCCGGTGAGCATGATCGGCACCCGCGAACCCGGCGCCGGCAGCAACGCCCTGCCGCCCCGGGGCAGCACCGTCGACATCGTGTACGGCGAGCCGTACCGTTTCGAGCAGACTCCGTGGCCACGCACCCGGGAACAAGTGAGGCACTCGGCGTTGTTGTTGCGGGAGCACATGATCGCCCGGCTTGACGAAGCGCTGGCCCTCACCGGCCGGCAACTCCCCGGGCCCCTGCCCGTGGGGCAGCAGAACATCGATGACGACCCGCACACCGGTGTGGTCGAACAAGGAGCATGATGAGCGAGTACGACGCGTCCACCGAGGCCGGCCCGGAGATCCTGGGACCGGTGCCGGTGCTCGCCGTGGTCGGCCGCCCCAACGTGGGCAAGTCCACCCTGGTCAACCGCATCATCGGCCGCCGCGAAGCCGTCGTCGAGGACCGTCCGGGTGTCACCCGTGACCGGGTCTCCTACGACGCCTCGTGGAACGGTCGCGCCTTCACGGTCGTCGACACCGGTGGCTGGGACCCCGACGCGAAGGGCCTGGCCGAGCGCATCGCCGGGCAGGCCGAGATCGCGGTGTCACTTGCCGATGCCGTGCTCTTCGTGGTCGACGCGACGGTCGGCATCACCGACTCGGACGAGGCCGTCGTCAAGATCCTGCGCAAGTCGAAGAAGCCCGTCGTGCTCGCTGCCAACAAGGTCGACGACCAGCGCACCGAGGCCGAGGCGTTCGGTCTCTGGAACCTCGGTCTGGGCGAGCCGTACCCGGTCTCCGCGATCCACGGACGCGGCTCGGGCGACCTGCTCGACGCGGTCCTCGAGGCCCTGCCCGAGACTCCCGAGGAGTCGTACGGCGAGGTCGGCGGCCCGCGCCGCATCGCACTCGTCGGCAAGCCCAACGTCGGCAAGTCGTCGCTGCTGAACAAGCTGGCCGGCCAGGACCGCGTCGTGGTCGACAACGTCGCCGGCACCACCGTCGACCCGGTCGACGAGCTGATCACCCTGGGCGGCCGTGACTGGCGCTTCATCGACACCGCCGGCATCCGCAAGCGGGTCAAGGAGGCCTCCGGCCACGAGTACTACGCGTCGCTGCGCACCGCCTCCGCAATCGAGCGGGCCGAGGTCGCCGTACTCGTCGTGGACGGGTCGCAGAGCCTGTCCGAGCAGGACATCCGCATCATCCAGACCGTCCGCGAGACCGGCCGTGCGCTGGTGATCGCGTTCAACAAGTGGGACCTCGTCGACGAGGAGCGTCGCTACTACCTCGACCGCGAGATCGAGCGCGAGCTCGTGCAGGTGCAGTGGGCGCCGCGGATCAACATCACCGCGCGCACCGGCTGGCACGTGGACCGGCTCGTCCCGGCGCTCGACCGCGCGCTCGAGGGCTGGGAGACCCGGGTCACGACCGGCCAGCTCAACGCCTTCCTCGGCCGTCTGGTCGCCGAGCACCCCCACCCGGTGCGTGGCGGCAAGCAGCCGAAGATCCTGTTCGGCACGCAGGCGCAGACCTCGCCGCCCACGTTCATCCTCTTCACCAGCGGCAAGCTGGACGCCGGATACGAGCGCTACATCGAGCGTCGCCTGCGTGAGGAGTTCGGTTTCGTCGGTACCCCGATCGAGCTGTCCGTGCGACCCCGCGAGAAGCGCAAGCGCTGATCGAAGGCGAACGCCCTCCTGGATCGTTGGTCGAGGAGGGCGCTCGCGTTCTTCGTTGGTCGAGGAGGGCACTCTGCGCCCGTCTCGAGACCATCTGCTGCTACATGCCCGGCACGTAGCCCGTCACCTGGTCGACCTGTGAGGCACCGACGATGAACGCATTGCCGTCGAGCCTTGCTTCGCTGACCCCGGCAGCAGCCGGAAGGTGGGACTTGGCGTTGACCGCGCCGTTGAGCAGTCCGAGTGGACCGCACCCGGTGGCGGCCGGCACGGCGAAGGTGTTGTCGACCAACCGCTGACCCTTGAGCTCGAGCACGGTCACGCCCAGGTCCGGAGCGGTGACGGTGCCGTTGGCGCCGGTGATCGGCTCGACTCCCTCCGGGGGAGTCGTCGTTCCGCTGGTCAGGTGCAGCACGAACGGTGCGTCCGGCGCGCCGATGGTGCAGTGGGGGCCGAGCAGGTTGTTCTTGAGCTCGACGTAGACCGGCAGGTCCATCCGGAGGTTGGCGCCCAGTTTGAACGTCGGAGTGCCGGCGAGGTGGACGACAGCCTTGATGTCGGTGATTCCCGGGAGCAGCCCCTCCAGTTGGGCGACGCCCAGCACCCCACCCGGGACGTTCTGGTCGGGGCCGGAGAGGGTCATGCCGTCGTTGGCGAGCACGAACGCGGGCCCGGTCGGGGTGATGCCCAGGCCGCCCTGGACGTTGACGCCCTCGGTGAGCGTCACGACGGTGGAGCCGAGCTTGAACGTGCCGCCGCGTCCCACGGAGGCGATGCAGGTGCTCGTGGTGGCGCCGGTGTCGGGGTTGGTCACCACACCGACCGGGCAGTACGCGAACGGGTCCGGATGGAGGTCGCCGTCGTCGGCCTGTGCCGTCGGAGTGCCGGACAGGCTGGTCATCGCGAGTGCGGCGGCGGCCACCGCGTACGACGTACGTCGGCGCAGCATGGTGTGGCGGATCGAGCGCATGAGGAGGGTCCTTCCCGAGGTGAGTGGATGTCCCCACCGAGCCCGGTGCTCGAGACCCTCCCGTGCTGCAAGCAAGAGGCGCAGTGGTTGGGAACTGGCTTAGCAGTTGCAGAATCCAAGTGTCAACGAATTTCGGTGCGACGAGGATGGACCCTGATTCCGTGTTCGCCGCCGGGCTGCGGTAGGGTTCCACTCGCTCCACGGCGTGAGTCGCGGGGCTTCGGGCTGTAGCGCAGCTTGGTAGCGCACTTGACTGGGGGTCAAGGGGTCGCAGGTTCAAATCCTGTCAGCCCGACCGGAGAAATCGCCTCTGTCCTGCGGAGAACGCAGGACAGAGGCGGTTTTTGCGTTTCTGGCCGACGCACAGCGCGATCGCACGACGGCCCGCATTGGGGCCGATGCCGCAAAACATGCCGCAGACCGTTCGGCCATTCTCGGGGTGACCACCTGACCGGACCCGCCCAAACCGTAGCGAGTATCCCCGCGGACCTACATCCAGGTCGTCGAGGGCGAGTTCTCCCGATCGGCGGTGACAACTCGGCAGTCACAGATCCTTCAGTCTCGGCGCCACCGGTCGTAGGCACTTTCCGCATCGGGCCCAGAAAAGCGAGGCGGCAAACACAAAAAAGCGACGTCACCCTCTTGACATGATGCGCGTCACAGGCCGACGATCGACTCCACGGGGTTGGTAATCGACTTGGAGGAGTCCACGTGCAGGCTCGAAAACTGATGGCAGCCGTTGCCGCGACGACGCTCACGATGTCCTTCGCGGCGTGCGCCACGCGCGACGGCGATGCGGCCAATGACAATGAGATCGTCATCGGGCTGGTGGCTCCGACTTCGGGATTCGCCGCCGACTACGGTCCCGAAGCAGCGCAGGGCGTGGAGCTCGCGCTCGACAAGTTCGGCAGCGAGGCCGGTGGCGAGAAGGTCTCGGTGGTCAAGGTCAACGAGGACGTGCTCGACCCGTCCCAGACCCTGGAGCGGGTGAAGAAGCTCGTCGAGTCCGACGGTGCCGACGTCGTCGTCGGACCGATCTTCGGCTCCAGCCAGCAGGCAGTGTCGGCGTACCTCGACCAACAGGGTGTTCCCATGTTCACCCTGCTCGGTGGCGACGTCGCCCTGGCTGGCGGCGACGGAAGCGGGTTCATCTGGCCCGGGGCGGACAAGAAGACGGCGGCTCCGCTCGGTACCTATGCGGCCGAAGAACTTGGCTACAAGAAGATCGCGACCCTCGGACCCGACTACGCCTACGGCCAGAACGCGATCGCCGGTGTCGCGGACGCGTTCAAGTCAGCCGGCGGTGAGGTCTCCCAGCAGCAGTGGGTTCCGCTCGGGACCACGGACATGCTGCAGTACGCCACGAAGCTCGACCAGGACGTCGACGCGCTTGCCATGTGGCTGGTGCCCAACGATGCTGCGGCGTTCGTCCGCGAGTACCGCAACCTCGGGATCAAGGTCCCGTTGCTGATGTTCCAGGGCGTCTTCGACCCCACCTATCAGAGCATCGGCGACGAGCTCTCCGGTGAGATCGGCCTCAACGAGTACAACCACCTGCTCGACTACCCGGAGAATGCGGCCTTCACCAAGGCGTACGACGCCAAGTACCACGGAATTCCGAACCAGACCGTCGCCTTCGCCTACACGGTCACCGACATCTTCCTGACCGGTGCCGACGAGACCGATGGAGACACGTCCGTCAAGGCACTCCGCGAGGAGCTCGACGGGAAGGTGTTCGACACCGTCATCGGCCCGGCGTCGTACGACGCAGACGGCGTCGCCGCGTCCAACCGCACGGTGGTCAAGGCGATCAAGGACGGCAGTCGCTACGAGTGGGAACCCGTGAAGACCTACGAGAACGTCGGACACTGACATGCAGATCATCGCAAATGGGATCTCGCTCGGAGCGGTCCTGTTCCTGATGGGATCAGGTCTCGCCCTGCTCCTGGGAGCGATGGGCGTGCTCAACCTGGCCCACGGGGCGGTCTACATGGTGGGGGCGTTCGTCACCTCGACCCTCGCCGTCGACCAGGGCTACCCCCTCGTGGTCGCGATCCTGGGTGCGGCAGTGATCTGTGCGGCGCTCGGGCTGGCGCTGGAGAGGCTGTTCCGCTTCATCCCCGGCAGACCGAATGAGCAGATACTCATGTCGTTCGGGTTGATCTACGTGTTGGCCAACCTGGCCCAGTGGATCTGGGGCCCGATCGCCAAGGCACCGTTCCGGATCAGCTGGCTCGAGGGCGCCGTCCAGATCGGCGGAGTGTCGGTGCCGGCCAACCGGTTGGCCATCGCTGTCGTCGGATTCGCGATCGCGCTGATGCTCTGGCTGGTGCAGGACCGTACCCGGGTCGGCGCCATGGTGCGTGCCGGCATGGACGACGCGGAGATGACCAAGGGCCTCGGCATCAACCTCGACCGGGTGGTCCTCGCCGTGTTCGTGCTGGGCTCCGCGGTCGCCGGCATCGCCGGTGGCATGGGCGGCCTGGTCCTGGGGGCGAACACGAACCAGCCGATGGAGGTTCTCCTCATGGCACTGGTCGTGGTCGTGGTCGGCGGCATCGGCTCGGTGCCCGGCACTCTCGTCGCGGCGTTGGTGATCGGCCTGCTCGACGCCTTCTCGCGCGACCGGTTTCCCGAGATGTCCTCGGTCATGCTCTACCTGCTGATGGCCGGAGTGCTCGTGCTGCGGCCGACCGGCCTCAGTGGAAGGACGGCCTGACATGACGACCGTGTTCACCCAGCTGCGCCGCAAGGTGCCGGTCCTGGTGCTCCTGATCGGCGCTCTCGAACTGCCGTTCCTGCTCTCCAGCCAGCAGGAGAGCCTGCTCACCCGGGCCCTGATCTTCGCCATGATGGCGGCAAGCCTCGACCTCGCCTACGGTCAGGCCGGGCTCTACAGCCTCGGTCACGCCGCACTCGCCGGTGTGGGCGGCTACACCGCCGGGCTCTTGATGGTGCGCTACGGCCACGAGTCGTTCTGGTACCTCATCGTCGCCGCCGCCCTCGCGTCCGCGCTGGCGTCGCTGGTCTTCGCCCTCGTCTCGCTCAGGGCTCGCGGGCTGTACTTCATCCTGGTCACGCTGGCGCTGGGCCAGATGGTCTCGAACCTCGCCCAGCAGTGGGACTTCCTCAAGACCGCGCAGGCCGAGGCCGTCACCGGCATCTACATCCCTTCGCTCGGTCTCGGCGAGGACTGGCACTCGGGCACGCTCTACCAGTTCGTGCTCGTCCTCACCGTGCTCGGACTGTTCACCATCCAGCGGATCATCGGCTCGCCGCTAGGCCTGGCCTTCCGGGGGAGTCGAGACAACGAGGTCCGTATGGAGGCCCTCGGGTACGACGTGTGGCGCTACCGTGTTGTCGCGATCGTCCTGTCCGGCACCCTCAGCGGAGTGTGTGGTGCCCTGTTCGCCTTCCAGAGCGGGCTGATCTCGCCCACCAACATCGGTGTCGCCACGTCGGGGCTGCTGGTGCTGATGGCGATCATCGGCGGCTCCGGCACGAGGTACGGCGCCTTCATCGGCGGCATCCTCGTCACCTTGCTCCAGTTCTACGCCAACCAGTGGTCGATGGAGCGCGCCCCGATGATCATCGGCGGGCTCTTCATCGTCACCGCGCTGCTGCTCCGGTTCCGACCGAAGGTCGCCGGCGCGTTGCGCTCCCTCACGAGAGGACGGGTCTCCCATGCCGTTGCTTGAGATTGATGCAGTCG
The DNA here is from genome assembly GCF_001427925.1 of Nocardioides sp. Root151. Taxonomy (NCBI): domain Bacteria; kingdom Bacillati; phylum Actinomycetota; class Actinomycetes; order Propionibacteriales; family Nocardioidaceae; genus Nocardioides; species Nocardioides sp. Root151. The sequence continues at coordinate 35,443 of NZ_LMGG01000008.1, forward strand.
GACGGACGTACGGCGGAGTGCACGCCGTACAGAACGTCTCGTTCAACGTGAAAGCCGGCGAGTGGGTCGGCGTGATCGGCCCCAACGGAGCCGGCAAGAGCACGCTGTTCAACATCCTCGGGGGCCAGGTGAAGGCCTCGAGCGGTCACGTGCGACTGGCCGGACGCGATGTCACACGACTCGCCCCGCACCGCCGCTACCGGGCCGGGATCTCGCGCTCCTTCCAGATCTCAAGCCTGTTCCCTGACCTCACGGTGCGTGAGCACCTGACCCTCGCGTGCCGTCAGAACCACCGATGGAGCATGGTCCGCGGCTGGCGCGGCGACCGGGTCCTCGCGGCGCGCGTCGACGAGCTTCTGGACACGTGGGACCTCGGTCGCAATGACGGCGTGGAGCTGCCCGCAAACATGTCGTACGGCGCACAACGGCGGCTCGAGCTGGCGATCGCCGTCTCGGCACAGCCCAGCCTGCTGCTTCTCGACGAGCCGAACGTCGGGCTGACAGCCTCCGAGTGCGGCGACCTGCGAGACCGCGTCGCGGAACTGGGCCCGGAGACCGCGGTCATCTTCGTCGCGCACGACATGGACATGGTCATGGGCTGGTCCCACCGCATCCTCGTCATGCACCAGGGGCAGCTCGTGGCCGACGACACCCCGGAGGCGATCGCCCGCAACGCGTTCGTGGAGGAGGTGTATCTCGGTGCAGAACCCATCGTTGCTTGAGATCAAGGACCTGCGCGGCGGGTACGGCGGGGCGCCGGTGCTGCACGGCATCGGGCTCACGGTCGAGTCCGGTTCGGTGACCGCGCTGCTCGGGCGCAACGGCATGGGCAAGAGCAGCACCATCCGGGCCATCATGGGTCAGCTGCCACGCTCCTCGGGCGCAGTGCGCCTGGCGGGCCGGGACATCTCCGAGCTGGGCCCGCACAAGCGCGCGAGGCTCGGCATCGGTCTGGTGCCCGAGTCGCGCCAGGTGTTCCGCAGCCTCACCGTGCGCGAGCACCTGGAGGTGGCGGCCAGGCGGCCGGCGTCGGGAACCGGATGGACCACGGACCGGTTGATGGACCTCTTCCCGGTGCTGCGCAAGCGCTCGAAGGCGTTCGGCAACAACCTCAGTGGCGGCGAACAGCAGCTCCTCGTCATCGCCCGCGCGCTGAGCACCAATCCGTCCCTGCTGCTCCTCGATGAGCCGACGGAGGGACTGGCTCCCTCCATCGTCAACGAGATCGCCGTCCTGCTGCGGCAACTGACCCGCGAGGCCGATGCCCCGGCCATCCTTCTGGTCGAGCAGAACCTGCGATTTGCGCTCTCGGTCGCCGATCGTGCAGTCGTCCTGGTCAGCGGCGAGGTGGCCTACGATGGCAGCGCCGAAGATCTCTCGGGCCGGCGCGACGTGCAACAGAGCCTGATCGGAGTCGGAGCCGCGTGAACCTGCCCGCCACGCTCGTGGCCGCCCGGGCCGCACTGGACTCGGGCGAGCTGACCTCGGCCGCGCTGCTCGAGGCGGTGCTGGAGCGCTCGGCGGTGCACGAACCCGCGATCAGGTCGCTGGTCACCGCCACCGTCGACCTGGCTCGTGAGCACGCGGCCAAGGCCGATGCCCGGCTGGCTGCGGGGGAGTCGGGTCCGCTCCTCGGGATCCCCGTCGTGCTGAAGGACCTGATCGACGTCGCGGGCCTCGTGACCACGGCCGGCAGCCGGGTCCTCGAGAAGAACGTGGCTCACACCAACGCCACGGTGTGGAGCCGGCTGGAGCAGGCAGGCGCCGTCCTGGTCGGCAAGGCCAACACCCACGAGTTCGCGTACGGCGGGACCACCGAGCCGACCCGCAATCCCGCGAATCCCGAACGCATCGTCGGCGGCTCGTCCGGCGGACCCGCGGCGGCCCTGGCTGCCGGACTCTGCCTCGGTGCCGTCGGCACCGACACGGCGGGCTCGATCCGCATTCCGGCGAACCTGTGCGGGGTGGCCGGCTTGAAGCCGACCCGTGGGCTGGTGCCGACCGACGGGATCGTGCCACTCTCCCCGACCCTTGACGTGGCCGGCCCGATGGCACGTTCGGTTGCGGACCTCGACCCGCTGCTACGGGTGCTGGCCGGCCTGGCCGGCGGGCCAACGCCGCAGCGGGTGCCGCGCACTGTCGGCGTCCTCGCCGGTCTCGGACGATCGGCGGCCTCGGTCGATGTCGCCGTCTCCTCGGCTGCCGACGCGTTCGGTGATCTCGGCGCGCGGGTGATGGAGGTGCGGCTGCCCGGAATCGAGGCCAGTGTCGGTGACAACTTCACCATCATCGGCCACGAGGCGAGTCGCTTCCACGCCCGGTGGGCGAATCGCGCCGACCTCTACACGCCGTACGTCCGAGCTCGGCTGGCCGCAGCGGCCCTGGTCACCGACGGGCAGTACGACGCGGCGCGTGCGTCGGGTATGGCGTTCAGTGACGAACTCGACCAACTGCTCGACACGGTCGAGGTCCTGCTGCTCCCGGGAGTGCCGTTCCCCGCGTCACCGGCGTACGACGAGCAGGTGCAGGTGGCAGGCGAGTGGGAGGACCGCGACACCGCGCTGTGTCGCAACACGGCCTTCGCCAACCTGGCCGGGCATCCGGTGCTGGCGATCCCGGCCGGCCTGGACGAGGGGCTGCCCGTGGGTGTGCAGCTCGTCGGGCGTCGGGGGAGCGACCTCGATCTCATCGCGATCGGTGCCTCGCTCGAACCGCTGCTTCCCGACGGGCTCCCGCCGCACCTGCGCTCCCTCTAGGAGGAGGCGACCCGGTGGTCGTCGGGACCGAAGAAGGTGACGAACCATGTGTGAGCCACCGTGCGAGCCGCGTCATCGAGGTCGACCTCGGAACCGTGCAGCTTGTGCTGGGCGTACCAGACGTAGGCCGACTGCTCGACCATGCACGCCACGGACTCGGCCGCCAGCGCGGCGTCGACGCCGTTCACCTCGGTGATGCCATGGACGTTCTTGAGCGCGGTGACGAAGCGGTCGATGTGGCGGTTGCGCATCTTCCACCAGAAGTCGCGGAACCGGTCTTCGACGTGGGCAGCCTGGATGAAGGCCCGCATGACGTCGCGTTGCTCGCTGTAGTGCCGCAGGTAACCCTTGTTCGACTCGACCAGCGCCTCATAGGGGTCGGTCTTGAAGTCGTGGTCGGTGGCAGTGCTCGCCTGGAAGAGCTCTTCATGGAGGTCGGCGATGACCTGGCCGAAGAGGTCCTCCTTGTTGGCGAAGTAGCGGTAGAGCCCACCCATGGAGATCTCGGCCTCCTGCGCCACGTCGGACATGCGGGCGCTGACGTAGCCGTCGCGGGCGAACACCACACGGCCCGCGTTCACGAGATGGTCGCGGGTGCGCCGGCCCTTGGGGGTGGTGGGTTCTGCGGACACTGGCATGTGCGGGCTCCCGAAGTGATCGTCTTGGCCTGTGTGGACCCGAGCATAACGTAAAGCGACGTGAGCAAAGAAAAAAAGCGACATCACTCTCTTGACAGGAGATGCAGACCGTTGGACGATCGACCTGTGACCCAGACAGCAACGCCTCTCCAGCTCGGCGCAGAGCACCCGCTCGCCGACGACTACCGCCGCAACGGCTGGTGGCCGGGTGAGCAGCTCGCCGACCGTTTCGACCGCCTCGTCGAGGCCGACCCGACCCACCTCGCACTCGTGGACGACCGTGGCCACGCGCTGACCCGTCGCGAGCTCTCGAGTCGGGCGCGCCTGATGGCCCGCGGCCTGGTCAGCGCCGGTGTGCAGGCCGGAGACGCCGTGCTGATCTACCTGCCCAACAGCGTGGAGTGGCAGGTGTCGCTGCTCGCCTGCCTGCAGATCGGCGCCGTGCCGGCGACGCTGCCGATCAGCACCGACTCCCGGACCCTGCGCCATGTCCACGAGCTCATCGGCTCCCGCGTGATCATCGGCGCCCACACCAGCCGCAACCGGCCGACCGGTGAATGGGCCCGCGACGCGGCCGTCTCGTGCGGCTGGGCGACCAGCGTTCTGCTGGTCGACGACGACGGCGCGGAGTTCTGGACCTGGGCACAGGGGGAGCGGCGTGCCCCCGTGGTTCCCGCCGGCGTCGACCACCTCATGTTCACGTCGAGCACGACGGGCATGCCGAAGGCCGTCATGCACACCGCCGACACCATGGCCGCCGTCAACCTGGGCTTCGCCCGGCGTTTCGGGATCACCGAAGAGACCCCCATCTTCATGCCGTCGCCGCTGGGCCACAGCGTCGGCGCGTGGCACGGCGGCCGACTGTCCCTGTTCACGGGTGCCACCCTCGTGCTCCAGGACCGCTGGGACCCGGTGCGTGGCCTCGAGCTCGTCGACGAGCACCAGTGCGTGTTCACCGCAGCCGCGACTCCGTTCCTCAAGGACCTCGTGGATGCCGAATGGCCGGCTGGAAAGGCCAAGCTGGCCAGCCTGACCAGCTTCCTCTGCGGCGGTGCCCCGGTGCCGCCGAGCCTTCTCGAGCAGGCCGCCGAGCAGGCCCCGCACACTCTCGTCACCGTCCTGTGGGGCATGACCGAGGGCGCCGGAACGACGGGCACGGCCGACAGCACGCCCGAGCAACTGACCAGCACCGCTGGCATCCCGCTGCCCGACCTCGAGCTCCGCATCCTCGAGCCCGACGACAACGGGGTCGGCGAGCTGGCCATGCGTGGGCCCGGGGTCTTCGTCGGCTACCTCGGGCAGGAGGAGATGTACCGCAGCCTGCTCACCCCGGACGCCTTCTTCCGCACCGGTGACCTGGCCAGCATCGGCGACGACGGCTACCTCCGCCTGACCGGGCGGCTGAAGGACCTCATCATCCGCGGCGGCGTCAACATCTCCCCGGTGCCGATCGAGAACGCGATCGCGGCTCACCCCGACGTGCTCCGGGTGGCGGTGATCGGCGAGCCCGACGAGCGCCTCGGCGAACGCATCTGCGCCGTGATCGTGGCCAGGAACCTCCCGCCGACCCTCGACGAGCTCGTGCGCTGGCTCCGTCGAGCGGGAGTGTCCGACCGCAAGCTTCCGGAGTCCCTGCGCGTCGTCGACGAAATGCCCGTGACCGCCGCAGGCAAGATCCGCAAGGTCGACCTTCGCCGCATCCTCGAGGAGCACGCATGACAGCCACATCCACCCGAACCATCGGCGACATCGACGTCGAGTGGACGGAGGCCGGCTCCGGCCCGCCCGTCGTGCTCGTGCACGGGCTTGCCGAGGGCAAGGAGACCTGGGCCGTGCAACAGCGCGACCTGGCCGACGTACACACGTTCGCCTACGACCTGCGCGGTCACGGTGGCACCACGGTTGGCGACGGCGACGCAACGCTCGAGCAGCTGGGGCGCGACCTGCTCGGCTTCCTCGAGACGGTCACCGGCCCGGCCACGGTCGTCGGGTTCTCCCTCGGTGGCACCGTCGCCCTCTGGGCCGCTGCCGAGCGCCCCGACCTGGTCACCCACGCGATCGTGCTCGGTACGTCGTCCGTGGTCGGTCGCGCCGCCACCGGCTTCTACGCGAACCGGATCGCGCAGGCCGCGGACACGGCATCCGCCGAGTTCCGTCACGGAATGCGCGAGGACACCGCCGCGGCTCTGGCGGTGGCCCACGACCAGCTCGACCAGGTCGTCGCGGAACGGCTGCGCGTGGTCGGCGACGGGCGTGGCTACGCCAATGCCGCGCAGGCAATGGCCGGTCTGAACGCCGCACCGCTCACGCCGCGCCTGGCCGACATCAAGGTGCACGTCGACGTCGTCGGCGCCACCGACGACACCTTCTGCCCTCGCAAGGCCGCAGACATCATCACCGAGGCCCTGGCCGACGTGACCTACACCGAGATCCCGAATGCGGGACACCTCATGAACATCGACAACCCGGATGCCGTGACTGCCGTCATGCGCACTGCCCTCTCTGGAAGGAACTGAACACCATGGACCGCTGGGGACTCTCGATGGGCGTCAGCCCGCGCGAACCACTGACCAACGTGACCGACCTGGCCAAGGAAGCCGAGGCCAAGGGCTTCGAGGCGATGTGGTTCATCGACTTCCAGCTCGGCATGAAGGACGTGTACGCCGCGATGAACATCGCCGCGCTCGCCACGGAGAACATGCACATCGGCTCGGCCGTCACCAACCTGCTCACGAGGCACCCCACGGTGACCGCCAACGCGACGGTTGCCCTCGACGAGCTGAGCAACGGCAACGCGATGCTCGGCCTCGGCGCAGGCTGGTCCGCGGTGTACGGCGCCGGCGGCCAGCCCTCGAAGCTCGGCGACCTCTCGGCCGGCATCGACGAGTTCCGTCGACTCTTCACCGGCGAGGAGCAGGACCTCTACGGCACCAAGGTGAAGCTGGCGACCGCAGGCAAGCAGATCCCCATCTACCTGGCCGTCTCCCAGCCCGGCATGCTGCGGCTCTCGGGTGAGAAGTGCGACGGCGCGATCCTGATGGGCGGCGCCGACCCCGAGTTCGTCGAGTGGCAGCTGAAGTACATCTACGAGGGCCTCGAGAAGGCCGGTCGCGACCGCTCCGAGATCGTCATCGACCTGGTCGTCACGATGAGCGTGGACGACGACGAGGAGCAGGCGCTCTCCGACGTGCGTGCCTGGGCGACCAGCCAGGCCGCGACGTTCGACGTGTGGAAGCACATGCCGCCCGCCTGGGAGCGCTTCCGTCCGGAGTTCGCTGCGGCCAACTCCGGCTACCACCTGGTCGAGCACCTCTCGCGGCACGCAGGCCACAAGCAGGTCGTCAGCGACGAGTTCGTGAAGTCCGTCGCGCTGGCCGGCACCGCCGACCAGTGCGTGGCGCGCCTCAAGGATCTCTGCGCCCTCGACCTCGACCGGATCACGTTCGCCCTGCTCTCCGGTGGCCGCAAGCGCCGCATGGAGCAGTTGGCCACCGACATCATTCCCGCCGTCAACGCCTGACCGTCCAGGACAAGGAGAGCACCATGACCGAGCACAAGGTCGCCGTCGTCACCGCTGCCGCCGGCGCCGGAATCGGCGCAGCCATCACCCGACGGCTGGCCGCCGACGGATTCGACGTGGTCGTCACCGATGCGCACGAGCGCAGGTGCAAGGAGCTCGCTGACGAGCTGGCCGGCGAGCACGGACGACCGTTCCTGGCCATCCCGCTCGACGTCACCGATGCGGCAGCGATCGAGCAGTGCATGAACACGGTGGTCGCCGAACGCGGTCGCCTGGACGTGCTCGTCAACAACGCCGGCTGGTCGAAGATCGAGCCCGTCGCCCAGATGTCGCTCGAGACCTGGCAGCGCTGCCTCGACGTCGACCTGACCGGCACCTTCCTCGGCATGCGGCACGCACTGCCCCACATGATCGAAGCCGGCTCAGGCGCGATCGTGAACATCAGCTCGATCGCCGCCTACGAGACGACGGCCGAGCACGGGGCGGCGTACTCCGCGGCCAAGGCGGGCGTCAACGCACTCACCCGGGTCGCCGCGGCGGAGAACGGCAAGCACGGTGTGCGGGTCAACGCGATCACACCAGGGCTGATCTACAACGACTTCCTGCGCAAGATCTACCCTGACGAGTTCTTCGACGGCTACCTGCAGGACAAGTCGAAGCTGGGCCGGATCGGGCAGCCGGACGACATCGCCAACCTCGTGGCCTTCCTGGTCTCCGACCAGGCCGGCTACATCACCGGAGAGGTCTACGGCGTCAGCGGCGGGGTCCACCCCCATGGCTGACGAGGACTTCTGCCGGTGGTCGGCGGCCGAGCTGGTCTCGGCGTACCGCCGGGGCACGGTGAGCCCGGTCGAGGTGACCACCACGTTCCTCGACCGCATCGACAGGTACGACGTCGAGTTGAACGCGTTCGTCGAGGTCACTCGTGACCTGGCCCTGGCACAGGCTTCGGAGGCGGAGAGACGGTACGCCGACGGCGGGCCGCTGGCCCCGCTGACCGGGGTGCCGGTGTCGATCAAGGACGCCTTCCACATCGAAGGTGTGGTGACCACCCTCGGCTCGCTCGTCCATCGCGACCAGGTGGCCAAGACCGACTCCGGTGTGGTCCGGCGACTGCGCGCGGCCGGGGCAGTGTTCACCGGCAAGACCAACACCGCCGAGTTCGGCCAGTCGGCCACGACCGACAACCTGCTCGGCCCCGACACGGCGAATCCGTGGGACACCACACGGACACCGGGTGGTTCCAGCGGCGGAGCCGCAGCCTCGGTGGCGGCCGGCCTCTCGACCCTCGCGGTCGGGTCGGACGGCGGCGGGTCGATCCGCATCCCCGCGGCCTTCGCCGGCCTCTACGGCCTCAAGCCCAGCGCCGGCGTGGTGAGCGACGAACGTGGCTTCCGCGCAATGACCGACTTCGTCAGCGCCGGCCCGATGACCAACACAGTGGCCGACGCACGCACCATGCTGGGCGTCCTGGCGGGCCGCACGTTCCTGCCGGCGGTGCCCCGCACCGGGCTCCGGATCGGCTACTGCGCCCACCCCGAGGGGCGCCCGGTCGATCCCGGAGTCGCGGGGGTCATCGCGAAGACTGCGCACATCCTCGAGACCCTCGGACACCACGTCACCGAGATCGACCTCCCGGTCGACGGCTGGAACGACGTGTTCGGTCCGCTGGTCCTCGACGACGAGCACCGTGAGCGCGGGCATCTGCTGGCCCAGCATGCCGACCAGCTCACCCGCTACGAGCGGTCGGCGCTGCGGGCCGCGCTCTCCCTCGACCCGTCGGCCGCACTGCGGGCCAACGAGCTGCTGCCGGTGTTCCGCCAGCGGATCGACGACCTGCTCACGACCTACGACGTGGTGCTGACTCCCGCCGTCGCCGTACCGGCCTTTCCCTTGGGGGAGAGGCCCGCCACGATCGACGGACACGAGGTCGACCAGCTCTGGGGGGCGTTCCCGTTCACGGTGCCCTTCAACGTGGCGGGCGTTCCCGCCGCCTCACTGCCGTGCGGCCTGGTCGACGGGCTTCCCGTCGGCGCCCAGCTGGTCACCCGGGCTGGCACCGAACAGCTGCTGCTCAACATCTCCGAGCAGCTCGAGCAGGCGGTCGAGTTCGACCGCACCCGACTCGTCGAGCGGTGGTCGTCGGCCCGGGTCGGGGCCTGACATGACCGGGCGGGTCCAGCACGTCGTCATCGACGCGCCCGAACGGCGCAATGCCCTGTCGCTGTCCGTGCTCGATTCGCTCACGACGGCCTTCACCACACTCGCGTGCGACGTCACAGGTGTCGTGCTGCACGGCAACGGTGACGTCTTCAGTGCCGGCGCAGACTTCCGGGAGATCACCGGGACCACGGACGACGTGGGTTACGACGAGGCCGTCGCAGCAGCTTCTCGCGCGATCCGCGCAGCGCCGGTCGCCGTCGTGGCCGCACTCGAGGGCCCGTGCCTGGGAGCAGCCGCCGACCTGGCCCTCTCCTGCGACCTGCGGGTGGCCGCGGAGGGCAGCTACCTCCAGGTGCCCGCCGTACGACTCGGACTGCTGTACAACCCGGAGTCACTCGGCCGGCTCTGTGACGCCTACCCGCGCGACGCCGTACGCCGGCTGCTGCTGCTCGGCGAACGCTTCGACCACGACTCGGCCCGGGCGGCAGGTCTGGTCTCCCAGGTCGTGGCGAAGGGCACGGCTGTCGCGACCGCGGAGGCACTCCTGGGCGCCACCACCACCGAGCACCTGGCCGCAGTCGCCGCGACGAAGGCCGTGCTCAACAGCCACGACGCGGGCACGTTCGACCCCGTGGAATGGCAGTCATCCCGTCTCGCCCTGCTCGGATCCCCGGAGCGCGCATCCGCGGTCGCCCGGGCCCGCAGCAAGCACCTCACGAAAGAAGGACAGCATGAGTGACGCCACCAACCTCAAGCGCGCCGACAACCCGCGCGACTTCCTCGACCTCGACACGCTCATCGACCACGAGGAACGCGCCATCCAGCAGACCGTCCGCAGCTTCGTGGTCAACCGGGTCCTTCCCGAGATCGGCGACTGGTACGACCAAGGCGTCTTCCCACGGGAGCTGGCCAAGGAGATGGGCGGCCTCGGTCTGCTCGGCATGCACCTCGAGGGCTACGACTGTGCCGGAACGAACGCGGTCAGCTACGGCCTGGCCTGCCTCGAGCTCGAAGCCGGGGACTCCGGCTTCCGCAGCTTCGTGTCGGTGCAGGGATCCCTGGCGATGTTCCCGATCCACGCCTACGGGTCGGAGGAGCAGAAGGAAGCCTGGCTTCCGGGCATGGCCGCCGGCGAGATCATCGGCTGCTTCGGGCTCACCGAGCCCGACTCGGGCTCGGACCCCGGCAGCATGAAGACCCAGGCCCGTCGTGACGGCACCGACTGGGTGCTCAACGGCACCAAGATGTGGATCACGAACGCACCGATCGCGGACGTCGCGGTCATCTGGGCGAGGACCGACGACGGCATCCGGGGGTTCATCGTCCCGACCGGCACTCCGGGCTTCACGGTCAACACCATCCACAAGAAGGCATCGCTGCGGGCGTCGGTGACCGGCGAGATCGTGCTCGAGGACGTGCGGCTGCCCCAGACCGCGGTGCTGCCCGGTGTCACCGGCCTGCGCGGGCCCCTGTCGTGCCTGAACGAGGCCCGCTTCGGGATCCTGTTCGGCGCCGTCGGGGCCGGCCGTGCCTGCTACGAGGCGGCTCTGGACTACAGCCTCTCCCGTGAGCAGTTCGGCAAGCCCATCGCCGGCTTCCAGCTGGTCCAGCGCAAGCTCGTGGAGATGCTGGTCAGCGTCAACCGCTCGACCCTGGTGGCCCTTCATCTGGGGCGACTCAAGGACGCCGGCACGCTGACGCCGGCGCAGGTCAGCTTCGGCAAGCTCGACAACGTGCGGCAGGCCATGGACGTCGCCCGCGAGGCACGCAACAGCCTCGGCGCGAACGGCATCACCCTGGAGTACCCGGTGATCCGGCACATGAACAACCTCGAGTCGGTCTACACCTACGAGGGCACGAACGAGATCCACACGCTGGCCCTCGGCCACGCGATCACCGGGACGGCGGCCTACCGATGAACACTCCCACCCTCACCCTTGCCGATCTCGCCGGCACCGACCTGGGCTCGCACACCGCGTCGTACGACGACACGGCCGCGATCCTCTACGCGCTCTCGGTCGGTGCCTCGGCGACCGACCTCGACCTCGTCTACGAGCGCGACCTCCGCACCCTGCCGACGTACGCCTGTGCGCTGGGCCTGTGGGCCGTGGAGTCGGCCGGCCGTCTCGGCGCCTACGACCCGAAGCGGTCACTGCATGCCTCGCAGAAGCTTGTCGTGCACGGCGAGATGCCGGCCTGCGGGGAGATCCCGATGACCGGGCGCATCGCCGGCGTTCTCGACAAGGGCAAGGCCGCCGTCGTCGAGATCGAGGTGAGCTCGCCGGTGTTCTCCGCGACGTACAACATCTTCCTGCCCGGCCTCGGTGGGTGGGGCGGAGACCGCGGACCCTCGGCCCCCGCTGCCGCACCGGTCGATCGGAACGCGAGCGACACGTTCGCGACCAGCCCGGACCTGGCCGCGCTCTACCGACTCACCGGCGACCGGCACCCGGTGCACGTCGACCCCGAGGTCGCGACCGCGAACGGGTTCGACCGGCCGATCCTGCACGGCCTGTGCACCCTGGGCATCGCCGCGCGGATCGTCGCCGGTCAGGTGGGCGCACACCCCGCCGACCTGCGTGAGCTGGAGGTCCGGCTGGCCTCACCTGTGCTGCCCGGCGACGAGCTGCGTGTCGAGTCCGGGGAGGCCGACGGCGTGGTCCACTTCGACGCCCTCGTGGGCGACACCGTCGTGCTCAAGGGCGGAACGGCGAGGTTCGGCGCATGACCACGGGGACGGCAGCGACCTCGGCGGAGATGCGGCGTGCGCTGCACCGTGCCCGCCAGGCGGTGACCCTCAACCCCGAGGAGGCGTCGGTGTTGTTGCAGGCGCGTGGGGAGGACCTGGACGCACTGTGCGAGATCGCCGGCCGCGTTCGTGACGTCGGGCTCGACCAGGCCGGCCGGGCTGGAGTGATCACCTACTCCCGCAAGGTGTTCATCCCGCTGACCCGGCTGTGCCGGGACCGCTGCCACTACTGCACGTTCGCGACCACCCCGAAGAAGGTGCCGGCGCCGTACCTGTCGATGGACGAGGTGCTGGCGATCGCCCGCGAGGGTGCGGCACTGGGTTGCAAGGAAGCCCTGATCACGTTGGGGGACCGGCCCGAGGAGCGCTGGCCGGCCGCGGCCGAGTGGCTCGACGCCAACGGGTACGACTCGACGCTGGCCTATGTGCGGGCGGTCGCGATCCGGATCCTCGAGGAGACCGGTCTCCTTCCCCATCTGAACCCCGGCGTGATGGGGTGGGAGGACCTCCAGCGGCTCAAGCCGGTGTCCCCGTCGATGGGGATGATGCTGGAGACCACCGCGACGCGGCTGTGGTCCGAGCCCGGTGGGTGCCACTACGGCTCGCCGGACAAGGAGCCGGCCGTCCGGCTGAGGGCGCTCGAGGATGCCGGCCGCTCGTCGGTGCCCTTCACCACGGGTGTGCTGATCGGCATCGGCGAGACGTTCGCCGAACGCGCCGACGCGATCTTCGCGCTGCGCGGGATTGCGCGGCAGTACGGCAACATCCAGGAAGTCATCGTGCAGAACTTCCGCGCCAAGCCGGACACGGCGATGGCCCACGAGGATGACGCCGAGCTGGCGGAGCTGGCGGCGACCGTGGCGGTGGCCCGTGTCGTGCTCGGTCCGTCGATGCGGATCCAGGCGCCGCCGAACCTGATCGACGACCAGTTCGCGCTGCTGCTGCGGGCCGGCATCGATGACTGGGGTGGTGTCTCACCCTTGACCGCGGACCACGTGAACCCCGAACGGCCGTGGCCACAGATCGACGAGCTCGCCCTGCGCACCGCGGAGCAGGGCTTCGAGCTGCGTGAGCGACTGACCATCTACCCGGAGTTCGTGCTGCGGGGTGAGCCGTGGTTGGACCCGCGCCTGCGCCACCACGTCGACGGATTGGCCGATGCACGTGGCCTGGCACTCGAGTCGGCTGTGCCGGTGGGTCTGCCGTGGCAGGAGCCGGATCTCGACTGGACCAGCTCGGGCCGCACCGACCTGCACCGGAGCATCGACACGACCGGCCGGACCCATGACCGTCGAGACGACTTCGACCAGGTGTACGGCGACTGGGACGCCCTGCAGGACGCCTCCCTGCACACGGTCCCGGCCCGCCTGGATGGTGACGTCGCGGCTGCCCTGCGCTCTGCCGAACGCGACCCGGCCGGTCTCAGTGACGACGAGGCGATGCTGCTGTTCCAGGCCGAGGGGCCTGCACTGGAGGCACTGTGTCGCCTGGCCGACGACGTACGTCGAGCCGTGGTCGGTGACGACGTGACGTATGTGGTGAACCGCAACATCAACTTCACCAACGTCTGTTACACCGGCTGTCGGTTCTGTGCGTTCGCGCAGCGCCGTACGGATGCCGACGCGTTCACCCTGTCCCTGGACGAGGTCGGCAAGCGGGCCGAGGAGGCCTGGGCGGTCGGCGCGACCGAGATCTGCATGCAGGGCGGGATCCATCCGGAGCTGCCCGGGACGGCGTACTTCGAGCTGGCCCGCGAGATCAAGCGCCGGGTCCCCGACATCCACCTGCACGCCTACTCGCCCATGGAGATCCTCAACGGCGCGGCCCGCACCGGGTTGTCGTTCCGGGAGTTCCTGGTCGCGGCCAAGGAGGCCGGGGTCGACTCGATCCCCGGCACCGCGGCGGAGATCCTCGATGACGAGGTGCGGTGGGTGCTGACCAAGGGCAAGCTGCCCGCCGCCACCTGGATCGAGATCGTGGAAACCGCGCACGAGGTGGGGCTGCGCTCGTCGTCGACGATGATGTACGGCCACGTCGACGAACCGAGGCACTGGCTGGGTCACCTCAAGGTCCTGCGCGAGATGCAGGACCGGACCGGCGGGTTCACCGAGTTCGTCGGGTTGCCGTTCGTGCACCAGAGCTCACCGATCTACCTCGCCGGAAAGGCCCGCGCCGGCGCCACCGAGCAGGAGAACCGGGTCGTCCATGCGATGGCCCGACTGCTTCTCCACGGCCGCATCGACAACATCCAGACCAGTTGGGTGAAGCTCGGCGAGCACGGCACCCGCCTGATGCTCACCGGTGGCGCCAACGACGTGGGCGGCACGCTGATGGAGGAGACCATCAGCCGGATGGCCGGTGCCCAGAACGGCTCATTGAAGTCGGTGCGGGAGCTGAACGACCTGGCCGCCGGCATCGGCCGTCCGGCCCGCCAGCGGTCCACCACTTACGGCCCGGTCTGCGAGGAGCGGGTGCAGGCTGCGGCGTCCTTCGACGAGTCGCTGCGCCGGCAACTGCCGCTCACCGTCAACGCCTGATCATCATCAACGCCTGAAGGAGAAACCACATGAGCACCATCGCGATCATCGGAGGCACCGGTCCCCAGGGCAAGGGACTCGGCTACCGGTTCGCCAAGGGCGGCCACGACGTCATCCTCGGTTCCCGCTCGGAGGAACGCGCGGTCGAGGCGGCCACCGATCTGGCCGGACGGATCTCCGGCAATGGGTCGGTCAACGGCGCCGCGAACGAGAAGGCCGCGGAAGCAGCCGACCTGGTGCTGCTCGCCATCCCGTTCGACGGCCACGACGATCTCGTGGCGTCGCTGGCCCCGCAGCTGGCAGGCAAGGTCGTGATCAGCTGCGTCAACCCGCTCGGCTTCGACAAGCGTGGTCCCTTCGGCCTCGACCTCGGGCCGACGTCCGCGGCCGAGACCGCCCAAGGGCTCCTGCCGGATGCTCGTGTGGTCGGTGCGTTCCACCACCTCTCCGCGGTCTCCCTGATCAGCGAGGCCGACCTGCTCGACCACGAGGACGTCCTGGTCTGCGGCGACGACGCCGAGTCCAAGGCCGCGGTCATCGAGCTTGCCAGCACCGTCACCGGCAAGGCCGGAATCGACGCCGGTGCACTGCGCCTTGCCCGCCAGCTCGAACCGCTCACCGCTGTCCTCATCTCGATCAACAAGCGCTACAAGGTCCGCTCCGGCCTGGCCGTCGTCGGTCTCGGTCACTGACCATGGCCCCGCACAAGCCCGTGAAGTGGTGGGTGATCGTCCCGATGAAGGACACCCGTCACGGCAAGTCGCGACTCGGTGGCGAACCGGGGCAGCGACGCCAGCTCGCCATCGTGATGGCCCGCGACACCCTCTGCGCGGTGGTGAACGCCACCGCAGTCGCCGGTGTCCTGGTGGTCTGCGACACCGCCGACGACGTCGAGTCGTTCGACCTGCCCGGAGTGAGGGTGAGGGTCGCCGAAGGACCGGGCCTCAACGAGGCCATCCGGTTCGGCGCCGATCAGCTGCGTTCCGCAGATCCGGGCCGCGACCTGGCCGTCCTGCCGGGAGACCTGCCCTACCTCCGGTCCTCCGAGCTGGACAACGCCCTGGACCGCGCCGGAGCCGTTCCCGTCGCGTGTGTGGGCGATCGAACCGGTCGGGGCACCACGCTCCTGACCGCCAGGGCGGGCCACGAACTGCTGCCGTCGTACGGCGAAGGGTCGCTGCTGGCTCATCGAGCTGGAGGAGCCGTGGAGATCGGTCTCCCGGCCTGGTCCGGCCTGCGTCGCGACGTCGACCATGCCGGCGATCTCACCGTCGATGCGTCGCTCAACGCCCGCACTCGGTCGGTGTTGCCAGCGCGAACCGAGAGGAACCCGGGTCGGGTGCGCCCTTCCCGTGGAGACGGGTCCGTCCAGGGCACTCTCGCGTAGTCGGACGCCGGCCCGGGCAGGCTACGAAGCGACGGCGCGCAGTGCGGCGAGGAGCAGGTCTGGCGTGCCGTCCTTGTCGAAGAACTGGGTGGCGCCGGCGGCGAGCGCGCCGCCTCTCAGCCCACCGTCGATGCTCATGGCGACGGTTGGGATGTGGAGATCGTCGGTGATCGCGCGGAGGAGTCCGAGACCGTCGCTCAACTCCGGGAGAAGGATGTCGATGAGCGCGACCGACGGTCGGTGCTGCCTGGCCGCGGCCAGTGCGGCTTCGGTAGTCGCGGACGCGTCGACGATGTCGAAACCAGCCGCACCGCCGAGGAGTGCCGACAGCGCGGTGCGGACACGGTGGTCGTCGTCGGCGATCAGCACGCGGATGGGCTCGCCTCGACGTCGGACCACCTCGGGCTCCCTTCCAGGTGCGGGTTCCTGGTCCAAGTCAAGCTGGGGCGCACCCGATGGGCGAGAGGCATTCGACGCGGTTCGCGCGCGACAATTGTCCTGGGCGATCGTCAGGGCGCAGGGACAAGCCCCTCCCTGATCGCCCACAGGGCGGCCTGCGTGCGCGAGGCAAGACCGAGCTTGACGAGCACGTTGCTGACGTGGGTGCGCGCCGTGCGTTCACTGATCACCAGGGCGTCCGCGATCTCCCGGTTGGAGCTGCCGCGGGCAACCAGCACGAGGACGTCTCGTTCCCTTGCGGTGAGGGCGCTCGAGGTGGGACCGGGGGCGACCAGGAGCTGGGTGAGCTTGCGGGCCACCAAAGGGTCGAGGTGCACCTCGCCGTCCCGGGCAGCCCGGATCGCGGCAGCCAGCTCGTCCGGCTCGGCGTCCTTGAGCAGGTAGCCGGCGGCGCCGGCCTCCAGGGCTGCGTGGACGCGCTCGGTCTCGCTGAAGCTGGTGAGCGCCACGACCTGTACGGCGGGGTGTCGCTGCGTGATGGCCGACGTGGCGGCGACTCCGTCGAGCCGGGGCATGAGCAGGTCCATGAGCACGACATCGGGCAGCTTCTCGGCCTTGTCGAGGGCTGCCAGCTCGTCGAGCGCCGCCTGTCCGTCCGCGGCCTCGCCGATCACCTCCATGTCGGGGAGCATGTCCAGGAAGGCGCGCATGCCGCGGCGTACGACGCTGTGGTCGTCGACCAGGAACACCCTGATGGCCGGCCGGTCGGACCGGCCGGTCATGGCCGCATCCGTGTGGAGGCCTCGTCCGTGCCGTCCGTCGCGTCAGGCGGACGGACCGGGTGCAGGACGCCCGGCAGCACCGCCCGGACCCGGGACCCGGCGGTCGAGCTCTCGACCTCGAGGCGGCCGCCGAGGCGCTCGGCCCGTTCCCGCATGGTGTCGAGGCCGAGGTGCCCCGGATGCGGGGCATCGGGCACGAACCCGTCGCCGTCGTCGTCGATCTCCACCATCAGGCTGCCCGGGTCGTCGGGGACCTTGGCCAGCCGAATGTCGACGTGGTGGGGGTGGGCGTGCTTGACGCAGTTGTGGACCGCCTCCTGGACGACCCGCAGGAGCTCCTCCTCCGCCACCTCCTCCAGGGGCAGTCGGTCCTCCTCGGCGTGCACGCGCACGTCGAGTCCCTCCCGGGCCGCGACCGCAGCAGCATGCTTGCGCACCGCAGCGGTCAGCCCTTCCTCGTGCAACGCCTCCGGGCGGAGCTGGAAGATCAGCGCGCGCATCTCGGCCAGCGCGCCCTGGGTGAGCTCGAGGAGTTGCCCCACGCCTCGCGACACGGGTCCGTCCGGGTCGGCGCCGGACTCCTGCGCCGCCAGCTGGACGGCGCGGGCGGTCAGGCTCATCGAGAACAGTGCCTGCGACACCGAGTCGTGCAGCTCGCGAGCCAGCCGGTGTCGCTCCTCCAGTGCGGCCTTGCCTTCGACGTCGCCGAGCAGCTGCACGTTGTCGACTGCGATCGCGACCTTGTCGGCCATCGCGGCCAGGAAGCTCGTGTCGGCGTCGGTGGGCTCATGCGCAGTGGGGTAGAAAGCACTGAGCACTCCGACCTCCTCGTTGCGGGCGACCAGTGGAACCACCACGACCGAGCCCCATTCAGCCTCCGCGATCGTCTCGTGCATCGGCGCGTAGCGGGGGTCGTGGAGCAGCAGCTGCAGGTCACGCCGAACCGCGGGGCGACGCTCCTCGAACGCCTCGAGGGTTCCCAGAGGGGCACCCAACCGGCGGCACTTCTCGATGTTGGCCAGATAGTCGGCGCGGTGCCCGGCCGTCCCGGCAGTGCGGAAGGCACGCGTCCGTGGATCGATCAGCACGATCGCGCAGGCCACCGAGCCCGTCGGTGGGAGCACCTCACCCGCGATCCGGTCCAGCACCTGCTGCAGGGACTCGGCGTACGCCAGGCTGGAGGCGGTCCGGGCGAACGCGGCCAACCTCCGTTCCTGTCGCCGTGCCTCGGAGACATCCCGGAACATCACCGCGATCCGCAGGCCGCGGCCGTCGATGAACCCGTTCTCGACGTACTCCAAGGTCAGCTCGCCGTCGCCGACGCCGTCGACGAACCTGCTCGCGGTCCCGTTCGCCGTCGCGGCGCGATCGGTCTGGTCCACGGGAACGAAGGGGGAGCGGTGCCCGGTCAGCTCACCGGCACCGGCGCCGAGGATCCGGCAACCCGCCGGGTTGACGTACAGCCATCGCCGGTCGGCATCGAGGAGGCCGATCCCGAGCGCCGAGGCGCGGACGAGGGCGGCCAGGACCGCAGCCCCCGGTGCCTCGGCGCTTCTCGGGCCGCGGTCGCCCGCGCCTTTGGTCTGCGTCGCTGCCAACGGGTCCATCGCGCCTCCACGGGGGATGACCCCACTCTAGAGCCGCGCAGAGGGGACTGGAATGTCTTGCGGGAGCCGCATGCCGACAGACGTGTGTCGTGGCGGATGCGCCGGGACGCACAAGCGGTGTAGAACCGTAGACATGAGCGGGTACGTGCCCCGGGACCTACGGGTCTTCGTCGTGGACGATCACGACATCGTGCGTCGCGGCCTCCGCGACCTACTGACAAAGCGTGACATCACCGTCGTCGGCGACTCGGGGTCGGCCGAGCAGGCAACCCTCAGGATCCTCGAGCTGCGGCCGGACGTGGTGCTGCTCGACGTACAACTGCCTGACGGCACCGGCGTCCAGGTGTGTCGCGACGTCCGCGCCCACGATCCGTCGATCAAGGCAATGCTGCTGACGTCGGCCGGTGATGAGGAGGCGCTGACGCTCTCAGTCCTCGCGGGCGCGGCCGGGGCACTCGTCAAGCTGGCCGGCAGCGGCGACATCATCGACGCGGTGCGCCGGGTCGGCGCAGGGAGGTCGCTGCACGATCACGCCGACACGGAGCGCGTCGCCGATCGCCTGCGTGCTCGTGCGGAACGCCTCGACCCGCCGCTCACTCCACGAGAGAACGAGAGCCTCGTGCTCGTGCTCGAGGGACACACGGACCAGGAGATCGCCGTGCAGCGAGACGAGCCCCTGACCTTGGTGCGTGAGGAGGTGGCTCGGGTCATCGGCCGCCTCACGACGCACTGAGCGTCAGCTGCCGGTGTCCGAACCGCCGCCCAGCAACCGGGCGATCTCCTTGGTCGACCAGATCGGGCGCACGTCGTCCGGCCGGCTCCCGACCCACCCGACACCCGGCTCGAGACGGCGTACGACGCGGGCGGGCACACCGGCCACGACGCAGTGATCGGGAACGTCGCCACGCACCACGGAGCCCGCGCCGACGACGACGTTGCGGCCGATCGTCGTGCCCGGCAGGATCACGGCGCCGTGGCCGATCCAGGAGCCGGAGCCGATCGAGACCGGCTGGTGCTGGCCGAGCTGGTGTCCGATCGGCACCTCGGGGTCCTGGTAGCCGTGGCTGGCGTCGGAGACGAAGACCGACTGGCCGAACCACACGTCGTCACCCAGCACGATGCTCTCGTGGGCGGTGAGGGTGCTGCTCGCGCCGATGACGCAACGGTCGCCGATCACCAGGCCGCGTTCGGGAAGTGGATGGTCGCCGGGACCGTAGCCGAGGGCGAGCGTGCAGTGCCGGCCGATCAGGACCTCGCTGCCGACATGGATGCCCCGCTCGCCGAGGATCGTCGCGTGCGGGAAGGCGATCAGGCTCTTCTCCCCGAAGTGTGCGAACCGGGACGCGGCCCGTGTGCCCGGCGTGATCTCGCCGACCCACTCGACGGCGCGGTGCAGCGCGTGGAGGGCGGGACTCAGCACGTTCCTCAACATCGACACGCACCGCAGGCTAGCGGCTGCCCTGCGGCTCTGGTCATCTGTCCGTGCCCAGCGCTATCTTCGGCGTGACGCCGACGGAGGGAAGGCCATGGCCTACGACGAGGAGATGGCCGAGCGCATCAGGCAGGCACTCGAGGGCGAGGTCGGGCTGACGGAGAAGCGCATGTTCGGCGGCCTGGCGTTCCTGGTCCACGGCAACATGGCCGCCGCCGCGACCAGCAAGGGCGCGCTGATGCTGCGGGTCGACCCCTCCGAGACCGATGCACTCGTGACGGAGCAGGGGGCGGAACGCATGGAGATGAAGGGCCGCCCCATGAACGGGTGGATCACCGTCGACCCCTCGGTCCTCGACTCCGCAGACGCCCTCGATCGCTGGCTCGAGCACGGCGTCGGCTACGCCCGCACTCTCCCTCCGAAGGGCTGACGGCCCGACGCGCAGGCGCATCTCGGCATCATGGCTCAGCGCAGGCCGGGGTGGTTCCTGGCCAGCACGGGGAGCAGCAGGGAGCGCGGTGCCATCTGTGCGAACACCGACGCCACACGGTTGACCTTGCCGGGGATCGCGACCAGGCGGCCACGGTCCATGGCCTCCACCGCGATCCGGGCGACCTCTTCGGCGTCGACCCACATCACCGCGGGGAGTGCCGCCTCGGCGTCCTCGCGGGCGAAGCCGGCGCGCTCGCCGAAGCCGGTGTGCACCGGGCCCGGGCACAGTGCGGTCGCGGTCACGCCGCTGCCGCGCAGCTCACCGGCCAGGCTCTGGGTGTAGGACAGCACGAACGACTTGCTGGCGCCGTACGCCGCCTGTCCGGGGAGCGGCTGGAAGGCCGCGGTCGAGGCCACGTTGAGTACGGCGCCGCGGCCGCGGGCGACCATGCCGGGGAGGAAGCGGCTGCACAGGTCGACCACGCTGGCCACGTCGACCTCGACCAGGTTCAGCTCGGCCTCGGGGTCGGAGGCGCTGACTGGACCGAGGGTGGAGAGCCCGGCGTTGTTGACCAGGATCTCGGGAACGAGCCCCTCCGCGTCGATCCGTCCGGCCAGGCCGGCGCGGCCGTCCCGGTCCGCCAGGTCGAGAGTCAGCACCGATGCCTCGCCGCCGGCGGACCGCAGCTCCTCGGCGAGCGCCTCCAGCCGGCTCGTCGAACGCGCGACGAGGGTGACGTGGTGGCCCCGGGCGGAGAGCTGTCGGGCGATCTGTTCGCCGATTCCGGACGAGGCTCCGGTGACGACTGCGGTCCGGTCGGACGCGGGTGCAGGAAGGGTCATAGGGGAACCGTAGTGGCTCGGATCGAGGCCGAGAACTGGCGACGGGTCGATCAGAACTGGCGACGGGTCGATCAGAACTGGCGACAGGTCGGCAGGTATCTGAGACATCGCGTCACAGATACCTATTTACATGTGACTCCACGTCACATTAAAGTCGTGGTTGACCGCAATGCCGTTCCAGGATGAGGTGCGAGATGGCTGTGACCCAGAGCTACGAAGAGACCTTGGCGACCCTTTCGGAGGCGTCGGTGAACCGGCACTTCGATGCCTTCGTCGACATCGACTGGGACAACCCCGACTACGCGATCCATCACGACGACCCGCGGTGGATCCTTCCCGAGGTCGACCCGCTCGGCCGCCATGAGTGGTACAAGTCGCTGCCCAGGGAGCGCCAGATCGAGATCGGCCTCTGGCGTCAGGCCAACATCACCAAGGTCGGGCTCCAGTTCGAGCAGGTCCTCATCGGCGGCATCATGTGGCACGTCTTCTTCCTGAAGAACGGCAACCCCGAGTTCCGCTACTCGACGCACGAGGCGACCGAGGAGTGCCACCACACCCAGATGTTCCAGGAGTTCGTGAACCGCACCGGCCTCGACGTTCCCGGGGGCCCGAAGTGGTTCCGCGCGGTGGCGCCGCTGCTTCCCCTGGCTGCTCCGGTGCTGCCGGAGATCTTCTTCGCCGGCATCCTCGCGGGTGAGGAGCCGATCGACCACCTGCAGAAGTCGGTGCTGCGCGCCGGCAACGACATGCACCCGCTGCTGCAGCGGATCATGCAGATCCACGTGGCCGAGGAGGCCCGCCACATCGGCTTCGCGCACCAGTTCATCACCCACCGCACCGCGAGACTGAGCCGGCCGCGGCGCGCCTTCCTGTCGGTGATGTACCCGTTGATCATGCGCACCCTGTGCGACGTGATCATGGTCCCGAGCAAGGAGGTGACCGACGCGGTCGGCATCCCGCGCGAGGTCATCAAGGACATCTACTGGCGCGACGCCGAGTCCCGCAAGCTGCTCAAGGACCTCTTCGCCGACGTGCGGATGCTCGCCGAGGAGGCCGACCTGATGAACCCGGTGTCCCGGCGCATCTGGAAGCTGATGCGCATCGACGGTCGACCGGCCCGGTTCCGCAGCGAACCCGCCGCCTGAGTCCGCCCGTCCCGCGACCGAACGGAGTTCCGCCATGCCCCACGTCGTCACCCAGTCCTGCTGCAGCGACGCCTCGTGCGTCGTGGCCTGCCCGGTCAACTGCATCCACCCGGCCCCCGGTGAGCCCGGCTTCGCCGAGGCCGAGATGGTGTACGTCGACCCGGAGTCGTGCGTGGACTGCGGCGCCTGTGTGACGGCGTGCCCGGTCGGCGCGATCGTTCCGCACACGAAGCTGACCGAGCGCCAGCTGCCGTTCATCGCACTGAACTCGTCGTACTTCATGGACGAACCGCACGCGGACCGCACGCCATTGGCGCTGGTGCCCACCCGCCGGGTCGTGCAGGCCGATGACGTGCGCATCGCGGTGGTCGGGGCCGGCCCGGCAGCGATGTACGCCGCGGACGAGCTGCTGAAGAACCCGGGGGTGAAGGTCGACGTGTTCGACCGGCTGCCCACGCCGTACGGCCTGGTGCGCGCGGGGGTCGCACCCGACCACCAGGACACCAAGCTCGTGACGAAGCTGTTCCGGGCGATCGAGGAGCAGCCCGGGTTCCGCTACGTCCTCAACGTCGAGATCGGTCGCGACCTCAGCCATGACGACCTGGCCCGGAGCTACCACGGTGTCGTGTACGCCGTGGGCGCCTCCGCCGACCGCGCACTCGGCGTCCCCGGCGAGGACCTGGCCGGCAGCGTCTCCGCGACGGACGTGGTCGGTTGGTACAACGGGCATCCCGACCACGGCGAGACGTACGTCGATCTCGGCGAGCGGCGCATCGTGGTGGTCGGGAACGGCAACGTGGCGCTCGACGTCGCCCGCATCCTCACCGCTGATCCCGAGACCCTGGCGGGCACCGACATCGCCGACCTGCCCCTGGCGACCCTGCGCGGCAGTGCCGTCCAGGAGGTGCTGGTGCTCGGACGACGGGGCCCCGCCGAGGCTGCGTTCACGATGCCCGAGCTGATCGGCCTGGCCGGGCGCGACGACGTCGACGTGCTGGTCGACAACGGCGGCGAGGAGATCGTCGTGGACTCGCCCAAGACCGCCCTGATCGCGGAGCTCTCACGGCGTCGGCCCACCCCGGGGCGTCGGCGCATCGTGCTCCGCTTCCGGACCGCACCGGTCGCCGTCGTCGGCGACGGCAGCGTCCAGGCGATCGAGGTGGTGCGCACCGACCTTCGTCCGGACGCCGACGGGGTTCCGCGTGCCGTGCCGATGGGGGAGACCGAGGTGATCCCGTGCGCCATGGTGCTCCGCTCCGTCGGCTACCGGGGGCGACCGGTCGACGGACTGCCCTTCGACGACGCGACCGGAACCGTCCCCAACGACGGTGGCAGGGTGCGCCCCGGGGTGTACGTCGCCGGCTGGATCAAGCGTGGTCCCACCGGCTACATCGGCACCAACAAGGCCTGCGCGGAGGAGACCGTCACCGGGTTGCTGGACGATCTCGAGCACGGGCACCTGACCGAACCGACTGTGCCCGTCGAACGACTCCTGATGTCCCTGGAGGGCAAGGTCGTCGACCGGTCCGGATGGCGTCGCATCGACGACACGGAGCGCGGTCGCGGCGCGGAGCGAGCGCGCCCACGCGTTAAGATCGTGGACCTTCCCGACCTCGTGGCGGTCGCTCGGCCGCCGATGACGCAGACCGGTCGGGAGCATCGAGGTCTCCCGATCCGCCAGTCCACGAAACGCCAGACCTCCAGGAGTCGAACACCCACGTGAGTGACGCAGGGTCCACCGACGGTCGCCAGTCGCGCTGGCTCGAGCACAAGCTCGAGCGACGCGGCCAGATCCTCGACGCTGCGCTGGCCGTCATCGAGGACTCTCCGCACGGCGCCGAGATACACGTCTCCCAGATCGCGGCGCGCGCGGGCCTGAGCCGCCCGGTGATCTACCGCCACTTCGCCGACCGGGCCGACCTCGACCAAGCTGTCCAGACACACATCCTCGACTCGCTGCGGGGCCGACTGACTCCGCAGGTGGTGCTGAGCGGGAGCGTCGACGAGATCATCCTGCGGATCGTCTCGACGTACGTCGACTGGGCGGCCGAGCACCCGAACCTGCACCGGGTCGCTGCCCAGGACTTCGCCGGTGTGGCGACGACGAGCCCGCTGCAGACCGCCGTACAACAGATCGCCGCCGAGCTGTCGGGGCTGATCTCGCTGGCCGCGGACGTGCTCGTGGTCGAGCTGGACGACGACGACCGCGCCGCCCTCGACCCGCTGGCGCTCGGTCTGGTCAGCCTGGCCATCAGCGCCGTCCAGCTCTGGTTGGCCAGGCCCGAGCGACAGCCCACGGCCGAGGTGTTGTCGCGGCTGCTCACCGACACGATCTGGTATGCGATCGACGGCCACACCCGCGCCCGCGGTGTCACTCTCGACCCGCACCTGCCCCTTGAGGACCTCATCGAGGCCAGCTGGACCGCTGCCCGCTGACGGGCCTGCGTGTGGCGGCCGATGTGACCGGCGAGACACCATGCCCGGTGGAATCTCCGGTGATGCCGCGGGAGGTGGAGGCTCCACATAGGCTCGTCCTCTGATGACTGACACGCACCTGGAAACCCGGCACGCCACACCGGCGCTGGTCCGCGGACTCGACGTGGCGGCCAAGGGCGCACTGCTGCTGCTCCTGGTGATCGCGTTCGTCGACCCCAACCTCGGCAACATGCGCGACAAGGGGGCCGGTGCCCGGGCCGTCGCCTACCCGATGCTGGCTTTCACCGTTCCGGTGATCTGGTCGGTCTTCTGGAAGGAGCGCGCGTCGTTCCCCTGGCTGGCCGACCTGATGATCACGCTGTCCTGCTTCTCCGACATCTTCGGCAACCGGATGGACCTCTACGACCAGGTCGTGTGGTTCGACGACTTCATGCACTTCTTCAACACCGGCGTGATCACCGGAGCCGTCATCCTGCTCACCATGCATCGCAGCTCCACGCTGCTCGCGACCATCGAACGCGCACTCGCGATCGGGGTCACGGGGTCGGTCGTGTGGGAGCTGGCCGAGTACGCCGCGTTCCTCAGCAAGTCCTGGGAACGCCACGGCGCCTACACCGACACCCTCGGCGACCTGTCCCTGGGCATGCTGGGTGCGGTCGGCGCAGCGCTCGTCATCCACGCGATGTGGAAGCGCGGACGCCTCGGTGACGCGGCGCCGCAGCTCGAGCTCCGCTTCCGGAACCAGGCCTCGACCGTCTGACGGGTCAGGCGCCTCCGGCCGTGGACCCGCCCTTCCGTCGAGCGGACCGTGCGACATGCAGTTCGGCCCTGCCGACGTACGTCGCACGCTCAGCGACGTCCGCCGTACCGCGAACTGCATGTTGGACGGCCCGACCCCTGGCGCGTACGGCGATCGCACCGACCGTGCGGTTCTGGTTGGTCCGGCCCCCGGTCTAGTCCAGCAGGCCCACCGGCCACAGGTCGTGCTCGCCGGGGAACCCCTTCAGCTCGACCCGCCGCGGCTCACCGAAGTCGAAGTCCGCGACCAGGCCCTCGTGCACGGCGTCGCTGACCAGGATCTCGCCGCCGACGGCGTGCGAGGCCACGCGGGCGGCCATGGCGACGTTGCGGCCGAAGTAGTCGCCGTCCTTCTCGATCGCGCGGCCCGTGTGCAGTCCCATGCGCACCTCCACCGGCGTACGCCGCAGCACGCGACCGCGGGCCTCGGCCAGCCCGGCCTGCATGGAGATCGCGGCACGCAACGCCTCGCCCGGATCGCCGAAGGCCACCATGAAACCGTCGCCCTGGGACTTCACGACGTGGCCGCCGTGCGCGGTGACCCGCTTGCGGATGACCTTGTCGTGGGCCTCGAGCAGCGCCATCCAGCGCTGGTCGCCGAGCTGCTCGTTGAGTGCGGTGGAGTCGACGATGTCGGAGAAGAAGATCGTCACCGTGCCGTCGGGTGCGGCGACCTTCTCGATCTCGGTGCGGTCGGCCAGCGCGATGCCGGTCCATTCCTCGATCGAGGAGGTCAGGAAGCCGCCGACACCTTGTTCGCGGACGCGCACAGCCGTGCCGACCGCCGTGCGGAACGCGAACGTGGCGGCCTGTCGCGGCAGGCTCGGCGCGGGCCTCTCGAGTCGACGCAGCAGCTCGTCGCGCTCCTCGCGCAACTGCCTGTTGTGCGACAGGACCCGGCCAAGCGCGACCAAGGAGACGATCAGCGCCACGAGGGCCGCAATGAGGCATGCGGTTGTCGGGGTCACGCCCGTCACCCTATCTGCGCCACTGCCGCGGACGACGTGTTCAGGTCACCCCCGGAACGCGGTGAACCTCACCTTGAAGGGCAGGTTGTTCTTGGTGTAGCTGGGGTGGGTGTTGGCCAGGTTCAGCGTGATCCGGTTGACGCTGGCGCGGGAGAAGACCAGCGTCGCGCTGCCGTCACCGGCACTGTTGATGCGGATCGGGTAGCGACCGAGTCTTCCGTCCCGACGGTGCAACAGGGCGTAGGCGCGGGTCAGGTAGTAGGGGCCGTTGACCCGGATCCGAACCCTCCACCGGCCAGTCAGCGACGAAGCCGGACGGACGACCACGTTGTTGGAGGCCAGGTGGTTGATCCGGGTCGACAGGCTCAGGTCACGGCGACTGGTGGACAGTGCCCACGTGCCGCCCACGATCGCGCGTGGGAACGTCGACCCCTCCTCGTACACGCGTGCGGGGATGTTGCTGTCGACGGAGAACTTGGAGAACCGGTCGGCCAGGCTCGTGCCACGCGCGCTCAGTGCACTGCGCAGTGCATCCTTCGCGCTCCTGCTGACGGCCCGCCCCCAGATGTCCTTCACGACACCTTCGCCGTACGCCTCGGAGAGATGCTGGAAGAAGACCCAGTTGCCGTACCAGACACTCTGGTGGTCGAGCGAGACCGTGGGGTGGCGCAGGGAGCTGCGCGGCAGGTAATTGCGGTTGTCGTTCGCCTCGTCATAGACCTGTTCCTCCATCCACGTGGCGGTGTCCTCCATCAGCCAGCCCTGCTCATAGGAGTCGTAGCCGAACTGGACGACGTGGAAGAACTCGTGGGCGGCGGTGGCCCGCAACTGGACTGTCGGATTGCCACCGAACTCGGCGAAGTTGTTGTCGAGCACCATGTAGGCGTGGCTCTGGCGGCTGTCCTGCTCGGGCACGGCATAGCCGAAGACGCTCTTCGCGCCCGTGTTGCCGAGGTAGACGTCGAGCTGTCCGTCGGTGCCCTGACCGTTCAGGGCGCCGCGAGTGCCGTCACCGAGCGGGGTCTTGTAGCCCAAGCCGGCGATCTCGCGGTCCCACACGAACTTCATCGTGCGCTGCACCAGGACGGAGAACGACGCACTGGCCTGGTGGGTGCCGCTCTGCGTCCAGTGCACACACACGGTGGTCGAGCAGGCGATCCTGTGGTTCGCGGGGAAGTTCGGGACGTACTCGTCGTCGACGTCGGGGGATCCGGGATCACCGGGCCGGGCCAGCAGGCGTTCGGCCTCGCGTTGCTCCCCGGCGGGCAGGTCGTCCTTCGTCTGCTGGAGCTGCGTCAGCGCGAGGGTGGCATCACCCTCGGTGTGGCCGGCGGCAATCTCCTGCGCGTGGTCCAGAGCGGCCTGCGCGTGGTCGGAGGCATGGTCGTTCGCGCTGCCACGACCGGGGTCGGTCGCGGCGGGCGACGCGGCGTACGACGGGGCCAACAGACCGACGGCAAGGGCCACCGACGTCGCTGCCAGGGCAGCACGGAACAGGGACCTGGGGGTGGAAGGCATGGCCGCAAAGTTACCCCAGTGTCGTCCGCAGGGCCCCAGAAGTCAGGCGGTCCCTGAGATCTTCTCGATCAGGGCCGTGGTGGAGATGGCGGGCGTGCGGGGCAGGTAGACCACCTCGCAGATGTCGGAGAACTCGTCGAAGCGGCCCTTCCAGTCGTCGCCCATGACGAGTACGTCGGCACCGAACCGCTGGATGTAGTCGCGCTTGAGCTCGAGGCTCTCCTCGACGAACACCTCGTCGACCGGCTTGAGTGCGGCGACGATGGCCAGGCGCTCGCCCTGGCTGAACACGGGGGAGCGGCCCTTCTTGCGCTCGTTGAGCGCATCGGCAGAAACCCCGACGACGAGGCGGTCACCCAACTCGGCGGCGCGTTCGATGACGCGGAGGTGGCCGACGTGGAACACGTCAAAGGTGCCGAAGGTGATGACGGTGCGAGGCATGGCGGGAATGCTACCGGGGCCCCACCTGACACAATCGACCCGCGATGAGCATTCCACTGATCACCCCCGCGCCCGAGGCGGACGAGCAACGACGAAGGGGCCTGCGCCGCATGCGCGCCGTGGCTCTCGGCCTGCTCGTCTTCGCCGCCGTCGTGTACGTCGCCACGCGTGGCCAGGACGGATGGCTCGGCTTCGTCAACGCCGGGGCGGAGGCCAGCATGGTCGGTGCGATGGCGGACTGGTTCGCCGTGACTGCCCTGTTCCGCCACCCGCTGGGCCTACCCATCCCGCACACCGCGCTGATCCCGAAGCGCAAGGACGACCTGGGCAGGGGCCTCGAGGAGTTCGTGGGGGAGAACTTCCTGCAGGAGGGCATCGTGCGCGAGCGGGTCAACTCCGCCCAGGTGACACGGCGCATCGGCCACTGGGCGGCGAACCCCGTCAACGCCTCCCGGGTGGTCTCAGAGGTCACCGACATCTCCGTCATCGGACTCGGTCGGGTCAAGGACCAGCACATCGTCGAGCTGGTCGACGCCGTGCTGGTGCCCCGGTTCCGCGAGGAACCGATCGCGCCGATCCTCGGGACGTTCCTCGTCGAGGCGGTCCGCGACGACCTGCACCACGGTGTGGTCGACCTGGCCCTCGAGGAGCTGCACGCCTGGCTGGTGCACAACCACGACACCTTCGTCGAGGTGCTCGGTGAGCGTGCCCCTTGGTGGGCGCCGCCGAAGCTGAACGACGCGGTCACCACGCGCATCCACACCGAGGCGGTGCGCTGGCTCTCCGACATCCGTGACGACCCGCAGCACCGTGCCCGGGCGGCCCTCGACTCGATGCTCGCCCAGCTCGGCCAGGACCTGCTCTTCAACGAGGACACGCAGAAGCGCGCGGAGAACCTCAAGCTGAGACTGCTCGAGCACCCGCAGTTCTCCGCCACCGGCATCTCCCTGTGGAAGGCTCTGCGCAATGCGTTGCTGGCCGCGCTGCGTGACCCCACCGGGCCACTGAAGGCGCGGCTCGAGGGCGAGCTGGTGCGCGTCGCCCAGCGATTCGAGACCGACGAGGGCCTCCAGCGCCGACTCGACGACCTGCTGGCAGACGCCGTCGTGTTCGGGATCTCTCGCTACGGCGCCGAGCTGACCACGGTGATCACCCACACGATCGAGCAGTGGGACGGAAAGGAGGCCGCCGACCGCATCGAGCTGCACGTCGGCCGCGACCTCCAGTTCATCCGCATCAACGGCACGATCGTCGGTGGCCTGGTCGGCGTGATCATCCACGCCGCCACGATCCTGATCCCCTGACCGGTCCGGCGTTCGGACCGGCCCTGACGACCGGGCGGTGAGCCCTCTTTAGGGACTACCGGGTGGGCGAGGGGAGAATGGGCGCATGACGACCGACGTAGGCATCCGCGACGACTCGATCCGGCTCGGGCAGTTCCTCAAGCTGGCCAACCTCGTCGAGAACGGCGCCGAGGCCAAGACCGTGATCGCCGACGGGCTGGTCACCGTCAACGGCGAGGTCGACCTGCGCCGCGGCCGCCAGCTGGTGGTGGGCGACGTGGTCACCCTCGGCACCCTCGGTGCGCGCGTGGCCGTGCACGACCCGGACGCCGACGACGGCCTGCCCTGGTAGCGACCGGTTCGCAGGACGTCGTACGGGAGGTCCTGCGTCGGGGTTGCCGGGGCGACCGGTTCTCAGGACGTCGTGCTCGGACAAGCGACGACGGCCCGCCCCCTGGTGGGGAGCGGGCCGTCGTTGAGCTGTCAGTTCAGGAGACGCCGATCAGGTCGACGACGAAG
Source organism: Nocardioides sp. Root151 (assembly GCF_001427925.1). Classification (NCBI taxonomy): domain Bacteria; kingdom Bacillati; phylum Actinomycetota; class Actinomycetes; order Propionibacteriales; family Nocardioidaceae; genus Nocardioides; species Nocardioides sp. Root151. The sequence goes on from NZ_LMGG01000008.1 coordinate 65,796, forward strand.
ACCAGCGTCTCGCCGGGCTTGATCACGCCGCCGGCACCGCGGTCGCCGTACCCCAGGTGCGGCGGGATGACGAGCTGGCGGCGGCCGCCGACCTTCATGCCCTGAACGCCGGTGTCCCAGCCGGAGATGACCTGGCCGACGCCGAGGCGGAACTGCAGCGGCGCGCCGCGGTTGTAGGACGCGTCGAACTCCTCGCCGGTGGAGTGGGCCACACCCACGTAGTGCACCGACACGGTCGAGCCGGCGGTCGCCTCGTCGCCGTCGCCCTCCCTCAGGTCGGTGATGACCAGGTCGGTCGGCGGCTCGGGGTCGACGAAATCGATCTCGGGCTTCTCAGTGCTCACAGCGTGTTGCCTCTCAGGTCTGGTGCAGGTAGTTGTCGAGCTGGTCGCGCTCGAACTCGAGCTCGCCGATGCGGCTCTTCACCACATCGCCGATGGAGATGATGCCAGTCAGGGCTCCGTCGGTGAGCACGGGCACGTGGCGGATCCGGTGTTCGGTCATCACCTGCATGAGGTGGTCGACGGGCGTGGTGCCCTCACAGGTCTGCACCTGGGTGCTCATGATCGTGTCGACGGTGGCCTCCAGCACGGCGGGGTCGCTGTGCAGGCGTCGTACGACGTCGCGCTCCGAGACGATCCCGTCGACCGAGGTGCCGTCGTTGCTGACGATCAGGGCCCCTACGTTGTGCTTGGCCAGCAGGCCGACCAGCTCCCGCACGGTGGCGTCGGGGCGAATGGTGACGACGTCTTGTCGTGACTTGCCGTGGAGCACGTCATTGATGCGCATGGGACCTCCCGGTCTCTTGGTGTGACACCAGTCACGCTAGTGGTCCGACGAGGTGGTTGGGTAGGCCCGTGAACACAGTGCGGACGCCGGTGCTCCTGATGGGGTGGCTCTCCGTCGTGCTCCTGCTCGACCGGGCCGACGGTGGGGGAGGCCTGTGGCTGCAACGCGGACTGGGCCTCGGCACCTGGCTGGTGCTCGTGCTGGCACTGCGCTGGTTCACGCCGTTGGTCCGTACGCAGGCACTGGTGGTGGTCGCGTTCGCGACGGTGATCGAGTTCGTCTTCTCGCCGACGCTGGAGGTCTACCTCTACCGGTTCGAGAACGTGCCGGCCTACGTGCCACCGGGCCACGGCCTCGTCTATCTCTCGGCCTGGGCGCTGGGACACACGCCGTTCGTGCGTCGCCACCTCACGCATGCGTCTTACGCCGTGGTGCTGGTCGGCGGCGTGTGGGCCGGGGCGGGCCTGGCCGAGGGCGACGCGCTCGGGTTCTTCTGGTTCCTCTGCCTGGCCGGGTTCCTGCTCTGGGGGCCGTCGCGCGAGGTGTACGTCGGTGCGTTCGTCGTGGTCAGCCACCTCGAGCTGCTCGGCACCGGGCTGGGCAACTGGGCGTGGCAGGCGCACGACCCGATCCTCGGGATCGGGATCGGGAACCCGCCCTCGGGAGCCGCGGGCGGCTACGGCTGGTTCGACCTGGTCGCGCTGCTCGTCGCGCCGTGGCTGCTGGCACGGTTCACACGATGGCGCGGGACGGTCGTCAGCCCAGCGGGGGTTCGTCCTCCGGACGCACGTCCTGGTCCGCGGGTGTCCGACGGCGTGACCTGAGGTCGTGCACCGAGCCGCCCTGCGGGGGCCGGCCCTCGTCGGTCGTGTCGGACGACCCCAGGAAGGCCAGTGCGGCCTCGTGGAGGTGCCCGTTGCTGGCCACCGCGTTGCCACCGAAGGGACCGGGAGTGCCGCCCAACGAGGTGAACTGGCCACCGGCCTCGCGCACGATGATGTCGAGGGCGGCCATGTCGTAGAGCTCCAGCTCGGGCTCGGCGGCGATGTCGACGGCGCCCTCGGCCACCAGCATGTAGGACCAGAAGTCGCCGTACGCACGGGTGCGCCAGCAGCGACGGGTCAGCGACAGGAAGTCCTCGAGCCGGCCGCGCTCCTCCCACCCGGAGAGCGAGGAGTAGGCCAGTGAGGCGTCCTCGAGGCGGCGTACGTCGGAGGTGTGGATCTGGGTCGCCTTCAACAGGGAGCGGCCGGTCCAGGCGCCGTTGTCCCGGGAGGCCCACCACCGGCGCTGCAGCTGCGGTGCGGAGACCACGCCCAGCACGACCTCGTCGTCGACGACCAGCGAGATCAACGTCGCCCAGACCGGCACGCCGCGGACGAAGTTCTTGGTGCCGTCGATCGGGTCGATCACCCAGCGACGCTGGCTGTGCCCGGTGGTGCCCTGCTCCTCGCCGACGACCGCGTCGCGGGAACGCACCCGAGAGAGCGTACGGCGAATGCCCTCCTCGACAGCCTGGTCAGCGTCGGTGACCGGCGTGAGGTCGGGCTTGCTCATCACGTGCAGGTCGAGCGCCTTGAATCGCGCCTGGGTCAGGGAGTCGGCGTCATCGGCCAGGACGTGCGCCAGGCGAAGGTCGTCGGTGTAGTCGGTGGCCATGGACACAGGCTATTCCTCTGCGGGTTTGGCTTGGTCGTGCCCTAGGGTTCAGGGCATGGAGATCAACGGCCTGCCTGCACACCCCCTGATCATTCACGCGGCGGTCGTGCTCGTTCCCGTGGCCGCTGTGCTGGCCGCGACCTACGCCGTGGTGCCCCGCTGGCGCTGGTCGACCCGCTGGCCGATGGTCGGCGCGCAGACCGCCGCACTGATCGCGGTCCTGGCCGCCTGGTTCTCCGGCCGCAACCTCAAGGCGAGCATGGTCGACGCCGGTGCCAACGCCGACCGGTTCCGCTTCCACCAGGAGCAGGCCAACATCCTGTTCTGGGTGACCATCGTGTTCTTCTTCGTGGTCCTGCTGGGCGCGTGGGCACTGGGTGGCCCCTCGGCCCTGGTCTCCGGACGTGGGGCGCGCGGCAAGCACGCCCCGATCATCGAGTGGACCATGGTGTCGATGCTGGTCATCTTCGCGATCGCGGCGATCGCCACGACCTTCCAGACCGGTGAGCAGGGCGCCCGCCTGGTCTGGGGCGGCTAGCGCTCCTGGTCCGGGCTGCCCTCACGCGAGGCCAGCAGCCGCCGGAACGACTCCACCCGCTCGGGGTCGAGGTCGCCTGCTTCCATGGCGGTGTCGAGCCCGCACTCCGGCTCACCGCTGCCGTGCGTGCAGCCGCGCGGGCACTCGTCGATCATCTCCTCGAGGTCCGGGAAGGCGCCGATCAGGTCCTCGGGCTGCACGTGGGCCAGGCCGAACGAGCGGATGCCGGGCGTGTCGATGATCCACCCGTCGTCATCAGGCAGGGCCAGCATGTACGCCGACGTCGACGTGTGCCGCCCCCGGCCGGTGACCGCGTTGACCACGCCGACCTCGCGCATCGCGTCGGGCACCAGGGCGTTGACCAGGGTCGACTTGCCGACGCCGCTGTGTCCGACGAGCACGCTGGTGGTGCCGCTGAGCACGTCGCGCACTGGCCCGACGTCGCCGCCGCGCTGAGTGACGACGTACGGGACGCCGAGGGAGCGGTACGTCGACAGCAGCGTCTCGGGGTCGGCCAGGTCGGACTTGGTCAGGCACAGGATCGGCTGCATGCCCGAGACGTACGCCGCCACGAGGGCCCGGTCGATCAGGCGCGGGCGCGGCTCCGGGTCGGCCAGAGCGGCCACCACGACGAGCTGCGCGGCATTGGCCACGATGACCCGCTCGACGGGGTCGTCGTCGTCGGCGGTGCGGCGCAGGGTGGTGGAGCGTTCGCAGACCTCGACGATGCGGGCCAGTGAGCCGTCGTTGCCCGACATGTCGCCCACGACCCGGACCCGGTCACCGACGACCACACCCTTGCGACCCAGTGGGCGCGACTTCATCGCCATCACCCGTCTGCCCTCGTAGTTGAGGGTGAAGCGGCCCCGGTCGACCGTGATCACGACGGCCTCGACCGCGTCGTCGTACGACGGGCGGTCCTTGGTCCGCGGCCGGGTACGGCGACGCGGTCGGTCGTAGTGCTCGATGTCCTGGTCGGAGTAGCGGCCACTCACGGGCGACCAGCCCCTGCCGGCAGCAGGCCGGCCCAGAACGCAGCGAAGTCGGGGAAGGTCTTCGAGGTGGTGGCGATGTCCTCCACGAGCACGCCGTCGACGGCGGCGGCCAGGATGACACCGGCGTGCGCCATGCGGTGGTCGGCGTACGTGCGGAACACGCCGCCGTGCAGGGCAGCGGGGCGCAGCGACAACCCGTCGGGGTGCTCGGTGACATCCGCGCCCAGGTTGCCGAGCTCGGCGGCGAGGGCAGCCAGCCGGTCGGTCTCGTGGCCGCGAATGTGGGCTATGCCGCGCAGGTGCGAGGGCGAGTCGGCCAATGCGCACAGGGCCGCGATCGCCGGTGCCAGCTCGCCGACGTCGTGCAGGTCGAGGTCGACGCCGTGCAGCGTGCCGGTTCCGGTGACGGTCAGACCGTGTTCGGAGCGGGTGACCTCGCAACCCATGGCTTCCAGGATGTCGCGCAGGGCGTCTCCGGCCTGTGTCGTGCTCTCCGGCCAGTCGCGCACCGTCACGGAGCCACCGGAGACCGCGGCCAGCGCGAGGAACGGTGCGGCGTTGGAGAGGTCGGGCTCGATCTCGTGGTCGACCGCACGGATCGGGCCGGGTGCCACGGCCCAGCGGTTGGCGTCGGAGTCGTCGACCTCGACACCGTGCTGGCGCAGCATGGCGACCGTCATGTCGATGTGGGGGAGGGACGGGACCGGCTTGCCGTCGTGGCGGACGTCGAGCCCCTCGTCGTAACGGGCGCCCGCGAGCAGCAGTGCGGAGATGAACTGGGAGGACGCCGAGGCATCGACCACGACCGTCCCGCCGCGGACGCTGCCGTGACCGGAGACGGTGAACGGGAGCCGGTCTCCGTCGGAGATGTCGACGCCGAGCCCACGCAGGGCGGTCAGGACCTCGCCGATGGGGCGGTTGCGCATGTGGGCGTCGCCGTCGAACGCGATCGTGCCGCTGGACAGTCCGGCCACCGGAGGCACGAAGCGCATGACGGTGCCGGCCAGGCCGCAGTCGACGGCGGCGTCACGGTCGAACGCGCCGGGGGTGACGCTCCAGTCGTCGCCGGTGGTGTCGATGTCGGCGCCGAGCGAGGTGAGGGCGGTCGCCATCAGCTCGGTGTCGCGCGAGCGCAGCGCGCGGCGTACGACGGACGGGCCGTCGGCCAGGGAGGCCAGTACGAGGGCGCGGTTGGTCAGCGACTTGGACCCGGGCAGGGAGACGGTGGCCTCGACGGGTTCGAGGGCGCGTGGTGCGGGCCAGGGATCAGGTGTCGTCACGGGGGAAGGGTATCGACCCGGCGCTGGCGTCACGGAGCCAGCAGGACGGTCTGGGTGTTGTTGCCGGGGTCGGCGTCCTCGGTGCCGTCGTCGGGGGTCACCGTGAAGGTGAGGGTGCTGGTGGTGAACACCTTCATCGCGGTCAGGTCGAAGGTCTCCGGGCCGTCCGCGCCGACGCTGCAGCTGAAGTTGCCCACACCGATGCGGCTGCACCGTCCGTCGAGGAGGTCGAGGACCAGCACCGGGTTGTCGCTGGTGATCTGGAGGGTGGCCGGACCGTGGCTGACCGTGGAGGTGACCTTCCAGATCGTCGAGGCGGCGAGCCGCTCAGCGGAGGCGGTGATCGTCAGGTCGGCCACCGGTGGCGGTGGCGGTGGTGGTGGCGGCGGTGGCGGGGGCTGCTCCGTGGGTTTGTCCGTTGGCTTCGGCTCGTCCTTCGGCGGCGGGGCGGGGGAGTCGACGGGCGGCGCGGCACTGGTCGGTGGGACGACGGACGGCTCGGTCGTCGGGGCCGTCGAGGTCACCGGTGGCGCCGACGTCACGGGCGCAGGAGCTGGCACCTTGGCCTTCGGCGGGGCCTTGGACTGTGCTGGCGCCGGCTGGGTGGCCGTCGGTGAAGGACTGTCGGTGGTGGCCGGTGCCTCGGCCCGGTCCCGCGCGGCGGGGGCCGGGTCGTCGCCACCGGACATGACCGCGAACGAGACCCCGGCGACGGCGGTCACCGCGACGACCCCGCTGACGGCCGCCACCTGGGTGTTGGCGGCGACGAAGTCCTTGATCCGGTCGACGAAGAGAAGCAGGAAGCCCTTGGTGGCCAGCGATCCGGCGCCGGCGAGGTAGGCCATGCCGGCGGAGCTGCCCAGGAGGAGCGGCGCCAGCAGGGCGCCCAGGTTCGAGTTGACCTCGGTCAGCTCGAGGTAGATCGCCATGCAGCCACGACACTCGTCGAGGTGCTTCTCGATGCGGGTGGCGTCGCGCTTGGCCACGCCCTGGCGCACGTAGGCGCCGAGGTGGTCGTGGGTCCAGCGGCACTCGGGCGCCTCGAGCTCTTCGGCGTGGGAGTTGAGGAAGGCCTGCCGCAGGCCCTCGCGGGCCCGGTAGGCAAGTGCCGACACGGAGTTGGGGCTCATGCCCAGCAGGGCGGCCACCTCGGCGGGCTTCTGGCCCTCGACCTCGGTGTGCCACAGGACCAGCTGCCACCGCTCGGGCAACGAGGCGAACGCCTTGGCGGCCGCGGCGTTCTCGAACCCCTCGACGGCGGTGTCGCGGAACGGCACCCCGGGGTCGAACGGCTCCAGGTCGTCGGTGGTGTGCAGCCGCGACCCGGCACGGATCCGGTCGACGTGGAGTCGGCGTACGGCGGTGAGCAGGTAGGCGCGGAACGCGACGTCGGGGCCGCCTCCGCCCTGGAGCACCTTGAGCACCTTGGTGAACGCGTCGGAGACGAGGTCGTCGGCGTCGGAGGGGCTCATCAGCTGGCGGGCCAGGCGGCGGGCCGCGCCCACGTGGCGCTCGAACAACTGGCCGTATGCGGACGTGTCGCCACCCCGGACGGCCGAGATCAGCTCGGCATCGCCCAGTTCCTCGAGTTCGGGAAGTGTGGTGCTCACGGTTGTCCAACGATCCAGTTCGCAATTGATGACGCTGTTCAGCGTAGTCCTCTGCGGACCCGGCCGCGCGGGCCCCGGAGCTGCCGGGGCAGACGTGCCCGGGAGAAAGTTTTGCGAAACCGCGTCATGAAGCCCGCCCCGCCCCGTTTCAAGGTCACGAGAACGTCGAGCATGACGAACCGAGGGGAGCAGGGCCGTGGGTTTCTTCGACACGTTGGTGCGACGAAGCAACACGGATGGTCCCGAGGCGATGGGCTCACTGGACGAACGCGTACGGCTGGGGTTGCCGGCGCCGTTCGAAGCAGTGGGAGAGGCTCTCGCCTCGGGATCAGGCTCCGCTGAAGCCTGTGAAGTGGCAGGACGGGCTCTGGCCAGGGACGGAGCCTCGCTCGACGAGGCGCTCGACCAACTGGGCCAGACCAGTCGTGCCGTCACGGGAGGGGAACCGGCCTTTGACGACATCCGTGCGCTGTCCATGGCATGGAGCGAGTCGACACTGGCCTACCTGCACCAGCTGTCCTGCGAGGACCCGCTCACGGGTCTGGCCAGTCTGGCGCACATCCGCAGCCGCCTGTCGGAGCTGTACCGGGGACAGCTCGGACGGGACGCTGCGGGAATCGAGGAGACCCACGCCCTCGTGGTGATGGAGATCCCGGAGGAGCGGCCGGGTCACGGTGCCGACCAGTTCACGCGAGCAATGAGGCTTTCCCGCCTCGGGGACGCTGCGCGAACTGTCTTCAGCGGCACCGAGACCATCGGTCGCTCCGGCACGAACCGGGTCGTGGTGGTCGTGGATAGGGACGCGCAACTGGGTCGCCGTGTGGCGCTCGTGCGCACTTTGCTGGGGATGGCCGACCACCCGACCAGGATCTGGATCGAGGGATTGCCCTCGACCGACCGCGCGGCAGCCGCACTGCTCGACGAGCTCTGCCGCACCTGAACCTGCCGTACCTGAACCTGCGGGGGGGAACTCGGCTCGGGGAGGCGCCGACCACCGTGTGCGGGTGGTCGGCTCCTCGGTGCCTCGACCCGCCCGTCGCGACCTCGCAAGCTCGGTCGCGGGGCTTGCTCGACCCGCCTCGCTACTATCCGTGCACTCCTTCGTCGTGCACGGATAGTCTCGGCGCATGTGTGGACGCTATGCCTCGTCGCGCCAGCCCGAGGACCTCATCGAGGAGTTCGAGGTCCAGGAGTCGTTGGTCCCTGAGCCGCTGGAGGCCGACTACAACGTGGCCCCGACCAAGGACGTGTACGCCGTCCTCGAACGGCCCGCCAAGGAAGAGCGTCCGCAGCAGCGCCAGTTGCGCGTCCTGACGTGGGGTCTGATCCCGTCGTGGGCCAAGGAGGCCTCGATCGGCAACCGCATGATCAACGCGCGCATGGAGACCGTCGCCGAGAAGCCGGCGTACCGCCGTGCCTTCGCCTCGCGGCGTTGCCTGCTGCCCGCCGACGGCTACTTCGAGTGGTACAAGACCGAGGAGCAGACCAAGTCCGGCAAGCCGAAGAAGCAGCCCTACTTCATCCGCCCGCAGGACGGCGGGGTGCTGGCCATGGCGGGGCTCTACGAGATCTGGCGTGACCCGTCCCGGGCCGACGACGACCCGGCGCCGTTCCGCTGGACGTGCACGGTGATCACCACCGACGCGGAGGACTCGCTCGGCCGGATCCACGACCGCATGCCGTTGATGGTGCCCGCCGACCGCTGGAGCGACTGGCTCGACCCGACCAGCAAGTCGACCGACGACCTGCTGTCGTTGCTCGAACCCGCAGCCCCCGGGCGACTCGAGGCGTTCCCGGTCTCGACCCTGGTCAGCAACGTGCGCAACAACGGCCCTGAGCTCATCGAGCCGCTGCCCGTCGAAGGGGTGGAGTGATGGTCAACGTCGAGAAGATGCTGCCCACGCCGTACGGCGACGCACGGCTGGTGTCCTCACGCTCCCGTCGCCCGGTCGCCACACTGCTGCTCAGCCACGGCGCCGGTGCCGGGATCGACACTCCCGACCTGGAGGCACTGGCCAAGGCCCTGCCCGGCCAGGGCATCACGGTGCACCGCCTCGAGCAGCCGTGGAAGGTGGCCGGAAAGAAGGTCGCGACCGCCCCGCCCACCCTCGACGTGGCCCTGAAGCTCGCCGCGGACCACCTGCGGCCGCGAACCCCGTTGATCCTCGGCGGCCGCTCCGCTGGGGCACGCTCGGCGGCCCGTTCGTCGCGCGCCCTGGGGGCGTCCGGCGTACTGGCCCTGTCGTTCCCGTTGCACCCACCGGGGCGGCCGGAGAAGAGCCGGGTCGACGAGCTGCTCGGCGTGAAGGTGCCGCTGCTGGTCGTGCAGGGCGCCCGTGACCCGATGGGCCGGCCCGAGGAGTTCCCGGCGGGCACCGAGCTGCTCGAGGTGCCCTACGCCGACCACTCGTTGCGGGTCGGCAAGGCCGCACCCCTGAGCGGTGACGACGTCACCGCGATGATCGTGGAGGCCACCCTGGAGTGGATCGTCCGGGAGGTCACCGGGCGCTGATCCGGCCCTCCGGGAATCAACCACGGTCCGGTTCTGTTCTGGACTATGTGATCGCCGTACTCGAACGTCCCGCCGCCCCGGTAGTCTGGGAGGCGATGACTGAATCCCTGACGACCGATGTCGACATGACCGAGGTCGACATCGCCAACGAGACCGACGCGCAGCGCTCGATGCGGTTCGAGCGCGACGCCATGCCCTTCCTCGACCAGCTCTACTCGGCCGCGATGCGGATGACCCGCAACCCGGCCGACGCCGAGGACCTGGTCCAGGAGACCTTCGCGAAGGCGTACTCCGCCTTCCACCAGTACAAGCCCGGCACGAACCTCAAGGCCTGGCTCTACCGCATCCTCACCAACACGTTCATCAACACCTATCGCAAGAAGCAGCGCCAGCCGCAGCAGTCGATGGCCGAAGACGTGGAGGACTGGCAGCTCGCCCGCGCGGAGTCACACTCCTCGACCGGGCTCAAGTCGGCGGAGATGGAAGCCCTCGAGCATCTCCCCGACTCCCAGGTGAAGGACGCGCTGCAGCGTCTCCCCGAGGAGTTCCGCCTCGCGGTCTACCTCGCCGACGTCGAGGGGTTCCCCTACAAGGAGATCGCCGAGATCATGGAGACACCCATCGGCACCGTGATGTCCAGGCTGCACCGCGGCCGGCGCCAGTTGCGCGACATGTTGTCGGGCTACGTCCGCGACAACTACCTGCTGAAGTCCGCCCCGGAAGGTGACGAGTGATGACCGGGCAGAACGAGACCGAAGACTGTTCGGACTTCCTCGAGCGCATCGTCTACCTCATCGACAACGAGCTCGACGAGGCCGACTGCTCGGTCGTCCGCCAGCACCTCGACGAGTGTGGACCGTGCCTCGCGAAGTACGACCTCGAGCGCACCGTCAAGGCCGTCGTGGCCCGCTCGTGCTCCGAGTCGGCGCCGCAGGGCCTGCGTGAGCGGGTGCTCGTGCAGTTGCGCCAGGTGCAGGTCCGGATCACCGAACAGTGACCCACGACGAGTGAAGTGTCCGGGCCGATTCGCGGCCCGGGTGGCTTTACTGCGACAATGGCCGCCGCAGATCTCCAGGAGGAAACCATGGGCAAGACCGGACGCAAGCGCCGCTCGCGCAAGAAGAAGGGCGCGAACCACGGCAAGCGCCCCAACGCCTGATTCGTCAGGCCTGCTGAACCCCCGAGCCAATCCCTTTGGCGAGGGGGTTCGTTCATTTGTCGCGAACCGTGGGTTTTTGATGCGCGAGCCTGCAACTCTTGCGCCTCGAACCGGCAATTCTTGAGTACGCCGTTGGCCGTCGGCGCGCATGGTGCGCGAGACTCACTGCATGTCGACCGCTGACCTCACCGCCGCCCTGACCTTCACCGTCACCGACGACGACACCGCGCTCGCGGTCGGCAGCGGCTCCCTTGCCGTCCTCGGCACACCGCGGCTGCTGGCCTGGTGTGAGGCGGTCACCTGCGCGGCGATCGAGCCCACGCTGGCCGAGGGCAGTACCTCGGTCGGCACCCGTGTCTCCCTGGAGCACCTGGCCGCCAGCAAGGTCGGCGCCGAGGTGGTGGTCACCGCCTCGTCGTCGTACGTCGACGGGCGGCTGGTGCGCTTCGCGGTCTCCGCGCGCGACGGCGGCAAGCTGGTCGGCAACGGCGAGGTCACCCGGGTCGTCGTCGACGCCGAGAAGTTCCTGTCCCGGCTCTGACCTCAGCTGAAGCGCAGGCCGAACGCCAGCAGGTCGATGCCCTCGACCGGCGACCAGTCCGCCTCCGGGAGCCGGGTGAAGCCGAGGGCGGCGTAGAGCCGGTGCGCCGACTTCATGGTCGGCAGCGACGAGAGGCGTACGCCGGCAAGCCCGCCGGCACGAGCACGGTCGAGGCAGGCAGCCACCAGGGCACGGCCGACACCGCGACCTCGTGCGGTGGGAGCGACCACGAGCATCCGGAACTCACCCTCGTCGTCCTCGGCCGTCTCGCGCCACTTCGACCCGGTGGGGCAGTACGTCACAGCCCCCAGGAGCAGGCCCTCGTCGACCGCGACCAGCAGCTCGGCTCCGGTGGCTCGCGCCTGCGCGTCCTTCAGCTCGGCCACGTATTCGGCAGTGGCATGGATGTACCCCTCGTCGACGTACACCGCCGCGGTCAGCTCGCCGATGCGACTGAGCTCGGCGGCGTGCGCCTCCCTGACCTCCATGCTCAGATGCCGAACGTGGCGCGGGGGTAGGCCGCCTCGACGTCGGTGATCACGTTGACCAGGTAGGGCACACCGGAGGCGAAGGCGCGGTCGATCGCGGCACCGATCTGACGGGGATCACTCACCGTCTCGCCGGCGCCGCCCAAGGCCTTGACCACCTCGTCGTACGGCGTGCGCGGTGCGAGGTCGGCGGCCACGTCGTAGCCGTAGAGCATCTGCATCGGGCCCTTCTCGAGGCCCCATGCGGAGTTGTTGCCGCAGACCATCACGACCGGGAGGTCCTGGCGCACGAGCGAGTCGACGTCCATCAGCGAGAAGCCCGCCGCGCCGTCGCCGAGCAGGAGCACGACCTGGGAGGAGGGGCGGGCGATGCGGGCCGCCATCGCGGAGCCGAGTCCGGCGCCCAGGCAGCCGTAGGGCCCGGGATCGAGCCAGCACCCGGCCTGCTTGGGCTCGACGAACTTGCCGGCGAAGCTGACGAAGTCGCCACCGTCGCCGATCACGACCGCGTCGTCGGCCAGTCGCGGCACCAGCTCGCCGTAGATCCGAGCCGGGTGGATCGGGTCGGCCTCGGCGGAGAGCAGCGCGCTGTCGCGCTCGACGGCCGCTGCCACGCCCTGCTGCAGCGCCGAGACCCACGGCGACCAGTCGGGCTTGCGCACCACCTGGTGCATGGCATCGACCAGGGCTTCGAAGAGCAACGACAGGTCGCCGTACGCCGACCCGGCGAGCGTGGCGTGTCCGGAGACCTGCGCCTCCGAGTCGGCGATGTGCACGACCTCTGCGACCGGCGCACCGTCCTTGCCGCCGAAGACGCCGTAGCCGAGCCGGAAGTCGAGGGGCGTGCCCACCACGACGACGAGGTCGCTGGTGCCCAGTGCCTGGCCGCGGGCCTTGGTCACCAGCAGGGGATGTCCGCCGGGGACCACGCCGCGACCCATGCCGTTGGTGATCGTCGGGATGCCGATGGCCTCGACGAAGCTGCGGGCGGCCACGTCGGCCCCGTCGGCCCACACGTCGGTGCCCAGGACCAGCACCGGCCGTTGCGCACGACCGATCAGCTCGGCGATGCCGGTGACCGACTCAGGGTCCGCGACCGCCGGGTCGGTACGCCGCACGCCGGTGAAGTCGCTCGTCGCCGAGTTGAAGAACTCATCCATCGGCACGTCGACGAAGGCCGGGCCCCGATGCGGGGAACGGGCGGCTGCGAACGCGTCGTCGATGCCGCCCGCGATGTCTCCGACAGTCGGCAGGGTGCGCGCGTGCTTGGCCACCGGTGCGATGATCGGCGGCTGGTCGAGCTCCTGCAGGCTGCCGGTGCCCCAGCGGTTGGCCGGCGCGCGACCGCCCACCACGACCATGGGGGAGCCGGCGAACTGGGCCTGTGCGATCGCGCTGACTCCGTTGGTGACACCGGGGCCGGCGGTCAGCACGGCCAGGCCGGGAACGCGAGTGAGCTTGCCGGTCGCCTCGGCCGCGAACGCCGCCGTCTGTTCGTGGCGTACGTCGACCAGCCGCATCGGCGGGTCGGCCTTCACCGCGCCGTCGTACATCGGGAACACATGGGCCCCGGAGAGGGTGAACATGGTCTCGACGCCGTGGGCGCGGGCCACATGCACGGCGAGCTCGCCGCCGTGGCCGGTCAACGATCCGCTCTCGTCACTCATAACCAGAGGTTAGCCATCACCCAGGTGGTGTGGGTTCGACTCGCGCAGCCGGTCGATGAGGACGAGCAACAGATCGGCCCGCAGCTCGGGCGCCGGGGTCGAGAAGGCGATCTTGAGATAGAGGGCACGCAGGAACGACTGCGCGTTGAACGTCGTCAGGAACGGGTTTCCCTCGCCTCCGCTGGCCGTTGCGGCGTTCGCCAGCCGCGCGATCCAGGCCTCGAGCACCCCGATCGGGACCAGGTTGCGGCGCAGGACGATCGCGGTGGCCTCGGCCATCCGGTCCGGCTCGCCGCAGACCAGCAGCTCGGCGTTGGGCAGGAGCAGTCGGTCCGCCAGCACGTCGAGCAGCACGGTGAGCTCGTTGGACGTGAAGTGCGGCGAGCCGGCGAGGATGCCGATCGCGTCGGCGCCGTGCGCCGCGGCATGGGCCCAGCCCTTGCCCTCGACGAAACCGCGCAGGTCCTGCTCGCGGACGTACCAGCTGGCGATGCGGTCACCCCACTCCAGCACCTTCGACGAGGACAACCCGATGTTGTTGCCCCGGTCGAGGCACTCGGCGAGAACCAGCGCGGAGAAGCTTCGGCGGAACACGGTGTCGGTGCCGCTCTCGCCGATCCCGACGTCGAGGCCGGCGGCCATTCCGTCGCCGAGTCCGACCAGCAGGTCGTCGTACACACCGCGCTCGATCCAGGTGGCCAGGACCTGGTAGGCGGTCGTGTCGCGCTGCACCGGATCGGTGCTGCCGAGCATGGTGGTGAGCTCTGTGGTCAGCTCGGCGAGGGGGCGATCGGTCGGCACGGCCAGATCGTGGGTGAGCACGTGTTCCCAGATCGTTGACGCCATGCGCGCCAGTCTGCCAGTAGGTCGACCGGTCGCCGTGACGAGCCTCCGGGCATGAACGATGCTGGACAGCATCCGTGGCACGTCCGGCGATGACCACTACTCTGGCGCAGTGCCCACTCTCGATGAACTGGCCAAGGCGCACACGGACCTCGACTCCGGCGACCTGGCCTGGCTGCAGCGGTTGATGGCCGACTGGCAGATCATCGCCGACCTCTCCTTCGCCGACCTGGTCCTGTGGCTGCCTGACCACGAGGGCAAGGGATTCTGGGCCGGCGGCCAGATGCGCCCGACCACGGGTCCGACCGCGCTCCTCGACGACGTCATGGGCACGTTCGTGCCGGTCAACCGCAGACCGATGCTCGACATGGCCTTCGCACAGGGTCGGGTGATCCGCGAGGGCGACCCGGAGTGGCGCGACGACGTGCCGGTGCGGGTCGAGACGATCCCGGTCCGTCGTGGCGACCGGGTGATCGCGGTGGTCGCCCGCAACACCAACCTCCTGGGCGTGCGGACGCCGAGCCGGCTCGAGCTCTCCTACTTGCAGACCGCGGCCGACCTGACCCAGATGATCAGCCAGGGCCTGTTTCCCTCGGCCGGCGAGCGCAGCGACCACGCCGACACACCCCGGGTCGGCGACGGCTTCATCCGCGTGGGACTCACCGGCATCGTCACCTACGCCTCACCCAACGCCCTCAGCGTCTACCGGAAGCTCGGCCACACGGGTGACCTGGTCGGACACGTGCTGACCGATCTGACCCGGCAGCTCGTGCCGCCTCGCAAGCGACCCGATGAGGAGACGCTCAGCTCCGTGCTCGGCGGCCACCTCCACAAGGATGCCGAGATCACCGGCAGCGGCGCCGCCGTGATCGCGCGCAGCATTCCGCTGCGACCGGCAGGCGAGCACATCGGAGCGCTGATCCTGCTGCGTGACGTCACCGACCTGCGGCGGCGCGACCGTGAGCTGGTCACCAAGGACGCCACGATCCGCGAGATCCACCACCGGGTGAAGAACAACCTGCAGACCGTGGCCGCGCTGCTGCGACTGCAGGCCCGACGCATGGACACACCAGACGCCAAGGCCGCGCTCGAAGAGGCCGTACGCCGGGTCGGGTCGATCGCCATCGTCCACGAGACCCTGAGCCAGGCCGTCGAGGAGCACGTCGAGTTCGACGAGATCGCCGACCGCCTGGGACGCATGGTCACCGATGTCAGTGCGGTGGGGGAGTCGGTGCGCGTCGTACGGACCGGCACCTTCGGAGTGCTCGCCTCAGAGGCCGCCACGGCACTGGCCATGGTGATCACCGAACTGCTGCAGAACGCGGTCGAGCACGGCTACTCCACCGGCGACTCGGGCCGCATCACCCTCGACGCCAGGCGCATCGTGGGTCGGCTGCACGTCACGATCGAGGACGACGGGCAGGGGCTGCCCGACGGCTTCGACCTCGACGGAACCGTCAACCTGGGCCTGTCGATCGTGCGCACCCTGGTCGAGTCGGAGCTGGCCGGAGTGCTCGACATGGGAGCCGCGCACGCGCCGTTGCAGCACGGCACGCGGGTCCAGATCGATCTTCCGATTGAGTGAACCCTGGTCTCGGGCGTGCTTTCGGCGCATTCGAAACGTGCCGAGGCCCGGTGACCGAAAGCAGACCTGAGGCCGCGACTACGCAGTGCGGACGCGAGCCCGGGCGTTGCGGCGCTTCAGCGCGCGACGCTCGTCCTCACCGAGTCCACCCCAGACGCCGTGGTCCTGTCCCGCCTCGAGGGCCCAGGCGAGGCATTGTTCGCGCACCTCGCAGCGTCGGCACACCTGCTTGGCCTCCTCGATCTGAAGGATCGCGGGACCGGTGTTGCCGATCGGGAAGAACAACTCCGGGTCCTCATCGAGGCATGCGGAGCGATGGCGCCAATCCATGGCGGGGGACTTCCTTTTCACTAGCGGCGTCAACGACCTGTGGATCGTTGCGTAAAAGTTCGGTGTGCGCGCAGGCTCTCGCGAACCTGTTCAAGGCGCACGCAATAGATTCGCAAGAACTGGACCCCGTGACAACCCCTTACCGGGGTCACTTTGGTCACAAGTATGGTTTTTACCCGTGAGCACCCTCCCCGACAGCGCAACTCCGGCGCCCCTGACCGTCGCAGCCAGCCTGACCGGGGTCGAGGGCGTGGCAATGCTCGGGTACGGCGTCCTGGAGCTCTTCAACGTCTCCACGGAGCGCCTGACCATGGGTCTGACCACCGCGCTGTTCTTCGGCGGGTACGGCGTCTTCCTGCTCTGGGCCGCGTGGTCCATGAACCGGGGCGGGTCCTGGGCGCGCAGCCCGATCGTGCTCACCCAGCTGCTCCTGCTCGGCATGGCCTGGAGCTTCCGCGGCGGTGAGACGACCGGGGTGGCCATCGGCCTGCTCGTGGTGGCGCTGATCGTGCTGGTCGGAGCCCTGCACCCGGCCAGCATCGACTTCCTCGCGGACGACGACGGCGCCGAGGTCGACTGAACGTCACCTGGCCGAGGGCTCAGTTCGAGTCGGCCAGTGCCTCACGCAGGTGGTCGAGGGTCTTGCTGAGCAGTCGTGAGACGTGCATCTGGCTGACCCCGACCTCCGTGGCGATCTGGGACTGCGTCATGTTCTTGAAGAACCGCAGCATCAAGATGTTCTTCTCGCGGGGTGGCAGCTGCTCGAGCAACGGCTTCAGCGACTCGCGGAGCTCCACGTGCTCGAGGCCCTCGTCGTCGATGCCCATCGTGTCGAGCATGCTCAGCGAACCCTCTTCGCTGCTGTCGCTGCCGGCGTCGAGGGACAGCGTCGAGTAGGCGTTGCTCGACTCGATGCCCTCGATGACCTCCTCGACCGAGCAGCCGATCGCCCCGGCCAGCTCGGACGGCGTGGGGGAGCGGCCCAGCGACTGGTTGAGCTCGGCGGTGCACGCACTGATCTGCATGCGGAGCTCCTGGAGGCGCCGGGGAACCCGGATCGCCCAGCCCTTGTCGCGGAAGTGCCGCTTGATCTCGCCGATGATCGTCGGGGTGGCGTACGTCGAGAACTCCACCCCGCGGTCGGTGTCGAAACGGTCGACGGCCTTGATCAGCCCGATGGTGCCGACCTGGACGAGATCCTCGAACGGCTCGCCACGGTTGCGGAAACGGCGTGCGCAGTGCTCCACCAACGGCAGGTGCAGGCGCACCAGGTCGTCGCGGGCTCCGGACCGCATGGCCTCGCTCAGGCCGTCGTCAGCCACCCTGTCGAAGAGCGCAGCACTGGCTGCCTTGATCTCCGCCAGCGGCATGCGCTGTGGGGGTCCCCCGGTTTCGGCACTCATGTCAGGCGTCGACCGTCGAGTTCATCGTCATCGTCACCGCGAGCGTGCCGTCACCGGTCGACAGATCGGCGTGCGTGGTCAGGGCGCTGAGCACCTGCCACGCGAAGCCGTCCTCCTCCGGCAGATCTGCCGTGGTGCTGGGCACCGTGATCGTGATGGTGACCTCGCCGGACTTCATGAAGAACTGGCAGGTCAGGTCGGTGCCCTCGGTCGCGGAGGGCAGCACCATGGCGCAGGCCTCGCCGACGGCCATGCGGAGGTCCTCGATGTCATCGAGGGTGAAGTCGAGCCGGGCGGCCAGGCTCACCGTGGTGGCCCGCAGCACGGACACGTAGGCGCTGTCTACGGGAAGTCGGAGCTCGACATCGGGTCGCATGCGGACAACATATCGCCTGCTCCGCTCGTGCGGGCGGAGCCCGGCTCGACGACCTCTTCGCCGGATGGTCACGATCGCCGGGCCTTCACTTGTCGCCAAGGCGTCGGGCACGGAGCAATGCGTTCACCTGAACACACAGTTCGCCGTACGACGGGGGCAACGCACGCTCAGACGATGGTCCCCGGGTCTGAACTGTATGTTCAAGTGAACGCGAAGGCCTGAACGGCCGACCCGGCCGTGGTGCCGGTAAACGGAGAAGGGCGCCGCGCTGGCGCGCGACACCCTTCCTTTGGACGGCGAAGGCCTGAACGGCCGACCCGCCCGTGGTGCAGGTAAACGGTGAAGGGTGCCGCGCTGGGGCGCGACACCCTTCCTTTGGACGGCGAAGGCCTGAACGGCCGACCGCCCGTGGTGCCGGAAACGGTGAAGGGTGCCGCGCTGGCGCGCGACACCCTTCCTTTGGACGGCGAAGGCCTGAACGGCTCGACTCCGTCGAGATCGTTCAGGCCTTCTTGGTCTCCCAGAAGATCTCGGCGATCTCGTCGATCTTGGCGAGCAGCTGGTCGGCCACCTCGGCGTCCATGGAGCCCTTGGTGCCGGTCGCGCCGGCAAGCTTGGTCGCCTCGTTCACCAGCGTGTGCAGCTGCGGGTACTTCTCGAAGTGCGGGGGCTTGAAGTAGTCGGTCCACAGCACCCAGAGGTGGTGCTTGACCAACTCGGAGCGCTGCTCCTTGATCAGGACCGCGCGGGTGCGGAAGTCCGGGTCGTCGTTGTCGGCGAGCTTGCCGATGACGGCCTTGATGGACTCGGCCTCGATACGGGCCTGGGCGGGGTCGTAGACACCACAGGGCAAGTCGCAGTGGGCCTGGACCTCGACGGTGGGGGCGAACAGTCGCGCAAGCATGCTTGGCGTCCTCTCCTTCGACAGATGAACGTTGACGGTTGAGCTGACTGCGACACTACTCCGCATGGGCAGAGGACGGCAGGCGGGTGTCACTGGCCGGTTCGGCATCGCCGTCGTCCGCGGCAGGTCGATGGAGCCGGGCCTGCGCGACGGAGATCGGGTCCTCGTGCGCTACGACGTACCCGTGGGGCCCGGCGACGTCGTGGTGGCCCGGTTCGTCGACGGCACCCTCGTGGTCAAGCGGGTCGACGGGGCCCGCCAGACCCGTTCGGGCGATCCGGGTTGGTGGCTGCTCAGCGACAACCCGGGGGAGGGGATCGACTCCCGGCACCGCGGGGTCGTGCCGGCCGAGGCGGTGCTGGGCGTCGTACGGCGCCGGGTGTGGCCGATCCTGCGGCGGTGACGCGCGTCTCACTTCTTCGGCACGGAAGGAATCGCCATTCTGTGCGCGCCCGGGTTATGACAAGATGACCGGCAGGGAGACCCCCTGGTCCGACAAGTTCCGCGAACCACCTCTGACGCGTCGAGCTGGGCCCGCCCACACCGCACTCTCTTACGAAAGTCCGTCATGCCTTCCTCTGTGAACGACAACGCGGAGCACCCGTTCGCGGGCGACCCCGTCTTCGACCTGCACGTCGGCGGGAAGATGGAGATCCGCTCCCGGGTCGAGCTGGCCGGGGCCGACGAGTTGTCGCTCGCCTACACGCCGGGTGTGGCCCGCGTCTGCGAGGCGATTGCCGAAGACCCCGAGATGACCCGCCACTTCACGTGGGTGCCCAACACGGTGGCCGTGGTCACCGACGGAACGGCCGTCCTGGGCCTGGGCGACATCGGACCGGCCGCAGCCATGCCCGTGATGGAGGGCAAGGCGGTGCTGTTCAAGCAGTTCGGCGGCGTCGACGCGATCCCGATCTGCCTGGCCACCACCGACGTCGACGAGATCGTCGAGACCGTGGCCCGCATGGCGCCGTCCTTCGGCGGCATCAACCTCGAGGACATCTCTGCGCCGCGCTGCTTCGAGATCGAGCAACGGCTCAAGGACCGCCTCGACATCCCCGTCTTCCACGACGACCAGCACGGCACCGCCGTGGTCGCCCTGGCCGCCCTGAAGAACGCGCTGAAGCTCACCGGGCGCCTCGCCGAGACGACCCGCGTCGTGATCTCCGGTGCCGGCGCCGCGGGCGTGGCGGTCACCCGGATCATGCTCGAGGCGGGCATCAAGGACATCGCCGTCATCGACCGGCAGGGCGTGCTCAACTCCGAGCGTTCCGACCTCACCCAGGTCAAGCAGGACCTCGCCCGCGACACCGCAGACAACTTCGGTCGCACGGGCAGCCTGGCCGACGTCATGAAGGGCGCCGATGTCTACATCGGTGTCTCCGGTGGCAACGTTCCCGAGGAGATCGTGGCGACCATGGCGGCCGACGCGATCATCTTCGGCCTGGCCAACCCCACGCCCGAGGTGCACCCCGACGTCGCCCACCGGCACGCCCGCGTGGTCGCCACCGGCCGGTCCGACTACCCCAACCAGATCAACAACGTGCTGGCCTTCCCGGGCATCTTCCGGGGCGCGTTCGACGTGCACGCCCGGGCGATCACCGAGGGCATGAAGCTGGCCGCCGCCGAGGCGCTGGCCGATCTCGTCGGCGACGCGCTCACCGAGGACTGCATCATTCCCTCGCCGTTCGACCCGCGGGTCGGCCCGGCGGTCGCGGCCGCGGTGGCCGAGGCGGCTCGTCGCGACGGAGTCGCCCGCATCACGGATGACTGACCACCACCGACTGACCAGCGACTGACCACCCAGCCGGCAAGGCTCCACACCTCGCTAGGCTCGGGTCATGTTTGCGGTCTATGCAGAGAAGTTCTCGTCCGAGGATCCGCTGAGCGGCCTGGTGGTCGGGGAGCGTCCCGACCCGGTCGCCCCTGATGGCTGGACGACGGTCACCGTCAAGGCAGCCTCGCTCAACCACCACGACCTCTGGTCGTTGCGCGGGGTCGGGCTCCGCGAGGAGTCGCTGCCGATGATCCTCGGCTGCGACGCCGCGGGTCTCGACGAGGACGGCAACGAGGTGCTCGTGCACGCCGTCGTCAGCGACCCGGACTGGTCCGGCGACGAGACCTTCGACCCGAAGCGCTCCCTGCTCTCCGAGCGCCACCAGGGCACCTTTGCCGACAAGGTGATCGTGCCGAGGCGCAACGTGATCGCCAAGCCCGCCTCGATGTCGTTCGCCGAGGCGGCCTGCCTGCCGACCGCCTGGCTCACCGCGTACCGCATGCTCTTCACCCAGGGTGGGCTCAAGGCCGGCGACAGCGTGCTGGTGCAGGGCGCCGGCGGCGGCGTGGCCACCGCGCTGATCACGCTGGCTCGTGCCGGCGGCCTGAAGGTGCTGGCCACCAGCCGTGACGAGGCCAAGCGGACCCGCGCCCTCGAGATCGGCGCCCACGAGGTCTTCGAGTCCAACGCCCGGCTGCCGATGAAGGTCGACGCGGTCATGGAGACCGTCGGCCGCGCCACCTGGTCCCACTCGATCCGGGCCCTGCGACCCGGTGGCAGGATCGTGATCAGCGGTACGACGTCCGGCCCGCAGCTCGACGACGCCGAGTTGACCCGCATCTTCTTCCTCCAGCTGAGCGTGGTCGGCTCGACGATGGGCACCAGCCGTGAGCTGGCCGCCCTGACCCAGATGCTGGACGCCACCGGCACCCGCCCCCTGATCGACCGTGAGATCCCGATGGCCGACGCAGGTGAGGGCTTCGCGGCAATGGCGAAGGGTGACGTGTTCGGCAAGATCGTCCTCACCCGATGACGGCACCGGGCCGGCACCTGGTCACCGGCGCCGGCTCGGGGATCGGTGCGGCGGTCGCCCGCATCCTCGCCGGTCGCGGCGACGAGTTGTGGCTGCCCGCCCGCTCGGCGCAGCGTGCCGACGACCTGTCACGCGAGTTCCCCAAGGCGCACGTGTTCGTGGCCGACCTCGCCGACCCTGCCTCCCTGGAGAAGTCGCTGACCGGCCTGCCCGATGCCCTCGACAGCGTGCTGCACATCGCGGGTGTCGTCGAGCTGGGTCCGGTGGCGGAGCTCGAGGTGGACGACCTTCGCGCGCAGCTCGACGTGAACCTGGTGGCCCCGATGCTGCTCACCAAGGCCTGTCTCCCGGCGCTGCGTGCTGCGCGTGGCCTGGTGCTCGTCGTGAACTCCTCCGCCGGTCTCACGGCGAACGCACACTGGTCGGCCTACGCCGCCTCGAAGTTCGGGGTGCGCGCGTTCGCCGACGCCCTGCGTGCCGAGGAGCAGGGGAACGGCGTACGCGTCACCACCGTCTACCCCTCACGTACGGCGACGGCGATGCAGCAGAAGGTGCACGAGCAGGAGGGGGCGGCGTACGACGCGAGCAACTGGATCGATCCGCAGACCGCGGCCGGGACGATCGTCCACGTGCTCGACCTGCCGGGGGACGCGACGATCCCCGAGGTGACGATCCGGCCGGCTCCACGACAGGGCTGACCTGCTGAGCACGGCTTGATCGGCAGACAAGCAAGACGGCCCCGCGGCTCATCGAGTCGCGGGGCCGTTCTGCGTCTGGAACCAGGGCGTGTCCTAGTCCTCCGGATCGTCGAGGCGGGCCAGCCAGGTGGCCAGCCGCTCGACGGGTGTCTCGAACTCCGGGAACGTGTCGGTGAACTCCTGCAACCGGTCGGCGACCCACGCCAGGGTGACTTCCTCGTCACCCCGACGCTTCTCGAGCTCTTCGATGCCGCGGTCGGTGAAGTACATCTGGTTCAGCTCACTCGAAGGCACGGTCGAGCAGGTTGCGCTGCTCTTCCTGGTGCCGCTTGGCCACGCCCACCGAGGGCGCCGACGAAGCGGCCCGGGTGATCGGCTGGACCTCGATGCCGAGCTTGTTCCAGACGTTGAGCGCGTAGTGCGGCCACGGGCCCATGTTCTGCGGCTCGTCCTGCACCCAGCGGACCGTCTTGAGGTTCGGGAACTTCTTGATCTCGTCGGCGATCTGCTCGTCGGGTGACGGGTAGAGGCGCTCGACGCGGGCGATCGCGAAACGGTTGCCGTTCTCGCGCTTGCCCCGGTCGACCATGAGGTCCCAGGTGACCCGGCCCGAGCACAGCAGCAGCGTGTCGACGGTGTTCGGGTCGGCCTGGTCGTCGCCGATCAGGCCCTGGAACGACCCCTGCGTGAAGTCGGCCGGCTGCGAGGCCGCCTCCTTGCGCTTGAGCATCGACTTGGGTGTGAAGACCACCAGCGGTCGGTGCTCCTCACCCAGCGAGTGCCGGCGCAGCAGGTGGAAGTACGACGCGGGCGTCGACGGCTGTGCCACGACCATGGCGTCCTCGGCACACATCGCCAGGAACCGCTCGATGCGGGCCGACGAGTGGTCGGGGCCCTGGCCCTCGTAGCCGTGCGGCAGGAGGAGTACGACGCCCGACTGCTGGCGCCACTTGGCCTCACCGGCGGTGATGAACTCGTCGATGACGGTCTGTGCGCCGTTGACGAAGTCACCGAACTGGGCCTCCCACAGCACCAGGGCGTCGGGACGGGCCACGGAGTAGCCGTACTCGAAGCCGAGGGCGGCGTACTCGGAGAGCAGCGAGTCGTAGACGTGGAAGCGGGCCTGGTCCTCGGTGAGCGTGCTCAGCGGGGTCCACTCGTCGGCGTTGGTGCGGTCGATGATGGTGGCGAACCGCTGCACGAACGTGCCGCGACGTGAGTCCTGGCCGGCCAGACGCACCGGACGACCCTCCATCAGCAACGAGCCGAATGCCAGGATCTCGCCGGTGCCCCAGTCGATCGGGCCCTCGGTGATCGCCGTGGCGCGACGCTGGAGCTGCGGCATCACCTTCGGGTGAACGGTGAAGCCCTCCGGCGGCGTGACGTAGGCGTCGGAGATGCGCTTGAGGACGTCCTGGCTGATCTTGGTGACCGCCTCGCCCGCGGGCTTCTCCGGGTAGTCCGGAACGGTGGTCCACTCGTCGGGCGAGCTCTTGGCCTCACGCACCTCGGTGAAGACCCGCTCGAGCTGCTGCTGGTAGTCGCGCAGCACGGTCTCGGCCTCCTCGATCGTGATGTCGCCACGACCGATCAGGGACTCGGTGTAGAGCTTGCGGATCGACCGCTTCTGCTCGATCAGGTCGTACATCAACGGCTGGGTGTACGACGGGTCGTCACCCTCGTTGTGACCGCGACGGCGGTAGCAGACCAGGTCGATGACGACGTCCTTGCGGAACGCCTGGCGGTACTCGAAGGCCAGACGCGCCACGCGGATGCAGGCCTCGGGGTCGTCGCCGTTCACGTGGAAGATCGGCGCCTGCACCATGCGGGCGACATCGGTGCAGTAGAGCGAGGAGCGCGACGAACCGGGGGAGGTGGTGAACCCGACCTGGTTGTTGACCACCAGGTGGATCGTGCCGCCCGTGCGGTAGCCGCGCAGCTGCGACAGGTTGAGCGTCTCGGCGACGACACCCTGACCGGCGAACGCCGCGTCACCGTGCACGAGCAGCGGGAGCACGGGGTATTCGGCGCCCCGGTCGAGGACGTCCTGCTTGGCGCGGGCGATGCCCTCGAGCACCGGGTCGACGGCCTCGAGGTGCGACGGGTTCGCGGCCACGGAGACCTTGATCCTGTCGCCGAGGCCCGAGAGGAACTCACCCTCGGCGCCGAGGTGGTACTTCACGTCGCCGGATCCCTGGACGGTGCGCGGGTCGATGTTGCCCTCGAACTCGCGGAAGATCTGGGAGTACTTCTTGCCGACGATGTTGGCCAGCACGTTGAGGCGCCCACGGTGGGCCATGCCGATGCAGACCTCGTCGAGGGCCGACTCGGCCGCTGCCTCACAGATCTCGTCGATCACCGGCACG
Source organism: Nocardioides sp. Root151 (assembly GCF_001427925.1). Lineage (NCBI taxonomy): Bacteria > Bacillati > Actinomycetota > Actinomycetes > Propionibacteriales > Nocardioidaceae > Nocardioides > Nocardioides sp. Root151. Next base: position 90,346 of record NZ_LMGG01000008.1, read on the forward strand.
GTGGTCTCCGCGCCCTCGAGGCTGAACCGCTTCTGGCCGACGAACTTGGTCTGCAGGAAGGTCTCGAAGGCCTCGGCCTGGTTGAGCTTCAGCAGGATCCGCAGCTGCTCCTCGCGGGGCGTCTTCACGTGCGGCTGCTCGACGCGCTCCTGGATCCAGCGACGCTGCTCGGGGTCCTGGATGTGCATGTACTCGATGCCGATGGTGCGGCAGTAGGAGTCACGCAGGATGCCGAGGATCTGGCGCAGGCGCATGAAGCGGCGGCCCTCGCCACCGAACGAGCCGGTGGCGAACTCGCGGTCGAGGTCCCACAGGGTCAGCCCGTGCGACTCGATCTCGAGGTCGGGGTGGCTGCGCTGGCGGTACTCGAGCGGGTCGGTGTCGGCCATCATGTGACCGCGCACCCGGTAGGCGTGGATCAGCTCGAGGATGCGGGCCTGCTTGCTGATCTCGTCATCGTGGTTGGTGGCGATGTCGTTGCCCCAACGGATCGGCTCGTAGGGGATGCGCAGCGAGCGGAAGATCTCGTCGTAGAACCCCTCCTCGCCCAGCAGCAGCTGGTGCAGCCGGCGCAGGAACTCACCCGACTGGGCACCCTGGATGACCCGGTGGTCGTAGGTGGAGGTGATGGTGAGGATGCGGCTGACCGCGTTGCGGGTCAGCGTCTCCTCGGACGCGCCCTGGAACTCCGGCGGGTAGTCCATCGACCCGACGCCGATGATCGCGGCCTGGCCGGCCATCAGGCGGGGGACGGAGTTGTTGGTGCCGAGGCCACCGACGTTGGTCAGGCTGATCGTGGTGCCGGTGTAGTCGTCCATCGACAGCTTGTTGTCGCGGGCCTTGCGGATGATCGCTTCGTACGCCGTCCAGAAGCCGGCGAAGTCCATCGACTCGGTCGCCTTGATGGAGGGGGCGACGAGCTGGCGGGTGCCGTCGGGCTTCTGCTGGTCGATGGCCAGCCCGAGGTTGATGTGCGCCGGCGTGACCATGGTGGGCTTGCCGTTGGTCTCGGTGTAGGAGTTGTTCATCTCCGGCATCGAGCGGATCGCCTTGACGATCGCGTAGCCGATGAGGTGGGTGAACGAGACCTTGCCACCACGGGCGCGCTTGAGGTGGTTGTTGATGACCACGCGGTTGTCCCACAGCAGCTTCACCGGGACGTTGCGCACCGAGGTTGCCGTCGGGACGTGGAGGGAGACGTCCATGTTCTTCGCCGTGGCGGCCGCGATGCCGCGCAGCACGGTGTGCTTCGGCTCGTCGGTCGGCTCGCTCGGCTCGCTGGGCTTGGGGTCACGCGGCTCGGGGTTCGCGGTGCCCTTGGCGGGCTCGACCGGCTTGCTCACCGGGCGGGGCTTGGCCACCGGAGCCGGCGTCGCGGAGTCGGCCGCGGGTGTCTCTGCCGCAGGCGCTGCCGCGGCGGGAGCCGCCGCAGCCTGCTGCGCGGGCTGGGAGGGTGCCGCGGCCGGGGCGGACGCGGTCGGTGCGGTCGTCCGTGAGGCCGGCGCGGAGGCGTCTCCGGATGCGGGAGCGGCCCCGTTGGAGCCGCCCTGATCCTTGAAGTATGCGGTCCATTCCGGGCCCACGCTGGCCGGATCCTTCTGGTACTGCTCGAACATTTCGTCAACGAGCCACTCGTTGGCTCCGAAGTCGATAAGTCGGTTGTTCTGAGAAGACTCAGCCACGGCTTGGTTCGCCTCTTCCGGTGCGGCATTTGCGGGGTGTCGATACAAGCGTCAAGGCTAGACCCACCCGGCAACAAATGCAGAGGCTGGTCTCCCTTCTCGGGCAAGGTGTTGCCGGTATCACCATTGAGGAGGTGCACGACTGATGTCGACGAAGAGAAATCGGCGAGCACGAGGAGCCGCACTGGTGCTCGTCCTGGCCCTGTTCGCGAGCGGATGCAGCTCCGACGACGAGGGCGACGACCCGACCGAGAAGGGGCGTGCGCCGGGGCTCGACGAGCCCCGGGTGGCCCAGGTGCCCCTGGTGGCCACGGTCGGCAAGGTCACCGGCAAGCTCCCGCCGAAGCGGCGCACGCAGGCAGTGACGACGGTCGGACGCACCGTCGACACGTGGTTCGAGGCGGCCTGGGTCGGCGGCGACTTCCCCCGGCGCAGCATGAAGGGCTCGTGGCCCGGCTTCACCCGCGACCTGGCAGCGCAGGCCCGGCACGACAGGACGCTCACCTCGAACGCCCAGCTGGCGGGCCGCATCGACGAGGTGACCGTCGTACGCCGCACCGTGAAGGTCGACCTGCTCGGCGCGTCGAAGCGAGCGGTGGGTGCCACCGCGCGCTTCCGGCTCGTCTTCGACACCGACGGTGACGCCCGGCGCCGCGTGACGGTGACAGGTCGGCTGACCCTGAGCCCGGTCAAGGGCACCTGGCGGATCTTCGAGTACGACGTGGCGCGCTCGGCCAGGGCCGTGCCGGCGTCGAGGAAGGACAACTGATGCGACGACTACTGAGCAGGACGGCGTTGGCCGCCGTACTCTCCGCGACGCTCTTGCTCGTGCCGAACAGCTCGGTGAGCCAGACCGACGCGACCCTCGTGAAGGTGCAGCGCGCGCAGGGGGTCGACCTGTCGCCGGACGTGGTGTGGATCCTGGCTCTCGGCTCCGATGCCCGGCCCGGCCAGAACGTGCTGCGCAGCCGTGCCGACGCCATCCAGCTGGTCGGCATCAACAGCCGCACTGGCGCGGCCACGGCGATCGGCATGCCGCGCGACTCCTGGGTCTCGATCCCGGGACACGGGTCGAACCGGATCAACGCGGCCCTCTACTTCGGCGGTCCGCAGCTGATGGCCGAGACCGTGAAGGGCCTCACCGGCGTGGAACCCGACTACGTGATGGTGGCCAGCTTCATGGGGCTGCGCAACATGGTCACCGCGATCGGCGGCATCACGGTCAACTCGCGGCACGCCTTCAGCGACCCCTACCTTCGGCCACAGGGCTTCAAGGTGGGCAAGCAGCACCTCGGTGGGTTGGGGGCGTTGGCGTTCTCGCGGGTGCGCAAGTCGTTGCCGCGTGGTGACTTCGACCGGTCGGCGAACCAGCAGGAGACACTGCAGGCGATCCACCGGCAGGTCAAGGCCCGGCAGGACCAGCCCGGCTTCCTCGACAAGGGCACCCTGGCGGTCATGCAGCACATGGACGCCCGGGTGCCGCCCAAGGAGCTCTTCCGCATCGCACGCGCGGTGGCGGCGGTGCGCAGCGACCGGATCACCCACTGCGTGGTCAACGGCAGCATCGGGAACATCGGTGGCGCCAGCGTCGTCCTGCCGTACGTCGACCAGGCGCGGCGCTACGGCAACGACGCCCGCAAGGACGCCGTGATCTCCCACTGCTGAACCGGCGGGCGTGAGCTCGGGAAAGCGTGAAGGGGCGGCTCCGGATCGGAGCCGCCCCTTCAGCGTCTGTCAGGTGATGCGGTGGATCAGGTGCGACGCAGGCTGGCCTTCGCCACGCCGATGTTCACCACGACGGTCTGGTCGCCGAGCACGGTCACCCGAAGGGCCGTGACGGTGATGCCGGTCTTGGTGGTCGACTTCACCATCGACTGGATCTTGACCAGCCCGCCGATGTCGAGCGTCTGGCCGGGGACCGGAACCTTGTAGGCCTTGCCACCGAAGGTGATCGAGGCGACCGAGCTTCCGGCTGTGCTCTTGGCGATGCGGCCCTTGGCGGAGCGCGCCACGTTGGCACGGGCCACGACGCCCTTGACCTGCAGGCTGGAGTCGCCGACGCCCAGCTTGATGTCGGCCAGTGCGGCCTCGGTCCAGGCCTTGGCGCGGCCACGGCTCTGCTGCACGCCGTACACCCGGGCCTGGGCGACACCGGCGACGACGGCGTTCAGGTTCAGCAGGTTGGCGCCGACCGTCGCGCTCTTGCGGACCACGCCGCGAGTGCCCTCACAGGGAATGGAGCGCTCGGAGATCGGACCCGCGGTGACCACACCGCCGAGCACCTTGGCCTCGAGGACCCGGGCGTTGCCGGCCATCACGGCTGACGGGACGTCGTCGCTGATCTGGGCGAAGGAGCGACCGATGGTCACGTTGACGTCGTCGGATCCGCCGGCGTGGCCGTCGAGACCGAAGAGCGTGACGTTCAACGCCACGGCGTTGGCGAACGCGTGGTGGGCGTAGGCCGCCTTGCGCGTCTTGCCGAGCCGGATGACGCCGAGACCGGGGAGCGTGAGCTCGTTGCCGGTGGCCTTCTGCAGCTGCTTGATCAGGTCGCCGACGCCGGCGCCGACCTGGTTCAGGATGTCGTCGAGCGGCGTGCCGGTGTTGGCGGCGATGTCGACCGAGCTGAACGACGCGCTGGTGCCGAACCTGCCGGACCGGGCGTGGGCGTCGGCCGTGGTGGAGAGACCGGTGATGCTGAGGTTCAGCCCGTCGGCAGCGCCGAGACGGACCGAGGCGACCCGGTTGGTGCTGCGCATGCCGACGGTCCTGCCGGACTTGTAGGTGCGGCTGCGGCTGGCCACGGCGCCGACCTTGAGCACGGGGCTCGGGTTCGGCACGTTGGCGGCGGCGACGCTGCGGTCACGGATGATGCCGGTACGGCGGGTGCAGCCCAGCCAGGAGTAGGCGGTCGGCGACGACGAGACGCCGGCGAGGCCGACGTTCGCGTAGGTGCCGTAGGCCCAGCCCTGGAACGCGTAGTTCGTGATGGTCGTCGCGGCCGCGGCGGGTGCCGCGTTCGCGCTGCCGGCAAGGCCGAGCGCACCGACCATGGCCACTGCCGTGGCCGTTGAAGCAGCGAGAATACGCCGCACTGAAGTCTTCACAGGTTGTCTCCCCAAAACGATAAATAGTGGTCCGAGACCGCCTATGTCAGCTCCCGATGAAAGGTCTCACCGGATGCAACGAGAGGCAGTCCACTTCGTTACGTGGAAATCTTCCCCAAAATTGGGCAAACCCGCTGGAGAATGGCGAGATTGCCCGGCATTCGGATGGTTCACACCAGTCACACGGGTCACGAAATGCCGACAACCCCGCACGTTCGGGCGGGGTTGTGGTGGTGATTCGGTCGAGCGCCTCCGGCAGGATTCGAACCTGCGGCACCTGGTACCGGAAACCAGTGCTCTATCCCCTGAGCTACGGAGGCATGCGCGTCGCAGCGCGCTGCCGAAGACTACCGGTCGATACTCGCTGACGTGAAACCGAGGTCCGCCGATAGGCTTACCGGGTGACTCCCGAACAGCTCTCCACCGCAGTCGTCGATGCCCTTGCCTCGTTGGTCGACCAGGGCGCGCTCGCCCTGCCCGACGGCGTTCCCTCCGAGGTGACGATCGAGCGGCCGCGACAGAAGGGCCACGGGGACTACGCCACCAACGTCGCCCTCCAGCTCGCCAAGAAGGCTGGCACGAATCCGCGCGCCCTCGCCGAGCTGGTGGCGGAGAAGCTGACTGCCGCCGACGGTGTCGCCGAGGTCGAGATCGCCGGTCCCGGCTTCCTCAACATCACGGTCGACGCGGGCGCCCAGGGCCGGCTCGCCGCCGAGGTCGTGGCCGCCGGGTCATCGTACGGCGCCTCCGACGCGTTCGCCGGCGAGAAGATCAACCTCGAGTTCGTCTCGGCCAACCCCACGGGTCCGTTGCACATCGGTGCCGTGCGTTGGGCTGCCGTCGGTGACGCGCTCGGCCGAATCTTCACGATGACCGGCGCCGAGGTCACCCGGGAGTACTACTTCAACGACCACGGCGGCCAGATCGACAGGTTCAGCAACTCGTTGCTGGCCAGCGCCAAGGGGGAGCCGGCCCCCGAGGACGGCTACGGCGGCGAGTACATCCAGGACATCGCCGCAGCGATCGTCGCGCAGGAGCCCGACGTCCTCGAGCTCGGCGACGACGAGGCGCGCGAGGTCTTCCGCCGGATCGGCGTCGAGATGATGTTCGACGAGATCAAGAAGTCGCTGCGCGACTTCCGCGTCGACTTCGACGTCTACTTCCACGAGGACAACCTGCACAAGAGCGGTGCCGTCGCGAAGGCGGTCGAGCGGCTCACCGAGCTCGGCAACACCTACGAGAAGGACAACGCGCTCTGGCTCGCCACCGAGAAGTTCGGTGACGACAAGGACCGCGTGATCATCAAGTCCGACGGCAACGGCGCCTACCTGTCCGGCGACCTGGCCTACTACCTCGACAAGAGGGAGCGGGGCTTCGACCGCTGCTTCATCATGCTCGGCGCCGACCACCACGGCTACGTGGGCCGCATGAACGCCATGTGTGCCGCATTCGGCGACGAGCCGGGCAAGAACCTCGAGATCCTGATCGGCCAGATGGTCAACCTGCTCCGCGACGGCCAGCCGCTGCGGATGTCCAAGCGTGCCGGGACGGTCGTCACCATCGACGACCTGGTCGGCGCGATCGGTGTCGACGCCAGCCGCTACGCACTGGCCCGCTACCACTCGGACTCGCCCATCGACATCGACCTCGACCTGTGGGCGAAGGCAACCAACGACAACCCGGTCTTCACCGTGCAGTACGCCCACGCACGGGTGGCGAGCCTGCTGCGCAACGCGGCCGACCTCGACGTCGTGGCGGCGTCGCACCCCGAGCTCCTGGTCCACGAGAAGGAGGGCGTGCTGCTGCGCTCCCTCGCGGAGTTCCCGCGCGTGGTCAAGGCGGCCGCCGAGCTGCGCGAACCGCACCGGGTCGCGCGCTACCTCGAGGACCTCGCCGGCGTCTACCACCGGTTCTACGACAGCTGCCGGGTGCTGCCCCGCGGCGACGAGGAGACCACTGACCTGCACCGGGCGCGGCTGTTGCTCGTCGACGCGACCCGGACCGTGCTGGCCAACGGCCTCGCCCTCCTGGGCGTCTCCGCGCCCGAGAGGATGTGATCCGGAGTGCCTACCGCCCACCCCTCCGGCTGGGCCCACGCTGACGGTGCCCTCCGGGGACCCCACTGGTTGCGTGAGCCCGACGACGCCAACGCCCTGGTCGGCCAGCTCTGGTCGTCGACCGCGCACAAGAACGACGACGGTGCGCTGGTCGTCGGGGGAGTGGACCTCCGTGACCTCGTCGCCGAGCACGGCTCACCGGCGTACGTCCTCGACGAGGACGACTTCCGCGGCCGGGCGCGCGCCTTCCGTGACGCGTTCTCGGCGTACGACGTCTACTACGCCGGCAAGGCGTTCCTCTGCACGACGATCGCCTCGTGGATCGCCGAGGAGGGTCTGTGCCTCGACGTGTGCTCCAACAGTGAGCTGACCGTCGCCCTGCGTGGTGGCGTGGACCCGTCGCGCATCGGCTACCACGGCAACAACAAGACCACCGCCGAGCTGCGGCGTGCGATCCAGGCCGGTGTGGGCCGCATCGTGGTCGACTCCCTCCACGAGATCGAGCGGCTCGAGGCGATCACGGCTGGTCTCGAGGTGGGACGTGCCTCCTCGACCGGGGGGTCGGTGAAGGTGATGCTGCGGGTGACCGCGGGCGTCGAGGCGCACACCCACGAATACATCGCCACTGCCCACGAGGACCAGAAGTTCGGCTTCTCGATCACCTCGGGCGACGCCTTCGAGGCCGTACGCCGCGTGCTCGCCGCGCCGGGCCTCGAGCTCCTGGGGCTGCACAGCCACATCGGCAGTCAGATCTTCGACTCCTCGGGCTTCGAGGTGGCCGCCCGACGGGTGCTGGCGCTGCACGCCCGGGTCTCCGAGGAGCTGTCGGTCGACATGCCCGAGATGGACCTCGGCGGGGGCTTCGGCATCGCCTACACCACCCAGGACGACCCGTCCGACCCGGCGCAGCTGGCCACCGAGATGAGCAAGATCGTGGAGCACGAGTGCCGCGCGCTCGGCATCGAGGAGCCGCGCCTCTCGATCGAGCCCGGTCGGGCCATCGTCGGGCCGAGCGTGTGCACGGTCTATGAGGTCGGAACGGTGAAGGAGGTCGCCCTCGACGGCGGCGCGCGACGGGTCTACGTCAGCGTCGACGGCGGCATGAGCGACAACATCCGCACCGCCCTCTACGACGCCGACTACTCGTGCACGCTGGCCTCACGCGTCTCGGAGGCGCCCGCCGTCCTGGCCCGCGTGGTCGGCAAGCACTGCGAGGCCGGCGACATCGTGGTCAAGGACGAGTTCCTCCCGGGCGACGTACGCCCCGGAGACCTCGTCGCGGTGCCCGGCACCGGCGCCTACTGCCGCTCGATGGCCAGCAACTACAACCATGCGCTGCGCCCGCCGGTGATCGCTGTACGGGACGGCGTCACGCGCGTCGTCGTTCGGCGAGAGACTGAGGACGATCTTCTGGCCACCGACGTGGCACCCCGACGTGATGGAGCAAGCAGTTGAGTGAGGCTGGCAAGCGGCTGAAGGTCGCAGTCCTGGGATGCGGTTCGGTCGGCTCACAGGTGGTGCGGTTGCTCACCGAGCAGTCCGACGACCTGGCCGCGCGGATCGGTGCGCCGGTCGACCTGGTCGGCGTCGCCGTACGCCGCCTCGACGCGACCCGCGAGGTCGAGGTGCCCGAGGGACTGCTCACCACCGACGCCGACGCGCTGCTCGCCCGGGGCGACCTCGACCTGGTGGTCGAGGTGATCGGTGGCATCGAGCCGGCCCGGTCGCTGATCCTGACCGCGCTCGAGAACGGCGCCTCGGTCGTCACGGCCAACAAGGCGCTGCTCGCCGAAGACGGGCCGACGCTCTTCGAGGCCGCGGCCAAGGCGGGGCGCGACCTCTACTACGAGGCGGCCGTCGCCGGCGCGATCCCGATCCTGCGGCCGCTGCGTGAGTCGCTGGCCGGTGACAAGGTCACCCGCGTGCTCGGCATCGTCAACGGCACCACCAACTTCATCCTCGACAAGATGGACACCTCGGGTGCCGGCTTCGGCGAGGCGCTCGAGGAGGCCCAGGAGCTCGGGTACGCCGAGGCCGACCCGACCGCCGACGTCGAGGGCTTCGACGCCGCAGCGAAGGCCGCCATCCTGGCCAGCATCGCGTTCCACACCCGGGTCACCGCCGACGACGTCTACCGTGAGGGCATCTCCGAGGTGACCGCCGCCGACGTGCAGTCGGCCCGCGAGATGAAGTGCGTGGTCAAGCTGCTGGCGATCTGCGAGCTCAAGGACGACGCTGTCTCGGCGCGCGTGCACCCGGCGATGATCCCGCTCACCCACCCGCTGGCGTCGGTGCGTGAGGCCTACAACGCGGTCTTCGTCGAGTCCGAGGCGGCCGGTCAGCTGATGTTCTACGGCCCCGGCGCCGGCGGCTCACCGACCGCGTCGGCGGTGCTCGGTGACCTCGTCACCGCGGCCCGCAACCGTCTCGGCGGAACGCGCGGCGCGGGGGAGTCGGCGTACGCCGATCGTGTCGTGCTGCCCATGGGCGAGACGATCACGCGCTACCACGTGGCGCTCGACGTCCAGGACCGCGCGGGTGTGCTGGCGGCTGTTGCGCTCGCCTTCGCCGAGCACGACGTGTCGATCCAGACCGTCCGCCAGGAAGGCCGCGGCGCCGACGCACAGCTCGTCGTGGTTTCCCACAGGGCGACCGACGCCCAACTCAGCGCCACCGTCGAGCACCTGCGGGGCATGGACATGGTTCGCGAGGTCACCTCGGTGATGCGCGTGGAAGGTGAATCAGAGTGAGCACGCACCAGTGGCGCGGCGTCGTCGAGGAGTACCGCGACCGCCTCGACATCCCCGAGGGCACCCCGGCCATCACCCTGCGTGAGGGCGGCACCCCGCTGGTCTCCTCCGGATGGCTCTCGGGCCTCACCGGCGCCGAGGTGTGGCTCAAGGTCGAGGGTGACAACCCCACCGGCTCGTTCAAGGACCGCGGCATGACCGCGGCGATCTCCGTGGCGGTGCACGAGGGCGCCAAGGCCGTGGTGTGCGCCTCGACCGGCAACACGTCGGCGTCGATGGCGGCCTACGCGGCCAAGGCCGGCATCAAGCCGCTCGTGCTCGTGCCCGAGGGCAAGATCGCGGCCGGCAAGATGGCCCAGGCGATCGTGCACGGCGCCCAGGTCATCATGGTGCGCGGCAACTTCGACGACTGCCTGGCGATCGCCCGCGGCCTGTCCGAGAAGTACCCCGTCGCGTTGGTGAACTCGGTCAACCCGATCCGCCTGCAGGGCCAGAAGACCGCGTCGTTCGAGATCGTCGACTTCCTCGGCGAGGCCCCCGACCTGCACTTCCTGCCGGTCGGGAACGCCGGCAACATCTCGGCGTACTGGCTCGGCTACACCGAGTACGTCGCCTCCGGTGACGCCACTCGGCTGCCCGTGATGCGTGGCTTCCAGGCCGAGGGTGCCGCACCCCTGGTGACCGGAGAGCCGTTCCCGAACCCCGAGACCAAGGCCACCGCCATCCGGGTCGGCAACCCCGCCTCGTGGACCCTGGCCGTCGACGCCGCCACCGAGTCGGGCGGCGGGTTCACCTCGCTGACCGACGAGGAGATCCTGGCCGCCCAGAAGGCGCTGGCCTCCAGCGACGGCGTCTTCGTCGAACCGGCCTCGGCAGCCGGTGTGGCCGGTCTGCTGAAGGCGCACGCCGGTGGCGAGGACTTCACCGGCAAGACGATCGTCATCACCGTGACCGGCCACGGGCTCAAGGACACCGCGACCGCACTCGAGGGGTTCGGCGACCTCGTCGACAACGTGGTCGACCCCGACGTCGAGTCCGCGGCGGCGGCGGCCGGTCTCGCCTGACATGGCGCGATTCGTCGACGGCCCGGTCACGGTCTCGGTGCCGGCGACCTCGGCCAACCTCGGACCGGGCTTCGACTCGCTCGGCCTGGCCCTCTCGTTGCGCGACGAGCTCACCGGCACGGTGACCGGCTCCGGCCTGCGCATCGACGTCGAGGGTGCCGGTGCGGACGACGTACCCCGCGACGAGTCGCACCTGGTGGTGCGTGCGATGCGGGCTGCGTTCGGTCTGATGAACGCCGAACCTCCGGGCCTGTCGTTGAGCTGCGTCAACCGCATCCCGCACGCGCGCGGCCTGGGCTCGTCATCTGCCGCCATCGTCGGGGGCCTCGCCCTGGCCCGCGGCCTCGTCGCCGGCGGGCAGCTGCTGCTCGACGACGACGCGATGTTCCGCCTCGCGGCGGAGATCGAGGGGCACCCCGACAACGTGGCGCCTGCGCTCTACGGGGGCTTCGTGATTTCGGGACGTGAGGCGAACGACTTCTACGCCGCCGGGTCGGTCGTCGACCCGCGCATCTCGGCGGTGGTCTTCATCCCGTCCACCCCCGTCTCGACCGAGGCCGCCCGGGGCCTGCTGCCCGACGTCGTCCCGCACGCCGACGCTGCGGCGAACTCCGGACGTACGGCGCTGCTGGTCGCGGCCCTGGCCCGACGTCCGGACCTGCTGCACCTGGCCACCCGCGACTACCTGCACCAGTCCTACCGGACGCCCGCGATGCCGCAGTCCTTGGCGCTGGTCGAGGCCCTGCGCGGCCAGGAGCACCCGGCGATCGTCTCGGGGGCGGGGCCGACCGTCCTGGCGTTCACCGACGGCCCGGTGCACCCGGTGGCGGGCTGGTCGACCGGCCCCGAGTCCCTGATGGCGCAGTGCCCTGAGGGCTGGACGACGCTTCACCTCGAGGTCGACACGCACGGGGTTGTCGTCACCAGTTGACCCCACGCCGACGCGTACGACGGGTGCGCAGTGAGGGCGGTCACCTGGTGTTACTCTGGTCGGGCGCCACGATCATCAGGCGCTCGCACTCCCTCTGGGTTCGCCCGGCGCGGTGCACCCTCCTCCTCGTCATGTCGCAGTCGGCGACCGTCACCTCGGTGTGACTCGCGACCGGGCGCGACGAGGCACATACACGAGAAGCCGTCGGCACTCGAGCCGGAACGGCACAGATACGTGGGAAGGACCTCACGTGACGGAAACCAACGAGACCACCGCTGCGACGCAGTCGGAGGCCCCGGCCGCCAAGGCCGCGCCCAAGAAGCGCACCGGCGGGCTCAACTCCATGCTGATCGCCGACCTGAAGGCCATGGCCGGCGGGCTCGGCATCAGCGGCTCCGGCAGCATGAAGAAGGCACAACTGGTCGAGGCCATCAAGGCGGCCCAGACAAGCGGCAAGACGAGCGGCCCGTCGGGCGGCAAGCCGGTCGCCGACAAGCCGGCCGCGGAGTCGTCCGCGCCGAGCGGAGGCTCCAGCGACAACGCCCCGGACCAGCCACGGGTCCGGACCCGGGTCCGCGGCGCGGCCAAGGCGCCGGGCGCCGCTGCCGGATCCGGCGAGGGTGACCGCCCGGCCGACGAAGCGAACACCGTGCGTGAGTCGCGCGGTGAACGCCAGCGTGCCCAGGACGACCGGGAGACCACGAACCAGGAGTCGTCGGTCCGCGCGACAGCAGGCGAGGCCTCCGGCGCGGACGCGTCGGAGGGCCAGCGCGCCCGCCGCGACCAGCCCGAGAAGCAGTCGGACAAGCAGTCGGACAAGCAGGCCGATCAGGCGCAGGACCGTGGCGCCGGCCAGCAGGACAACAAGCAGCACGGCGACAAGCAGCAGGGCCGCCAGGACAAGCAGCAGGACCGGCAACAGGACCGGCAACAGGACCGGCAACAGGACCGGCAACAAGGCAACCGCCAGTCCGGCCAGCAGGACAAGCAGCAGGAGAAGCAGCAGTCCGACAGGCAGGGCGGCCAGCAGGACAA
>NZ_LMGG01000008.1:102977-240363 GCF_001427925.1 Nocardioides sp. Root151
CCGCCAGCAGGGCGGCCAGCAGGACAATCAGTCCGACCGTGACGAGCAGGGCAGTGGCCGCAACCGTCGTCGTCGGGGCCGCGACCGTTCCGAGCGCGGCGAGCGTCCGGAGCGCAGCACCCGTGGCGGCCGCAACGAGCCCGACACCACGATCCTCGAGGACGACGTACTCGTGCCGGCGGCCGGCATCCTCGACGTCCTCGACAACTACGCATTCGTGCGCACCAGCGGCTACCTGCCGGGCGCCGAGGACGTCTACGTCTCCCTGTCGATGGTCCGCAAGTTCGGACTGCGCCGCGGTGACGCGATCGTCGGCCAGGTGCGCCAGCCCCGCGAGGGCGAGCGCAAGGAGAAGTTCAACCCGATGGTCCGCATCGACGCGGTCAACGGTGCCGACCCGGAGTCGGCACGCAGCCGGGTCGACTTCTCCACGCTGACCCCGCTCTACCCGACCGAGCGGCTTCGCCTCGAGACCGAGCCGACCAACCTGATCGGCCGGGTCATCGACATCGCGGCCCCGATCGGCAAGGGCCAGCGCGGCCTCATCGTCTCGCCCGCCAAGGCCGGCAAGACGATGATCATGAAGTCGATCGCGAACTCGATCACGACGAACAATCCCGAGTGTCACCTGATGGTGGTGCTGGTCGACGAGCGTCCTGAGGAGGTCACCGACTTCGAGCGCTCGGTCAAGGGCGAGGTCATCTCCTCGACCTTCGACCGGCCGGCCAGCGACCACACCACGGTCGCCGAGCTGGCGATCGAGCGGGCCAAGCGGCTCGTCGAGCTCGGCCACGACGTCGTCGTACTCCTCGACGGCATCACCCGGTTGGGTCGGGCCTACAACCTGGCCGCCCCGCCGAGCGGCCGGATCCTCTCCGGCGGCGTCGACTCGGCTGCGCTCTACCCGCCGAAGAAGTTCTTCGGTGCCGCCCGCAACATCGAGGACGGCGGGTCGCTGACCATCCTGGCCACGGCGCTCATCGAGAGCGGCTCCAAGATGGACGAGGTGATCTTCGAGGAGTTCAAGGGCACCGGCAACATGGAGCTGCGCCTGCGTCGCGATCTCGCGGACAAGCGGATCTTCCCGGCCATCGACGCAGTCCAGTCCGGCACTCGCCGGGAAGAGATGCTGATGAGCGAGGAAGAGCTCGCCATCGTGTGGAAGTTGCGTCGGGTTCTCTCCGGGCTCGACGGCCAGCAGGCCCTCGAGCTGCTCCTGGAACGCCTGCGGAAGTCGCAGACCAACATCGAGTTCCTGATGCAGGTGCAGAAGACGACACCTGCCCCGGGGACCGCTGACTGAGCAGTTTCCCGGGCCCGAAGCCCTAGGGTTGCCACATGGCGAGGATCGTTGTGGCAGATGACGACGAGGACATTCGTGAACTCGTCGTCTTCAAGCTCCGGCAAGCGGGGCACGAGGTGTCCGCCGTCAGTGACGGTGCGGCCGCCGTGGAGGCGTGCCGCGCCGACAAGCCTGCCCTGGCCCTGCTCGACATCATGATGCCGGGTATGAGCGGTCTGGACGCCGCTCGGGCACTGCGCGCGGAGCCCGCCACGGCCAGGCTGCCGATCATCCTCCTGACTGCGCGGGCCCAGGAGTCCGACATCGAACAGGGCTTCGCGGTCGGGGTCGACGACTACATCACGAAGCCGTTCTCACCGCGGGAGCTCGCCTCACGGGTCGCCGCAGTCCTGGCCCGGAGCGGTGCGTGACCCTCCTCATCGGCCTGGTGGTCGCGCTCCTCGTCGCCGCAGTCCTGCTGGTCGTCCTGCTTCTCGCGCTCCGCGTGACCTCGGGGCTGCGCACGGTCCGGCACACCCGGGAGCACGAGGCCACGCGTGGGCTGGTGTTCGAGCTGGTGCTCGGTGACCCGGAGGACTCAGCCCGGGCTCGGCGTGAGCTCGCCGCCCTCCAAGGAGGCGAGTGGGACCGTGCCGAGCACCAGGTGTTCAGCCTGCTGCCCAAGGTCTCCGGCGACACGCGGGAGCGACTCGTCGAGCTGGTCCGCCAGAGGAATGCCGCGGACAGGGCCCGTCGCCTCCTGCGGCGGAGGTCCTCCGTGGCGCGCTGCCGCGGGGCCCACCGTCTCGGTGCCCTGCGCGACCCGGTCGACGTAGCCGCCCTCACCGGTTGCCTGCACGACCGTCACTTCCTGGTCCGCCGGGTGGCACTGCGGGCACTGGGCAGCATCGGCGACCCCGCCGCCGTACCCGCCATCCTCGCGACCTCCGACGATCCCGCACTGACCCGCGACGTCGTCTCCGCACTCCAACGCATCGGCATCGACGCCGCACCCGACCTGCGCGGCTGCGTCGAGGAGGGCCTGCGCAGTGCACCCGGCCGGGCAACCGAGCTCGCGGTCATCGCGCTCGGGCTGATCGGTGATGCTGCCGCCGTTCCCGTCCTCACCCGGGCACTCGACTGCGTGGACGAGGGCGTGCAGGCCGAGGCCGCCATCGCGCTCGGGCTGATCGGTGCGCCCCGGGCGATCGGCTCACTGATCGCGCGGCTCGACACCGACAGCGACCGGGTGCGCAGGGCGGCTGCCCGTGCGCTCGGTGAGATCGGTGATCCCAAGGCCGCCGACGGACTCGGCTCCGCGCTCTCCTCGTCGCCCCGGCTGACCGCGCGAGCATTGGCCGGCGCCCTGCTGCGACTGGGCGAGGCCGGCCGCCGGGTGCTGCAGGAGCACGCGTCGCCGTACGCCCGCGAGGCCCTCGCGGTCGACGCACTGCGGAAGGCCGCCCGATGACCTGGGTCGACGGCTTCACCACGATCATCGAGGCCGTGGGCTGGTTCTTCATCGCCTACTCGCTCCTGATCAACACCAGCTTCCTGGTGCTCACCTTCCTCGCGGTGACCGACTTCGTCGGCTACCGGCGACGCATCGAGTTTGCGGCGTACGACGAGACGTTCGGCGAGCCGCTGGCGCGTGGCGTGTCCGTGCTGATGCCGGCGTACAACGAGGAGGCCACGATCGTCGAGTCGGTGCGCGCCATGCAGGCGATGCGCTACCCGGACTTCGAGATCGTCGTCGTCGACGACGGTTCGAAGGACGACACGGTGGCACGCCTCGTCGAGGCCTTCGACCTCATCGAGATGCCCCTGGTCGTCGGCGACGTGGTGGCGAGTGGGAGCGAGGTGCTGGGCACCTATCTCTCCAGGCAGGGCAGCAACAACCTGGTCCTCGTCACGAAGACCAACGGGGGCAAGGCCGACGCGCTCAACGTGGGCATCAACATGGCCCGCAAGGAACTGGTCTGCATGGTTGACGCGGACTCCCTGCTCGACCCCGACTCCCTGCTCCACGTCTCGCGCCCGTTCGCCGACAATCCCGAGCAGGTCGTGGCAGCCGGGGGAGTGATCCGCATCGCCAACGGCTCGACGGTCAGCAAGGGACGGGTCACCGACGTCCGCATGCCGCGCACGTGGTTGTCGCGCGTGCAGGTGGTCGAGTACCTCCGCGCGTTCATGATCGGCCGTGCCGGTTGGTCGGCCACCGGAGGCCTGCTGATCATCTCGGGTGCGTTCGGCATCTTCCGCAGAGACGTGCTGCAGGCGGTCGGCGGGCTCGCCGTCGACTGCATCGGCGAGGACGCCGAGCTCGTGGTCCGGATCTACCGCTGGATGGGCGACGAGGGCATCGACGGCAAGGTGGTCTTCGTCTCCGAACCGGTCGCGTGGACCGAGGCGCCGGAGGAGCGTGCGGTGCTGGCCAGGCAGAGGCGTCGCTGGCACCGCGGCCTCGCCGAGATCCTGGGCCGGCACCGGGGCATGCTGCTGCGCCCGAAGTACGGCGTGATCGGGATGGTCACCATGCCGTGGTTCGTGCTCTTCGAGCTGCTCGCCCCGTTCCTCGAGCTCTTCGGGGTGGCCTACTTCATGGTGGTGATGGCACTTCTCGGCCTCGAGCACGCCGGCTGGCTGGGTGGGCACGACCTGGTCGACCTGTGGTTGGTGGTGCTCTTGCTCGCCGCGTCGATCCTCTACGCCTTCCTGTTGACGTTGACCGCGCTCCTGGCCGAGGAGATGTCCTACCGCCGGTATCGCGGAGCCGGCGACCTGATGCGTGCGGTCCGGGGTGCGGTGGAGGAGAACTTCGGCTATCGCCAGCTCACCGCGTTGTGGAGAGCCGGAGGTGCCGTGGAGGCGATGCGGAAGTCCACCCCCGTGTGGGGCGAGATGAAGCGCCGCGGTTTCGGGGGTGACGCATGATCGAGCGCGACACCGTGGGGCGCCTGATCGCGCGGTTGGTCACCCCGATCCTTCTGCTGATGCTGGTGTTGGGCATCCTCGGAGTGATCGGTGTCTACCGGACCAACCTGTCGGTGAACCGGGTGGCCGACGAGGTCGCCCCCGGCGAGAAGGCCAACCGCGACTTCATGCAGCTGATGACCGATGCCGAGACCGGCGTCCGTGGCTGGGTGATCGACGGGCAGGAGTCGGCGCTGGCGCCCTACCGTGCGGCCCTCCGAGCGCTCCCCGACACCGCCACGGAGCTGCGGAAGCACGACCACATCCGCCCCGACTTGAAGGGGCTGGTCGCGCGTCAGGAGGAGCTGGCGGAGCAGTGGCAGGTCGTCTACGCGCGGCCTCGGCTGGCCGACGCCCCGGGAGCGACCGGCTACGACCCGGGCCGGTTCGCCGAGGGGAAGGCCGTCTTCGACGACCTGCGGGCAGTGAACGTGCAGATCGATGACTCCCTCGAGGCCGAGGGCGACGAGGCCCGACACCGGGCCCGGCTGGCGTATCGCCGCGCGATCATCGCGATGGTCACCCTGACTCTCCTGGCCGCGCTGCTGGGCTGGTTCCTGGGCCGTCGGTTGTGTCGTCGGGTGGGGGACCCCCTGTCGGAGCTCGAACGCACGGTCAGCGCCCTCGCGGCGGGAGACACCTCGGCACGGGCGCCGGTCAGCGGCCCGCGCGAGATCACGGCGGTGGCCAGGGCGTTCAACGTCCTGGCAGCGGAGAGTGAGCGCGGCCAACAGGTCGAGGCCCAGACCAGGTCCCGGCTCCTCGACCTCGACCAGGCCAAGACCGACTTCGTCTCCAACGTCTCCCATGAGCTGCGCACACCACTGACCAGCATCCGCGGCTACCTCGAGCTGTTGCGTGACGAGATGGACGATCCGGACCCGGGGACCGTCCAGATGTGGGACGTCGTGGAGCGCAACGTCGGTCGTCTCAGTGTGCTCGTGGAAGATCTGCTGAGCCTGTCGAACGCCGAGGCCCGGCACACCACTCTCACCGAGGTCGACCTTGCCGCGGTCGTCGAGGACGTGGTGATGGACCTGCGCATCGCGGCCACCAACCGGGGGATCCGGTTCGTCGTCGACGTGCCCGACGTCCTGATCCGCGTCCTGGCGGACAAGACCCAGCTGTCGCGGGCCATCCTCAACGTGGTCTCGAACGCGGTGAAGTTCTCCCTGGACGACGGCAACGTCGAGGTGCGACTGCGCACGGACGGCGAGGAGGCGACCCTGACCGTGCGCGATGACGGCATCGGCATCCCGTCCCAGGACCTCGACCGCCTGGGCTCCCGCTTCTTCCGTGGGTCGAATGCCGTGAGCCGCCAGATCGGCGGCACTGGGCTCGGAGTCCGCATGGTGCAGGTGATCCTGGCCAGGCACGGCGGACGGGTGTCGTTCGAATCCGTGGAGAACGAGTTCACCCTCGTCACCATCCACCTGCCGGTGCGCAGCCACGGTAGGGGAGCCAACCGGGAAGAAAACGACGCCGTCCAGGGTTGATCCCTGTCGTGACCTCAACGATTCCGACGACCGCGCCCAGGACCTCGTCGGAACCGACCGGCAGCCACGCGCAGGTGGTGCTGGTGCTCGGTGCGTTGATCGCCCTCGGACCGCTGAGCATCGACATGTACCTCCCGGCGCTCCCGGGACTGAGAGACGACCTGTCGGCCGGGGAGTCGCAGGCCCAGCTGACGCTGACCGGGATGCTGCTCGGACTTGCCTTCGGGCAGCTCGTCATCGGGCCCCTGTCCGACGCCCTCGGGCGCAAGCGGCCATTGGTCACTGGCCTTGCGGTCCATGCCGCGGCGTCCGTCCTGTGCGCGTTGGCGCCCTCGGTCGAGATGCTCGCGGGTGCCCGCCTCGTGCAGGGCTTCGCCGGTGCCGCGGTCTCCGTGACTGCGATGGCCGTCGTCCGTGACCAGTTCGAGGGCATCGCGGTGGCGCGGATCATGTCCCGGCTCATGCTGGTGATGGGGGCCGCACCCATGCTGGCCCCCACGTTGGGCAGCGTGGTGCTCGGCTGGACGTCCTGGCGTGGCATCTTCGTCGTGCTCGCGGTGGCGGCCGCGCTGATGGTCATCCTCGCCACGGTGGCGCTTCGCGAGACGCTGCCGCCCGAGCGGCGACGCCCGGCGCGGATCCGTTCGAGCCTGGGGACCTATCGCTCCCTGTTGGCCGACCGGGCGTTCCTCGCGCTTGCCTTGATCGGTGGACTGATGATGGCCGCGATGTTCAGCTACATCTCGGGGGCCTCGTTCGTTCTCCAGGAGGGCTTCGATCTGAGTGCAGCAGAGTTCTCCGTGGTCTTCGGTGCGAACGCCCTGGCCTTGATCGTGATGTCCCAGGTGAACCCGGCGCTGTTGCGCCGGTTCCGGATCCTCGACGTGATGACGACCTCGATCGTCGTCGCGTTGGTGGCCGCCATCGCCCTGGTGCTGACCGGCCTGACCGGGATCGGCGGCCTCGTCGGCGCCCTGCTTCCCCTGGCGGTGCTGCTGGGTTGCGCCGGGCTGATCATGCCGAACGTCCCGGCGTTGGCCCTGAGCCGCCACGGTGAAGCAGCGGGTTCGGCTGCGGCCGTGCTCGGCTTCCTGCAGTTCGGTGTCGGGGGAGTCGTGGCACCCGTGGTCGGGCTGTTCGACAGCACGACCACCGTGCCGATGGGGGCCGTGATGGTCTGCGCCGTGGTCCTCGCGCTCATCTTGCTCGTGGTCGTCGTACGCCGTGATCCGCAGGTGCGCGCGTTCGCCTGAGCGTCTGCCGGACGCGGGAATAGCCCGATTGGTGCGATGGTTGCAGACGGTGGCACAATTGTGCGCTGGTTCCGGTTCACGCTCCCACATCCGGTGGTGGCGACCCGGCGACCCTGTTAGCGAGGACACCATGCAGAAGGAAATCCACCCCGAGTACGTCGACACCCAGGTGACCTGCACCTGTGGCAACTCGTTCACGACTCGCAGCACCGTCACGAGCGGCTCCATCCACTCCGACGTGTGCTCGGCGTGCCACCCGTTCTACACCGGCAAGCAGAAGATCCTCGACACCGGCGGCCGCGTCGCCCGCTTCGAGGCCCGCTACGCCAAGAAGGCCGCGAAGCCTGCCGAGAAGACCGAAGCCAACTAGCTTCTCCGAGTCGCCGGTCCCCGCACGTGTGCGGGTGGCCGGCGTCTTGCATTTGTCCGTGTTCGTGTCACACGCCTGTTGCCGTTGAGGAGTACGCCGTGTTCGAGGCTGTCGAGGGATTGCTCGCCGAGCACCGCGAGATCGAGGCCAGGCTCGCCGAGCCCGGGACCCACGCCGACCAGCGGCTGGCCAAGACCCTCAACCAGCGCTACGCCGAGCTGTCCGCGATCGCCCGCACCTACGACGAATGGCTCGGGCTCGGAGACGACATCGAGGCGGCCCGTGAGCTGGCGGGGGAGGACCCGGCGTTCGCCGACGAGGCGGTCGAGCTCGCCGAGCGTCGTACCCGCGCCGAGGAGCACCTGCGGCACCTGCTGGTGCCCCGTGACCCGAGCGACGCCAAGGATGCGCTGCTCGAGGTGAAGTCGGGGGAGGGCGGCGAGGAGTCGGCCCTCTTCGCCGCAGACCTGCTGCGCATGTACACCCGCTATGCCGAGCAGCGTGGCTGGAAGACCGAGGTGCTCGACGCGACGCCGTCCGACCTCGGCGGCTACAAGAGCGTCACCGTTGCCGTGAAGGCCAAGGGAATTCCCGAGCCCGGTGAGGCGCCGTTCGCCCTGCTCAAGTTCGAGGGCGGAGTCCACCGCGTCCAGCGGGTGCCGGTCACCGAGTCCCAGGGCCGCGTGCACACCTCCGCCGCAGGCGTCCTGGTGATGCCCGAGGCCGAGCAGGTCGACGTGACGGTCGACGACAACGACCTGCGCATCGACGTCTTCCGCTCCAGTGGTCCGGGTGGCCAGAGCGTCAACACCACCGACTCCGCCGTGCGCATCACGCACCTCCCCACCGGCATCGTGGTCAGCTGCCAGAACGAGAAGTCGCAGCTGCAGAACAAGGAGTCCGCGATGCGCATCCTCCGCGCGCGACTGCTTGCCGCCGCCGAGGATGAGGCCAACGCCGAGGCGAGCGCCGCGCGCAAGAGCCAGATCCGCACGGTCGACCGCTCCGAGCGGATTCGCACCTACAACTTCCCGGAGAACCGCCTCTCCGACCACCGCACCGGCTACAAGGCCTACAACCTCGACACCGTGCTGGACGGCGATCTCGGGCCGGTGATCGACAGCTGTGTCCAGGCCGACCTGGCCACCCGGCTGGATGCACTCGAGTCGTGAGCGCCGTGCGTGACGTGCTCCGCGGAGCCACCGCCACTCTGACGGCAGCCGGAGTGGCTAGTCCCGACTTCGACGCCGCCGAGCTGTTGGCCTTCGTGCTCGGCACCACGCGGACGATGCTGGTGGTCAACCCGCCGGAGCTGGACGACGAACGCCGTGCGGCGTACGACCTCCTGGTCCGGCGTCGTGCCGACCGCGAGCCGCTGCAGCACCTGACCGGCGTGGCCGCGTTCCGTCACGTCGAGCTCGCCGTCGGCCCGGGGGTCTTCGTGCCGCGGCCTGAGACCGAGCTGCTGGCGGGCTGGGCGATCGAGCAGGCACAGCGGGTCACCGGCCGCCCAGCGGTCGTGGTCGACCTGTGCACCGGCTCCGGTGCGATCGCCCGCGCCGTGGCCGACGAGGTCCCGGAGGCCCGGGTGCATGCCGTCGAGCTCGACGAGTCCGCGCACCGCTGGGCCGAACGCAACCTCGCCGGCACCGGCGTCGAGCTGCGCCAAGGCGACATGGCCACGGCGTACGACGACCTCGCCGGCACGGTCGACGTCGTGGTCTGCAACCCGCCCTACATTCCCCTCGAGGCGTGGGAGTCCGTGGCCCCGGAGGCGCGCGACCACGATCCGCACCTGGCCCTCTTCTCCGGCGACGACGGACTGGTCGCCATGCGGGTGCTCGAGGAACGGGCCGGCCTGCTGCTGTGCGACGGGGGAGTCGTGGGTGCGGAGCACGCGGACGTGCAGGCCGATTCCGCGCCGGCGGTCTTCGCCGCCACCGGTCGCTGGGCCGAGGTACGCGATCACCTCGATCTGGCAGGTCGCGCGCGCTACGTGACGGCCCGGCTGGCACGATAGCCCCGTGAAGTACCCGACCACCGACGACGCGGAGCTCGAGGCCGCGGTCACCGCAGCCACCCTGGCCGTACGACGAGGCGAGCTGGTCGTGTTTCCCACCGACACCGTCTACGGAGTGGCTGCCGACGCATTCGACGCGGACTCCGTGACGGCCCTGCTGGCGGCCAAGGGACGCGGACGCGAGATGCCTCCACCGGTCCTGGTCAGCGCCGCGACCACCCTCGACGCACTGACCACCGGCGTGGCCCCCTGGGCGCGGGCGCTGGTCGACGCCTTCTGGCCCGGACCGCTGACCCTGGTCTGCACGGAGCAGGGCTCGCTCAAGTGGGACCTCGGTGACACCCGCGGCACGGTCGCGGTGCGGATGCCCGACGAGCCGATCGCCCTGGCCATCCTCGAACGCACCGGCCCGCTCGCCGTCAGCTCGGCGAACCTGACCGGCCGACCGGCGGCCCTCGACGCCGACCAGGCCGAGGAGATGCTCGGTGAGTCGGTGGACGTCATCGTCGACGGCGGACCCTCCCGGGGAGGCGTCCCCTCGACGATCATCGACGTCACCGGGGAGCAGCCGCGGCTGCTGCGAGCCGGGGGCATCGGGGTCGACGCGATCAACGAGGTGCTGGAGCCGCTCGACGTGGCCCTCACGGAAACCGACTGATGCGCGAGTACCTCCTCGTCTTCCTGGTCGCCGCATCGGTGACCTACCTGCTCACCGTCATCGCCCGCGAGATCGCGCTGCGCACCGGCGCGGTCGCCAAGGTCCGCGACCGCGACATGCACGCCGTGCCGATTCCCTACTTCGGCGGCCTGGCCCTCCTCGGCGGCCTGACCGCGGCCTACTTCGTGGCCCGGCAGCTGCCCTTCCTCTCGCTCAGCGCCCCCAACGTGTTCCGCGACGCCGGCGTCGTGCTGATCGCCGGAGCGTTGATCTGCATGGTCGGCGTCCTCGACGACCTGATCGAGCTCGACGCGCTGACCAAGCTCGGCGGCCAGGTGCTCGCCGCGGGCTTCCTGATCGCGTTCGGCGTGCAGTACCTCTTCTTCCCGGCGCCCGGTGGGGGACAGTTCTCCATCGACCAGTCCCAGAGCGCGCTCCTGACCGTGCTCACGGTGGTGGCGACGGTCAACGCGGTGAACTTCATCGACGGCCTCGACGGACTGGCCTCCGGCGTGGTCGGCCTGGGCGCCTGCGCGCTGTTCGTCTTCTGCTACCAGATCGCCAACCTCAACGACCAGTCGCTGGCGGTGACCGGAGCCCTGCTGAGTGCCTCACTGGGCGGCGCCTGCGCCGGCTTCCTGCCGCACAACTTCTACCCGGCCCGTCTGTTCATGGGCGACAGCGGCTCGATGCTGCTCGGGCTGTTCCTCTCGGCCTCGGCGCTGACGCTCTCGGGCCAGTTCTCGGCCACCGACGTCACCCGGGGCGGTGGGGGATCGCAGGCCAGCCTGCTGCCGACCTTCCTGCCGATCATCGTGCCCCTGTCGATCCTGATCGTGCCGTTCGTCGACCTTCTGCTGGCCGTCATCCGCCGTACCCGTCGGGGCCAGATGTTCTACCACCCCGACAAGCAGCACCTGCACCACCGGATGCTCGAGATCGGGCACTCCCACCGTCGCGCCGTGCTGATCATCTGGCTGTGGGCGGGGCTGATCGGCTTCGGCACGGTGCTGGCCAGCCTCTACGCGAGCCCGCTGACGTGGGTCGCGCTGCTGCTCTGGTTCGTGGCCACGGTGGCGCTGACGTTCGTCCTGCCGCGGGTCAACAGGCTGGATCCGGTCGATGCCTGACGCGCTTCTCGGTGGTCGAGTAGCGAGCGCCAGCGAGCATCCCGTGTCTTTCGGTGGTCGAGTAGCGAGCGCCAGCGAGCATATCGAGACCCGATTGGCACCCCGCACGGACTTTGTGCTACTTTTCACAAGCGTTCGAAAGACCGCCCGAATCCCCGAAGAGAAACGGCCGCCATCATGACGACCGAGTCGAAGCGCAACCTCACCCGCAGCGGTGAGTCAGTGCTCCTCGGTGCGGCCGTCGGAGCGCTCCTCCTCGGCGCCCTCGCCAGTGTGACCGGTGCGTTGGTCGCCGACTCCGCGGCGGCGTACGGCGCACTGGCCGGCACGTTGATCGTGGTGCTCGTGTTCGCCGGGGGATCGTTCCTGGTCAACCTCGTGGCCGGCATCAGCCCTGCGGCGTCCCTGCTGATCGCGCTGCTGACCTACACCCTCCAGGTGGTCCTGATCGGGGTCATCTTCTACGCACTTGCCGACTCCGGGCTCGTCGACGACGTGCTCGACGGCCGCTGGCTCGCCGGTGCCGTCATCGTCGGCACGGTGGGCTGGATGGTGTCCCAGATCGTTCTCACCACGCGTCTGCGCCTGCCGGCGTACGACCTGACGGACGCGGGTGCGCGATGAGTCGCCGCGACTGCTATTGTCCGGTTCGCGATGGCTCAGCAGAAACCTCCGACCGCGCACTCCGACAAGCGTTCCTCCAACGAACCACAGGGCGACCCGTGGCATGCGTTCGGATACATCGTTGCCGGCGTGTTCCTGTATGGAGCGCTCGGCTGGGGACTGGATCGCTGGCTGGGCACCACCTACATCGTGGCGATCGGGATCCTGCTCGGTGCAGGCTTCGGGATCTACATGACCTGGGCCAGATTCAGACAACCATTCACAGACCACAAGTAGCGCAGCTGCCGACACAGGAGACACCGTGAGTTCAATCGCGACGTCCGTGACACGCGCCGACGGCTTCACGCCGCCCGGCCCGGGGGACTTCAACCTCCCACCCATCGGTCCGGACAAGACCTTCGAGTTCCTCGGCGAGCACATGTACCTCGGCGTGACCAAGCCGATGATTCAGCTGGTCCTCGTGGCCGGCCTGGTGTTCGTCTTCTTCTGGGCCGCTTCGCGCAAGCGGGCCATGGTTCCCGGCAAGCTGCAGTACGTCGGCGAGCAGGGGTACGGCTTCGTCCGCAACTCGATGGGCCGCGACATCATCGGGTCCAAGGACTTCCTGCCGTACGTCCCGTACCTCTTCGCGCTGTTCTTCTTCCTGCTGATCAACAACCTCCTCGCGAGCGTCCCGTTCTTCCAGTTCCCGACCTTCTCGCGTGCGGGGCTGGTCTACACGCTCGCTCTGATGAGCTGGTTCGTCTACATCGGCGCCGGGGTGAAGAAGCACGGCTTCGTCGGTTGGCTGAAGCTGACCTGTGTCCCGTCCGGCGTGAGCCCGGCGATGTACCCGTTGCTCGTCCCGCTCGAGTTCATGTCGAACATCCTCGTGCGGCCGGTCACGCTGGCCCTGCGTCTGTTCTGCAACATGTTCGCCGGCCACATGCTGCTCATCCTGTTCGCCCTCGGCGGCCAGTACCTCATCACCGAGATGTCCATCCAGTACGCCCCGGTGGGGATCCTGGCCTGGCTGCTCTTCATCGTGATCTCGTTCCTCGAGCTCCTGATCCAGTTCCTGCAGGCCTACGTGTTCGTCCTGCTGAACGCCATGTACATCCAGGGCTCACTCGCAGACGAGCACTGACCACCACGCTCCCGCACCACCCCAGCTCCTGCCCCGCCCCCCAAAGTTTCCAACCAGGAAATAACCGAAAGGAACAAGCCGTGCTTGCAATGGCTATCGAAGGCTCCGCCAACATGATCGGCTACGGCCTCGCCGCTATCGGCCCCGGTATCGGTATCGGTCTGATCTTCGCCGCTTACATCAACGGTGTCGCCCGTCAGCCGGAGGCCCAGAGCCGCCTGCAGACCATCGCCATCCTGGGCTTCGCGCTCGCCGAAGCGCTCGCGATCATCGGTATCGCCCTCGCGTTCGTCCTTTAGTCGACGCGTCGGCCATCACGCCTGATCTAGGACCCGGAAGAAGGACCTGCTCATGCAGACTCTGACCATCCTCGCAGCAGAGGAAGGACACGAGCTCAACCCGCTCGTGCCCCACCCGATCGAGATGGTGCTCTCGCTCGTCGTCTTCGGCCTCCTCTTCTTCGCCGTGAAGAAGTGGGTCGTGCCGAACTTCGAGGCGACGTTCTCCGAGCGCACCTCGGCGATCGAAGGTGGCCTCGCGGCCGCCGAGACCAAGCAGGCCGAGGCGGACGCCAAGCTCGCCGAGCTCGACCGCCAGCTCTCGGAGGCACGCCACGAAGCGGCGCGCATCCGTGAGGAGGCCCGTGAGCAGGGCGCCACGATCGTGGCGGAGATGCGGGAGCAGGCCCAGGCCGAGTCCACCCGCATCGTCGAGCACGGCAAGGCCCAGATCGAGGCCGAGCGCCAGCAGGCGGTCACCTCGCTCCGCGCCGAGGTCGGCTCCCTGGCGACCGGCCTGGCCGGTCGCATCGTCGGGGAGAGCCTCGATGACGAAGCTCGCCAGAGCCGCGTCGTCGACCGCTTCCTCGCCGAGCTCGAGGGAGCCAACTGATGTTGCTTCGGGGAGCCTCGGCCGACGCACTGGCCGCACTGTCGGGTGAGCTGGAGAGCACGCTCTCCGGTGGCGCCGACGCCGAGCGGGTCGGTGACGACCTGTTCGCGGTGGCGCTCGTGGTGCGGTCCGACGGTTCCCTCCGTCGCGTGTTCACCGACACGACGGTCCCGCCCGAGGCCAAGGCCGGCCTGGTCGAGGACCTGTTCGGTGGCAAGGCGGACGGCGGCACGTTGCAGCTCGTCAAGAGTGCAGTGGGTCGCCGTTGGACGGTCGGCCGGAACCTCGCCGACGCCCTGGAGCGACTCAGCGAGATCGCGACCGTGAAGTCGTCCGGCGACCAGGCCGGCCGCCTCGCGGACGAACTTTTCGTGGTCGGCCAGCTGGTCAAGGCGAACCCCCAGCTCCGTGACGCGTTGTCCGACCCGGCGCGCACCTCCGACGACAAGGTCGCCCTCGTGGGTGACCTGCTCGACGGCAAGGCGCTGCCGGCCACGGTGACGCTGACCAAGCAGGCACTGGCCGGCACCTACCGGACGGTCTCCGCGGCCCTCGCTGAGTACCAGCAGGTCGCCGCAGCCGTCCACAGCGAGAGCGTGGCGGAGGTCCGAGTGGCCCGCCCGCTCACCGACGCGGACCGCCAGCGCCTCACCGACGCACTTGCCCGGCAGTACGGCCGTGCAGTGCACCTCAACGAGGTCATCGACCCCGACGTCATCGGAGGTCTCCGTGTGGAGATCGGCGACGACGTCATCGATGGCACCGTTGCCAGCCGGCTCAGTGACGCCGGCCGCAAGTTGGCCGGCTGATTTTTCCGGCTGACCAACCATCAGTACCTGAACTGAACCGAGCAGACTCAAGATAAGGAAGTGTGATGACGGAGCTTTCGATCCGTCCGGACGAGATCCGGGACGCGCTGCAGCGCTTCGTGTCGGACTACAAGCCCGACACCGCGAGCCGTGAAGAGGTCGGCATCGTGGCCGAGGCCGGCGACGGCATCGCCCGCGTCCAGGGCCTGCCATCGGTGATGGCGAACGAGCTGCTCGAGTTCGAGGACGGCACCCGTGGCCTGGCCCTGAACCTCGACACCCGCGAGATCGGTGTCGTCATCCTGGGTGACTTCGACGGCATCGAGGAGGGTCAGCCGGTACGCCGTACCGGTGAGGTCCTCTCGGTCCCCGTCGGCGACGGTTACCTGGGCCGGGTCGTCGACCCGCTCGGCACCGCCATCGACGGTCTCGGCGAGATCGAGACCACCGGCCGTCGTGCCCTCGAGCTCCAGGCGCCCGGCGTCATGGAGCGCAAGTCGGTGCACGAGCCGCTCGCCACCGGCATCAAGGCGATCGACGCCCTGACCCCGGTCGGCCGCGGCCAGCGCCAGCTGATCATCGGTGACCGCGCGACCGGCAAGACCACGATCGCCATCGACACGATCATCAACCAGAAGGCCAACTGGGAGTCCGGTGACCCGGACAAGCAGGTGCGCTGCATCTACGTCGCCATCGGCCAGAAGGGTTCGACCATCGCCTCCGTGCGTGGCGCCCTGGAAGAGGCCGGCGCGCTGGAGTACACCACCATCGTGGCGTCCCCGGCCTCCGACTCCGCCGGCTTCAAGTACCTCGCCCCCTACACCGGCTCGGCCATCGGCCAGCAGTGGATGTACGACGGCAAGCACGTCCTGATCGTGTTCGACGACCTGACCAAGCAGGCCGAGGCCTACCGCGCCGTGTCGCTGCTGCTGCGTCGTCCGCCGGGCCGTGAGGCCTACCCGGGTGACGTGTTCTACCTGCACAGCCGCCTGCTCGAGCGTTGCGCCAAGCTCTCCGACGAGATGGGCAAGGGCTCGATGACGGGCCTCCCGATCATCGAGACCAAGGCCAACGACGTCTCGGCGTTCATCCCGACCAACGTCATCTCGATCACCGACGGCCAGATCTTCCTGCAGTCCGACCTGTTCGCGGCCAACCAGCGTCCGGCCATCGACGTCGGTGTGTCGGTCTCCCGCGTGGGTGGCTCGGCCATGACGAAGGCGATGAAGGCGGTCACCGGTTCGCTCAAGGTCGACCTGGCGCAGTTCCGTGCCATGGAGGCGTTCGCCATGTTCGCCTCCGACCTCGACGCGGCCTCGCGCCAGCAGCTCGACCGCGGCCAGCGCCTGATGGCCCTGCTCAAGCAGCCGCAGTACTCCCCGTACCCGGTCGAGGAGATGACCGTGTCGCTGTGGACCGGAACCTCCGGCCGCCTCGACAAGGTCCCGACCGAGGACGTCCTCCGGTTCGAGAACGAGTTCCTCGACTACCTGCGCCGTTCGCACGAGGGCATCCTCGCCGGCATCCGCGAGACGCAGAAGTTCGAGGACTCCACCGAGGACCAGCTGACTGCTGCGTACGACTCCTTCCTCGACCAGTTCGAGACCTCCGACGGCCAGTCCATCAAGGCCGGCAAGGAAGAGCACGTCGCTCTCGAGGACGAGGACGTCGAGCAGGAGCAGATCGTCAAGCAGAAGCGGGGCTGACGTGTTCATTGGCTACCACGGCGTCCACGGCGGGGGTGATCTCTGATGGCCCTCTCGGTGCGCGAGTACCGTGCGCGGATCAAGTCGACGGAGTCGATGAAGAAGATCACGCGCGCCATGGAGCTGATCGCCGCGTCCCGCATCATCAAGGCACAGCAGCGGGCGCAGGCGGCAGCGCCGTACGCCCGTGAGCTGACCCGTGCGGTCTCGGCCGTGGCGACGTACTCCAATGTCGACCACGCCCTGACCACGGAGCCGGAGAACCCGACCAAGGCCGCGGTGCTGATCGTGACCAGCGACCGCGGTCTGGCCGGCGCCTACTCCTCGAGCGTGCTCAAGGAGGCCGAGCGCCTCCTCGAGAAGCTGCGCGGTGAGGGCAAGAAGGCAGACCTCTACGTCTCCGGACGCAAGGGCGAGGCCTACTTCCGGTTCCGCGGGCGCCCGATCGTGCAGAGCTGGACGGGCTTCTCCGACCAGCCGACGTACGACGTGGCGCACGACATCGGCGAGACGCTGATCCAGGCGTTCCTCAATGACGACGACACCGCGGCCGACGAGGGGATTGCTCCCGGAGTCGACGAGGTGCACGTGGTCTACACGCGGTTCCGCTCGATGCTGGTCCAGGAGCCGACCGCCGTTCGTCTGCTTCCCCTGGAGGTCGTCGAAGGTGAGGAAGCCCCGGAGGAGTCGGAGCTGCTGCCGCTCTACGAGTTCGAGCCGTCGCCTGCCGACGTCCTCGACTCCCTGCTGCCGCGTTACGTCCAGAGCCGCATCTTCTTCGCCCACCTGCAGGCTGCCGCTTCCGAGCTGGCTGCCCGTCAGAAGGCGATGAAGGCTGCGACGGACAACGCGGACGAGCTCATCAAGAAGTACACGCGTATTGCCAACCAGGCCCGCCAGGCCGGCATTACCCAGGAAATCAGCGAGATTGTCGGTGGCGTCAACGCCCTTGCCGACGCCAACGCCGGCCAAGACTGAAGCGGAGAAGTGAGATAAATGACTGCCACTGTTACTGAGGGCAACGAGACCACCGCGGGTGGTGTCGGCCGCATTGCCCGCGTCATCGGCCCGGTCGTGGACATCGAGTTCCCGACCGACTCGATGCCCGGCATCTACAACGCACTCACGTGCGAGTTCGAGCTGAACGGCGAGACCAAGACGATCATCCTCGAGGTCGCCCAGCACATCGGTGACGGCATGGTGCGCGCCATCTCGATGAAGCCCACCGACGGCCTGGTCCGTGGCGGACAGATCATCGACACCGGTGAGTCGATCACCGTGCCGGTGGGCGACGCCACGCTCGGCAAGGTCTTCAACACCACCGGTGACTGCCTGAACCTCGAAGAGGGCGAGACCCTCGAGGTCAGCGAGCGCTGGGGCATCCACCGCAAGGCTCCGGCCTTCGACCAGCTCGAGTCCAAGACCCAGATGTTCGAGACCGGCATCAAGGTCATCGACCTGCTCACGCCCTACGTGACCGGTGGAAAGATCGGCCTGTTCGGTGGTGCCGGTGTCGGCAAGACCGTGCTGATCCAGGAAATGATCGCCCGTGTGGCCAAGAACCACGGTGGTGTGTCGGTGTTCGCCGGTGTCGGCGAGCGCACCCGTGAGGGCAACGACCTCATCGTCGAGATGGAAGAGGCCGGCGTCATCGGCCAGACCGCCCTCGTCTTCGGCCAGATGGACGAGCCGCCGGGCACGCGTCTGCGGGTCGCCCTGTCGGCACTCACGATGGCGGAGTACTTCCGCGACGTGAAGAACCAGGACGTGCTGCTCTTCATCGACAACATCTTCCGGTTCACGCAGGCCGGTTCCGAGGTCTCCACGCTGCTCGGCCGCATGCCGTCCGCCGTGGGTTACCAGCCGAACCTCGCCGACGAGATGGGTCAGCTCCAGGAGCGGATCACCTCGACGCGCGGTCACTCGATCACCTCGATGCAGGCGATCTACGTTCCCGCCGACGACTACACCGACCCGGCGCCGGCGACCACCTTCGCCCACCTGGACGCGACCACCGAGCTCTCGCGAGAGATCGCCTCGCTCGGCATCTACCCGGCCGTGGACCCGTTGACGTCGACCTCGCGGATCCTCGACCCGCAGTACATCGGCAACGACCACTACAACACCGCGGTCCGCATCAAGTCGATCCTGCAGCGCAACAAGGAGCTCCAGGACATCATCGCCATCCTCGGTGTCGACGAGCTCGGCGAAGAGGACAAGATCATCGTGTCGCGGGCCCGCCGCATCCAGCGGTTCCTCTCGCAGAACACGTACGTCGCCAAGCAGTTCACCGGCATCGAGGGTTCCACGGTCTCCATCGGCGACACCGTCGAGGCGTTCACGAAGATTGCGGACGGCGAGTACGACCACGTCGCCGAGCAGGCCTTCTTCATGTGCGGTGGGCTCGAGGACGTCGAAGCCAAGTGGGCCGAGATCCAGAAGTCGCTCTGATGGCTGAGTCAACCTCCGACCCGCTGCAGGTCGAGCTGGTCGCCGCCGATCGCCTGGTGTGGTCGGGCGAGGCCTCGATGGTCATCGCCCGCACCACCGAGGGCGACGTCGGTGTCCTGCCCGGTCACGCGCCGATGCTCTCGCTGCTGATCGAGGGCGTCGTCGACATCCGCACGCTCGAGGGTGAGACCTGGGTCGCAGCTGTGGAGACCGGGTTCCTCTCGGTCGCCAACAACCGTGTCTCGATCCTCTCCGAGTACGCCGAGATGTCGCACGACATCGACCTCGAGAAGGCCCGTCACGACCTCGAGCGCGCCCAGGCCGCCGGGGAGAACGACGACGCCGCACAAGAGGCCGTCCGCAGTGCCGAGGCCCGCATCAGGGCAGCGGAGAGGGCCTCCTGAGACGAGGGCAGCATCGCCCGCTAGAGTGACGCCACGCGTCGCTTTGGTAGGGAGGGATGGATGCCGCTCTGGCAGTGGTTGGTCGACTCTGTCGGCATCATCCTCGTCCTCGTTGTCGTCTACGGAGTTGCGCTCGTCGTTCGTCGCCGCGCGCTCTCCCGCAACGGCGGCACATTTGAATTGAGCCACCGCGCCCGGTCTGAACAGACCGGGCGCGGTTGGGTTCTCGGACTCGGTCGCTACTCCGGCGAGCGGCTCGAGTGGTTCCGCATCTTCTCGCTCTCGCCCCGGCCGCGCAGCAGCTGGCTGCGCACCGACCTGGTCTACGCCGGTCGCCGCGACGCCGAGGGCACCGAACAGATGTCCCTGTACGCCGAGCACGTGATCGTCGTCGTCGAGTCCGAGGGCGGCCCCATCGAGTTCGCGATGAGTCCGAGCTCCCTGATGGGCTTCCAGTCGTGGCTCGAGGCCGCCCCTCCCGGCGCGGACTGGAACCAGCGCCGGCCGCGGCTCTGACGCCCGTGGTGACCGGCACGTCCGGGCCCACCCTGGCCGCCCGCAACGCGGTGGCCGCGGTCTTCGCCCTCAACGGCTTCTGCTTCGCCTCTTGGGTCTCCCGCATCCCTGACGCCCGTGAGCGCCTCGACCTCTCCAACGGTCAGCTCGGGCTGCTGCTCCTGGCCCTGTCCGTGGGCTCCCTGCTCGCGCTGCCGTTGACCGGCGCCCTGGTCAACCGGGTCGGGGCCGCGCGAGTCGTGCTGATCGGTGCCTGCGTCGACGGGGTCGGCCTGGTGCTGGTCGCGCTCGGGGCCGGGGTCTTCGAGCACACCGCCGTGACCGCCGCGGGACTGCTGCTCTACGGCATCGGGACCGGCACCTGGGACGTCGCGATGAACGTCGAGGGCGCCGCGGTCGAGCACGAGCTGGCGCGCACGATCATGCCGCGCTTCCACGCCGGTTTCAGTCTCGGCACGGTGGCGGGTGCGCTGCTCGGCGCCCTGGCCGCCGGGCTGCACCTGCCGATGCCCGTGCACCTCGGCGCGGTCGCCCTGTTCGCGGTCTGCCTGGTGGGCCCGTTGGTCCGCCGATTCCTGCCTCGCGCCCTCGAGGAGGGTGAGCTGCCGGACCGCAGCGGTTCTGCTCTCGGCGCCTGGACCGAGCCACGAACCTTGCTGATCGGCCTGATGGTCCTGGCGCTGGCCCTCACCGAGGGCACCGCGAACGACTGGCTGGCGGTCGCCCTGGTCGACGGCTACGACGTCGAGCACTGGGTCGGCGTCGCTGGTTTCGCCCTGTTCGTCACCGCGATGACCGTCGGGCGCTTCTGGGGGAGTCGGCTCATCGACCGGCACGGCCGGGTCGGCGTGCTCTGGTCGACGATGCTGGCCGCCGGGGCCGGACTCCTGCTGATCGTCTTCGGCGGACACCCCGCCCTGGTGGTCTCCGGCATCCTGCTGTGGGGACTGGGTGCCTCACTCGGCTTCCCGGTCGGCATGAGCGCCGCCGCCGACGACCCGGAGCATGCGGCGTCACGGGTCAGCGTGGTCTCGACGATCGGCTACACGGCGTTCCTGGCCGGCCCGCCCCTGCTCGGCTTCCTGGCCGAGGAGGTCGGCACGTTGCGCGCGCTGCTGGTGGTCGTCGTACTCCTCGTGCCGTCGGCGTTCGTCGTACCCGCGGCACGTGAGTCGGGCCGTCGTGAGGTCCGCCCCGGTTGATCAGTGGCAGGTACCTCAGGAATCCACGGTTCGAGGCGCAAGAACCCACGGTTCGAGGCGCAGGAACCCACGGTTGGTCAGGACCGCTCGCCGCCGGGGACCCACAGGACGTCACCGTTCTCACGGTTGGCGTGCCGGGCCAGGATGAACAGCAGGTCCGAGAGTCGGTTGAGGTACTTGATCGCCAGCACGTTCATCGTGGCCTCGTGCTCGGCGAAGGCCAGCCAGGCCGACCGCTCGGCCCGGCGTACGACGGTGCGCGCGACGTGGAGGTGGGCCGCGCCGACGGTGCCGCCGTTGAGGATGAACGAGCGCAGCTTCTCGAGCGGCTCGTTGAACTGGTCGCACCAACCCTCGAGGCGATCGATGTAGTCCTGCTCGATGCGCAGTGGTGGGTACTCCGGGTTCTCCACGATCGGGGTGCAGAAGTCGGCACCGACGTCGAAGAGGTCGTTCTGGATCGTGGTCAGGACGGCGACGACGTCGGCGTCGAGATCGCCCTGGGCGAGCGCCACCCCGATCACCGCGTTGGCCTCGTCGACGGTTGCGTAGGCCTCGAGGCGCAGATCGTTCTTCGAGGCGACGCTCATGTCACCGAGACGGGTCTGCCCGGCGTCGCCGGTGCGCGTGTAGATGCGGGTGAGGTTGACCATGCGCCCGAGCCTAGTGCGCCGGACCGACGGCCTCGCGGACCGGTCCGAGAAGGTTGATCGCGAAACCACATGCGTCACACCCGCCACATAGCGGACGGTCCGGTCGCAAGGCGTTCGCACAGGGTGCACCCGGGAAACTCAGTGGAAATTAATGGCCGCAGGGGCAACGCTTTTGGTGTGTGACGCGTCATAGTCTGTGAACACCAGAGTTCGATGGGTGGCAATCGGGTGTCACCGCGAAGGGAGGCGAGATGGACATCATGCGAGACGGATCCACGCTCGTGCTTGCTGGACAGTTCGACGTCCGGAGCACCATGGAAGTGCGCACCGCGATCTACGAGCACATGAGCGCCAGCCTCGACGACGTCGTCGTCGACCTGACCGACGTGTCGACCGTTGACCTCACCGCCCTCAAGGTGCTTGCCGTCGCCACGCGCACGGCCGAGCGCCAGGGCCGCCACCTCCGGTTGCGCGGCTGCGGTCCTTCCGTACGCCGACTCCTGCACATGTCCCACCTCTTCCGACTCGTCGAGGTCGAACGCGAGCCGATCTCCGCCTGACCTCGTCGTGGCCAGCGGGCCGAGTGGCTCATGAGCTGAGCAGCTGCCCGGCAAGGGACAGCATCGCAAGCAGCAACGTTGCCGCGCCGTAGACGACGGCCGCCGAGCAGAGCCCTTGCAGTGCCGGCGCCCACCGGCGTACGGCCGTGTTCAGGCGCAGCAGCACCAGGACGCCGGCAGACAGGACGAACGCGATCACGGAGGCGATGAGGACGAGCACGAGGGTCGGGCCGAACGCGCTGCTGATGAAATCGCCCAGGAAGCCTCCGAGGCTCCAGTTCTCGGCCCCGCTCGCGGCCACGATCAGGGCGTAGACGAACCCGAGCACCAGCACCAGGATCAACGCGAAGGTGCCGACCACCATGATCACGCCGAGCGAGCTGAAGACGGCCGTCCAGACGAGTGGCGCGCGCAGTGTGCTCTCCGGCCTCGGCGGAAGCGGTGCGTAGGGCGGCCACGGCGGGGCCTGGTGCTGCGCCGGCCACTGCTTTCCCGGCCAGGGCGGGGGAGCGGGATGCGGCGGACGAGGCTGGTTCTCGGGCATGCGCCCATCCTGCCCGGTGTAGTCATTGCCACACGTGAGACCGGTTACCGGAAGTTAACGGACGCTCTAGGCTCAGCCCATGAGCTCTGCAGAGAAGCCCGTGGCCAAGGATCGCCCCTGGGTGATGCGCACCTACGCCGGCCACTCCACGGCCGAGGCGTCCAACGCGCTCTACCGCAACAACCTCTCGAAGGGCCAGACCGGACTCTCGGTGGCCTTCGACCTGCCCACGCAGACCGGCTACGACCCCGACTCGCCCCTGGCGCGTGGTGAGGTCGGCAAGGTCGGCGTACCGGTCCCGCACATGGGGGAGATGCGCAAGCTCTTCAAGGACATCCCGCTCACGGAGATGAACACCTCCATGACGATCAACGCGACGGCCATGTGGCTGCTCGCGATGTACCAGGTGGCCGCCGAGGAGCAGAACCCCACGCTGGACCCGGCCGAGGTCGCCAAGCAGCTCGCCGGCACCACGCAGAACGACATCATCAAGGAGTACCTCTCCCGCGGGACCTACGTGTTCCCGCCCGAGCACTCCCTGCGCCTGATCAGCGACATGATCGCCTACACGGTCAACTACATCCCCAAGTGGAACCCGATCAACATCTGCAGCTACCACCTGCAGGAGGCCGGTGCCACGCCGACCCAGGAGCTCGCCTACGCGCTCGGCACCGCCATCGCGGTCCTCGACGCGGTCAAGGCCGCGGGCCAGGTCTCCGAGGAGGACTTCGAGAAGGTCGTCGGCCGCATCTCGTTCTTCGTCAACGCGGGCGTCCGCTTCGTCGAGGAGACCTGCAAGATGCGGGCCTTCGTGCAGCTCTGGGACGAGATCACCCGTGAGCGCTATGGGGTGAGCGACCCGAAGATGCGCCGCTTCCGGTACGGCGTCCAGGTCAACTCGCTCGGCCTGACCGAGGCCCAGCCGGAGAACAACGTCCAGCGCATCGTGCTCGAGATGCTCGGCGTGACGCTGTCGAAGAACGCCCGTGCCCGCGCCGTACAGCTGCCGGCCTGGAACGAGGCCCTCGGCCTGCCGCGTCCGTGGGACCAGCAGTGGTCGCTGCGCCTGCAGCAGGTGCTGGCCTTCGAGTCCGACCTGCTCGAGTACGAAGACATCTTCGACGGATCCCACGTCATCGCGGCGAAGGTCGACGAGCTCGTCGCCGGC
Source organism: Nocardioides sp. Root151 (assembly GCF_001427925.1). Lineage (NCBI taxonomy): Bacteria > Bacillati > Actinomycetota > Actinomycetes > Propionibacteriales > Nocardioidaceae > Nocardioides > Nocardioides sp. Root151. The sequence continues at coordinate 126,814 of NZ_LMGG01000008.1, forward strand.
GCCAAGGCCGAGATGGACCGCGTGCAGGCCCTCGGCGGTGCGATCGCCGCGGTCGAGTCGGGCTACATGAAGTCCGAACTGGTCTCGGCACACGCCGCCCGCCGTGGCCGCATCGAGTCCGGCGAGGAGAAGATCGTCGGCGTCAACAGCTTCGAGACCACCGAGCCTTCGCCGCTGACCGCCAACCTGGACGACGCGATCATGACGGCCGACCCCAAGGCCGAGGAGGCCGCCAAGGCCTCCGTCGAGGCCTGGAAGTCCGAGCGTGACGACGCTGCCGTGACCAAGGCGCTGGCCGACCTGGCCGAGGCTGCCAAGGGCACCGGGAACCTGATGGAGGCGACCCTGGTCGCCGCCCGTGCCGGCGCGACCACCGGCGAGTGGGCCGGCACCCTGCGCGAGGTCTTCGGCGAGTTCCGGGCCCCCACCGGTGTCTCCGGTGCAGTCGGTGTGGCCGAGGCCGGCGCCGAGCTGACCGCCGTGCGCGAGAAGGTCACCGCCACCGGCGAGGAGCTCGGCGGACGGCTGCGCCTGCTGGTCGGCAAGCCGGGCCTCGACGGTCACTCCAACGGTGCCGAGCAGGTCGCCGTCCGCGCCCGTGACGCCGGGTTCGAGGTCATCTACCAGGGCATCCGCCTGACGCCCGAGCAGATCGTCGCCGCTGCGGTGGCCGAGGACGTGCACTGCGTCGGGCTCTCGATCCTCTCCGGCTCGCACATGGAGCTGGTGCCGGCCGTGCTGAAGGGCCTCGAGGAGGCCGGCATGGGCGACGTCCCGGTGATCGTCGGCGGCATCATCCCCGAGTCCGACGGCAAGGCGCTGGTGGCCAGCGGTGTCGCCGCGGTCTACACCCCCAAGGACTTCGGGCTCACCGAGATCATGGGCGGCATCGTCGACGTGATCCGGCGGGCCAACGGGCTGTAGGTCGTCGGGCCGGGCGTGCGGCGTACGTCACAGAAGGTAAGGCACGCCTAAGCGCGCTTGGTACGATCCTCGGGTGGGCAAGTCCAAGAAGCCGAAGAGCAAGTGCTGCGTGTCCAAGGACCGCTGCAAGCGCTGCCCGCTGCGCATGCTCAAGGAAGGCACGCTTCCCTCGGGCTACACCGTGAAGAAGCGCAAGCTGGTCAAGGTCGACAAGAAGACCGCGAATAAGCTCGCCAAGGCCGCCTGACCCCTCCCGGGTCCGCTCCGCGAGATTGGCGCGAACCAATCCGGGATCGAGTGCGTCTCCTCAAGTGATGGTCCGAACAGCGGACCCGCAGCGATGGGGGAACCTCGTGAAGAAGTCTCTGATGACCCTGGCCCTGACCGCGACCATGGGCACCGTGCTGGCCCAGTCGCCGGCACATGCCTCGGCACCGACGGCGGTGCGCACCGCAGCGTCGGCCAAGGTCAGTGTCGACGCCCAGGTGGTCAACCCGTACGCCGGCACCTCGAAGTGGCGCCTGATGTCGACGGCGAGCGACGTCGACGGTGACGGCACGATCGACGGCATCTCGATCCGCAGGAAGTCGGCCAACGTGTGCTCCGTGCGCGTGACCATGGGGACGCGGGTGGCGGGCACCAAGGACCTCTACACCTCGTGGGGCAACCCGTGCGTCTACCACGGTGACGCGCCGATCGACCCGGTCAAGGGGTCGGAGATCAGCATCCTCACCGGGGTGGGTGCGCACACCGCGTGGCACTCGATCGTCACCTGGCGCAACGGGCGCCTCGTCCTGGAGCGGTCTCCGATTCGTCCCCAGTGGACCGTCGACAGCACGGTGATGGTCCAGGAGGGCGTGCGGCGGACGCGCAACGCGAACGGCGAGATCCGTCTCGTGCACACCGGCGTCACGCGGGGCAATGGGAACCGCTGGGGCGGTCAGGCGGAGACCTACGCCTACCGCAACGGCAAGTGGGTCATCTCGGCGCGCAAGCAGGTCGTCCTCAGCGACGCCGCGGCGTCCCGCGTGGGCGGGTGGCACGTGCGCTACCTGCCCCGCTTCAACCGCTGAGCCCCGCACCACGCGCCCGTGGGGAGAGTTCACCGACAACCCTTGCGGGTCTACGGCAGACTCTCCCCATGGCACGCGTGAACGTGGTCGGGGCGGGAGTCGTCGGGCTCACCTGCGCCATCAGGCTGCTCGAGGCCGGCCACCGGGTCGACGTACTGGCCAGGGACCTGCCCCTGGAGACGACGAGCTCGGTCGCCGCGGCCATCTGGTATCCCTACCGGGCGCTGCCGCAGGACCGGGTGACGGCCTGGTCGGGGGCGTCGTACGCCGAGTTCGTCGGCCTGGCCGGCGACCGCGCGACCGGGGTCCGCATGGTCACCGGCACTGAGGTGTTCACCACCCGCAAGGCAGAGCCGTGGTGGCGCGCGGCAGTGCCCTCGCTCGACCGTGAGACCTCGCTCCCGCCCGGCTTCGTCGACGGCTGGACGTTCACCACGCCGGTCGTGGAGATGCCCCTCTACCTGCGCTGGCTGGCCGAGCGCGTCGAGGAGCTCGGCGGCACGATCACCAGGATGAACCTGCAGGCGCTGCCGACCGGTGGCGACCTCGTGGTCAACTGCGCCGGACTCGGCGCGCGCCACCTGGCCTCGGACAAGTCCGTCGTGCCGGTGCGCGGCCAGGTCGTGGTGGTCGAGCAACGGGGCATCGACCGGTGGGCCATCGACGACGACGGGCCGACGTACGTCGTACCCCGCTCGCGCGACGTCGTCATCGGCGGCACGTCCGACGAGGGGGACTGGAGCCGGACGCCGTCACCCGGGACCGCCCGCGAGATCCTGGCCCGTGCGGCGCGGATCATGCCCGAGATCGAGGGCGCCAAGGTGCTGCGGCACAAGGTCGGGCTCCGGCCGGTGCGGCCCGCGGTGCGCGTCGAGAGGGTCGGGCGCGTCGTGCACTGCTACGGGCACGGCGGCGCCGGCGTCACGATGTCGTGGGGATGCGCCGACGAGGTCGCGGACCTCGTCAACGCCTGAGGGTCGCTAGGCCTTCAGGCGGGCGTTGCGACGGTGCAGGAGCGGCACCACGATGGCGAGGCCCACCACCGCACCGACGATCACGCCGAGGAGTCCCCGGTCCTCGCCGAAGATGCCGACGGCTGCGTAGTGGCCGGCGATGGCCAGCGCCATGACCAGGACCGCGGCGCACATCCGCGTGATGATCTCGGCGAAGAAGAGCTTCGCGAAGGACTCCTGCGGTCGGGCCGTCCCGTGCCGCTGCAGCCTCGGCAACGGCTTCTCGTGGACCACGGCCGCCGGGTTGAGGGGGCCGTAGATGTGCGGGTACGTCGTGTCGCCGACCGTGTCCTCGCGCCATTCCGAGGTGAGCTTGTCGGTCTCGATGGTGAGCAGCACCAGGGGGCCCGGCGCATCGGCGTAGTAGCGCTCGCGGACTGTCTCCCACTGGTCCTCGCGCGACGCGTGGATGAAGCCCTCGTCCTCGAGGGTGCGGCCGTACGTCGACTGCGCGTAGGAGCCGGCCAGCTTGGCGGCGTCCCAGCGCGACTTCTCGGCGATGTGGAAGATCTGCATGGCGCGCATCATGTCAGCACGCGTGCCCGACCTCGCGGACGTGGGTCAGAAGAGCCTGTCGGTGGGGTCGTCGAGGCCGCGCAGGGCGTTGTAGTCGACGGTCACGCAGTGGATGCCGCGGTCGCCGGCCAGCACCTTGGCCTGCGGCCGGATCTCCTGAGCGGCGTAGATGCCGCGCACGGGGGAGAGCAGCGGGTCACGGTTGAGCAGCTCGAGGTAGCGGGTCAGCTGCTCCACCCCGTCGATGTCGCCGCGGCGCTTGATCTCGACGGCCACGGACTCGCCGTTCTCGTCGCGGCACATGAGGTCGACCGGGCCGATCGCCGTCGGGAACTCCCGGCGTACCAGCGTGAGTCCGGGGGAGAGGGTGGCCGGGTGGTCGGCGAGGAGCTCCTGGAGGTGCTTCTCGACGCCGTCCTTCTGGAGGCCGGGGTCGATGCCGAGGTCGTGCTCGGAGTCGTGGTGGATCTCCTCGAGCACGATGCGCAGGGTGTCCTCCGGGCCCTTGGTGGTGCTGCGACTGGTGACGTTCCACTCGAGGTGGCCCTCGTCGTTGACGAGCTCCTTCACCGTGCAGGGAGGCGACATCCAGTTCAGCGGCTTGTAGGAGCCGCCGTCGCTGTGGACGAGGACCGAACCGTCGGCCTTGATCATCAGCACGCGGGTGGCCATCGGCAGATGAGCGGTCAGTCGGCCGGCGTAGTCGACCTGGCAACGGGCTACAACGAGTCTCACGGGAGAGCAGGCTACCCGCAGGCGTGACGAACGCTACGGTCCGATGGGTGAACTTCGGCTACTCATGGGTAGGAACGACGTTTACAGTCTTCGCCATGACCGACACCACTGAGCAGACCTTCCGCGAGCTGGTCTTCCCGTACCTCAACCACGCCGTGCGCATGTACGAGACGTCGTACGCCACCCGCGCGGACATCGACGCTGCCATGCGCTTCGGCTGCGGCTACCCGTCCGGCCCGCTGACCGTCCTGGACGAGCTCGGTCTCGGTGTCGTGCGCGACGTGCTCGCCGCCCGGTTCGCCGAGTCCGGCGACAACCTGCACAAGCCCGCGGACCTGCTCGACGAGCTGGTCGCCGAGGGTCGCCTGGGCAAGGAGTCGGGTCGCGGCTTCTACACGTACGCCGACGGCGCGGTCGTCGCCGACGACGAGACTCCCTCCGCCGACAGCGCGCCGCAGCTGCGCCACGAGATCACCACGGTCGGCGTGGTCGGCACCGGCACCATGGCGTCGGGCATCGTCGAGGTCTTCGCCAAGAGCGGTTACGACGTGGTGTTCGTCGGCCGTTCGACCGAGAAGACCGACGGTGTGGTCGCGGCGATCACCAAGTCGCTGGACAAGGCGATCTCGCGCGGCAAGCTCGACGAGGCCGGCAAGGCCGACGTACTCGCCCGCCTGACCGCGGCCACCCAGCGTGAGGCGCTGGCCGACGTCGACCTGGTCGTCGAGGCGATCGCCGAGGACCTGGCCGTCAAGACCGAGCTCTTCCGCGACCTGGACCGGATCGTCAAGCAGGGCGCGATCCTGAGCACCACGACGTCGTCGCTGCCGATCACCGAGCTGGCCGGCGTGACCGGGCGACCCGAGGTCGTCATCGGCATGCACTTCTTCAACCCGGCCGCGATCATGAAGCTGGTCGAGGTGGTCACCACCGAGCTGACCAGCCCCGAGGTCGACGAGACCGTGCGTGCGCTGACCGCCAAGGTCGGCAAGGTGGCCGTGTCGTGCGGCGACCGCGCGGGATTCATCGTGAACGCGCTGCTGTTCCCCTACCTCAACGACGCCGTCAAGGTCATCGACGAGGGTCGCGGCGACCTCGAGGAGATCGACGCGGCGATCAAGGAGAAGGCCGGGTTCCCGATGGGCCCGTTCGCGCTGCTCGACGTGGTCGGCAACGACGTGTCGCTGGCGATCCAGCAGGAGCTGTACGCCGAGTTCAAGGAGCCGGGCTTCACGCCGGCCGCCGGACTCGAGAAGGTCGTCGCGGACGGTCACCTCGGTCGCAAGGCCGGCCGGGGCTTCCACGACTACAGCTGATTCCGAGAACCAACGGGTCAGGCCGCCCGAGAGGCGGTTTGTCCCGATCCGTGGGAGCGGATCGGGTGCTGCGGACGTCATGCCATCATTCGATGCATGACGACCGCAGCGCCTGAGCCCACTGCCCCTCGCGAGATCTCCACCGTCGGCGTGATCGGCCTCGGCACCATGGGTGCCGGCATCGCCGAAGTCTTCGCCCGCAACGGCTTCACCGTCATCGGTGTCGACCAGGACGACGAGGGGGTGGCGCGTGGCCGCCAGCACCTCGAGCACTCGACCGGACGCGCCGTGGCGCGCGGCAAGCTCAGTGAGACGGACCAGAAGGCCCTGCTCGACCGCATCTCGCTTGGCACCTCGATGGCCGACCTGGCGCCCGCCGACTTCGTGGTCGAGGCGGTCGTGGAGTCGCTCGAGGTCAAGAAGGCGATCTTCCGCCAGCTCGACGACATCGTCGCGCCCGACGCGATCCTGGCCACGAACACCTCGTCCCTGTCGGTCACCGAGATCTCCACGGCCAACAGCCGTCCCGGCCGTGTGGTCGGCATCCACTTCTTCAACCCGGCTCCGGTGCAGAACCTCGTCGAGATCATCCGCACGGTCGTCACCGAGGCCGACGTGCTCGAGCGGGCGAAGTCGCTGGTCGAGCAGGTGGGCAAGAACCCCGTCGTCTGCGGTGACAAGGCCGGCTTCATCGCCAACACGCTGCTCTTCGGCTACCTCAACCACGCGGTGTCGTTCTACGAGGGCAAGTACGCCTCCCGCGAGGACATCGACGCCGCCATGCGCTTCGGCTGTGGCTACCCGATGGGCCCGCTCGCTCTGCTCGACCTGATCGGCCTCGACACGGCGTACGAGATCCTGGACACGATGTACAAGCAGGGCCGCGACCGCCTGCACGCGCCGGCGCCGATCCTCAAGCAGATGGTCACCGCCGGTCTGCTCGGCCGCAAGACGGGCCGCGGCTTCTACACCTACGAGGGTCCCGACAGCTCCAAGGTCGTCGCCGACGAGCGGACCCCGTCGGCCGACAACGCGCCCCAGCTGCGCCACGACATCACGACCGTCGGCGTGGTCGGCACCGGCACGATGGCGTCCGGCATCGTCGAGGTCTTCGCGAAGAGCGGACACGACGTCCTGTACGTCGGCCGCTCCCAGGAGAAGGTCGACGGCGTCGTCGCGGGGATCACCCGCAACTTCGACAAGCAGATCCAGCGGGGCAGGGCCACCGAGGACGACAAGGCCGCAGCGCTTGCTCGCATCTCCGGCACCACGAGCCTCGACGACCTGGCCGACGTCGACCTCGTGGTCGAGGCGATCGCGGAGGACCTCGCGATCAAGACCACGCTGTTCGAGAACCTCGACGAGATCTGCAAGCCTGGTGCGATCCTGGCCACCACCACCTCGTCGCTGCCGATCATCGCGATGGCCAAGGTGACCTCGCGGCCGCAGGACGTCATCGGCATGCACTTCTTCAACCCCGCCGCGATCATGAAGCTGGTCGAGGTCGTCACGACGGTCTCCACCTCCGACGACGTGGCCGAGTCGACGCGGGCGCTGTGCGACAAGGTCGGCAAGGTGGCCGTCTCGTGTGGCGACCGGGCCGGGTTCATCGTCAACGCGTTGCTGTTCCCCTACCTCAACGACGCGGTGAAGATGCTCGAGGCGCACTACGCGACCGCCGACGACATCGACACGGCCATGAAGCAGGGCTGTGCGCTGCCGATGGGCCCGTTCGAGCTGCTCGACGTGGTCGGCAACGACGTGTCGCTGGCGATCCAGAAGGAGCTCTACCTCGAGTTCCGCGAGCCGGGCTTCGCGCCCGCGCCGCTGCTGGAGCACCTGGTCACCGCCGGCTACCTCGGCCGCAAGACCAAGCGCGGCTTCCGCGACTACTCCGCCCGATAGTCCCTGACGTTTCGGCCCCTGACGCGCGATAGTCCCTGACGTTTCGGCCCTTCCAGAGGACCGAAACGTCAGGGACTGTCTCAGTCGAGGCAGAACTCGTTGCCTTCGGGATCGGCCATCACGATGAAGCCGTTGCTCATCGGCGGGGACGGCTCGAAGCGCTTGCCGCGGGTGGCGCCCATCGCGACGAGTCGCTCGCACTCGGCCTCCAGTGCGGCCATCCGCTCCTCGGGACCGAGACCGGGCGCCGCGCGTACGTCGAGGTGCACGCGGTTCTTCGCGGTCTTCCCCTCGGTCACCCGCTGGAAGAAAAGCCGAGGCCCGTTGCCGTCGGGGTCCTCTGCCGCGGACGCGGAGTTCCACTCGCTCTCGGGTACGCCGGCCTCGGCCAGGAACTCGTGCCACGCCTCGAAGACGTCCGTGCCCTCCGACACCTCGCGACCGGGTGGGCCGGGGTTGACGTAGCCCAGTGCCGAGGCCCAGAACTGGCTCAGGGACTGGGGATCGGCGCAGTCGAAGGTGATCTGGACTGTTCGAACATCGCTCATGGCAGGCCCCTTCACTCGGCCCGGCGCCACGGCTTGAGCCACGGCGTCTCTGTCCAGCCCTCGCGCGCCGCGACCAGCTCATACATCGTTGCGCCGTCGATCGCCTCGCGGATGATGTCGGCGTGACCGGCGTGCCGGGCCATCTCCTCGATCAAATGGAGCCAGACCCAGCGCACCGACCAGTGGGCGATGTCGGTGGGGTTCCAGGGTGCGGGCGGCACCGGAACCGGGGCATCGAGGTCCACGGCGGCAATCGCCTCGAGGACCGCGGCACTCGCGTCATCGAACGCCTTCAATGCCCCGTCGACCGTGTCGCCCTCGAGCCAGGTGATCATGCGCTCGCGCTCGGCGTACTGCTCCTCCTGTGGGCGGTCGTCGACGACCGGCCCGGGCGATGCGTTCACGCTGGCCGCCCAGCTGATCTGGTTGTGCGTGGCGTGCTTGACCAACGCACCGACGCTCAGTGCGCTGGTGGTCGGCGTACGACCGGCCTCCTCGTCGGTGAGGCCGAAGATGACGGCGCGATAGGCGTCCTGTTGCTGGATGACATAGGCGCGGAGGCCGTCGCGTTCGTCGGTGACAGGGGGAGCCTGGGCGGGCATGGGATGTCCTCTCGTCGGTGGAGCACCAGTCTGTCGTCCTTTCCGGCCAGTTCCTGACCGCTATTGCGCGGACTCAGAAATCGGGCACGGACGTCGCTGTGCCGCCGGCTTCCTCGACCAGCCGCATGGCGGGCGACGCGGCCCGTCGGCCTCCAGGCGTGCCGCGACACGGGCACACCACTGCGCTGCGGTGTCAGGCATGACTCCCACGATGACGGAGCGGCCCGTCCCTGCCAAGGCAATTGCGCCCACCCCGTCGTGGTACGCCGACCGCACCGTAGCCTGTGCCCGTGACGCAGAGCGACGTGTACCTGACCGAGATGGGCGAGAGCGGGTCGCGGGTCGTGTTCTTCCACGGGCTCTTCGGCCAGGGCAAGAACTGGACGCAGGTCGCGAAGTCGCTGGCCCCCGATCACCGGGTGACGCTGGTCGACATGCCCAACCACGGGCGCTCGGCCTGGACGGAGCATCTCGACTACGTCGAGTTCGCCGACCGTCTCGCCGAGCTGTTCTCGGCCGATGACCCGGTGGTGTTGGTCGGGCACTCGATGGGCGCCAAGATCGCGATGGTGCTGGCGCTGCGCCACCCCGAGCTGGTCGAGCGGCTGGCCGTGGTCGACATGTCGCCCGTGGACTACGCGAACGGCAGCGAGTTCGGCGTGTTCATCGAGGGCATGCAGGGCATGGACCTCGACTCCCTTGAGCGGCGCTCCGACGCTGATGCGGCCCTCGAGGTCGCCGCGCCCAGCACGACCGTGCGCAGCTTCCTTCTGCAGAACCTCCGACGTGAGGGCACCGGCTGGCGCTGGCAGCCCAACCTCGAGCTGCTCGGTCGTGAGCTCGACGTGCTGGGTGGCTGGCCCGAGGACCGGCTCGGCGACGTGGCGCCGTACGAGGGTCGGGTGCTGTGGGTCGCCGGCGCCAATTCGGCGTACGTCACCGACGAGTACGCCGATGCGATGCTGCGCTGGTTCCCGCGCGCGTCGCGGGTCACGGTCAAGGGTGCCGGGCACTGGGTGCACTCCGAGCAGCCCGAGATCTTCCGGCAGGTGCTGTCCCGCTTCGTCGAGTTGGCGTAGTCCGGCGAAGGCGCCGCCTTCGACCGCAACGCTCTCGGCCGCGCCGCCGCCGGTCAGCGACGCGGCCGGAGTGTCAACCCTTGGCGATGTCGAACAGGTTGCCCTCGGGATCGGCGAGCGTCACCCACTGGAACCCGGCCTCGTCGAACTCACCCAGGCGCTTGGCGCCGAGGTCCACCGCACGGTCGACCTGTGCGGTCCACGTGGAGGAAGCCAGGTCGAGGTGCACGGCGTTCTTGCCCGGCGTCCGGTCCGGCACCTTCATGAAGACGAGGGCCGGGCTGATGCTCCCGCCCATCCCGATGCTGGCGTAGTCCACGGTCGCCTCGGGGTCGACGGGCACCTCCATGAGGGCGGACCAGAAGTCCGCGAGGGCAGCGGCGTCGCTGCAGTCGAACGTCACGGCGGCCATGGTGATGGTCATGATGAGCTCCTTGTTGTCGGGTGAAGCATGGGCGTCATGCTGACCGGAGTGGCCAGCAGATCTCGGTGCGGTGTTCGCTGGGGTGATCTGTCTCGTCGGAGCCGACCAGGTAGCGCTCCCGGATCGGGTCCGGCAGACCTTCGTCGTTGCGGGCCACGTGACTGCCCAGGGCGCCGTACGTCCGATCGAAGTCATCGAACAGCCCGACGTGCTCCGTGACGGCGAACCTGCCACCGGGGAGCTCCAGGCGGGTGACCGCGGCGTCCCCGGTCGGCTCACCGGTGGCGGCAGGAACCGGCAGGAAGGCGACCACCTCGCCGGCGTCGTCCTCGAAGAACTCGCGGGCGTACGTCGCCCCGGCCGGCCCACTCGCCTCGATGCCGAGCCGCCCCGCAGCCATCGCGAGGCGGCCGAACGTCTCGTCCGACCACTCGAAGATGTCGTCGATCGAGACAATCGCGGAGACGGCGAGCGCAGGGAGGTCGGGCACGGTGCGGTAGTCCACCGCGAGCGCCGGGCCGGGGGAGAGCAGCAGCCGCAGGGAGGCGACGACGTCCCTGGTGCGTTCGAGCTCTGTCTCCATGCGCGTGAGGTGCGCCTTGAGTGCTGCGTCGCTGGTCTCCTGGTTCGGAGCCGAGACCACCTCACGCACCTGCGCCACCGGCATGTTCAGGTCACGCAGCCGGCGGATCAGATGAGCCTGCCCGACCTGGTCGAGGTCGTACCTCCGGTAGCCGCTGCCGACGTCGATGCTGGCCGGCTCGAGCAACCCGACCTCGTGGTAGTGGTGCAGCGTCTTCACGCTGAGGTAGGTGAGTCGGGAGAACTCCCCGATGGTGACGGTGGTGGCCATGGCGACGATCAAACACCCTCCGGTCACCGGAGGGTCAAGCCTCCTGTGGGCAGGGCTCGTTCGGTGGTCCGCGGAGGCTCAGCCCTGGCGGGCCCGGTAGGCGGCGACGGCGGCCCGGTTGCCGCAGGTGGTGCTGCAGAACCGGCGCGAGCGGTTGCGGGAGAGGTCGAGCACCAGTCCGTCGCAGTCGTCGTCGGCGCAGACACCCAGGCGCGACATCTCGTCGCTGCGGACCACGTCGATCATCGCCATCGCGGTCTCCACCATGATGCGTTGCGCCCACGGCCGGTCGGGCGCGATGGCGTGCAGGTGCCAGTCCCACTCGTCGTGGCGCACCAGCTGGGGGAGTGCGCCGGCCTCGGCCAGCAGCTCGTTGACCAGCGTCGCGCTGCGGTCGCGCTCGCTGGTCAGCACCTCGCGCAGCACCGGTCGCAGGGCCCGGATGTCGTCCAGCTCCGCGCGGGTGCGCTCGTGGCGGCCGGTGTACTCCCAGGTCGTCCAGAACGCGTCGGCCTCCGCGACAGTGGTCAGGGTCTCGGGCGTGACGGCGGTGTTGACCAGGGCGACGGCGGCCTGGAGCGACACCTCCGTGTCATGAGCGAAAACCATGTTGACACCTTACACGCCTGAGCGTAGCGTCATGTGCCATGACCGCGATGACTCATGACGTCCTCACACCTGTCTCGTCATCGCGGCTCGGCTCCGGTCTCGCCTTCGCGCTGGCCTCGGCGGCGTCGTTCGGACTCTCCGGGGCCCTGGCCAAGGGCTTGCTCGAATCCGGCTGGAGCGCAGGCGCGGCGGTCACGGTCCGCGTGTCGATCGGTGCGCTGATCCTGCTGGTGCCCGCACTGCTCGCCGTACGCGGTCGCTGGCACCTGGTGCGCCGCAACGGCCTGCTGGTGGCGGCGTACGGCGTCGTGGCCGTGGCCGGTTGCCAGCTGTGCTACTTCTACGCGGTCGCGCACATGCAGGTCGGTGTCGCGCTGCTGATCGAGTACACCGCACCGGTTGCGGTCGTGGTCTGGCTCTGGCTGCGGCACGGGCACGCGCCGGGCCCGCTCACCCTGGTCGGTGCCGCCGTGGCCGCGGGAGGCCTGGTGCTGCTGCTCGACGTGGTCTCCGGTGCGTCGCTGAGTGTGGCCGGCGTGCTGTGGGCACTGGGTGCGATGATCGGCGCGGCCACCTACTTCGTGATCTCCGCCGACGAGGACAACGGACTGCCGCCGCTGGTGCTGGGCGCGGGCGGTCTCGTGGTGGGCGCCGCCTGCCTCGGCCTGGCCGGCCTCGTCGGCGTGGTGCCGATGGCCGCCTCGACCGCCGATGCGTCGTACGACGGCATGCAGGTTCCCTGGTGGGTCCCTCTCGTGCTGCTCGGCGTCGTGACCGCGGCACTGGCCTACACGACCGGCATCGCGGCCGGACGCCGACTCGGCTCGCGACTGGCCTCGTTCGTGGCCCTGACCGAGGTGATCGCCGCGATGTTCTTCGCCTGGCTGCTGCTCGACGAGCTGCCGGGCTGGCTGCAGCTGGCCGGGGGAGTGTTCGTGCTCGCCGGGGTCGTGATCGTGAAGCTGGGTGAGCCCCGGGCCGGGATCGAGGTCGGGGCCCCCGACCCGTCGTGAGTTCCCGCTGACCCGTCGCGAGTTCGCGAACTGGCGACGGGTCGATCAGAATTGACGACGGGTCGATCAGAACTGGCGACAGGTCGATCAGAATTGACGACGGGTCAGCGTTCGTCCTGACGGCGGACGAACACCTCCTGGGTGAGCAGCAGGATCGCGGCCGCGGTCGGCACGGCCATCAGGGCGCCGACCACGCCGAGCAGGCCTCCGCCGACCAGTGCCGCGATCACGGTGACCGAGCCGGGCACGCTGACCGAGCGCTGCATCACCCGCGGGTAGATCACGTAGTTCTCGAGCTGTTGGTAGAGCGCGTAGTAGACCAGGCAGGCGATGCCGACGCCCGGCGAGATCGTGAACCCGATCGCCGACACGATCAGCATGGCGATCGTGGCACCGACCATCGGGATCAACGAGAGCAGACCGACCACGAACGACAACGCGACGGCGTACTCGCCCAGGCCCACGATGAACAGGAACACCAACGAGGCGAGTGACGCGCAGACCGCGACGACGAAGGCGCCGGAGACGTAGCCGCCGATGCCCTGGAGCACTCGGTCGCCCAGGCGGGTGACCCGGTCGCGACGCGAGGCGGGCGCGAGGCGGTAGAACGCGGCCTTGGTCTTCGGCAGCGACGCCAGGAAGTAGAGCGTCAGCACGATCACGATGAACGCGTTGAGCAGCGCCGAGAGGACCGCGAGGCCGAAGCCGAGCACACCACCGAAGGCGCGCTGCGCGAGGTTCCCGTCCTCGATGTACTCCTTGGCCTTCTGGATGAGGTCGTAGTCCTCGTTCCACTTCTGGACCCGCTTGTTCTCCTGCAGCTGGTCCAGCCAGTGGGGTGCGTTGCTGGTCAGCGCGGCGACCTGCTCGCTGATCACCGGCACGATCGCCGAGATGAACAGGCCGATCGCGATCAGCACGATCACGATCACCGACAGCACGGCCATCGAGCGCCGCATGCCGCGTCGCTCGAACCACTCGACGAGCGGGTTCAGGCCGGCCGCCAGGAACATCGAGACCACGACCAGGACCAGCGTCGAGCCGATCGCCAGCACCTGCTGTCCGAGCCAGTACGCCGTCAGCAGGCCGAGGCCGCCGAAGAAGCCGATGTAGTACGGCGAGTGCCCGATCGGCGGACCCGGCTGGCCGAGGTGCCGCTCACCGATGTGGTGCTTCTCCAGATGCTCCTCGACCTCGTCCTCGGCCAGCTCGGCTCGCTCGGCAGCGTCCTCCGCGCGCTCGGCAGCCACGGCGGCGACCTGCGCCGCGTCGTCGACCCCGTCATCCAGGTCAGGGCTGTGATCCCCGTGATGGGCCATGGATGCGCTCAGTCGTCGAAGCCGGCGACGACGTCGCGGAGTGCGCCGAGCTGGGCGGTGATCGCGTCGCGACGCTTCGTCATGCGGTCGACCTCGGCGCGCACGGCGGCCAGCTCACGGTCGGCGTCGGCCTGTCCGGACGCGGTCAGGCTCTCCGCCTGGCTGCGGGCCGAGGCGACGATCTGCTCTGCCTCACGACGGGCTCGGGTGAGCAGGGCGTCGGACTCGGACTGTGCCTGCTGGCGGTGGGTCGCGGCCTGGGCGCTGGCCTCGGTGGCGCGCTCCTCGGCGGCCACGGCACGCTGCTCGGCCTCCTCGACCAGGCGACGCGTCTCGGCGGTGGCGTTCGAGTGGTGGTCGGCGGCCTCCTTGGCCAGCCGCTCCTTCTCGACCGCGAGCGTGCGCCGGGCCTCCTGCACCTCACGGTCGGCGGCGGCGCGGGACTTCTCCGCCTCACGGGCGGCGCTCACCTTGGCGTCGTTGCTCTCCTGCGTGGCGGCCAGGCGCAGCTGGTCGGCCTCGCGCTTGGCAGCGGCGCGCAGGTCGTTGGCCTCGGTGCGGGCCAGGGCGCGCTCCTGCTCCGCGTCGGCGATCAGGCGGGTGCGCTGCTCGTCGAGCTCGGCGAGCTGGACTGTGCGCATGTCCTCGGCCTCACGGGTGGCGTCGGAACGGATCGCCTTGGCGTCCTTGGTGGCCTGGGCACGGATCTCCGTGGCCTCGCGAATGGCCTGGAGGCGGATGTCCTCGGCCTCCTCCTCGGCCAGGCGGAGCAGCTCGTTCGCGCGGCCGCCGAGTCCGGCGTACGACGGCGCCTCGACCTCGGAGACCTGCTTGCGCAGGCCGGCCAGCTCGGACTCCAGCTCGATGACCCGCTTCTCGGACGCGCCGAGGCTGTTGCCGAGGCCGGCCTTCTCGTTGGTCAGCTGGGAGAGTAGGGAGTCGACGGCGGCCTGGTCGTAGCCGTTGCGTCGTACGACGGGAAGCGTGGGAAGGCGGGACTGGCCGGGCGAGGAGGGCGCCTGGGAGGGGTTCGGGTTGCTGACCAGGCTTCCGGAAGGACGAACCGCGGCCTGCGAGGGCGCGGTGGGCTGGGCCGGGACCTGCGCGGCGGGACGGGCGGACTGTGCCGGCGCCTGCGTGGCGGAGTCCTGCCTGGCCGAGGGCTGGCCGGCGGGTTGGGCTGCCGGGCGGACCGTGGTGCTCGTCCGGATCGGCTTCGCCGCCGTCTCGGGGGGCGAGGACTTCTCATCACTCTCGCGCTTCACCACGGGGAGCACCTGCGTGGCGTCGTCGGCGCCCTCGGGCGCGCCGCCCTTGGTCGGCTCCTCGTCGAAGATGGACAGGCCGTCGTCGCTGCTCATGGGGTTCTTTCCTCCGTCAGTGGTGATGCGTCCCGGGTTGCGTGCCAAGTGTGGCTGATGGACGAAAAAGAACACACCCCGGCTCGCGCAGTTTGCGCGAACCGGGGTGTGATTTGGTCGATCAGATGCCGCGGAAGGCGTTGATCTTCGTCAGGTGCTTCTCGCGGAGCTCGTTGTTGAGCACGCCCAGGCCCTCTTCCGGGGAGAGTGCGAGGACGCCGACCTTCCCCTGGTGCTTGTTGTGGTGCACGTCCAGGGCGGCCTGGCCGACCTGGTCGAGGGTGTAGGTGCGCGACAGGGTGGGGTGGATCTTGCCCTGGGCGATGAGGCGGTTTGCCTCCCACGACTCGCGGTAGTTGGCGAAGTGGGAGCTGATGATGCGCTTCAGGTTCATCCACAGGTAGCGGTTGTCGTACTCGTGCATGTAGCCCGAGGTCGAGGCACAGGTGGTGATCGTGCCGCCCTTGCGGGTCACGTACACCGAGGCGCCGAACGTCTCGCGGCCCGGGTGCTCGAAGACGATGTCGATGTCCTCGCCACCGGTGAGCTCACGGATCTTGGCTCCGAAGCGCTTCCACTCCTTCGGGTCCTGCGCGGTGCCCTCGTCGTTCCAGAACTTGTAGGCCTCTTCGGAGCGGTTGATGATCAGCTCGGCGCCCATGCTGCGGGCGATCGCGGCCTTCTCCTCGTTGGAGACGACACACACGGGGGTGGCGCCGCCGTTGAGGGCGTACTGCGTGGCGAAGCCGCCGAGGCCACCGGACGCGCCCCAGATCAAGACGTTGTCGCCCTGCTTCATCTGGCCGCCGTTCTTCGAGACCAGCTGGCGGTAGGCGGTGGAGTTCACCAGGCCGGGGGAGGCAGCCTCTTCCCAGGTGAGGTGCTCGGGCTTGGGCATCAGCTGGTTCGACTTGACCAGGGCGACCTCGGCGAGGCCACCGAAGTTGGTCTCGAAGCCCCAGATGCGCTGCTCGGGGTCGAGCATCGAGTCGTTGTGGCCGTCGGCGCTCTCCATCTCCACCGAGAGGCAGTGGGCGACGACACGGTCGCCGGCCTTCCACTTGGTCACGCCGGCGCCGGTCTTCAGCACGACGCCCGAGAGGTCGGAGCCGACCACGTGGTAGGGCAGGTCGTGGCGCTTGGTGAGCTCGGAGAGGCGGCCGTAGCGCTCGAGGAACCCGAAGGTCGAGACCGGCTCGAAGATCGAGGTCCACACGGTGTTGTAGTTGATCGCCGAGGCCATGACTGCGACGTACGCCTCACCGGGGCCGAGCTCGGGGAGCGCGACGTCCTCGACGTGGAGGGACTTGCGGGGGTCCTTCTCCTTGCTGTCGATGCCCTCGAACATGCCGACCTCGTCCTTGTGGACGGTGACCGCCTTGTAGGACTCGGGCAATTCGAGGTTGGCGAAGTCCTCGGAGGTGGTGTCACCGGCGAGGATTGCGTCAAGAATGTGCTGCACGGAGGAACTCCCTGATCAGTTCAGTGGTGCGGATTTCGGCCCAAGATAGCGGTCGTTAACCGCCAGTAGTGACGGATGAGACGGACGTCTCAGACGTGGTCGGACGCGGCAGCAGGCTCGACGAGCTCGACGAGCACGCCGCCGGCGTCCTTGGGGTGGATGAAGTTGACCCGCGAGTTCGACGTACCCCGCTTGGGGGCGTCGTACAGCAGGCGCAGGCCACGCTCACGCAGGATCGCGGCGACCTGCTCGACGTCGGTGACCCGGTAGGCGAGCTGCTGCAGCCCGGGGCCCGAGCGGCCGAGGAACTTCGCGATCGTCGACTCGTCATTGAGCGGCGCCAGCAGCTGGATGCACGAGCCCGAGTCGCCGACGCCGACCATGGCCTCCCGCACGCCCTGCTCCTCGTTGACCTCCTCGTGCACGACCTTCATGCCGAAGTTGTCGCGGTAGTAGGCGGTCGCCACGTCGAGGTCGGGTACGGCGATGCCGACGTGGTCGATGGCGATGAACAGGTGCTCGGGGACTTCCAGTGGTGCGGTCATGGGTCCATGGTCGTACGAAACGGTGGAGAGAGCGTGACGACGTCCACATCCGGGACACATGTTGCCGACGGGTAGGTCGGGGATAGGCTCGAAAGCATTCCATTCGTGTTTGACGCAGGAGGAACAACCATGTCGTCCGTCATCGTCGCAGGGGCCCGTACGCCCGTCGGCCGCCTTCTCGGTGGTCTCAAGAGCCTGAGCGCTGCCGATCTCGGTGGCGTCGCCATCAAGGGCGCCCTGGAGAAGGCCGGCGTCGCCGGCGACCAGGTCGACTACGTGATCATGGGCCAGGTCATCCAGGCCGGTGCCGGGCAGATCGCCGCGCGCCAGGCCGCGGTCAAGGGTGGCATCCCGATGGACGTCCCCGCGATCACCATCAACAAGGTGTGCCTCTCCGGCATCAATGCCATCGCGCTGGCCGACCAGCTGATCCGCGCCGGTGAGCACGACATCGTCGTGGCCGGCGGCATGGAGTCGATGACCCAGGCCCCGCACCTGCTGCCGAAGTCCCGCGAGGGCTTCAAGTACGGCGACACGTCGCTGGTCGACTCGATGGCGTACGACGCGCTCTACGACCAGTTCACCGACCAGGCCATGATCAACCTCACCGACAGCCACAACGTCGCCGGCGCCAAGCTGACCCGCGAGGAGCAGGACGCCTTCTCCGCCCAGTCGCACCAGCGTGCCGCGCTGGCCTGGAAGAACGGTGTCTTCGACGACGAGGTCGTCCCGGTCACGATCAAGTCCCGCAAGGGTGACGTCACGGTCAGCCAGGACGAGGGCATCCGTGGCGACACGACCACCGAGTCGCTGGCCGGCCTGCGTCCGGTCTCCAAGGACGGCACGATCACCGCCGGCTCCGCCTCGCAGATCTCCGACGGCGCCGCCGCGGTCATCGTGATGAGCAAGGCCAAGGCCGAGGAGCTCGGCCTCGAGTGGCTCGCCGAGATCGGCGCCTCCGGCCAGGTCGCCGGCCCCGACTCCACGCTGCAGCTGCAGCCGGCCAACGCGATCGCCAAGGCTGCCGAGAAGGAGGGCATCGCGGTCTCCGACATCGACCTCTTCGAGCTCAACGAGGCGTTCGCGGCCGTCGGCATCGAGTCGGGTCGCCAGCTCGGCGTCTCCGACGACAAGATCAACGTCAACGGTGGCGCCATCGCCATCGGCCACCCGGTCGGCATGTCGGGCACCCGCATCGTGCTGCACCTCGCGCTGGAGCTCCAGCGCCGTGGTGGCGGCACCGGTGCCGCCGCCCTGTGTGGCGGCGGCGGTCAGGGCGACGCCCTGATCATCAAGGTCCCCGCGAAGGCCTGACTTGGTCTCCACACCTGACGCAGCGACGGCCGGCCGACCCCGTGGTCGGTCGGCCGTTGCCGTCCCCGAGCTCGTCGAGAAGGCCCGCACGGGGGACCCGCGCTCGGTCGGGCGCCTCATCTCCCTGGTCGAGGACGAGTCCCCGCTGCTGCGCGAAGTGATGGCTCTGCTGGCGCCGCACTCGGGCCGGGCGAGGATCGTCGGCATCACCGGCTCCCCGGGGGTCGGCAAGTCCACGACCACCAGCGCCCTGATCACCGAGCTGCGTGGTGCCGGACAGCGGGTCGGCGTACTCGCCATCGATCCGTCGTCGCCGTTCTCCGGCGGCGCGCTGCTCGGCGACCGCGTCCGCATGCAGGACCACGCGACCGACCGCGACGTCTTCATCCGTTCGATGGCCTCGCGCGGCCATCTCGGCGGTCTGTCGTGGAGCACTCCGCAGGCGATGCGGGTGCTCGACGCGTCGGGCTTCGACACGATCGTGGTCGAGACCGTCGGCGTGGGCCAGAGCGAGGTCGAGATCGCCGGCCTCGCGGACACCACGATCGTGCTGCTCGCGCCGGGCATGGGCGACGGCATCCAGGCCGCGAAGGCCGGGATCCTCGAGATCGGTGACCTCTACGTGATCAACAAGGCCGACCGCGACGGGGCCAGCACCGTACGCCGCGACCTGCGCGGCGCGCTCGCCCTGTCGCAGCGGCCCGAAGGCGCGTGGAAGCCGCCGATCCTGATGACCACGGCGCAGAACGGCGAAGGCCTGGCCGAGGTGGTCACCGCGATCGACGAGCACCACGCCTGGTTGGAGTCCACAGGGGAGCTGTTGCGGCGGCGTACCCGCCGTGCCCGCGAGGAGATCGAGGCGATCGCGTTGACCGCACTGCGCCAGAGATGGGGCGGCATCAGCGACCGGCGTACCGAGCTCGACACCCTGGCCGCCCGGGTGGCCGGTGGCGCCAGTGACCCGTGGGCCGCGGCCGACGAGCTCCTGGCCACGCACCTGGAATGACGCGCCCGGGCGCGCCTCCGCGACACGCGGCGGCGGAGTTGCCACAATGACCGGGCATGCGTTTCCGACGCGCGCAGACGCACGCCCCGACGATTCACCTGAGGATGGAGATTGAGATGGACGCCAAGAAAGGCGTACTCGCCGTCGTCGTCCTGTTCATCGGCTTCTACATGTTCAAGGACCCCAGCGGCCTCGCCGAGCTGGCCAGCGCCGGCGCCGGTGAGGGATGGGCCCTGACGACGCAGCTCTTCGAGGCGACGATCCGCTTCCTCAACGAGTTGTTCTAACGGTCATGGGGTTGACCAAGGCCCTCACGGACCCGAACATCCGCAAGCACCTCCTCCGCGAGGAGGGCGAGGTGATCGTGGACGAGGTCATGCACCACTGGATCGTCTACACCCTGCCGGTGCTCGAGGTCCTGGCTGCGATCGGGCTGCTGGTGGTCTTCCCGTTCATCGACCTCGACCTCGCCTGGTTCCCGTTCCTGCTCGCCTTCGTGATCCTGGCCCACGCCGCCTGGAAGACGCTGGCGCACTTCCGCGACCGCTTCGTGATCACCAACATGCGGGTCTTCCGGGTCCACGGCGTGCTCAGCCAGCACCTGGCCACCATGCCGCTGAGCCGGATTCTCGACATCACCGTGGTCAAGCCCTTCCAGGGCCGCATCATCGGCTACGGCCACTTCGTCTTCGAGTCCGCCGCCCAGGAGCAGGGCCTGCGCGACATCCGCTTCGTCGGCCAGCCCGACCAGCGCGACCTGTCGATCCAGCGGGTCGTCCAGCGTTCCGGCCTCCGCGGCCCGAAGGTCAACTAGGTCCGCCCATGCCCCTTCCCTTCGACCCGATCGACGAGGCCGCCCGTCAGTGGGGGCTGCGCTGGAGCGACCAGACGGCGATGCACGCGGTCACCTCGCTGATGCGCGTGCAGCAGCTGGTGCTGGCCCGTCTCGACGCGATCCTCAAGCCCCACGGGCTCACCTTCGCCCGCTACGAGGCGCTGGTGCTGCTGACCTTCTCCTCCCGCGGGTCGCTGCCGCTGGGCAAGATGGGGGAGCGCCTGCAGGTGCACCCGACCTCGATCACCTCGATCATCAATCGCCTGGTCGCCTCGGAGCACGTCGTACGCCGTCGGCACCCCGATGACGGGCGCACGGTCCTCGCCGAGATCACCGAGACCGGCCGGGCCGTCGTCGAGGCGGCCACGGCCGACCTGATCGCGGCCGGCTTCGCCCTCGAGGCGCTCTCCGACGACGAGCTCACCCAGCTGTCGGCGTTGCTGCGTCCGGTCCGCAATGCGGCCGGGGACTTCTGATCGGTGGATTCCGGCCAGATCTGGGTAGGGTGCCGGGCGTGATCGTGATCCCGGGTTCCGTCGTACGCCGCACGGCCGCGCTCGCGCTGGTGGGCATGGTCGCTCTGGCGCCGGCTGCCAGTGCCGATCCCGGCGATCCGGTCGACCTCGGCGGCACACCGGTGGGGACGAGCACCGACGACCGCAAGCCGACCGTCGTCGAAGCAGGCTTGTGGAGCACTAAGTTCGAGCCCGGTGAGGCGTTCGTGCACGAGCTTGCGTACGAACGGACGGCCAGGTTCACCTCGGTGCACACTTCGGTCACGGCGACGCCGCTGTCTTCCGGAGAGTCGATCAAGCTCGAGGCCTTCGGGCTGAACGGCACTTCCTGCGGAAGCGAGACCGCGAGCGCTGACTACGCGGCGCCGTTCACGGCGATCGGGGTCGACCTCGAGGTCGGTCCGGACGGGGCGACCGATCTCAACTCCGACTGCCTCCGGGCGGACAGGCTCCGGTTCACGGTCGGGCCGTCGAGCACGACGCGTGAGAGCAAGACCGAGTTGCCGATGACGATCAAGGTTGTCGAGGAGAGTCCGCTCAAGGATGCCGACACGGCTGTCGACACGCTTCCGGCGCCACCGGAGACGGAGGCGTCGTTCCGGGCGCCGGCCGACGGCGACGACCGCGGGACCGTCGAGGGCGCGACGTCGTTCGACGAGGCGCCCCTGCTCAACTCGGGCACCTACGATTCCACCGTCACCGAGGGCGAGCAGCGGCTCTACCGGGTGCACCTCGAGTGGGGCCAGACCCTGGCCGCGGCGCTGCACGTCGACGCCCTGTCCGAGAGTGACCTCGAGCAGAAGTTCGGCATCTCGGGGCCGACCGTCTACCTGGGTGTCTACAACCCGATGCGCCGCGACCTCGACTCGGCCTACTCCGACTCCGATGTCGAAGGATCAGTCGACGACACGGCGCTCGATCTCGACACCGGTGTCGGCCCGGTGCGCTACCTGAACCGCTACGACGACCAGAACACCTACCTGCCCGGCGACTACTACGTGAGCGTCGTCGTACCGGAGGAGACCGCCTCCGAGCGTGGCCCTGCGGAGATCGAGTTCGCGCTCACCGTCGAGGCACAGGGCGACATCGCCGGTGCCCCGACGTACGCCGAGGACCAGCCCTTCCTGGTCGGCGACGGCAAGCGGTCGGAGGTGGCCTCGGGCAACCCCGCACCCGAGCCGGACGGTGCCGGCTGGCTCTCGGCCCGCCACGTCTCCGGGCTCGGCATCGGCCTGGCCGGTCTGGTCTGCCTCGCCCTCGGCGCCCTGCGCCTGCGTCGCCCCTGACACGAACCTGCAACTGTTGCGCTTCGACCCGGCAGTTCTTGACGTACGGAGAGCGCAAGAACTGCCCGCTCGCGCATCAAGGACTGCAGGTTCGTGGGATCAGGTGAGCAGCAGCCAGGCGCCCACGAGTACGGCGACCAGGCCCACCACCAGCAGGACGTACGCCGGGAGCCGTGAACCCACCTGGGCCGGCGCCACGGGCTGGACCCGCGTGGCCGCACCGTGGTCGACGCGCGTGCCGGGGGCCGGGCGATGGTCGACGCGGGTCGCCGGCGCCGTGCCGTGGTCGAGCCGGGTCGAGGCGGACGTGTCGGTCGGGGAGCCGGGCAACGTCGTGGCCAGCCCGTCGAAGTGGTCGCGCACGGTGACGGTCTCGCCGGCTGCCGCGGGCAGGGTGTCGAGGCGCAGGGCGGCCAGATCGGCCCGCATGTCGGCGGCGGACGCGGGGCGTTGCACGGGGTCCTCGTCGCAGGCCCTGGCCAGGAGGTCGAGCAGGGCGTCGCGGTTGTCGTCGTCGGTGCGCAGCGCGTCGACGTCGAGGCCGGGGGAGTCGGCGGTGGGGCGCACACCGGTGAGCATCTCGATGCCGACCCGACCGACCGAGTAGAGGTCGGAGCGGAAGTCGGGGTCGGCGCCGCGCCACTGCTCCGGGGCCATGTAGCCGGGGCTGCCGATCACCATCGAGGCCCGGGTCATCCGCGGTTCGTCGAGCGGTGCGGCGATGCCGAAGTCGGTCAGTCGTACGTGCGGCCGGCCGCCGCCGGTGGGCTCGAGCAGCAGGTTCGCCAGCTTCACGTCGCGGTGCACGATGCCGGCACCGTGCACGGCCTCGAGCGCCTGCAGGGTCTGGTCGACGAGGAGGGCCACCCAGCGCACGGGCAGGGCGCCGAACTGCTTGAGGAGGTCGGCCACGGACCCGCCACGGACCAGCGGCATGGTGAAGAGCACGCGGTCGTCCATGCCGGCCCACGACTGGGGCGTGACCACGTGGAGGTGGTCGATGCGCATGGACTGCTCGCGCACGAAGCGCAGCAGCGATGCCGCATCGGACTGGCGCAGGATCTTGGCCGCCTTGACCTGGTGGTCGGCACGGTCGAGGACGCACCACACCGTGCCCATGCCGCCCATGGCGATCGGGTCGAGGAGTTCGTACCGGCCTGCGAAGACTTCACCCACGCGGGAGACCCTACCCAGCGAGTCAGTAGGCCATGCGGGCGCCGCCGGCGCCGCTGCCGTTGACCATGAGGGTCTGGCCGGTGATGAACGCTGCGCCTGTGCTGGCCAGGAAGAGCACGGCACTGCCGACGTCCTGGAGGGTGCCGGTGCGCTGGGTGCGGGTGCGGGTGAGCAGGGGCCCGGACTGCCGGTCGATCTGGACCCGCAGCTGGCTCTGCCTCGGGACCATGACGGTCGAGGCGACGCCGTTGACGCGCACGCCGTTGGGTGCCCAGGCGGCGGCAAGGCGGGCCGTGCTGTTGAGCATCTCCTGGTGGGCGTTGGCCGGTCCGACCGCCATCTCGCACCAGCGACGCACGTAGTGGGTGTTGATCACCGATCCGCCGCCGCGCATGGTGCTCTCTCCGAGCCGGTGGCGCAGGCGGTGCGTCAGCTGGCTCGGGCCGAGCAGACCCAGGCGCACCGATTCGGAGACGAACTCCTGCTCGTGCACGTCGCTGGAGTGCGGAACGCGGGCGCTCGCCGCGTTGACCACGATGTCGACATCGCCGACCTGCTCCGCCACGCGCACGATCGAGTCGTGGCTGGTCAGGTCGAGACGCAGGTAGGAGAACGCGTCGAGGTTGACGTCGTACGCCGAGGTCAGCGACTGGGTGCCGGTCACCGTGACGCTGGCGCCGTATCGAGAGAAGTTGCGGGCCACCAGGTTGCCGAGTCCACGGGTGCCGCCGACCACGAGCACGCGTCGCCCGGTGAAGTCGTACGACGGGGCAGCCACGTGTTCTCCTCCCGAGAAACGATGACGACAAGGGGTGGGTGGTCGGGCGCGGGCAGGAGCAGTCACCGCGTTCGGTGCGTTGTGGATCGCACGAGAGGTGTACTACCGGGTAGCCGGCCGGGCCGCGGCCCATCATTGCAGAAAACCCCGGCATTCGCAGAGTCGGCCGAGTAGGGTGTCGGCGTTCAGGGCGAGGACGGGTGCAAGGGCAGGGTGTGCGGGCTGTGTCGAGGCTGGTGAGTGCCCTGTTCGCGATGCTCGTGGGGTTGTCGGTGGCACTTCCGGGCCACGCCGCAGCAGACGACGACACGCTGCCAGTCTGGGTCTCCGCCGCATCCCCGGATGCTGGCCGCAGCCATCTTGACCGCACGGCCGACCGGACCCGGACCGTCCCGGCGTACCTGCCGACGTACCGCCGCGACCGTGTCGTCCCGGTGTTCTCGGTGCGCTTCCGGGCCTCGGCCGGCGAGCGGCGCTACGTGGCCACCAAGGTGGTGGCCGAGCAGGGCCGCACGACCCCCGACCAGTTGCTGCTCGCCTCCCTCTCCCTCACGTGTACGCCGACCGCGGCCGGCGTACGCACGGCGGGAGCCTCCCGCAACGTGATGCGCGGCCACGCGACCGGTCTGGTGGCGCGGTTCGTCTACGTGGCGCCGACGACGGGCGACGTGGTCTGTCGGGCGTGGGCCAGCGGGCTGCGACCGCGACCGACGTCCTCCGGCTACCAGAGCGCGAACACGTGGCAGGTCGGTCGCACCTCGCGGCTCTGGGTGTCGGCCGTGGTGCCGTGGTGGAACCGCAGCGTGTCCACCTCGCGGCGCTCGCGCGTGCTGCGGGCCGGTGAGGGCCTGTCCGTACGCCGGGTCGTGGGGGTGGGCAGCGAGGCCACGACGTTCGAGGTGGCTGCCGACCACAAGGTGACCACGTGCTCGGCCGTGGGGGGCAGCCGCGACTCCAGCACCGCTGGCCGTGAGCTGTGCTCGGGACGGGTCAGTCGCAGCGGGTCGGGTGTGCGCCTGGTCGTCCGGGCCCTCCAGGAAGCCCGCCGCGGCGCCCGGTGCGGCGTCGCGAGGACCGTGGTGGACCATCTCTCGTGGGTGGCCGCCGACGTCCACCACAGCACCGTCTCCGGAGCCGGCCGGGTGCGGGTGAGCCACGCCAGCGGATGCCTCCCGACGTTCGTGATCACCTCCCGGATCGGACACCGGCGCGGCGCCGACCTCGTGGTCCACGCGCCTTCCTACAGGGGCACGATCGTCAGCCGTTGAGTCATCGGGGAAGATGGTCCCCATGAGTCAACAGCCGTTCTCCCGTCCTGGTGCGATCGACCTCTCCGGGCTGCGCCGTCCGGCAACCCCGCCCGCCGGATCGTCGGGCGCCGGCGCCCCCGGTTCCTCGGGTGGCGCTGCCGGCGCCTACTCGGTCGAGGTCTCCGAAGCGAACTTCCAGTCGGTGCTCGAGTCGTCGATGACTGGTCCGGTCGTCCTCGTCTTCCACTCACCGGGCCAGTCGCCGGAGAGCACGACCTACGCCCGCGACGTGGCCGCGGTGACGGGCGAGTACGACGGCCGTTTCCTCGCCGGTCTCGTCGACATCGACGCGTCCCCCCAGATCGCCCAGGCGATGCAGATCCCGCAGGTGCCGCTGATGCTCGTCATCATCGACGGTCGCCCGGCCAGCCAGCCGATCCCCGGCGCCCTCGGCGCCGACGAGCTCCGAACCCTCTTCAACCAGCTGGCCCAGCAGCTCACCGCCCAGGGCATCACCGGCCGCCACCAGCCGCTCCCGGCCACCGGTGCCGAGGGTGACGAGGACGCCGAGCCCGAGGCCGACCCCCGCTACGCCGCCGCACAGGACGCGCTCGGCGAGGGCAACATCGACCTCGCGGTCGAGGAGTACCAGAAGCTCGTCGACGCCAATCCGGCCGACGTCGAGGCCGCCGCAGGACTGGCGATGGCGAAGGTGCTCCAGCGCACCCAGGGCGTCGACCTGAACACCGCGCGCGAGGCCGCGGCGTCCGCTCCCGATGACGTCGACGCGCAGACCCTGGTCGCCGACCTCGACATGCTCGGCGGGCACGTCGACGACGCTTTCAACCGGCTGGTCGACCTGGTCCGGCGTACCTCCGGTGCCGAGCGCGACAAGGCCCGCACCCACCTGCTCGGGCTGTTCGCCGCGGTGGGCAACGAGGACTCGCGAGTGATCCGGGGTCGGCAGAACCTGGCTTCCGCGCTCTTCTGACCTGGGTCCGGCATCGGATTCTTCCCGGCACTTGCGCGGTGGTGTGGTCGGTTCGCCCGTGGCAGGACGCGTGTGGAGCGACCACGGCCCCGCGTTACTGCGGGGGAGCGGGCGACGGTCAGGGGTGGCCGGACTCGGTGTACGCCGATCCGGTGTCACCCGCGTTGGCCAGCGTGGCCGCCACCCGCCGATGGGTGAAGTCGGCGGCCCGCTCCTGGATCTCGTCGAGAGTGAGGAAGGCAGCCTCCCGGATCTCGCGTGCCTCGAGAACCATGCCGTCGACCAGGGATGCGTCGTGCACGCCACCGTCGAAGACCAGGCAGACCGCGTCGTCCCAGCCCGACCACGGCGGCAGCCAGTCGGTGAGCAGCAGCTTCCCGGCGGGGATGTCGACGCCGAGCTCCTCGGCCAGCTCGCGTGCGGTGGCCAGGCGCGGTGACTCGCCGACCTCGACCACGCCCCCGGGCAGGTCCCAGTCCTTCTTGTAGGTCAGCCGGCACATCAGGACCCTGCCCGCGTCGTCGCGGACCAGCATCTGGCCGATCGCCCGCTTGCGTGGCAGGAACGAATTGAGCATCGCCCGGAAGCCCGCGCCGTCGGTCAGCGGCGGGTCGTCGGCCAGCCGGGCGAGTACGACGAACTCGCCGTCGGCGTCGCGACGTACGCCCTCGCGCCGCAGGCCCGACCAGGTGGCGACCCGGAGCCCGGCGTCGTCGTCGACGTGCACGTGGGCCTCGACGCGATGGTGCTCCTCGAGGGCGCCGTTGACGCCGGCGGTGACTGTCTCGATCGCTTCGGTGAGGGAGAGCTCGCGCAGGCCGGGGCCCCAACTGATCCGTGCGGCGCCGTCAGAGGTGGTCTCGACGACGACGGCCACGGCGGTCGGCTGCTCGGTCACGGCGCCACCCTATCCATCCCTCACCAACCCGCACTTCTTGCGTCGCGAACTGGCACTTGTTGCGCCTCGAACCGCCAAGCCCTGCGGTCCTTGACGGCGCCGGACGTGCAGGTTCGCGACGCAAGAATCCGCGGCTCGCCCATGGCGGAATCTAGGTAGTCACGCAACACCGTCTTGGTTTGTCTGCTTGGAGAGTAACTCGTCGAGGACTTCGGCCGGTGTTCGGAATCCGTGGCGTTTGCGGGGCCGGGAGTTGAGTTCGCTGGCGTAGTTGTCGAGCAGTCCGGCACCGTGGAAGGAGAGGTCGGTGCCTTTGGGCATGTACTGGCGGAGCAGGCCGTTGATGTTCTCGTTCGAGCCCCGTTGCCACGGCGAGTGCGGGTCGGCGAAGTAGATGTCCAAGCCGGTCGCCTCAGCGATCTGCGCGTGGTTGCACATCTCGCGGCCCTGGTCCCAGGTCAGCGACAACCGCAGCTGCTCGGGCAGGGTGGTCATCTTGGCGACGAGGGCGTTCTGCACCTCCAAGGCGCTGTGCCCGTTGGGCAGATGCAGCAGCATCACGAACCCGCTGGCGCGTTCGACAACCGTGCCCACAGCACTGTTGGATGCCTTCGACCCCAGGATCAGGTCACCTTCCCAGTGACCGGGCACGTCACGCTTCTCGACCTCCTCGGGGCGGTCGCTGATCATGATCATGTCGGGGATCCGACCGCGGCGTTCCGCCTCGTTGCGGCGGGGCTTGCGCATCCACCGTCCGGTCCGCAGGTGCTTGGTGAGCTCTCGTTTGAGGCCGCCACGGGCCTGGATGTAGAGCGACTGGTAGATCGTCTCGGCGCACACGTGCATCTCCGGGTCGTCGGGGAAGTCGCGTCTGAGTCTGCCAGCGATCTGGGCCGGGCTGTCGTGCCGCTCGAGTCCCTCCTGCACCGCGCTGCGAAGCCGCAGGTTCGTGGCCAGCTTCGATCGCCGTGGACCCCGCCGTGCCTTGTCGGCCGCACGCTGACCTGCCGAGGCACGGTACCCACGACTGACCGTGTCCCCCCGATCGAGTTCTCGACCGATCGTGGAGCGATCTCGATCCAGCCGCCGGGCGATCTCGGCCGGACACACCCCCTGGGCATCGAGGTGCATGATCTCCTCACGCTCGGCCTCGCAGAGATAGCGGCCCTTGGGTTCAGCAACCGGGAATGGGTTCACCCCGCCAGCCTGCTCGAAGACCTCCGCGCCCCACGTGCGCGACGCACCCACAGCGACCGCTGCTTCCTCCACCGAGCACCCTGCCCGGATGCCCTGCCAAAACCGACGACGAACCTCGATCGACTTCGTCACAACAACCCCTTCGCTTAACGGGGTGTTGCGTCACTCTCTAGATCTCGCCCATCAAGAATCCACGGTTCGCGCATCAAGAATCCACGGTTCGCGCATCAACAATTGCAGGCTCGTGGGGGTCAGGCGGGGTGCAGGTCGCCGGTGCGGGTGAGGGTGAGGAGGAGGTCGTGGGCGCGGGCGGCGACCGGGTTCTCGCCGGCGCGGCCGGCCAGGTCGACCAGCGCCCAGAGGTCCGCGGCCCGGGCCAGCTCGAGCAGCCGGGCGCTGTGGATCCGCCCCGTACCAGCGTTGACGGTGCCGTCGTCGCTGGTTCCGGCACCGCCGTCCTCGCGGCCGGGGAGGCCGTCGATCTCGACGGTGTCGAGGAGCGACTCGACGAACGCGGGAGAGTGCTCGAAGCGCAGCAGGTTGCCGAGGTCGGTCACCGGCAGGCCGGCGTGCGCGAACTCCCAGTCGAGCACGCCGGTGACCTCACCCGTCCCGGGGTCGACGAGCAGGTTCTTCGGGTTGAAGTCGCTGTGCACCAGGCAGCGCCGGGCGATCGGGTCGAGCAGGTCCTGGGCGTGATCGGCGAGCGCGAACAGCCTGTCGAGGTCCTCCGGCGCCCAGGCCTCCAGTGCCGAGCCGGGGACGACGTGCTCGACGAACGTGCGCAGGTCGGCGGCCCCAGCCCCGAAGGAGCCGATCCGCAGGTCCGCGTCGACGAACGGACCGCCGCGCAGGAACGGCATCCGGGTGAGCCGGGTCAGCACGTCGCCGAGGTGGACGCCGATCCTGCCCTGCAACGTCTCGTCGGCGTCGGCCAGCACGAGGTCGAGCCGCTCGCCGGGCAGGAACGAGGTGACCAGGATGCCGGGGACGTCGCCCACCGGGTCGGGTCGGCGTACCTCCAGGACCTCGGGCACCGGCAGCAGTCCGCGCACCAGGCGCAGGACGGCGGCGTCGATGTCGACCGCGTCCGGCCCGCGTTGTGCCGACCGCGCCGCGAGGATGCGTACGACGACCTTCTCCCCGCCGCTCGTGCCGAGGAAGGTCTCGCCACTGTGCCCGCCCTCGAGCGGTGTGAGTCCGGCGTCGAACAAGTCAGGATTCCTCGTCGCGGCGCAGCCAGATCGTGGCCAGGGGCGGCACCACGACGGTGGTGCGGGCCGGCTGGCCGGACCACTCCCCGACGACCGCCTCGACCCGGCCGAGGTTGCCGACACCGGAGCCGCTGTAGGCGGTGGCGTCGGTGTTCAGCACCTCGTGCCAGTCGCCGGCGGCAGGCATGCCCAGCACGTAGTCGTGGTGCGGGACCGGTGAGAAGTTGGTGACACAGACGACGTCGGGCCCGTTGTTCGCACGCCGGACGAACGAGAAGACGTTGCGCTGCGCGTCGTTGGCGTCGATCCACGCGAAGCCGGCCGGGTCGTGGTCGAGCGCGAACAGGGCGGGGGAGTCGCGGTAGACGCCGTTGAGGTCGCGGACCAGGTCGTGCATGCCGCGGTGCTCCACGTGGTCGAGCAGCCACCAGTCGAGCTCACGCGCCTCGGCCCATTCCGACTCCTGGCCGAGCTCGCACCCCATGAACAGCAGCTGCTTGCCGGGGTGGGCCCACTGCAATGCCAGGTAGGCGCGCAGGTTGGCCAGCTGCTGCCACCGGTCGCCGGGCATCTTGCGCAGCAACGAGCCCTTGCCGTGCACGACCTCGTCGTGCGAGAGCGGCAGCACGTAGTTCTCCGCGTAGGCGTAGACCATCGGGAACGTGAGCTGCCCGTGGTGGTGCACGCGGTGGATCGGGTCCTGCTGCACGTAGGCGAGGGTGTCGTGCATCCATCCCATGTTCCACTTGAACCCGAACCCGAGCCCGCCGTCGGAGGTGGGCTGGGTGACCCCGGGCCAGGCGGTCGACTCCTCGGCCACCATCATCACGCCGGGCACCCGCCGGTAGACCGTGGCGTTGAGCTCCTGGAGGAACTGCACGGCCTCGAGGTTCTCGCGCCCGCCGTGCACGTTGGGGGTCCACTCGCCCGGCTCGCGGGAGTAGTCGAGGTAGAGCATCGACGCCACCGCGTCGACCCGGAGGCCGTCGGCGTGGAACTCCTCGAGCCAGTAGAGCGCACTGGCGACCAGGAAGTTGCGCACCTCGTTGCGGCCGAAGTCGAAGATGTAGGTGCCCCACTCGGGGTGCTCGCCGAGCGACGGGTCGGGGTGCTCGTAGAGCGGCGTGCCGTCGAAGCGGGCCAGCGCGAACTCGTCCTTCGGGAAGTGCGCCGGCACCCAGTCGAGCAGGACGCCGATGCCCGCCTGGTGGAAGCGGTCGACCAGCAACCGAAGCCCGTCGGGGTCACCGAACCGTGCGCTCGGCGCGTAGTAGGAGGTCACCTGGTAGCCCCAGGAGCCGCCGTACGGGTGCTCCATCACCGGCAGCAGCTCGACATGGGTGAAGCCGAGACCGCGCACGTAGGCCACCAGCTCGTCGGCCAGCTCGGCGTAGTCGAGCATCTCGGAACCGTGCTTGCGCCACGACCCGAGGTGCACCTCGTAGACCGACATCGGCTCCTCGGTGTGCCGCTGCTGCGCGCGCTGCCGCATCCACTGGTCGTCGCCCCAGGCGTACGCCGAGGTGGTCACCTTCGACGCGGTCTGCGGCGGCACCTCGGTGGCGAAGGCGAGCGGGTCGGCCTTCTCATGCCACTGGCCGTCGGGACCGAGCAGGGCGAACTTGTACGTCGCACCGTCGCCCACGTCGGGCAGGAAGATCTCCCACACCCCCGACCTGCCGAGCTGGCGCATCGGGGTGGACCGGCCGTCCCAGCCGTTGAAGTCGCCGATCAGGCGCACGCCGCGGGCGTTGGGCGCCCAGACCGCGAACGACGTGCCGGTCACGCCGCTGTCGTAGCGGCGTACGTGGGCGCCGAGCGCCTGCCACAGCTGCTCGTGACGCCCCTCGTTGATCAGGTGCAGGTCGGTCTCGCCCAACGTCGGCAGGTAGCGGTAGGGGTCGTCGTACGTCGTGGGCTCGCCGCCGTCGTAGGCCACCGCGATCCGGTAGTCGGGGATTTCGGAGACCGGCAGCTCGCCGACCCAGACGCCCGCGTGCTCATGCGCGAGTGCGGTGCGCTCCTGTCCGTGCAGCACCTCGACGGACGAGGCGAGCGGGCGCAGCACCCGCACCGTCACCGCGCCCTCGTGGGGGTGGGCGCCCAGCACTGCGTGCGGGTCGCCGTGACCGCCGCTGACCAGCAGCTCGAGCTCGGTGTGGTCGATCGGTCGGACCGGCACGGTGGACCTCCTCGGTTCGGGCGTGGATCAGGCGGTCAGCCGGGCGATCCCGGCGAGCGGGATGTCCAGCCAGGTGGGGCGGTTGCGGGCCTCGTAGACGCATTCGTAGACGGCCTTGTCGGCCTCGTAGGCGGCCAGCACCAGCCGTTCGTCGTCGGTGAGGTCGCGGCCGGCGTACGCGGTGACGAAGGCGTCGCGGTTGCGCTGCGTCCACTCCTCGCCGCGGTACGCGCGCTGCGCGTTGCCGGTGTCGTCGGAGCCACGGAAGGCGCGCTCGACGACGGCCGCGGCGTAGTCGAACGAGCGGAGCATGCCGGCCACGTCGCGCCACACGGAATCGGGCAGCAGCCGGTCGGCCAGCGGCTTGGCAGGCTCGCCCTCGAAGTCGACGATCTTCCAGCCCTTGACCGTGCGCAGCGTCTGGCCGAGGTGCAGGTCGCCGTGCATGCGCTGCACGGTGAGGGAACCGAGCGACCCGAAGCGGTCGAACATCGCCCGCAGTGCCGGCGCGTGGTCGGCGAGGCCGGGCACGATCTCGATGGCATCGGTGAGCCGGTCGTGCATGCCCCGGCCAAGGGCCGTGACGTCGGCCGCCGCGAACTGCTCGGTGGGGAACGCCTCGGCCAGGACCTGGTGGGTCTCGGCCAGGGCGGCACCGAGCCGCTCGCTCTCGGAGGCGAAGTCGCCGCCCACCTCGTCGGCGTGCAGGTCGGCCTCGGCGTACAGGTTGCGCACGCTCGCCTGCGCCAGCTCCCACCCGTCGCTGGCGGTGCGGAGGAACTGCTGGAGCATCGCCAGCTGGATGATCGAGTCGGAGGCCTCGTCGACGGTGTCGAGCCAGCCGTAGAGCGCGGCTACGTTCTCGGAGCCGGCCTCGGTGAGCACGTGGTGGATCTGGATGTCGGGGTTCACCCCCGGCGTCACCTTGCGGAACACCTTCATCAGGCAGTCCTCGCCGAAGGCGACCGAGGAGTTCGACTGCTCGCCACTGAACAGGGTCGAGTGTGCGGTCAGGTCGAGGTCGTGGCCCGGCAGCCGGTGGAAGACCAGCAGGTCGCGCCGGCTGGAGGCGTCGGACCCGGCCTCGGCGAAGGCGCTCAGCCACTGGCCCATCGCGTCGCGGTCGTGCACGGCGTCGTAGACGAACGAGTCGCCGAAGTCGTCGTCGGTCCAGGTGCCGATCAGGGCGTGGTCGAGTCGGCCGTCGGCCTCGCTGCGGAACGACAGCGGCACCTGGTAGAGCTCACGGTCGCCGTCGTCGTAGGTCACCTCGACCAGGTCGATGGCGACCTTGGGGCTGTCGTCGGACGCCGGCAGCACACCCGTACGGCGGGTCGAGGTGACGGTGAACGCGCGCCCCTTGCCGCCGAACCACCGTGCGGACTCGACGAAGGCGGTGAGGTGGTCGTGCACGGTCACGGTGCGGTCTCCTCCTTGGGCAGGCGGAACCAGTAGAAGCCGTAGCCACCGAGGGTCAGGAGGTAGGGCAGCTCGCCGATCGCGGGGAACGGCACCCCGCCGAGCAGCTCGGTGGGGGAGCGGCCCTCCCACTGTCGCAGGTCGAGCTCGACCGGTTGTGGGAAGCGGGAGAGGTTGTTGACGCAGACGATGACGTCGTCGCCGTGCTCGCGCGCATAGGACAGCACGCTCGGGTTGGACCCGCCGAGGTCGTGGAACGTGCCGAGCCCGAAGGCGTCGTGCTGGCGACGGGCGTGGACCATGCGGCGGGTCCAGTGCAGCAACGAGGAGGCGTTCTCCATCTGTGACTCGACGTTGACCGCCTGGAAGCCGAAGACCGGGTCCTGGATCGCCGGCAGGTGCAGCTTGCCGGGCGTCGCCGAGGAGAAGCCGGCGTTGCGGTCGGGCGTCCACTGCATCGGCGTGCGTACGCCGTCACGGTCACCGAGCCAGATGTTGTCGCCCATGCCGATCTCGTCGCCGTAGTAGAGCACCGGGGAGCCGGGCAACGAGAGCAGCAGGGCGGTGAACAGCTCGATCTGGTTGATGTCGTTGTCGAGCAGGGGTGCCAGCCGCCGGCGGATGCCGATGTTGGCCTTCATGCGGGGGTCCTTGGCGTATTCGTCCCACATGTAGTCGCGGTCGTCGTCAGTGACCATTTCGAGGGTCAGCTCGTCGTGGTTGCGAAGGAAGATGCCCCACTGGCACGAGTCGGGGATCGCCGGAGTCTGCTCGAGGATCTCCGAGATCGGGTAGCGCGACTCGCGCCGTACGGCCATGAAGATGCGCGGCATCACCGGGAAGTGGAAGGCCATGTGGCACTCGTCGCCGCCGACCTCGGGGTTGCCGAAGTAGTCGACCACGTCGGCGGGCCACTGGTTCGCCTCACACAGCAGCACCCGCCCGGGGTAGTTCTCGTCGACGAACCTGCGGCACTTGCGGAGGAACTCATGGGTCTCGGGGAGGTTCTCGCCGTTGGTGCCGGGACGTTCGTAGAGGTAGGGCACCGCGTCGAGGCGGAAGCCGTCGAGGCCCATGTCGAGCCAGAAGGCCATCGCCTCGAACATGGCGTCGTGGACCTTGGGGTTGTCGAAGTTGAGGTCGGGCTGGTGGCTGAAGAACCGGTGCCAGAAGTACTGCTGGCGCACCGGGTCCCAGGTCCAGTTCGACGGCTCGGTGTCGACGAAGATGACCCGCGCGTCCTGGTAGAGCTCGTCGGTGTCGGACCACACGTAGAAGTCGCCGTACGGGCCGTCGGGGTCCTCACGACTGGCCTGGAACCACGGGTGGGCGTCACTGGTGTGGTTCATCACGAAGTCGATGATCACCCGGATGCCGCGCTTGTGGGCCTCGTCGAGGAACTCGTGGAAGTCGTCGACCGACCCCGCCTCGGGAAGGATGTTGGTGTAGTCGGCGACGTCGTACCCGCCGTCGCGCAGCGGTGAGGTGAAGAACGGCGGCACCCACAGGCAGTCGACGCCGAGCCACTCGAGGTAGTCGAGCTTCTCGGTCAGTCCCTTGAAGTCGCCGGTGCCGTCACCGTTGGAGTCGCGGAACGAGCGCACCAGCACTTCATAGAAGACCGCGGTCTTGAACCACTCCGGCTGGTCGCCGATCGTGCTCTCGCCGATGCTCTGGCTCTCGGTCAACGGGGGCTCCTCACGGTCAGGATGTGGGCCGGCTCGACCGACGGGTCGAGCCGGACATAGTTGTGCTCGGTCCAGTTCCACGTCTGGTCGGTGAGCTCGTCGTGGACGACGAAGGCCTCGTGCGGGTCGAGGCCGAGGGCAGCGAGGTCGAGGTGCACCATCGTCTCCCGCGTGGCGTGCGGGTCGAGGTTGACCACGACGATCACGATGTCGGTCTCGATACGCTCGCTGGCGCTCGCTACTCGACCACCGAAAGACTCAGAACCCTCGCCAGCGCGTGTCTCGAGACCACGCGACGGGCCGGTCTTGCTGAAGCAGAGGATCGCGTCGTCGTCGGTGCGGTGCACGGTCACGTTCCGCAGCAGCTGCAGCGCAGGGTGCGCGCGCCGCAGCGCGTTCAGCTTCGTGATGTACGGCGCCAGGGTGCGGCCCTGCTCGTCGGCAGCGGCCCAGTCCCGGATGCGGATCTGGTACTTCTCGGAGTCGAGGTACTCCTCCGACCCGGGCTTGACCGCCACGTGCTCGAAGAGCTCGAACCCGGCGTAGACGCCCCAGCTCGGGGCGCCCAGTGCGGCCACCGTGGCGCGCACCTTGAACGCCGCCGGGCCGCCGTACTGCAGGTAGGCGTGGAGGATGTCGGGGGTGTTGACGAAGAGGTTCGGCCGCATCAGGTGGCTGGACTCGTGGCTCAGCTCGAGCAGGTAGTCGCCGAGCTCCTGCTTGCCGGTGCGCCAGGTGAAGTAGGTGTAGCTCTGGTGGTAGCCGATCGCCCCGAGCCCGTGCATCATCGCCGGCCGGGTGAAGGCCTCGGAGAGGAACAGCACGCCCGGGTCGATGCGGCGCACCTCGGCGAGCAGGCGCTCCCAGAAGGCGAGCGGCTTGGTGTGCGGGTTGTCGACGCGGAAGATGCGGACGCCGTGCTTCAACCAGTGGCACACGACCCGGAGCACCTCGGCATAGATGCCGGTCGGGTCGTTGTCGAAGTTGATCGGGTAGATGTCCTGGTACTTCTTCGGCGGGTTCTCCGCGTAGGCGATGGTGCCGTCGGCGCGGGTGGTGAACCACTCCGGGTTGGTCGTGACCCACGGGTGGTCGGGGGCAGCCTGCAGCGCCAGGTCGAGCGCCACCTCGATGCCGAGCTCGCCGGCGCGGGCGACGAAGGCGTCGAAGTCGTCGATCGTGCCGAGGTCGGGGTGGACGGCGTCGTGGCCGCCGTCCCTCGAGCCGATCGCCCACGGCGAACCCACGTCGTCGGGTCCGGGGGTCAGCGTGTTGTTGGGTCCCTTGCGGTTGACCTCGCCGATCGGGTGGATCGGCGGCAGGTAGACCACGTCGAAGCCCATGTCGGCGACCGCGTCGAGCCGCTTCGCCGCGGTGCGGAACGTGCCGGTGGTCACCTTGCCGGTCAACGGGTCGAGGGTGGCGCCCTCGGAACGCGGGAAGAACTCGTACCAGCTGCCGTAGAGGGCGCGACGGCGGTCGGCGTACGCCGCGTACGGGCCCTCGACGGTGACCAGGTCGCGCAGCGGGTGGTCGACGAGGGCGGCCCGGAGCTCGGGCGACTGGAGCACGGCGAGGCGCGCCGCGACCGGCCGGCTCGTGTCGGTGGTGGCCTTGAGCGCGGAACCGACAAGGTCGCGGGTGGCGCGGTCGGTCGCGGGCACGGCAGCCAGCACCCGCTCGAGGAGCAGTCGTCCCTCGGTGAACATCAGTTCGGTGTCGATGTCGGCGGGGATCTTGATGTCGGCCGCGTGCTGCCACGTGGCGACCGGGTCGGACCACGCGTGCACCTCGAAGGTCCACGGACCCTCGCGGTCGGGGGTCACCCAGGCCGTCCAGCGGTCGGGCACGTCAGGGTCGAGGGTCATCCGCACCGGCGGGCGTCGTACGCCGGCAGGATCGGTGAGCACCACCTCGGCGCCGAGCTTGTCGTGGCCCTCGCGGAAGACCGAGGCGGTCACCGGGAACGGCTCGTCAAGGGTGGCCTTGGCGGGCTGGCGGCCTAGGTCCACGACCGGGGTCACGTCCATCACGGGTATGCGTCCGACCATGGGCCCCAGACTTCCGGATCGCCCCGCCACAAGCAAACGGCAGGGCGACCCGGGTCAGACTGCTGTCGGAAGCGCTTGCTCCCGGACGGCCCGGCGGTGCAGGACGAGCCCGACCAGGCCGGTGAGGAACATCCCGCCGACCAGGGCGACCGCTGCGATCGTGGGCCAGCCCCGACCGCTGATCGCAGCGTGGTGCCAGGCCAGCGCGACCAGGCCGAGGGCGCCGATCATCATCACGCCGGCCAGCCCCGGGCGCACCCGTTCGAGGTCGTCCTCGACCAGCGCCTGGAGCAGGGCGACGCCCAGGACGAGCACCCACACGCCGAGTGCGCGGGCGTCGACGACCTGCAGGTCCCACGGCAGCATCGGGATCCACCAGCCCGGTTCGACGAGGAGGGCCAGCCCGAGACCGAGACCGGCCGCTCCCTCGACGGCGATGGCCGGCAACGCCCAACGCGGGATCGGGAAGCGGCGCTCCATCGGCAGTGCGGGTTCACGGGACTGCGCGGCCAGGGCAGACAGGATGGCGAACGGCAGGGCAGCCATCGCCGCGAGCCAGCCGAGTGAGAGCACGTAGGCGATCACCGGTCCGCCACCGACCCGGGTCTCGCCCAGGTGCATCACGGTGACGACGAGGAGCCCGCTGACCAGCAAGAGTGCGGGCAGCACGGCGATCCGGACCTCCTCCCAGTGGTCGCGCATCGCGGCACCCAGCATCATCGGCACTGCGCCGAGGAAGCCCGCGCCGATCAGCGCGGCGGTCACGGGACTCGCGAACTCCCACGCGAAGCCCTTGCCGGTCTGCTCGCTGCCGGCGAAGAGCACCAGGCCCACCACGGCCGAGAGCAGGCCGAGCACGACCAGCACCAATGAGACGAGCGGGGCAGTCTCCCTGCCCTCGAGCCTGCTCTCCTGCATGACAGGGTCTGCCATTCTTCTCCCTCCCCAGGGTTGTCTTTACATTCTGGATTAGATGTCGAAACTCTGGAAGTAGAACGCTGATTTGTCCGAGGCGTGGCGGTTGTGCCGTGGGCTAGCGTCAGGCCATGCGTGCGATCCGAAGGTTCACCGTCCAGCCCGTCCTGCCCGAGGCGCTGCACCCGCTCGGGGAGCTGTCCACCAACCTGCGTTGGGCCTGGCACCCCGCGACCCAGGACCTCTTCCGGGCCGTTGACGCCGAGCTGTGGGAGTCGGTCCACCACGACCCGGTCAGGTTGCTGGGCGCGGTCCCGCCCGCGCGCCTCGACGAGCTGGCGGCCGACGACTCGTTCCTGGGCGAGATGCGGGCGGTGCATGCCGACCTCACGACGTACCTCACCGGCGACCGCTGGTTCCAGAAGACCGCGGCGACGCAGGGCACCTGGCCCACGTCGATCGCCTACTTCTCTCCCGAGTTCGGCATCACCGCCGTGCTGCCGCAGTACTCCGGCGGCCTCGGCATCCTCGCCGGCGACCACCTGAAGACGGCCTCCGACCTCGGCGTCCCGATCGTCGGCGTCGGCCTGCTCTACCGACACGGCTACTTCCGCCAGCACCTGTCCCGCGAGGGCTGGCAGGAGGAGACCTATCCGGTCCTCGACCCCAACGGCCTGCCCATCTCGCTGCTGCGCGAGGCGGACGGCGAACCGGCCTCGGTCACGGTTCCGCTCCCCGGCGACGACCCGCTGCACGCCCGCGTCTGGGTGGCGCGGGTCGGGCGGGTGCCGCTGCTGATGCTGGATGCCGACACCGAGGCGAACGCGGAGCACCTGCGCACCGTCACCGATCGCCTGTACGGCGGCACCAGCGAGCACCGCCTCCTCCAGGAGCTCCTGCTCGGCATCGGTGGGGTCAAGGCGTTGCGGGCCCATTCACGGCTGACCGGAGCCCCGGCACCCGAGGTGTTCCACACCAACGAGGGCCACGCGGGTTTCCTCGGCCTCGAGCGGATCCGCGAGCTCACCGTCGATGAGGCCGGGCCACGGCTCGACTTCGACACGGCACTCGAGGTCTCGAGGGCCGGCACCGTGTTCACCACGCACACGCCCGTCCCGGCCGGCATCGACCGCTTCCCGATGGACCTGATCGCGCAGTACTTCGGCGGCTCGGGAGACAACGGCGGCGGCGCTGTGCCGGGCGTACCGTCCGACCGTGTGCTCGCCCTCGGCGCCGAGGACTACGAGGGCGGCGACCCGGGTGTGTTCAACATGGCGGTGATGGGCTTCCGGCTGGCCCAGCGGGCCAACGGCGTCTCGCAGCTGCACGGCCACGTCTCACGCGGCATGTTCAACGGCTTGTGGCCGGGCTTCGACGAGACAGACGTGCCGATCGGGTCGATCACCAACGGCGTCCACGCCCCGACCTGGGTGGCCCGCGAGGTCTTCGAGCTGGGTTCGGCCGTGGGCGGCGAGGTCTCCACCGACAGTCCCGGCGCCTGGGACGTCGTCGACCGCGTCGCCTCGACCGACATCTGGAGGGTCAAGCGGCTGCTGCGTGAGCGACTGGTCGAGGACGCCCGCCGCAGGCTGCGCGCCTCGTGGGAGCACCGGGGTGCCGCCGAGGCCGAGCTCGGCTGGGTCGACGAGGCGCTCGACCCCGACGTCCTGACCATCGGGTTCGCGCGCCGGGTGCCGTCGTACAAGCGGCTGACCCTGATGCTTCGCGAACCGGAGCGCCTGAAGCGGTTGCTGCTCGACCCGGACCGCCCGATCCAGCTGGTCATCGCCGGCAAGTCGCACCCCGCCGACGACGGTGGCAAGAAGCTGATCCAGGAGATCGTCATGTTCGCCGACGACCCCGAGGTGCGGCACCGCATCGTGTTCCTGCCCAACTACGACATCGCCATGGCGCAGCCGCTCTACCCGGGCTGCGACGTGTGGCTCAACAACCCGCTGCGTCCCTACGAGGCCTGCGGTACGTCGGGCATGAAGGCCGCGCTCAACGGTGGCCTCAACCTCTCGATCCTCGACGGTTGGTGGGACGAGTGGTACGACGGCCGCAACGGCTGGTCGATCCCGTCCGCCGACGGCATCGACGATCCCGACCGTCGCGACGACCTCGAGGCCGGTGCCCTCTACACGTTGATCGAGGAGGAGATCGCGCCGCGGTTCTACGACCTGGACGACGACGGCGTGCCCTCGCGCTGGATCGAGATGGTGCGCCACACGCTCAAGTCGTTGGGCCCGAAGGTGCTCTCGAGCCGCATGGTGCGCGACTACGTCGAGCAGCTCTACGCCCCGACGGTCGGCACCGCGCGCGACCTCACGGACCACGCGCGCGCAGCGGCCTTCGCGGAGTGGAAGCAACGGGTGCGTTCCGCGTGGCCCGGGGTGCGGGTCGAGCACGTCGAGTCCCACGACGTCGCCGACTCACCCGAGGTCGGCTCGCGCCTGTCGGTGCACGCGTTCGTGTCCTTGGGCGGTCTCGCACCCGAGGACGTCGACGTGCAGCTGGTGCACGGCACGATCTCCGCTGACGACACGCTGGCAGACACCGTGGGGGAGTCCCTGCAGCCGGTGGCGTCGTACGACGGCGGCCGACACCGGTTCGACGGAGCGGTCACGCTGGAGCGGCCCGGCCCCTTCGGCTACACGGTCCGCATCCTGCCGCGTCACGATCTGTTGGCGTCGCCCGCCGAGCTCGGACTGGTCGCCCTGCCCTGAGTCGGCCCTCCGGTTGATCGGGGCGTTCCGGCACCGACGGTGACGGAGCGGACCTACAGTCGGTCCGTGAGGGACTCTGCGGGTCGCAACCGGCTGGCCGGCGCCGCTGCGGCGTTCACCAGCAACGCCCGCAACCCCGACCTGCGCCGGGCCCAGCTGAGCTTCCTCGGTGCCTGGACCGCCGAGTGGGCCTTCACGGTGGCCCTCGGCATCGTCGCCTACCGCGACGGTGGCGCGACCGCGGTGGGCCTGGTCGGGCTCCTGCGGATGGCGCCCTCCGCGCTCATCGCCCCGCTCCTGTCGCCCCTCGCCGACCGCGGACGTCGCGAACGGGTCCTGATCGTGGTGTCGACGGTGCGAGGAGTCGCGACCGCCGGAGCGGCAGTCGTTGCCGCACTCGCGGGCCCGCCCGTCGTGATCTACGTCCTGGCTGTGCTCTCGACGATCGCGGCGACCCTGTTCCGGCCGGCACACTCCGCGTTGCTGCCCTCGTTGTGCCACACCGGGCACGAGCTGGCCAGTGCCAACGTGGTCCGAGGCTTCCTCGACTCCGCCGCCACCTTGGTGGGCCCGCTCTTGGCGGCGGTGCTGCTCGGGCTCACCGACGTGGCCGTGGTCTTCGCAATGGCGGCAGCCTCGTCCCTGTGGGCTGCCGGGCTCCTGCTCCGGCTGTCGTACGACGCTCCGCCCCGACCCTCGGCAGCGGCCCGGCCTCGGCTCGTCCGAGAGGCCGCTGAGGGAGTGCGTGCGGTGCTCCGGAACGCCGACCTGGCCCTGATCCTCGGTCTCGCCGCGGCCCAGTCCTTCACCCGGGGCGCGTTGACCGTGCTCTCCGTCGTGGTTCCCCTCGAGCTGCTCGGCACGGGAGACGCCGGGGTCGGCACGTTGATGGCGGCCGTCGGTGTGGGTGCCGTGCTCGGCTCACTTGCCGCCTCGCTTCTCGTCGGCACCCGCCGACTGGGCGCCTGGTTCGCGGTGGGCGTCGCACTGTGGGGGCTCCCGCTCGCGCTCGTCGGGGCCTTCCCCGAGGAGTGGCCGGCCCTCTTCCTCGTGGCCTTCGTCGGCGTCGGCAACGCGTTGATCGACGTCGCGGGCTTCACCCTGCTCGGTCGGCTGGCGCCCGACGAGGTGCTGGCCCGGGTGTTCGGGGTCCTGGAGAGTCTGGTCGCGGTGTTCATCGGGATCGGGGCGGTGGCCGCGTCCTGGGTGGTCGCGATCTCCGGCCCGCGCTACGCACTGGTCGGCATCGGTCTCGTGTGTCCCGTCCTGGCGGTGGTCGCGTGGCGACGGCTGCGACTCCTCGACGGCACGGTGGGGGAGCACGACCACGACGTCGAGCTCCTCCAGCAGGTGTCGATGCTGCGGACGCTGCCGCTGCCCTCCGTCGAGCAGCTGGCCCGGGGTCTGGAGCCGCTCGACGTGCCGGCGGGCCACGTGGTCTTCTCCCAGGGTGACCTCGGGGACCGGTACTACGTGATCGAGGTGGGCGAGGTCCAGGTGGTCGGCGACGGGGCCGTGGTGGCCACCCTCGGCCCGGGAGAGGGCTTCGGCGAGATCGCGCTGTTGCGGCGCACGCCCCGCACGGCGACGGTGGTGGCCGCGACCGACGCCCGATTGTGGGCCCTGCTGTCGGACCGCTTCCTGCCTGTCGTCCTCGGGTTCACTCCCAGTGCCCGGGAGGCAGCGGTCGGCGTCTCGGTCATGCTCGACCGGTTCGCCCCCGAGGATCCGCCCGCCGAACCGCCGCCGACCTCAAGCTGAAGCTCGTGTCCGGGCCGATGCACGAGATCTCGTCGGAGCTGGAAGGAATCGGACCGGTGCGCGCCCACGACGTCGATGCCATCGGCGACGCCGGGGAAGCCCACCCGCAAGGCCCGTTCAGGACGGCGCTGCGTCGGTGCCCGAGCCCTCGGCCCGGTCGTCGTCGGGCTCCGGGGTCCATGCTTCGGCGCGAACCTCCTCGTGCGAGGCACTCAGCCGGGTCGCGCGGGCCGACAGCAGCGCCATGATGCGGGCCACCACCAGGGCGAGGTAGAGCATGCCGGCGATCTGCTCGATCATTACGAAGGAGCGCGCGTGCGGCCGGATCGGCGTGATGTCGGAGAGCCCGGTGCTGGTCAGCGTGGTGACCGAGAGGAACAGCAGCTCGGTCCACGAGCGCGGGTCGGCAGTGTTGACCGCGGCGTTGAACGAGTCGGGCCAGATGAGCTGCGTGGCGGCGTACACGTAGGCGAAGGCCCATGCCAGGACGGTGAAGGTGGCCCCGGTGGCGAAGACCTCGTCGGTGGTGACCACGGTGTCGGAGAACATGTAACGGATCAGCGCGAACGCCGTGTAGAAGTAGAACGCGGCGTGGAAGACCGCCGACCACAGCGCGAACGCCTCGTTGTCGGGCGAGGTGGCCTCGAGGACGGTCAACACGATCACCGGCCCGCCCAGCAGCACGGCCACCCAGCTGAGCGCCGGGGTCATCCGGATCGCCATCACCGCAATCGCCAGCACCACAAGGGCAAACGTGCCGAACACGGCTCGTCCCACCGGCGCCTCCCCGAGGAACGGGTAGGCCAGGATGCCGAGCAGCTGCACGAACAGCAGGACGGCCGACGGGTGCTGACGGGTCAACCGGAGCCACTGGGTCACGGTCGCTGATCCTTCCGCCCCGCGGTCACGGGGTCAAACGTTGTTAGCGTGGGCGCCATGGATGCTTCTCCTGGCAATCGTCGAATGATCCTGGTCGTGGCCGGTGTGATCCTCGCGGTGGGGGTGGGCCTGCTGATCGGCCGGGTCGCCTTCGCCGCCCCCGAGACGGACATTGAGCTCGCGTGCACGTCCATCGACGCGCTTCCCGATGACGAGTCCGTCAAGGAGATGCTCGACGAGTTCGACGCGACCAAAGCCGACCGGCTGCTGGCGATCGGCAGTCATGCGCGTGCTGCCGAGGGTGAGGACTCCGGCTTCGCCAAGTCCGGCGAGCGCATCATGCGCGGCATCATGAGCAACGACATGGACGAGGCCGACGAGGCACTCGAGGACCTCCGCGAGCAGTGCGACGGCCAGTGAGTCTCAGCCTCGGGGCTCAGGTCTGGCGGAGCACGACGACGGAGTGGGCGCCCAGCTCGATCGCGCCACCGGCCTTCACCGCGGCGCCCGGGGGTTGATCGGGGTCGGTGGAGAGCACGACCTCGCCGCTCTGCACCCACTCGTTCTCGGGCAACGTGAAGGTGACACTGTCGCCCGAGCCGTTGAGCCAGATCATGAAGGACCGGTCGACCTGCTGCTCGCCGCGGGGGCCGGGGGAGCGCAGCGGTGCCCCCGAGACGAACATGCCGATCACCGCGAGTGACTCGTCGAACCAGTCGTCGGCGGTCATCTCGCGTCCGGACGGGTGCAGCCAGGCAAGGTCCTTCGGCCCGTCCTTGATCGCCGGACGTCCCTCGAACCAGTGGCGCTGGCGCAGCGCCGGGTGCTCGCGGCGCAGGCGCAGCGCGGCCTTGGTGACCTCGTAGACGTCGAGCCACGCGTCGTCGGGCCGCCAGTCGATCCAGGAGGTCTCGTCGTCGTGCGTGTAGGCGTTGTTGTTGCCGTGCTGGGTGCGCCCGCGCTCATCGCCCGCGGTCAGCATCGGCGTGCCGTTCGACAGGCAGAGCGTCGCCATCAGGTTGGCCGCCTGGCGACGCCGCAACGCGACGATCTCCGCGTCGTCGGTCTCGCCCTCGACGCCGTGGTTCCACGAGCGGTTGTTGTCGGTGCCGTCGCGGTTGTCCTCACCGTTGGCCTCGTTGTGCTTGTGGTCGTAGGTGACCAGGTCGCGCACGG
This sequence comes from Nocardioides sp. Root151, assembly GCF_001427925.1. NCBI lineage: Bacteria > Bacillati > Actinomycetota > Actinomycetes > Propionibacteriales > Nocardioidaceae > Nocardioides > Nocardioides sp. Root151. Next base: position 171,368 of record NZ_LMGG01000008.1, read on the forward strand.
TGAACCCGTCGTGGGCGGTCACGAAGTTGACCGTCGAGTACGGCGAGCGGCCGTCGTCGGCGTACAGGTCGGACGAACCTGCCAGGCGTGTCGCGACGGTGCGGATGCCGGCCGAGTGTCCGCGCCAGAAGTCGCGGATCGTGTCGCGGTACTGGTCGTTCCACTCCACCCACGGCGGCGGGAACTCACCCACGCGGTAGCCGTCCATCGACGCGTCCCACGGCTCCGCGATCAGCTTCACGTGCCGCAGGACCGGGTCCTGGCCGATCGCGGTGAGCAGGTGACAGTCCATGTCGACCTCCTGCCGCACCCGGGTCAACGCCGAGGCGAGGTCGAAGCGGAACCCGTCGACGTGCATCTCGGTCACCCAGTAGCGCAGCGAGTCCAGGATCAGCCGCAGCACGTGCGGGTTCGAGGCGTCGACCGTGTTGCCGCACCCGGTCACGTCCCAGTAGGTGTCGTCGTACGGCGGCGGCGTGTCGTCCTCGTTCGGCTCGGGCCGGACCCGTTGGTAGGTGCCGCGGTCGTCGAGGCCGCGGAACGAGAGGCTCGGCCCGAGCGCGCCACCCTCGGCGGTGTGGTTGAAGACGACGTCGAGGATCACCTCGAGCCCGGCCTCGTGCAGCGCCTTGACCATGGCCTTGAACTCGGTGACCTGCTCGCCGCGGTCGCCGGAGGCGGCGTAGCCGTTGTGCGGCGCGAAGAAACCGATCGAGTTGTAGCCCCAGTAGTTGACCTGACCGTTCTCCATGAGCCGGGGCTCGGAGACGAACTGGTGGATCGGCAGCAGCTCGACGGCGGTCACGCCGAGGTCCTTGAGGTAGTCGGTCACCGCCGGGGTGCCCAGCCCGGCGTACGTGCCGCGCAGCTCCTCGGGAACCCGGTCGTGCAGCGCGGTCATGCCCTTGACGTGCAGCTCGTAGATGACGGTGTCGCGCCAGCGGCGGTGCATGGGTGCGTCGCCGCCCCAGTCGAAGTCGTCGTGCACCACGACACTGCGCGGGACGTACGGCGAGGAGTCGGTGTCGTTGCGTTCGTCGGGCGCCTCGAGCTGGTGCGCATAGATTGCCGGATCATGCGTGACCGCCCCGGAGACCGCACGGGCGAAGGGGTCGAGCAGAAGCTGTGCCGGGTTGAACCGCAGCCCCGACTCGGGGTGCCACGGCCCGTCGACGCGGTAGCCGTACAACGTGCCGACCGGCACGCCCGGGATGGCTCCGTGCCAGATGCCCAGGGACTGCTCCGTCAGTGCATGGCGCTTCTCACCGCCGTGCTCGTCGAAGAGGCACACGGTCACGCCGGTCGCGGCCGGCGCGTGGACGGCGAAGTTCGTCGCCTCCGCCGACCAGGTGGCGCCGAGGGGGTAGTTGCGCCCAGGCCACACGGCGGCGTGTTGCCCTGGGTGGGTCCAGATTCCGGGAGTCACCCGCGACATTGTCCACGAGCCCGCCCACTAGAGTCGCATCCGTCACCCGAACCACGTCAGGAGTTGCAACCGCACATGGGCACCAACGAGACCGCCGGCACCAGCGAATTCGTCCGGCTCGAGGTGGCCGACGGCGTCGGCACCATCCGCCTCGACCGACCCAAGATGAACGCGTTGAACAAGCAGGTCCAGGAGGAGATCCGGGCCGCCGCCGCCGAGGCCACGGCACGCGCTGACGTCAAGGCCGTGGTCGTCTACGGCGGCGAGCGCGTCTTCGCCGCCGGCGCCGACGTCAAGGAGATGGCCGACATGTCCTACACGGAGATGGTCGACCGCTCCGGTGGCCTGCAGTCCGCGTTCACGGCCGTGGCGAAGATCCCCAAGCCGGTCGTCGCCGCGGTCACCGGCTACGCCCTCGGCGGTGGCTGCGAGCTGGCCCTCTGCGCCGACGTGCGCATCGCCGCCGACAACGCCACCCTGGGCCAGCCCGAGATCCTCCTCGGCATCATCCCGGGCGCCGGTGGCACCCAGCGACTGACCCGCCTGATCGGCCCGAGCAAGGCCAAGGACCTCATCTTCACCGGCCGGTTCGTGAAGGCCGACGAGGCGCTGGCCATCGGCCTCGTCGACCGCGTCGTCCCGGCCGACGAGGTGTACGCCGAGGCCGTGAAGTGGGCCGCGCAGTTCGCCGGCGCCGCGTCGTACGCCGTCCGCGCGGCCAAGGAGTCCATCGACCGCGGACTCGAGGTCGACCTCGAGACCGGCCTCGAGATCGAGCGGGCGCAGTTCGCAGCGCTCTTCGCCACCGAGGACCGCACCATCGGGATGTCGTCGTTCGTGGAGAACGGCCCCGGCAAGGCGGAGTTCCGCGGCGCGTGACTCCTGCACCGACGGCGCGTTGACCCTAATGTTCGTGCTGGAGAGTTGAGACCAACGAAGGGATCGGTAGTGGCCGAGAACCAGGACAAGACCAAGGGCAAGGCCGAGGAGAAGCCCTCTTCGCGCAAGGCACCGATCGAGATCAGCCTCGGGTCAGTGCGCACCCGGGTCGCCCAGGTCGTGTGGCTGCTGTGCGCCGTGTTCGCGCTGATCCTGGCGCTCGGCGCCCTGACCTATGCGCTCAAGGCCAACGCCGACAACGGGCTCGTCGAGTTCGTGCGCGACTGGGCCGGCCGACTCGACCTCGGCATCTTCAGCCTGGAGAACGGCATCAAGGAGTTCACCGGCAAGAACGCCGAGATCAAGAACGCCCTCTTCAACTGGGGCATCGGCGCGGTGGTGTGGCTGGTCATCGGCAAGGTGCTCGACAAGGTCATCCGCCCCTGACCGTACGACGCAGCGCCGTGGGGCGCTGACGAGCCGAAGGCCCGGTGTGTGGATGGTGTGTGCCACGTGCCGGGCCTCTTTCGGTGTGTCTCCTCGCGCCAGACACGGCCGCGCCCGAACCCGGATTCGGTGAAGGTCGCTGCAGTCAGTGCTCTCCACCGTTGCGTCAAGGCACGGCGGACGTCGTACGGCCCGTCGGTTGTGAGTTATCTCGCCGTGGACGCTGTTCCGTCACGCCGCGACCACCCGGTAACCTCACAGCACAATCGTTCTCGCCGCAGCCGCGGCGTGTCGTATCCACTTGCACAGGAGGGGCCGACCAGGCCGCGCCACCATGAACATTGTTGTCCTCGTGAAGCATGTCCCCGACGCCACCGCCGACCGGCGGTTCGAGTCGGACAACACCGTCGACCGCGTCGGCGTCGACGGGCTCCTGTCCGAGCTCGACGAGTACGCCGTCGAGCAGGCACTCCAGATCAAGGAGAAGTCCGGTGACGACGTCACCGTTACCGCTCTCTCGATCGGCCCCGAGAAGGCCACCGACGCCGTCCGCAAGGCCCTCCAGATGGGTGTGGACCAGGGTGTCCTGGTGACCGACGACGCGATCGCCGGCTCCGACGCCGTCGCGACCTCGCTGATCCTCGCCAAGGCGATCGAGAAGATCGCCGAGGGCAACGGCGCTGCCGACCTCGTCGTCACCGGCATGGCCTCCACCGACGCCGGCACCAGCCTCGTCCCCGCAATGCTCGCCGAGCGCCTCGGCCTGCCGCAGGTCACCTTCGCCTCGGTCGTCGAGACCCAGGGCGACCAGATCCGTGCCAAGCGCGACGGCGACGCCGCCACCGAGGTCATCGGTGCCACGCTGCCCGTCCTGCTGTCGGTCACCGACCAGACCGGTGAGGCCCGCTACCCGTCCTTCAAGGGCATCATGGCGGCGAAGAAGAAGCCGCTGGAGACCTACACGCTGGCCGACCTCGGTGTCGACGCCGGCCAGGTCGGCCTCGACGCCGCCTGGACCACGGTCGAGGAGACCACGGCCCGCCCGCCGCGCACCGCCGGCGAGATCGTGACCGACGAGGACGGCTCGGGCGCCAAGGCGCTGGCCGACTTCCTCGCCTCCAAGAAGTTCATCTGAGGAGCCTGAACATGTCTGAAATCCTGGTACTCGTCGACCACGTCGACGGCAACGTCCGCAAGACCACCAACGAGCTCCTGACGATCGCCCGCCGCCTCGGCGAGCCGTCGGCCGTCTTCATCGGCTCCGGTGAGGCCCCCGTCGAGGCGCTGAAGAAGTTCGGTGCCGAGAAGGTCTACGTCGTCGACGACGCCGAGATCAAGGGCTACCTCGTGGCCCCCAAGGCCGAGGTGCTCGCCCAGATCGCCGCCCAGGCCTCGCCCGGCGCGATCCTGATCCCGTCCTCCGCGGAGGGCAAGGAGATCGCCGGTCGCCTGGCGATCAAGATCGAGTCGGGTGTCATCACCGACGCGACCGACGTCACCGACGGCGGTGTCACCACCCAGTCGGTCTTCGCCGGTTCGTTCACCGTGCAGGCCAAGGTCGCCAAGGGCACGCCGATCATCACGGTCAAGCCCAACTCGGCTGCCCCCGAGGAGGTGGCCGGTGCCGGTGCCGTCGAGCAGTTCGCCGCGACGATCTCCGACGCGGCCAAGACCGCCCAGATCGTGGCCTCGCAGCCGCGTGAGGCGACCGGTCGCCCCGAGCTCACCGAGGCCGCCATCGTGGTCTCCGGTGGTCGTGGCACCGGCGGCAACTTCGACCCGATCGAGGCGCTCGCCGACTCGCTCGGTGCCGCCGTCGGCGCCTCGCGTGCCGCCGTCGACTCCGGCTGGAAGCCGCACACCTTCCAGGTCGGCCAGACCGGCAAGGTCGTCTCGCCGCAGCTCTACGTCGCCAACGGCATCTCCGGTGCGATCCAGCACCGCGCCGGCATGCAGACCTCGAAGACCATCGTGGCCGTCAACAAGGACGAGGAGGCCCCGATCTTCGAGCTCGTCGACTTCGGTGTCGTCGGTGACCTCCACACGGTCCTCCCGGCCCTGACCGAGGCGATCAACCAGCGCAAGGGCTGACCCCTCGCCGCCAGCACGTCGTACGACGAACGCCGCGTCCTCCCGTCGGGGAGGACGCGGCGTTCCTCTTTTCGGTCGACCCGTCGCCAGTCCTGATCGACCCGTCGTCAGTTTCGGTCGACCCGTCGTGAATTCGGTGGGACCACGAGAACTGGCGACGGGTCAACGGGAACTGGCGACGGGTCGGCGAGAACTGGCGACGGGTCAGTCGACGTTCATCGGGTAGACCTTGACCGTGCGGGCACCGAGCCGTCCGCCGATGAGCACCTTGCGGTAGGCGACGTTGTTCGTGGTGTCGCTCTCGACCAGGTTGTGCACCGGGTTGGCCTCGACCGCGATGTAGTAGACCCCGTTGGGCAGCCCCTTCAGGCTGAACGACTGACCCGCCCGGAACTGCGCGTAGGTGTCACCCGAGCCCGAGGCCAGCACCTCGCGGATGCTGAGGGAGTCGCGCTCACCGCACGCGGTGTGCAGGTCTGTGGTGTCGGGCTGCCAGTCGGCGCCGTCGACGGTGTAGTCGATGGCGTCGGTGTTGGCCAGGCAGAACGCCTCCTTGCGCGAGCGGACCACGCCCACCTTGTGCGCATCGAGCAGGCGGTAGCGGGCGAAGTCACGGAAGTGCCAGTGCTGGTGGGTGTCCTTGTCGTCCCACGCCATGGTGCCGACCAGGCGATAGCCGACCTGGTTGCCGTCGGCGTCCAGAAAGTACTGGTAGGCGTCCATGATGTCCTCGTTCGGCCGACGGAAGCCGTCGACGACGAGGGGACTGTTGCCGGCGTTCCACACGTTCGCGGAGAACTGCAGGTAGTTGCCCGAGCCGTCCACCCGGATGCCGAACGCGGGGATCGAGCGCAGGTCGGGCTGGGGCTCGCCCGGTGCACCGGCTGCCGCCCTGGTGGGCTCGGTCGTGCCTGGTCGCAACGACGGCGTGACGGTCCGACGCTCGTGATCGTCGTAGTCGGGTGCGTCCTTGGTGACCCGAAGGGTGAAGGTCTTCACCCCGTCCGAGGCGGGGATGCCGAAAAGGGTGCGGTACTTCGCGGTGACCGCCACCGTCACCTGGTAGCGCCCCGGCGCCAGCTTCAGCCGCATCCAGGAGTCGAGCCGTGTGGCGTAGCCCTCCTGGATGCCCATCACCGAGCCGAGCATGATGCGGCTGGTCGAGCAGCTCTGGGGGTACGGCGAGCGCAGCGGGGCATCGGGGTGTGCCCTCTCGGTGGACCAGCTGTTCAGGCAGCCGGACCGGTAGCGGGTGGTGACGAGTTCGCCGCCCTTGCGAAAGTCCATCCGCAGGAAGCCGGGCAGGCCCGCGAAGTCGGTGACCGTACGCCGGGGAAGGGTGACCACCTCGCCCCCGTGGTGCCAGGTGGTGACGATCGGGGCGCCGTACGCCGTGCGCTTCGACCTGATCTCGAAGGGGGCACCCTGCGCCACCAGTCGCAGCGACGGGTCGAACTCGACCCGCGTGCCGGACAGGTAGCCCTCGACCAGGCGGGGCGCCGTCAGTCGCAGCGGTGACGGGGTTGCCGCGTCGGCGGTCGAGACGCCCGAGGCCCCGGAAGATGCCGTGGACAGGGTCGGTGCCGCCCCGGCCGTGCTGCCGGCGGCGACACAGGCGAGTGCGGTGAGTGGAGCAGCAAGGGCGATGACGAGCCTGGAACGTTTCACGTGTTGCCTCCCGATGGATGGACTCCCTGCTGTGTCAGACGCCTGAGACACCCCGATGGTTGCGTCGTTCGCCGACTAGGCTCAAGGAGTGAGCATCGAGCAGGACGTCAGGACAGTCGCGGAGCGCGCCCGGGAGGCGAGCCACGATCTCGCGATCGCCACCAGGTCGACCAAGGACGCCGTGCTGGCGGCGATGGCCGACGCGCTGGAGGCCGGGACCGAGTCCATCGTGGCCGCGAACCGCGACGACATCGCCCGGGCCGAGCAGGCCGGCACGCCGCCCAACATCATCGACCGACTGCGCCTCGACCGCGAGCGCATCGAGGGCATGGCCCAAGGCCTCCGCGACGTCGCCGGGCTGGCCGACCCGGTCGGCGAGGTGGTGCGCGGCAGCACGCTGGCCAACGGCCTCGAGCTGCGCCAGGTGCGGGTGCCGTTCGGCGTGGTCGGCATCATCTACGAAGCCCGTCCCAACGTCACCGCCGACGCCGCAGGCATCTGCCTCAAGTCCGGGAACTCGGTGCTGCTCAAGGGCTCCAGCTCCGCGCTCTCCTCCAACACCCGCATCGTCGAGGTGCTCCGCGCGGCGATCGAGGGACTCGGCCTCAACCCCGACGTCGTGCAGCTGGTGCCGGGGGAGGGCCACGAGGGCGCCAAGGTGCTGATGCGGGCGCGCGGCCTGGTCGACGTACTCATCCCGCGCGGAGGTGCCGGCCTGATCCGCAGCGTGGTCGCCGAGTCGACGGTGCCGGTGATCGAGACCGGGGTCGGCAACTGCCACGTCTACGTCGACGTCGACGCCGACCTCGAGAAGGCGGTCGCGATCGTGGTCAACTCCAAGACCCACCGCACGAGCGTGTGCAACGCGGCCGAGACCCTGCTGGTGCACGAGGACATCGCCGATGACTTCCTGCCGACGATCATCGACGCCCTGCAGGACAAGGGCGTCACGATCCACGGCGACGAGCGCTTCCGTGAGTACGACGGGGTGGTGCCGGCCACCGACGAGGACTACGCCGAGGAGTTCCTCAGCCTCGACATCGCGGCTGCCGTCGTCCCCGACATCGAGGGGGCGATCCGGCACATCCGCGCCAACAGCAGCCAGCACACCGAGGCGATCGTGACCGAGAGCCAGGCGGCGGCCCGGCGCTTCACCACGGCCGTGGACTCGGCCGCCGTGCTGGTCAACGCGTCCACGCGATTCACCGACGGGGGTGAGTTCGGCTTCGGTGCGGAGATCGGCATCAGCACCCAGAAGCTGCACGCCCGCGGCCCCATGGGACTGGTCGAGATGACCAGCACGAAATACGTCGTGACGGGGGACGGTCACATCCGCTGAGGCAACAGCCTGTAGCGTCCCTGTCATGCGTGGGGTGCGACTCGGGGGAGCCGGGGCATGAAGGCGTTCTTCGGCACACTCGGCTTCAGCATCCTCTCGGCCGTCGTGCCGATCTTCAACGTCGAGGTCTACCTGGTGGCTCTCGCCACCCAGATCCCCAAGAGTGCCGCCCTCCCGGTCGCCATTGCGGCGGGCGCGGGCCAGGCCCTGGGCAAGGTGCTGTGGTACCACGGCACGCAGAAGTCGCTGCAGCTGCCGTGGATGCGCAAGCGCATGGAGTCCGAGCGCTGGAAGAACAGCTTCGACCGCTGGGAGAAGCGTATCGAGGCCCGGCCGAGGTTGGCCGCGGCCTTCATGTTCTCCAGCGCCCTGGTCGGTGCGCCACCCCTGCTGGTGATGGGTGCGATCGCCGGCGCCCTGCGGTTCAACATGACGATGTACGTCACCACCATCTTCGTCGGACGCAGCATCCAGTCGTGGGTGATCCTGGCCGGTCTGACCAGCCTGTTCCACTGAGTCCGGTGCCGGTGAATCCGGATCGGCGTCCGGTGGCGTGGCCGACGCCCGGCTCACGATAGGATCGCGGCCATGTCGTTGACCTCCTTGACCATCATCGCCGCCGAGGCCCACAGTGAGCCCGCCGTCAGCCCGTACGTCGTCGGCGCCATCGCGCTCGGCCTCCTGCTGGCCTCACTGCTGATCCTGATTGCCATCGGCGGCGGGCGCGAGCACAGCTGATCATGGGCGAACGCCGTCGCGTGGGGGTGATGGGTGGCACCTTCGACCCGATCCACCACGGACACCTCGTCGCGGCCAGCGAGGTGCAGGCGTGGTTCGACCTCGACGAGGTCATCTTCGTGCCCACCGGCGATCCGTGGCAGAAGTCGGATCGCGTGGTGTCACCGGCGGAGCACCGTTACCTGATGACGGTGATCGCGACCGCGGCGAATCCCCGGTTCACCGTCTCCCGGGTCGACATAGACCGGGACGGTCCGACGTACACGATCGACACGCTGCGCGACCTGGGCGAGCAGCTGCCCGACGCCGATCTCTACTTCATCACCGGGGCGGACGCGCTGGCCAACATCTTCACCTGGCGTGACGTCGAGGAGCTGTTCAAGCTCGCCAACTTCGTGGGCTGCACCCGGCCCGGCTACGAGATGGAGGCCGAGACCCTGGCCTCGATCCCGCACGAACGGGTGACGCTGGTCGAGATTCCCGCCCTGGCGATCTCCTCGACCGACTGTCGTGACCGCAAGCAACGCGGCGAACCGGTCTGGTACCTCGTGCCGGACGGTGTCGTCCAATACATCGCCAAGCACGACCTCTATCCCTCTGGAGCAACGAAGTGACCGCCACCGACCATGCCGTCGAGCTCGTCCATGCCGCCGCACGTGCGGCCTCGGACAAGCTGGCCCAGAAGATCATTGCCTTCGACGTCTCCGAGCAGTTGGCGATCACCGACGCGTTCGTGCTGGCCTCGGCCTCCAACGACCGCCAGGTCAAGTCGATCGTCGACGAGATCGAGGACAAGCTCCGCGAGATCGGTGCCAAGCCGATCCGTCGCGAGGGTGAGCGCGACGGACGCTGGGTGCTGATCGACTACGGCGAGATCGTCGTGCACGTGCAGCACGAGGAGGAGCGCGAGTTCTACGCGCTCGAGCGACTCTGGCGCGACTGTCCGGCCATCGAGCTGCCGGCAGACGTCGTCTCCCACGAGAAGTGACCCGACGACTCGTCCTGCTCCGGCACGGCCAGACCGCGTGGAACGCGATCGGCCGTGGGCAGGGGCATGCCGACGTCGAGCTCGACGACACGGGGCACGAGCAGGCGTCCGCCGTGGCGCCGTACGTCGCGGCGTACGCACCGACCGTGCTGTGGTCCTCCGACCTGGCCCGCGCCCGCCAGACTGCGGCGTACGTCTCCAAGGAGACCGGCCTCGACGCGCGGCTCGACGAGCGGTTCCGCGAGTTCGACCTCGGGGCGCGCACCGGGCTGACCATGGCGGAGTACGCCGAGCAGTTCCCGGCCGAGTACGCCGATTTCCGGGCCGGGCACTTCACGGCCGTTCCCGGAGGTGAGACGACTGCCGACGTGGTGTCCCGCTTCGCGGACGGGCTCGACGACGTCGTGGCCGGTCTGGACGCGGGGGAGTGTGGCGTCGTCGTGGCCCACGGCGCGGCGCTGAAGGTGGCGCTGATGGCCGCACTCAACTGGCCGGGCGAGCAGGCCTCCGGCCTCCAGGGCCTCGACAACTGCGGTTGGGCGGTGCTCGAGGAGCTCGACGAGGGTGGTCGATTCCGGCTCGCGGCCTACAACCTGATCGCCCGTCCCACCCCTCCCGGGTGACGCGGGGTGACGGTCGCTCCACACGCGTCGTTCGACGTGCGATCCGTCAACAGCGCCGCACAAGTGCCGTGCCGACCCCCGATTTCGCATCTCGACCGGACGTTGGTTAAACTTCCCGACGTTGTCAGCCGCAAGGCTGGTGATGATGGGGCTGTGGCGCAGCTGGTAGCGCACCTGCATGGCATGCAGGGGGTCAGGGGTTCGAGTCCCCTCAGCTCCACCAAATCTCAGAGCGGCCGCCTTCGGGCGGCCGTTCTGCGTTGGTGCACCGGGAGCCGTGCCGTTCAACATGCAGTTGGGCTCCGCGAGCCGGCTGTTGAGCGTGACCGGGGCGGGTGAAGGTGCGAACTGCATGTTCAACGGCACGCCGGCAGGCGGTCTTCCTGGCTTGTCGCCGGCGTGGGCCCACGTGCGGCCCGCGAAGTCACCAAATTGCGGCATGCTCGCGGGGCGTCCCGAAACCTAACGTGACACTGGACGCACCGTGCGGCCGAAGCGTCGAGCTGGGAGGCCGCACGATGGACGTTGAGCTGTTGATTCGACGTGGGCGACGCACGGTGATCGCGGCGGTCGCCATGGCATTGATGATGTTCGCCCAGCCGACACAGGCGAGTCCGTCGATGACCACGGACGCGACGCCCCGGGTCAACGGCCCCGTCTACGCGATCGCCCAGGTGGGCGACCTGACGATCATCGGAGGGGACTTCACGACGGTCGGCGGCAAGCCGCGGGCGAACGTGGCCGCCATCCGCGCCGACGGCACCCTCGACCCGACCTTCAACCCGTCGACCGACGGCATCGTCCGGGCACTGGCCGGCTCGGCGGACGGCACGACCGTCTACGTGGGCGGCAGGTTCACGACGGCCGGAGGCGCTGCCCGCGCCAACCTGGCGGCGGTCGACATCGCGACCGGGACCGCGCTCCCGACCTGGCAGGCCGACACGACGGGCACGTCGCCCGGCATCTCGGCCCTGACGACGTACGCCGACAGGCTCTACGTGGGTGGCACCTTCAGCGGCATCGACGGAACCGTCCGTGCCTCGCTCGTGGCGCTGAGCTCGTCGGGTGACGTCATCTCGAACTTCCGCTCCCGCGCCAATGCCGGGGTGAAGTCGATCCGGGTGTCACCGGACGGCGCGGTCGTCTATGCGGCCGGTGCGTTCTCCAAGCTCGGCGGGCTCGACCGTCCGTTCGGTGTGGGGGCGATCGCCTCGACCACCGGTGACGCCACGGCGTTCAACCCGGCCGAGGGCAGCGACCTCTCGATCACGCTGGGCCTCTCCCCGGACGGCTCACGTCTCTACTTCTCGACGCCCGACAACCGCCTCTTCTCCTACGACACGGCGACCAGCGACCTGGTGTGGATCCGCAAGACCAGCGGTGACACGCAGGCGATCTACCCCACGGCGACCGAGGTCTACATCGGCGGGCACTTCTCCCAGATCGTCACCTACAAGATCAAGCGCTGCTTCCTGGCCTCGCTGAACGCCTCGGACGGCACGGTGACCCCTTGGGACCCGAACCCCGTCGGTGGCGACATGGGGGTCTGGGCGATCACCCCGACGCCGAACTCGCTGTCGGTCGGCGGCACCTTCACCACGGTCGGCGGGGTCGACCGGGTCCGGTTCGCCCGCTTCCCCGGCACTCCGTAGACAGTCGCAGGCAGTCGATCTGCTGGAGGGAATCACGCGGAACCTGCGTGATTCCCTCCAGCAATGCCGGTCGTGCCTGTTCCCTTCGTACCTGAAGTATGTGAGACTCCACGTAACACGTACTTCAGGAGGCTTGTCGACATGCAGTTGTCCCACCTGGTCCATGATCGCGCCGGTTCTGGTGAACCCGTCGTGCTGATCCACGGCATCGGTCACCGGCGCGGTGCTTGGGCGCCGCTCTTCGACCGTCTCGCCGACCGCTACGACGTGATCGCGCTCGACCTCGCCGGGTTCGGTGACTCCCCGGGCTACCCGAAGGGCGTGGCCTACACGATGGACCACGCGTGCGCCGACCTCGCGGCGAACTTCGCGGAGTGGGGCATCGACCGCCCGCACGTCGTCGGCAACTCGCTCGGTGGCGCGATCGCCCTCGAGCTCGGTGCCCGTGGTCTGGCGTCGTCGGTGACCGCAATCAGCCCGGCCGGGTTCTTCGGCCGCGTCGACCGCTTCCAGGCGCTGGTCCCTCTTGTACTCATGCGAGTCGCGGCGACCCTGCCCGATCGGGTCCTCCAGCTGGTCGCCGGGTCAGCCGCGGGCAGGCGCCTGGTCGGTGCTCCGCTCTATGCCCATCCGGACCGCATGACGGCGTGGGCGACGTACCAGGACTGCCTGGCGATGAAGCGCAGCAGCGGATTCTTCCCGACCGCCCGTTCGGGCGTCGGGTACGCATTCGAGGAGCAGGTCGACGTGCCGACCACGGTGGCGTGGGGGACCAAGGACAGGCTGTTGCCCTACCGACAGTCCCGGACGGCGCGCCTGCGACTCCCGGCGGCGCGCCACGTGCCGCTCAAGGACTGCGGCCACGTGCCGATGATCGACGATCCCGACGCGATCCTCGACGTCATCGACGAGGTCGTGGGACGCACCCGGAGCAGCAGTCGGGGCGTCGCCTGACCTGACCTGCCGAACCGGGGCGAACCACTCCGAACCCTCGCCGTCGACCGCAGCGATGGTGCATGGTTGACCCATGGCAGGCGTCAGGGACCAGCTCAACCGCGACATCACTCCCGAGGGCGGCGTCGTGGTGGGCGACGACGGATCCCGATCCGCGGCCGCCGCGATCACCTACGCGGTGGGCGAGGCCGCGCGTCGGGGCTGCGCCGTCCACGTGATCCGGGCCTGGACCTTCACCAGTGCGATCAGGCCCGACGACGTCCCGCTGGGCATCACTCCATCGATGCTCGAGCTCGAGGAGGCCACGCTCGAGGCAGAGAAGGCCCGGGTGGCCGGCATCGTCGGTGACTCCGCGATCGAGGTGCACGTGCACGTCGCCTGCGGTCCGTCGGCGCAGGCACTCATCAAGGCGGCAGAGACCGCGGACGTGCTCGTGGTCGGCAGCCGCGGGCGCGGCGGGTTCAAGAGCCTGGTCCTCGGCTCGGTGGCCGACCAGTGCATCCGGCACGCCTCCGGCCCGGTCGTCGTCGTCCGCGACTGACCTCGTCGGCACCCCGCTCAGGCCGGGGCTGGCGCCGGGCGTTCGCCGTACCAGACCGCGAGCCGGCCATGGTTCCCGATCGCGCGCAGCCGCTCCTCGGTGGCCTGCCGGGCGTCGTCCGGGACCGCGAGCAGCAGGTGGTCGCCACCACGCAACGAGGTGTGTACGTCGGGACTGAGCAGCTCCCGGTCGCGGTGCACCAGGGCGAGTGCGGCACCGGGTGGGAGCCGGAGGTCGCTCACGTAGACCCCGTGCAGCTGCGACCCCGACGGGACCCGGAACTGCAACAGGTGGGCGTGCATGTGCTCCAGCGGCGCCGACTCGACCTCGAGCTCCTCGGGTGTGGAGTCCACGGTCACGCCGGTACGACGAGCCAGCCACGGCAGCGTCGGTGCCTGCACCAGCGTGAATGCCACGACCAACAGGAAGACCACGTCGAAGATGCGTTGCGCAGCAGGCAGTCCCTGTGCCACGGGGATGGTGGCCAACACGATCGGCACGGCGCCCCGCAGGCCCGCCCACGACAGGAAGACCTGTTCGCGCAGGGGGATCCGGGCCCAGGACGTGCACACGAACACCGAGACGGGGCGGGCCACGAAGGTCAGTCCGATGCCGACGATCGCCGCGGACGCGAAGGCCTCCGGCAGGCGGGAGGGGCTGGCCAGCAGGCCGAGCAGGACGAAGAGCCCGATCTGGGCAAGCCAGCCGAGACCGTCCGCGAAGCCGGCGGTGGCCTGCCGGTGGGGCAGGTCGGCATTGCCGAGCCACATGCCGGCGACGTAGATCGCCATCAGCGCGCTCGCCCCGGCCGCACCGGCGGTGGCGAAGGCCAGGAACATGATCGCGATCGTGGCCAGCGGGTAGAGCCCGGCGGAGGGGAGCGCGCTGCGCTGCAGGAGGTGCTGGCCGAACCAGGCCACGACCAGGCCGATCAGCACGCCGAGGGTCAGCTGGTAGACGATCAGGCCGCCGATCTGCCACGGGTTCGCGGTGTCCCAGGCGTCGCTGACCACCACCGTGACGAGGATGATCACCGGTGGGTCGTTGAAGCCCGACTCCGCCTCGAGCAGTGACCGCAGCCGCGGCCTGATCGGCATCCGGCGCAGCACGGAGAACGTCGCAGCGGCGTCCGTCGAACCCACGACCGCGCCGAGCACGAGCGCCGTACGCACGTCGACGTCGAGCACCAGCCAGGCGATGGCCGACGTCACCGCGACGCTGACCGCGACGCCGAGGGTGGCCATCACCCCGGCCAGGCCGACGACGGGCCGGATCACCGACCACTTCGTGCTGAACCCGCCCTCGCCCAGGATCACGGCCAGGGCGAGGGTGCCGAGCAGCATGGTGAGGTCGACGTCCTCGAACTGCAGGCCGAGGCCGGCCTCGCCGATCGCGAGGCCGATGGCCAGGTAGAGCAGGAGGCTGGGCACACCGGCACGGGCGGACACGCGGACGGCTGCCACCCCGGCCAGCAGGACCAGGGTGGCACCGAGGATCGCCACGTTCAGATCCATGAGGGAGGTGCGCCCATCCGGTCAGCCGGTCCCGTGCGGCGTCGTGCGGTCGAGCATCAGGCGGCGCAGCTCGGGGGTGACCTCGACCTCGGACGACGTGACGACCGCGCTCTCGATCGCGACGCCGGCCACGGTGGCGCCGGACAACCCGGCCGGGTCATCGCCGATCGAGGGGAGCGCATGGGCAGGTGAGGCCGCGATCCCGCGGCGCAGCAGGTCCTCCACCGCGTCACTGAGTGTTCCGGCGTCGGCCACCGCCCCGGGCAGGTGCACCACGAACTCGACTCCCGTGCGCGCGGTGACCCCGTCCGTGGTGTTGGCCGAGGCGACCGCCCAGAGTCGGTGCGGCTCCGGCGTCGCTTCGGAGGTACGCCGCAGGAACGCCGCGACGCACACGAGCAGCACCGAGACCGCGACGAGCCCGACAACCACGACGAGCATGCCTCGCCCCTTCCTGTGCGCCGTGCTGGTGCGGTGGCCCCGCCGGATCCGATGCAAGGACATCGAGGCGGGGCCCCGCTGGTCTCCAGTCTTCGCGACTGCCGCGCCACAACACATGGGGTCTGCTCCCCAAAACTGCCTGCGAGGCCGTGATTGCGTGGACAGGCTTGGACGGGTGCGTGAGCATGGCGGCATGACCAGCGCCCACGGTGTCTCGCTCTCCTCACGGGTGATCCTGATCAACGGTGTGCTGTTCGCCCTCGGTACGGCGTTGCTCGCGTTCTCCCCGGCCACCGTGTCGCCACGCCCCCTGTGGTCCGAGGTCATCGTGCTGGCCGTCGGCCTGGCCGTGATGATCGTGGCGAACTCCGTGCTCGTCGGCAGCAACCTGAGGCCGCTGGACCGACTCGTCGCCCAGCTGGACAGGGCCCGTTCGACCGATCCGATCGAGAGACTGCCGGTCCCCGAGTCCGGCATCTCGCGGGAGCTCGCGATCTCCGTCAACGACCTGCTGGGCCGGATCGAGGCCGCGCAGCGCGACAGCAGCCTGGCCGCCCTCGCGGCACAGGAGGCCGAGCGGGCCCGCATCGCCCAGGAGCTGCACGACGGCGTCGGACAGTCGCTCACCGCCGTGCTCCTCGAGCTGGGCGCGCTGGCCGAACAGGCTCCACCCGAGACCGCCGCCTCCCTCGAGCGGGCCCGCGAAGCCACGCGAGCCAGTCTCGACGAGGTGCGCGGCGTGGCCCGTCAGCTGCGGCCGCACGTGCTCGAGGACCTCGGCCTGCGCAGTGCCCTGGCCGCACTGACCACCGAGCTCTTCACGCACACCTCCACCCACGTGAGTCGCGGCATCATGCCTGGGCTGCCGGTGCTGGACGACGCCGTCGAGCTGGTCGTCTTCCGGGTCGCCCAGGAGGCGCTGACAAACGTGGCGCGGCACGCGGAGGCGGCCACGGTGGAGCTGTCGCTGGCGCAGGTGGGCGGCGACGTCGTCCTCACGGTGGCCGACGACGGCCGCGGCATCCGATCCGGCGCGACCGGCACGGGGTTGCGCGGCATGCGCGAGCGGGCGTCGTTGGTGCACGGGAACCTGGCCGTCGAGCGTCGTGACGGCGGTGGCACCGTCGTACGCCTGGAGGTGCCGTGGTGAGCAGGTCGGCGCGGATCCTCCTGGCCGACGACCACACGCTGGTACGCCGCGGCGTACGCATGATCCTCGAGCAGCAGCCCGACCTCGAGGTGGTGGCCGAGGCCGGCGACGGAGCCGAGGCGGTGGAGCTGCTGCGCACCACCGAGGTCGACCTGGCGATCCTCGACGTGGCGATGCCGCGGCTCACCGGACTCCAGGCGGCCCGCGAGATCTCGCGGCGCAAGGATCCGCCGCGGATCCTGATGCTCTCGATGCACGACAACGAGCAGTACTTCTTCGAGTCGCTGCGGGTCGGCGCCAGCGGCTACGTGCTGAAGTCCGTGGCCGACCGCGACCTCGTCGACGCCTGCCGGGCCGCACTGCGTGGCGAGTCGTTCCTCTACCCGGGCGCGGAGTCGACGCTGGTGCGCGACTACCTCGCGCGGTTGAGCCGCGGCGAGCGCCTGCCCCGTGCCGTGCTCACGCCGCGTGAGGACGAGGTCGTGAAGCTGATCGCGGAGGGCCACTCGTCACGGGAGATCGCTCGGGAGCTGACGATCAGCGTCAAGACCGTCGAGCGGCACCGTGAGAACGTGCTCGCCAAGCTGGGCATGCGCGACCGCACGGAGCTGACCCGCTACGCGATCAGGGTGGGCCTGATCGAGCCGTGACGCCGACCGGTACGTCGCCGCCGGCTCAGGTGATCGTCATGCCGCCGTCCACCGGCAGGGTCTGGCCGGTGATGTAGCCCGCTGCGTCGGAGGCCAGGAAGACCGCGGTGGCGGCCAGCTCGCGCGGGTCTCCCTTGCGCCCGGCCGGGATGCGCTGTTGCTGCTGCTCGAGGTAGCCCGGCGGGTACTGCTCGGTCATCTCGGAGGTGAAGAAGCCGGGGGCGATCGCGTTCACGCGGATGCCCTTGCGGCCGGTCCACTGCTGCGCCAGGTCGCGGGTGAGGCCGATCAGCCCGGCCTTGCTGGCGGCGTACGCGGCCTGGGGGAGCCCGGCGGTGGTGAGGCCGAGGACCGAGCTGATGTTGATGATCGAGCTGCCCGGCTCCATGACGCGGCCGCAGGCCTGGGCCATCCAGTAGCAGCCGTTGAGGTTCACGTCGATCACGCTGGTGAACTGCTCGACCGTCTCGTGCGTCGCGGGGACGGCGGTGCCGATGCCGGCGTTGTTGACCAGCACGTCGACCCGCCCGAACTCCGCCATCGCCGCGTCGACGAGGGCCTGGCACTGGGCCTGGTCGGCGACGTCGGTGGCGACGGTGAGCACGCGGCGTCCGGCGGCGCGCACGAGCTCGGCGGTCTCCTCGAGGCGGTCGACGCGGCGGGCGCCGAGCACGACGTCGGCTCCCGCTTCCGCGAAGCCCTGGGCGAAGGCGACCCCGAGGCCGCTGGAGGCGCCCGTCACGACGGCCACCTTGTCGTCGAGTCGGAACAGGTCGGAGAGGCTCATGCGCACATTGGTATCACGGTCCGGACCCGCTCCGGCGGCTCGCCGTGGAACGGCCTCAGGGCTTCCAGACGATCGGGTCACCGGACATTCCGAGGCCGGAGTACTGGACCTCGGTCACGGCCTTGGCATCGTCGGGGACCGACATCGCCACGCACATGGTGCCGCTCTCACCGGCCGCGGTGACCGGCAGCTGTCCGTCGCACCCTTCCTCGATGCCGAAGACCGTCTCCTCACCGGTGTCGACGATGCCCTTCCAGTCGAACGCGCCCAGCGACAGCGCGCTGGCCAGGTCGTCGACGGCGCGTACCTCGATGGTCACCAGGGCGTTGCGGCCGAGAGGTCCGGCCTTGCCGATCGCGACGTTCCGGACGGTGTACTCGACGAGCGCGCCGTCCCCGCTGTCGGTCAGCGCGACGGTGGCGGTCTCGCCGTACTTCAGCACCGTGCCGCCGGGTGTGACGTCGGCGTCCGTGGACGGCGAGGTCGGGGAGGTGGGGACGGTCGGTGACAGGCTCGGCCCGTCGGTCGGAGAGGTCGTCGGCTCGGGCACGTTCAACGTGGGCGCACTGGCGGGGTCGCCGGCCACGGCCGACTCGGTGGAGTCGCCGCTGTCGCACCCGGTCAGGACGAGGGCTGCGAGACAGACGACGACGGGGAGTGCGGAGCGCAGGCGCATGGTGGGGACCCTCGGTGTTCGGCGGAGTGGTGTGGGTGTTCCGGCTGAGTGTTCGGCGGGGGCGGATGCCCCC
This sequence comes from Nocardioides sp. Root151, assembly GCF_001427925.1. Taxonomy (NCBI): domain Bacteria; kingdom Bacillati; phylum Actinomycetota; class Actinomycetes; order Propionibacteriales; family Nocardioidaceae; genus Nocardioides; species Nocardioides sp. Root151. Next base: position 190,005 of record NZ_LMGG01000008.1, read on the forward strand.
GGTGTGCATGTCTTCTGCCCATGGCTCGTACCGGCCAATCCCCGGCTGGGACCTGCGGTAACATGGTGGCATGTCTCAGCGGTTGCTTCTTCGCCAGCCGCGCTGATCGAGAACGATCATCGCGGCCACCCTCCCTGCCCGGAGGGTTTTTTTGTGCACTCAGACAGTGCGAGAGGCACTGCCTGGATGCCGGCCGGAACTGACATGCGGGACGCGGGATGACACGAGGAGAAACAGATGAGTGAGCAGGTCGAGCGGACACAGGTCGATTCGGTCGACACCGACCGCGAGGCGACGTACGACGTCATGGCGACGCAGGACAAGTGGCAGCAGGTCTGGGAGGACCTGGCGCCCTTCGTCGCGCACGACGACTCGCCCCGCGAGAAGCGCTACGCCCTCACGATGTTCCCCTACCCCTCGGGCGACCTGCACATGGGCCACGCCGAGGTCACCGCGCTGCACGACGTGATCGCACGCTACTGGTGGCAGAAGGGCTACGAGGTCCTGAACCCGATGGGCTGGGACTCCTTCGGCCTTCCCGCCGAGAACGCCGCCATCAAGAACGACACCCACCCGGCGACGTACACCTACGCCAACATCGAGACGCAGTTCGAGTCCTTCAAGAAGTACGGCCTGAGCTTCGACTGGACCCGCCGGCTGCACACCTCCGACCCGGAGTACTACCGCTGGACACAGTGGCTGTTCCTGAAGCTGCGCGAGCAGGGCCTGGCCTACCGCAAGAACAGCCCGGTCAACTGGTGCCCGAACGACCAGACCGTGCTGGCCAACGAGCAGGTCGTCGACGGTGCGTGTGAGCGCTGCGGCGCCGAGGTCACCAAGCGCGAGCTGACCCAGTGGTACTTCCGCACCACGGCGTACGCCCAGGAGCTGCTGGACTGCCTGGACGACCTGCAGGAGAACTGGTCGGACAAGGTCGTCAACGCCCAGCGCAACTGGATCGGGCGCTCCGAGGGTGCGCACGTCGACTTCGTGATCGAGGGACGGGCCGAACCCGTCACGGTCTACACCACGAGGCCCGACACGATCTTCGGCACGACCTTCATGGTCGTGGCCGTCGACGCGCCCTTGGCCGAGGAGCTGGTGACCGACGAGCGCCGCACGGAGTTCGAGACGTACCGCGAGGAGATCCGCCGGGAGACCGAGATCGAGCGGCTGTCCACCGACCGTCCGAAGACCGGCGTCGACCTGGGCGTCACGGCGACCAATCCGGTCACCGGTGCCCAGATCCCCGTGTGGGCCACGGACTACGTGCTGGCCGACTACGGCACCGGCGCGGTGATGGGGGTGCCCGGCGGAGACCAGCGCGACTGGCAGTTCGCCACGCAGATGGGCCTGCCGATCGTGCGCACCACCGAGCCGCCGGCCGACTTCGAGGGCGAGGCCTTCCACGGCGAGGGGCCGACGATAAACTCGCCCGCGGCCGGCGTGGACGCCCCGCTGGACATCAACGGACTGCCGGTCGACGAGGCCAAGTCGACGACCATCTCCTACCTGCAGGACGCCGGCCTGGGCCGCGGCACGGTCAACTTCCGGCTGCGTGACTGGCTGCTGTCGCGCCAGCGCTACTGGGGTGCCCCGATCCCGATCATCCACTGCCCGGTCGACGGCGAGGTTCCGGTCCCCGAGGACCAGCTGCCCGTCGTACTGCCCGACCTGCGTGGTGCGGACCTGAAGCCCAAGGGGGTCTCGCCTCTGGGCGCGGCCACCGACTGGGTCAACGTCGCCTGCCCCACGTGTGGCGGACCCGCGAAGCGCGACACGGACACGATGGACACGTTCGTGGACTCGTCGTGGTACTTCCTGCGCTACCTGTCGCCCAATGACGACACCCGGGCCTTCGACCCCGCGCTGGCCGAGAAGTGGGGCCCGTGCGACCTGTACATCGGCGGTGACGAGCACGCCGTCCTGCACCTGCTGTACGCCCGCTTCTTCACCAAGGCCATGCGCGACATGGGGCTGATCTCGTGGGACGAGCCGTTCTCGGCGTACCTGTCGCAGGGCAAGGTGATCAACAACGGTCGCAAGATGAGCAAGTCCCTGGGCAACGGCATCAACCTGGGGGACCAACTTGCGGAGTTCGGTGTCGACGCCGTACGCCTGACCCTGGTCTTCGCGAGCCCACCCGAGGACAACATCGACTGGGCCGACGTGTCTCCGGCCGGTTCGGCGAAGTTCCTGCAACGCGCCTGGCGGTTGAGTGGCGACGTGGCCTCCGAGCCCGGCGCCGACCCGGCGGCCGGCGACGTGGCGCTGCGCAAGGTCACCCACCGGACGCTGCACGACGGTGCCGCTCTGGTGGAGTCGTACCGGTTCAACGTGCTGGTCGCCCGCATCATGGAGCTGGTCAACGCGACCCGCAAGGCGATCGACTCCGGCTGCGGCCCGGCCGACCCGGCGGTCCGTGAGGCCACCGAGGCGGTGTCGATCATGCTGTCGCTGGTCGCGCCGTACACGGCCGAGGAGATGTGGCACCGACTGGGCCACGAGCCGACGGTCGCCCGGGCCGGCTGGCCAGTGGTCGACGAGGCGTTGCTGGTCGAGGACTCCGTGGTCGCGGTGGTGCAGGTCCAGGGCAAGGTGAAGGCCCGTCTGGACGTGTCTCCCGACGTCTCCGAGGCCGACCTGGAGGCGGCGGCGCTGGCCGATCCCGCGATCGTCAAGGCGCTGGAGGGCAAGACCGTGCGCAAGGTGATCGTGCGCGCCCCGAAGCTGGTCAACATCGTCGCGGGCTGACCTGCCCGTGCGTTTCTGCCCGAATGACGTGAAGCTTCACGGCATTCGGGCAGATTCACAGGCTCGCCTGTGAATCTGCCCCGCCACGATAGGGTTCGGGCATGCCTGAGCGTCGTGTCGCCGTCGTCACCGACTCCACCTCGACACTGACGCACGACGAGGCCGCGGCCCACGGAATCGTCGTGATTCCCCTGCAGGTGATCATCGGCGCGACCTCCTACGACGAGGGCGTCGACGAGGGCGCCAGCCCCGAGATGGTGGCCGCGGCCCTGAAGTCGTTCACGCCGGTGACCACGTCGCGGCCGAGCCCGGCAGGGATGCTCGAGGTCTACGCGGACCTCGCTGCGCAGGGGTACGACGAGATCGTCACGTTCCACCTCTCGAGCCGGATGAGCGGCACCTTCGAGTCCGCGCTGATGGCCTCGCGTGACGCGACGATCCCGGTGCACGTGGTTGACACGCAGCAGGTCGGTCCGGCGGTCGGGTACGCCGCGATCGCCGCCGTGCGGGCCCTCGAGGGGGGCGCCAGTGCGGAGAAGGCCGGGAAGATCGGCCTGGAGCGGGCCCTGTCGTCGACGTCCCTGTTCTACGTCGACACCCTCGAGTACCTGCGGCGCGGCGGCCGCGTGGGCAGTGCCGCCGCGTTCTTCGGTGGGGCCCTCGCGGTCAAGCCGTTGCTGCGCATCGAGAACGGCAGCATCGAGTCGTTCGAGAAGGTGCGTACGGCGGGCAAGGCCCTGGCGCGACTCGAGGACCTTGCAGCCGAAGCCGCGGGGGAGGACCCGGTCGAGCTGACCGTGGCCCACCTGGCCAGCCCGGACCGGGCCGAGCAGCTCGCGAACAAGCTGGCCGCCCGGCTCGGCCTGCAGGCACCGGTCCGGACCGTCGAGCTGGGCGCCGTCCTGGGCGCCCACGTCGGCCCCGGAATGGTCGCCGTGTGTGTGATGCCCACCGGCGCCTGAGCACTGTCGTGCACTGAGCTGCACGCGATTCACGCTCCTGTCCACAGGGCGGAGTGGGTGCCCTGTCGTTCGCCCTCGGGTTTTCCTACGGTCGTGGAATGCGTCCCCGAGGTCAGTCCACTGCGCACGCCGAAGCCGTCTCCCGTCGGCTGGAGCTGCTGAGCGCCGAGCTGCGCGCGCACTCCGGCCCCGAGACTCGGTCGCCGTCCGGGTCCCCGCCGCGGTCGCCGTCCCCCGACGCCGGGCCCGGCGATGACGGGCACACGCACGTGCGTGAGCTGCGGCTGGCGCGTGAGTCGGCGATCGCGCCTGATGACGACGACGACGGCTGGGTCCCGCCACCGTCAGTGCCGCCTCTGTCCGAGCCGGCCCTGCCCGAGTCGTCGGTCGTGCCGGGCTCTCCACGGGCGTCCGGTCCCGACGCTCCCGTCGATCTGCCGGCGCCGGCATTGCCCGTGCCGGGACGCCACGCCGCCCGGCGTACGACGCGCTCGTGGGTCGACGTCTCCGCCTTCCGTGGTCGAGTGGCCCTCACGGCCGGCCAGGTGGCGGCCTTGGCCGTGCTGGTCGCCGTGGGTCTGGCGATCACGGCGTGGTGGGTGATCCGCGACGACGCCGGGGCACCGGTCGCGGAGCCGGTGGGTGGTGCCGCCCTGGCAACGCCGGTGGGTGGGGTGCCCTCGGCGTCGGCGCCGATGTCTTCGGCATCGGCGTCCCCGGCCACCGAACTGGTCGTCGACGTGACCGGCAAGGTGCGACGCCCCGGCATCGTCGTGCTGGAGCCCGGTGCCCGCGTGGTCGACGCCCTGAAGGCTGCCGGTGGCGTCCGGCGCGGCGCCGACCTCAGCGGTCTCAACCAGGCCCGGCCCCTGGTCGACGGCGAACAGATCGTGGTCGGGGTGCCGGCGCCGCCCGGCGTCGCGGCCACGTCGCCCCCGCCGTCCGGTGCTCCGGCAGGCGAGCTGGTCAACCTCAACACGGCGACCAGCACCGAGCTGGAGGAGCTGCCCGGGGTCGGTCCGGTCACGGCCGAGGCCATCATCGCGTGGCGCGACACGAACGGAGGTTTCCAGAGCGTCGACCAGCTCCTCGAGGTCGACGGAATCGGTGAGAAGACGCTGGCCGACCTGGCGCCGCACGTCACGCTCTGATGCGGACCGGTGACCTGCTCCGACTGGCGGAGGTGCCGGAGGTCGCCGACCTGCGGATGCCGGCCGCCGGGCTGGCCGCCTGGCTGGGAGGTGTGGGAGGACTGCTCGCGCCCGTTCCCTCGGCCGTGGCCGGCGCGCTGGTCAGCCTGGTGGTCTTCCGCCTGGTCGAGACGGCGGCGCTGCGGCGTGCCGTCGTGGCCTGGTTCCTGATCGCACTGGCCGTCGGGACCAGTGCTGCGTTGCGCGATCTGGCCGTGCGGTCCGGTCCGGCTGCGGCCTTGTCCCAGACCCGTACCGCCGTCTCCGCGCGGGTGACCGTGACCTCTGACCCGCGACCGGTGCAGGGGCAGTTCGCCACGTCCATCATCATGCGGGGCACCGTCTCCGTGCTCGGCGCACGCGGGTCGTCGTACGACGTGCACACGCCGGTGCTGCTGATCGCCGACGAGTCGTGGGCGCACGTCGAGCTGGGCAGCACCATGACCGTGCGCGGCCGGTTGGCGCCGGCCGGGGGACACGACGTGGCGGCGGTGCTGACACCGTTCGGTCCACCGCCGCGGGCGGACCCACCCTCGGTCCTGTGGCGCGGTTCCGCCGCGCTGCGCCACGCGATCAGGGAGTCCTCCTCGGTCGGTCCGGCCCCGGCCCGCGACCTGGTGCCGGCCCTGGTCGACGGCGATGACCAGGGTCTGCCCGACCAGGTCCAGGAGGAGTTCAGGGCCTCCGGGCTGACCCACCTCCTGGCCGTCTCCGGCACCAACCTCACGCTGGTCGTAGGGTTCCTGCTGGTGGTGGGCCGTTGGTGCGGGGTGCGTGGTCGCTGGCAGTACGCACTCGGGGCGGCGGGCATCGTCGGGTTCATCCTCCTTGCCCGCACCGAGCCGAGCGTGGTGCGGGCCGCCGCGATGGGCACGGTCGCACTGCTCGGGATGGGCTCGAACGGCACCGGTCGAGGCGTGCGGGCGATCGGCGTGGCCGTGGTGGGCCTGTTGCTGCTCGACCCGTGGCTGGCCACGACCGTCGGGTTCGCGCTGTCCGTGCTGGCCACGGCAGGCATCCTGCTGCTCTCGCCGGTGTGGTCGCGTGCCCTGGCGCACTGGATGCCGATGTGGATGGCCCAGGCGATCGCCGTACCGACCGCGGCACAGCTGGCCTGCACTCCGTTGGTGGCCGCGATCTCGGGCCAGGTCAGCCTGGTCGCGGTGCTGGCAAACCTGGCTGCGGGGCCGCTGGTCGCCCCGGCCACGGTGTGCGGGCTGCTCGGAGGAGTCATCGGCCTGGTGTGGAGCGGGGCCGGCATGGTGCCCGGGTGGCTGGCCTGCCTCTGCGCGCGCGGCATCATCGCGATCGCCGACCGCGCCGCAGGGCTGGCGCTCCCCGCGATCGAGTGGGGCACCGACTGGATCGCGCTCGGCGTGCTCACCGCGATCTGCGCGGGGCTGGCAGTCACGCTCGGCAGGCTGCTGGCCCACCGCTCCTCGGGTCTGGCCTGCTGCCTGTTGATGGTGCTGGTCGTGCTGGTGCCGTTGCCGTCGCCGGGCTGGCCGCCCGAGGGGTGGTTGATGACGGTGTGCGACGTGGGGCAGGGCGACGGGATCGCGTTGAACGCCGGCGACGGGCAGGCCGTGCTGGTCGACGTCGGACCCGAGTCCGGTTCGATGGACCACTGCCTCGACCGACTGGGCGTGAAGGTGCTGCCCACGATCGTGCTCAGTCACTTCCACGCCGATCACGTCGACGGCTTCGCCGAGACGGTGGGTGGGCGCCGGGTGGGCGCCGTACTCGTCAGCGGGCTCCCGGAGCCGGAGGAGCGGTTCGCCGCGGTCCAGGCGGAGACCGACGGCCGGATCCGCACCCCGGCGTACGGCGAGGTGCAGCAGATCGGCGACGTGCGCATGCAGGTGATCGGCCCCGTGCCCGGCACGCTGCTGGCCGGCGACCCGAACAACGCCTCCCTGGTGGTGCTGGCCGAGATCCGTGGGGTCCGGATCCTGCTGACCGGTGACGTCGAGCCCGACGGGCAGGCCCGACTCGCGGCCGCCTACCCGGGCCTGCGCGTCGACGTGCTGAAGATCCCTCACCACGGCAGCCGCTACCAGGAGATGGACTTCCTGGTCGCACTCGATCCGGCGATCGCGATCGCGTCGGTGGGCGAGGACAATGACTACGGCCACCCGGCGGCCTCCACGATGGAACCGCTGCGCGACTCCGGAGCCCGGGTCTTCCGCACCGACCGGGACGGCGACGTGGTTGTCGCGTTGAATGACGGAAGGCTCCGGGTCTCCACCGGCGACTGAATGGCCCCGCGGACTCGGGCTGGCGGGCCGGCCGCCGCACCGCGGGTCGGCGCTGTCGGCGGGCTGTGGCAGGCTTGGCGCACCATGGCAGAACCACGCGCAGCAGACGTCCTCGGCCGAGTCACGCTGGTGACCGGCAGCGAAGAGTTCCTCAACGAACGCACGGTCGTCGGAGTGCGCGCCGCCGTCCGAAAGCACGACGCGGAGGCCGAGTTCTCCGAGGCCCAGGGCAATGACCTCACCCTCGCCACGCTGGGGGAGTTGGCGGCGCCGTCGCTGTTCTCCACGACCCGGTGCGTGGTCGTGCGGGGGCTGGAGAACCTGCCCGACGAGTCGGTGGCCGGGCTGCTCGACTACTGCGCGGCCCCGGCCGAGGACATCGCGTTGGTGCTGGTGCACGGCGGTGGGCAGAAGGGGAGCGGCGTGCTCACCAAGCTGCGCAAGGTCGGCGCCGTCAACGAGGTGAAGTCGCAGGCGGTCAAGGGCGTCGAGTTCACCCGCTTCGTGGTCTCGGAGGTGCGCGGGCACGGCTCGCGCCTCGACGACGACGCCGCCGACTTCCTCGTCCAGGCCATCGGCCAGGACCTGCGCTCGCTGGCCGCTGCGGCCCACCAGCTCGTCAACGACTACCCGGGGGAGGCGCTGACCGTCGAACGGGTCAAGCGCTACTTCGGTGGCCGCGCCGAGGCGAAGTCGTTCGCCGTCGCCGACCACGCGTTCTTCGGGCGTCGGGCGCCTGCTCTCGAGGAGCTGCGCTGGGCTCTCGACGGGGGCACGCCTCCGGTGCTGATCACGTCCGCCTTCGCCGGTGGTGTGCGGGGCCTGGCCCGCTACGTCTCCGCGCCGCGGGGCATGCGTGAGGCCGACCTGGCCCGTGAGGTCGGCGTACCGCCCTGGAAGCTGCGCACGCTGCGCGACCAGTCACGCTCATGGACCCCCGATGGTCTCGGCTCGGCGATCCGCGCGATTGCCCAGGCCGACGCCGACATCAAGGGCGCGGCCCACGATGCGGCCTACACCCTCGAACGACTCGTGCTCACGGTCGCCGGTCTGCGCGAGCAGCGTCCCGGCCGCTGACCTTGCTCGCGACCCGTCGTGAGTTCGCGAACTGGCGACGGGTCGGTTCGAGTTCACGACGGGTCGGCATGCAAAAAGGCGCCGGACCCCTGACGGGGACGGCGCCTGGTTGCGGCAAGGGCTACCTCAGAGCGAGGCGGCCTTCTTGCTGATGGCCGACTTGCGGTTCGCGGCCTGGTTCTTGTGGATGACGCCCTTGGAGGCGGCCTTGTCGAGCTTCTTGTTCGCGTCGACGGCGGCGGCCGCGGCGGCGTCCTTGTCGCCCGACTCCGCGAGCTCGCGGAACTTGCGCACGGCCGACTTCAGACCGGTCTTGACCGACTTGTTGCGCTCGCGCGCAAGCTCGTTCTGACGGTTGCGCTTGATCTGGGACTTGATGTTCGCCACGTTTGCTGCGCTTTCACTTGGTTCGGACTGGGATATGAGGTCTTGGGTGGGCCGGTGAGTAAAGCCCGTTGGACCAGCGGGAAATCCGGTCCGTGGCGTGTCAGCGAAGAGGGCGCCAGACATGCAAGGAGAAACTCTATCAGCGGCCCCGGAACGCCCCAAATCCGTCGTTCGGGTCGAACTGGCGACAGGTCGATGCGAACTGGCGACGGGTCACCAGTTGCGGCGTTCGGAGAGCCAGGACCACACGGCGGCCCCCTGCCAGGCCTGGGAGGCGCGCATGTGCGGCGAGTTGGACGGCACCGGGTCGTCGGCGGACTTCAGGAAGTGCCCGGCGAGCAGGGCCAGGGCGCTGTCGACGTGTGCGGGTGGCACGTCGCGGGTCAGCCGGCGAGAGGCCAGGACAGCCTCGACGTCGAGGCCGTCGCCGCGGGGACCGATCAGGGCAGACAGCGTGTCGAACCATGGCGCCCCGAGGACCGGCCAGTTCCAGTCGCAGATCCACAGGGCGCCGTCGGGGCCGAGCAGGGTGTTGTCGTCGCGGATGTCGGTGTGCTGCACCGCGCCGCCACGCAGGGCCTCGGCGAACCCGGCGGCCAGGTCGGCCGCCTCGTCGGCATGGGCCAGGCTCGGGTGCCGTTCCCGGATCACGTCCCAGTACGCCGGCAGGTCGGCGAGGTCCTCCTCGATCAGGTCCAGAGCCAGGTCGGCCGGCGCCTCGACGTCGGCGACCGCCTCCAGTGCGTCGAGGAGCCGGTCGAGGTCAGGTCGCTGCCAGGGGCGCGCCGGCAGGTGCGCGTCGACGTACTCGAACCCGAGCACCACCCAGTCGTCGTCGTGCGACCACAGGAGACGGGGTGCGGGCACGAGTTCCTGGAGGATGCCCAGCTTGCGCGCCTCCTCGCGGTAGGAGAGCGCGAACATCCTCTGCGCCTTCACCGAGGCGGCCTTCACGAAGTGCTGGGTGCCGTCCTCGCACGTCAGCACCGAGGCGAAGCCGGGGGCGAACCCGCCCCCTTGGGAGTCGGCCCGGACGACGGGGGAGCCGCAGTGCTCCTCGACCAGCGCGCGGATGTGCGGCGGGAGGAACTGCCACTCGAGCCGGCGCGCGGTCGTGCCGCTGGCTGGACGGGCCGGGAGGGTGCTGGTCATGCGGGATGGTCTCCTGGGGGTCTTGTCTGCGCCACGACGGCGGACACGAGGACGCCGGCCGGCACCCGGAGGTGCGGACCGGCGTCCACATGAGGGTGTCGGATCAGCGGGTGGTGCACACCCACGTCAGGAGCCGCGAGTTGTAGCCGGCGCGGGCCTTGGCGGTCCGGATGGTGCGGGCCTTCGAGTAGTAGCGAGCGTAGCCCCAGTGCAGCGTGCCGTCGGCGCGGCGCTTGTAGGCGTAGGCGCCGCACTGGTTCACGATCACCATCCTGACCACGCACTTGTACGGGTAGTTGGAGTGCGCGCGGCACCGGCGGATCGCGGAGATGCGCGCGTTGCGCTTGGTGGCGTAGTCGTACGACGTGCCCCAGGCGTAGTCGCCGTCCGATATGGCGATCGCCCCCCAGTTGTAGCGTCGCGCGGCCAGTCGGGCCGGAGCGGCAGTCGTGCTTGCGGCGGGGCCGGCTGCGACCGTGGCCGCCGGCGCCGCGGTGGCCGCGGTGGCGCCGGTGCTCAGTGCGGCCATGACGCCGACGGTCATGAGGAGGGCGGCGAGCAGGACACCTGCTCGGGTGATCAGCTTGCTCATGGGAGCAGTCCCTTTCTGGATGGTTGATGCGGTGACGCCCCGCCCCTACCCGCACGACGTCGTCCGAAACGGTTCGGCGACGGTTGACTCGCGGATGAACGGCTCGACCCGCCTTCCCGGACATAATTGCGATGCGCGACGGCCCCTCCACGTGATGTCGTGTGAGGCATGCCGGAACTCGTCAGCCCCACGTCCCGTGTCATGGCCTCGTTCCTCGAGGCGATGGACGAGTACGTCGCCGAGGGCGCCCGCGACACCCAGACCGCCGGCTGGATCGAGAAGTACTCCGCCACGTGGCACAGCGCCGAGGGCTTCGCAGCCTTCGTCGACCAGCTCGCCGCCGAGGAGGTCGACCGGTCCCGCCTGCCCGAGCGTTGGGTACTGACCTCCACCCGGTGGTACGTCGACGGCGAGACCTACCTCGGGCGGATCGCGCTGCGCCAGGAACTCAACGACTTCCTGGCGGACATAGGCGGCCACATCGGGTACGACGTACGCCCCTCGGCCCGGCGACGCGGACACGCGACGGCGATGCTGCGAGGGATGCTGCCCCTGGCCCACGGCTTCGGCATCGACCCGGCCCTGGTCACCTGCGACGACGACAACGTCGGCTCGATCCGGGCCATCGAGGCCTCCGGCGGGGCGCTCGAGTCGCTCCGTGGCGACAAGCGACGCTACTGGGTGCCCACCGCCGGCCAGAGCCACTGATCTGTCGGTTCGGCGCTGGCCCGGGGTCATGGGACAATGACGAGCCGCACGTCGTACTCCGCACCACAGCCCAGAGAGCATGCCGCCGTTGACCTCGCAAGCGCCGAAGCCCGGCCACACCGATCCCGCGATCATCAGGAACTTCTGCATCATCGCGCACATCGACCACGGCAAGTCGACCCTTGCCGACCGGATGCTCCAGCTCACCGGAGTCGTCGATGCGCGGGCTGCCCGGGCTCAGTACCTCGACCGCATGGACATCGAACGCGAGCGCGGCATCACGATCAAGTCGCAGGCGGTCCGGATGCCATGGACCGTCACGCAGGAAGCAGCCGCGAGTCACGGCATCGACTCGGGGCCGGGCGACTATGTGCTCAACATGATCGACACTCCCGGCCACGTCGACTTCACCTATGAGGTCTCGCGCTCGCTCGAGGCATGTGAGGCGGCCGTCCTCCTGGTCGACGCTGCCCAGGGCATCGAGGCGCAGACCCTGGCGAACCTCTACCTGGCCATGGGCGCGGACCTCCACATCATCCCGGTGCTCAACAAGATCGACCTGCCCGGCGCCAACGTCGAGAAGTACGCCGCCGAGCTTGCCGGGCTGGTGGGCTGCGACGTGTCCGACGTACTCCTCACCTCCGCGAAGACCGGCGTCGGAGTCGAGGCATTGCTCAACGAGATCGTCAAGCAGACCCCCGCGCCCGTCGGCGACGCCGATGCGCCTGCGCGGGCACTGATCTTCGACTCCGTCTACGACACCTACCGCGGCGTGGTGACCTACGTCCGCGTCGTCGACGGCAAGCTCTCCCACCGCGACCGCATCAAGATGATGTCGAACGGCGTCGTGCACGAAATGCTCGAGGTCGGCGTGATCAGCCCCGAGCCGGTGAAGGGGAGCGAGATCGGGGTCGGCGAGGTCGGCTACCTCATCACCGGCGTGAAGGACGTGCGCCAGTCGCGGGTCGGTGACACCGTCACCAGTCAGCACCACGGAGCCACCGAGGCCCTCGGTGGCTACAAGCATCCGAATCCGATGGTCTATGCCGGGCTCTACCCCATTGACGGCGACGAGTACCCCAATCTGCGCGATGCGCTGGAGCGCCTGCAGCTCAACGACGCCGCGCTCGCCTATGAGCCGGAGACCTCCGGTGCCCTCGGCTTCGGCTTCCGCTGCGGCTTCCTCGGCCTGCTGCACATGGAGATCGTCCGTGAGCGGCTCGAGCGCGAGTTCAACCTCGACCTGATCTCCACCACGCCCAACGTGATCTACACCGTCACGATGGAAGACGGCACGGTCATCGAGTGCACCAACCCCAGCGAGTACCCTGACGGCAAGGTCGCCGAGGTGCGTGAGCCGGTCGTGCGCGCGACGATCCTGACGCCGTCCGACTACATCGGCACGATCATGGAGCTCTGTCAGGCCAAGCGCGGTCAGCTCGGCGGCATGGACTACCTCTCCGAGGACCGCGTCGAGATGCGCTACACCTTGCCGATGGGCGAGATCGTCTTCGACTTCTTCGACCAGCTGAAGTCGCGCACCAAGGGCTATGCCTCGCTCGACTACGAACGCTCGGGTGACCAGGCCGCCGACCTGGTCAAGGTCGACATCCTGCTGCAGGGCGAGCCCGTCGACGCGTTCTCCGCGATCGTGCACCGCGATGCGGCGTACAACTACGGCGTGATGCTGGCCGGCAAGCTGAAGGAACTGATTCCCAGGCAGCAGTTCGAGGTGCCGATCCAGGCCGCCATCGGTGCCCGGGTGATCGCCCGCGAGAACATCCGCGCGATCCGCAAGGACGTGCTCGCCAAGTGCTACGGCGGCGACATCAGCCGCAAGCGCAAGCTTCTGGAGAAGCAGAAGGAAGGCAAGAAGCGGATGAAGATGGTCGGCCGGGTCGAGGTGCCGCAGGAGGCGTTCGTCGCCGCCCTCTCGACCACGCAGCCCACGGAGAAGTCCAAGAAGTAGCAGCAGGGTCAGCCGCGCCGGAACCAGCCGCGCTTCCTGGCCGGCTCCGCGACGGTCGGCCCGGTCGACGCTCCTCCGGGGACCAGGTCGAGCACGTCCAGGCCCTGGCCCACGACGTCGGTTCCCGGCTGCAGGCTGAAGCGGGTGCCGGCGAGCTCCAGCTGCTCGCCCGCGCCCAGGGCCCGTCGCTCCCGCACCCGAGCTCCGAGTGCCTCGGTGAGTGCGGTGAAGGCGTCGGCCGGGCCTCCCGGCCAGTTGGTGGCCTGCACCTCGGGCCAGCCGAAGGCACCGAGGCCCCGGGTGAAGGCAGTCGCCGCACCGGCGCTGCCCTGCATCGCGTGCACCCGGAACCAGGTGCGCTCGGGCTGACCCTCGGCCACGTCGTGGACGTACATCACATCGGTGTTCACGATCATCTGGCGCGGCAACCAGACCGCTTTCGCATCGGTGTCGTCCAGCAGGTAGGCGACCAGATTGCTGACCAGGTCCGAGCTGGTCCAGGGATCGTCGGTCGGGGCCGTGATGGTGGCGTACGCACGGTGAGCGGCGACGGCGGGCTCCAGGGTGGCGCGCAGTGGACTCGTGGACAGGTCGGCCAGCAGGTCCCGGTCGGTGATCGGAGCACCCACGACACCGAGGGTGAGCTCGCACCCGTTGACCCGGGATGCCAGCGCGGGAACCGGCGGCACACCCTCGAGGGCGGCTGCCAGCTCCGGGGAGACCACCCCGAAGACCTCCGCCATGGTGGCCGGCACTGCGGGGAGCAGGATGACAGCGTCGGGTCGGGTCGGGTCCTGCAGGTTCATGTCGTCTGCTTCCGGGAGGTCAGTGGGTGCGGGGAGACTATCCAGTTCCGGGTCGCGCAAACCACGGGTCACACGGGCACTCCTAGGCTGGCCCACGTGAACAGTGACGTCGTGGAGATCCCCTCCGGACTGCGCGCGCAGGCCCGGCTGGGCGACGCGTGGGCCGACTGGCTGGATGCTCTGCCCAGACTGGCCGCCGAGGTGCTGGCCGAGTGGGACCTGACGCTCGACGGTGCGTCGATGCACGGCTTCTGCTCCCTGGTCCTGCCGGTGCGCACCGTGTCGGGGCTGCCCGCGGTGCTCAAGCTGCACACGGACGCCGACGCCGAGGAGTCCGACCACGAGCACCTGGCCCTGCAGCACTGGCACGGTCATGGAGCGGTGACGCTGCTGCGCGCCGATCCGCGGCGCCGGGCGATGCTCCTCGAACGGCTGCATCCCGAGGACCTCACCGACCTCTGGGACCTGGAGGCCTGCGAGGTGGTGGCCGGCCTCTACCGGCGGATCCACCTGCCGGCACTCCCACAGCTGCGCTCGCTGACCTCGTTCGTCGGCCGGTGGAACGACGACCTGTCGCGGCTGCCGCGCAACGCCCCGATCCCGCGGCGGCTCGTCGAGCAGGCCACGGCGCTGGGGAAGTCCTTCGTCGACGACCCTGCCAGCACCGGCACGCTGATCCACGGCGACCTCCACTACGAGAACGTCCTGGCCGGCGATCGTCAGCCCTGGTTGGTGATCGACCCGAAGCCGATGAGTGGCGACCCGCACTACGAGGTCGCTCCGATGTTGTGGAACAGGTGGGACGAGATGGTCGCGGGCGGTGACCTGCGCGACGCCGTACGCCGGCGCTTCCACACGCTGGTCGACCACGCGGAGCTCGACGAGGAGCGCACTCGCGACTGGGTCGTCGTACGCATGGTGCACAACGCGATGTGGGCGGTGCAGGACGCCGAGCGTGCCGGCGGCCCGCTCACCGCTGGGGACCGGGAGTGGATCACCCAGTGCGTCACGCTCGCCAAGGCGGTCCAGGACTGACGCGGACGACTGGTTGACTGGCTCCATGACACGACCGGTCACCCTCGTCACCGGCGGCACGCGCGGGATCGGTGCCGCCACGGCCCTGCGACTCGCGGCCGACGGCCATGACCTGGTGCTGGGCCATGCCCGCGACGAGGTCGCCGCGTCGGAGACTGCGGCGGCCGTGCGCGAAGCGGGTGCCTCCTGCACAGTGGTGCGCGGCGACCTCACCACCGATGACGGCATCGATGCCTTGTTCGCGGCCGCCACGTCCGGGGCCGGTCCGCTGACCGGCGTGGTCAACAACGCCGGGGCGACCCTGCACATCGCGCCACTCGCCGAGACCCCCGTCGACGTCGTACGTCGCAGCATCGAGCTCAACCTGACCGCCGCGATCCTCGTGGCCCGAGCGGCCGTGCGCGCCCTCGGCCGTTCGTACGGCGGGGCAGGAGGCGTGCTGGTCAACATCGGCTCCGGCGCGGCGACCCTCGGCGCGCCAGGGGAGTACGTCCACTACGCGTCCGCCAAGGCGGGCATCGACGCGCTGACGGTCGGCCTGGCGCAGGAGGTGGCCGCCGACGGGGTGCGGGTCGTGGCGGTGGCTCCCGGCCTCGTCGACACCCGCATCCATGCGGACGCGGGTGATCCCGGCCGGCTCGAGCGGGTGGGAGGGAGTGTGCCGTTGGGCCGGGCTGGAACACCCGACGAGATAGCCGAGGCCGTGGCCTGGCTGCTCTCCGACGCCGCGTCCTACGTCACCGGCACGACCCTGCGGGTCGCCGGTGGTCGCTGACCGCGCCGGTGCAGCCGGCCGTCCGTGCGGGGCACTGCCTGATTCATGGGCTTTTGCGCCCATTGTGCGACTGGTGGGCGGGATCGCGTGCGCGAGGTGCCTCGGTGATCTAGGTTACTGGTACGTACACGAGGGTGGGTCGTGTCAGACGACCGCGCCCGCACAGCCGAACCATCAGGAGTGAGATGCCGATCAACTACGACGCATCGTTCGTCGAGACGATGCCCCGCAACGTTGCGGTGCAGTTCCTCGACAGGGTGGAGAAGTCGTCGGCCAGTGAGGCATACCGCTTCCCGGTCGGCGACAACTGGGAGTCCGTCACCTGGCAGCAGGTGGGCGACCGCGTGTCCCGTCTCGCGGCAGGCCTGATGGCACTGGGCATCGAGCCCGAACAACGCGTCGGTATCGCCGCAGGCACCCGCTACGAGTGGATCCTCGCCGATCTCGCCGTGATGTGCGCTGGTGCCGCCACGACGACGGTCTACCCGTCGACGAACGCGGCCGACACGGCCTACATCCTCAGCGACTCGGAGTCGCGCGTGGTCTTCGCCGAGGACGACGACCAGGTCGCCAAGCTGGTCGAGCACCGCGCGGAACTGCCCCACCTGGCCAAGGTGGTCACGTTCGACGGCACCGCCGACGGCGACTGGGTGATCGACCTGGCCGAGCTCGAGCGAATCGGCGCAGAGTTCCTCGAGGCCAACCCCGCAGCGGTGACCGACCACGCCGCGGCCATCGACCCCGAGCAGCTCGCCACCCTGATCTACACCTCCGGCACGACGGGCCGGCCCAAGGGCGTCCGCCTGCGCCACCGGGCCTGGGTCTACGAGGGTGAGGCGATCGCCTCCCAGGACATCCTCCACGAGGACGACCTGCAGTTCCTGTGGCTGCCGATGGCCCACTCGTTCGGCAAGGTGCTGCTCTCGACCCAGCTGGCCTGCGGCTTCCCGACCGCGGTCGACGGCCGGGTCGACAAGATCATCGACAACCTGGCGATCGTGAAGCCGACCTTCATGGGTGCCGCCCCGCGCATCTTCGAGAAGGCCTACTCGCGCATCGTCACCATGCAGGCTGCCGAGGGTGGCGCCAAGGAGAAGCTGTTCAAGAAGGCGTTCGCGGTGGGCCTCGAGGTCGACCGGCTCAAGCGCGAGGGCAAGTCGGTCCCGTTGACCCTCAAGCTCCAGCACGGGCTGTTCGACAAGCTGGTGTTCAGCAAGGTCCGTGACCGGTTCGGTGGCCGGGTCCGGTTCTTCATCTCCGGCTCCGCGGCGCTGAACCGTGAGGTCGCCGAGTGGTTCCACGCCGCGGGCATCACGGTGCTCGAGGGCTACGGCATGACCGAGAACGCGGCCGGCGCCACGGTCAACCACCCCGACCAGTACAAGTTCGGCTCGGTGGGCGCGCCGTTCCCGGGCAGCGAGGTGAAGATCGCCGAGGACGGCGAGGTGCTGCTGCGCGGCCCCCACGTCATGGAGGGCTATCACAACCTCCCGGAGGCCACCGCCGAGGCGCTCACCGAGGACGGCTGGCTGCACACCGGTGACATCGGGGAGCTCGACGACGACGGCTTCCTCAAGATCACCGACCGCAAGAAGGACCTCTTCAAGACCTCCGGCGGCAAGTACATCGCGCCGTCGGCGATCGAGTCGCAGTTCAAGGCGATCTGCCCCTACGCCAGCCAGTTCCTGGTGATCGGCAACGAGCGCAACTTCGTCTCCGCCCTGGTCACCCTCGACCCCGACCAGATGACCGACTGGGCCGCCCAGAACGGCAAGGAGGGGGCCTCCTACACCGAGGTCGTCACCAGCCCCGAGGCCAAGGAGATGGTCAGCGGGTACGTCGACGAGCTCAACGGCCGCCTCAACCGCTGGGAGACGATCAAGAAGTTCAAGATCCTCGACCACGACCTGAGCATCGAGTCCGGCGAGCTGACGCCGTCGATGAAGGTCAAGCGCAAGGTCGTGGAGGACAACAACAAGGAGCTCATCGCGTCCTTCTACGGCTGAGCCTGGGGCTCTGTGCTCCGGCACTGGCAACGCACAGCAGGCACACAGGTCGACCGGCTCTGATGGGTGTCGGCGGAGAGATCCGCCGACACCCATTCGGCATTTCCTGGAGGCGGTACGACGATGAACCCGGTGCACGACGACGGCGAGCGCGACGGCCATGACCATGCCCACGACGAGGGCCTGTCGCAGGACCTCGGTCGCATCGTCGAGAGCGGAAGGCGGCCGATGGCGCGGCGCGGTGTACTCGCCCTCTTCGGCGCAGTGGGCGCCGCGGGTCTGGTGGCCTGCGCCGAGGGGTCGGACAAGACCGTGGTCAGTGGCACGGAGTCCGCGGCGCAGGGCGGGCCGCCGGCAGGCGGGGCGCCACCGGCCGGTGGCGGTGCGGACTCAGGCGTCGACGTCGCCGAGGGGGAGATCCCCGAGGAGACCAACGGCCCCTACCCGGCCGACGGCACCAACGGCGTCAACGTGCTCACCGAGAGCGGCGTGGTCCGCAGCGACATCACCAGCAGCTTCGGCAGTGCCTCCGGTGTCGCCGCCGGCGTACCGCTGACCCTCAAGCTGAAGGTCTACGACCTCGACGGCGAGAAGATCTCGGCGCTGGCCGGCGCGGCCGTCTACGTGTGGCACTGCGACCGCGACGGCAACTACTCGCTCTACTCCGAGGCCGTCTCCGAAGAGAACTACCTGCGCGGTGTCCAGGCGGCCGACGAGTCGGGCAACGTCACGTTCACCACCATCTTCCCGGCCGCCTACATGGGCAGGTGGCCGCACGTCCACTTCGAGATCTACCCATCCCTCGACGACGCCACGAGTGCGTCGAACCGCCTGCGCACCTCGCAGCTCGCCTTCCCCGAGGACGTCTGCGACGAGGTCTACGCGAACGCGGACGGCTACGGGACGAGCGCTTCGAACATGGAGCAGACGCCTCTCGACCAGGACAACGTGTTCTCCGACGGCCACTCGTTGCAGATGGCCAAGGTCACCGGCTCGATCGAGAAGGGGTATGTGGCCACGCTGAATGTCCCGGTTTGAGCCACCCGGTGATTGGATGGGCGGGTGCCCTCAGCCCTGCCTCCCGGAGACCCGGCTCCCGCCGACGGCCGGCTCCCGGAATCGGCGCTGGCCGGGGCCGCCGACCGCCCGTTCGGCGTCTACGTCCACGTGCCGTTCTGCACGGTGCGTTGTGGCTACTGCGACTTCAACACCTACACCGCGACCGAGCTGGGTGAGGGCGTCACGCGTGCGACGTACGCCGAGTCGGCGATCGCCGAGATCCGCCAGGCGCGCACCGTGCTCGGCGACGTCGACCGTCGCGTCGACACGATCTTCTTCGGCGGCGGTACGCCGACGCTGCTGCCTCCGGCCGACCTGACCGCCATCGTCGCGTCGATCTCCGCCGAGTTCGGTCTGGCCGACGACGTCGAGGTCACGACGGAGGCGAACCCGGACAGCGTGGCCCTGTGGGACCTCGAGGCCCTGCGTCACGGCGGGTTCAACCGGCTGTCGTTCGGCATGCAGTCGGCGGTGCCACATGTGCTCAAGACCCTCGACCGCACCCACGACCCGTTGCGAGTCCCGGCGGTGGTCGACTGGGCCAGGCAGGCCGGCTTCGACCAGGTCAGCCTCGACCTGATCTACGGGACGCCGGGGGAGTCGGCAGCCGACTGGCAGGAGTCGCTCGACGCCGCGCTGGCGTGCCGCCCCGACCATGTGTCGGCGTACTCGCTGATCGTGGAGGAGGGCACGGCGCTGGCCCGTCGGGTGCGCCGGGGGGAGGTGCCGATGACCGATGACGACGACCACGCCGACAAGTACCTCGCCACCGACGCGGCCCTGTCGGCGGCCGGACTGGGCTGGTACGAGGTCTCGAACTGGTCGACCGGCGTCGACACGCGATGCCGGCACAACATGCTCTATTGGCAGGGGGCGGACTGGTGGGGCGTCGGCCCCGGCGCGCACTCCCACGTCGGCGGGGTTCGCTGGTGGAACGTCAAGCACCCGGCGGCGTACGCCGAGCGCATCTCCCGAGGAGTCAGCCCCGCGCTGGCCCGGGAGGTCCTCGACGACGAGACCCGCCGGGTCGAGCGCGTGCTGCTGGAGATCCGGATCCGCGACGGACTGTCACTCGACCTGCTCGACGACCAGGCCCGCGCGCTGCTGCCCGACCTGCTCGCCCGCGGCCTCATCGAGCCGAACCCACTCGAGCCGAACCCACTCGAGCCGAACCCACTCGACCCGAACCCACTCGACCCGAACCCACACGACCAGGGCCCACTCGACCCGGGGCGCTTGGTGCTGACCCTGCAAGGCCGGCTGCTGGCCGACGCCGTCGTCCGCGACCTCATCTGACCAACCGTGCATTCTTGATGCGCGAACCGTGGATTCTTGCGCCTCGAACCCGCAGTCCTTGACGTCCGAACCTGCAGTCCTTGCGGTCTGGCGCCAGGCAGCGACCTCAGGGAGCGGTCACGAAGTCGATCAGCTCCTCGACCCTGCCGAGCAGAGCCGGGTCGAGATCCTGGAAGCCGCGCACCCCGCCGAGGATGTGCTGCCAGGCGCGGGCGATGTCGGTCTGGTTGCGGTGCGGCCAGCCGAGCTGCTGGCAGACGCCGTACTTCCACTCGATGTTGCGCGGCACGTCGGGCCACCGGGCGATGCCCAGTCGCTCGGGCTTCACCGCCGCCCAGACATCGATGAACGGGTGGCCGACGATGAGCACGTGCTTGCCGACCGGGGACTTCGCGATCGACTGGGCGATCCGGCTCTCCTTCGAGCCGCGGACGAGGTGGTCGACGAGAACGCCGACCCGCCGGTCCGGGCCCGGCTTGAAGTCGCGGAGGTGCTCGGACAGGTCGTCGACGCCGCCCAGGAACTCCACGACCACGCCCTCGATGCGCAGGTCGTCACCCCACACCTTCTCGACCAGCTCGGCGTCGTGGCGGCCCTCGACGAAGATGCGACTGGCCCGCGCCACGCGGGCCTTCGCGCCGTGTACGGCGACCGACCCGCTCGCCGTACGCGTCGGCTTGGCGGGAGTCTTCAACCGGGTCGGCCGGGTCAGGATCACCGGCTTGCCCTCGAGCAGGAACCCGGGGCCGAGCGGGAACGTGCGGCGCTGGCTGCGGCGGTCCTCGAGCGTCACCGTGTCGATGTCGCGGTCGACGGCCACGATCTCGCCGCACCAGTCGGTGGTGATCTCCTCGACGACCAACCCGATGTCGGCCTCCACCTCGGTGGCGCGGCCGTTCTTGGGCGCGCGCCAGTCGGTGTTGAGCACGTCTGATCCGTAGCGGTCGTTGGGGGAAGACACCCTGCGAACGCTAGCCCGATCAGATCAGCGGGAGCCGCTTCGACGCGCGGGGGAGTTGCTCGTAGCCGCGAGCGACGGCGTGCCGCAGCGCTTCGTGTGGCCAGGGCCACTCGCCCTCGGCCAGCGCCTGGCTCGCGGGGATGCCGCGCCCGGCGAGGTCGCGGATCGTCTCCGCGACGACGCCGATCCCACCGCGTTGCTCGTGCACGAAGTCGAGGTCCACGACCGCCCCGTGGCCCGGTACGACGACCGTCTCGTCGGTCATCAGCGAGATGACGAGGTCCAGCGAGGTGGGCCAGTCCATGGGCCACGAGTCCTCGCCGTACGCCGGTGGCGCGGACTCCTCGAGGAGGTCGCCCGTGACCACGACGTTCACATCCGGCACGCGCACCACGATGTCGCCGGCGGTGTGGCCGCGACCGGGGTGGAGCAGCTCGACCTGTCGATCTCCCAGGTCGACCACGCGCGCGGACGAGAACGTGTCGGTGGGCACCATGACGGGGGAGGCGTCGATCTCCTCGCCCCGCTCGCCGTCGTACGCCGGCCGGTCGTCGCGGAAGCGCTCGAGTGCGGCCGCCGTCTCCTCGTGCGCATGGATCGGGAGGCCGTCGAAGAGCGAGTTGCCGAGCACGTGGTCGAAGTGCTCGTGCGTGTTGACCACGGCGACCACCTCACCGAGGCGTCGTACGGCGTCCAGGGTGCCGCGCATCTCGCGCGTCGAGGCAAGGGTGTCGACGACCACGAGGCCGGTGGTGCCACCGATCACCGTGACGTTGACGTCGAACCACTCGTGTCGCGCGACCCAGACACGATCCGCGACCTCGACCAGGGGAGTAGCCATCCGGCCAGACTAGGACGTGGCCCGCGGACGCCGTACGGCCGTGCCGCGTCACCGCAAGAACTGCAGGCTCGCGCATCAACAACTGCAGGCTCGCGACACAAGAATCCACGGTTCGCGCATCAAGAATGCACGGTTCGCGGGAAGGGTCAGCAGAGGTCGCTGTGGAGGTGGGCGCTGAGCAGGCCGGCCAGCTCCTCGGGGTTGCGGGCCGGCACCGAGAAGGCGATCTCGCGCGAGTGCGAGCCGGAGGCGTCGATCCACCGGAGGCTGACGCCCGCGGGACGCAGGTCGGCCAGGGTGACGCCGGCCAGCTGGCCCAGCGGCGTGCCCGTGGCGAGGGCGACCGCCCGAAGCAGCTCGTCCTGGTGGCACTCGTTGGCATGCTGCGCGCAGCTGTGCAGGTAGCCGCGGTTCAGGCGGTGGGCCGGGTGCCGGAACTGCGAGGTCGGCACGGTGAGGTGGCGCTCCGGATGGCCGTCGCCGGTCAGGACGAGAGAGACCATCCCGATCTCGAGCGTGACCACTCGCAGTGTGTCCTCGTGGCAGCACTCGCCCTGGACCCGCAGGGTGCCGGCCAGGACGACGTGCGAGCGGACCTCATTGTCGGCGTCGAGTCGGCCGGTGACCCGCAGCAGGGCGTTGCGGTTCTCGCCCGCAGCCCGGTCGACGGTGCAGCCGAACGGCGCGAAGAAAGTAGGCGTGCCCGCGTCGTCGTGCAGTGAGACGCCCTCGTCGAGGTCGTACTCGGCGCCCTCGACCACGAGGCTGACGCCTTCGGGGCAGGACAGGATGCTGCGGGCGTGGGCGGCCAGGCTGGCCGGGTCGGACGACGGGCTGGTGGTGGTCATGGACTCGCTCTCTACTTGAAACTTAGGGCAGCCTAACCTAATGAACATGGGGTGACCAGACCCTCACGGCACGGCTTCGGCGTTCGCGGGGCCTGCCGAGTAGCATTGGCACTCGTAAAGTCGGAGTGCCAGCATCGAGGAGGACGACCATGGTCGAGGACCGCCGCCTTGCCGTGCTCCGGGCGATCGTCGAGGACTACGTCTCGACCGAGGAGCCGGTCGGTTCGCGTGCCCTCGTGGAGCGGCACCAGCTCGGTGTCTCGCCGGCCACGGTCCGCAACGACATGGCCGCGCTCGAGGAGGAGGGGTTCATCACCCAGCCCCACACCAGCGCCGGCCGGGTGCCCACCGACAAGGGCTACCGCCTCTTCGTCGACCGACTCACCACGGTCAAGCCGATGAGCGCCGCCGAGCAGCGCGCGATCGCATCCTTCCTCGAGGGCGCGGTCGACCTCGACGATGTCGTGCAGCGCAGCGTGCGACTGCTGGCCCAGCTGACCCGCCAGGTCGCGGTCGTGCAGTACCCGACGCTGAGCCGCAGCACCGTGCGCCACGTCGAGATCGTCGCCCTGACCCCCAACCGCCTGCTGCTGGTGCTGATCCTGAGCACCGGTCGCGTCGAGCAGCGCGTGCTCGACCTCAACGGCGACCTCGGCGACGACGATCTCCAGAAGCTGCGCACCCTGGTCAACCGGGCTGCCATCGGCGAGGTCATCGCCGTCGCGGCCCTGGCCCTCGACGACGTCGTCGACCAGCTGCCGCCAGCCGGCCGGCCCGTGGCCACGGCCGTCGTCGCCGCGCTGGTCGAGGCGATGTCCGACCACCGCTCCGACGCTCGCGTCGCCGTCGGCGGTACGGCGAACCTGGCCCGCTTCGGCGACGGTTTCGACACCACCATCAGACCCCTTCTCGAGGCGCTCGAGGAGCACGTCGTGCTCCTGAAGCTCCTCGGTGAGGCCGGCGACGGCGACGCCGTGACCGTCCGCATCGGACACGAGGGCCCCTACCAGGAACTCGCCACCACCAGCGTGATCGCGACCGGCTACGGCCCGCAGGAGCAGGCCTTGGCCACCCTCGGCATCGTCGGTCCCACCCGCATGGACTACCCGGGCACCATGGCCAGCGTTCGCGCCGTGGCCCGCTACGTCTCGCGGATCCTCAACGAAGCGTGACCCACTCGATCATCACCACCACGAACCAGAAGGACTCATGAGCCAGGACCTCTACGAACTCCTCGGCGTGTCACGAGACGCGGATGCGGACGCCATCAAGAAGGCCTACCGACGGTTGGCCCGACAGCTGCACCCCGACGTCAACCCCGACCCCGAGACCCAGGAGAAGTTCAAGGAGGTCTCGCTGGCCTACGAGGTGCTCAGCGACCCCCAGAAGCGTGCGGCGTACGACCGCGGCGGCGACCCCTTCGGCGGCGGCATGGGCGCCGGCGGGTTCGGCCAGGGCGCCGGGTTCTCCTTCACCGACATCATGGACGCCTTCTTCGGTGGCCAGGGCCAGGCCGGCCAGGGCGGTCGTGGACCGCGACCACGGATGCGCCGCGGCCAGGACGCCCTGATCCGCCTCGAGATCGAGCTCGCCGAGGCGGCCTTCGGGGTCACCCGCGAGCTCAAGGTCGACACCGCCATCCAGTGCGAGGCCTGCCACGGCGACGGTGCCGCGCCGGGCAGCAAGCCGATCACCTGCGAGACCTGCCGCGGCGCGGGAGAGGTCGCCCACGTGCAGCGCTCGTTCCTGGGCGAGATCCGCACCCTGCGCCCCTGCGCGGCCTGCCGCGGCTTCGGCACGATCATCCCCGACCCCTGCCGCGAGTGTGCCGGCGACGGTCGCGTGCGCTCGCGCCGCAGCCTGACCGTGAAGATCCCGGCCGGGGTCGACGTCGGCACGCGTGTCCAGCTCAGCGGCCAGGGCGAGGTCGGCCCGGGCGGTGGCCCGGCCGGCGACCTGTTCGTCGAGATCCACGTCGCTCCCCATCCGACCTTCACCCGCCACGGCAACGACCTGCACTGCACGGTGACGGTGCCGATGACCGCGGCCGCGTTGGGTGCCTCCCTGACCCTGCCGACGCTCGAGGCAGACCTGGCCGGTGACGACTCCGATGTCGAGACCAGCTTCGCCCTCGAGATCCGGCCCGGCACCCAGTCCGGCGCCACCCAGACGCTCAGTGCACGCGGGGTTCCCGGCCTGCGCAACGTCGGCCGCGGTGACCTCATCGTGACCGTGGTGGTCGACACCCCGACCCGCCTGGACCCGCGCCAGGAGGAGCTGCTCCGCGAGCTCGCCGCCCTCCGTGGCGAGGAGACCCCCGACGGCAGCGTCCAGGCCACCCACAAGGGCGTCTTCGGTCGCCTCCGCGACGCCTTCAACCACTGATGTCGCTGCCCGTGCACCTGGTGCCCACCCTCGCGGGTGTGGCCGCAGGTGACGTGGTGGAGATCTCCGGCGACGAGGCCCACCACGCGGTCGCCGTACGCCGGCTCCGGGTCGGGGAGCACGTCGTGCTCACCGACGGTGCTGGTACGTCGGCCCGCGGAGTCGTGGCAACCACGGGCAAGCGGGTGTTCACCGTCGAGGTGGCGGAGCCGCGCCACGAGGAGCGTCAGGCCCCGTCGGTCACGGTGGTCCAGGCCCTGCCCAAGGGTGACCGCGGAGAGCTCGCAGTCGAGGTGCTCACCGAGATCGGCGTCGACGTGATCGTGCCGTGGGCAGCGTCCCGGTCGGTGGCGGTGTGGCGTGGTGACCGCGTGGCCAAGTCACACGCGAAGTGGGCGGCCACGGCACGCGAGGCGGCCAAGCAGTCCCGGCGCGCCTGGTTCCCGACGGTGGCGCCGCTGGCCACCACCGAGGACGTCGTCGCCCTGCTCGGCGAGGCCGGGGTGGCCGTCGTGCTCCACGAAGGCGCCACGGAGCCCTTGTCCGCGATCTCTGTGCAGGGGAGTGTCACCATGGTGGTGGTGGTCGGTCCCGAGGGCGGCATCAGTGACGAGGAGCTCGCTTCCTTCGAGGCCGCGGGGGTTCGCCCCGTGCGCCTGGGACGCGAGGTCCTGCGCACCTCCACCGCCGGGCTGGCCGCAGTGGCCGCGTTGTTGGCGGGCACTGACCGTTGGTCGTGACCGGAGGAGGGTTTGAATGGGGGACGCACTCGGGGAGAACCCCGATGTGAGGCAGCACGGACTCGGTGATGCTGGAGGCATGAGTGTGATGAAGCGACAGCTGCAGGGGCTGGTGCGCAAGACCCTGCTGCGTCTGATGCCGGCCCAGACCATTGACCTGTCCCGGCTCGACAAGGTGCCCGACGCACTCGGCTGGCCCCTGGCCCGCAACGGCTTCGACCCCCAGCCCCGCCTCGCCGAGACCCGCAGCGAGGCCCCTGTCCATCACCTCACCGCCCTGCTGGGGATGAACGTGTGGCTCGTCACCGGGCTCGACGAGGGCCGCGAGGTGCTGATGGATCCGACGGCGTACAGCACCGACATCCGCCCGTACGTCGGCAAGCGCGGCGCGTCCGACGGCGACATCGGCGGTCTCGGCTTCACCGATCCGCCCGACCACACGCGGCTGCGCAAGCTGATCACGCCCGAGTTCACGATGCACCGGCTCGAACGCATCCGCCCGATGGTGACCCGCATCGTCGAGCAACAGCTGGACGAGATCGCCGCGCGTGCCCGCGATGAGGAGGTCGTCGACCTCGTGCCGACCTTCGCGTTCCCCGTGCCGTTCCTGGTGATCTGCGAGCTGCTCGGGCTGCCCGACCACGACCGCGAGATCTTCCGCGGGCTGGGCAGCGCCCGGTTCGACGTCACCGAGGGTGGCTACGGCACGCTCGGTGCCATCTCGGACTCGCGGGAGTTCCTCAAGGAGGCCACCCGCCGGCAACGCGCCGAGCCCGGTCCGGGCCTGATCGGCCAGATCCTTCGCGAGCACGGCGACGAGATCAGCGACTACGACCTGGCCGGGCTCGCCGACGGGGTCTTCACCGGCGGCATGGAGACCAGTGCCGGCATGCTCGCGATGGGCACGGCCGTGCTGCTCGGCGACCGCACCACCTGGGAGCGGCTGCGCGACGACGACGAGTCGGTGAACCCGGTGGTCGAGGAACTGCTGCGCTACCTCTCGGTGGTGCAGGTGGCGTTCCCGCGGTTCGCCAAGCAGGACATGACCGTGGGAGGCAACCGGGTGCACAAGGGCGACGTGGTGCTGGTCTCGGTCCCGGGCGTCAACCGCGACCCGGTCTTCGGCGACGCGCCCGACGCGTTCGACCCGACCCGGCCGGCACACGGCCACCTGGCCTTCGGCCACGGCCTGCACCGCTGCATCGGCTCCGAGCTGGCCCGCATGGAGCTGCGGACCTCCTTCCCCGCGCTGGTGCGCCGCTTCCCGCAGATGCAGCTGGCCGACTCCGACCTCGGCTTCCGGCACAGCTCGCTGGTGTACGGCGTGGAGCGGGTGCCGGTGATCCCCGGACCGGAGTCACGAGGCAAGTAGCGCCTCGACCCGCGCGGCCTCCGCGTCGAGCTCCTGCTGCTCGGCACGGGTCAGGTCACGGAACAGCTCGAACTCGAGGGCGTCGTCGAGGACCCGCCACAGCCCCTCGAGCATGCCGTCGACGAAGACCGTGTTCGCCATCCCGCCGTTCGGTCCCATCCAGCGCTTGCGGTTGAGCGCCGTGGTCACCCGATCGCGCGCAGCGTGGGAGAGCCACACGTTGTCGTACTGTCCGAGCAGGCGCACCGGCGCCGCCGCCTCAGCGTTCACGATCGGCGCTCCCTCGACGTCGAACAGTGCCCGGCCGTTCTCCTCGGTGTGCCGCACGAGGTCGTCCATCCCGGCGACCACCGGACCGAGCCGGGTGATGCCCGACCAGGCGGTCACGTCGGCAGCGGTGGCCGGCCCGAACGCGCGCAGGTAGCGGCGGACGATCGCCGGGGGATCGGGCTCGACCAACGATCGCTCCAGCCATCGGTCCACGTACTGGTAGACGACTCCGCCCGCCTGTTGCCAGCAGCCGCGCGGAGGCAGCTGGGCCAGGGGAAGGTCCACGCGGGCCAGGTTGGTCAGGGCGGTCGGCGGCACGCCGGGGAAGCGCTCCTCCAGGCGCAGGCCGAGGTCCTTGCCTGAGAGCGGGGCGTCGGCGAGCAGCTCGGAGACGGCGGTCGCGAACTCACCGGCGTCGAGGTGCAGCGCGGCCGCGGTGTTCTGGCTGGCGGCGCGTTCGCGGTCCTGGCGCGGCTGCGTCCACTGCCGCAGCGACAGCGCGTCGTCGGGCACCAGCAGGTGCACGGTGCCGCGCATCGTCAGCAGTCGGACCAGAGCCTTCGTGGTCAGGCCGGCGCTCACGTCGTACGGGTCGAAGCCCTCCAGGCGTGCGGCCAGCGAGAGGTACGGCGGCAGGTTGGCCTGGGCCTGCAGGCCGACCAGGTGCGCGACCATCGCCGGGACCGGCATCGTCGTGCGCTCCAGCAGGTGCTGGCGGGCCAACAAGGTGCGGTTGAGGTCGCGTGGCGTGAGCTGCACGACCCCAACCTAGGCGTTCACTTGACGACGATGGTCTTCGTGTCGACGTCCGGCCCGTTGCCCTCGGCACCACCGGTGGGGTCGTCGTTCATCGCCTTGAAGGTGTACTCGCCCGGGGCCAGGCCGCTGACGTCGACCTTCACCTTCCAGGGGAACAGGCGATCCATGCCCCAGCCCTCGGCGGTGCCGAAGCC
This sequence comes from Nocardioides sp. Root151, assembly GCF_001427925.1. Classification (NCBI taxonomy): domain Bacteria; kingdom Bacillati; phylum Actinomycetota; class Actinomycetes; order Propionibacteriales; family Nocardioidaceae; genus Nocardioides; species Nocardioides sp. Root151. The sequence goes on from NZ_LMGG01000008.1 coordinate 218,401, forward strand.
GTCCTTGACCACCTTGTCGCCCTTGAGCACCTGCCACTGGACGTTCGACTCGAAGCTGTTGTTGACGCCGGTTGCGGTGAACGACCCGGACACCTCGGCTCCCTCGACGGGCGCCGTCACGTTCATCAGCGAGAGCGTGTCGAGCACGTCGGCGTTGGCGAGGGGCTCCGAGGTGGGTACGCCGAGGACCGTGTCGCTGTGCTCGCCATCGAGCAGGATCTGGACGGGCAGTCGACCCTTGCCGACGGCGGCCTGTGCCGTGTAGACGAGCTGCTCGATCGCCAGCTGGGCGTCGCGCTCGCTCATGCCGTCGGGCCGGTCGTGCAAGGGCGTGCCACCCTCGAGAAGGGGTACGACGATCACGTCGCCCTGCATCGTCTCGGCCGTGGTGTCGACCTTGGTGCCGTCCGGCCACGGCTGGCGGTAGTCGGGATCCATCGGGGTGCCGCTGACGGCCATCCCGAGGGCGGCCTCGACATTGCTCTGCCCGGATCCCGGTCGCAGCTTGGTGAACTCGCGGAACAGCACGCTGCCCCCCGGGCCGTCACCGATGTAGTAGACCGGCACGGTGACGAGTACCGCCGGTGGGTCGGCCGGGTCGGTCTCGCCCTCGGTCGTGAAGGCCGACGGGTCCTCGACGGTGACGTCGTCGGTCGCACCATCGGTGGTGCCGGCCGACGAGCTCCCGGCCGGGCCGGGGTCGGCGGAGTCACCGTCGCCGAAGTTCCCGGCGAACGCGATCGCGGTGATGACGGCAGCGGTGGCGACGATGGCGCCACCGGCGCCGTAGATCCAGGGTCGGCGAGTGCTCATGCTGGTCACCTTCGTTCGGTTGCGGATGGACTCGAGCCCGTCTGCGGGCTCCACGTCGGAGACCGCGTCGGAGATCAGCTCCCGGAGCGGGTCGTTCTTCTCGGGGCGGTTCATGAGTGGTCCTCCAGGAGTTCTCCGAGGTGCTGGCGCAACGACTCGGCGCCACGCGACGCGTGGCTCTTCACGGCACCGCGGCTGATGCCGAGGGTGTCCGCGATCTGTGCTTCGGTGAGATCGAGGTAGTAGCGCAGCGCGATCACCTCGCGCTGGCGTCGGGGGAGTGCGGCCACAGCGTCGAGGACGCTCTCGCGCCGCGCCTGCTCGAGGGCGTGCTCGTCGGCGCCGGGGGCGAGGGGCACACCGCGGTGGCGTTCGACCTCGAGGTGCCGGTCGACCACCTTGCGGTGCCTCAGGACCGACCGCGACCGGTTCACCACGGCCTGGCGCAGGTAGGCGAGGCCCTTCTCCGGCTCGCGCAACCTGCCCCACCGCCCGTGCATCGCGACGAACGCGTCCTGGACGATCTCCTCGGCCGTGCCGGTGTCACGCACCAGCAGCACCGAGAGGCGGACCAGCGAGCGCCAGTGGGCGGCGTACAGCTGCTCGACCGCGGAGTCGGCGTCGCCGGGCCGGCCGTCGCCGGTCACTGGGCGGTCCGTCGTCGTCGGAGGTGCATGGGTCATCACGCTAGTGGCACGCGCGGGTCGCTCCGCCGGTTTACACGCCGGGGGCCCTTCATTGCTCGCGGTGCCACCTCTAGTGTGGCCTGCATGAGTGCACCCGTTCCCCCTGACGACTGCATCTTCTGCAAGATCGTGGCCGGCGACCTGCCCGCCGAGATCGTGCACGCCACAGATCTCACGGTCGCCTTCCGAGACCTGCAACCGCAGGCGCCGACGCACTTCCTGGTCGTGCCGCGCAGCCACTACGAGAACGCCGCGTCGCTGGCCGACCACGAGCCGGCGGCGTTGGCCGAACTGTTCACCACTGCCCGCGAGGTCGCCGAGAAGGAGGACCTGCCCGGCTACCGCGCGGTGTTCAACACCGGGGCGGCCGCGCAGCAGACGGTCTTCCACGCCCACCTGCACGTGCTCGGCGGGCGCGACCTGACCTGGCCCCCGGGCTGACGGTCGCGTACGGCGGCCGGCGCTGACGGCGCTCGTCAGTCCGCGCTGACGACCGAGCCGGACAGGAGCCGCAGCAGGCGGGTCACCTCGTCGGCGACGGCCGTGCGCCGGCATCAACGCGGAGATGGTCAGCAGCGCCCAGCGGGTCAGCGTCGTCGCGGGATCGCACAAGCGCGGCAAGGTGGCGCTGGCCCGGATCTGCGACGCCAGCGCGATCTCCCAGCTGATCACCGATGACGCCGCCGATGCCGAGGCCGTGGCGGCCCTGTCGCGAAAAGCCGGTGTGACCCGGTGGGTGCCGCGCCGTAGCATGGAGTCCTCATGACAGACACCCAGAGCGAGTCCGGCTCCCGCGGCCCGACCACCAAGCACACCGTCGTCGTGCCGTCGAGCGTCAACATGGTCAGCCTGCTCGGGCCCAACGACGAACACCTGTCCCTGATCGAGCGCGCCTTCGAGGCCGACGTACACGTGCGTGGCAACCAGGTGACCCTCCAGGGCGCGCCGGCCGAGATCGCGCTCGTGGAGCGACTCCTCGAAGAGCTGGTGACGATCATCCGCACCGGCCAGGGCATCACCGACGAGACCGTCGAGCGGGTCGTGTCGATGCTGCGCGCCGAGACCACCGAGCGCCCGGCCGACGTGCTCTCGCTCAACATCCTGAGCAACCGCGGCCGCACCATCCGGCCCAAGACGCTGAACCAGAAGCGCTACGTCGACTCGATCGACAAGAGCACGATCACCTTCGGCATCGGCCCGGCCGGCACCGGCAAGACCTACCTGGCCGTGGCCAAGGCGGTGCAGGCACTGCAGTCCAAGCAGGTCAACCGCATCATCCTCAGCCGCCCCGCCGTCGAGGCCGGCGAGAAGCTCGGCTTTCTCCCCGGCACGCTCACGGAGAAGATCGACCCCTACCTGCGGCCGCTGTACGACGCCCTGCACGACATGCTCGACCCCGAGCTGATCCCCAAGCTGCTCGCCGCCGGCACCATCGAGGTGGCGCCCCTGGCGTTCCTGCGCGGCCGGTCGCTCAACGACTCGTTCATCATCCTCGACGAGGCCCAGAACACCACGCCCGAGCAGATGAAGATGTTCCTGACCCGGCTGGGCTTCGGCTCCAAGATCGTGGTCACCGGCGACGTCACCCAGGTCGACCTGCCGTCCGGCACCAAGTCCGGGCTGCGCATCGTCGAGGGCATCCTCGACACCGTCGACGACATCTCGTTCAACCGGCTCACCGCCCACGACGTCGTGCGCCACCGGCTGGTCGGCAAGATCGTCGCGGCCTACGAGACCTTCGACGCCCGGGACTCCGCCCGGAAGGACCAGCACCGGTGACCATCGAGGTGCTCAACGAGTCGGGTCACGAGCTCGACGTACACCAGCTGTCGATGCTGAGCCGGTTCGTGATGGACCAGATGCGGGTGCACCCGCAGGCCGAGCTCTGCATCAAGGCCGTCGACGAGGCGACCATCGCCGAGCTCAACGCCCGCTGGATGGAGAAGGACGGCCCCACCGACGTGCTGGCCTTCCCGATGGACGAGCTGCGTCCCGGCCTGGTCAACGAGGAGCCTGAAGAGGGCGTGCTCGGCGACCTGGTGCTGTGCCCCGAGATCGCCGGCAAGCAGGCGGTCACGGCTGGGCATTCACGGGACGCCGAGATCGAGCTGCTCACCGTGCACGGCATCCTCCACCTCCTCGGCTACGACCACGCGGAGCCCGAGGAGCACAAGGAGATGTTCGGTCTCCAGGACCGGCTCCTCGCCGAGTGGCGTGCCCAATGACCAGTGGCGATCTCTGGCTGCTGGGTTCAGCAGCCGTCCTCGTTCTCCTCGCCGGTCTCCTCTCGGCCGCCGACGCCGCACTGTCCAGCTTCTCGCGCGCCCGCGCCGAGGAGATAGCCGCCGAGGGCAAGGCCGGTGCCAAACGGGTGCTGGCGATCCTCGACGACCCGGCCCGCTACCTGAACACCACGCTGCTGCTGCGCATCCTGTGCGAGGTCTCGGCGATCGTGCTCGTCACCCGGCTGGTCTCCGGCAGCGTCGATGCGTCGTGGGCCAGGATCCTGATCTCGATCGGCATCATGCTGGTCGTCTCGTTCGTCGCGATCGGGGTCGCGCCGCGCACCCTCGGCCGCCAGCACGCGATCACCGTCGCCCTGCTCTGCGCCGCGCCGATCCAGTGGGTCACCCGCATCCTCGGCCCGATCCCGCAGCTGCTGATCCTGATCGGCAACGCACTCACGCCCGGCAAGGGGTTCAGCGACGGACCGTTCTCGACGGAGACCGAGCTGCGTGAGCTGGTCGACATGGCCGAGGCCTCCAGTGTCATCGAGGACGGCGAGCGCAAGATGATCCACTCCGTCTTCGAGCTCGGTGACACGACTGTCCGCGAGGTGATGGTGCCCCGCAACGACGTGCTGTACGTCGACCGCAACAAGAACCTGCGCCAGACGATGTCGCTGTTCCTGCGCAGCGGCTACTCCCGCATGCCGGTCGTGGGGGAGAACCTCGACGACATCGTCGGCTTCGCCTATCTCAAGGACGTCAGCAAGCGGGTCTTCGACAACGCTGACGCAGAGACCACCGAGCGCATCGACCAGCACCTGCGCCCGGTGCACTGGGTGCCCGACAGCAAACCGGCGGACGACGTGCTCTCCGAGATGCAGGCCCGCCGCCAGCACATCGCCGTGGTCGTCGACGAGTACGGCGGCACCGCCGGCATCGTCACCATCGAGGACGTCCTCGAGGAGATCGTCGGCGAGATCACCGACGAGTACGACGAGGGCGAGATCCAGATCGAGGTGTTCGAGGACGGCAGCACCCGTGTCTCCTCGCGCTACCCGGTCGACGACCTCGACGAATTGTTCCCCGGCTACGTGCAGGTCGAGGAGGACGTCGACTCGGTCGGTGGTCTGATGGCCAAGGAGCTCGGCCGGGTCCCGATCCCGGGTTCGGTCGTCGAGTCGCACGGCCTGCGCTTCGAGGCCGAGGAGTCGGCCGGCAGGCGCAACCGCATCGGCACGGTGCTGATCAGCAAGGCCGAACCACCGCCCGGGAGGGCCGACGCCGACGACTACGCTGAGCCGCATGCCTGACCTCGCCCCCGAAGACGCCAAGCTCGTCACCCTGGCCCGCGCCACGCGCGCCCGCACCCGCGCCACGGAAGGCGCCGCCGTGCGCGACACCGACGGACGCACCTACGCCGCCGGCTCGGTCGACCTCCCGTCGCTCAAGCTCTCCGCGATCCAGGTGTGCGTGGCGATGGCCTCCTCGTCGGGATCGGCCGGCCTCGAGGCCGTCGTACTCATGCGGGACGGTGGTGCCGACGGTCCCGCCTCCGCGGCCGATCTCGCGGTGGTCGAGGAGTTCGCCGGCCCCGGCGTCCCCCTCCACCTCGTCTGATCCCTCCGATACTCCCTGACGTTCCGGTCCACTTCCGGGGATACTCCCTGACGTTCCGGTCCTGCCGAGGGCCGAAACGTCAGGGAGTATCGGGCTTGGAGGGCCGGAACGTCAGGGAGTATCGGGAATACCCCTTGGTGAGTGCAAGCAGTGAGGCGCTACCGTGTTCTTGTGACCATCGTGCGTGGGTGGGAGAACCACCGGGAGGCCGTGGAACGTCTGCTGGCGTCGTACGCCGCGATTCCTGAGCGCGCCCCCGTGCGGCTCGCGAAGAGCACCTCGAACCTGTTCCGGCCCCGCTCCAGCACCAGCGTGCCGGGCCTCGACGTGTCCGGGCTCGACGGCGTGATCGAGGTCGACGTCGCCAACCGCACCGCCGACGTGCAGGGCATGTGCACCTACGAGCACCTCGTCGAGGCGACCCTGCCGCACGGCCTGATCCCGCTCGTCGTGCCGCAGCTGCGCACGATCACGCTCGGTGGAGCGGTCACCGGCCTGGGCATCGAGGCGACCAGCTTCCGCAACGGCCTGCCCCACGAGTCTGTCCTCGAGATGGACCTCCTCACCGGTGACGCCGAGGTGATCACCGCGCGCACCGACAACGAGCACTCCGACCTCTTCGCCACCTTCCCCAACTCCTACGGCTCGCTCGGCTACGCCGTCCGGCTGAAGATCGAGCTCGAGGAGGTGCCCGGGTTCGTCGCACTCCGCCATGTCCGCTTCGACGACGCGGCCCAGCTGGGCAAGGCGATCGAGACCATCGTCGAGTCCGGCGAGTGGGAGGGCGAGAGCGTCGACGGACTCGACGGCGTGGCCTTCGAACCGGGCGAGCTCTACCTGACCCTGGCCCGGTGGAGCGATGCCGCGACCGGCGAACCGAGCGACTACACGGGCAGTGGCATCTACTACCGGTCCATCCAGCAGCGGCAGCGTGACGTGCTGACCATGAACGACTACCTCTGGCGCTGGGACACCGACTGGTTCTGGTGCTCGGGCGCGTTCGGGCTGCACAACCCGCGGATCCGCCGGCTCTGGCCGCGCCGTTGGCGGCGCTCCGACGTCTACCACAAGCTGGTCGGCCTCGACCGCCGCTTCGGCATCGCCGACCGCCTCGACCGCCGGGCCGGACGGCCCCGTCGCGAACGCGTCATCCAGGACGTCGAGGTCCCCGTCGACCGGCTGCCCGACTTCCTCCACTGGTTCGACGAGGCCGTCGGCATGCGCCCCGTGTGGCTGTGCCCGCTGCGGTTGCGTGGTGCCGGCACCCGCTGGCCGTCGTACCCGCTCGAGCCCGGCACGACCTACGTCAACGCAGGATTCTGGGGCACCGTGCATGTCGGCGAGGACGCCGACGACGCTCCCCGGAACCGCGCCATCGAGGCGAAGGTGCACGAGCTCGGCGGGCACAAGTCGCTCTACTCCGAGGCGTTCTACGACCGAGCCACCTTCGACCGACTCTACGACGGCGCCAACCTGGCCGCCGTGAAACAGCGTTACGACCCACACGACCGACTCACCTCTCTCTATGACAAGGCGGTGCAACGCCAGTGAGCATGACCGACTCCGTGACCATCGGGCAGGCCATCGATTCCCTTCTCCACGACGGTTCCCCGGTGCGCTTCAGTGCGTACGACGGCAGCGTCGCCGGACCACCTGACGCGAAGATCGAGCTGCATCTCAAGAACGAGCGCGGGCTCTCCTACATCATGACCGCGCCCGGCGACCTCGGCATGGCCCGCGCCTACGTGATGGGCGACCTGGAGCTCCGCGGAGTGCATCCGGGCGACCCCTACGAGGCGATGGCGCTGCTGGTCAACCACCTGAAGTTCCGCCGACCCAGCGTCAGCGAGGCGCTGCGCCTGGTGCGCGGACTGGGCATCGACAAGCTGAGGCCGCCGCCGGTGCCGCCGCAGGAGCACCTGCCGCGCTGGCGTCGCGCCTTCGAGGGCCTGCGCCACTCGATGAACCGTGACGCCGAGGTGATCAAGCACCACTACGACGTCTCGAACCGGTTCTACGAGATGGTGCTCGGTCCGTCGATGACCTACACCTGCGCACTCTTCGAGACCCCCGAGGCGACCCTCGAGGAGGCCCAGGCCGCGAAGTACGACCTGATCTGCCGCAAGCTCAACCTCCAACCCGGTCAACGCCTGCTCGACGTGGGCTGTGGCTGGGGAGGCATGGTGCGCCATGCCGCACGCGAGTACGGCGTCAAGGCGCTCGGCGTGACCCTCTCGCTCGAACAGGCCCAATGGGCCAAGGAGGCCATCGACCGTGAAGGGCTCGGTGACCTGGCCGAGGTGCGACACCTCGACTACCGCGAGGTCATGGAGACCGGTTTCGACGCGGTCAGCTCGATCGGCCTGACCGAGCACATCGGGGTGAGGAACTACCCGTCGTACTTCACCTTCCTGCGCGAGAAGCTGCGCCCGGGCGGGCGACTGCTCAACCACAGCATCACCCGCCCGCACAACCGGCCGACCGAGACCGGGGCGTTCATCGACCGCTACGTCTTCCCCGACGGCGAGCTGATCGGCTCGGGCACGATCGTGGCCGCCGCCCAGGACGCCGGACTCGAGGTCCAGCACACCGAGAACATCCGCGAGCACTACGCGATGACCCTCGCCGGATGGTGCCGGAACCTCGAGGCCAACTGGGACGAGTGCGTCGCCGAGGTCGGCGAGGGCACGGCCCGGGTGTGGGGCATCTACATGGCCGGTTCGCGGATCGGGTTCGAGCGCGACGAGATCGAGCTGCACCACGTGCTCGCCACCCGCAACGACGAACGCGGCGCAAGCGGCTTCCCGCTGCGTCCCGACTGGATCGCCTGAACCAGGCACGAGGGGCCGTGCCGCGGGTCAGGCGATGCCGACCTGCGGCACGGCGTCCAGCAGCGCCCGTTCGACGTCCCGGGGGTGGGCCGCGACCCTGCGCACGTGCGGCACGTCGTCCAGGGCCGGAAGACCGTCGCCGACCACCACGGCACGCCGGGCAGAGCGCAGCATCGCGAGGTCGTTGAGGTCGTTGCCCACGGCCAGGTCGGCGGCCCCGGTCGACGAGAGGCCCGCAACCGCCACGGACTTGTCGACGCCCGCCGCGACGACGTCCATGTCGCCGGTCGCGTGCGGCAGGGTGACGACTCCGGGCAGTCCGGCCGCAGCGGGCAGCCCGCGTCGTGACTCCTCGATGCTGACCTTGAGCACGCCGTCCAGGGGTGGCCGCTGACCGGGGGCCATGCGTCGTCGCGCACGGTCTCCGAACCACGGCAGCGCCGTCGCGTCGCGGGCCACGAAGTGGTCGCCGTACTCCGCGCACCAGCCGACCCCGGCCCGGTCCAACCGCTCCAGCAGCCGACCCACCGACGCGGCGGGCAGTGCGCGGACGGTCGCCGGCAGGCCGCCCGGCGGCAGGTGCAGGGCCCCGTTGCAGCAGACCAGGTCGATCCGCTGCGCCAGGCGCCCGAACCAGTCCCGCAGGCACCGCGGGGAACGGGCGGTGGCCAGCACCAGCCTGACGTCCGGCCGCTCCGCGAAGTCCTCGAGTACGTCGACCAGGGGCTGGGCCGGGCACGTTCCGTCGAAGGTCAGGGTGCCGTCGAGGTCGCAGGCGATCAGCATGCGTGGGCTCCCTCCGGGGCACGCGTACGGGCAGCGACCACGGCGGCGAGTCCACCGCCGACGATGAGGGCCGCGGCGACCAGGAGCCCCGGGGTGGCACTGTCCCCGTGCTCCCGAGGCACGACGTCGAGCGCGGTGACCACGGCCAGGCCGAGTGCCCCGCCGACGTTCTGGGCCGTGGTCAGCAGACCGGCGGTGGTCCCGCGCAGCGCCTCGGGCGTGGCGTCGATCGCGGCGATCGACGCGGCCGGGAAGCTGAGCGCCATGCCGACGCCGATCGCGGCCATCGCGATCAGGATCCGCACCTCCGACGGACCGCGAGTGACCGTGGCGAGCAGCACCAGGCTGGTCGCGATCAGCAGCATCCCCACGGCCAGCGTCCGGCCCGGACCGTGACGACCCACGGCTGCTGCCCCGGCCCGGGAGGCGGCCGAGAAGGCCAACGGCTGGGGCAGGATCAGGAGCCCGACCTCGTAGGCGTCCATCCCGCCTCCGGCCTGCAGGTCGAGGCTCAGCACGAACATCGACGAGAGCACACCAGCGAAGACAGCCGCCAGTCCGAGACCGGCCCCGAGCACCCGGGGGCGCCCGAAGGTGCTGCGCGGGATGCCGCCCACGCCGCCCCTGCGCACGAGCACGCCGACGAGCAGCACCAACACCCCGGCGCCGGCACCGAGCGGCCCGACGGTGAGGCTGCCGACCCCGCTGACCAGGCTGAGCGCCAGGCCCAGGGCCACGGTGAGGAGCAGCGCTCCCGGCAGGTCCAACCGGCCGCTGCGGTGAGCCACCGAGGGCGGGATCCGCCACGTCGCGGCCAGGACCAGCAACACGATCGGCACGAGCACCAGGAAGCTCGAGCGCCAGCCCAGCGCCGTGACCAGTGCACCCGGCACCACCAGCCCGGTCGAGAACCCGACCGCACCCATGGCGCCGTACGTCGTCACGGCGCGGTTCCTGGCGGGCCCCTCGGGAAGGCCCGCGGTGATCAGGGCGAGGGCGGCGGGGGCGCTCAACGCGGCACCGGCACCTTGGGTGAACCGACCGACCACGAGAAAGGCGGCAGCGGGCGCGAGGGCACAGGCCAGGCTGCCGAGCCCGAAGAGGACGACGCCGAGGTGGAACAGCGTCCGGCGGTTGCTCCGATCGACCAGTTGACCGGCCAGGGGCAGCAGGCCGGCGTAGGAGATCAGGAAGACGCCTGCGATCAGCTGGAGCTCGACCGGGCCGGGGGCGAACTCACCTTCCACGGCGCCGATCTGCACGTTGATGGCCGACGAGCTCATGCCCTCCAGGAAGAGGGCCAGGCACACGACCAGCGTGCGGGTCCGGGGCAGCGCGCGGAGCTGGGCGGCTCGGTCATCGGTTTCCAGTGGCATTGCAGCAGCGTGCCGGGGCATGCTTGCACGAGGCTTTCATCGCGATGTCCTCGTCGCTGCGACTGGTTGCGCTGTCCCGTGGGGGAGGGCCAGCTGCTCGCCGACGCAATCCTCGGCCCGGGTCAGGTCGAGGCAGTGAGCGACCCCGAGGCCGCGATGCTGGTGCGCCTCGGACAGGACGGTGCCGGTGGGCTCGTGGCTCGCGCCCCGGCAGCGGATGCGCGCGGCCCGGGCACGGGCGACTAACCTTGTCCGGTGAGCACCCGAGCCGAGCAGTACGCCGCGCAGGTGCTGCGGCGTGAGGAGATCTCGCCGCACCTCGTGCGCCTCACCCTCGGCGGTGAGGGGCTGGCCCGATTCACCTCCACCGGAATCAGCGACGAGTGGGTCGGGTTGGTCGTGCCGGGCCAGTTCCAGTCCCGCTACTACACCGTGCGGTCATGGGACGGCGTCGAGCTGGTGCTCGACGTCGTGGTCCACGACGTCGGCCTGGTCACCGAGTGGGCGATGCGCGACTGCACCGGCGAGACCGTCACGATCACCGAGGCCAAGGGCTCCTTCGCGATGCCCGAGGAGAGCCGGTGGCTCTACCTCGTGGGTGACATGACCGGGCTGCCGGCGATGGCGAGGATCATCGAGGAGCTCGGCCCCGACGTACGAGCCCATGTGTGGGCCGAGTCCCCGGAGCGGATCGACGGCTACTTCCCGGAGGCCCTGGAGAAGTCCGGCGACCTGACCTGGCTGGAGCCGCCCGGCCCCGGGCAGAGCAACCTGGCCGCGTTCACCGAGTCGCTGCCGTGGCCCGAGGGCCCCGGCTACTTCTGGATGGCGGGGGAGTCCGCCCAGATGCGGGCGATCCGCAAGCACCTCATGCGCGAGGTGAAGCTGCCGAGCACGCAGTACGACGTGATGGGCTACTGGCGTGCGGCGCTGAAGCGCCAGCCGCGTGCGGTCGACCCCGGCCCGATCTACCGGGCAGGCAAGGCGGCAGGCAAGAGTGATGAAGAGATCTGGGCCGACTACGACGCAGCACGGGAGACGGAATGAATGAGCACGACAAGGACTTCGACGTCAGCGGCGTGGCACCGGCCGGACCCCTGCACGGCGAACGGCCCGAGGGCTACCGCAGCGGCTTCGTCTCCTTCGTGGGTCGTCCCAACGCCGGCAAGTCGACGCTGACCAACGCCTTGGTCGGCTCGAAGGTCGTGATCACCTCCTCGAAGCCGCAGACCACCCGCACCGTCGTGCGCGGCATCGTGCACCGTGACGACGCGCAGCTGATCCTCGTCGACACCCCCGGCCTGCACCGCCCGCGCACCCTCCTCGGCGAACGCCTCAACGACCTCGTCAAGACCACGTGGGCCGAGGTCGACGTGGTGGCCGTGTGCTTCCCGGCGAACGAGAAGATCGGTCCCGGCGACACGTTCATCGTCAAGGAGCTCTCGAAGGTCCGGCGCAGCGTGAAGGTCGCCATCGCGACCAAGACCGACCTGGCCACGCCCGAGCAGATCGGCGAGCACCTGCTCGCCATCCAGGCGCTGGGGGAGCAGACCGGCACGGAGTGGGCCGAGATCGTGCCGGTCTCGGCCAAGAGCGGAGACCAGGTGCAGCTGCTGGCCGACGTACTCACCGCGATGCTTCCGGAAGGCCCACCGCTCTACCCGGACGGCGACCTGTCCGACGCGCCCGAGGAGGCGATCGTCGCCGAGCTGATCCGCGAGGCCGCGCTCGAAGGCGTGCGTGACGAGCTGCCCCACTCCATCGCGGTCGTCGTCGAGGAGATGGGCCTGCGCGAGGACCGCCCCGAGGACAAGCCCCTGCTCGAGATCCACGCATGGCTCTACGTCGAGCGTGACTCGCAGAAGGGCATCGTGATCGGCCACAAGGGGTCGCGCCTGAAGCAGGTCGGCACCGATGCCCGCATGCAGATCCAGGCCATGCTCGGCACCCCCGTGCACCTCGACCTGCGGGTCAAGGTGGCCAAGGAGTGGCAGCGCGACCCGCGCCAGCTGCGCAAGCTCGGCTTCTGAGTCGGTGGGCCACGTGAGCGAGGACAACCGGGTGGCCCGCAACGTGGCCGAGCCGGCGAAGTCGGGGCCAGCGGGGCAGGCCAGATGGGCCGACTACCTCGACTGGGTGCGCGACGACATCGTGAACGGCGTCCTCTCCCTGTCAGCCGGCGAGCAGCGCACGCCGCGAGTTCCGAGCGGGTGGACCCCGATCGAGCTGCTCAGCCACTGCCTGCACATGGAGCAGCGCTGGTTCGTGTGGGGATTCCTCGGCGAACCAGTGGCCGATCCCTGGGGGGACTGGAACACCGACGAGCCGTGGGTCTCGGACGACTCCGACGAGACGCTGGCCCGGGCCAGGTGGGAGGTGGCGCCGGAGGTGACGGCAGCCGACCTGGCCGCAGGCCTGGAGCGGACAGCCGAGCGGACGCGTCGAGTGCTCCGGGACTTCGCCCCTGACGCCGTTGCCGCGCCCGGTGGCCGCTTCGCGCACGACCCTCCGACCCTGGAGTGGATCTGCTTCCACGTGCTGGCCGAGTATGCCCGGCACGCCGGGCACCTCGACATCGTCACGGAGCTGGCACCGCGGGTTTGAGTCCTCGGCTTCGCCGTGCTCAGGCCTCAGGCGCCCAGCAGAAGCCGTAGTGCTGGCCGGCCGACCACTGCTTCTTGTTCGGCCACTCGTAGCCCCAGGTGAACTTGAGCGGGTCGTCGGCCAGGTCGCGGACGGTGTCCTCGCAGGTCGACTGGCCGGCGTCGCGGGCGGCTTCGGCCCCCGGATAGGCGCCACCCTTCGCCGGTCGTACGTCGACCGTGCCGACCGCGCGCCACGAGTGCGAACGGGCACAGGCCACGCGTTCGAAGTCCGTGGCGCCCGGCTTGGCGGTGCCGCACATGCCGTACGTGGCGCGGCCCGCGTCGGTGCCGAGCACGCCCTGCGTCGGACCGTCGAGCAGCAGGAGCTCCTCGGGTCCGCCGATCGCGATCACCTCGCAGCGGAACCAGTCCTGGCCCTCGTCGGACTGCTCGACGGTGGGGCTGAACCAGACCGTGCTGAGCATGCTGAGGCGCAGGTCCTCCGCCGAGCCGCCGAGGAAGCCGGCGAGCTCGCGCGGGCAGGCGCTGGAGACCTGCTGCTGCACGCGATCGGAGTCGACGGTGACCAGGTGTCCGTCGACGACGGTGTCGAGGGTGCCGACGAAGAAGGTCTCGGCGGTGTGTTTCGCCTTGCAGGACACGGTCTTCGCGTCGAACGTGGGGGCCACCGCGGCGTCGTACGACAGGGAGTGGCAGGTGCCCGGCTTCGGGCGGGGTGCCGGCTTCGCCGGGGCGGGCGGGGTGGTGGACGCACTGGGGGTCGGGTCCGGGTCGGCGGACTTGTCAGATCCGTCCGAGCATCCCGCGAGGAGTCCGAGCGCGAGCAGGAGACTGGCGAGGAGGCGGGTCATCGGGGTGTCCTTGCCCAGCAGATGGAGCGCCGGTTGCCGGCGTCCCACTCGGCTTTGTGGAACCAGGTGTAGGCGTACTCGTAGTCGACCGGGTAGTTCATCCAGGCGCCCACCGAGTCGGAGCAGAAGTCGCGGGTCTTCACCTCGACCAGCCGGTCACCCGGGTAGGACTCGTCGTCGGTGCCGACCTTGATCGTGGTGACGGCACGCCAGTTGTGCTTCTCCGAGCACGGCACCTTCACCTCGCCGACCACGGTCGGGCCCTCGGCACAGACCATCCACTTGTCCTCGGGACGCCCGGTGAGCAGGCCCTTGGCGGTCTCGGGGAGGTCGACGTACTCCTTCGACTGCTCACCACCACCGACCAGGTCGCAGCGGTACCACCGCGCGCCCTTGTCCCAGGCCTTCTCCGACGGGCGGAACCACGCCCAGCTCACCACGGTGCGCATCACCAGCGACTCGTCGGCGCCCAGGAACTTCTCGAACTGGCCGGAGCAGCGCTCGTAGGCGAACTGCGCCAGTCCGTCGTCGTCGTAGTCGGCCTCGTCGTAGGTCGCGGGCAGGGGGCCGACCGCGTAGGTCTCGGCCGTGTGCGTCTCCGCGCAGTCGACGGTCTTGGTCGCGTTGCTGCTCTTCTCTACGTCGCCCGGCTCGAGGTCGCGGCACGCGCCCAGCTCGGGGGCCTCGACCGCGTCCAGCTGGGCGGGGTCGACACGGTCGCTGCCGTCGTCGTTTCCGCATCCGGACAGGACCAGCACGATCGGCAGTGCGACGGCCGGCAGCAGTCGTCGTACAGGGGGCACGTGGGGAGTCCTCTAGGTCGTCAGCAGTGCCGCGATCGTACCGCCCAGCTCGTAGGCGGCCTCCGTCTCGGCCTCCCCGACGTCGCCGAGCACCTCGAGGACGTCGTAACCCTGGCGCCAGCCGAGGGCGCCGATGATCGACTGCACCGAGCGGACCGCTCCCGTGGTGTCGTAGCGCCCGTGGACGTAGAGGCCGTAGGGGCGCTTGGCAGTGGGGCTCGCGTCGTCACCGGGACCGGCGCCGCCGCTCGGATCGAGCGCGCCGCCGACCTGGAGGAACGTCGAGTCGAAGAAGTGCTTCAGCGCCCCGGACATGTAGCCGAAGTTGGCGCTGGTGCCGAGCAGGTAGCCGTCCGCGGCCAGCACGTCGTCGGCGGTCGCCTCCAGGGCCGGTCGTACGACGACCTCGACGCCCTCGATCTCGTCGTCGGAGGCGCCGGCGACGACTGCCTCGGTGAGGGCCTGCAGCGACCGGGTGGGGGAGTGATGGACAACCAGCAGTTGAGGCATGGACCCACCCTGTCACGGTCGCGAGGGTGCGCTAAAGTGGTTCCCGTCATGAAGATGCGCAGCCTCCTCCTTCGCTGCCGCAACGAGGCCTGAAGCCGGCCCCCTCGTTGCGGAGGTTGTGCTGCCTTCTCATGGGCTGCTCGTCCGGCATCCGGATCTCCAAGCAGCGAGGAAACCATGACCAACCTGAGCAACACCGGCAACCAGCAGTCCGCCAGCGGCATGCCGTTCGAGCGGTACACCGCCTTCGTGCCCGTCGACGTGCCCGATCGCACGTGGCCCACGAAGAAGATCACCAGGGCCCCGCGATGGCTCTCCACCGACCTGCGTGACGGCAACCAGGCGCTGATCGACCCGATGACCCCGGCCCGCAAGCTGAGCATGTTCGAGCTGCTGGTGAAGATGGGCTACAAGGAGATCGAGATCGGTTTCCCCAGCGCCAGCCAGACCGACTTCGACTTCGTGCGCAAGCTGATCGAGGAGGACCGCATCCCCGACGACGTGCAGGTCTCGGTGCTGACCCAGGCCCGCGAGGACCTCATCGAGCGCACGATCCAGTCGCTGGTCGGCGCCGACCGCGCGACCGTGCACCTCTACAACGCGACCGCGCCGCTGTTCCAGCGGGTCGTCTTCGGGGTCACCCCCGACGAGTGCCGCAACATCGCCACCCGCGGCACCGAGATGGTGATGAAGTACGCCGAGGAGATGCTCGGCGACTGTGACTTCGGCTACCAGTACAGCCCCGAGATCTTCACCCAGACCGACACCGACTTCGCGCTCTCGGTGTGCGAGGCGGTCTCCGACGTGTGGCAGCCCGAGGCCGGCCGCGAGATCATCCTCAACCTGCCGGCGACCGTCGAGATGTCGACGCCGAACACCTACGCCGACCAGATCGAGTACTTCGGCCGAGGCCTGACCCGCCGCGAGCACAGTGCGATCAGCCTGCACCCGCACAACGACCGCGGCACCGCGGTGGCCGCCACCGAGCTGGCGATGATGGCCGGTGCCGACCGCGTCGAGGGCTGCCTGTTCGGCCACGGCGAGCGCACCGGCAACGTCGACCTGGTCACGCTGGGCATGAACCTCTTCTCGCAGGGCATCGACCCGCAGATCGACTTCAGTGACATCGACGAGGTGCGCCGCACGGTCGAGTACTGCACCAACCTGCCGGTGCACCCGCGGCACCCCTACGCGGGTGACCTCGTCTACACCGCCTTCTCCGGCTCCCACCAGGACGCCATCAAGAAGGGCCTCGAGGACCTCGACAAGCAGGCCGCCGAGCAGGGTGTTCCGGTCGGCGAGCTGCCCTGGGAGGCGCCGTACCTGCCGATCGACCCGAAAGACGTCGGGCGCAACTACGAGGCCGTGATCCGGGTCAACAGCCAGTCCGGCAAGGGCGGAGTGGCCTACATCCTCAAGGCCGAGCACAAGCTCGACCTGCCGCGGCGTGCGCAGATCGAGTTCAGCAGGGTCGTGCAGCAGCGCACCGACTCCGACGGCGGCGAGATGACGCCCGAGGCGATCTGGGACGTCTTCCGCAGCGAGTACCTCGACCGCGAGTCCCCGCTCAAGCTCAACTCGGTGCACACCTCCTCGGCTGCGGGTGAGAAGGACCAGCTCTCGGTCAACGTGTACGTCGACGGTGAGCTGCGCGCGCTGACAGCGTCGGGCAACGGACCGATCAACGCGTTCACCAACGCGCTCAACGATCTGGTCGAGACCGAGCAGGCGGCCGGCAACCCGGCGTACGCCGACCGCGGTGACGTGCGGGTGCTCGACTACCACGAGCACGCGCTCTCGGCCGGTGGCGACGCGATCGCCGCGGCGTACGTCGAGTGCGCGGTCGGTGACCAGATCCTCTGGGGTGTCGGCCTCGACGCGAACATCGTCACTGCCTCGCTCAAGGCCGTCGTCAGCGCCGTCAACCGCGCCTGACGCGGCGACTAGGGCAGCACCATCTCGTCGACCAGCAGGGCCGACCCCTCACGGAGGGGCTCGGCCCTGCCGGTCGCGACGAAGCCGAAGCGCTCGTAGACCCTCCGCGCGGCGGGGTTGCCCTGCGCGACGTCGAGGATCACCCGGCGTCCTTCGGCACGGGCCTGAGCGACCACCTCGTCGAGCACCAGTCGTGCCAGGCCTCGGCGACGGAACTCCGGAGCGGTCCACATCGCCACGATCTGGGCGACTCCGTCCTCGATCCGGAAGGCCCCGCCCAGGGCGGCCGCGGCGCCGTCGACGAAGACGACGACGGGCGTGCTCTGCATTCGCATCAGCCAGTCGTCTTCCGTGAAGGCCTCCTCCCGGGCGAGCGTGGACCCGAAGGCATCGGGGGAGTCGGCGAGGGACCGCAACCGGATCTCGCGCCACACCGGCCACTCCTCGGGGGCCAGTCGGCGTACCTCGATGCTCATGACGTCGCTCCTGCCGTTTCGGCGTCGTACTTGTTGCGGACGGCGTCCCGCATCTGGTCGATGTTCTCGCGGAGCGCGTCCGAGATCAGCTCGTCGGTGCGCGGGTCGTTGAGCACCGAGAAGACCAGCCGGAACACCGTGTCACTGACCAGGCGCACGACGTCGTCGTGGAACGGCAGGAACTTGAGCCGACCCATCTGCTGGTCCTTCTTGATCAGCTCGACGATCATCAGGTCGAGCTCGGCACGGTTCTCGTCGAGGGCGCGGGCGATGTTGCTGGTGTAGTTGCCCGTCTGCAGCACGGCGGTGACCTCGTCCATCACGGCGATCGTCACCGGCCTCTTGATCACCTCGACGATGGAGTCCGTGCCCTGCTTGACGATGGCTGCGGTGACGCGGTCGCCGAAGGCCCGGTCGGCGGCTCGGCCGAGGCGGGCCAGGACGATGAAGACCCGCAGCAGTCGGAACGAGCGGAACGCCGGGTTCGAGACCGGGATCATGCCGAGCACCTCGTACCAGTACTTCAGCGGGAACTTCCAGCCCTCACGCGATCGGCGCCAGCGCCAGAGGAACTCGACGGCGAACAGCGCGCAGATCGCGTAGTCAGCGCGGATCACCCAGCGCTCGGTCCCGGGCGAGACGTCCCAGAAGGTGATCCACGACAGCAGCACCACCGAGATGATCGCGATGACCAGCATCGTCCAGTCCGCGAACCCCACCGGGGGCTTGGAGGGGTAGCTCGCGAGAGGCGACCGATCGGCGCCGGGGTTGTTCTGTCGGGTGTTCGTGGGCATGCGGACAACAGTGTCAGGTCGGCCACGGATAGGGTCGGCGCCATGCGTACCGCTCGGAGAATCACCGCTGTCCTGGCCGTCACGGCTGCCCTCCTCGCCACTGCCGCGTGCGGCGACTCGGACTCGGACGACTCGTCCGACGACAACACGGACTCGGCCGCCGTGTGCACGGCGGACGACATCGAGGTCAGCGGCGAGTTCGGCGAGAAGCCTGAGGTGACGCTGCCGGACGACTGCACCCCGCCGACCGAAGTGATCACCAAGGACCTCTCCGCGGGCTCCGGCCCGGAGGCGAAGGCCGGAGACACCGTGCTGACGGACTACCTGCTGGTGACCTGGTCGAACCAGCAGGTCCTGGACAACTCCTTCGACCGCGGTGAGCCGTTCCCGGTCACGCCACTGGGCCAGGCCCCGGTCATCGACGGGTGGAACGAAGGACTCGTCGGCATCCAGGAGGGCGCCCGCCGCCTGATCATCATCCCGCCGGCCAAGGGCTACGGTGCGGGCGGCAACGGGGTCGAGCCGAACGAGACCCTCGTCTTCGTCGTGGACGCGGTCGCGGTCAGCTGACCTGCCGGGGGCCGGGCGGACGGTAGATTGCTGGCCATGTCGCGCTCACCCCTGGTCTCCGAACGCATCGGCCAGTTCTTCCTCGGCGAGGACCGCCTGGAGTACACCGAGTACGGCTCCGGCGACCGCTGGGTGGTGCTGCTGCACGGCCAGTTGATGCTGCGCCGCATGTGCCAGCCGCTGGCGCGCGCACTGGCCGCCGAGGGCATGCACGTGGTCACCCTCGACCTGCTCGGCCACGGTCGCTCGGACCGGCCGGCCGACCCGATGGTCTACTCGATGACCGCGTTCGGGGAGCAGGTCGTCGCACTGCTGGACCACCTCGGCGCCGACCAGGCCGTCATCGGCGGCACCTCCCTGGGCGCCAACGTCTCGCTCGAGGTGGCGGCGATCGCTCCCGCGCGGGTGCGCGGCCTCCTGGTCGAGATGCCGGTGCTCGACAACGCCGTCGAGATGGGGATGGTGGTGTTCGGTCCGATGATGCTGGCGGCGCGGTTCCTGCCGTTCACGGTCAGTCTGACCCGCGCCGTGACGCGTCGGGTGCCGCGCGGACTGGTCCCCTTCTGGGCGGGCATCGTCCTCGACACCTGCGACCAGCAGCCCGCGCCGATGGCGGCGGTGATGCACGGCATCGTCTTCGGCCGCATCGCCCCTCCGTCGCGCCTGCGCCGCGCCATCGACGTACCCACGATGGTGGTCGGCCATCCCGCCGACCCGGTTCACCCGGCGGCGGACGCCGCGATGCTGGCCGACGAGATCCCGGCTGCCCGGTTCGTCCGGGCCGAGAGCATATTCGAGTGGCGGTTCCGGCCCGAGCGCCTGGACGGCGAGGCGGCCGAGTTCGTCCGCGGGTGCTGGGAGACACGCTCCGCCAGCGGGCTCCGGGGCGTCTGAGACGGCACAATGGACCCGTGCCCCTCTATCGAGCCGAAGCCGTCGTGCTGCGCACCCACAAGCTGGGTGAGGCGGATCGGATCATCACCCTCCTGACCCGCAACCACGGGCTGGTGCGGGCGGTGGCCAAGGGCGTACGCCGCACGTCGTCACGCTGGGGCTCCCGTCTCGAGCCGTTCACCCACGTCGACCTGCAGCTGGCCGAGGGACGCAACCTCGACACCATCACCCAGGCCGTGACCCTGGCCCCGTTCTCGGGAACCCTGGGCGCCGACTACGACCGCTACACCGCCGGTACGGCGATGCTCGAGACCGCCGAGCGCCTGATCATGGAGGAGCGGCAGCCCTCGTTGCAGCAGTTCCTCCTGCTCGTCGGCGGCCTGCGCGCGCTGACCACACCGGAGCGGCGTCCCGGGCAGGTGCTCGACTCCTACTTCCTGCGGTCCCTGTCGGTGGCCGGCTACGCCCCGTCGTTCGACACGTGTGCCCGCTGTGACGCACCCGGTCCGCACCGGTGGTTCAACCCGGTGGCCGGTGGCATCCTGTGCAGCACCTGCCGCCTGCCGGGTTCGGCGAACCCGTCCGCGGAGACCGTGGCCGTGCTCGGCGGGCTGCTGGCAGGTGACTGGCCGCTGATCGACGCCGCCGAGCCCCGTCACCTCAAGGAGGCCAGTGGCCTCGTGGCGGCGTACCTCCACTGGCACCTCGAGCGCCGGCTCCGCTCGCTGGAGTACGTCGAGCGCTGACCGACCGCGTCAGTCGGTGGGTGCGCCGTTCTCGATCCAGTCGTCGACGGTGCGGTTGAAGCGCTGCAACGAGCGGAGGAACTCGTCACGCTCGGTCTGGGACCACGACGCCAGCATGATGTCGAGCAGCCCACGCCGACGGTCGCGTTCCTCGTGCACGGCCCTCGCGCCCTCGGTGGTGAGGGTGAGCACGGAGGCCCGACGGTCCGTGGGGTCGACCGTCTTCTCGGCCAGGCCGAGCCGTACGACGGCCTGCACCTGCCGGGTGATCGTCGAGGGATCGAGGCGGAATGCCTGGGCGATCGCGCCGAGTCGCTGGGGGCCGTTGTCGTCGAGCAGGCACAGGATGCCGTAGCTGGAGCGCTCGAGCTCGACCTCGCCCGAGGGCGTGCGGACATGGATCAACTGCGAGCGTCGCAGGATGGTGAACAGCTGCTGCTCGATTTGATCGTTCTGGTTCTCCACGAAGGCAGCATAGGCCGCGAGGGGCCAAGCTCTAGGGTTGTCCACGTGAATCGTGTGCCACGTCGTCCGCATCCGCACCCCTCGGGTGCCACTCCGCCGCCGATCCCGAAGGACCTGGTGCCGCGGCACGTGGCCGTGGTGATGGACGGCAACGGCCGCTGGGCCAAGGAGCGCGGCCTCCCGCGGACGGCGGGACACGAGCAAGGTGAGTCGTCGTTGTTCGACGTGGTCGAGGGGGCCATCGAGATCGGCGTGAAGGCGGTGTCGGCGTACGCGTTCTCGACGGAGAACTGGTCGCGCTCGCCCGACGAGGTGCGCTTCCTGATGGGCTTCAACCGGGACGTGATCCGGCGCCGGCGCGACGAGATGCACGAGCTGGGTGTGCGCGTGAAGTGGGCCGGCCGGGCGCCGCGGCTGTGGAAGTCGGTGATCAAGGAGCTGCAGGTCGCCGAGGAGCTGACCAAGGACAACAAGGTGTTCACGCTGACCATGTGCGTGAACTACGGCGGTCGGGCCGAGGTGGCCGACGCCGCGCGGTCCATCGCCCAGGCCGTGGCTGACGGGCGCCTGGACCCCAAGAAGGTCGACGAGAAGACCTTCGCCAAGCACCTCTACGTGCCCGACCTCTCCGACGCCGACCTGGTCTGGCGTACGTCGGGGGAGCAGCGGCTCTCGAACTTCATGCTCTGGCAGGCGGCGTACAGCGAGTTCGTCTTCTCCGACGTGCTCTGGCCCGACGTCGACCGCCGGCACCTGTGGGCCGCGATCGACACCTACGCCCGTCGCGACCGTCGCTACGGGGGCGCCCTCCCCAACGCGCCCGCCTGACCCGCCCCCGCCGACCAGCCCGCCCGCCCCGCCCGCCCGCCCCCGCCACGTGTAACGCGCTGTCCACGTCACTTCGCACCCCACCGGCAGGGGGCGGAATCAATCGGTCTAAGCAACTCAACCCTGTTGGGTGGTGTTGTGGATGCCG
>NZ_LMGG01000009.1:0-1320 GCF_001427925.1 Nocardioides sp. Root151
CCCGGCTAGGTCAATCGGTCTAAGCAACGGTCATGCTGCTGCCGGTTTGGCGAGCAGCGCAGCCAGCGCTTGTGCGGGGGTCTGCAGGTCAAGGGTAGGGCGGGGCCTGGCGTTGAGTGTGGCAGCGATCCGGTCCAGGTCCTCGGCCGTGTGCACGGACAGGTCACTGCCCTTCTCCAACCAGTGCCGCAGGAGCCGGTTGGTGTTCTCGTTCGTGCCCCGCTGCCACGGCGAGTGGGGGTCACAGAAGTAGACCGGCATCGCGAGCTCGAGTTGGACCTGGCGGTACCTGGCCAACTCCGGGCCGCGGTCCCAAGTCAGCGAACGCCGCAGGTGCTCGGGCAGCTTGCTCATCTCACGGATCATCGCCTCGGCCACCGCCTCGGCGTCATGGCGCCCGGGCAGGTGCAACAAGATGGTGAAACGGGTCGACCGCTCCACCAGTGTGCCGACCGCGGACCCGTTCGCAGTACCCGTGACCAGGTCGCCCTCCCAATGCCCCGGGACCGCCCGGTCGGCGGCCTCGGCGGGTCGTTGCCGGATCGTGAACGCCTCCCGATACAAGCTCGTGCCTCGCCCGTCGCTGCTGCCCCGCGGCTTGCGCTGTCGCCGTTTCAGCGACAGTTGGCGGTGCAGATCGGCGCGCAGCCCACCACGGGCCTGCACGTAGAGCGCCTGGTAGATCGTTTCGTGGCTCACACGCTCCATCATGTTCGACCCGGCATCGGCCCTGAGCACCGCGGCGATCAGACCCGGTGACCACCCGTCATCCATCCACGCCTCGATCCGTCGGCACAGTGCAGGGTTGCTGAGCAGCTTGAACCCCTTGGGGCGGCGACGACGCTCGTGCGCGGCCCGGTGCGCCACCGGAGCCCAGTAGGACCCGTCAGGTCCCCGGTTGCGGTCCACCTCGCGAGAGATCACCGACTTGTCCCGCCCGATCATCGCGCCGATCTGGGCACAAGAGCACTCACACAACAACCCCACCGCGATCACTGCACGGTCCTCACTGGTCAACGCCCGCCGTCGTCGTGGCCGTTCTCCCGGACCGTGCACACCCGGCACACGCGGTGGAGCAGAACCCGGTAGGCCACCGACAGAACCAATCGAAATCACAGGAGTCACAAGCCCCGAGGATCGCCACCACGACCTCCCAGCGGTCACCGACACGCCGACCGCAACAGCCGCGGCCTGCAGCGACATCCCCAAGCAGAGCAACCCGAAGAACTCCTCGCGCTGCTCATACGACACATACCTCGGCATCCACAACACCACCCAACAGGGTTGAGTTGCTTAGACCGATTGATTCCGCCCCCTGCC
>NZ_LMGG01000011.1:0-1481 GCF_001427925.1 Nocardioides sp. Root151
ATCGACGGCGACGAACTCACCGACGCCGCCACCCGCGCCCAACAACTCGAACAACCCAACTGAGCATCGCCGATGGCGCGGCACCGTGACATCCCGAACCGGGTAGGCCTCGAGGCCTACCCGGTTCTGTCGTTCACGGGGGAGTGGGCGTCGGTCGTGACGGCGGCCCGCTCGAGCTGGGCAAGTCCATGGGGCGTGATACTCAGTGCTCGTCTTCCCGGCTGACGGTTGACCCAGTTGTCGGTGAGCATGGCGGTGGCGATCATGGCGCCGATGGTGCCGGCCAGGTGGTCGCGTTGCTCTGTCCAGTCACGACAGGGCCGCACAATCGGGCGTCGGGAGCGGGCGGCCAGGTCGAGGTCCACTCCGAAGTAGGTTTTCAGGGCGTCCGTGCCGGCTGGGGTGATGGTGCTCATCTGCGGATCAGTCCATGCGGCGGCGATGAACCGTTCAGCCACGGCCACCCCGAGCTGACCGGCGAGGTGGTCGTAGCACGTGCGAGCTGCCCGGAGACGACGTTGTTCGCGAGACAGCCGAAGTGAGCTGACGGGGCCCTGGCCCGGGCCACTGAGTTGCTCCAGTGCATGCGCGACACGGGCGTTGGCCAGTCGGTAGTGCCGGAATCGGCCTCGGGGCTCGACGGTTACGAGACCCGCGTCGGCGAGGAGGGCCAGGTGTTCGCTCGCGGTGGCCGGCGCAACCCCGGCCACGTGGGCCAGCTGCCCGGCGGTGTGGGGTGCTCCGTCGAACAGCGCATCGATCATCGCGGCGCGAGCTGGCGCACCGATCGCCCTGCCGATCCGTGCGAGGTCGAGGCTCATGGTTTCGATTGTGCCGCAGGCACGATTCGGCAAGGACCGAGATGACGGGGTCCTCATGGCCCGGACCTGGAATCCCGTGGGACAGGCGTCCGCGGCTGGCGGTGGACGGCACCCGGATCTGCACACCCACGAGGTGATCCGCCGTCATGGCCGTCTCGCTGATTGCGACTCAGACTCTTCGCCCGGCCGGCCCCACGAGTGGGATCGACCCCGCGGGGATGACCTGGAGCCTGCGCGAGATCGCCGTGCACAGGGGCCCGTCGTACGCCAACCAGCTGGGGACCTCTCGGTCTGGACGCCGGCCGCGTACGGCGCCGCTTCCCGGTGTGGAGCGTGCTCTCCTGGGCGCGACCGAGAAGCCGGGGGAGAGCCCCGAACGCGTCGATTTGACCCGTGGTGGGGCGTGGCCTAATGTTTCACCTGTCGCCGAGAGCGACCGGGAAGAACGGCCTTCTGGCCGGGCTCCGGTCCCACCAGGCGGCCACCCCCATCAGTACCCCTCTCGGGGTCCTCTGAGTGTGCGCCACGATGCGGCCTCGGAAGATCCTGGATCAGTGTGTGCGATGGGATCTGGAAGCAGATTGGCCGGTTTGACAGGCGAATCTCACTCCGGTAAGTTTTGTCAGGTTGCCCCGGGGCTTGGTCGTGAGGCTGGGTGCG